>CAVPFT010000030.1:0-99359 GCA_963703795.1 uncultured Actinomycetota bacterium | reverse complement strand
CAATAGCCCGAACCACCACGCAGGGAACAAAGAGCAAGCATGGTCGCCACGATCAGCGTCTCCACTGGATAAATCCACTGGAGAACGATGAGCTGGTAAACTACGTCCAGGGCGACGGCGACGAGGAAAACCTTGCCGAGGATGGTCCACAGGTTCCTCAGCAACGGCGGCCGCTCGCGCCGGGCCCGCGTACCAGGGTCCAGAAGAAGATCGGCCGGCCTGCCCACGCATCCGCCATCACGGGCGCGGATCATTGGCTACGCGTCGATGGTGGGTGCGGCGCTGAGCTTCTGCTTCAACCTGTACTGGCGGCTGAGGTACGCGCTGCACGGCACGGACGGTTCGTCCGACTTCGGCAAGCAGAACGTCGCGGTCATCGCGACCGCCGTGGTGTACGGCGTGGTGGCGTTGCTGGCCGTCCTGATCGGCTCCAGATGGCTTCTGCGCGGCACCAAGGATTCTCGGCTGGCGGCCGTGGCGCTCGGCGCGTCGACGCTGTTCGCCGGGATCCTCGTGTGGGCCCTTCCCGTCGGTCGTGACATCGACGCATTCCACGGCATAGCGCAGAACACGTCGACGGCGGGGGTCGGATTCGAGGGCTATCTGGCGTGGGCGGCGGCCGCCGCCATTTTCGCGCCGGCGGCATTGCTCGCCCTCCGGGACACGCCGGCGACGAACGTCTGGCGGGCGGCGGCCCGAAACGGCTTGCTGCTCATCGCCGTATGGTGCCTGGGGTCGACGGTCATGAGGGTCACCGACCTCGTCGTCGCCGTGACGCTGGACTACCCGTTCTCGCGATACGACAGCATGGTGCTGGCCGCCTTCGACCTGGCCACCGCGGTGCTTGCGACCTGGCTGCGGATCAACCTCCTCAATCATTCGGTGTCCGCGAGGCTGATCTCGTCCCTGTGCGGACTTGTTGCCACGCTGGGCATCTCGCGCGTCATCGTGGGCGTCGCGCTGGCGCCGCGGTTCGTAGATTCACCCAATTCCCCTCCACAGAACCCCGTCTACGGAAACGACCTCGCCCAGCAGATCACCAGCACCTTCGATGTGGCGCTGTGTGTGCTGGCCCTGTGCATCTTCGCGGCGGCGATCATCACCGGTTACCTCGGCGAGCGACGACGGCAAAGCCAAAAGCGCCGGGTAGCCCGCAAGCGCGCCGTCCCGGCGGGCGCCGGGCCGCGCTCGGACACCGGGCCGCGCTCGGACACGGAGCCGCGCTCGGAACCGGCGACGACGCGGATCCCTGTCGGCCGCGCCGCCCCCCCGTCGGCGGCGGCGACGACACGCATCCCGACCGGCGGCACCCGTGCCGGCACGGAGTCCGCTACCACCGCGATGCCGCAGGTGGCCGGGTCGCCGCGGGTCTTCCGGGGCCCGGAAGACCAAGATTCCGCCACCCGGCAGATCCCCACCCAGAAGCCGAGGATCTTCCGGCCGCCGGAGGATTCGCCGTAGAACGAGTCAACGCAAAGGCGCGAACGCGAATTCGCGCAAGCCGTCGTGCGGATCGATGGCCGCACGGAACCCCAATATCTCGGCGGCCCGGCCGGGATCGGCGACGATATGGCGCACGTCGCCGCTGCGATACTGGCCGGTGATCACCGGGGACACCGAGCCACTGACATCCCTGCGCGCGTCGCACAGTGCGGAGGCCACCTCGAAGATCGAGATCGGCCGCCCGGAGCAGACGTTGACCGCGGTGAAGCCGTCGCGCTCAGCCGTCGCCGCGAGGTTGGCGGCGGCCACATCGTCGACGTGGACGAAGTCACGCATCTGACCGCCGTCTTCGAAAACCCTTGGTGGCTTGCCTTTTTCCAATGCCGAGCGGAAGATCGCCGCCACCCCGGAATATGGGGTGTCGCGCGGCATCCCGGGGCCGTACACGTTGTGGTAGCGCAACGCCACCACCGAGCCACCCGTCGCCTCCGACCACGCCAGCGCGTAATGCTCCTGCGCCGCCTTGCTGGCCGCATACAGGCTGCGCGGCCGCAGGGCGGCATCCTCGTCGACCGACAGCCACGTCAGGTCGAGACCGCAGACCGGACAACGGTGTTCGAAGATCCCGGCGTCGAGGTCTGCGTGCCGCCGCGGCGGCGGGTCGACCGGTCCGTGGTCGGCGCAGGTGTAGTGGCCCTGGCCGTAGACCACCATCGACGACGCCAGCACCAGGCGGCGCACCCCGGCGGCGAACATCTGCGCCAGTAGCACCGTGGTGGCGAAATCGTTGTGGGCGCCGTAGGCGGGCGCGTCGGCGGCGTCCACGCCGGCGCCCACCATCGCGGCCTGATGACATACCAGGTCCACACCGTTCAGCAGCGGGGCCAGCGCTCCGCCATCGCGGACGTCGATCTGTCGACATCCCTTCGGTAACAACGGGTTTGGCCCGCGCGCTGCCGGCAGCAGCGCGTCGACGGCGACCACGTTGTGACCCGCCGCCCGCAGCGCCGCGTCCACGGCCGTCCCGATCAAACCGGCCGCGCCAGTCACCAACACTCTCATGGCAGCTCGTCGGCAACGTGACGCCGGTGTGCGACACGCAGTGCGTGCACGTGCGCTCGACGTCGACCCGGCCGATCGCCGCGCGCACCAGCCTTTTGAACAGCTCGATGTTCTTTTCGAATTGAGTGAACACCTCGACGGCCTTCACGCCCTCGCCAGCCGCTGACACCGGCGTCCAGGTCGGTCACTAAACCGATTGCAGCATAGCATATTTCGAGTTCCGCGCCAGCACGGCCTCCGGATATCCGGTCATGTTGACCAAAGAAAACCCGGCGGAGGCGAACCACCGGCTTTCCGCCCGGGTGGAAAAGCGCGGCCCCTGGATCACCACCATGGTGCCGCCGTCGACCACGCCGGGCAGGCCGGTGACCGCGGCGCGCAACGTCGGGCAGTACGGGTCGGCGAAGTCGACATGGACGGCGCCGGAGTCGAAATAGGTGTCGGCCCGGCCGGTGGTGCGATCGACCAGCTGGTCGGGCACCACCATCGCACCCGGACCGCTGTCGGGGTTCAGGCTGCCCACGGCGCACGGGCCGAAAACCCGCCGCACGCCGAGTTTCCGCAGTGCCCACATGTTGGCCCGGTACGGCACGGTGTGCGGCGAGAATTGGTGCGTTGCCCCGTGCCGGGGCAGGAAGGCGACCTCGTGCTCGCCGATGACGCCCACCGTCACCGGGGCGCTGGGGCGGCCGTACGGGGTGTGCACGTCGATGTTGTGGGTTTCGGACTCGAAGAAGGTGTAGAAGCCGCTGCCGCCGATGACTCCGAGCATCCGCCCATTGTTGTGCATCGCCGCGTTTGGTCGCGGGTGCGGGGCTTGGAAATCCCGGGCCCGCACCCTGGCAGGATGTTTTGGTGGCCAGTTTTGCGCAGTGGATCTCGGGTGCGCGACCGCGGACGCTGCCCAACGCGGTGGCGCCGGTCGTCGCGGGTACCGGCGCCGCGGCGTGGCTGCACTCCGCGGTGTGGTGGAAAGCACTGCTGGCGCTGGCGGTCGCGGTGGCGCTGATCATCGGCGTCAATTACGCCAACGATTACTCCGACGGCATCCGTGGCACCGACGACGAGCGGGCCGGCCCGGTGCGCCTGGTCGGCTCGCGGCTGGCCACCCCGCGATCGGTATTGACCGCGGCGGTGACGAGCCTGACGGTCGGCGCCGTGGCCGGCCTGGCGCTGGCGCTGCTGAGCGCGCCGTGGCTGATCCTGGTCGGCGTCGCCTGCATCGCCGGGGCCTGGCTGTACACCGGCGGGTCAAAACCCTACGGCTATACGGGCTTTGGCGAGGTCGCGGTGTTCGTGTTCTTCGGGCTGGTCGCCGTGCTCGGCACCGAGTACACCCAGGCGTTACGGGTGGACTGGGTGGGGCTGGCGCTGGCGGCGTCGGTGGGCGCGCTGTCGTCGTCGGTCCTGGTGGCCAACAATCTGCGGGATATCCCCACCGACGCGCGGTCTGGAAAGATCACCCTTGCCGTACGGCTGGGCGATGCCCGCACCCGGATCCTGTACCAGGCGCTGCTGGCGACCGCCGGGGTATTGACCCTCGCGCTGATGGTGGCGACGCCGTGGTGCGCCGTCGGATTGGTGGCCACGCCGCTGGCCCTGCGCGCCGTGCGGCCCGTGCGATCCGGCCGCGGCGGGCCCGACCTGATACCGGTGCTGCGGGACACCGGACTGACGATGCTGGTCTGGGCGACCGCGGTGGCGGCGGCGCTGGCGCTGGCCGCCTGAGAGCGCACTCACGGCTTTGGCCGTGCGCTCACGGCGGAGTCCGCCGGCGTGTCGTCGCCGCGGACGCACACCTGATGCAACCCGCCCGCTAGGCCGCCCTGTCCAGCAGCGCGAGGATCGATGCGCGCAACTGCGCGGTGTAGACGTGCTCGGTGATCAGTCCGATGGCCGCCTTGTCGCCGCTGCGCAGAATGCCCAACAGCAGGTGCTCGCAGCCGATCTCGTTGTCCTTGTGGGCCAACGTTTCTCGCACCGCCAGCTCGAGGGACTTCTTGGCGGCACGGTTGAACGGGAGGTGGCTGGACCGGCGCTGCCGGCCGCGCCGCCGGCCCGACCTGGATAGCGCGTTGTCGAACGCGTCGGCGCCGAAGGTGCGTGCCACGCTGTCGCGCACGGCCGCCAGATCGATGCCGATGGCGCGCAGCGCGTCGGCGTCCGCGTCCGCGTCCGAGTCGAACGACTCGTCGGTTTTCGGGGCAGCCTCAATCAACCGTGCCCGCACCACATCGGTCGTCAAGCCGTATCCGCTCACCGCGGCGGACAGGTCATTGCCGGCCGCCTGCAGGATCCCGAGCAGCAGGTGCTGCGGCGCGATTTCGCGGGTGCGCAGCTCGCGGGCCTCCTCCTGGGCGAGTACGACGGCAACGCGGGCGTGACGGGTAAAGCGTTCGAACATGCGTCATCTCCTCCGGTTGTACTTCTGATGCACGGCCTGCCGGCTCACGCCAAGGGCCTCGGCGATGGCCTGCCAACTCCAGCCCTGCTCGCGCGCGTTGGCGACGTGGATCGCCTCGAGGCGCTCCTGCAGTCGCTGCAGCGCACGCACCGCGCGTAGCCCGACCGCCGGGTCGGCGTTGCCCGCCGCGTCGGCGGCCGGCCCCAATTCGGGGTGGGACACGTCGGACAAGTCAGTCATGGGCGTCAATATATCTTGACACGCGCGGCCGTGTCAATAAACGTTGACACCCGCCGCGCGCCATTGGCTACTTGCGCCTTCAGGCCCGGACCAATACGGCATACAGTCGATGCAGGCCGCACCCACCCAGACAAGGACCTGCATGAGTCAGATCGCCACGAGCAGTGGGCCGAAGAACGTCGGAATGCTCAGCGTCGGCGCTTACCGACCCGAACGTGTGGTCAGCAACGACGAGATCTGCGAGAACATCGATTCTTCCGACGAGTGGATCTATTCCCGAACCGGAATCAAGACGCGCAGATTCGCCGCTGACGACGAATCCGCCGCTTCCATGGCGACCGAGGCCTGCCGGCGTGCACTGTCAATCGCCGCACTGGCTCCGGCCGACATCGATGGCGTGATCGTCACCACCAACACCCATTTCCTCCAAACCCCACCGGCCGCCCCGATGGTCGCATCGGCGCTGGGCGCCAAAGGTGTTCTCGGGTTCGACATCTCGGCGGGGTGCGCCGGATTCGGATACGCGCTTGGCGCGGCGGCCGACATGATCCGGGGCGGAGCCGCCGCCAAGATGTTGGTGGTCGGCACGGAAAAACTTTCCCCCACAATAGACATGAGCGACCGCGGCAACTGCTTCATCTTCGCCGACGGCGCGGCCGCGGTGGTGGTGGGCGAGACACCCGTTCAGGGCATTGGACCGACGATTGCGGGTAGCGAGGGTGAGGGGGCCAACGCCATTCGCCAGGACATCGACTGGATCACTTTCGCACAAAATCCAAGCGGCCCAAGGCCGTTCGTGCGTCTCGAAGGTCCCGCGGTGTTCCGTTGGGCGGCATTCCAGATGGGCGACGTCGGTCGACGGGCGCTGGACGCGGCGGGGGTCGGACCCGATGATATAGACGTGTTCGTACCGCATCAAGCCAACACCCGAATCAATGAAATCCTGGCCAAGAACCTTAAGTTGCGGCCGGATACGGTCGTCGCCAACGACATTGAGCACACCGGAAACACGTCGGCGGCTTCCATTCCCTTGGCGATGGCCGAGCTACTGGAAACCGGGGCGGCCAAGCCCGGCGATCTGGCCCTGCTGATCGGTTACGGCGCGGGCCTGACCTACGCCGCACAGGTCGTCCGGATGCCGCCGGGCGTCGGCTGACCTCACTCGTCGTCAGGCGTCTCGCCGGGTGGATCCTCGCCGCGCAGCCGGGCCCGCAGTTGCTCGCGTTCCCTTCGCCGCCGTTCGCCGGCTATCGCAAGCCCGGCGGTAGCGCGCCGGCGCAGCGGGCCGAACAGCCAGATGCCCAACGGCATCGCGATGATCAGAGCGAACAGCACTGCGACCACGACGGGGAACTGGGTGATCCCCAGCAACCGCGCGACCCCGTAGATGGCGGCGCTGAGCACGATCACCAGCAGCAACCGCGCCGCCGCATAGAGCAAAACGTCGACGACCACGCGATTTCCGGCGCGCTCCGCGAGGCGGTCCCCGGTGCTGTTGTCGCCAGACCCTTCGGCACGGCTCGAGCCTACGGCCACGGTATATTCGCTCGGAGGAGGTGTTGAGTGCTCTACCTGCTGCTGGTCCTGATCCTCGGGACGCTGATCTACTTTGGCTGGCGCGCCGCGCGCTCACAAGTCCACCGGCCGAAGACTCGCGTTATCGGACCCGACGACGATCCGGACTTCTTGCGGCGATTAGGTCACGGGGACAACCCTCGCTAGAACCCCCGCTACGCGATACCCGGATTGCGCTGGTCACCGGGGAACCCCTCGGCGACGACGGCCGCCAGCTCGGTGAGCGCTTCACGGGTCCCCCGCTGCAACCGATCCAGACTGATCTCGGCGCCCTCCTCGAGGTGCGGGTCGAACGGGACCAGCCGCACGGCGCGGCAGCGGCGCGAGAAGTGATCGATCACCTTGTTCATGTCGACCTTGCCCGTGCGGGGTCGCACCCCGTTGATGACCGCGATCGAATTGCGGACCATCTCTTCGTGGCCGTGCGCGTCAAGCCAGTCCAGCGTCGCCGATGCGCTGCGCGCGCCGTCGATCGACCCCGAGCTGACCACGAGCAGAACATCGGCATTTTCCAGCACCGACGACATCACCGAGTGCAGCAGGCCGGGGCCGCAGTCCGCTAACACCAGGCCGTAGAACCGCTCCAGGATTTCCAGGGTGCGGCCGTAGTCGTCGGCGCCGAACATGTCCGAGACGGCCGGATCGCTTTCCGACGCCAGCACTTCCAACCCGCTCGGACCCTTTGAGGTGTAACGGCGGACATCGCTGTAGCGCTCGATGGTTCCGGCGTCGTGCAGCAGCTGCCGCACCGTCGCCGCCGTCTCCAACGGGATCTTTTGGCTCAGGGTGCCGCGATCGGGGTTGGCGTCGACGGCCACTACCCGGTCGCCGCGGATGGAGGCAAAGTGGACCCCAGCGTCGCGGCGATGGTGGTCTTGCCCACGCCACCCTTCAACGACAGCAACGCGATCCGGTAGGAACCCCGCAAGGGCCGGTTGACCTGGGCCACCAGGTTGTTGTAGTGGGCGGCCCGTGGGCTCTCCCCCAAGTTGATCAGGCGACCCGACAGGTCATAGAGCAACCGGCGCCAACCCTCCGATGGCGGCGGCTTGACCGGTCGCAACAGCACCCCGGTGGACAGTTCCGGATAGGGCGTGTGCGGCAGCGGCTCGGGGCGGCGGTAGGGGGCTTCGGCCGGCGGCGCTTCGGTCGGGCCGTTGTAGTAGGCCCCGTATGCCGTCGGGTCCATTCGCGGGATGCCGGTGACCGGTGTGGAATCCCAGGGCGGCATCCCGGCGGGCGGGGGCGCCACGGGCGGCGCCGGCTCCCGCCGTTCGGGTGCGTGGACCCGACGCTCGGTGCGGAATCCGGCGAAGGCCCTGGTCGGTGCTTCGGCATAGGACTCCGCCGGCGGCTCGCCGGGATGCTGCTGGAGCGGCGCCGAAGAAGGCACCTGCGTGGTCGGTTGTTCGGGCGCCCCCACGCCCGTCATCGGGTGCTCGGACACGTGCACTCCCCCTCGTTGTTTGTTGCTTGGGTCCGTCGCTGACTGTCAGCCCACGCCCGCATAGGAATGCAGGCCCACAGTCACCAGGTTAACGAAGAACAAATTGAAGATCATGGCCACGAAACCCACGACGTTGATCCAGGCCGCCTTCCTGTCCCGCCATCCCGCGGTTGACCTTGCGTGCAGGTAGGCCGCGTATGCCACCCACGCGACAAACGAAACCGTCTCCTTGGGATCCCAGCCCCAATACCTGCCCCAGGCTTCCTCGGCCCAGATAGCGCCGAAGATCACTCCGAAACCAAACACCGGGAACGCGAAGATCGTGGTGCGGTAGGCGATGCGGTCCAGGGTCTGCGCGTCGGGCAGCCGCCGCACCACGCGGGCCAGCGCACCCTCAGTGTCGGGGTTGCCCAGCCGCGACGTGCGCAGCAAGAACAGGATGCTGGCAATGCCGGCCACCAGGAACACCCCGGAACCCAGGCTGACCACCGACACGTGGATGGGCAGCCAGTAGGACTGCAGTGCGGGCATCACCGGTGCGGCATTGGTGTAGAGCCAGCGTCCGGAAACCGTCAGCAGGATCAGCACCGGCACCAGCAGGAAAACCCACAGCGGGCGGTATTGCGGGCGGCGCAACACGATGGCGCCGGCGACCAGCCCACAGAAGCACGTCAGGTTGATGAACTCGTACATGTTGCCCCAGGGCACCCGCAGGGTGGCCAGGCCGCGCAGCACGATGCACGCCAGCAGTAGGGCGATGCCGAGGTAGACCACTGCCAGCCCGCCCCGCCCGACGCGTTCGTCGAGCGGGCGATCCGCAACGTCGGCCACGATGCCCGGGGTGACGCTGTCGGCGGCGACCGACCCGGCAAGCACCTTCGCGCGGTGTTCCACGCGCCGGCCGCCGACGTAGGCCAGCTCGAAGGCCAGCAGCAGCAGGGCGACGACCAGGACCACCACGGCCGAGGTGAACGCCCAGTCGGAGTAGCGCGCCAGGCCGATGTCGACGTGCAGCGTGTTCATTTGACGTCCACCTGAGAACTCCTTCTGGACGCTGGGGGCGTTTCGGCGCCGTCGGCGGGGCCGGATTCGCCGAGCGCGGCCAGCAGCCGCTCGGTCAACCGCTCGAACTCGTCGCCCCAACCTGAGTTGTCGGTGCGGGCCAGGCCGCCCAGTTCGACGTTCACCGTACCGGCCGCCTTGCCACTGGCCGCAGTGAGCCTGACCCACACCCGGCGGCGGCGCACCAGCAGCGACACCAGCAGCCCGGCCATCATCGTGATCGCGAAGACCAGCACCCAGGTCTGGCCCGGATCGTGAGAGACCTGCAGGTTGACGAACGGCACGGCCCCGTCGAAGCGGATGACGGTGCCGGCCGCCGGGCCCTGGTCGAGCCGGACCTCTTGGCCGGCACGCAGGTTGACCCGCTTCTCCTTGGTCAGCCGGCCCTGCTCGATCAGCCGGGGATCCAGCGTGAACAACGACTGGGGCCGCCCGCTGTCCAGGCCGGTGTCGCCGCGATAGATGTCAACGGCCACCGCGGGGGCGTTCAGCGCCGGGAAGCGCGACGACAACAGGGTGCCGTCGAGCTGTTCGGTCGGCGCCAGCAGGCCCTGAATCGCGATTTCGTGCTTGCGACGCTCGGCGGGGTTGGGATAGCTGCCGGCGGGCGGATCGATGCGCGCCACCCCCGATGACAGCAGCGTCTGCGGGTTGTCGGGTCGCCACTGCACGGTCGACGTGCGCCTCTGCCCGTCCGGGAACGTCACGGTGAAGGTGGGCGCATAACCGTGGCCCTGCAGGTATACCCGGTCGCCGTCGACCCGCAGCGGGTGGTTGACCTCCAGCAGGTAGTGCCGCCAGCTGTTGGCCGTCAAATCGTGGCCGGCCTGATAGTCGATGTCCGCCGCGAACGAGGTGGCCTGCCCCGACGGCAGGTAGTGCGCCTGAAAATCGTTGACCCGTAAGCAAATTGGATGCAGCGATGTGCCGTCGACGGTATTGCCGGCGCGGAACGAGTCGAACGCGGCCGGCGATGCGGAGCAGAAACCGGGGCCGCCGTCGGCAATGACGATGACGTTGCCCTCGTAGCCGAACAGCTTGCCGACGGCCACCGCGACCAGCAGGCCCAGCAACGAGAAGTGGAAGACGATGTTGCCGAATTCGCGCAGATAACCCTTCTCGGCGGACACCTCGACCGCGTCGTCCTGATGCCGGATGGCTGTGCGCCAGCCACCCAGGCGTTTGGTGATGGTGTTCGCCAGGCGGTTCACCTGTTCGGGGCCGGCCGGGAGCTGCGCGTCGGCGTGCCTGGGTAGCCGGGCCAGGTTGCGCGGGGCGGCCACCGGGGTGGCGCGCAGGCTGCGCGCGTGCTCGATCATCCGCGGGGTCAGGCAGCCAACCAACGAGACGAACAGCAGCACGTAGATGGCGGTGAACCAGAAGCTGGAAAACACGTCGAAGGCCTGCAGCCGATTCAGCCAGGGCCCGATCACGCGATGGGTGGCCAGGTACTCGTCGACCTTGCCGGCGTTGAGGCTGCGCTGCGGCAGCAGCGCCCCGGGTATGGCGCCCAGCGCGAGCAAAACCAGCAGCACCAACGCGGTGCCCATCGAGGTCAGCGTCCGCCAGGTGTTGCGTGCCCTGGCGCCAACGGCCGCGAGCAGACGCAGAATCGCACTAGGACGGGTCTTTTCGTGCGATTCTGCGTCTGCTGGCCGCTTCACGGGCGCGCTCAAATCGGCAACCTCACGTCGGACACGAACGCGTCGCGCAGCCACGAGACGAAGTCGTTCCACACCCCGGTCACCAGCAGGGCGCCGACCGCGATCAACAGCGCGCCGCCGAAGACTTGGATGGCCCGGGTGTGCCGTCGCAGCCAGCCCAGGCCGGCCACCGCGCCCGCCGAGCCGAGCGCCAACAGCACGAACGGGATCCCCAGCCCCAGGCAGTAGGCGATCACCAGCACGACGCCGCGGGCGACGCTCGCACCGTCGGTGGCCGAGGCGACGGCGATCACCCCCGTCAGCGTCGGTCCCAGGCACGGCGTCCAGCCGAGCGCGAACACCGCGCCGAGCACCGGCGCCCCCGCGACGGTCGTCAGCTGCCGCGGACTGAACCTGGCCTGGCGCTGCAGGGCCGGGATCAGGCCCACGAACACCAGCCCCATCACGATGGTCAGCACGCCCCCGACCCGCTGCAGCACCAGCTGGTTGTCGATCAGCGTGGTGGTCATGCCGAGCACGGCGACGGTGCCGAGCACGAACACCGTGGTGAACCCGGCGACGAACAACGCCGCGGATCCCGCAACCCGCCACCGGGCGCCCGGCGGGGCTTTTAGCGCGCCCGACGGCGGCTGCTCGTCGACGCCGACGACAGCGGCCAGGTACGACAGATAGCCGGGCACCAGCGGCACCACACACGGCGAGGCGAACGAGACCAGTCCGGCCAGCAGGCACGCGCCGAGAGCCAGCACCAGCGGCCCGGCGGCGGCGATCTGGGTGAAGCCGGTCATCTCGATGAATCCGGCCGTCCCGGCGCGGCCTGGCCCGCCGCGGATTCCTGAGCCACCCGCTGCACCACGGGCTGCAGGTCCTGCGCCAGCATTTCGCGCAGGAACACCGCGGCGACCCGGTGCTGACGGTCCAGCACCAGCGTGGACGGAATCACGGTCGTGGGGTACTTGCCGCCGAACGCGATCAGGGTGCGCATCGCCGGATCGTAGATGGATGGGTAGCTCACGTGGCGGTCGTCGACGAAGTCCAGGGCCGCCTGGCGGTTGTTGTCACGGACGTCGATGCCTAGAAAAGACACCGAGGACACCCCGGCGGCGCGGGTGGCGTCATACACCTGCTGCAGTTGGGCGACCTCGGCCCGGCATGGCCCGCACCACTGCCCCCACACGTTGATCACGACGACCTGGCCGGCGAAATCGTCGAGCGAACGCGTGTGCGCCGGGTCCGCCAGGTCGGGCCCGGACAGGGGGCCGGGGCGGCCGCGGCTTGCGGGCGGGTCGTAGTAGATGTCGGTTTTCCCTCCGGGCGAGACGAATGCGAAGGTGCCGCCCTGGGCTACCGCATCGCGGCCGGAACAGCCTGCGAGAAGTCCGGAGCAGCTCGCCAGCAACGCCGCCAATGCCGTCCCTGCCATGGCCAGCCGCCACATGCTTATGGCGCCACTCCTCTTCATCGCTTCGCTCTGCATCGTCGCCGGCGCGCTCAATCGCCCGCCGGTTGGAAGTACTCGATGTCGACGAGGCGGTCGCCGTCGTAGACCAGGGTGGTGATCGAGCCCAGCGCGCAGTCGCGTCGCCGCGGGTCGTGCCAGAGCCGCCTGCCGCTCAGGTGCTGCCGCAGCGTCCATACCGGCAGCTGGTGGCTGACGCACACCACCTCGTGGCCGGTGCCACGGGCGCGCGCCTTGTCCGCCGCGGTCGTCATCCTGGCCGCGATCTCCACGTAGGGCTCGCCCCAGGACGGGGTGAACGGGTTGCGCAGTTGCCACCAGAACCGCGGATCGCGCCACGCCCCGTCACCGGGGCCGATGCGCCGGCCCTCGAAGAAGTTGGCCGATTCGATCAGATCGGGGTCGGTGTCCACTTGCAGGTCGTGCTTCGCGGCGACGGGTGCGGCGGTTTCCTGGGCCCGCTGCAGCGGTGAGGCGATCACCGCGACGATGTCCCGGTCGGCCAGCGCGACGGCAACGGCATCCGCTTGCGCGCGGCCCTTCTCGGACAGGCCGAATCCGGGCAGCCGGCCGTAGAGGACGCCGGTGGGGTTGTACACCTCGCCGTGGCGCACCACGTGGACGCGGGTTTGTTCGGCCATCAGGATTCGCGCTCCAGGGCCGCGGCGGCTGCCGCTGACGGTAGCGCTTCGGCGATCCGGTCGAACGCGGCGTCGTCCAGCGCCGTCGAAACGAACCACGCCTCGAAGGCACTGCACGGCGGGTAGACGCCCGCGTTGAGCAAGGCGTGGAAGAACGGTGGGTAACGCCAGGTCGCACTCGCCCGCGCGGACGCGAAGTCGGTCACCGGGGTCTCGGAGAAGAACACGCTGAGCATGTTGCCGGCCCGCGAAACTCGATGCGGCACACCGGCTTTCGTCAGCGCCCCGGACAGCAGCCCGGCCAGCCGGTCGGCGTTGGCGTCCAGCGTGGCGTAGACCGCGTCGTCGGCGGCGCGCAGCGTGGCCAGCCCCGCGGCCACGGCCACCGGGTTACCCGACAAAGTGCCGGCCTGATAGACCGGACCGAGCGGCGCCAGCCGCTCCATTACGTCGGCTCGCCCACCGAACGCCGCGGCCGGCAAACCGCCGCTCATCACCTTGCCGAAGGTGAACAGGTCAGCGTCGACCGGATCGATTCCGTACCAACCACTTCGGCTGACCCGAAAACCCGTCATTACCTCGTCGACGATCAGCAGCGCACCATGCTCGGCGGTGATCGCGCGCAGCGCCGCGTTGTAGCCGGGCGCCGGCGGGACCACTCCCATGTTGCCGGGGCTGGCCTCGGTGATCACCGCGGCGATCTGGTCGCCGAACCGGGCGAATGTCTCCCGCGCGGCGTCGATGTCGTTGTAGGGCAACACGATCGTGTCGGCCGCGGCCGCGCCGGTCACCCCGGGCGAGGACGGCAGGCCCAGCGTCGCCACCCCGGAACCCGCGTCGGCGAGCAAGGCGTCGACGTGGCCGTGGTAGCACCCGGAGAACTTGACGATCTTGGCCCGGCCGGTGAATCCGCGGGCCAACCGGACCGCGCTCATCGTGGCCTCGGTGCCGGAGTTCACCAGCCGTACCCGCTCGACCGGCGCCATCCGCCCGATGATCTCGGCGGCCAGCTCGGTTTCGGCCGGCGTCGGCGCCCCGAACGACAATCCCGAGGCGGCGGCCCGCGCGACGGCGTCGACGACGGCCGGGTGGGCGTGGCCGAGGATCATCGGCCCCCACGAGCAGACCAGGTCGACGTAGCGGTTGCCGTCGGCGTCGGTGAGCCAGCACCCGCGCGCCCCGGTGATGAAGCGTGGCGTTCCGCCCACTGCGGTGAACGCGCGCACCGGGGAGTTCACCCCGCCGGGAATGACCGCGCAGGCGTCCTCGAACAGTTTCGCCGAGGCCGTCACGGCGGCCGGGGCATGCGCGGTCGCCTGGTCACTGCTACCCATGCCGACCAGTGTTCCAGCCTCCGCCGATCGTTCAACTACAGGGTGTAAGAGTTCGCTCCACCAAGTGGGCGGTTATCGCCGCGCTGACACAATCGACTTGTGACAAGGCAGGCGGCTGTCGACGTCGCTTCGGCCAGGGTTGCCGCGGTCCGCGACGACCCGGACGCCCGGCTCGCGCTGATGCAGGAGCTCTACAAGGTCCCTGCAAACGTGGACCGCGGTCATCTGCCGTTTCGGCAGGCGGCGTCGGCCTTCATGGGATGGCAGCTGCGGCGCGGGCTGCTCAACCCGGCCGACGGGCCGGCTCCGGGAAGCCCCTGGTGGCGCGCGGTGAACGAACGCCTGCTGCGTGACGGTTGGGAAGGCCGCGCCCTGGCCTTCGGTCATCCCGGCACCCCCAGCTCTCCGGCGGTCGCCGCGTTGCTCGAGTTCATCCGGCGCCCGTCCGCCCAGCGGTGGTACCGCGCGCACAACATCAGCGTCGTCAGCGCATATCTCGAACACGAGCGCCTCGCGTCTCGCGAGTCCCGCGTCGAACGTTTCTTCATGAACGTGGTGCTGGCGCGGGTTCTCTATGCCCACGCGCTGGTCGCCGCGCCCCGGCTCGCGCTCGGCTGGCTGGCCTTCGCCGGCCGGCCACTCGGCGACCCGCGATTGGGCATGACCGGCATATTCCTGTCGCTATCCCGAGTGCTTCCCGACCGCTACCCGCTCGGTGACGACCTCACGCCCTATCAGCGGGCCGAACATGGAATAGGGCACCTGCTCGATGTCGGGATCATCACACCACGAGTGGAACTCCTCTACGACTGGTCCGCATGCGACCTGGCCATTCCCGGCCTGCGACAGCTCCTGGACGGCGAAACCCCTTGTTACGCATGGCCGGCGCACGACCGCCAGCCGTGGCAACACCCACCGTCTCGGCCGGCCAGGCTGGCGCGCACGCTGGTGCCCGCGACACGCCGCGCGCCTTGATGTCGGCCGGGGCGAACGGGTTGGATGGACACCATGGAAATGCCCCAAAGCGCCGCGCGATTCAACCGGTACGTCACCAACCCCGTTGGGCGGATGTTTGCCGGTTGGCTCCCGCCGTTGGGCATCGTCGAGCATGTCGGACGGCGCTCGGGCAAGCCGTACCGCACGCCGGTGACTGTGTTCAGCGCCGACGTCGATGGCAAACCCGGGGTGGCGATCGTGCTGACCTATGGCCCGGACCGCGACTGGCTGAAAAATCTCACCGCCGCAGGGGGCGGCCGAATGCGCCGCAACGGCAAGGACATCGGCATCGCCGACCCGAAGGTGGTCACCACGGCCGAGGCGGCGGAACACGTGGCACGGGGGGCGCGGCCGATTGTCGCGAGGCTGCCGTTCGAGAAAGCCGTATTGCTCACCAAGACCGGCTGACCTCACTGCTCATTCCGCCGAAGGAACCTCGCGGCCGGCACCGATTCGGCCGCGGGCGCGCGCGACGAAGTACAGCCCAATCACCACTACCCAGGACAGCAGGCTGAGCCACAACTGACTGCGCGCCGAGCGGTCGAAGGCCATCTGCACCAGCACCGCGGTGATTCCGGCGAGAGTGAGGATCGACAGCACCGGGAAGAACCACATCTTGATCCGCAGCCGTTCGGGGGGTGTCCGGCGGCGCAGGACGATCTGCGACAGAGCGATCAGCCAGTAGACGAACAAGATGATGGCGCCCGACGAGTTCAGCAGGAAGAGAAAAACCGTGCCGGGCGCGAGCCACGCCATGATGACGCAGAGAAACCCGATCGCCGACGAGCACAAGATGGCGATATGAGGGACGCCACGCCGACTCAGCTTGACGAGCCGAGCCGGCGCCTCCCGTCGGTCGGCGAGCACAAAGAGCATGCGCGACGACGTGTACAGGCCCGAGTTCAAGCAGGACAGCACCGCGGTGAGCACCACCGCGTTCATCACCTGATCCGCGCCGGGGAGACCCATGCGTCTAAGCGCCGCGACGTAGGGCGAGGCGCCCAGCTCCACCGAATTCCACGGGAGGATTGCGACGAGCAGAAAGACCGAACCGACGAAGAAGATCCCGATGCGCGCCACCACCGATCTCGTCGCCCGCTGGACCGCAAGCTCCGGATCTCGACTCTCGGCGGCGGCGACGGTGACGATCTCCGCGCCCACCATCGAGAAGATCACCACCACGATGGCGGCGAAGACCGCGCCGACACCCTTCGGGAAGAACCCGCCGAGCGACGTGAGGTTGGAAAAGTCTCCGTGGTGGCCGGGAAGAAACCCGAGGACAAAAACGGTGCCGACCGCCAGGAAGATCGCAATGGTCGCGACTTTGATTCCGGCGAACCAGAATTCGAACTCCCCGAAGGATGACACCGAGAACAGGTTCGTCGCGGTCATCAGCATCATCAGGCACAGCGAGAGCAGCCACAGCGGTGCGTCGAACCAGTAGCCGAGGACCTTCCCGCCGGCGACCGCTTCGAACCCGACCACGATCACCCAGAAGTACCAATACAGCCACGCGACCGAAAATCCCGCCCAGCCGCCCAGGGCGCGGGCCGCGTAATCCGCGAACGACCCCGTTGACGGGTTCGCGGCCGCCATCTCGCCCAGCATCCGCATCACCAGAATGATCAGTAGACCGCACAATGCGTACGTCAAGAATGCCGCGGGCCCGGTGTCCTTGATCACCACACCGGAGCCGACGAACAGCCCGGCGCCGATCACCCCGCCGAGGGCGATCATGCTCAGCTGACGCTGCGACAGTCCTTGGCGCAGCTGCGAGGTAGCCATGGCTAGACCACAGCACATCGGCGGGCGGGACACCAACCGGGCCAATTCTTCGGCGTCGGCACCGAGCCTGCGGTGCGCGCGTCGAACCTGCGCACAGCGCCGGAGATCCGGCCGGCGGAATCGCGCGCTCAGCGCAGGCTCGGCGCGCTCAAAAATGAAGGGGCGCGCGAGGGTTGAAACCTTGGAGATTGGATTCGGGGTTGCCTTGGCGCCGGCGCTAGCGCGGGCTGCCGGTGTGGGGGTCGAGGGCCAGCGTCGCTTGAGCCGAACCGGTGAAATCGAACATCCCGGTGAGTGCGCCGGCGCGCTCGTCGAATGAGTGGTCGCCGATGCGGCCGGTGCCCCAGTTGTCCTCGATGAACCGCAGGATCGACGTTTGGTCGGTCAGGGTGTGGTCCACGAAATTTGTTCTGGCATAAGGAGATATCAACAGCAGTGGCAACCGCGGGCCATGCCCGCACCGGCCTTGGTAGGCGATGGGCGCCCCGGCCGGATCACCGCACCGGCCCGGGCCGTTCAGCGCGTCTTCGGGTGTGGCGGACGCCACAACGATCGGCGAGGGTTTGTGATCGTACCAGCCGTCGGAGTCGTCGTAGGTGACGACGATCGCCATGTCCCGCCAATCCGGGAGCCCTTGCAGGTGGTTCATCGTGTCGACGAGGAACCGTTGCTCGTCGAGCGGATCGGAGTAACCGGCGTGGGCGTTTTGGTAGGCGGGCGGCTTCAGCAGGCTGACCGCCGGCAGGTGACCCGCGTCGGCGGCCGCCCAGAAATCGGACAGGTCGTACTGATGGTTGGCTTGGTCACCGCGGCCGATCTTCTCGATCGCGCTCGGTGGCAGATGATGCGGGTTGGCGGTGGACGGGTAGAACTGGAACGGCTCGTGGTGCGGCACGTAGTCGGGTTTGATGCCGAACGGTAACGCGCCGGTCTTGCCGGTCCCGCCCACCGCTTCACCGACGTTGTGCGTCGCGCCGCACTCCGCCGTGCCGTCGGGCCTGCGGGTCGTCGGCTTGAAACCACCCTGAAAGTAGCCCCACGTGACGCCCTTCGCGTTGAGCAGATCACCGATGTTCTTGTTGTCGGCACTGAACTGCACCTGGTCCCGAAACGAGCAGTCGTCGCCGAGGGGTTGCGAATCCTCGATGAGGGTCCCCTGCCCGTTACCGGTGTCGTCGATGACGAAGTGGGGCGGAAACGGCTGCCCGTCCGGCATGAATTTGGTTATCACACCATGGGTTTGACCGGACACCAGGTTGAGATGGCCCGGCGCCGACGGGCCGAACGTGGTGTTGTAGAAGTTGTCGTTCATCGAATAGTGCTGTGCGTAGTTCCACAGCGCGGTCACCGAGTTGCCGTCGTAGTAGCCCATCACCAGGCCGGGGACGCTGAAGGCCGGCGATGGGCACGGCGCGCCCTCGGTGTGCTCGACGAACCGATCCATCGCACCGCCATTGAACGCCAATTGTTCGGCTTGGTATTCGTGGTCCTGATCGCAGGTCACCTGCTGACCCGGACCGCCCAGCCGCATCGGCTGCACGGAATTGGGGTTGTGCGTCAACAACTCTGGTGTGAGGCCGTCTACCGCAGGGGTGTCCGCTTTGGCGGTGAACGGCTGGCCGTCGATGTTGGCGGCATGCGGATAGGTTCCGAAATAGTGGTCGAAGGACACGTTCTCTTCAAAGATGACCACCAGGTGATGGATCGGAGTGGTGGTTGCGGGTTCCGCGCCCGGCGTCGCGGGTCGGTGCGCACACGCGGCGACGAGCCCCAGCACCGACACGGGAACGATCCAGACGGCGAAACGCTGCAATACCATGCCGCAGAGGCGTACCCGCTCCAGATCTTCAGTTGGTGTCGATCGGGTAACCGGAGTGTCAACACCCGGCGTACAGGCGGGCCGCCCGCGCTGCGTTGGGCCGCGACCCGGTGAGACGGACATCACCGCTTTGTGACCGCCACATCACAAACCTTGCGATCCGGTTGCGATACGGGGTGGTTCGGGCGGAAAAGCCTTAGCGGCGAGGCATTATGACGCACGTGCCTGACGTGAACCGCCGTGCGGTACTGCGTATGGGCGTGGGGGCCGGCGCGGCAGCCGCTGGTGTGTGGACGTTGAGCGCGCTGCTGGATCCGCTCGAGCCACGGGCGGCGCCGGCGCAAGCTCCCGCGCCGTTCGAGCCCTCCGCGGCCGGCAGCAGCCTGCCGACCAAGCTCACCGGTTCGTTCGTCTCGGCGGCCCGCGGCGGCGTCGAGACCAATTGGGTGATCGCCCTGCCGCCGGGCCACACCGGAGTGCTGCGACCGGTGATCGCCCTGCACGGCAAGGACGGCGACGCGAACATGATGCTCGACGCCGGCGTCGAGGACGGGCTGGCTCAACTGGTCAAGGCGGGCAAGCCGCCGTTCGCGGTGGTGGGCGTCGACGGCGGCAGCAACTCCTACTGGCACCGACGCGCCGACGGCACGGACTCCGGCGCGATGGTGCTCGACGAGCTGTTGCCCATGCTGTCCTCGATGGGCATGGACACCACCCGGGTGGGCTTCCTGGGGTGGTCCATGGGCGGCTACGGGGCGCTGCACCTGGGCGCCCGGCTCGGACCGTCGCGGACCGCCGGAATCTGCGCGATCAGCCCGGCGCTGTTCACCTCCTTCGCCGGCAGCACCCCCGGGTCGTTCGACAGCTACGACGACTGGGTGCAAAACAGCGTGCTGGGTGTGCCGGCGCTGTCGCAGATCCCGCTGCGGGTGGACTGCGGCACCTTCGACCGCTTCTACTTTGCCACCCGCGCGTTCGTCAGCCAGCTGAAAACGCCGCCGGCCGGCAGCTTCTCCATAGGCGGGCACGACATTGGGTATTGGCGGACACAGCTGCCCGGCGAGCTGGCCTGGATGGCGTCGTAATGAACCTCTCGCCGTGGACGAGCGTCTTATCAGCGAAGGATGTCTGGAGGTTTTGAGATGACCACGCTGCTGCTGGTCTGCATAGCGGCCGTCACGCCAGTCGTCGGCATCGGCCTGATGCACTTGCAAGCGCGCCTCGAGCAATGGGACTACGAGCGGCACGCCGAAGACTGACACGTCGGACGCCTTTCTGCCAAATACCTTGTACGGCCGGTGTTTTCGCCGTAGGCGCCGAACCCCTCACCGGGACAACTGCATGCGAATGAGCGGTGCGATCTTGTCCGCCAGATACTGGTGGCCCGCGTCGTTAGGGTGGACGCCGTCGGGGCCGATCAGGTCGGGCCGGTCGACGAACCAGCCGTCGCCGATCGGGTCGACGAACGTTGCCCCCGCCGCCCTGGCCGCGGCGTTGAGCACGTCGCGAATCTGCAGCACCTGCCAGGGTACGTCGGCGGTCGGCCAGGGGGGTCCGATCACCAGGAACTTGGCGGACGGCGCGAGGCTGCGGGCCAGACCGAAGGTGTCGCGGGCCTTTCCGCCCAGCAGCCCGGGATCGACGCCCTCGTCGTTGCGGGAGCCGAAAAACACCACCAGCCCGTCGGCGGGCTTGACCGCGCGTCGGGTCAGATCTTGGAAGATGCTGCCGTGGTCGCCGCGCTCGCCATAGCCGGCCCTGCCCTCGGCCGCCACGTCGGGGGCGATCCGCACGCCGCGCGCGGCGAGCGTGTGCCAGGCGAGGGCGGTCCACGCTCTCGGGCCCCGGCCGCCCTCATCGGTGCCGGTGGTATACGAGTCGCCGACGACCGCGACATGGTTCAACCGGGAATCCAGGGTCATTGGTTCGTAGGCCCGCACCTGTGCCGGGTGCATCGCGTCGGTAAAGATCACGCACACGATGGCGAGGCCGACGATGACCGTGGCCAGACGACTCACTGCTACCTCCCCCCGAATGGCATCGTCGCGCGCCGCATCCAAATCACCGGAATCGTACGGTGAATCAGCCGCTCGCGCGCGTCACACCGCGCGGCCCGAAACCGCTTCCAGCCCACCGTCGATCGGATGCAGCTTGGTGCTCGCCGGCTCGGCGGGCTCGGCTTTCTCGTCGGCGGGTCTGACGTCGACCATCCTGCGCATCCAGCGGCGCGCGGGCTCTTCGACGAAGTGATACATCAGGATCGAGATGACCACGGCGATCGCTAACAGACCGATGACGTTCCATTTCCACGGATTGTCCTGGGACCTGAGCTCGAATTGCTCGACAGCCCATCCCCAGGAGGTATGGACCAGCTCATGCACCATGTACAGGCAAAACGAGATCTGACCGCCGTAAACCATCAACCGCGTCGACAGCAGCCTCGGCAGGCTGCCCAGGCCGATCGCCAAAGTTATCACCAGCGGAACGAACAGAACGTCGACCACCCCGCCGCTGTCGTTCTCCTCGACCCCGGCTATCGGATGCGCGCCAAACCAGTAGAGGACGCCCACCAAGGCGACCAGGAGCAGCAGGGAGACGTATCCCGCGAGGCGGCGACCACGATCGGTCAGCCGCAACCTCCGCACGGCGGCACAAGCCAGCGCGCCCGCGGTGAACTGCGTCACGATGCGGGGCAACCAACTCCACGGTGTGTAGAAGTGGCCGCTGGTCAGCAACATCACCACCGGCGGCAACGACGCCGCGAACGCCAGAAACATCAGGCTGCGCGCCCTCGTCGCCTGCTTCATCCGCAAAATCACCAGCACGAGCAGGCCGAAGAGCAGGTAGGCCAGCCATTCCGCGCTGATCGACCAGGCCGGCCCGTCCCAACTGGAGTCGTCGAAGAATGGCACAAACCACAACTGCACCAGCAGGATTTGGCGCACGTAGCTGACCGCGGTGAGCTGACCGGCGTCGGGTGACGGCACATGACCGACGTGGAGGGTGAAGATCACCCACAGGGCGGCGAGGTGCAACGTGACCAGGTAGACCGGCCAGACTCTGGCCAGCCGCAGCCATAGGAAGTGCAGGGTGGCACGCGTCGACCACGACCGGCCCATGCGGTCGAGATAATTCCAGGTCAACACGAATCCGCTGAGGATGAAGAAGAGATCGACGCCCTGGGCTCCGCAGTTGAGCACCGGTGCGAGGGCGTCGCGGAAGTCCGGCGAGACATCGCCCAACATCGGCCGGAAGTGAAACAGCACCACCCACACCGCGGCGACTATGCGGAGCCCCGTCAGGGACTTGATCTCCCCCCTGATCTCTCCGCTGTGCAAGATGCTCTTTCCGTCCGGGCTCTACCGTTTTCGCAATCCGCCTAACGCTGCTGACCGGGCGATCCCGCCACTCACAGGCCCCCGCCTGAGCACCCGGCAGCCATCGCAGCCTAACAGCGGAATCGACACGATGGGTGGAGGGATCGTGGTGTGGCTGGCCGCAATGGCCACCATCGACGTTGCCCCGACCTGGGCCGAGCGCCCCCAAATCCGCTTCTTAGCAAAGAGTTAGACGCGGCTGTCGGTCCCCTTAGATTTGGCGGGCAACGTTGAGCACAGCGAACGCCACAGGAAATGGGGCTGCTGATGACCACCGCGAAGGTCGCGACTCGACGGGCGAACGGCACCTTTGAGTGCGACGGTGCCCAGATTCGGGCTCACTGTCACCACCTGGCGACGGTGGTGACCGTCAGAGGCGTAATCGACGCCGCCAATGTCGATTGGGTCGGTGCGTACATCCTGCGTTTCATTCTCGGGAGCAACCCGGTGGTGCTCGATCTGAGCGACGTGAGTCACTTTGCTGCGGCCGGTATTTCGCTCTTGCGGGGCTTCGACGAGGACTGCCGCGCCGCCGGGGTGGAGTGGAC
The DNA here is from genome assembly GCA_963703795.1 of uncultured Actinomycetota bacterium. Classification (GTDB taxonomy): domain Bacteria; phylum Actinomycetota; class Actinomycetes; order Mycobacteriales; family Mycobacteriaceae; genus Mycobacterium. The sequence continues at coordinate 76,503 of CAVPFT010000030.1, read as the reverse complement.
GTTGGTCCCCGGCCCGGCGATCAGCGAGCTGCTGGACGACGGCGGTGACGAGGATGCGTTCCCGATGACGAGCTCGGTGCGCGAGGCGCTCCACAACCTGGCGGACGCGATCGCCAGCCGCCGTCAGCTCGTGCTGCCGCTCATCAAGAAGACGGCGTAGCGCTCCGCAACCGCCACAGCCTGGCGACGCCGATCACTTCCAGTACCCCGGCGATCGTTATCAGCACCAGGGTCAGCAGCAGCACCTGCGGGTGGTAAACCAACGACGTGGTGACCGGCTGCCCGTCCGCGATGGGCGCGACGGTCACGGTGCGACGCGCGTGCGCCCAGGTCACGGAGGCGGCGGCCAACAAGAAAAAGGCCAGGCCGAGTTCGATCAAGGGCCGGTATCGGGCGATCACAGCGCTGTCCCGTCGTCGTCGCGGTCGTCGTCGGTGACGTCGGAGCCGGCGGGCTCCACCCTTTCCTGGACCAAGGGGGTCAGCGCCGCCCGCAGGTGGCGATGACGACGCGCCCAGGCCTGGGCGGTGCGACCTTCCGTGAGCTTGAGACCGATGCCCGTCCGGTGCCGCGGTACCCCGTCCAACTCGCCGAGCGCGCGCGCCGACTGCCACTTCGCCAGGGTCTTTTCGGAAGCCACGTGATTCTCGGGCTCCGGATACACCTTGACGATTTCGCGCACCAGGAGGGTTTCGGTGCCCTGACGCAGGGCGTCTTCGGTCAGCTCGACCGAGACATGGATCCGTGCCGCCTTCACCTGCAACCCCACGAACGCCGACACCATTACCAGGAAGATCGCCGGAACCACGAACGACACCGGCCCACCGCTCCAGACTTCGATCAGGATCAGCGCCGCCGCCGATGCCGGACCCAACGCCACCCACACCCAGCTGGCGCCGGGCTCGTAGAACAACGGCTTGGGTTCGCTGCCCCTGGATGTCATCTGAAGCCCACCTCCCCCGTCATGAAAGCCAATCCGCCGCATCCGCGGCCCAGTAACTGAGCACGATATCGGCGCCGGCGCGCCGGATGCTCGTCAATGACTCCAGCGCGGCAGCGCGCTCGTCGATCCAGCCATTGGCGGCCGCTGCGCAGATCATCGCGTACTCCCCCGAGACCTGATAGGCGGCCACCGGCACCGGCGAGACTTTCGCCGCGGCCGCCACCACGTCGAGATAACCCATCGCGGGCTTGACCATCACGATGTCGGCGCCCTCGTCGAGATCCAGTTGGATCTCGCGCAGCGCCTCCCGGAAGTTGCCCGGGTCCTGCTGATAGGTGCGGCGGTCTCCGGACAGGCTGGAGGTCACGGCTTCGCGGAATGGGCCGTAGAACGCCGAGGCGAATTTCGCCGCGTAGGCCAGGATCACCACATCGGTGTGGCCGGCGGCGTCCAGCCCGTCGCGGATCGCAGCCACCTGGCCATCCATCATCCCGCTCGGACCGACCACGTGGGCGCCCGATTCCGCTTGTGCCACAGCCAGTTTCACGTACCGTGCCAACGTGGCGTCGTTGTCCACCCGGCCCCTTGCGTCCAAGACCCCACAGTGCCCGTGATCGGTGAACTCGTCCAGGCAGGTGTCGGCCATCAACACCGTGGCGTCACCGAGGTCCTTGGCCAGGTCACGCAGCGCGACGTTGAGGATGCCGTCGGGGTCGGTGCCGGCCGAGCCGGTCGAGTCCTTGTCCTGCTCGCGCGGCACACCGAACAGCATCAGCCCGCCCACCCCGGCGGTGACCGCATCGGCGGCGGCGCTGCGCAGCGAATCCCGGGTGTGCTGAACCACTTTCGGCATGGACGCAATCGGCCGTGGTTCGTCGATGCCGTCGGCGACGAACATCGGCAGCACCAAATGCCGCGGCTCCAAAGATGTTTGCCCAACCAGGCGGCGCAACGCGGGGGTTGACCGGAGCCGACGCGGGCGGTGCCGCGGGTAAGCGCCCATGCTCATTGAGCGGTTTCGTAGCCGCGAGCGTGCGCAGAATGCCAGTTAAGACGGCGTGTCGTTGCACAAACACGCACGCTCGCGTGCCCGGCAGCCACTAGCGCCTGCGGCTCTTCTTGCGCGGCGGTGGCAGCGCGCCCTCGGCGCGCAGCCGCGCGGCGTGTTCGGCCAGGGCGTCGACCAGCGGGCCGACGGCGGCGGTATCGGGCTGGACATCCACCCGCAAGCCGAACTCGGCCGCGGTCTCGGCGGTCTTGGGGCCGATGCAGGCGATGATCGTCCGTGCGTGCGGCTTGCCGGCGATGCCGACCAGGTTTCGCACGGTGGAGCTGGAGGTAAAGCACACCGCGTCGAAGCCGCCGGTCTTGATCATTTCGCGGGTCTCCGCCGGCGGCGGTGCGGCGCGCACCGTCCGGTAGGCGGTGACGTCCTCGATCTCCCAGCCGCGTTCGCGCAGTCCCTCGGCCAGCGTCTCCGTGGCGATGTCAGCCCGCGGCAGCAGGACGCGGTTCACCGGGTCGAAAATGCTGTCGTAGGGCGGGAAGTCATCCAGCAGACCGAGTGAGGACTGCTCTCCGGCCGGTACCAGCTCGGGGCTGATCCCGAAGGCCCGGACCCGGTCGGCCGTCGACTCGCCGACGCAGGCGATCTTCACCCCGGAGAACGCACGGGCGTCCAGACCGAACTCGCCGAACTTCTCCCACACCGCCCGCACCGCGTTGGTGGAGGTGAACACCACCCACTGGAAGCGGCCGTCGACCAGGCCCTTGACGGCCCGCTCCATCTGCGCGGGGCTGCGCGGCGGCTCGACGGCGATGGTGGGCACCTCGATCGGCAGCGCGCCGTAGGAGGTCAACCGTTCGCTCATCTCGCCGGCCTGGTCCTTGGTGCGCGGCACCAACACGGTCCAGCCGTAGAGTGCGCGGCTTTCCCACCAATTCAGCTTGGTCCGGCTGGCCACCGTCTTGCCGATAGTCACCACCAGCGGCCCGGGGGACGGACCCGCGGCGTCGGTGCAGCTCAGGACGGCCGGATCGGTCAGTCCTTGCAGCGTGGTTTCCACCGAACGCTGCTGGCAGGTGGTGCCACGTGCGGTCACCACGCAGGGCGTGGCCTCGGCGAGCTCGTGATCGATCAGTGCTCGGGCCGCTTCGGCCAGGTGCGACGCGCTGGCCTGCAGGATCAGCGGGCCGGGAGCCGCGGCCAGCGCCTCCCAGTCGGTGTCTTTGGGGTCGATGCGCACGTCGGCAACCGTGTGCGACGAGCCCAGCGGCAGCCCCGCGTAGGTGGGGACGGCGCTGGTGGCGGCCAGCCCGGGCACGATCTCGATGTGCAGGTGGCTACGCGCGACGGCGTTCACCTCGGTGATGACCGCGTCGACCGTCAGCGGGTCGCCGGCCACCAGCCGAACCACGTCGACGCCCGAGCGGGCTTCGGCCGTAAGCGTCTTGGCGACCTCGGCGGGCTCGCCCAGCGCCGGGCGGACGTCGGCGCCGCCGGATATCACGGCGGGGGCGGCCCGGTCGGGTTCCCGGTCGGTGGCGCCTTCGGCGTTCGGGGCCTGCGGACGGGCCGGCGCCGGGCCGGAGACCGGCGGCAGGTCCTTGCCGATCAGCGCCAGTACGGGCTCGGGCACGTCGGGATCGGTGAACACCAAGGCGGCGTTGGTCAATACCGCGGCGGCCCGCGTGGTCAACAATCCGGGGTCGCCCGGACCGGAACCCACGAACGTGATTCGGCCCGGCCTTGCCTTACGCCCTCGCGTCGTCATTGTCGCTCCCAAGTCAGTCCCATTTAGCGTCATTCGTTTTTCGCGCGCGGGTCTTGCCGTGCTGCCCGCATCAGCTCCCGTGCGCCCAGCTCGAACAGCTCCCCGGCGACCGAGAGCCCCAGCTCTCGTGCCCGACCGGGACTTCCGATGCCGGACGCACGGATCACATCGGACCCGTCCAGCGCCGCCACGCAGCCGCGCAGCGACAGCTCTTCGAAGACGCGGCCCTCCTCATCGATGGACTCGACCACTTCGGCGATCGCGCCCACCGGTGCGGAGCAACCCGCCTCCAGTTCGGCGAGCAGGGCTCGCTCCGCGGTGACCGCCGCGCGCGTGTCGGCGTCGTCCAACTCCGCCAGCACCGCCGCCAGCCGGCCGTCACCGGCACGGCATTCGACGGCGAGCGCGCCCTGAGCAGGTGCTGGCAACATCTGCACCGCCTCTAGCGTCTCGGTGACATCGTCGAGGCGGCCGAGCCGGGCCAGTCCGGCCCTGGCCACCACGATCGCGTCAAGATCACCACTGCTTACCCTGTTCAACCTGGTATCTAGGTTGCCTCGTAGGGGGCGGATTTCCAAACCGAGACCCAATGCTCTAAGCTGTGCGGCCCGCCGCGGGGACGACGTGCCCACCAGCGAACCGGGCGGCAACTCCCCCAGCACCAGCCCGTCGCGGGCCACCAGCGCGTCGCGGGGGTCGTTCCGCGGCGGTATCGCGGCCACGGTAAACCTCGGGTCGTCGGCGGTCGGCAAATCCTTGTGCGAATGCACCGCGGCGTCGACGCGGCCGTCTTCGATGGCCTCCCGCAGCGCAGTGGTGAAAACGCCCACACCCAAACTTTCGATGGGCGCCGACGACCGGTCGCCGGCGGTGGTGATGGTCACCAACTCCGCGGGGTGGCCCTTGGCGATCAGGGCGTCCCTGACGGTGCCGGCCTGGGTGGTGGCCAACAGACTGCCCCGGGTGCCTATCCGGATCACGTGCGCCAATCGGCTACTCGCCGGACTGCTGTGGGGTGCGCGCGTCGAATCCGCCTGGCACCACTGGTAATTCGCCGGCGGCGACGGCGTCGACCGCGGTCTGATCGAGTTCGAAAAGCTCGCGCAGTGCCTCGGCGTAGCTATCACCACCCGGAGCACTGGCGAGCTGTTTGATCCGCACCGTGGGCGCGTGTAGCAGCTTGTCCACCACCCGCCGCACGGTGCGGGCCACCTCCTCGCGCTGGGCGCTCTGAAGCCCGGGCAGCCGGTTGTCCAGGCGCAGCAGCTCCGCTTCGACCACATCGGCGGCTCGCTGGCGCAACGCCGTCACAGTCGGGGTGACCTCGGCCATCCGCTGGCCCGCCAGGTAGGTGGCGACCTCGGCCGCCACGATGTGGCGCGCCGCGTCGACGTCGGCGGCGGCGGCGTGGGCCGACGGTTCGTGCTGCACGCGTTCCACATCGACGACCCAGACGCCGGGCAGCCCGGCCACCGCCGGATCGACGTCGCGCGGCATGCCCAGGTCGCAGATCACCAGTGGGTGGTTCGCCTCGTCGCGACGGGCGGCCGCCAGCGCGTGGTGCACGTCGGCCAGCGAAACCACGGGGCTCAGCGCCCCGGTACAGCTGACCACCACGTCGGCGTCCGCCACCGCGTCGGCCAGCCGGTCAAGGGTATGCGCCTCGGCCCGCACGCCGGATTCGCGGATCTTGCGCACCAGCCGCTGCGCCCGGGACGGCGACCGGTTGAGCACATGAATGTGCTCGACACCGGCGCGGGTCAAATGTGCCGCCGACAGCGCGCCCATCGCTCCGGCGCCGATGACCACCGCGGTCTTGCCCGCCAGCCCGTCGAGCCTGCGTTCGGCCATGCCCAGGGCGACCGACACCACCGAGGCGCCGGCGGCGTCGATGGCGGTTTCGGAATGCACCCGCTTGCCCACCGACAGTGCCCGCTGGGCAAGCTCGTGCAGCACCCGGCCGACGGTGCGATTGGCCTCGGCGGCGGCATACGCGCGACGCACCTGGCCCAGCACCTGTTGCTCGCCGATCACCGCCGAATCAAGGCCGCTCGCGACGGCAAACAGGTGCTCGACGGCGGCCTCGCTGTAGCGGACGTAGGCATATTTGGTCAGGTCACCCATCGACATCCCGGAGTGTTCCGCCAACACCTGCCCGACCACCGCCAACCCGCCGTGGAACGCGTCGACGACCGCGTAGACCTCGACCCGGTTGCATGTCGACAGCACCATCGCCTCGGTCACCAGCGGTGACTGCAACACCCGATCGATGATCTTGACCTGATCGGATTCATCGATGGTGAGTTGCTCCAGGACGGGAACCGGCGCACTGCGGTGCGAAACCCCGAAGAGCAGGACGCTCACGGCAGCATCACCTGGCCAGCTCCCTTGCTTCCTCCAGTAACTGAACTGGTGTCCACGGTAAACGTTTATCAGGTGGGCTACCAAATAATCGCCCGGCGCCTACCGGGCAGCAAGATCCGCGCGCAGCCGGGGCTCGTCGATGTCCCAGTAGCTGTGTTCGCGGCCGTCCAGCAGGATCACCGGCAAGCGATCGCCGAACTCGGCGCGCAACCCCGGGTCGCCCGCCAACGCCAGCGCGTCGACGTCGGTCGTAGAAAGGTCGAAGCCCAGCTCACCGGCCAGTTCCGCCAGCCGGTCGTGCACCCGCGCGCAGATGCTGCAGCCGTCGCGGGTCAGCAGCTCCACCCGTGGTCGACGCATGCCCTGGGTCACGGGACCAGTGTGGCATCGGCGGCTGACGCCCAACGGCCCCGGTTGAATTGTCGGGCCCCGCGGAAGTCGATAAGTTGCCGCCATGGCCGCTAACGACACGTCGCGCGTCGACCCGCAGGCAACGCGGGCGTTCGCCGAAGCCGTGTCCGGTGCTGCCGAGGAGCTGCGCAACCAGCTGGCCGCCCTCGACGAACAGGTTTCAGACATGCTGGGCGGCTGGCGCGGCGCGTCCGGAAGCGCCTACGCCGCCGCATGGGAGCAGTGGCATCGCGGAGCCGGCGAGGTCGAGGTGGGCCTGTCGATATTGGCGCGGTTGGTGGCCGAAGCCGGCGGGATCTACCAGGACAACGAGGCGGTGGCCGCGCAGGCGATGCGCGAGGTGGGCCGTGGCTGACGCATTTCGGGTCGATCCGCAGGCGTTGGCCGACGCGGTGCAGCGAATGACGGAGTTTCAGCGCTACGCCGAACACAAGCTCACCGAAATCGATTCTCTGGTAACCAATCTGCACGCGACATGGACGGGGCGAGGTGCGGCGGCGCACGCCGAGGCGCACCGGCACTGGGCTAACGGCGAGGCGATGATGCGTCAGGCGTTGGCTCAGTTGCGCACCGCGGGCGAGACCGCCCACCGCAATTACACCGGCGCCATCGCCAAGAATTTGAGCATGTGGTCGTGACGCTGGCGTCACACTCGGCCCAATAAAGCCGGCATCGCGCACCCCAGCCAGGCCAGGCGCGTAAACCTGCGCAAAACATCTGCCGGATAGGGTTGGATACCGGCCACCCACCGAACGCCGGGCGGCATAGCGATCAAGGAGGTTTGGCGATGACTTCCTCTGAGTCGGGTGAGTCGGACGGCGTGGACCCGGCCGGTCGCGCCGACCCAGAGGCGCTGGCCGACAAATCGCTGGCAGATAACGCGAGCGCCAAACGGGCGCTTGACGACCTGCGGGCTGCGGGCGCCTCGGCGGAGGGTAGCCCGCAGCCACCGATCGACCTGACCGCGGCCGCATTCTTCGACGTGGACAACACCCTGGTGCAGGGGTCCTCGGCGGTGCACTTCGGCCGGGGGCTGGCCGCTCGCAGCTACTTCACCTATCGCGACGTGCTCGGATTCGTCTACGCGCAGGCCAAGTTCCAATTGCTTGGCAAGGAAAACAGCGACGACGTCGCCGCCGGCCGGCGCAAGGCGCTCGCCTTCATCGAGGGCCGCTCCGTCGAGCAGCTGATCTCTTTGGGCGAGGAGATCTACGACGAGATCATCGCCGACAAGATCTGGCCCGGCACCCGCGAGCTCACCCAGATGCACCTCGACGCCGGCCAGCAGGTGTGGCTGATCACCGCCACGCCCTACGAGCTCGCGGCGACCATCGCACGGCGGCTGGGGCTGACCGGCGCCCTGGGGACCGTCGCCGAGTCGGCCGACGGGATCTTCACGGGCAGGCTGGTCGGCGAAATCCTGCACGGCACCGGAAAGGCTCACGCGGTGCGTTCGCTGGCGATCCGCGAGGGCCTCAACCTCAAACGCTGCACCGCCTATTCCGACAGCTACAACGACGTACCCATGCTGTCGCTGGTGGGCACGGCGGTCGCCATCAACCCCGACGCCCGCCTGCGCGCCCTGGCCCGCGAACGAGGGTGGGAGATCCGCGACTTCCGGACCGCACGCAAGGCCGCCCGCATCGGGGTGCCCTCGGCCCTGGCTTTGGGCGCGGCAGGCGGTGCGCTGGCAGCGTTGGCATCCCGGCGCCAATCACGCTGATAAGCTGCGCCGCTGAGACGTCTTAGAGCGGAGAGCAAAGCGGCATGACACTTCCCCAAGAGGCCCAAGGACTCATCGGCAGCCACTATCGGGCTCCGGACTACTTCCAGGTCGGACGCGAAAAGATCCGGGAGTTCGCGCTCGCGCTAAGAGACGACCACCCGGCGCACTACAGCGAGCGTGATGCCGCGGCCGCCGGATACCCCGAGGTGCTGGCGCCGCTGACGTTCCTGGCCATCGCCGGGCGGCGCGTGCAGCTGGAGATATTCACCAAGTTCAAAATCCCGATCAACATCGCGCGGGTCTTCCACCGTGACCAGAAGTTCCGGTTCCACCGGCCGATCCTGGCCCACGACAAGCTGTACTTCGACACCTATCTAGACTCGGTAATCGAGTCCCACGGCACCGTGCTCGCCGAAATCCGCAGCGAAGTCACAGACGCTGACGGGGAACCGGTGGTCACCAGCATCGTCACGATGCTGGGGGAGGCCGCACAACAGGACGCTGGCGCTGAAGAAACCGTCGCCGCCGTTGCCTCCATTTCGGCTGGAAAGTAGGGTCGATTCAATGACGTCCCAGGGTCAAAAGGCTGGCGCGCGCCTTAAGCCACCGGTAGCAGCAGTCCGTTCCCATTACGACAAATCGAACGAGTTCTTCAAGCTTTGGCTTGACCCGTCGATGACTTACAGCTGTGCCTACTTCGAAGAGCGTCCGAACATGACGCTGGAAGAAGCCCAGTACGCCAAACGAAAACTGGCGCTGGGCAAGCTGAACCTCGAGCCCGGCATGACGCTGCTCGACATCGGGTGCGGCTGGGGCTCAACCATGCGGCACGCCGTCGCCGAGTACGACGTCAACGTGATCGGCCTGACGCTGAGCGAGAACCAGTACGCCCACGACGTGGCGAAGTTCGAAGAGATGGACAGCCCCCGCCGCAAAGAGGTCCGGATCCAAGGCTGGGAGGAATTCGACGAGCCGGTGGACCGCATCGTTTCGCTCGGCGCGTTCGAGCACTTTGCCGACGGCGCGGGCGACGCCGGGTTCGAGCGCTACGACACGTTTTTCAAGAAGTACTACAGCTTGACACCCGACGACGGCAGGATGCTCCTGCACTCGATCATCGTGCCCAGCGCCGAGGAGGCCAAAGAGCTTGGCTTAACGGCGCCGATGAGCCTGCTACGTTTCATCAAATTCATCCTGACCGAGATCTTCCCTGGGGGCCGGTTGCCCCAGATCTCACAAGTCGACCAGTACTCGTCCAACGCCGGCTGGAAGGTCGAGCGCTACCACCGCATCGGCGCCAACTACGTTCCGACGCTGAACGCCTGGGCGGACGCGCTCGAAGCGCACAAGGACGAGGCGATCGCCCTCAAGGGGCAGGAGACCTACGACATCTACCTGCACTACCTGAGGGGCTGCTCGGACCTGTTCCGCGACCATTACACGGACGTCTGCCAGTTCACGTTGGTGAAGTAAGCCGCGAACGTCGAGGTGCAGAGCCGGAATCCAGGAAATCGCCCGACAACTCGACGTTGGGCGCTAACCGAGAAACACGTTGCGGCGCCCGGCCAGCAGTCGGTACAGCGTCTGCTGGATCGTCTCGCGCACCTGATCGGTCAACTCGAAGGTGACCATCGGGTCCTCGGCGTCGGAAGCCGCGTAGTCGGTGGTGTGGATCGGCTCACCGAACGCGATGCGCCATTTCGACGGCAGCGGCACCAGCCCCGCCGGCCCGGCCAGCGGGAACAGCGGGGTGATCGGGAAGTAGGGCAGCCCGAACAGCCGCGCCAGCAACTTGACATCGGTGAGCATGGGGTAGATCTCTTCGGAACCGATGATCGAGCACGGAACGATCGGGGCTTTGGTGCGTAGCGCCGCCGTCACGAAGCCGCCGCGCCCGAACCGCTGCAACCGGTAGCGGTCCTCGAAGCGTTTGCCCAGCCCCTTGTAGCCCTCCGGGAACACGGCGGTGAGCTCGCCCGCGGCGAGCAACCGGTGCGCGTCCGTCGTGCAGGCCATGGTGTGGCCCGCCTTGCGGGCGGCTTGGCCGAGCACGGGCAGGTCAAACACCATGTCGGCGGCCAGCAGCCGCAGGTCCCGCTGCGCGGGATGCTCGTCGTGGACCGCGACCGACAGCATCAGCCCATCCAACGGCAACACCCCGGCGTGATTGGCCACCACCAACGCGGCACCTTCGCTCGGCAGGTTCTCGATGCCGCTGACTTCGACGCGGAACCACGATCTGAAGAAGAACCTCAGCAACGGCCTAACGATCGCGCTGTTGAAGTGCGGATCAAACCCGAACTCGTCGACGGTGTAGTCACCCGTGAACCGCTGCCGGAGGAAGCCGGCAACCACGGCCACGCGCTGCGCGAGATCGTTGAGCGGCGCCTCGCCCGTCGATGTCGCACCCGTGGCACGCCGGTGCTCGTCGATTTCGCGGACGACGGCGGCAATCTCCTCGGCAGATGTGCGACCGCTCGGATCGGAGAGTAACGAGGGATGCTGACTCGAGGACTCCGCGCGTCGATCGGTTTTCCGGCGCGCCGCTACCCGACCTCTATTCGTATGCAGTGGAATGACATTCGCTCTGGATTCGCCCGCCACGATATCTACCTGACTCCACCCCATGGAATTGGATTTCGGCTACCCCAGCGTTGCGCTATCGCTATGGCGTGACCCTCCAGGGAGCGTACCCGATGCGGGTCGATTATGGGAGTTAGGCCACGGCCGCGGACGTAGTCGTCGAACGCCTCGGCCGTCGTCCATTTGGGCTGGTAACCAAGTTCGGTGCGCATCCTGGTGGTGTCCATGACGCGGCCGTAACTCAAATAATCAAACTGATCGCGAGTGATCTCGGTATAACGATTAGCCCGTCTTAGCGAATCCAGCGCCCAGACGCCAAAGCCGGGTACCGGCAACGGAATACGGCCGGCACGCCGGATCGCCTGCGACAGCATCATGATGCCGTCGGCGCCGATATTGAACGTGCCGGCCTTGCCGGCCATCGCCGCGCGCTCGAGCGCTCCCAGCGCGTCCTGCTCGTGCAACAACTGCAGCCGCCCATCTCGGCCGAACATCGTCGGGACCAACGGTCCGGCCAGGTACCGCGACAGCGTGGTGTCCATCGCCGGGCCAATCATGTTGGCCAGCCGCAGAATCGTCACCGCGATATCGGGCCGTCGCCGGCCCAATCCGCGCACGTAGCCCTCGATGTCGAGGCTGTCCTTGGCGAAACCGTCGCGGAATGGTCGGCGGCTGCTGCCGTCCTCGGTGAACATGACGGGGTCGTGTGCGCTCGATCCATACACCTCTGAGGTCGATTTCAGCACGACACGGCGCACCGAGGGCGCCTTCTGACAGGCCGCGAAAAGTTGCATCGCGCCCATCACGTTGATTTCCTTCAACGCGGCGCTCCCACCGGATCGCGGCGCGTACGACGCCGCCGCCGCGTGCACCACCGTGTCGACGTCGCCGTTGCGAATCACCTTGGCGATGAATGGATTACGAATGTCGGCGCGGACGAACTCGGCTCGGCCCATACGGCGCAGCATGTCTTTGCTGGGGGCGATCGCGTCCACCGCGATGACCGCTTTGATCAACGGGTTCTGCGCGAGCCGAGCGGTTAGGTAGCCGCCCAGAAACCGGCACGCGCCGGTAACCAGCACAACTTTGGGGTAGTGCACGGTGCCGCCGGCGCCCGCACCCTCCCCGCTCGACTTGTCCACCCGGCCAGCCTAACGGCCCGGCGAAACGGCGGCGTTACGGCGGCGTGACCGTCGGCGGCGCTTACTTGCCAAGTTTTCTGCGCTGCACCCGGGTGCGGCGCAACAACTTGCGGTGCTTCTTCTTCGACATGCGCTTGCGCCGCTTCTTGATTACTGATCCCATAAACTCCGCTATCTGACCGTGACCTGCTTCTACAAGAGACCCCGACACTTTACCCGGCTGGCGGCACGGGACACCAAACCGGCGGTCGCGTGATGGCTCGAAGGGTCACGCAACGCGTTCGCAGCGCCGAGACGGCCGCGCACCCGCACGCGGCCAGGTACAGGTCAGCCCGCGTCGAAGTACGAAGTCTCCAGCATGTCGTGGACAGCCTTGGCGTGCACCCGGAACGACCGCCCCACCCGAACCGCGGGCAGCTCGCCGTTGTGCACCAGCCGGTACACCGTCATCTTGGAGACGCGCATCAGGGCTGCCACCTCCGCGACGGTGAGAAATTGTGTCCTGGCCACCTGGCCGTCGACGGAACCGGGCTCCCGCCCCTTACCAGCCGAGTCTCGCGCCGATGGCGCGTTCGTAGACGTCATTGCAACCCAATCGTGTCAGGCCCGCGCAATGCCAGCGGCTTCCCCTCCGCTGGCACCCACACGTGCATACAAAAGGAGAATAGCGGGACTAATGGGGTTACTGGTACTGGTGAGGGACAATCAGTTCAAAATTCTTGGATTACTCCGATGTAATTCTTAGCTGCTCAGAGCGCCTTTTCGCGGCCTGAACCGCAGCGTCGACGGCCACCCGCAACCCGCCTCGTTCCAGTTCGCGCAGCGCAGCGGCGGTGGTGCCGCCCGGCGAGGTGATCGTCGCTCGCAGCTGCGCCGCCGTGGCGTCCGTCCGCATCCCCGGCGGCCCCGCCCTCGACCACTTGCCCCGAATCCATCCGTTCCAGCAGCATCGCCGCCGACCCGGCCATCGTCTGAGCGGTCAGGTCGGTGGCGACCTGGCGGCTCAGGCCCGCCGCGACGCCCGCGTCCACCAGGGCCTCGACCATCAAGAAGAAATAAGCCGGTCCCGACCCGGACAGCGCGGTCACGGCATCCATTTGGGATTCGGGGACGGTCAGCACCCCGCCGACGGAGTCGAACAGCGCCGAGACCTCCTCGAGCTGTGGCGGAGTGACGAAGCGGCCCTTGGCCAGCGCGGTCACCCCCGCGCCCACCAACGCCGCCGCGTTCGGCATCGCCCGGACCACCGGCGTTCCGGCGGGCAGTTTGGACTCGAAGTAGGTGATCGTGATTCCCGCCGCGACCGTGACGAACACCTGCTCGGCGCTGTCCACCTCGGCCGCGGCGGCCGCACGCGCCAGTTCCCCCATCGCCGACTCGACGTCGGCAGGCTTCACGGCGACGACGACGAACGTCGCGTTCTCCACGGCTTCGGTCACCGATGTCACCAGCACCGAATACGTATCCGCCAGGTACTTTGCGCGTTCGGGCATCCGCTCGACCAACACCAGGTCTTTCACCTGCCGGCCCGCGCGCAGCAAGCCCGACAGCAACGCCTCGCCGATGCTGCCGCCGCCGATGATCGCGATTCTTGCCATGCCCGAAAGCATCGCAGACAACGGCTGCTAGGGGGCGGCAGGGACCATCGCCAGTTGACGCGCTTGCACCACGAGGCGGTCGAGGTGGTCGACGACGATGTGATCTTCGTCAAACCAGTCCTGGCCGATTTCCGTGCAGGTGGCGATGATTCGCAGCCAGCCGTCGGCGGGCAGGCCCCGCAGGAAGGCGGTGAGCTGGATGGTGGGCGCCCAACCGGTGCGGTCCACGGCGAACGTCACCGGTGCCGACAGATCCCCGCACATGAGCGCGAACAGCGCGTCCGGCGCCACGTCTCGCGGCCGCGCCCACATCTGAATGACCGGCGGCCGCCCCTCATTGCTGGGTCGCAGCGTAGAGAGCACCGGCCGCACATCGCAGCCTTCGCCCAGGTGCACCAGGCCGGCCAGCGGGTGGCCGGGTCCGATCGGCGCCACGTCGTCGGGCGGTTCCGGTGCCATCATGCCCACGACCGGGTTCGCCGACAGCAGCGGCGCCGCCCGCCCGCCCGGGGGAAAGTGCTCCGGCTCGCCGAGGTTGACCACGGCGTGCACCGCGGTGCGGTCGCCCTGCGTGAGCTCCACATCGACGACGCTGATCCGGCGGCCGCGCTTGCGGATGGAGGTCACCAGCCGCATGGGGCCCGGATCGGGCGCCCAGAGGTAGCTGGCCGAAACGGCGACCGGTTCGAGCGCGGGCGACCCCGGGCCGCAGGCGGTCCGGGCGGCGTTGGCGCATAGCGCCAGCATCGCGCCTCCGTGCACCTTGGGCCCGATCGTCCAGTGCTTGTTGAGCTCGCCGTCGTACACGCCGGGGTCGACCTGCCGCAGCGTCATCGCGGTGGTGAATAGCGCGTTCATGTTCTCCTGCTTCAGCGGATCAGATGGGTGCGGGCGAACTGCAACGACTCGGCGAGCATCGCTTCGCGCTCCTGTGCCGAACGCGCGGTTGACGTGGACACCTCCAAAATCACTTGGCCCGCGAAACGGCCGCCGGCCAGCATCTGGCACACCTCGGCGGTAGGTTGCGTTCCGTACCCGGGCACCAAGTGCTCGTCGGCGGGCAGGCCGTTGCCGTCACACAGGTGCAGATGAACCAGACCCGTGCCCATCCGCCGGGCCATGTCCAGCGAGTCGGTGCCCGCGGTCGCGGTGTGCGACAGATCAAGCGTGTAGTGCGCGTGATTCCCGTCCAGCGGGTCGTAGGACGGCGCGAACGCCGAAATCCCGGGACCCGGGCCACCGCCACGCCTGCGCATTCGTTCGAGTGACTGCTCGGCGCCGAAAAACCGGTCCGCCCGGAACGGGAACATGTTCTCCACCGCGATCATCACGTCGCTGGCCGCCTCCAGGGCCGACACCTGATCGCTGAATCCTTCGGCATAGCGGCGTTGCCAGCGGAAAGGCGGATGCACGACGACGGTCTGCGCACCCAGCTCTTCGGCGGCCCGCACGCTGCGCTCCAGCTTGGGAATCGGATTGGCGCCCCACACCCGTTGCGAGATCAACAGGCAGGGGGCGTGCACCGACAAGACCGGCACGCGGTAGCGCTCCGACAGCTTCTTGACGGCATCGACGTCTTGGCTGACCGACTCGCTCCACACCATCAGTTCGACCCCGTCGTACCCGAGCCGGGCCGCATACTCGAAGGCGGCCTCGGCCCGCAATGGATACACCGACGCCGTCGACAGGCCGACTTTGATTGCTGGGCGCACTGTGCGTGGTGGCGCCTAGCCCGACTGCAGCGACAGCGCCAACGGCCCGAGGGTGATCAGCGCCCCCACCGCAACCGCGATCAACGTACTGGCGATGTCCTCCGTCTTGCGAACCACCCGGACCCCCACCACCAGGCCGAGAATGACCAGCACCGAGAGCACCAATGCCACGATGCTGTTCCAGCGCCACAGCTCGTCGAAGGCGACGAACAGCCCGCCGCCGAACGCGACGGCCAGGATCGACTGCAACACCACCAGGCTGCCGTGCCACAGCGCCTCCAGCCGGCCCTGCACCCCGTGCGCCTCGTCGGCCGCGTCGGTGCGGCCGGCCCCGATGCCGAGGTGGTCCGCGTGGTGTTCTTCTTCGCGTTTCAGTCCGACGGCCGGCGAGTCTGCGGTCGGCCTCCCGCCGCGCCGTCGGGCGACCTCATCGGCAAGGGTCTGCCCGCCGAACAGCGTGGTATCCGAATGCAGGTAGGAGCGCACGTAGGCGGAATCCTCGGTTGCAGGTTCGGCTTCGCGCACCTCGGAGTCCATCACGTCCACCGGGACGTCGGCGTAGTGATCCACTGGGTCCGGACTCATGTGCTCGGCACCGGATTGCTGCCCCGGCTTGGCGGGGTGTTCGGCATACGGCAGGGGCCGCGGGTACGCGCTGCGCTCGGGCCGCGTCACGCGGTGGGGCTGCGGCGGCGACTTGGGCCAGCGCGGCTCGGGCTCGGACCAGTACGCGGTAGTGGCCGATTCTTCGGCCGCCGGTTCGGAAACCTGGGTTGGCGCGCCGGCGCCATGTTTCGTGTCGGGGCGGTCGTCGTCCCGGATGACCGGAATCTCGCCGGTCAGCTCGGCGACGGTGACCGAATCGCTGTCACCGCGCCGACGGCGCCGCCGCCGGGTCACCGCCGGCTCGCCGATGGTTCCGTTCCTGGCCAGCAATTCGGCCACCGAGATCGGCTTGGTGCCGTTCGCCTCGGATTCTGGTCCGGTCATGATTTGTCGCCTCTCGATCGGTTAGCCGCTTTCCGATCAACTTTTCGATCTCCAGCATCGCGCACCGAACTCCCGACGAGCGACGTGCCATCGGCTTCACTGTCGAGTTTGCGCAAGATGAGACCTTCCCGTAATGCCCACGGGCAGATATCCACCTCTTCTATCGACAGCGCTCGCATGCTTGCCTCCGCCACCAGGGCACCCGCCACGATCTGTGGTGCCCGCTCGGCGCTTACCCCTTCCAGTTCGGCCCGGTCAGCGGTGGTCATCCTAGAGATGAAAGCTATGAGTTGTCTGAGGCCGTTTGCCGTAAGCGTCCGCTTCACCCGCGGCCCTGCCGCCGACGGTGCCGCCCCGGTGAGCCGCGCCAACGTGCGAAACGTCTTCGACGTTGCGACCGCCAGATCGGGGGAGCCGGCTTCCAGCACCTCCACGCTGGCGTCCGCCAGCTCGGCGTCCAGCCAGTCCCGCAACATCGCGACCCGGCGCCGACCCGGCGGATCGTCGGACAGCCATTCGCGGGTCAGTCGTCCGGCGCCCAGCGGCAGCGACAACGCGACCTCGGGCTCCTCGTCCACGCCGCTGGACAATTCCAGCGAGCCGCCGCCGATGTCGAGGTTGATGATTCGCCCGACGCTCCAGCCGTACCACCGGCGCACCGCCAGGAAGGTCAGCCGCGACTCGTCCTCGCCGCGCAGCACCTGTAGCTCGACCCCGGTCACTTTGCGCACCCGGGCCAGCACGTCGTCGGAATTCTCGGCGTCTCGTACCGCGGATGTGGCGAAGGCCATCAGCTCCTCGCAGCCGGAGCTGTCGGCGATCTTGGCGAACTCGTCGATGGTGGAGATCAGCTTTTCGGCGCCGCGCTTGGTGATCTCGCCGGAGCTGTCGGTGGCCTCGGAGAGCCGCAGCGTGGCCTTCGTCGAACTCATCGGCGTCGGGTGCCCACCGCGGTGGGCATCGACCACCAGCAGATGGACCGTGTTACTGCCCACGTCGAGCACGCCCAATCGCACACGAAACAAACTAGCCGGGCGACGATGCGCGCCGCGAAGCGGCGTGAGGAGGAGGCCGGCAATTCAGCACCAGCCGGGCGACGATGCGCGCCGCGAAGCGGCGTGAGGAGGAGGCCGGCAATTCAGCACCAGCCGGGCCGACGGCACGGGGCGCGTTCCGCCCTGTTGAGCACCCCGGCAATCCCCGAAGATGAGGGGCCGGGTGTCAGCGGGTCAACCAGCCGCAAACGTGGGCTACCGTTGGAACTGTGGCCGATTCCCACCCAATCCCGGGTCAAGAAGTCGAATTGGATTTCGCCCGTGAGTGGGTGGAGTTCTACGACCCGGACAATCCCGAGCACCTGATCGCGGCCGACCTCACCTGGCTGCTATCGCGCTGGACGTGCGTATTCGGCACACCGGCCTGCCGCGGCACGGTGGCACACCGCCCGAACGACGGGTGTTGCTCGCACGGGGCGTTCCTGTGCGACGACGACGACCGCGCCCGGTTGGACGATGCGGTGAAGAAGCTGACCGACGACGATTGGCAATACCGCGAAAAGGGTTTGGGTCGCAAGGGTTACCTGGAACTCGACGAACACGACGGCCAACCCCAATACCGGACCCGCAAACACAAGCAAGCGTGCATCTTCTTGAACCGCCCCGGCTTTGCCGCCGGTGCCGGCTGCGCACTGCACACCAAAGCCCTCAAGCTGGGCGTGGCGCCGTTGACCATGAAACCCGATGTCTGCTGGCAGTTGCCGATCCGGCGCAGCCAGGAATGGGTGACCCGGCCCGACGGCACGGAAATCCTCAAGTCGACCGTCACCGAATACGATCGCCGGGGCTGGGGTTCGGGTGGAACCGATCTGCACTGGTACTGCACCGGCGATCCGGCCGCCCATATCGGCGCCAAACAGGTGTGGGAGAGCCTGGCCGACGAACTCACCGAGCTGCTCGGCGCGAAGGCCTACGCGGAATTGGCGGCAATGTGCAAGCGCCGCAACAAGTTAGGGCTCATCGCGGTGCACCCCGCGACGCGGATCGCCGAGTAGCGGCGCACTGCCGGTCAGGTGGCTTGTGTTTTCTTGTAGGACAACACCATTCGCAGCGCGCTGGCGCGCAGGTAGGCCTCGACGGCCGAGGCGGCCGCCGCGGGGTCACGCGCCGACACGGCCTCGGTGATCGCCCGCAGGTCGGCCACCACCGGGGCGGCGTCGTCGTAGGCCCCGGTGAGCTCGTGCTCGCGGCCGCCGAAAGCATGCTCGACCCAGCGATACAGCAACCCCAACGCACGATTGCGACTGCTGTGGATCAGCACCCGGAAGTAGGCGAGGTCAGCGCCCTGGCGTGCGGCGGCGCTGTCGGCCCGCTGCACGGCGGTTAGCGCGGCGCGCAACGCTTCGGCGTCCGCGGGCGCGCTCTGCTCCGCTGCCAGGCGGCCGATCAGTGGGCCCAGCGCCGCGCGGATTTCCAGCACCTCCACCAGGAACTCGGGGCCCAGTCTGCGCACCAGCGCCTCGACCACCGCGGGATGGGTGAGCGCCTCCGGGTCGCACACCACGTTGCCGCTGCCGTGTCGGGCCTCGATGAGGCCCATCTGCTGCAGGCGGGCCAGGCCCTGGCGCAGCGACGTGCGATTGACGCCGAGCTCGTCGGCCAGCTCCCGCTCGGGCGGCAGCGTCGAGCCCGGCGGGAAGGCGCCGTCGAGGATCGCGTCGGCGATCGTCGCCGCGATCTGTTCGTCCACCCGCTGACGGTCCGGTGGTTGCAGGATGCTTGACTGGTTCATTGGCTCAACCAATATAGTGGATCCGCGTCAACTGGCCCCGAACCGGAGGTAGCAATGGACGACGAAATGCGATCGGCCGCGGCCCCGCGCTGGCGGGGCAAGGCCGGGCGCCTCGAAGTCTGGTACGCCACGCTGTCGGATCCGCTGACGCGCGCCGGGCTGTGGATTCACTGCGAGACGGTGGCGCCGGTAGGCGATCCGGGCGCCGCCTACGCCCACGGCTGGGTCACCTGGTTCGCGTCCGACGGCCCACCACGCACCGAGCGGTTCGGCCCCGAACCCACCCGGCCGGCTACGGGCGCCGCCTGGTTCGACGCGGCCGGGGTCCGAGTGGCCCAGGAAAAATTGACCGGACGCGCCCGATCACTGGCCTGGGACCTGTCCTGGAAGGACGCCGGCACACCCGTGTGGACGTTTCCCCGCGCGGCGTGGGAGCGCGAACTGCTGCCGGGCGCCCAAGTGGTGATCGCGCCCACCGCCGAGTTCACCGGCTCACTGACGGTCGCCGACACCGCCGTGGGCATCGATGGTTGGCGCGGCGGCGTCGCTCACATCTACGGGCATGGCAACGCCAAGCGCTGGGCATGGATCCACGCCGACCTCGGCGACGGCGACGCCTTGGAGGCGGTCACCGCGGTGTCACACAAGCCGGGGCTACGCAGACTCGCACCGATGGCGTTCGTTCGCTTCCGGCTGGACGGAAAGGACTGGCCCGCAAGCCCTTTGCCGTCGTTGCGGATGCGGACGACGCTCGGCCTGCAGCACTGGCAGCTGGAGGGCCGGATCGGTGGTCGCCGGGTGCTCATCCGCGTCGACCAGCCGCCGGACAGGTGCGTGAGCCTCGGATACACCGATCCCGACGGGGGCAGGGCGGTGTGCACCAACACCGAACAGGCAGACATCCACGTCGACATAGACGACCGGCATTGGTCGGTGCTCGGAACCGGGCACGCCGAGGTCGGGCTGCGCGGCGCTCAGGCACCCGACATCAACGAAAGGATCCCGACGTGAGCTTTCTCTTCGACCCGCCAATGCTGTTCGCCGCCGGCGTGCTCATCGAGCGGCGGCTGCCCTCGGACCGTCGCGACCTCGCCGAGGCAGCCACCCTCGGTGTCTTCTTCGGCGGGTCGTTCGGCCTCTACAACAACGTGCCCGGGCTCGGGGTGCTGTGGCGCCCGTTCCGAGCCCAGAACGGCCGCGATTTCATGTGGAACAGCGGCGTTTTCGGTGTGCACACGGCCGAGATGCGGTGGCCGATGCACGCGGCGGCGGGCGCCATCTTCGCGACCTACCCGTTCTTCATCAAATTGGGCCGCCGGCTGGGACGCCTCCTATGAGCCGTCTCGCCGATCGGGCGACGGCGTCGTTCGGCACCGCACTGCTCCCGGAGGAGCACGGCGGCCCGGCACCGGCGCAGCTCGTCGAGCGCGTCGACCGCTACCTCACGCGACTGCCGACACCAGCACGGTTGGCCGTGCGGGCCGGGTTGGCATCGCTGGCCGCGGCCAGCTACCTCACCACGGGCCGGTCACTGTCACGGTTGAGCCCCGACCAGCGAGACCGCGTGCTGCGGCGAGTCGCCACGCTCGGCCCGGACGCCGGGGCGGCCCTCGAAGCCCTGAAGACGATCGTGTTGCTCGCCAACGGCGCCGAAACCTATGCGCCGGAACTGCTTTCGCGCGCCCAGAAGCACGGCACGGCGCGTCCCGATGCGCCCTTGACCATCACCCCCTCGACCGAGAGCCGCTCCGTCGTCAGAGCCGATGCGGTGATCGTGGGGTCCGGCGCTGGCGGCGCGATGGTGGCCCGCAGCCTGGCGCGGTCCGGCTTGGACACCGTCGTGCTCGAGGAGGGACGCCGCTGGACCGTCGAGGAGTTCCGTACCACCCATCCGATCGACCGCTACGCCGGGTTGTACCGGGGCGCCGGGGCCACGGTCGCGCTGGGACGCCCTTCCGTGGTGCTGCCGATCGGCCGTGCGGTCGGAGGCACCACCGTGGTGAACTCCGGCACCTGCTACCGGCCGCCGCCGGCCGTCGTGCGGCGCTGGCGCGACGAATTCGGTCTCGCCCTGGCCGACCCGGACCGCCTGGCCGCCCACCTCGACGACGTCGAACACACCCTGCGGGTCGCCCCGGTCCCGCTGCCGATCATGGGTCGCAACGGGCACCTGCTGCTCGACGCGGCCGAGAAGCTGGGCTGGCGGGCGGCGCCGATCCCGCGCAACGCGCCGGGCTGCGCGGGCTGTTGCCAGTGCGCCATCGGCTGCCCGCGCAACGCCAAGTTCGGCGTGCACCTCAACGCGTTGCCTCAGGCGTGTGCGGCGGGTGCCCGGATCATCTCGCACGCGCGCGTCGAACGGGTGCTGCACCGGCACGGACGCGCCCGCGGCGTACGCGCCCGCCGGCCCGACGGCACGGCGCTCGACATCCTTGCGGACACGGTCATCATCGCCGCCGGAGCCACCGAGACACCAGGACTGTTGCGGCGCAGCGGAATTGGCGGCCACCCGCGCGTGGGCCGAAACCTCGCGCTACATCCGGCGTTGCTGCTCGCCGGGCGTTTCGACGACGACGTCGTGGCATGGCAGGGCGTGCTGCAGAGCGCGGCCGTCCACGAGTTTCACGAGTCCGACGGCGTCCTGATCGAAGCGACCTCGACACCGCCGGGCATGGGGTCGATGGTCTTTCCCGGCTATGGCGCCGAGTTGCTCAGCTGGCTGGACCGCGCGCCGCAGGTCGCGACGTTCGGCGCCATGGTCGCCGATCGCGGTGTCGGCTCGGTGTTTTCGGCGCGCGGTCAGACGCTGGTGCGCTACAGCATCGCCAAAGAAGACGTGGCCAAGCTGATGGTTGCGATCGAGGCGATGGGCCGGCTGTTGTTCGCCGCGGGCGCCGTCGAGGTGCTCACCGGTCTGCCCGGCGCGATGACGGTGACGTCGCTGCCCGCACTGCGGGACGCGCTGGGCCGCAGCAACCCGAAGGGCCTGCACCTGGCCGCCTTCCATCCCACGGGCACCGCGGCCGCGGGCGCCGACGAACAGCTGTGTCCGGTCGACGAGACGGGCCGGCTGCGCGGCGTGGGGGGCGTGTGGGTTGCCGACGCGTCGATCCTGCCCAGCTGCCCGGAGGTGAACCCGCAGCTGTCCATCATGGCGCTGGCGCTGGGGGTGGCCGACCAGGTGGTGGACGCCCGGTGATCGAGCGTGCATTCCGGGCGTCGCGTGTACCCAAGCGCGCGGCGCGCTAACCCTCGAGCTTGTAGCCCAGCCCCCGCACCGTCACCAGGTGCACCGGGTTGGCCGGATCGGCTTCGATCTTGGACCGCAGGCGCTTGACGTGGACGTCGAGCGTCTTGGTGTCGCCGACGTAGTCCGCACCCCAGACCCGGTCGATCAGCTGCCCGCGGGTCAGCACCCGCCCGCTGTTGCGCATCAGGTATTCGAGCAAGTCGAATTCCTTGAGCGGCAATGTGATTGTGTCGCCGTTGACCGAGACGACGTGGCGCTCGACGTCCATGCGTACCGGCCCCGACTCCAGCACCCCGTCGCTGATTTCGGAGTCGTCGTCGCCGCCGCGACGAAGCACCGCCCGGATCCGGGCGATCAACTCACGCGCCGAATAAGGTTTGGTCACATAGTCATCGGCACCCAGCTCCAGGCCGACCACCTTGTCGATCTCGCTGTCGCGGGCGGTCACCATGATCACCGGCACGCTGGAACGGGCGCGCAGTTGCTTGCACACGTCGGTGCCCGACATACCCGGCAGCATCAAATCGAGCAGCACTATGTCAGCGCCGGCGCGATCGAACTCGGCAAGCGCCGCAGGGCCGTCGGTCACGACTGTGGCCTCGAATCCTTCCTTGCGCAGCAGGAACGCCAGCGGATCGGCCAGCGACTCCTCGTCCTCCACGATCATGACACTGGTCATGCGCGCCACTCCTCCTCATCGCTTCGCTCTGCATCGTCGTATGCGCGGATCATCGACTTAATTCTTCCTCTCGTTGTGACCTGTCGGGCCGCACCTCACGACCCCCCGGTTGCTCGGGTTCCTCGTCATTGTCCCGGTAGGCCGGGATGGACAATGTGAACGTCGATCCGGTTCCCGGCTTGCTCCACACACCGATGGTGCCGTCGTGGTTGGCCGCGACGTGCTTGACGATCGCCAGCCCCAGCCCGCTTCCCCCGGTGGCGCGCGAACGTGCCTTGTCGCCGCGGAAGAACCGCTCGAAGACCCGCTCCTGATCCTCCAGGGCGATCCCGATGCCGCGGTCGGTGACGGCGATCTCGATGTTGTCACCTCGGCGGCGGCGGCTGATCGAAACCGGCGAACCCGGAGGTGAATAGGCGATCGCGTTAGACACCAGGTTCGCCAGGGCGGTCACCAGAAGCGTCTCGTCGCCCAGCACCCGCAGGCCGCTGGGCGCATCGGTGCGAACCTCGATGTCCGCGGTGTCGGCGGCCACCTTGTGGCGTGAAATCGCTTCGGAAACAACGATGTCCACGTCAACAGCGATCACGTTGGGCAACTGCTCGGCGCCCTGCAGTCGGGACAGCTCGATCAGCTCGGCGACCATGTCCCCGAGTCGGTTGGCTTCCACGAGCACCTTCTCGGCGAACCGGCGAACGGTTTCGGAGTCATCCGCCGAAGCCAGCAGGGCCTCGGCAAGCAGAGCCATGGCGCCGACCGGGGTCTTGAGCTCGTGGCTGACGTTGGCCACGAAGTCGCGCCGGGTCGCCTCCATGCGGGCGTAGTCGGACTGGTCGTGGACGAAGATCACGGCGAACCGGCGGTCTTCCTCGCTCAGCAGGCGGGCTTGCCCGTGCACCGATAGCCCGGACCGGCCGCCCGCCGCGCGCTTACCCGGCCGCAGGTCGAACTCGACGTCGACGCCACTGAGCGCCTGCTGCGCGGCCTGCCAAGCCTGATCGTCGAGCTGCCGATCGCGCACCAGGCCCAACTCCCTGGCCCGCTCGTTGAGATAAACGACGTCGCGATGCGAGTCCACCACCGCGGCGCCCAGTGGCATCAGCGCGACGATGCGTTGCAGCATCTGGGCGACGGTGATCCCCGACCATTCGGGGGAAGCTTGCTGGCGCCGTTGGACCACCCGCGGCGACAGCCGGGGCGCGATCGCAACACCTAAGGCCAGCGCCAGCACGGACAAGACCCCGGCCAGCAACAGCGCCGAGAACACAGTCACATACAAAATCCTACAAATCTGGTGAACGCCACCCCAGCGGAACGAGGCCAAAATCGGACAAGTCACATCTTGCCCTATAGGTGTTACGCCTTCGTTCACTCGATGTTTGGCAAATTGGCCTTTAAGGCGGCGTTCGGGCCTGCAGTCGAACTTACCCGCGCCCTTGGCCGGCAACCGCGGCGGCGCCCGCGGCGGCCGCTTCCGGGTCGAGGTAGGTACCGCCCGCCAGCACCGGCCGCAGGTCGGCATCCAGGTCGTAGCGCAGCGGAATTCCGGTCGGGATGTTCAGCCCGACGATCTCCTCGTCGGACATCCGGTCGAGGTGCTTGACCAGGGCGCGCAAGGAATTGCCGTGCGCGACGACCAGCACGGTCTTCCCGCTCCGCAGATCGGGGACGATGACGTCGGTGAAGTAGGGCAGGAACCGGGCTACCACATCGGCCAGGCACTCGGTCAGCGGGCCACCGCCGATGTTGACGTAACGAGGGTCGGCGTCCTGGCTGAACTCGCTGCCCTTCTCGATCGGCGGCGGCGGCGTGTCGTAGCTGCGCCGCCAGGTCATGAACTGCTCCTCGCCGTAGCGGGCCCTCGTCTCGGCCTTGTCCAGACCCTGCAGCGCGCCGTAATGCCGCTCGTTGAGCCGCCAGCTGCGCCGCACCGGGATCCACAGCCGGTCGGCGGTGTCGAGCGCGATATGCGCGGTGCTGATCGCGCGCCGCAGCAGCGAGGTGTACAGCACGTCGGGCAACAGGTCGTGTTCGGCGAACAGCTCGCCGCTTCGAACCGCTTCGGCCCGGCCCTTTTCGGTCAACCCGACGTCCACCCAGCCCGTGAACAGGTTGAGGGCGTTCCAGTCGCTCTCGCCGTGGCGGAGCAGCACCAGCGTGGCAGTTTCACCCATGCCGGTTAGTGTCTCACGGGCTCACTTGGTCGTCTTGATCGTCGTCGTCGATCAGGTGGGCGAACGCCTGCAGGTTTTGCAGCGACTCGCCGCGCGACACCCGCCACTCCCATTCCTTTTGAATCGACGACCGAAAACCCAACTCCAGCAAGGTATTAAAGTCCGAGTCCACCGCTTCGAGCACCTGGCCGAGCACCCGGTCGATCTCGTCGGCGTCGACCGACGCCAGCGACATCCGGCCAACCAGGTAGATGTCGCCGACGTTGTCCAGCGTGTAAGCGACCCCGTACAGCCGGCGATTGCGCTTGAGCAGGAACCGGTAGACACCCTCGTGGTTCTCGTCGGGCTTGCGGCAGACGAACGCCTCGACGCGCACCGAATGCTCGCCGATGCTCAGGATGGTGTTGGTCTTGAGCTTGCGCTCGCCGGGCAACTCCACAACCAGCCCCGGCAGCCCGCCGTGCGCCCCGGGGAATTCCGAGTAGGTCAGCGCGCTGGCCCGCAGCGCGTGCTCGATCACGGCCTGCACGACGGTGCTCACGAGCGCCGCCCCTCCTCATCGCTGCGCTCTGCATCGTCGCCGGCGCGGTTCATGCGCCCACTTCCCGACGCGGCGTCCAGTGGCGGGGCTTGCGCATCGATGCCCGGTCGCGGAACCGGCGCTGGCGTTCGGCGGTGAAGTCGCCGATCGCGTGTCGATAACTGGCCAGCAGCGCATCGGTGGTGTTTTCCCAGGAGAAGGTGGCCGCGTGCGCAGCCGCCGCGCGGCTCATCGCCTCGGCCTGCGTTGGCCCGAGCCGCAGCAGCCGATCCAGGGCATCCGCCCAGTCACCGACGTCATGCCCGGACACCAGGGTGCCGGAGATCCCGTCGCGCACCGCCACCGGCAGACCGCCCACCGCGGCCGCCACCACCGGCGTGCCGCTGGCCTGCGCCTCGATGGCGACCAGACCGAACGACTCCGAATAACTCGGCACCGCGACAAGATTGGCGGCCTGGAACAGGGTCACCAGATCCGCACGGGACTGCGGCGGCAGGAACGTCACCCGCTCCGCGATGCCCAGTTCGTCGGCCAGCCGCACCAGTCCGTCCGGGGAGGCCAGGCCGCTTCCCGACGGGCCGCCGGCCACCACGATGCGCACCCCGGGCAGTTTCGCCGCGGCGCGCAGCACGATGTCGGGGGCCTTGAGCGGCTGGATCCGCCCGACGAACGCCACCACGTCTTCGTCGAGCGGGAGTCCCAGCGCGGCCCGGGCCGCCCGGCGGTCACCCGGACGGAACAGGTCCAGGTCCACGCCGGGATGCACCACGTCGATCCGCGCCGGGTCGGCATGGTGAATCGAAATCAATTGTCTCGCTTCGTCATCGGTGTTGACGATCAGCCGGTCCGCCTCGTCGACGACCTGCTGCTCCCCTACGGTGCGCAACGGCGGTTCGGGCGCCTGCCCCACCCGACCGTCGGCTACTGCCGCGTTCTTTACCGCGGCAAGCGTGTGCGCGGTATGCACCAACGGCACCGCCCAGCGGTCGCGAGCCAGCCAGCCGACCTGTCCGGACAGCCAGTAGTGCGAGTGCACGATGTCGTAGTGGCCCGGTTCGTGTGACGCCTCGGCCCGCAGCACCCCGGCCGCGAACGCGCACAGCTGGGTGGGCAGATCGTATTTGTCCAGGCCCTCGAACGGCCCCGCCACCACGTTGCGCACCAGCACACCCGGCGCGACCCGGGCGACCGGCGGATCGGCGGACGCGGTGGCCCTGGTGAAGATCTCCACCTCGATGCCCCGCCGGGCCAGGTGCAGCGCGGTTTGCAGCACGTAGACGTTCATGCCGCCGGCATCGCCGGTTCCCGGCTGGGCCAGCGGTGAGGTGTGCACCGCCAGCACCGCAACCCGGCGCGGGTCATTGCGCCGGAAGACGTCGTCGTGCCGCACGCCTTTCATCTTTACAGGACGCGCGGGCGGGCAGCCCAAGAGCGCTGCTCGCGCGGCCGTGTCAGGCCGACGATTCGTCCCCAGCGACCTCGCGCAGCCGGGTGTCGAGCGCCCCGGCCCGCCGCATCGCACCCAGCGGGTCGGCATACAGCCCGCCCAGCGACACCGTTCCGGCCCCGGCCTCCTGCACACGGTTGCCGAAAGCGGTGACGCGGATGTCGCGCGGCGCCAGTATCGAGCGGGCGGCGAACGCCGCCTCCACGTGCTCCATCGCCTCCGGGTACTCGGTGAAAGCCTGGCCACCGACCACCAGCTCGTCGGGGTTGAGCATGTCGCGCAGCAACGCCACCGCCTCACCGAGAACCCGGGCCCGTTCCGCCAGCAGGTCCTTGGCCTGCCGGTTGCCGGCCCGAGCCACCCGCAGGAGGTCGGCGATAGCGCTCGTGTGCACGTTGCTGCGGGTCGCGGGAGCGGCGGGCGGGATGCTGGGCAGTATTTTCAGCCCGCGCGCAGCGGCCAGAACCGCTTCGTCGCTGACGGTGGACTCCAGCTGCCCCGTGCCGCCGAGCAGCTCGGAGTGGGCGGGCAGGGCCGCGATGGTGCCGGGCCCGCTGGCCGGGCAGTGCACCCGTCCGCCGATCACCAGCGCGTAGCCCACGGTCTCGCGGGCGTAGACGTACAGACTGGTAGGCGAGCTCGGCGCGAATCGCCGCAGGCCGAGCAGCAGCTCGGCACCCGCCATGGCGTCGACGTGGGAAGCCACCGACAACGGCAGGCCCAGCGCGTCGGCGAGCACCGGACCGACCGGCGCCTGCCGCCAGCCCAGCCGCGGGTGGTCGACGTGGCCGGTGGCGCTGTCGACGGTGCCGCCGATCGCCACCCCGACCCAGAGCGCGCGCCGCCGGTGCCAGCGGCTCAGGTACCGGGACGCACTCTCGGCCAGCGACGCGAGCGCGGGCCCGGCGGGGCTGAGCGGTGTCGGGGTCTCGACGGTGTCCAGCGTGCGGCCGAAGAGGTCGGTGGCCACGATGCTGGTGGTGCGTGCGCCGATGTGGATACCCAGGGTCACGAACGGTTCGTGGTTGAGTTCCACCGGCACCCGCGGGCGGCCGATGGCCCCGGAGACGGCCAGGTCGGCGCGCTCCCGGAGGAGGCCGGCGTCGAGCAGCGCGATGACCTGGCGGTTGACCGTGGCGATGCTCAGCGACGTGACGCCGGCGATGACGTCACGCCCGACCGGCCCGCGCAACCGAACGGCCCGAAAGACGGATGCCGCCGCCGAGTCGGAGATGTGCAACGCCGGCGGCAGGATCTGGCGGTGCAACCGCAGATTGCTTTTGCGGTCGGGGGAATGATGGCTGTGGGTGAGGCTGGTCGAGCGCACGAGCGTCCTTTGTCCGAGTTCCTGATGGCCGGCTGGGCCACACCTGAATTAGGTCAGGAGCGGCAAAATGCGCGGCAACAACACGCACCTGCCGCGCAAAGACACGCGGCGGTGTTGCTGATCGGGGCGCTGTGGTGCACTCCGAGAACTTAACACGTTTATTAGAGTTATTCCGGTGAACGACGTTGTGGGACAAAAGCGGGTCGCGGTGGTCACCGGCGCCAGTTCCGGCATCGGCGAGGCAACCGCCAAAACCCTTGCAACCCTTGGCTTTCACGTGGTCGCGGTGGCGCGGCGGGCGGACCTGATCAACGCACTGGCCGACGAGATCGGCGGGACCGCGATTGTGGCCGACGTCACAGACGATCGCGCGGTCGAGGCGCTGGCGGGCGAATTGAGCCGGGTCGATGTGTTGGTTAACAACGCCGGGGGCGCACGGGGGCTGGAAGTCGTCGCCGAGGCGGACTTCGAGAACTGGCGGTGGATGTGGGAGACCAACGTGATGGGCACGCTGCGGGTCACCCGCGCGCTGCTGCCCAAGCTGATCGACTCCGGCGACGGCCTGATCGTCACCGTCACGTCGGTTGCGGCGCTTGACGTTTACGACGGCGGCGCCGGCTACACCGCGGCCAAGCACGCCCAGGGGGCGCTGCACCGCACGCTGCGCGGCGAGCTGCTGGGAAAACCGGTGCGGCTCACCGAGATTGCCCCGGGCGCGGTCGAGACCGAGTTTTCCCTGGTCCGCTTCGACGGCGACCAACAGCGTGCGGACGCCGTCTACACCGGCATAACCCCATTGGTGGCGGCCGATGTCGCCGAGGTGATCGGGTTCGTGGCCTCGCGGCCCTCGCACGTGAACCTGGACCTGATCACCATCAAGCCGCGCGACCAGGCCAGCACCACCCGGTTTAACCGCCGGGGCTAGTGGTCGTCGTTGTCGTGGTGGGTGTGCCCGACAAAGTGGGCGCGTTCGACGGCGTGACCGGCGCGGTGACCGGAATCTGAGTGGACGGCGGGTGCGCCGTCGGGGGCGGCAACGCGGACATCGCCACCCAGGTGTCCCAGTCAACGGCCCAGTCCCAGAGGTCGCCGTCGGAGTAGGACAGCTGAATGGAGCTTCCGGTCACCTCGACCGGGTCGCCGTAGATCGCGCTGCGGTAGTACTCCTCGGCGTCGGACGTCGACAGGTTGACGCAGCCGTTGGTGACGTTGGTATTGCCCTGCGCGCCCGAGCTCGACGGGTTGGCGTGAATGAACTCGCCGTTGTTGGAGATTCGCACCGCCCAGCGTTCGTGGGCGTTGCTGTAGCCCGCGGCCGGGTTGGACATGTAGAAGTCGGCGTACTTCTCGGTGACCACGTGAATACCGTTGCGGGTCACGTTGCGCGCCTTGTCGGCCTCGCCGTAGCTGCAGGGGAAGTCCATGATGACGCCGGCGTCGGTGACGACCTGGATGCGGTGCGACGTGACCTCGGCCTTCACCACCTGCCGCCGACCGATCTGGAAGTGCAGCGAGATGTCCTGGTCGCCGTAGGCGCCGTCGCCGAACGGCAGCCCGTAGAGCTTGGCGTCGACGTCGACGGTGGTGCCCGCCGGGTAGTACTCGCGGGTGCGCCAGTGTGCGCGCGCGCCCTTCGCCTCGTCGGGCAGCCAGGCCCAGCTGCCCTCGACGGGCGGGGTGGTGGTGACGGTGAGCGCCTTTTCGACGGCGGCCTTGTCGCTGATGGGCGCATCGAACTGGATGATGATCGGCGCGGCGACTCCGACGGTCTGGCCGTCGGCCAACTGGAATGCGCCGCCGGTCTTCTTGGTCGGCGACACCGTGGTGAACTTGCCCGCCACCGGAATCGCCTTGCCGTCGTGGCCCACGGCGGAACCGCTCCAGGTGTAGGTCGCGTCGTAGCCCAGCGGCTCGGTGGTCGTGTAGACGGTGCGGTCCTGGTTGAACGAGCCGGCCACCGCCTTTCCCGACGAGTTCGTCAACGCCACCTTCTGGAACCAGCCGTCGCTCACCGCGACGCTGATCGGAGCGATCGGAACCACGTCGGCGGCCGCATCTGCGGGCTGGTACTTCATGCGCGGCGGCGGCGGTGCCTTCTTCTCGGCTTGCTTGGTTACGGTGCCGGCGCAGGCGGTCAATACGTTGGGAGCGAACAAACCCAGCCCAAGGGCCGCCAGGGCCAGGCGCCGGTTGATCGGCGGAGGGGTGGAGGTGTTCACGGAAATTAAGGGTACCGTGAGACAGCGCCTGTTCCCCGCCACGACAATTCGCGATGGGGGTGCCGGAACAGGGATTTAACCGCTACAGCCTGCACCCGAGCAGGACAGGCTCCGGTTTCAGTGTGATACCAAACACATCGTGGACCCCGTCACGGATGGTGCGGGCCAGTGCCAGCACGTCCTCGGCGGTCGCGCCCCCGCGATTGGTCAGAGCCAACGCGTGCTTCGTCGACAGCCGAGCCCGGGCCGACTCCTCGTGCGGATAGCCCTTGCCGAAGCCCGCCCGCTCCACCAGCCAGCCGGCCGCCAGCTTGACGCCGTCCGGGGCCGGGTAGTGCGGCACCGGGTCCTCGACGTCACGGGCCAGCCGCTCGTAGACGCCGGGTGCGACCACCGGGTTGGTGAAGAACGAACCCACGCTCCACGTGTCGTGGTCGTCCGCGTCGAGCACCATGCCCTTGCGGGCACGCAGCATCAGCACCGCCTCGCGGACGGCCTTCGGGTCGGCGCGTTCGCCGCTCGCCGCGTTCAAGGCGGCCGCCAGTTCGCCGTAGCGCAGCGGCGCACTCCGACCCGACGCATCCAGTGCGAACTCCACTTCCAGTACCACCCAAGGGATTTCGCGCTCGGACCGGTCGGCCCGTTTGAACACGCTGGTGCGGTAACCGAAGCCGAGCTGGGCGCCCGGAATCCAGCGCACCGCGCCGCTGCTGCGATCCAGCACCCGGACCCGCGTGATGGTGTCGGACACCTCTGCCCCGTAGGCTCCGACGTTCTGCACCGGGGTGGCCCCGGCCGACCCCGGGATACCGGACAGGCATTCCAGCCCACCCAGACCCTGCTCGATCGCCCTGACCACCACGTCGTCCCACACCGCGCCCGCCTCCGCGCGCACCAGGTTGCCGTCGACCGTGACGCCGGTGTTGGCCAACTGCACCGCCGTCAGATCGGGCAGGGTGTCGGCGATCACCAAATTCGAGCCGCCGGCAAACACCAGTGCCGGTCGCCGGTACCCGTCGCCGGTCTCCGCGTCCAGCTGCCGCAAAACGGCCACCACCTGCTCGGTGCTGGTGCACGTGATCAGGCGTCGTACGACCGGTCCGACCCGCAACGTCGTCAACGGTGCCAGCGGCACTGCGTCGGCGACATGCGCACCGGCAAAGACCGAACCGCCCACGGCCCGTAACGGTAGCCTGGCCAGCTATGCCGCGTTCATTCGACTTGTCGGCCGACTATAAGGACAGCGTCGAAGAGGTTCACCGGGCTTTCCGTACCGAGGAATACTGGCGGGCCAGGCTGGCCGACATTCCCGTCGACGACACGAGGCTGGAGCTGCTGAGGGTCGGCGGCGAGTCCGGAAACGACGGCACCATCGACGTGATCACGCTGCAGGTGGTGCACAGCCACCACCTCCCGGCCCTCGTCAAGCAGCTCCATCGGGGCGACCTGTGCGTCAGACGCGAAGAGACGTGGGGGCCGGTCACCGGTGGCGCCGCGACGGCCTCCATCGTGGGCTCGATCGCGAATACCCCGGTGCAGGTGTCGGGCACCGCCCAGCTGTCGCCCAGCGCCCCGGACGGCGCGCGGCTCACGTTCCAGATCACCGTCGCGGTGCGGATCCCGATTATCGGCGGCAAGGTGGAGAACCTGATCGGCGCCCACCTGGCCGACCTGGTGACCAGGGAGCAACACTTCACCGCGGAGTGGATCGCCAATAGCCCTAACCCGCCGAGCTCGATCTGATCGCCCGCCTCCTTCTCACGCCGCTTCGCGGCGCGCATCGTCGCCGCGCATAAGCTGGCATCCATGCGAATCGCGTTGGCGCAAATCCTCAGTGGCAGCGATCCGTCGGCGAACCTCCAGCTGGTGCGCGAGTACACCGGCCGGGCCGCCGAAGCGGGCGCGAGGCTCGTCGTATTCCCGGAGGCGACCATGTGCCGGTTCGGCGTCCCGCTGGCACCGATCGCCGAGCCGGTCGACGGGCCCTGGGCAAACGGCGTGCGCCGGATCGCGACCGACTCCGACATCACCGTGATTGCCGGCATGTTCACCCCTGCCGGCGACGGGCGGGTGACCAACACGTTGATCGCGGCCGGGCCGGGCAGTCCGAACGAGCCGAACACCCACTACGACAAGATCCACCTCTACGACGCGTTCGGCTTTACCGAGTCGCATACCGTCGCGCCCGGGCACGAGCCGGTGGTCGTCACGGTCGACGGCGTTGGGGTGGGGTTGAGCACTTGCTACGACATTCGCTTTCCCGCGCTCTACGCCGAGCTGGCCCGCCGCGGCGCACAGCTGATCGCGGTCTGCGCGTCCTGGGGTTCGGGACCCGGCAAACTCGAGCAGTGGACGCTGCTGGCCCGGGCCCGGGCGCTGGACTCGACGAGCTACGTCGCCGCGGCCGGTCAGGCCGACCCCGGCGACGGCGTGACGGGCTCGGGCGCGCCGACCGGGGTGGGCGGCAGCCTGGTGGCCTCTCCACTGGGCGAGGTCGTCGCGTCGGCCGGTGACCGGCCCGAACTGGTGGTCGCCGACATCGACGTCGATCGGGTTGCCCAGGCGCGCGAGAGCATCGCGGTGCTGCGTAACCGCTCAGCCTTTTTTCAGATCGATAGTGCAGAATCAGTTGGGTGACGAACCCGCAAGGACCACCGGACGAAGGCCCGTCGACGTGGGCCCGTCCCGGCAGCCAAGGTCCCTTTGGCCAGCCCCCCACCGAGCGGTTCACCCAGCGCATAGATACCGGCGGCCCGGGCCAGGCACCGCCGCCGCCGGCCAATCCACAGCCGCAGCAGACCGAGCGGCTGGGCGCGGCCCACGCGGGCCGGCAGCGGCCCGACCCCACGACCCCGCCTACCCCGCCCCCGGGCCCTACGGAACGGATAGCGACTCCGGGCGGAGAACCGGCGGCGGTCAAAAGAAAGCGACGCTTCCTTCGTGACCCGCTGTCCATCCTGCTGATCTGCGTCATCATCTTCGCGCTCCTCATCGCGGGGGTCATCGCGACGGAGCTGTACATCCGTCACGTGGCGGACACCAAGGTCGCCGAAGCGGTGGCGTGCGAGGTCAAGGATCAGGCCACCGCGTCGTTTGGCGTCACGCCGCTGATGATCTGGCAGCAGGTGACGAAGCATTACACGAACATCTCGGCGCAGACGGCCGGCAACAACATCCGCGACGCCAAGGGCATGAAACTCACCATCAACATCAAGGACGTCCAGCTCAAGTCGACGGCCAACTCCAAGGGCACCATCGGCGCGCTGGACGCCACCATCACCTGGACGGCCGACGGCATCAAGCAGTCGGTGCAAAACGCGATCCCGGTTCTGGGCCCCTTCGTCACCAACAGCGTGAAGACCCACCCCGCCGACGGCACCGTCGAACTGAAGGGGATGCTGGACGACATCGTGGCCAAGCCGGTGGTGTCCGGCAACGGGTTGGACCTGCAGATCCAAAGCTTCAACGCGCTCGGCTTCACCTTGCCCAGAGAGTCAGTGCAGTCGACGCTGGACGACTACACCTCGAACCTGACCAAGAACTTCCCGCTGGGGATTCACGCCGACAGCGTGCAGGTCACCGATACCGGTGTGACAAGCCACTTTTCGACGCAGAACGCCAGCATCCCCGCCGCCAACACCCACCCCTGCTTCGCCAACCTCTGACGACCCGGGCGCCCTAGCGACCTTGGTCGAGCCCGTCGAGCACCGCTCGGGTGCCGGACAGGCCCAGCCTCGTCGCGCCGGCGTCGAGCATCGCGACGGCGTCGGCGGCGGCGCGCACGCCGCCGCTGGCCTTGACTCCGAGCCGCCCGCCGACGGTCTCGGCCATCAGGGCGACCGCAGGCAGCGACGCCCCGCCCGCGGGGTGAAACCCGGTCGAGGTCTTGACGAAGTCCGCACCGGCGTCCTCGGCGGCGCGACACACCGCCGCCAGTGTGGGCCCGTCCGCCTGGCTCAGTAGCACGGCCGACTCAACGATCACTTTGAGCACGGCGCCCGGCACGGCAACACGCACCGCCTCGATATCGGATCGCACCGCGTCGACGGCCCCGGCGAGCGCGGCGCCGACGTCGATGACCATGTCGATCTCGCCGGCACCGGATGCGACGGCCTGCGCGGCCTCTTGCGCCTTGACGGCCGACACGTGCTTGCCCGACGGAAAACCCGCCACCGCCGCCACCCGCGCGCCGCCCCCGGCGCCCACCGCGAACGGCACCATCGACGGCGAGACGCATACCGCGTAGACGCCGAGTTCGGTGGCTTCGGCGACCAGCGCGGCGACGTCGGCGGGGGTGGCCTCGGGCTTGAGCAGCGTGTGGTCGATCAGGGCCGCCAACTGCGCCCGGGTAGGCCGGCCGGCCATTAGAACGCTTCTTCCGGGCCGCCGGGATTGCAGCCGGAGGAGACCATCTCGGCGTCGTCGACGACCGGCCGCCACGGCTCCAGGTTCCAGCTGGCCTTGCCGGGCTGCGCCAGTTCGGCGAATTGCCAGTGGCAGATGAACTGCGCGCGCATGCCGGCGGTGTCGGCGTCCGGCGACAGCGCGAGCACCTCGGCCCACGCCTCGTCGGCGGAGGCCGCCGCCCCCGGCGCCCTGGCGGCCGCCCGGCCGGACGGCGTCGGAAACACCCGCAGGCTGGTCAGGCCGCCTCCCCACCGCATCCATTCGGTGTGGTCGACGAAGGGTGGGGACGGAGCTTGTTGGTTCGCCGCGCCGCCGGCCGGATCGGCCAACGCGGGAGGCACCCCCGATAGCGAGCCCAGCAGCCCGACAAAGACCACCGCCGGCGCAGCCAGCAGGGCTTTCATACCGCTAGCGCGACTTACCCTGAATTTCGAGAAGTTTCGGCCGCACGTCGACCAGATACACCCCGGCGGCGCAAGCGGCGATCACGATGCCGAACACGCCGATGAAGGTCAGCGCCGCGGCCACACCGAGGATCAGCAACCACACCGGCTTGGTCAACTTGTCGGCGGCCGTGTACGCGTCGGATCGCTGCATTGCCCCATGCACGAATGCGTACACCGTCGTCACGAGGACGGCGATCTGCAGGATCGATATCACGCTAAACACGAGGTTCACGCAGTAAGCGTATGCGGGGACCGTCCAAAACGTCGACTCCGAGTCGCCCGGAGGCGACTCGGAGTCGAGTGTTCAGTCGTGTCCGAGTTCAACTCGGCGCCCGACTACTTCTGGGTGACCTTCTTGGCCGAGGCCTTCTTGGCCGGAGCCTTCTTCGCAGGAGCCTTCTTGGCAGGAGCCTTCTTGGCCGAGGCCTTCTTGGCCGGGGCCTTCTTCGGCAGCTCGATGCCAACCAGCTTGGCCGCACGCTCACCGACCGCGCGGGTCTGCGAAGCGACGGTGCCGAGCGCCTCCTGGGTCAGCTCGACGGCCTGGTCCACGTAGCCCTGTGCGCTGGCCGACGCGTCCTCGAAGGGCCGCTGGCTGCGGAGCCGGTCCAGGGCGGCCTCGCCGCGCTCGACAAGCTCGTTGTACCGGCTGGTCGCCGCCTCGACATAGCCCTCGGCCGCCTTGCGCAGCTCCTCGGTGGTGAACCTTTCGCGCAGCTCGGTGAGCTGCTCGGGCAGGTCCTCCTGCAGCTTGGACAGGCGGGCACGCCTCTCCTCGACGCGGCTGCGGGTTTCGGTGCGGGTCTCTTCGGCGCGCTCACGCAGGTTGAGGATCAGGTCGTTGACCGTGGCCAGGGCCAGGTCGGCCGCGCCCAGGGCCGCCAGCAACGGAGCCCGCAAGTCCTCGATGTTTTCTTTTTGAGCCTTCTTTTGAGCCATGGTGTTTCCTTTCTTGGTTTGTTCTTCGTTATCGCGGTTACTACGTATGTGGTCTGAGAATGGGCAAGCGGCGGCTCCGGGAAGGAGTAGTCAAGACCCGCGGATTGACATGGCACGCAACTTGCGGGGAAACCTCCTGATTGGTCGGGTCGGTTGGTAATCGAGCTCGCATTGCGGCTAGGCGTCGAAGGCCTTGGCGTCAGGCGCCTTCTCTCTGGGTAACCAAGCGGCCGGTCATATATACGTCACCTAGTCATCGGCGCGGTGCGAGCCCTTGCCTGGGGGCTGTCACTCGTCGCTGTCGGATTCGGTCTGACACTCCTCGTGGCTGGATTCGTTTTGTTGGGTGAACGACGCGTACATGTCGAGCAGGGTTTGCTTCTGCGGCTCGGTGATCGCCGTATCCGTGATGATGGCGTCGCGAACCTGACTCTTGTCGCTGGGCTCGAGCATCCCGGCCCGCACGTAAAGCACCTCGGCGGAAACCCGCAGCGCCTTCGCTACCTGGCTCAGGACATCGGCGGACGGCTTGCGCAGTCCACGCTCGACCTGGCTCAGGTAAGGGTTGCTGACACCCGACTTCTCGGCGAGTTGCCGCACCGAGACCTGCGCGTTCTCGCGCAGGCTCCTGATGAAGCTGCCGACGTCGGAGGCCATGTCGGACGCCGCCGTGGACACCTTCGCGGAGAGCTTCTCCTCCGGTGCCATAGCATGCTCCTTAGGTCCGACGGTCGATTTGACGAACATCAGCCTACGAAGAAGTGCTTGCTTTTGCAAGCGCTCGCTAGCGTCCCTAGAAGAACAGCTGCGCGACGGCGTAGATCGCCAGCCCCGCCAGCGCACCCACCACCGTACCGTTGATCCGGATAAATTGCAGGTCACGGCCCACGTGCAGCTCGATCCGCCGACTGGCCTCCTCGGCGTCCCAGCGTTCGATCGTGTCCGTGATGATCGCTGTGATCTCGACCCCATACTCGGAAACCAGATGCTGCGCCGCCCGCACGATCCAGTTGTCGACCTTGTCGCGCAGGTCGGCGTCGTCACGCAGCGACTCGCCTATCCGGACCACGGTGTCGGCGATGCGCTTACGCAACGCGCTGGACGGGTCGTCGACGCCCTCGAGCACCAGCCTTTTCAGCGTCTTCCACGCCGTCGCGGCGGCGTTGGCGATCTCATCGCGCGCCATCAGCTGTTCCTTGACGGCTTCGGCGCGTGAGATGGTCTCCGGGTCGTGCTGCAAGTCGTCGGCGAATTCGAACAGGAAGCGGGTCGCCGAGCGGCGCAGTTCGTGGTCGGGGTTGCGACGCACCTTGTCGGTGAAGTCCATCAACTCGCGGTGGATGCGGTCGCCGACGAGATGGTCGATGAATCGCGGCGACCAACTCGGCGAGTCACGCTCGACCACCCTCTGGATCACCTCTCCGGCGTTCAGCGACCACTGAAACGCGCGGTCGGCCAGCAATTGAATCAGGGCCTCCTGCCGGTTCTCGGCGAGCAGGGTGCCCAGCACCCGGCCCACGGGCGGACCCCACTTCGGTTCGGCGATGCGGCGCACGATCATTCGGTCGATCACCTGTTGGACGTCGTCATCGCGCAGGAGTTCCACCAGCACCCGCAGCACCGTCGCCGTTTCGCTCGCCACCCGCTCGGCGTGTGCGGCCTCCGATAGCCACTTGCCGAGCCGGCCGGCTATCTGGGCGTCGCGCAGCTTGGTCTCGACGACCGCCGGCGACAGGAAGTTCTCCCGCACGAAGGTCCCCAGGCCCTCGCCGAGCTGGTCCTTCTTGCGCTTGATGATCGCGGTGTGCGGGATGGGTATACCCAGTGGGTGCTTGAACAGCGCGGTCACGGCAAACCAGTCGGCCAGGGCGCCCACCATGCCGGCCTCCGCGGCCGCACCGACATAGCCGACCCAGACGCCCAGGCCGGTGTGGGCCTGCGCCCACCGACAGGCCAGGAACACGCCGCTGGCGCCGATCAAGAAGCTCAGCGCCACCAGCTTCATCCGGCGCAGACCCGTCCGCCGCTCGGCGTCGGCCGCAGGATCGGCGCCGGCGAACGATTCCGCGAAGGACGCGCGAGCCGGTGGGAGCCCGGTCGACGGGCCGACGGAGTTCAACCCCGCCGCCGGCGAGCCCGGCGCTTCACCTCTGTCCGAGGCTCTGTGTGCCACTACACCATCATGTATCGCCGCGGGCGATTAGTGTGACTAGCTCGTCCGCGCAGCGCCGCACACAGCGGCCCATACGCCAAAAGGGCGCCCGGAAGCCGTAATATCGGGAACGTCTAAGGAGTGGGAAGCGGCGAGAGTGGCAGAGCAAACCCCGGCTGTGATCGTTAAGACGGATGGTCGCAAGCGGCGCTGGCATCAACATAAGGTGGAGCGCCGGAATGAGCTGGTCGACGGCACTATCGTCGCCATTCGCCAGCACGGCCGTTTCCTGAGCATGGACGAAATAGCCGCGGCGATCGGCGTCTCCAAGACGGTCCTGTACCGCTACTTCGTCGACAAGAACGACCTGACGACCGCCGTGCTGATGCGCTTCGCGCAGACGACGCTGATTCCCAACATGGCGGGAGCGCTGTCGTCCGACCTCGACGGATTCGACCTGACCCGCGAGATCATCCGCGTCTATGTCGAAACCGTGGCCGAGGAACCGGAGCCGTATCGGTTCGTGATGGCCAACAGCTCGCCGACCAAGAGCAAGGTGATCGCCGACTCCGAGCGAATCATCGCCCGCATGCTCTCGATGATGCTGCGCCGCCGCATGCAGGCGGCCGGGATGGACACCGGCGGGGTGGAGCCGTGGGCCTACATGATCGTCGGCGGTGTGCAACTGGCCACGCACTCGTGGGTCTCCGACCCGCGGATGAGCGTCGACGAACTGATCGACTACCTGACCATGCTGAGCTGGAGCGCCATCTGCGGGATCGTCGAGGCGGGCGGGTCGCTGGAGAAGTTCCGCGGGCAGCCGCATCCATCGCCGATCGTGCCGCCGTGGGCGCCATGAGATCGCGCTCCCATGCCTGACGTGAGCGTGGGCTCGCGGTTGAGGTCGTGGGCGTACGCACTTCGCACCACCAACCCACCGCCGGACGGCCCGATCGACGCCGTCACCCGGTGGCTCGTGGTCACCCGCGCGGCCGTGCTGCCGATGACGCTGGTCTCCGGCCTGGTCGCGGCGCTGCTCGCGGTCGGCAGACCCGGGCTGGACTGGCGCTGGCTGGTCCTGGCCATGGCGGGAATCACGTTGGCGCACACCGCCAACAACCTCATGAACGACCTCTACGACACGCAGGTCGGCACCGACAGCGCCAGCTACCCGCGCGCGCTCTACGCCCCCCACCCGGTGCTGTCCGGTCTGATCAGCCGCCGCACGCTGGGGCTGGCGATCCTCGCAGTGAACATCGCCGATCTCGCGATCCTGGTCACGCTCGCGTGGGCGCGCGGCTGGCCCGTGGCGGCCTTTGCGCTTGGCGGGTTCGCCCTGAGCGTTGCCTACACGGCGCCACCGCTGCGGCTGAAGAAACGCGGCCTCGGTGAGCCCGACGTCTTCGTCGTGTGGGGCCCGCTGATGGTGTGCGGGACCTACTACGCCGCGGTGGGCGCGGTTGGTTGGGACGTCGTGCTGGCATCGCTGCCCTATGGCTTGTTGTGCACGACGGTGCTGATGGGCAAGCACATCGACAAAATCCCGTACGACGAACCGCTCGGCATCCGGACGCTGCCCGTCCTGCTCGGCGAGGCGCGCGCCCGCGTGCTGACGCTGGCCATGATGGTCGGCTTCTATGTGCTGGTGGCCGTTGCCGTCGCGGTGGGGGCGATGCCCTGGCCCGCGCTGGTCGTCGTGTTGGCGCTGCCCCGGCTGGCGAAGGTGTGGCCGTATTTCCGCCGCCCGAGGCCTGACGAGCCGCCACCAAAATTTCCGGTGTGGCCGCTGTGGTACGCGGCGCTGGCCTGGGTGCACGTTCGTCAGGCGGGTGCGCTGCTGGTCCTGGGCCTCGCGGTCGGAGCCGTACTGCGCGTTTTTTGACAACGGTGTGATGCAAAACCGCGTTCGGAATGCGACTTCAACCGCCGCAACGGCTAGCATGCAGGGGATGCATCGGGGGGCTGACCCGGGCTCCTTGGGTTGCCAGGGCGTGCGGAACTCCGAGAAACAGAAAGGCTCTACTTCTCATGTCTGTGCAGCTCACGCCGCATTTCGGGAACGTGCAAGCACATTACGATCTCTCGGACGACTTCTTCCGGCTGTTTCTCGACCCCACCCAGACCTACAGCTGCGCCTACTTCGAGCGTGACGACATGACGCTCGAGCAGGCGCAGCTCGCCAAGATCGACCTCGCGCTGGGCAAGCTCAACCTCGAGCCGGGGATGACGCTGCTGGACATCGGCTGCGGCTGGGGCGCCACGATGAGACGCGCCATCGAGAAATACGGCGTCAACGTCGCGGGCCTGACGCTGTCGGAGAACCAGGCCGCGCATGTGCAAAAGATGTTCGACCAGATGGACACCTCGCTGACCAGGCGGGTGTTGCTGGAGGGCTGGGAGAAGTTCGACGAGCCCGTCGACCGCATCGTCTCGATCGGCGCATTCGAACACTTCGGCCGCACACGCTGGGACCGCTTCTTCAAGATGGCCTACCAAGTGCTGCCGGCGGACGGCATCATGCTGCTGCACACCATCACGCGTCCCACCTTCAAAGACGCCAGGGCACAGGGCACTCCGTTGACCCGCGAGATTGTTCACTTCACCCAGTTCATCTTGGCCGAGATCTTCCCGGGCGGCTGGCTGCCGACGATCCCGTCGGTTGAAGAGCACGCGGAGGCGGCCGGTTTCAAGCTGACGCGGAACCAGTCATTGCGGCTGCATTACGCGAGGACCCTCGAAACGTGGGCTACCGCACTGGAGGCCAACAAGGACAAGGCGATCGCCATCCAGTCGCAAGAGGTCTACGACCGCTACATGAAGTACCTGACCGGCTGCGCCAAGCTGTTCCGCCAGGGCTACACCAACATCAACCAGTTCACGTTGGAAAAGTAACCGGGGCTCCGCACCGGCCCCAGGCCGCAGCCCGCCCCCGCGCCTAAAGGGCCACTACTTCTACTTCGTCAGGGTGAACTGACCGACGTTGCTGATGCCCTTGCGGAAGAAGTTCTCGCACCCAGTCAAATAGTGCATATAGCGGTCGTAGACCTCTTGCGACTGGATGGCGATCGCCTTCTCCCGGTTGGCCTCCAGATTGGCGGCCCAGATATTAAGCGTCCGCTCGTAATGCTCACGCAGCAATTGCACCTTTTCGACCGAGAACCCCGCGACGTCCGCGCGCTCGAGAATGTCTTCCCGCGTCGGCAATTGCCCGCCCGGGAAAATCTCAGTGGCGATGAATCGTGTGAATCGCACGTCGCTCATCGTCAGCGTGATGCCGCGCTCATGCATCTGTTTCTGGGAGTGCCCCAAAATTGTGTGCAGCAGCATCCTGCCGTCGTCGGGAAGGATGTCGTATGCGCGTTGAAAAAACGCGGGCCAACGTTCCGCCTTGAACGCTTCAAACGCGCCTATCGTGACAATCCGGTCGACCTTGTCGTTGAACTCTTCCCAGCCCTGCAGCCGCAGTTCGACCTTGCGCTGGGTCGGGAGCCCGGCCAGCTTGGCCGTGCTGTACTCGAACTGGTTGCGGCTGAGCGTAATTCCGATGACGTTGACGTCGAATTTCTCGATCGCACGTTGCAGCGCTCCACCCCAACCGCAACCGATGTCGAGCACCGTCATCCCGGGCTCGAGATTGAGCTTTCCCAGGGCCAGGTCGAACTTCGCGTTTTGCGCTTCCTCGAGGGTCATATCGTCACGCTCGAAGTAAGCGCAGGTATAGCCCATCGTCGGGTCTAGGAATAATGCAAAAAACTCATCCGAAATGTCGTAGATCGACTGCGATTCTTCGTAATAGGGCTTCAACTGAGCCATGCGCTGCGGATACCTCTCGTTGGATTGATCGCCTGCATAATATCCGATTCACACGAACGGCTGCCACACGGGCCCTCCCGGGCGGGTCGGCGCCGGACGCCCGTCGGGGTCAGTACGTGTAGAAACCCTGACCCGATTTTTTGCCCAGCCGACCCGCCTCCACCATGCGCAGCAACAGCGGCGGCGGACCGTAGTGCGGCTCCTTGAATTCCTCGAACATCTTGTCCGCGATCAGTTTGAGGGTGTCCAGGCCGACGAGGTCGGACAGCCGCAGCGGGCCCATGGGGTGCGATAGCCCTGCGACAACGGCCTTGTCGACGTCCTCGACGGTGGCGAAGCCGGCCTCGACCATCCGGATCGCCGACAGCAGATACGGCACCAGCAGCGCGTTCACCACGAAGCCGGACCGGTCGGAGCAACGCACCACCTGCTTGCCCAGCACCGCACTGGCAAATTCCTCGGTGCGAGCGGCCGCGGCTTCGTCGGTAACCAGCGTGCACACCAACTCCACCAGCGGCAGCACCGGGACCGGATTGAAGAAGTGCAGGCCCAGCACGCGCCCCGGGTTCTTGGTGGCCGCGGCGATCTTCATGATCGGA
Source organism: uncultured Actinomycetota bacterium (assembly GCA_963703795.1). Classification (GTDB taxonomy): domain Bacteria; phylum Actinomycetota; class Actinomycetes; order Mycobacteriales; family Mycobacteriaceae; genus Mycobacterium. Next base: position 33,480 of record CAVPFT010000030.1, on the reverse strand, counting down.
ATGCTCGAGGTGTTGGACGCCAGCACCGCGTCGGGATCGGTGACGACCCGGTCGAGTTCGGCGAAGATCTGCGCCTTGACGGCCTCGTCCTCGACCATGGCCTCGATCACCAGTTGCCGGTCGGCCAGGTCGTTCAGGTCCGTGGTGAAGGTCAGCTGGCTACAGCGCGCGGTCGCGTTCCCGCTCGGTCACCTTGCCCGCGCTGACGCCGCGCTCCAACGATCGCACGATGCGGTTGCGTCCCGCCGTGATCAGCGCCTCGGTGGGCTCGTACACCGTCACGCCGATGCCGGCGCGCAGGGCGACCTCGGCGATACCGGAGCCCATCTGGCCGGCCCCGATGACCCCTACCCGTTGGATCGCTGTCTCCTTCGGCTCCGCAGCTATTCCCTGGCGCATTGCAACAGGCCCCGCTCAGATTCGCTGGGCAGAGCCTGCGCTGTCAACTTCGCGGGATGCGCAGACTCGCCGATCGCTTGCAGCAGTGCGATTCTGCGTCGCTCAGCGTCGCGCAGATGCTCGACTCAGTGGAACTGACCCTCTTCGGTCGAGCCGGTCAGCGCGGTCGTCGACGAGTCGGGTCCACCGTGGTGGCGATGCGGTCGAAGTAACCGGCACCGACCTCGCGCTGGTGCTTGGTGGCGGTGTAACCGCGCTCCTCGGCGGCGAACTCGCGCTCCTGCAGCTCGACGTAGGCGCTCATCTGGTTGCGGGCGTAGCCGTAGGCCAGGTCGAACATCGAGTAGTTCAGCGCGTGGAAGCCGGCCAGCGTGATGAACTGGAACTTGAATCCCATTGCGCCAAGCTCTTTTTGGAACTTCGCGATGGTCGCAGTCGTCGAGGTGCTTGCTCCAGTTGAACGACGGCGAGCAGTTGTAGGCCAGCATCTGGTCCGGGAACTCGCTCTTGACGCGCCTCGGCGAACTTCCGGGCCAGCTCCAGGTCCGGCGTGCCGGTCTCCATCCAGATCAGGTCGGAGTACGGCGCGTAGGCCTTGGCCCGAGCGATGCACGGCTCGATGCCGTTCTTCACCCGGTAGAAGCCTTCGGCGGTGCGCTCACCGGTGATGAACGGGCGGTCGCGCTCGTCGACGTCGGAGGTGATCAGCGTGGCCGCCTCGGCGTCGGTGCGGGCGATGACGACCGTCGGCACGCCGGCAGACGTCGGCGGCCAGGCGGGCCGAGGTCAGCGTGCGGATGTGCTGCTGGGTCGGGATCAGCACCTTGCCACCGAGGTGGCCGCACTTCTTCTCCGATGCCAGCTGGTCCTCCCAGTGCGAGCCCGCGACACCGGCGGCGATCATGGCCTTCTGCAGCTCGTAGACGTTCAGCGCGCCACCGAAGCCGGCCTCGCCGTCGGCGACGATCGGGGCGAGCCAGTTCTCCACCGACGTGTCGCCCTCGACCTTGGCGATCTGGTCGGCGCGCAGCAGCGCGTTGTTGATCCGGCGGACCACCTGCGGCACCGAGTTGGCCGGGTACAGGCTCTGGTCGGGGTAGGTGTGGCCGGACAGGTTCGCGTCACCGGCGACCTGCCAACCCGACAGGTAGATGGCCTTGAGGCCGGCGCGCACCTGCTGGACCGCCATGTTGCCGGTCAGGGCGCCGAGCGCGTTGACGAACTCCAGGTCGTGCAGCTGATCCCACAGCACCTCGGCGCCGCGGCGGGCCAGGGTGTGCTCCTCGACGACGCTGCCCTGCAGGGCGACGACGTCCGCCGCGGTGTAGGTACGGGTGACGTCCTTCCAGCGCGGGTTGGTGTCCCAGTCGTGCTGGATCTGTTCGGCGCTCTTCGGCGTGCCAACGCTAGACATTGCGGCTTGCTCCTTTAGTCATTGCTGATCTGAGGACGCCAGATTTCCAGGCTCGTTAAGGCCCTCAGCATCTTCACTGATCTGCTAACTCGAAGATGGCACAGGTTAGCTTCGCAGGTCCACCCATTTCAGTTGCCAATTTTGGCTAGGACTTCTCGCAGATTTTGCAAAGCTTGCGAAGATCGGCTTCTAACTGAACCGGTTCAGTAGCTACCGGCCGGTAACCGTAAATCCGCAGGTCAACCGGGCATTTGCGGGACGGCCGTCCGGTTAGAGGGCGAAGATCGCGGCGACGGCTTTCGTCTCGTCGCCGACGGCATATGTGAGCGTTGTAACAGCGCGATCGGCCAGCCCGGGACCGAATTGATCGGTAGATCCGGCCGGGTGCACGTGCGAGATGATCTCCAGCTTGTCGCCCAGCGCGACCGGCGCCTCGTGTTCGATGGTGACCCGCACCGGCCATCGCAACAGTTCGGGGTGCGACGCGAGGTAATCCTCGATCACGCTCCAGTACACCGAGTTGTTCATGTGGTCGAACAAATCGATGTCGGTCACGCGGACCGGGAACTCGTGGATTTCGGCGGCGTCATCACGGCTGCCCGGCTTCAAGTAGCCCTTCCAGCGCAGCCGATCGACGGAGGTGGTCTTGTGTAAACCCGCCAGGAAGTCGTCGGCGATGCGCGACGGCATCTCGGTTTCCTTGTTGACGTGGATCCAGAAGGCCTCGGATTCGATGAGTCCGCCCTTGCGCCCGTCGATGCGAACCCGCATCTCACACCACCGGTTCGAGGCGCCGGAACACCATCTGCGACAGCGCAGCATGTCCTGGAACTCGATCGGGCGGATCAGGTCGACCATGGTGCGGCGGACGATCCACAGTGGGTGGGTCTCCTCGAAACCCAGCTCGCGCAGCTGGTCCTGGCCGATGTCCTGGATGTGGCGGCAGGCCGCGTCCAAGCGCAGCCGGCCGGTGCGGTCGATGTCGGCGACGCGCAGCGGCCATTCGCGATCGAATACATCGGGGTGACCGTCGGGCACCGGCATCAATGTTTTGTCCAGGCTCACGGCTTCGCTCCCCGTTCCCTCGATCGGTACCCCAGGTTAACTCCGGGACCCGATGCGAATGATGCCAAATCGCATCTCTGAAACGCCAATCGCGACCGAACCGGTGAGCTCTGCGAACTCTGCGAACGCCGTCTTCGCAGCGGCGCGTACGCTCTGTCGAGTGCCCAAGACCTTCGTCGGCTCCCGCGTTCGCCAGCTGCGCAACGAGCGCGGGTTCAGTCAGGCCGCATTGGCTCAGATGCTGGAGATCTCGCCGAGCTATCTCAACCAGATCGAGCACGACGTTCGCCCCTTGACGGTGGCCGTGCTGCTCCGGATCACCGAGGTGTTCGGGGTGGACGCGACCTTCTTCGCCCCTCAGGACGACACCCGGCTGGTCGCCGAGCTGCGTGAGGTGACGATGGACCGCGACCTGGACATCGACGTCGACCCGACCGAAGTGGCCGAGATGGTCGGCGCGCATCCGGTTCTGGCCCGCGCGGTGGTCAACCTGCACCGGCGCTACCGCATCACCACCGCGCAGTTGGCCGCCGCCACCGAGGAGCGTTTTTCCGACGGCAGTGGCAGCGGCTCGATCACCATGCCTCACGAAGAGGTGCGCGACTACTTCTACCAACGCCAGAACTACCTACACGAGCTGGACACCGCCGCCGAAGACCTCACCATCCAGATGCGGTTGCACCACGGCGACCTGGCCAGCGAGTTGACCCGCCGGCTCACCGAGGTGCACGGGGTGCACATCACCCGGCGCATCGACCTGGGGGACACCGTGCTGCACCGCTACGACCCCACGACCAAGACGCTGGAAATCGGCAATCACCTCTCCGCGGGTCAGCAGGTATTCAAGATGGCGGCCGAATTGGCCTACCTCGAGTTCGGCGACCTGATCGATAGCTTGGTCGCCGACGGCAAGTTCACCAGCGAGGAATCGCACACGCTGGCCCGGCTGGGGCTGGCCAATTACTTCGCCGCGGCAGCGGTGCTGCCCTACCGCCAATTTCACGATGTCGCCGAGAATTTCCGCTACGACGTCGAGCGGTTGTCGTCCTTCTACTCGGTGAGTTACGAGACCATCGCGCACCGGCTCTCGACGTTGCAACGGCCGGCGATGCGGGGGGTGCCGTTCTCCTTCGTCCGGGTAGACCGGGCCGGCAACATGTCAAAACGACAGTCGGCCACCGGTTTTCACTTCTCCTCGAGTGGCGGTACCTGCCCGTTGTGGAACGTCTACGAAACGTTTGCCAACCCGGGCAAGATCCTGGTGCAGATCGCCCAGATGCCCGACGGCCGCAGCTACATGTGGGTGGCGCGCACGGTGGAGCGCCGCGCCGCACGGTATGGTCAGCCCGGTAAAACCTTCGCGATCGGGCTGGGCTGCGAGCTTCGACACGCCCACCGGCTCGTCTACTCGGAAGGACTCGACTTGTCGGGGGACCCGATTGCAGCCACACCGATCGGCGCGGGATGCCGTGTCTGCGAACGCGACAACTGCCCGCAGCGCGCGTTCCCGGCGTTGGGTCGCGCGCTCGATCTCGATGAGCACCGCAGCACCGTGTCCCCGTATTTGGTGAAGCAACCTTGACCGCGGCAGGCGACGGACCAGGAGGCCGCATCCCGTCGGGGCGGTTCCGCGAGCTCGGACCGGTCAACTGGGTGCTCGCGAAGTTGGCCGCGCGCACGGTCGGGGCGCCCGAAATGCATCTGTTCACCACGCTCGGTCAGCGCCAAGCGCTGTTTTGGGCGTGGTCGATCTACGGCGGCCGGCTGCTGCGGGGCCGGCTGCCGGCGCCCGACACCGAGTTGGTGATCCTGCGCGTCGCTCATCTGCGGTGTTGCGAATACGAGCTGCAGCACCATCGCCGGATGGCACGCCGGCAAGGTCTGGATGCGAACACGCAGGCCACGATTTTCGCTTGGCCGAACGCCCCGGAAGGCGACGGACCCCAAAAGGTGCTGAGCGCCCGCCAACAGGCCCTGCTGACGGCGACGGACGAGTTGATCAAGGACCGCACGGTCACCGGCGCGACCTGGGAGCGGCTGGCAACCCACCTGGATCGGCGTCAGCTCATCGAATTCTGTCTGCTTGCAACGCAATACGACGGGCTGGCCGCGACGATCACCGCCCTCGACATCCCGTTGGACAACCCGCGCTAGCTAGAAGTAAACGTCGGCCAGCACGGCCAACGTCAGCGCGACGGGCAGTATCGGCAGGCCGAAACCGAAGCCCGACCACAGATACTTCTTGCGCCGGCGCAACAACGCCGCCCACAGCACCGCGCCGACCGCCAGCGCCACCGACAGGAGCAACACCGTCGGGGCCCACCGGCCCACCGCCGCGTTGTCATCGGCGATCGAAAAGGCCAGCAACCACAGGACGTAACCCGCGGCGGCCCCGCCGATGGCGCCCACAACGGTGTCGCTGCGAATCATGGCGAGCTCAGAAGTTGATCATGTGGCCGATAAGGCCGTGGAAGCATTCCTGCAGCGCCTCCGACATCGTCGGGTGCGTGTGCACGTTGCGGGCCAGCTCCTTGGCGGTCAGGTCCCATTTCTGCGCCAGCGTCAGCTCGGGCAGCAGCTCGGACACGTCGTGGCCGACCAGGTGCCCGCCCAGCAGCTCGCCGTACCTGGCGTCGGCGACCAGCTTGACGAAGCCGCTGGGGTCGCCCACGCCGTGCGCCTTGGCGTTGGCGGTGAACGGGAACTTGGCGACCACGACGTCGTAGCCTTCGTCCCGGGCTTGCTCCTCGGTGAGCCCGAAGCTGGCGACGTTGGGCTGGCAGAACGTCGCGCGTGGCAGCATCCGGTAGTCGCCGAGCGCCAAAGTCTCTGCGCCGGCGATCGTTTCGGCCGCCACGACGCCCTGGGCCTCCGCGACATGGGCCAACTGCAGCAGCCCCGTGACGTCGCCGATGGCGTAGATGTGGTCGACGTTGGTGCGCATGTAATCGGTGATGCCGATCGCCTTGCGGTCGGTCAGCGCGACCCCCGCCTTGTCCAGCCCGTAGCCCTCGACGTTGGGCGCAAAGCCGATCGCCTGCAACACCTTTTCGGCCTTGAGGTCCTCGGACTTACCATCCTTGCTGACGGTCACCGTGACCACCGAACCGTCGTCGTTGATGGCGTCGACCTTGGTTCCGGTCAGAACCTTGACGCCCAGCTTCTTGAACTGCTTCTCGATCTCCTTGGACACCTCGGCGTCCTCATTGGGCAGCGCCCGCGGCAAGAACTCCACGATGGTGACGTCGACACCGTAGTTCTTCAGCACGTAGCCGAACTCCATGCCGATCGCCCCGGCGCCGGCGATGACGATCGACTCCGGCAACTCGCGGGACATGATCTGCTCTTCGTAGGTGACCACGTTGGACGACAGCGACGTCCCGGGGACCAGCCGGGTACTGCTGCCCGTCGCGATGATGACGTTGTCGAACGTGACCGTTACTGGATTTTCAGCGCCACCGTCCTCCGTCAATTCGACCGACAGCGTCTTGGGGTCGGTGAATCGGCCGTACCCGTTGATCTCGGTGATCTTGTTCTTTTTCATCAGGAAGTGCACGCCGGCGACGCGGCCCTCGGCCACTTTGCGGCTGCGGTCGAAGGCGATCCCGTAGTCGAAGGTCGCCTCGCCGCTGATGCCAAAAGCCTTGGCCTCTTTGGTGAAGATGTGGGCGAGCTCGGCGTTGCGCAGCAGCGCCTTGGACGGGATGCAGCCGACGTTCAGGCAGACTCCGCCCCAGTACTTCGATTCGACGACCGCGGTGTTCAGGCCGAGCTGTGCGGCGCGAATGGCTGCGACATATCCCCCGGGGCCGGCCCCGAGGACGACGACGTCATAGTGAGTCACGAGCCCACACTAATGCGTGGTCCCCACCCCGAGTGCGCCGAGTGTGGGCCCTAAGTATGCGAACTTTCTCGAATTCGTCCATAGGCCCCACACTCGGCACCTACCAGGGACAGTGGCCGGTGCGCGTGCAGTAGTACATGCCGTACAGGGGCGCCGCGGCGGCCAGCGAGGCAAATGGCCCCGACATCACCGCGAGCGACAGCGCCGAGATCAGCGGCCGGCCCTCGATCATCGCCAGCAGCACGCCACCCACGGCGCATGCCACGACGTAGACCAAGGCCAGGAACACCGCGGGCGTCTTGTCGATCGAGTGATACCACCAATAGAACAGCCCCAGCCCGACCACGGCCGCCGCGATCCACACCCCGAGCAGCGCCAGGGCCAGCTGCCACCACTTCAGGTAGAGGTAGCGACCGCGAACGGTGACCGATTGCACCGGCGCGCCGGCTGCTTCGGTCGCCACATCCGGCTCGGGGGAAGGCTCGGCGGGCTGCTCCGGCTCGGCGGGCCGCTCCGGCTCGGCGACGACGGGAACCGGCTGCGACCCGGTGTCGTCCGAAAAGTCCGGCACGAACGCCTCGGTCCCCGGGTTCGACGCGCGGTCGTCGTCAGCCACCGGACGCCACCCGCAGAACGCAGAGCACCCCGAACCAACCCGGCGCGAGCGACAGGATGAACGCGCCCAGCGCGGTGACCCATCGACGCCCCGAAAACAGGACCGTCACCAGCCCCGCGACGCTGGGAATCCCGACCACCAGCGCAAGCGCGATGTCCGGGCGGACCCTCGCATGGACCACCACGGCGAACCCGAGCCCGGCCAAAAACCCCACCGCGCAACCGATCAGCATCGCACCGGCCAGCAGCCCCGGACGTGGAAGCGGGATCACCGAGGGGCCACCACCTGACCGCGTACGGCCGGGCGTTCGCCGCGCTCGTAGGCGGCGCCGGTGATCACGGGCGCGGCCCGCAACTGGGTCTGCTCTTCGTCGGTGAAGACGCGGCCGCGACTGAGGAACCGCACGCCGTCCGGTGCCTCCACGCTGAACCCGCCGCCGCGGCCCGGCACCACGTCGATGACCAGCTGGGTATGCCTCCAAGCCTGGTACTGCGGGCCCGAAATCCACACGGGCACCCCGTCACCGGTGTCGAGCACGCCGAGCAACACGTCGCGGTCACCGACCAGGAACTCACCGCGCGGGTAGCACATCGGCGACGACCCGTCGCAGCAGCCGCCGGACTGGTGGAACATCAGCGGGCCATGCCGCTGTCGCAACGACTCCAGCAGCTCGGCGGCGGCCGCGGTCATGACCGCTCCGGCCGGAGCGCTCATCAGAAGAACCCTTGCGCCTTCTCTGAGTAGGAGACCATCAGGTTCTTGGTCTGCTGGTAGTGGTCGAGCGCCATCTTGTGGGTCTCCCGGCCGAAACCGGATTGCTTGTAGCCACCGAACGCCGCGTGCGGTGGATACACGTGGTAGCAGTTGACCCACACGCGGCCCGCCTTGATGTCGCGGCCGGCCCGGTAGGCGGTGTTGCCGTCGCGGCTCCACACGCCCGCGCCCAGACCGTAGAGGGTGTCGTTGGCGATGCCCATCGCATCGTCGTAGTCGGTGAAGGACGTGACGGCGACTACCGGCCCGAAGATCTCCTCCTGGAAGATCCGCATCTTGTTGTTGCCGGCAAAGATCGTCGGCTGCATGTAGAAGCCGCCGGACAGGTCGCCACCCAGCTCGGCGCGTTCGCCGCCGGTGATGATCTTGGCGCCCTCGCCCTTGCCGATTTCTATGTAGGACAAGATCTTTTCCAGCTGGTCGTTGGACGCCTGGGAACCCAGCATGGTCTCGATGTCCAGCGGGTCGCCCTGCCGGACCGCCTTGGTCCGGATCGCCGCCAGTTCCAAAAACTCGTCGTGAATGTCGGACTGGATCAGGCTGCGCGACGGGCAGGTGCACACCTCGCCCTGGTTGAGGGCGAACATGGTGAATCCTTCCAGCGCCTTGTCCTGGAAGTCTTGATCGTCCGGGCCCTCCGCCATCACGTCGGAGAAGAAGATGTTGGGGCTCTTGCCACCGAGTTCCAGGGTGACCGGAATCAGGTTCTGGGATGCGTATTGCATGATCAGCCGCCCGGTGGTGGTCTCCCCGGTGAACGAGACCTTGGCGATCCGGTCGCTGGACGCCAGTGGCTTGCCGGCCTCCACGCCGAAACCGCTGACGATGTTGACCACCCCGGCCGGCAACAGGTCGCCGATCAGCGACATCAGATACAGGATCGAGGCCGGGGTTTGCTCGGCGGGTTTCAGCACCACCGCGTTGCCGGCGGCCAGCGCCGGCGCGAGTTTCCAGGCGCCCATCAGGATCGGGAAGTTCCACGGAATGATCTGCCCCACCACCCCGAGCGGCTCGTGGAAGTGGTAGGCGACGGTGTCCTCGTCGATCTGCGACAGCGAGCCCTCCTGGGCGCGGATCGCCGCCGCGAAATACCGGAAATGGTCGGCCGCCAGCGGGATGTCGGCGGCCAGCGCCTCGCGGACCGGTTTGCCATTGTCCCAGGTTTCGGCCACCGCCAGCGCGGGTTTGTTCTCCTCGATCCGGTCGGCGATCTTGTTCAGGATCGCCGCCCGCTCGGTAGGCGAGGTCTTGCCCCACGCCGGCGCGGCGGCGTGCGCGGCATCGAGCGCCTTTTCGATATCGGCCTCATCGGAACGGGCCACCTCGCAGAAGGTCTGGCCGGTCACCGGCGTCGGGTTCTCGAAATACCGGCCGCCCGCCGGCGCGACCCACTGACCCCCGATGAAGTTCTCGTACCGGGATTCATACGACATCAATGCCCCGGCAGAACCTGGACGTGCGAAAACAGTCATAGGTTCTCACTCCTTTTGTCCTTTGCGTGACAAGGCTCACAGTACGCCGCAGTCGCGCACAAGAGGCGGGGTCGGGGTGGCGCGACGGGCGGCTACTCGGCCGCAGTCAGAATGGCGGTCATGACCGACGACCCGTATCTGTGGCTCGAGGACATCACCGCCGAGGAGGCGCTGGATTGGGTCCGCGCCCGCAACGAGCCGACGCTGGCGGAATTCCGCGACGCGCAGTTCGAGCGAATGCGCACCGAGGCGCTCGAGGTGCTCGACACCGATGCGCGAATCCCCTACGTGGTCCGCCGCGGCGAGTATCTCTATAACTTCTGGCGCGATGCCGCCAACCCGCGCGGGCTGTGGCGACGCACCACATTGGACAGCTACCGCACCGACTCTCCGGACTGGGACGTGCTGATCGACGTCGACGAACTGGGTCGCGCCGACGACGAGAAGTGGGTATGGGCGGGCGCAACCGTCATCGAGCCGGAGTTCACCCGCGCCCTGATCAATCTCTCGCCCGGCGGCTCGGATGCGGCAGTTGTACGTGAATTCGACATGGAGACAAGAGAATTCATCATTGACGGGTTCGAACTGCCGGAAGCCAAGTCGCAGATCGGCTGGGAGGACCCCGATACCGTCCTGGTGGGCACCGACTTCGGGGACGACTCGCTCACCGAGTCCGGCTACCCGCGAATCGTCAAGCGATGGCATCGGGGCACCCCGCTAAGCGACGCGGAAACGATCTTCGAAGGGGCACACACCGACGTCAGCGCGACCGGGTATGCGGATCGGACGCCGCGCTTCGAGCGCACGTTTGTGGGCCGCTCGCTCGACTTCTGGAACAGGGAGAGGTGGGAGCTGCGCGGCTCGGAACTGATCCGCATCGATGTGCCCACCGACCTCAGTAGCATGGTGATTCACCGCGAGTGGCTCTTGATCGACCTGCGGACCGACTGGTCCGTCGGCGCCACCACCTACCGCGCCGGCTCCTTGCTGGCCGTCAACTACGACGAATTCCTCGCCGGTACAAGGGAATTACGGATCATATTCGAGCCCGATGAGCACACCTGCCTGCACCAGTACGCATGGACGCGGGACCGGCTCTTGCTCATAACACTCGCCGATGTGGCCAGCCGGGTCGAGATCGTCACGCCCGGCAGCTGGCAGCGCGAACCCGTGTCGGGAATTCCGGCAGCGACCAACACCGCGATCGTTGCCGCCGACGACACCGGCGACGAATTCTTTCTGGACTCCAGTGGATTCGACAATCCGTCCCGACTACTGCGCGGCACCGATAGTGGCACGCCGGAACAGATCAAGTCCGCGCCGGCCTTTTTCGACGCCGAAAACCTGGACGTACAGCAGTATTTCGCCACCTCCGACGACGGCACATCGATCCCGTACTTCGTGGTGCGGCCCGAGGGAGCCAACGGTCCCGGCCCCACGTTGTTGGGTGGCTACGGCGGGTTCGAAACGTCCCTGACACCCGGGTACAGCGGCGTGGTGGGTCGGCTGTGGTTGTCCCGCGGAGGGACCTATGCGCTGGCCAATATTCGCGGCGGCGGCGAGTACGGGCCCGGCTGGCACACCCAGGCGATACGCGAGGGACGGCACAGGGTCGCCGAGGACTTTGCTGCAGTCGCAACCGATTTGGTGAGTCGCGGAATCACTACCGTTAACCAACTCGGCGCCCAGGGCGGAAGCAACGGCGGGCTGCTGATGGGCATCATGCTCACCAAATATCCCGAGAAGTTCGGCGCGCTGGTCTGCGACGTGCCGCTGCTGGACATGAAGCGTTACCACCTGCTGCTGGCCGGGGCGTCGTGGGTGGCCGAGTACGGCGATCCGGACAACCCCGACGACTGGGAATTCATCTCCGAATACTCGCCATACCAAAACATTTCGACGGCCCGCGACTACCCGCCGGTGCTGATGACCACGTCCACCCGCGACGACCGGGTACATCCAGGCCATGCCCGCAAGATGACGGCGGCGCTACAGGCCGCGGGCCATCGCGTCTGGTACTACGAGAACATCGAGGGTGGGCACGCCGGCGCGGCCGACAATGAACAAATCGCGTTCAAGTCGGCGCTGAGCTATTCGTTCCTGTGGCGGACGCTGGGAGGCCAAGCGTGAAGATCCTCGACATCATCGAACTCGGCTTGGTCATTGCCGGTCTGATTCTGATCATGGCCGGTTGGGCACAGGCACGTTTTCGCTTCATCGCCGAGCGCCGCAAGGCCCGGTACTTCTACTGGGGAACCTCGGCTCTCGGCATCATCTTTTTTGCCTTCGGGACGGGTCAACTCTGGCCGAACGCCGTGATCACGACGTTGATCTTCACCGCCCTCGTCGTGGGATCGGCCTATTTCACAACGCCTTATCTGAAGATCGGCGATCAAATCTACGCATCGTCTCCGGAAAACCGCGAGCCCGACCCTCCCGTCGACGAGCGCTAGCCCACACTGGGGCTATGCCCGACTTCGAGACCCTGCTGTACACGACCACCGGCCCGGTTGCCACCATCACGTTGAACCGCCCGGAGCAGCTCAACACCATCGTCCCGCCCATGCCCGACGAGATCGAGGCGGCCTTGGGGCTGGCCGAGCGCGACCAGGACATCAAAGTCATCGTGCTGCGCGGGGCCGGGCGCGCCTTCTGCGCCGGCTACGACTTCGGCGGCGGCTTCCAGCACTGGGGCGACGCCATGATGACCGACGGGAAGTGGGATCCGGGCAAGGATTTCGCGATGATCACCGCCCGCGAGACCGGGCCGACGCAGAAGTTCATGGCCATCTGGCGGGCGTCCAAGCCGGTGATCGCGCAGGTGCACGGCTGGTGTGTCGGCGGCGGCAGCGACTACGCGCTGTGCGCCGACATCGTCATCGCCAGCAATGACGCCGTGATCGGCACCCCGTACAGCCGGATGTGGGGGGCCTACCTGACCGGCATGTGGCTCTACCGGCTGAGTCTGGCCAAGGTCAAGTGGCACTCGTTGACGGGCCGGCCGCTGACCGGCGTGGAAGCCGCCGAGGTCGAGCTGATCAACGAGGCGGTGCCCTTCGAGCGGTTGGAGGCTCGCGTCGCCGAGATCGCCGCCGAGCTGGCGCAGATCCCGTTGTCGCAATTGCGGGCGCAGAAGCTGGTCGTCAACCAGGCTTACGAGAACATGGGCCTGGCGTCCACGCAGATGCTGGGCGGTATCCTCGACGGCCTGATGCGCAACACCCCGGAAGCGCTCGACTTCATCGAGACCGCCCAGACCCAGGGCGTGCGCGCGGCAGTCGAGCGCCGCGACGGCCCATTCGGCGACTACAGCCAGGCCTCACCCCAGCTCCGGCCGGATCCCACACACGTCATCGTGCCTGATCGCGACCGATAGTGAGATGGGCTACTAATTCGCCTGCGACCGGAAAAAGTGTTACGGTAACGACTATGTCTCGGCTGACTTCCAGCCTGCGTGCAGGCGTCGTTTTCATCGCTCTTCTACTGACTCTGGGCTTCGCCGCCGCGGCCTTCCCTAAGATCGCAAAGGCCGATTCCACCGAGGACTTCCCGATCCCCCGGCGCATGATTGCGACCACCTGCGACGCCGAGCAGATACTGGCGGCCACCAGGGACACCAGCCCGATCTACTACCAGCGCTACATGATCGACTTCAACAATCACCCCAACGTTCAGCAGGCAACGATCGATAAGGCGCACTGGTTTTTCTCGCTGTCATCGGCGGACCGCAGGGACTATTCCGAGAACTTTTATGCGGCCCAAGCCGATCCGCTGTGGCTGGCCTGGCCCAACCACATGAAGATCTTCTTCAACAACAAGGGCGTCGTCGCCAAGTCCACCGACGCTTGCGAGCAGTACCCCAAGGGCGACATGTCGGTGTGGAACTGGGCCTAGCCCACGCCCGGGCGCCGCGCCCGCGTGTCTTGCTGCGCCTGTGGATTGACCCTGGCCATTGTCCGTCGGCAAGTTTAAGATCGGCGATTGGGGGGTATTGCTTAGTCCCCGATTAAGGGTACAAATCAATACCTTTTGACTGGTTTTCGGCGAGCATTGCCGGCGAGCCGCCGCGGAGTGGTTGCCGATAACTCGAGTCTGTTCGACCACTGCTCAACCAGGACCCACCATGCACATCACCACCATTGGTATTGCGACACTGGCCGGCGCATGCCGGAATGCTGCAAGGCGGTGAGGCCACGATGACCACCGTGGACCCCCACCAGTCGGCGATCCCGGACGCGCTGGCCGCGCTCGACTGGCAGGAGATCACTTGCCAGTCCGAAGCCGGCTGCACGAACCGGGCGACGCATATCGTGTACCGGCACGCCGTGGACGAATGCAACCGGCCCAACCTCGACCCGTCGGGAAACATCGTCGACGTCCTGTGCATCGGCTGCGTGCGCGGCCTCAAGGCCCAACTCCTGCAGCAGGTGGATCGGATCACCCGCTGCCCGGGCGGCTATTGCCTGACCTGCGGGGCGCCGGTGCACCAGCTGAGCGACGTCATGCGAAAAATGGTGCAGCTGCGCTGCTACGTCTGACCGCCCCCGCCCCCGGGTGCGTCATCGCAAAGGAACGCGGTGAGCAATGCGGCGACGGCTGGCGGGTTCTCCAGGTGTGGGTAGTGGCCGGTGGCGGGTTCGTCGTCGAGCACGGCGATGCGGGCGCGGGGTAGCCGTTGACGTAGGCGGGGTAGAACGTGCCCGCCGCTAACCGGGTCTGCGGGTCCCCAGATGAACAGGCTCGGCCCCGGTAGTTTTCCAAGGCGGTGGTCCAACGCCGGGCGTGTGTCGCCCGTTCGTCGATGTAGCGCAGCAGCCGGTGCTGAATGGCGGCGCCGCCGGTCCGGCTGGTGGCCCGACCAGCTGCGCAACACCTTCTGCTTACGCACGTGATATGCGTTACACTCCAGTGCGCGCGGTCGATGGTCCGGGCCCAGGCGATCAACCCACCCGTGGTTTACTTAGTGCCGGCTTGGCTTTCTCGCCGGGATCGATGGCGCGCAGACGGGCGCGGCGATTCGCGGAAGCGCCAGACCGGTGAAAGGGATTCCAATTTTCAAGGTGCTGTCGCGAACTTGGATTCCGCTGGTTATCGTGGCGGTCCTGGTGGTCGGCGGATTCGTCGTGTACCGGGTCCATGGCTACTTCGGCTCGGAAAAGCGGGAATCGTATGCCGACAGCAACCTGCAAAACCCCAAGCCGTTCAACCCCAAGCGGATTGTGTACGAGGTCTTCGGCCCGCCCGGAACGGTCGCCGACATCAGCTATTTTGACGTCAACGCCGACCCGAAACGCGTCGACGGGGCGCCGCTGCCATGGTCGGTACACATCAGCACCGACAAGGCGCCGTGATGGGAAACCTTGTGGCACAAGGTGATAGCGATAGCATCGGGTGCCGCATCCTGGTAGACGACGTGGTCAAGGCGGAGAGAATCTCCAACGAGGTCAACGCCTACACCTTCTGTCTGGTGAAGTCCGCGTGAGTACCCAATTCGCCAACGCCGCCCCCGCCCACGCCGAACGGCCATTCATCGCAAGGATGATCCACACCTTCGCGGTGCCGATCATCCTGTTCTGGGTGGGAATAGCCGTCCTCTTCAGTCTGTTCGTGCCATCCCTGGAAGTGGTCGGGCAAGAGCGGTCCGTGTCGCTGAGCCCCACGGACGCACCGTCGTTCGTGGCGATGAAACGCATCGGCAACGCCTTCAACGAAGGAGACACCGACAGTTCGGCGATGATCGTGTTGGAGGGTGACCAGCCCCTCGGCGACGACGCCCACAGGTTCTACAACGCCATGATCAGCCAGGTTGCGCGAAGACAAGGCGCACGTGCTGAGCGTCCAGGACTTCTGGGGTGATCCGCTCACCGCGGCGGGCGCGCAAAGCAACGATGGCAAGGCCACGACCGTCCAGCTGAATCTCGCCGGCAATCAGGGCGAACTGCTGGCCAACGAATCCGTGGAGGCCGTAGCAAAATTGTCGACAGCCTGCCCCCGCCGCCCGGGGTCAAGGTCTACGTCACCGGGGTGGCGGCGATGACCGCGGATATGCACCACAGTGGCGACAAATCCATGGTCAGGATCACCGTGACGACGCTCGCGGTGATCCTGACCATGTTGCTATTCGTCTACCGGTCGATCACCACGGTGATCCTGCTGCTGATCACGGTCGGTTTCGAATTAACCTTGGCACGGGGCGCGGTCGCGCTGCTGGGGCATTTCGGAGTCCTCGGGCTTACCACCTTCTCGGTCAGCCTGCTCACGTCGCTGGCGATCGCTGCGGGTACGGACTACGGGATATTCATCATTGGCCGCTACCAGGAAGCCCGCCAGGCCGGCGAAGACAGAGAAACGGCCTTCTACACCATGTACCGGGGGACTGCGCACGTGATCCTGGGCTCCGGTTTGACGATCGCCGGGGCGACGTTCTGCCTCGAGCTTCGCGCGAATGCCGTATTTCAAACCCTGGGCATCCCATGCGCGGTGGGGATGCTGGTCGCGGTGGGGGTCGCGCTGACGTTGGGGCCCGCCGTCCTTACCGTCGGCAGTCGTTTCGGCGTATTCGACCCCAGGCGACTGCTCAAGGTTCGTGGCTGGCGACGCATCGGTACCGCGGTGGTTCGTTGGCCGCTGCCCATCCTCGCCGTCACGTGCGCCGTCGCCCTTGTCGGCCTGCTCACCCTGCCCGGGTACAAGGCCAACTACAACGACCGGGACTATCTGCCCAGCTTCATCCCCGCCAATGCGGGCCTAATGGCCGCGGATCGCCACTTTTCCCAGGCGCGGATCAAGCCGGAGATCTTGATGATCGAGGCGAACCACGACATGCGAAACCCGGCGGACTTTTTGGTCTTGGACAAGCTCGCCAAAGGCATTTTCCGGGTCCCGGGAATCTCTCGCGTGCAGGCGATAACCAGGCCGGACGGAACGGCGATGGACCACACCTCCATTCCGTTTCAGCTCAGCATGCAAAACGCCGGTCAGCTGCAGAACATGAAGTACCAGCGCGACCGGATGAACGACATGCTCAAGCAGGCCGACGAGATGAGCACGACGATCGCCACCATGCAGCGGATGTACGACCTGATGACACAGCTCGTCGCCACCACGCACCGCATGGTCGGCGACACCGAAGAGATGGAGCAAATCACCAACGAGCTACGCGATAAGATCGCGGACTTCGAGGATACCTGGCGGCCGGTCCGCAGCTATTTCTATTGGGAGAAACACTGTTTCGACATTCCGATCTGCTGGTCGCTTCGATCGATTTTCGACGCGATCGACGGCGTGGACCAGATCACCGACAGACTCACCACGCTGGTCGGTGACATCAAAGAGTTGGACCGGCTGATGCCGGAGATGGTCGCGCAGTTCGGGCCGATGATCGCAACCATGATCAACATGCGCACCATGATGCTGACCATGCACAGCACCATGGGGGGATCTTCGATCAGATGGACGAAATGAGTGACAACGCAACGGCGATGGGTCACGCCTTCGATGCCGCCAAGAACGACGATTCGTTCTATCTGCCGCCGGAGGTCTTCCAGAACGCGGACTTCAAGCGCGCCATGAAGAGCTTCCTGTCGCCGGATGGGCACTCGGCCCGCTTGATCATTTTGCATCGGGGAGATCCGGCGTCGGCCGAGGGGATCGCGAGCATCGACAAGATACGCACCGCGGCCGAGGAGTCGACCAAGGGCACCCCATTGGAGGACGCGAAGTTCTACCTGGCCGGCACGGGCGCCGTCTTCAAGGACATCTCCGATGGCGCCAAATGGGATCTGGTGATCGCGGGAATCTCGTCGCTCTGTCTCATTTTCATCATCATGCTGATCCTCACCCGGGCCCTCGTTGCCGCCGCGGTCATCGTGGGTACGGTCGCGGTTTCACTGGGCGCTTCCTTCGGGCTGTCGGTGCTGTTCTGGCAGCACATTCTCGGCCGCGAATTGCACTGGCTGGTGCTGGCCATGTCCGTCATCATTTTGTTGGCGGTGGGATCCGACTACAACCTGCTGCTGGTCTCCCGCTTCAAACAGGAGATCCATGCCGGCCTGAAGACGGGCATCATCCGCTCGATGGGCGGCACCGGCAAGGTGGTGACGAACGCGGGGCTGGTGTTCGCGTTCACGATGGCATCGATGGCCGTCAGCGACGTCCTCATCATCGGGCAGGTGGGCACCACCATCGGGCTGGGTCTGATGTTCGACACGTTGATCGTGCGCGCGTTCATGACGCCGTCCATCGCCGCGCTGCTGGGACGCTGGTTCTGGTGGCCGATCCGGGTGCGTTCCCGGCCCGCCAGGGTGCCCTCCGCGCCGATTGAACAGAAGGCGGACCATTCCCTCGCCTACAGTGATTAGCCCGCCGGTCGACTAGCTCCGAATAGCAGTCATGGGAACAGTCGCGCTGATCGGATTTTTGGGCGGCCTGATCACCGGCATCTCGCCGTGCATCCTGCCGGTGCTTCCGGTGGTCTTCCTTTCCGGCTTAGACAACACGCAACACGGCACCCGCTCGGCGCGGCCGTATCTGGTGATCGGCGGCCTCGTCTGCAGCTTCAGCCTGGTCACCCTGGCCGGTTCGGCGCTGCTGTCGGCGCTGCACCTGCCGCAGGACGCGATCCGTTGGGCCGCCCTGGTGACGTTGACCCTGATCGGCCTAGGGCTGATCTTCCCGCCGTTGCAGCATTTGATCGAGCGGCCGTTTGCCCGTATCCCACAGCGTCAAATCGGCCTTACCAGAAGCGGTTTCGGGTTGGGAGTGACTTTGGGCGCGCTGTATGTGCCGTGCGCGGGACCGGTGCTGGCCGCCATCGTCGTCGCCGGCGGCACCGCGTCCATCGGCCCGCCGACGCTGGTCCTGACTGCGACGTTCGCGATCGGTACCGCGCTGCCGCTGCTGGTTTTCGCGCTGGCCGGGCGGGGCATCGTCGAACGTGTCGCGGCATTCCGCCGTCGGCAGCGGGCAATCCAGATCGCCGGTGGAATCACGATGATCGTGCTGGCGGTGGCGCTGGTCTTCAACCTGCCCGCGATGCTGCAGCGCGCGATCCCCGACTACACTGCGGCCTTTCAAAAAGCAATGCAAAAGGGTATCGGGGCGAACGACATCCGGCACAAGCTGAACCCGGGCGGCGCGGGCGGCGGCCCGTCCCGAGGCCAACTCGCCGACTGCGCCGACGGCGGCGACCAGCTCGAGCAGTGTGGGCCCGCGCCCGCCGTCACCGGGATCACCCAATGGCTCAACACCCCGGGCGGCGCGCCGATCGACCTGGCATCCCTGCGCGGAAAGGTGGTGTTGATCGACTTCTGGGCCTACTCGTGCATCAACTGCCAACGCGCCATCGGCCATGTGATCGATTGGTACAACCGGTATCACGACGACGGTTTCGTCGTCATCGGGGTGCACACCCCGGAGTACGCCTTCGAACGGGTCCCCGGGAATGTCGCCAGCGGCGCCGCCGCGTTGCGCATCACCTACCCCGTCGCGCTCGACAACGACTACGCCACCTGGAACAGCTACCAGAATCTGTACTGGCCCGCTGAATACCTGATCGATGCGAACGGAACCGTCCGGCACACCAAGTTCGGCGAGGGCGACTACGACGGCACCGAAAGGCTGATCCGCCAACTGCTCGTCGATGCCGATCCGAATGTCAGGTTGCCCGGCGCGACGAACACGGTCGACACCACCCCGCACACCAGGCTGACGCCGGAGACCTACCTGGGTGTCGGCAAGGCCGTAAACTACGGCGGGACAGGCGATTACAAGACGGGAACTGCCGCATTCGGATATCCGGCGACATTGCCGTCGGACAGCTTCGCTCTGCGCGGCCGTTGGGCCCTGGACGACCAGGGCGCCACCGCCGGCAGCGACGACGCCGCCATCCGGCTCAACTACACCGGCAAGGATGTCTACGCCGTCGTCGGGGGCACCGGCACCATCACGGTGACCCGGGGCGGCAAAACGACCACGACGGCGATCGGCGGGGCTCCCACGCTGCATCAGATCGTTGCCGACGAGACCGCGCACCGCGACCAGCTCGAGATGCGGGTCAGCACGGGCTTGCAGGTGTTCTCGTTCACATTCGGCTAAACATCGGTAAGCGCACGGCAGCCCGTCCGCCAGGTCGGTAGTTCCGAATAGCAGATGTGGATCAGCCATACGCCCGCTCGGTCGCGGTTATCGGCAGTGGTGTTGCCGGCCTTACCGCCGCATACCTCTTGTCAGGGCGCGACCGCGTCACCCTGTACGAGGCCGACGTCCGGCTCGGCGGCCACGCACACACCCACTTCCTGAAGGACGATGACGACGGTGACGGCCGGGACGGGAACGTGATAGGCGTCGACTCGGCCTTCCTGGTGCACAACGACCGGACCTATCCAACGCTGTGCCGGTTGTTCAGCGAACTCGGCATAGCCACCCAAGAGTCAGAGATGTCGATGTCGGTGCGGGCCGACGACATCGGGCTCGAATACGCCGGGGCGCTCGGGGTCCGGGGTCTGTTCGCGTGCCGGCAGTCGGCGCGGCCGCGCTATCTGCTGATGCTCGCCGAGATCGTCCGCTTCCACCGGGCCGCCTCACGACTGCTGGATCAAGACGCGGCCGCCGGCGACAACCTCGAGACACTCGAAGCCTTCTTGAACCGGCACCGGTTCTCGGCGTACTTCATCGACTACTTCATCACCCCGTTGGTCGCGGCCGTGTGGTCCTGTGCCGGCGGCTTCGCCTTGGGCTATCCGGCAAGGTATCTGTTTGTCTTCCTCGCCCACCACGGCATGCTGTCGGTGTTCGGCTCCCCGACGTGGCGCACCGTGACCGGGGGTTCGGCGACCTACGTGCAGGCGATTGCCGCTCGGCTCGACGAGGTGTCGACGAGAACGCCGGTGCACTCGCTGCGACGAGTGCCCGACGGGGTGATGCTGCAAGCGGGCAGCAACCCGCCGCGGTTTTTCGACGCCGCCGTCGTCGCCGTCCATCCCGACCAGGCGCTGCTGCTGCTCGATAAACCGACGTCGGCCGAACGCGCTGTCCTGGGCGCGATTCCGTACTCGACCAACCGGGCCCAACTACACACCGACTGCTCGGTGCTGCCTCGCCACCGCCGTGCGCGCGCATCGTGGAATTACCTGGTGACACCCGGTGAGGACCAGGTGGTGGTCAGCTATGACATCAGCAGGCTGATGCGTATCAACGCACGGCGCCGATACCTGGTCACCCTGGGCGGCCATGACCGGGTGGAGCCCAAGTCGGTGATCGCCGAGATGACCTACAGCCATCCGCTGTATACACCGGAATCCGTTGCGGCCCAACGCAAATTGCCGACGCTTGACGACGACCGAGTGGTGTTCGCGGGCGCCTATCACGGCTGGGGCTTCCACGAAGACGGCGCCGCGTCGGGGCTGCGCGCCGCCCGAGAGCTCGGCGCCGGCTGGCCGGCAGCCACCCTTCGCCGGGAGGTGGCCGCGTGCTGACCCAACCGCCGACGCCCGCGATCTACCGCACCACGATCACCCACAGTAGACAGGTCCGGGTGCACCACTCGTTCGAATACCAAAGCTACAGCTGGTATGTCGACATCGACGATCTCCCGCGGTTGCCCTGGTGGCTGCGACCGTTCGCACGATTTCGCGCCGCGGACCATTTTTCGAATCCTTCGCCGCACGGCTCACTGCGCGAACGGCTCAGCGCTTTTTTCGCCGACCACGGCCTGGCCCCTCCCGAGGGCCGCATCACGGCGCTGCTGCAGGCGCGCGTCTTCGGCTATGTCTTCAACCCGCTGAGCATGTTCTGGTGTCACGACCGAGACGGACGGCTGCGTCATGTGATCGCCGAGGTGCACAACACCTATGGCGGGCGCCACGCCTACCTGTTGCCCCCGGCCGACCTGCCGGTGGTGGCGGCCAAGGAGTTCTATGTCTCGCCGTTCAATCCCGTGGACGGCTACTACCTGGTGCGAGCACCCCGCCCCGACGCCGAAGTCGACATCACCGTGGCGCTGCACCGCGATCATCGGCGGGCGTTCCCGGACTTCATAGCCAACATGCACGGACAGCGGCGTCCGGCAACGACGAGACAGGTTGCGATCATGCAAATCGTTTCGCCGCTGGCACCGTTGGTGGTGGCCGCGCGCATCCGGATACAGGGGATCAAGCTGTGGCTGCGTCGAGTTCCGGTGGTACCGCGATGAGCGTCCGGACGCTCCGAAGATCGCCTGCGACAATAGATTCGGCGCGTTGGCCGGCCGTCGCGAAGGTGCCGCCGGGCCTCGTCGCCGGCGCGGCGGCCGTCATCGCCGACCGGCTGCTCCGGCGCGCGGCCGCCCGCCTGCCGCTGCGGCTGGTCTACCCGGACGGCACGGTGGTCGGCGCGGCCGATCCGACGGTGCCGACCCTGGTGATCCATCAACCCGAAGCGTTGGCCCGCCGCATCGGACGGCACGGCTTGATCGGTTTCGGCGAGTCCTACATGGCCGGAGAATGGTCTTGTAAAGAATCACCGGATGACCTCACCGCGGTGTTGACGGTCTTCGCCACGTCGGTGGCCGACCTGGTGCCGCGCGCACTGCAGCGGCTGCGGCCGATCGCCCCCGCGTTTCGGCCGCGTTGGCGTGGCGGCGGCCGCGACCAGGCGCGGCGCAATGTCGCCGAGCACTACGACTTGTCCAACGACCTGTTCGCTGGGTTCCTCGACGGGACCATGACCTACTCGTGCGCGCTGTTCACCCGGTTGCCGGCCCGAACACCGGGGCCCGCCGATCTGGCCGCCGCGCAACGGCGCAAGATCGACCGGCTACTCGATATGGCCGAAGTCGGGCCCGGCAGCCGGGTGCTCGAGATCGGCACCGGGTGGGGCGAGTTGTGCATTCGTGCGGCGGCTCGCGGAGCGCACATCCGGTCGGTGACCTTGTCGGCTGAGCAGCAGCGCCTGGCGCGGCTTCGGGTCGCCGCGTCAGGGCTGTCCGACTCGGTCCAGATCGATCTGTGCGACTACCGCGACGTCGAAGGGTGCTATGACGCGGTGGTGTCGGTCGAGATGATAGAGGCGGTGGGATATCACTCGTGGCGGCGGTATTTCGCCACACTCGAACAGCTGGTGCGCCCCGGTGGCCGGGTCGCGATCCAGGCGATCACGATGCCGCATAGCCGGATGCTGGCCAGCCGCAACACCCATACCTGGATTCAGAAGTACATCTTCCCCGGCGGCCTGCTGCCCTCCACCCGGGCCATTTCCGGTATCACCGAGCGGCACACAGGATTACACACCGTCGATATGACTTCGCTGCGTCCCCATTACGCCGAGACACTGAGGCTGTGGCGGGAACGGTTCGTTCAGCAGCGAGATGAATTGGCGTACTTGGGTTTCGACGAAGTGTTCGCACGGATGTGGGAGCTTTACCTGGCGTACTCGGAAGCCGGATTCCGGTCCGGCTATCTTGATGTCTACCAGTGGACGTTCACGCGCGAGGGCCGCCAGTGAAAGCAACCGACCTGACAAACCTTGCTCAAGTCTGCGGCGCCTCGATGTTGGCGCTCGTCGTGGTGCACTCGGTCGCGTTCGCGATCGGCAGGCGGATCGGCCGTTACAACGTCGTCGACGTCGCCTGGGGCTTGGGCTTCGTGGCGATCGCCGCCGTCGCCGCGACGCTCGGGCACGGCGATGCGACCCGACGGTGGCTACTGCTGGCGCTGGTGGCGATCTGGGGTCTGCGGCTGAGCTGGCACATACAGCGCAAGACCGCGGGCAAAGGCGAGGATCCGCGCTACGCGGCCCTGCTGCGGGACGCCACGCCCGGGCTGGTCGTGCGCAAGGTCTTCGTGCTGCAAGGATTCATCACCTGGTTCGTCTCGTTCCCGCTGCAGCTTTCGGCGGTGACCGGTCCCACGCCGAAACCGCTGACGGCCGTCACGATGCTGGGTGTGGCCGGATGGCTGGTCGGTGTGACCTTCGAAGCCGTCGGCGATTGGCAGCTGAGGGCCTTCAAGTCCGATCCGGCCAACCGCGGTGTGGTGATGGACCGCGGCCTGTGGGCCTGGACGCGGCACCCCAATTACTTCGGCGACGCGTCTGTGTGGTGGGGGTTGTGGCTGATCACCATCAACGGTTTGGTCTCGCTGGCCACGGTCGCCTCGCCGCTGCTCATGACCTACTTCCTGGTGTATGCCACTGGCGCCCGGCTGACCGAGAAATTGATGGCCGGCCGTCCCGGCTTCGACGAATATCAGCATCGGACGGCATTTTTCTTTCCCCGGCCGCCCAGAACGGCTGATCGATGACTGTCGCCCGGACGGCCAAACTGGCTGACGATAAGCTACCGATCGATGACCGGACCGCCACGGCTGAGCAGCGACCTGGACGCCTTGCTGCGCCGGGTGGCGCGCGGGGACCGCGACGCCTTCGCCACGGTCTACGACCTCACCAAAAGCCGGGTGTTCGGACTGGTGGTACGGGTGCTGCGTGATGCCGGCTACAGCGAGGAAACCACCCAGGAGATCTACCTCGAGGTGTGGCGAACGGCGTCGGAGTACGACCCCGCGAAGGGTTCCGCCCTCGCCTGGCTGATGACCATGGCGCACCGGCGGGCTATCGACCGGGTGCGCTCCGAGCAAGCCGGCAGCCGGCGGGAATCTCGCTACGGCGCGGCCACCGCCGAGCCCGTAAGCGCCGCGGCGCACGATCCAGTCGCCGACTCGGCGATCGCCGGTGACGAGCGTCGCCGGGTGGCCGAATGCCTGGACGCGTTGACCGACGCGCAGCGGCAGAGCATCGAGCTCGCCTACTACCAGGGTCTGACGTATAGCGAAGTGTCGCAACGGTTGGCCGCCAATTTGTCGACCATCAAGTCGCGCATCCGCGACGCGCTGCGCGGCCTGCGTAACTGCCTGGACGTGTCATGACCGAACCGGCCGATTTCGAACTGCTCGAGCTGGCAGCCCCGTACGCCATGCATGCGGTGTCCGATGAGGAGCGCGCCGACATCGACCGGCGGGTAGCCGCCGCGCCGTCGGCGGTGGCGGCGGCCTTCAACGACGAAGTCCGCGCAGTACGCGAGACGATGGCGGTCGTGTCGGCGGCCACCGCGGCCGCACCCCCGGCGCGCCTGCGCGGGGCCATTCTGGCCCCTATCGAATCGGCAAAAGCTACTGGAGTTCGTCAAATCGGTTGGCGCAGAGCACTTCTCAGTGCCGCAGCGGCGGCCGTCGTGGTGGGTGCCGCGGCGTTCGGCGTCGGGGTGCTGATGCGTCCGCCGGTGAAATCCACGGTGGCCGAACAAATCCTGTCCGCCCCGGACGTGCGGACGGTGTCGCGCCCGCTGGCCAACGGGACCGCCACGGTGATGTTCTCCCGCGACCGCAACGCGGGTGTGCTGGTGATGAACAATGTGCCGCCGCCGTCTCCGGGCACCGTCTATCAGATGTGGTTGATCGGGGCCAACGGCCCGACATCGGCCGGGACGATGGGCAGCGCGGCCGTGACACCCTCGACGACGGCGACGCTGTCCAGCCTTTCAGACTCGACAGCGCTGGCGTTCACCGTCGAACCCGGCACCGGATCGCCGCAACCGACTAGCCCGATCTTGGCCGAGTTGCCACTGAGCTGACTCGCGCTGACCGGCCTAGGACTTCTTGCGCAGGCCGCCGAGAATCGCGACCAGCACGCCGAATCCGACCAGGACGGCGCCGCCGATCAGCGCCAGGTTCAGCCACTCGCGCGCGCCGGCCTCGGCGTGGCCGACCATCACCTCGGCGATCCGGCGGATGTCGCCGGTGGTCCGGTTGAGCCCGTCGTTGACGTACCGGCCACCGACCTCGATGCCCGCCCATCCCGCCGCGCCGACTAGCAGGGCCGAGACGCCGAGGCTGGCCAGGGCCCTGCCGCGGCTGCGCGCGGCGGCCAGCGTCAGCAGCGCTAAAAGACCGCTCAGGGCCGCCGCACCGATGCTCACCCAGGGACCCCACTTCGCCAGCCGGCTCAGCTGTCCCTGCCGCACCGACTCGCCCGTCGAGGGAATCGACACCGTCAGCGGAACGGTCAGCGTCGCTGGCACCTTGACGTTGTAGCTGCTCAAGATCCGTTGAAACGAGCTGTCTTTGAGCATCGGGGCCAGGTCGACCACCCATGAATCGCCGGACCGGGCGTCGGAGAACAACCACCGGTGCGCCGCCCGGTTCATCTGGGCGAACAGCTGCGGAAAGTCTCGCCCGGCCGTGAACGCGGTGGCCGCATCGTGCACCTCCGTACCGTCGACCGGATAGTGTCCCCCGCCGTGCGCGGCGATGAGCGCCATCGCCCGGGTGGTGAGCTCAGCCGCCGCGGCGGATTGCAGAGCCGGATCGCCCGCCGCTTTCTGCGCCAGCGCGGCATATCCTCCCTCGTTGACGATGTTCAGCTGCAGCCACGCCGCCGGTATCGCTACGGCCAACGCAACGGTTGTGGCCAGCCACAACGCCACCTTGGAAAGGGCAACCGCGAATCGCACGCCTTCGAACCTACTGTGCGATGCCCCGCAGGTAGGCGGCCTGCCCGAGGTGCTGGGCGCAGTCGTCGATGATGCTCACCAACCGCGCGCTGGCGGTCACCGGCGGGTCCCAGTTGGTGTCCACGACGCGGCGCAGCTCGTCGGCGGTCACGCCGGCGATGTAGGAGAGGGTGAGCTTGTGCACCGCGTGGTAGTAGCCGGACAGCAGCTCGGCGGGTGCGTGTACCTTCGCCACCTCGTCGGGCCCGTGCCCGTAGCCGGTGTCGCGGCGCGGCAGGTCGAGCCCAAACCGGTCCGCCCAGCCGTCGCGGGTCCACACCTCCTCGACACCGGCCACGTGGGCCAACTGAATGTCCTGCACCCGCGCGCTGTGCCAGATCAGCCAGGCGATGCTGTTGGCGCTCGGGGTGGGTCGGTAATCGGACATCTCGTCGGTCAACCCGTCGGTGAGCTCGTCGACGTGTTCGATCAACCGGGTGAACGAGTCGCGCAGTAGCTCGTGGGCGGCGGCGTCGGTACCTGACATATCCGCGACACTACGGGCCGGCGGACGCCCGGTGACAGACCGCTTCGACGTTGTTGCCGTCGGGATCGCGCAGGAAGGCACCGAAGTACCCGGGGTGATATTCCGGCCAGAGCCGCGGCGCATGCAACGACTCGGCGCCCAGCCCCACCGCGGCGTCGTGGAACGCGCGCACCGCGCTTTCGTCGGCGGCCTCGAAGGCGAGGTGGATTTCCCGGTTCGGCCCCATGGCGGCGCCATCGGAGATCCAGAATGCCGGCTTGCCGTCACACCCGTAGCCGATGGCCCTGCCGAAATCCATCTGCCGGGAGAAGCCGAGTACGCCCAGCACCGCGTCGTAGAACTCCCGCGATCTCGCGTAGTCGGGGCAGTTGATTCCGGTGTGGTCGATCACACGATCGATCCTGGCATGACCCACCGACACGGTCGTAGATTGTTTAGATGACCTACGACCTGCTCATCCGCAATGGCACCATCGTCGACGGGCTGGGGGGTGAGCCGTACGTCGGGAACGTCGCGGTGCGCGATGGCATCATCGCGGCGGTCGGCGAGGTTAACGGCGATTCCGCCGCGCGTGAGATCGACGCGACCGGGCTGCTGGTCACGCCCGGCTTTGTTGACCTGCACACGCACTACGACGGCCAGTCCATCTGGTCGGAGCGCCTGACCCCGTCGTCGGCGCACGGGGTGACCACGGTGGTGATGGGCAACTGCGGGGTCGGCTTCGCGCCGTGCCGCCAAGAAGACCACGACGTGCTCGTCGATGTGATGGCCGGGGTCGAGGACATTCCCGGCGTCGTGATGACCGACGGCCTGCCGTGGAACTGGGAAACGTTCCCCGAATACATGAACGCGCTGGACGCCGGCAAGCGCGACATCGACGTGGCCGCCTATCTTCCGCACTCGCCGCTGCGCGTCTACGTCATGGGTCAGCGCGGCGCCGACCGCGAGCCGGCCACCGCCGAAGATCTGGCGAAGATGCGGGCGCTGGCCAAGGAGGCGATCGAGGTCGGCGCGCTGGGCTTCGCGTCGTCGCGGTTGACCATCCACAAGACCGAAAGCGGTTCGCCGATCCCGAGCTATGACGCCGCCCGCGGGGAGATCGAAGAGATCGCCCGGGGCGTCGTCGATGGCGGCGGCGGGCTGCTGCAATTCGTGCCCGACATTCCGGCCGGCGGATACCAGCCCGTGCTGCAGACGGTTTTCGATGTCGCCGAGGACGTCGGGCTGCCGGTCACGTTCACCCTGGTCGTCGCCAACGCCGGCGAGCCGACGTGGCCCGACGCCATCACGATGATCGAGAAGGCCAACGCGGCCGGCGGCGATGTCACCGCCCAGCTGCTGCCGCGTCCGATCGGGCTGATCATCGGGCTGCAGCTAACCGCCAACCCGTTCGTGCTCTACCCGAGCTACCGCGAGATCGCCCACCTGCCGCTGGCCGAGCGCGTCGCCGAGATGCGCAAACCCGAGGTCCGCGCCCGCATCCTGGCCGACAAGCCCGGACACGGCCATCCGATTCTCTACGTGGCGCAGATGTGGGACTGGATCTTCCCGCTGGGCGACGACCCGAATTACGAGCCGGACCCGTCGGACAGCATCGGCGCCCGGGCCCGGGCCCGCGGGGTGAACCCGATGGAGGAGGCCTACGACCGACTCCTCGACGATGAGGGCCGCGCCACGCTGCTGGTCGCGACCAGCAACCTCGAGAACAACTCCCTGGACACCGTCGGCGAGCTATTGCGCCGCGATGACGTGGTGCTCGGGCTCGGCGACGGCGGCGCGCACTACGGCATGATCTGCGACGCCAGCTACCCGACGTTCTTGCTGGCACATTGGGCGCGCGACCGCGCGTCGGGGCGGTTCTCCGTGCCCGACGCCATTCGCGAACTGACCTCCGTGCCGGCCCGCGTGGCCGGGCTGGGCGACCGCGGCCGCATCGCCGTCGGATACAAGGCCGACCTCAACGTCATCGATCACGCGGGGCTGCGGTTGCACAAGCCGGTCATCCGGCATGACCTTCCCGCCGGTGGGCGTCGCCTGGACCAGACCGCAGACGGGTATGTCGCAACCATTGTGTCCGGGGAAATAATCACTGAAAATGGGATTCCCACCGACGCCCGTCCCGGCAGGTTGATCCGCGGCCGCAAGCCGGTCCCGCTACCTGTCCAATAACGCCACGAAGGGCGGCCCATCCCGGTTAAGTTGGGTCAGTGACGAGCCCGCATTTTGCGTGGTTGCCGCCAGAAATCAACTCGGCACTCATCTTCGCCGGCCCGGGAGCGGCGCCGCTGCTTGCTGCCGCGGCCGCGTGGGACGGACTGGCCGAGGAACTGGCGTCGTCAGCATCGTCGTTTTTCTCGGTAACGTCGGATCTGGCCAACGGTTCCTGGCAGGGTGCTTCGGCGGCGGCGATGATGGCCGTCGCGACCCAGTACGTGAGCTGGCTCAGCGCGGCGGCAGCCCAGGCGGAGTCGGCATCGGGCCAGGCCGCGGCCATCGCGGCCGCGTTCGAGACGGCGCTGGCGGCCACCGTTCAGCCCGCGGTGGTGGCAGCCAACCGCGGCCTGGTGCGGGCGCTGGCGGCCACGAACTGGTTCGGATTCAACCTACCGGCGATCATGGACACCGAGGCCGCCTACGAGGCAATGTGGGCAGCGGACGTCTCCGCAATGTTCGGTTACCACGTCGACGCGTCGGCGGCAGCTGCACAACTGGCGCCCTGGAAACAAGTCCTACACAGCCTGGGTATCAATTTCAGCAAAGGCAACCAACTCAGTGGGGCCCCCGCCGGGTCCGGAACCGGGTCTGCGTCCGGGCCCCCGTCCGGGCCCGCGCCGAGCAATGTGAGCGCCGGTACCGGAACCACCGGCACGCAGAATCTGAGTTCCGGAAGCGCGGGTACTGGCAACGTCGGCTTGGGCAATACCGGCAACAACAACATCGGTTTCGGCAATACCGGCAACAACGACTTCGGGATCGGACTGACCGGCGATAACCAGTTCGGGTTCGGCGGCTTCAACTCGGGCGCCGGCAACGTCGGCTTGTTCAACTCGGGCACCGGCAACGTCGGCTTGTTCAACTCCGGCACGGGGAACTTCGGCATCGGGAACGCGGGCGTCTCCAACACCGGCCTTGGCAACTCGGGGTTGGCCAACACGGGTCTCTTCAACACCGGGACCGGCAACACCGGCTTCTTCCAAGACAACGCCTTGGCAGGCGGCGCGGCTTCGGGCTACGTCACGGGCGGCGTCGGCGCGGCCAACCTCGGCTCTGGCCTGCTCAACTCGGTCGCCGCAACTACCGGCGGCCTAAACCCGGGCCTGGGCCTGCCAACCCAGGGCTTGGTCAACCCGACCAGCGCCGCCTACACCGGCCCCGCCGACGCGGGCAGCATGTCCGGCGGCGTCAGCGCGGCAGGCGGCCCCACCCCGACACCGCCGGCCCTGCGAACCACGACGTCCGCCCCGTCGGGCTTCTTCCCCCACGTCGGCAACGATTCGGGCTTGCGGAACCTGCCCACCCGTGAGTCGGGCATTCCTAACTCGAGCTTCTTCAACAGGGGAGACCGCAACCCCGAAGGTCCCAACCCGGGCATCGGGGTGCCGGACCCAGCCGAGTAGCGGCCCCCGCCCGGCCTGTCGCCTCGCATATCCTCGAATTCATGCGCACGAAAAAGAGGGTGGACGTCAAGCGGCTCGCCGCCGCCCTCACCGACTATCCGTTCGCGTACCTGATCACCGTCGACGACGGCTATCGCGTGCACACCGTGACGGTCGAGCCGCAGTTGCGCGAGTTCCCGGATGGCCCGGACGGGCCCGGGGCACTGATCGACATCGGGCTGATCGGCGGCCGCACCCGGAAAAATCTTGAGGACCGCCGTGATGTCACCCTGCTGTGGCCCCCGTCCGAGCCCGGTGGCTACTCGCTGATCGTCGATGGCACGGCCGAAGTGACCGACGCCGACGCCGAGACCGCCCGCTTGGGAGTCGTGCCCACCCGCGCGCTGTTGCACCGCGAAGCCGACTCCGAGTCCCCCGCGGCGGCCAAGGGTTGCCTGCACGACTGCGTGGTGTTCTCGCTACCGGCTTAGGTTTTCGCGCCGAATGTGGGCCCTAAGTACGGGAACCGCCTCCGGTTCGTGCA
The DNA here is from genome assembly GCA_963703795.1 of uncultured Actinomycetota bacterium. Classification (GTDB taxonomy): domain Bacteria; phylum Actinomycetota; class Actinomycetes; order Mycobacteriales; family Mycobacteriaceae; genus Mycobacterium. The sequence continues at coordinate 2,750 of CAVPFT010000030.1, read as the reverse complement.
TAGGCCCCACGCTCGCGAAGCCTGCTCTCGACGCGCTCAACAATCGCGTCTGGCCGCCGTGACAGCATCTCTGCGCTGACCCTGATCACGGACCAGCCGACCGCCTCCAGCAAGGCGATGCGCTCGATATCCCACGACCGCTGATGTCGGTTCTCCCAGTGCTGGATGCCGTCGTACTCGACAGCGACCTTCCACTCACGCCATCCCATGTCGATCCGGATGCGCAGATCCCGAAACTCGATCTGCGTCTCCGGCTTGGGCAGTCCAGCGCCTACCAGCAACAGCCGCACCCTCGTCTCTTGCGGCGACTCCGCGCCGCCGTCCGCCAACTCCACCGCGGCCCGCAGCCGCCGAACGCCGCGGGCTCCAGGGTGCCGGTCGGCCACAGCGATTACGTCCGCGGGTTTAGCGCCAGTCGCATTGAACAGCGCGTCGAGGATCGGCACCGCCCCGGCGACAGGGAGCCTGCGACCGATGTCGAATGCCGTTCGGCCCGCCGTTGTCGCCCGCATTCCCCTGACGGCGTGCACCTCGTCATCAGCCAGCTCATAGCTGTGGACAACGATCCCGCGCTGACCATGCCGGTCAGCGCGCACGATCTCCGCAGGCGCAGCCGCATCGAGCCATTTCGTGCCGAGCACCGCGGCCGCGGACAAGCCGGCCAATGTGGCACCCGTCGACAGCCAGGCCGCGCGCGCTTTGCCGGCCGCGGTCAGGTCCGCATCCGGGCAGATGTAGACGTCGCGGAACACTGCCCGATATCGCGTGCGCAATTGACTGCGGGTGACGGCACCACGCTTGAGCGCTTGGCTGCCCAGAAATGGGTCCATGCCAGCATGGTCCGCGGCCGGCCGCGGTTTTGTGTGCGTCGAGTGTGGGGCCTGTGGACGACTTTTGGTGTGTGGACGTACTTATCCCCCACACTCAAGCACGAAAAAGCCCGGCCCCCGAGGGGACCGGGCTTTTCGCTGTGGACCTAGAAGTCCATGCCGCCCATGCCGCCGGTCGGGTCACCCGCGGGAGCGGACGCCTTCTCCGGCTTGTCGGCCACGACGGCCTCGGTCGTGAGGAACAGCCCCGCGATGGACGCCGCGTTCTGCAGCGCAGAACGGGTCACCTTGACCGGGTCGGCAACGCCGGCCTTCAGCAGGTCCTCGTACTCATTGGTGGCGGCGTTCAGGCCGGTGCCGGCCTTCGAGTTGCGCACCTTCTCGGCGACAACGCCGGGCTCCAGCCCGGAGTTGAAGGCGATCTGCTTCAGCGGAGCTTCCAGCGCCACGCGGACAATGTTGGCGCCGGTCGCCTCGTCACCGGTGAGCTTCAGCTCCTCCAGCGCCGGAGCCGACTGCAGCAGGGCCACACCGCCACCGGCGACGATGCCCTCCTCGACGGCAGCCTTCGCGTTGCGGACCGCGTCTTCGATGCGGTGCTTGCGCTCCTTGAGCTCCACCTCGGTGGCAGCTCCGGCCTTGATCACCGCAACACCGCCGGCGAGCTTGGCCAGCCGCTCCTGCAGCTTCTCGCGGTCGTAGTCGGAGTCGCTGTTCTCGATCTCGGCACGGATCTGGCTCACCCGCCCCGCGATGGCGTCGGGGTCACCGGCGCCCTCGACGATGGTGGTCTCGTCCTTGGTGATAACCACCTTGCGGGCCTTGCCCAGCAGCGAGATGTCAGCGGTCTCGAGTGAGAGGCCGACCTCCTCGCTGACGACCTGACCACCGGTGAGGATGGCCATGTCCTGCAGCATCGCCTTGCGTCGGTCACCGAAGCCGGGGGCCTTAACCGCCACCGACTTGAAGGTGCCGCGGATCTTGTTGACGACCAGGGTGGACAGCGCCTCGCCCTCGACGTCCTCGGCGATGATCAGCAGCGGCTTGCCGCCCTGAATGACCTTCTCCAGCAGCGGCAGCAGGTCCTTGACGGTCGACACCTTGGAGCTGACCAACAGGATGTAGGGGTCCTCAAGGACCGCTTCCTGACGCTCGGCGTCGGTGACGAAGTACCCCGAGATGTAGCCCTTGTCGAACCGCATGCCCTCGGTGAGCTCGAGCTGCAGGCCGAAGGTGTTGGACTCCTCGACGGTGATGACGCCCTCGTTGCCGACCTTGTCCATCGCCTCGGCAATCAGATCGCCGATCGACTGGTCGCCGGCGGAGATGGCCGCGGTGGCAGCGATCTGCTCCTTCGTCTCGACGTCTTTGGCCGACTTGAGCAGCGTCTCGGTGATCTTCTCGACGGCCTTCTCGATGCCGCGCTTGAGAGCCAGCGGGTTGGCACCGGCGGCGACGTTGCGCAGACCTTCCTTGACCAGCGCCTGGGCCAGCACGGTGGCCGTTGTCGTGCCGTCACCGGCGACGTCGTCGGTCTTCTTGGCGACTTCCTTGACCAGCTCGGCGCCGATCTTCTCGTACGGGTCCTCCAGCTCGATCTCCTTGGCGATGGACACACCATCGTTGGTGATCGTGGGGGCACCCCACTTCTTCTCCAGGACGACGTTGCGGCCCTTGGGACCCAACGTCACCTTTACCGCGTCGGCGAGGGCGTTCAGGCCCCGCTCGAGGCCGCGACGGGCCTCTTCGTCGTACGCAATTTGCTTGGCCATTGCGAAGTGATTCCTCCGGATTGGGGATGACACGTCTTGGTCGGGCGCAGTGCCCGCGACGGACGACCGCAGCTGTCTTGGGGCCTCGGTCTCACCGTCCCGACCTAGCACTCACCGGTCGCGAGTGCCAACGTCATTCTTAGCACTC
>CAVPFT010000029.1:0-43359 GCA_963703795.1 uncultured Actinomycetota bacterium | reverse complement strand
CGCAACCGATGCATCGCAGATAGTTGATCTGATACACCCGGCCGTAACGTTCCCCCGGCGAAAACCGCAGCTCCTCGGTGTTGTCGGCGCCCTCGACGTAGATCGCGTCGGCCGGGCAGGCCCAGGCGCAAATCTCGCACCCGATGCATTTCTCCAGGCCGTCCGGGTACCGGTTGAGTTGATGGCGGCCGTGATAGCGCGGCGCGACCGGGCCCGGCTTCTCCGGGTACCCCTCGGTGACCCTCTTTTTGAACATCGACCCGAGCGTCACGCCGAATCCTGCAACGGCGTCGAGGAATTTAGGCACGCGCGTTCTCCTTGCTCGCACCGACTTTTTGCGCCGGCATCGGCGGTGTCGGATATGCCGATCCGGGGCTCCGGCTACGCGATTTCAGCGGGCTGCGGGCAGCGGAGGGGCTTCCTTGCGCCGCCGGCGGAGCGCCGCTCCATCGCGCGAATAGCTCGGCCCGCCGAACGGTTTTCGCAGCGTCAGCACCAGCACGACGGCCAAGACGACGCTGCAGACCACCAGCAGCGGGGTCCAATGCGCGTAGCCCTGGTTACGCAGCGAGCGGATGCACCGCAGCGATCAATCACCCACACCAGCGACGCCAGGGATCAGTAACTTCCAGCCCAACGCCATGAACTGGTCGTAGCGGAGCCGGGGCAGGCTGGCGCGCAGCCAGAAGTAGATGAACAGGAAGGTCCACATCTTGGCGGTGAACCAGAGCACCGGCCACCACCCGGTGTTGGCGCCCGCCCACATGTTCAGTGGCCATGGCGCATGCCAGCCACCGAAGAACATGGCCGTGGCGAGCGACGAAACGGTCATCATGTTGACGTATTCGGCCAGCATGAACATCGCGAACTTCAGCGACGAGTACTCGGTGTGGAATCCGGCGACCAGTTCACCCTCGGCCTCGGGCAAATCGAATGGCGCCCGGTTGGTTTCACCGACCATCGAGATGAGGTAGATCACGAACGACGGCAATAGCAGGAACACAAACCAGACGCGGTTTTGCGCCGCCACGATCTTGCGACGTCGACATGGAGCCGGCGTAGAGAAACACCGCCGCGAACGACAGCCCCATCGCGACCTCGTAGGAGATGACCTGGGCGGTGGAGCGGACCCCACCCAGCAGGGGGTAGGTGGACCCCGACGCCCAGCCGCCCAGCACGATGCCGTACACCCCGATCGCCGACAGCCCCAGGATGAACAGCACCGCGACCGGAAGATCGGTCAGCTGCAATGGCGTGCGGTGGCCGAACACCGACACCACGGGGCCGAACGGGATGAACGCGAACGCCGTGAACGCGGGAATCACCGAAAAGACCGGCGCCGCAAAGTAAACGAACTTGTCGACGCCGCCGGGGTGATGCTCTCCTTGAGGGCCAGCTTGATCCCGTCGGCCAGGCTCTGCAGTGCGCCCCACGGCCCCACCCGGTTGGGGCCGGGCCGCAACTGCATCCAGCCCAGAATCTTGCGTTCGAGCAGGATCGCGACCAGCACGTTCAGCATCAGGAAGACGAAGATGGCCAGCGCCTTGCCCAGCACCAACCACCAGGTGTCGTGTCCGAACGCGGCCAAGGTGGTCATGACCGCCCACCTCCGATTTTCACGATGCTGCCGATTGTTACGCCCAAATTCCGGTGCACCGCCGAACCCGGCGAGTTCAACGGAAGCCACACCACCCGGTCGGGCATGTCGGTGATGGTCAGGGGCAGCGTGATCGATCCGCGCGACGTGCTGACCGTGACGTTGTCGCCGTCGGCGGCGCCGATCTCGGCGGCGGTATCGGCCGACAGCCGGACGACGGGTTTGCGCGCGGTCCCGGCCAGATGCGGCTCGCCGTCCTGCATTCGGCCCTCGTCGAGCAGTAACCGCCATCCGGCCAGCACGGCTTGTCCTTCGCCGGCCGCGGGTCTGGGCAAGCTCGCGGGGCGGCGACCTGGGGGCTCGGCGGCGTGTTTGCCGTCCCACGCGCCCAGGCCGGACATTTCCTGGCGGGCCGTCTCGACGGTGGTCAGCTCCCAGATAGACGCCCATCTCGTCGGCCAGCGTGTCCAGCACCCGGTGGTCCGACTGGCCGGCTGCCTGGGCGGTGCCGTGCAGCGCGGGCGCGAACGCCGCGGTAGCGGCCCTCCCAGTTGACGAAGGCACCGGCCTTCTGCGTCGTCGGTGCGACCGGGAACACCACGTCGGCGCGTTCGGTGACGGCGCTGTGCCGCAGCTCCAGGCTGACGACGAATCCCGCGGCGTCCAGCGCGGCCAGCACCGCGTCGGGATCGGCGAAGTCGCCGGGTTCGATGCCGCCGACCAGCAGCGCGCCCAAGGTTCCGTCGGCGGCGGCGGCCAGGATGCCGTCGACGTCACGTCCGGGCGCAGACGGCAATTCGTCGACGTTCCATGCCGCGCCGACCTGCGCGCGAGCGGCGTCGTCGGCAACCGGACGGCCACCGGGCAGCAGCGCGGGCCAGCGCGCCGGCCTCCAGCGCGCCACGTTCGCCGGCCCGGCGCGGCACCCATGCCAGCCGGGCGCCCGTGGCGTCGGCGAGCCGGGCCGCGGCGGACAATCCTCCGGGCACCGTGGCCAAGCCGCTCCCCGACCATGATGACCGCCCCGGGCGTGGACAGCAGATCGCCGATTTCACCGGTGGCCAGGCCGTCGAGCGCGGCCGCTTCGGTGCCGGGAGCGGTCTTGAGCAAGCGGCCCGACATCTTTTTCAGGGCGCGGGTGGCGAAGGGGCAACCGCATACACCGGCACGCGGTGTTTGCGGGCGGCCTTGCGCAACCGCAAGAACACGATGGGCGACTCCTCTTCGGGTTCGAACCCGACCAGCACCACCGCCGGTGCCGATTCCAGGTCGGAATAGCTGACGGTCACCGGCCGGCCGGCAACGCGCGCGGCCAGGAACTCGGCCTCCTCGGCGGAATGCGGGCGAGCACGGAAGTCGATGTCGTTGGTGTCCAACGTGATTCGGGCGAACTTGCTGTACGCGTAGGCGTCTTCCCAGGTCGCCCGGCCGCCGACCAGCACGCCGGTGCGACCGCGGGCCGCCTCGAGTCCCTGGGCCGCCGTCACGATCGCGTGCGACCACGACGCCGGTTGCAACGTGCCATCCGCGTCGCGGACCAGGGGAGTGGTGAGCACGTCCGGCTGCGTCGCGTAATTGAACGCCCACCGGCCCTTGTCGCAGTTCCACTCTTCGTTGACTTCCGGGTCATCACCGGCCAGCCGGCGCAGCACCTTGCCGCGGCGGTGGTCGGTGCGCTGCGCGCACCCCGAGGCGCAGTGCTCGCACACGCTCGGGCTGGAGACCAGGTCGAAGGGGCGGGCCCGGAAACGGTACGCGGTACCGGTCAGCGCGCCCACCGGGCAGATCTGCACCGTGTTGCCCGAAAAGTAGGAATCGAACGGCTCATTGGCGTAAATGCCGACCTGCTGCAGGGCGCCGCGCTCCTGCATGTCGATGAATGGATCACCGGCGATCTGCTCCGAGAACCGCGTACACCGAGCGCACAGGATGCAACGCTCGCGATCCAGCAGCACCTGCGCGGAGATGTTGATCGGCTTGGCGAACGTGCGCTTGACGTCGGTGAAGCGGGAGTCGGCCCGCCCGTTGGACATTGCCTGGTTTTGCAGCGGGCATTCGCCGCCCTTGTCGCACATCGGGCAGTCCAGCGGATGGTTGATCAGCAGCAGCTCCATGACGCCGTGCTGGGCTTTGTCGGCGGCCGGCGACGTGAGTTGGGTGCGCACCACCATGTCGTCGGTGGCGACGATGGTGCACGATGCCATCGGTTTGCGTTGTCCCTCAACCTCGACCAGACACTGCCGGCACGCACCGACCGGGTCCAGAAGCGGGTGGTCGCAGAACCGGGGGATCTGGATGCCCATCAGCTCGGCCGCGCGGATCACCAGAGTTCCCTTGGGAACGCTGATCTCGTTCCCGTCGATGGTCAACGTCACCATCTCCGGCTGGCTCACCCCATCGCCGGTCTGGGCTTTGGCCGCACGGGTCATGAGCGCCGCTCCTCCTCATCGCTTCGTCCCCCGCAAGCGGGAGGTGCCCCCACTGCATCGTCACCGGCGCGTGTCATGGGCGCGTCACGCCTTTCCGTTCGGCGAAAGCATGGATTCTTGGGGGTCGAACGGGCAGCGGCCTCCTTCGACATGCGCGACGTACTCGTCGCGGAAGTGCTGGATCGACGACATCACCGGGCTGGCGGCGCCATCGCCCAACGCGCAGAACGACTTTCCGAGGATGGTGTCGGAGATGTCCGACAGCTTGTCGATGTCCTCGAGGGTGGCTGGGTTGGCATTTGAGCCGGTTTCCAGCCGCTCATAGATCTTGTCCAGCCAGAAGGTGCCCTCCCGGCACGGCGTGCATTTGCCGCACGATTCGTGCTTGTAGAACTCGGTCCAGCGGCGCACCGCACGCACCACGCACGTGGTTTCGTCGAAGATCTCCAGCGCCTTCGTTCCCAGCATCGAGCCGGCCGCGCCCACGCCCTCGTAGTCCAGCGGCACGTCGAGGTGCTCGTCGGTGAGCAGCGGTGTCGACGACCCGCCGGGTGTCCAGAACTTCAACTGGTGCCCGGCGCGGACGCCTCCGGCGTAGGCGAGCAACTCGCGCAACGTGATCCCGAGCGGAGCCTCGTACTGGCCGGGGCGGGCGACGTGGCCGGACAGCGAATACAGCGTGAAGCCGGGCGATTTCTCGCTGCCCATCGAGCGGAACCACTCGACCCCGTTGAGGATGATCGGTGGCACGCTGGCGATGGTTTCGACGTTGTTGATCACGGTGGGGCAGCCGTAGAGCCCGGCCACCGCGGGGAACGGTGGCCGCAGCCGCGGCTGGCCGCGCCGGCCCTCGAGGGAGTCGAGGAGCGCGGTTTCCTCGCCACAGATGTAGGCGCCCGCGCCGGCGTGCACCACCAGCTCCAGGTCGAAGCCGGATCCATTGATGTCGCGGCCCAGGTAACCGGCGGCGTAGGCCTCGGCCACCGCGTTCTGCAGGCGGCGTAACACCGGCAACACTTCACCCCGCACGTAGATGAACGCGTGGCTGGCCCGGATCGCATACGCGGCGATGATCACGCCTTCGACGAGCAGGTGCGGTGTCGCCAGCATCAGCGGAATGTCTTTGCACGTACCGGGTTCCGACTCGTCGGCGTTGACCACCAGGTAGTGCGGCTTGGCGGCCGGGCCGGTGTCGCCCTGCGGAATGAACGACCACTTCGTCCCGGTCGAGAAGCCCGCGCCCCCACGGCCGCGCAGCCCGGAGTCCTTGACTGCCCCGATCACCGCGTCGGGCTCCATGGCCAGCGCCTTCTGCAGTGCCTGGTAGCCCTTATAGCGATCGTGGCGGCTGTAGGTCTCCAATGTCCACGACTCGGGATCGTCCCAATAGCGGCTGATCACCGGGGTCAATGGCGTTGCTTGGGCGGATGGAGCCTGCGCGGAAGGAGCGGCCATCACTGTCCCTTCCCGGCGGATGGCCCGGCGGATGGCGAGTCGGATGGCCCGGCGGATGGGGAGTCGGGCGTGGGCGGGGCCTGCATGCCGAGTTCCTGCGCCACCCGCAGACCGGCCAATGTGGCTGCGCCCGCACCACCTTGGCCTTGGTCGGGGCGCTCGTCGGGCAGGCCGGCCAGGATGCGCGACGTCTCGCGGAAGGCGCACAGCGGCGCGCCGCGGGTGGGCGCCGCGGGCTCGCCGGAGACCAGGGAGTCGACGAGTTCGCGCGCCGACTCCGGCGTCTGGTTGTCGAAGAATTCCCAGTTGACCATCATCACCGGTGCGAAATCGCAGGCGGCGTTGCATTCGATGTGTTGCAGGGTGATCTTGCCGTCGGGGGTGGTCTGGTCGTTGCGGATGCCGAGATGGTTAACCAGCGTCTCGAATATGGCGTCGCCGCCCATGACCGCGCACAGCGTGTTGGTGCAGACACCGACCAGGTAGTCGCCGGTGGGTCCGCGGCGATACATCGTGTAAAAGCTGGCCACCGCCGACACCTCGGCGCCGGTCAGTCCGAGCTGCTCACCGCAGAACTCCAAACCCGCCGGTGTCAGATAGGAGTCCTCGGACTGCACCAGGTGCAACAACGGCAGCAGCGCCGAACGCTGGTCGGGGTAGCGGCCCATGATCTCTTTTGCGTCGACCTCCAGCCGCGCCCGCACCTCTGGTGAATACGACTGCGGGGCACCCTCGACGACGAACGCGTTGGGTTCGTCGGGCGGCGGCCCGAGCCGGATGAACACCGGCTGACCCTGCGGGCCGGTCATCGGTCGACCCCGCCCATGACCGGGTCGATGCTGGCGACCGCGGCGATCAGGTCCGCGACCATCCCGCCCTCGCTCATCGCGGCGACCGCCTGCAGGTTGGTGAAGGAGGGATCCCGGTAGTGCACCCGGTAGGGGCGGGTGCCGCCGTCGCTGACCATGTGCACGCCGAGCTCACCGCGGGGTGATTCCACGGCGACGTAAACCTGACCCGCCGGAACGCGAATGCCCTCGGTGACCAGCTTGAAGTGGTGGATCAGCGCCTCCATCGAGCCGCCCATGATCTTTGCGATGTGTTCGGGTGAGTTGCCCATGCCGTCGGGGCCCACTGTCAGGTCGGCGGGCCAGGCTATCTTGCGGTCCTCGACCATGATCGGTCCCGGCCGCAACTTGTCCAGACACTGCTCCACGATCTTGAGCGACTCCCACATCTCCTTGACCCGAATCATGTAGCGCCCGTACGCATCACAACCGTCATGGGTGATCACGTCGAATTCGTAGTTCTCGTAACCGCAGTAGGGTTCGCTCTTGCGCAAATCGTGCGGCAACCCGGTGGAACGCAGTATCGGCCCGGTGATGCCCAGCGCCATGCAACCGGTCAGGTCCAGGTAGCCGACGCCCTCGGTGCGGGCCTTCCAGATGGCGTTTTGGTTGAGCAGGTCGCCCATTTCGCGCAGTACTTGCTTCAACTGCTTGAGGGCTTCGGCGATATCAGTTTCCGCGTCGGGTGGCAGGTCCTGTGCCACACCACCCGGCCGGATGTAGGCGCTGTTCATGCGCAATCCGGTGATCTTCTCGAACAAGGTCAGGACGATCTCGCGGCCCCGGAAACCAACGAACATCGGTGTCATGGCGCCCAGCTCCATGCCGCCGGTCGCCAATGCGACCAGATGCGAGGAGATCCGGTTGAGCTCCATCATCATCACCCGGATGACATCGACCCGCTCCGGTATCTCGTCGGTGATGCCGAGCAGCTTCTCCACACCCAGGCAGTAGGCGGTCTCGTTGAAAAACGGTGCCAGGTAGTCCATCCGGGTCACGAAGGTGACGCCCTGGGTCCAGTAACGGTATTCGAGGTTTTTCTCGATTCCGGTGTGCAGGTAGCCGATTCCGCATCGGACACTGATGACGGTCTCGCCCTCGATCTCGAGGATCAGCCGCAACACCCCGTGGGTGGACGGGTGCTGGGGACCCATGTTGACGACGATGCGTTCGCCGGGATCCGCGTTGCGGGCGGCGTCGATGATCTGGTCCCAGTCCTGACCGCCCGCGACCAGGACTGTCTCAGTTTCGGTCTCGCTCAACGGTTCTCGCCCATTAGTTCGTTCGCCCATTAGTTGTAGCCCCTGCGCTCGTCGGGTGGGGGTATCTGTGCACCCTTGTACTCGACCGGGATGCCGCCCAGTGGGTAGTCCTTGCGTTGCGGATGCCCGTGCCAGTCGTCGGGCATCTCGATTCTGGTCAGCGACGGGTGGCCGTCGAAGATGATTCCGAAGAAGTCGTAGGTCTCGCGCTCGTGCCAGTCGTTGGTCGGGTAGGTCGCAAACAGCGACGGGATGTGCGGATCACTATCCGGCGCAGACACTTCCAGCCGCAGCCGACGGTTGTGGGTGATCGACTGCAGCGGGTATACGGCGTGCAGTTCGCGGCCGGTCTCGTGTGGGTAGTGCACCCCGCTGACGCCCAGGCACAGCTCGAAGCGCAACTCCGGTTCGTCGCGCAGCCGCTGGGCGACCTGCGGCAGCAGGTCCCGCCGGACGTGCAGGGTCAGCTCGTCGCGGTCGACCACGACTTTCTCTATCGCGTCCTCGAATTCGACGCCGTTGCGCTGCAGCGCCTCGGCCAGCCGGTCGGCGATGTCGTCGAAGTAGCCGCCGTAGGGTCGCGGACTGCTGCCCGGCAGCGTGACCTCGCGCACCAGCCGTCCGTATCCGGAGGTGTCGCCGGTGCCGGAGACCCCGAACATGCCGCGGCGAACGTTGATCACTTCCTCGTCGGCAGAGTCGTCGGCAGAGTGGACGGACCCCCCTACCTCGCTGGCCGCTACCTTCGGGTCGTGGTCGGGCGAGCTCATCGCAGCAATCCGCGCATCTCGATCGTGGGCCTGGCCGCCAGCGCGGCCTGCTCGGCCTCGGCGATGGCCTGCTCCCGATTGACGCCGAGCGGCATTTCCTGAATCTTTTCGTGCAGCTTGAGGATTGCGTGCAACAACATCTCCGGCCGCGGCGGGCAGCCCGGCAGGTAGATGTCCACCGGAACGATATGGTCGACGCCCTGCACGATCGAGTAGTTGTTGAACATCCCGCCCGACGACGCGCACACACCCATGGCCAGCACCCACTTCGGCTCGCCCATCTGGTCGTAGATCTGGCGCAGCACCGGGGCCATCTTCTGGCTGACCCGCCCGGCCACGATCATCAGATCGGCCTGCCGGGGTGTTGCCGAGAACCGTTCCATGCCGAATCGCGCGATGTCGAACCTCGGCCCCGCGGTTGCCATCATCTCGATCGCGCAGCAGGCCAACCCGAACGTCGCCGGCCATAGCGAGTTCTTGCGGACGTAGCCCGCCACCTTCTCGACAGTGGACAGCAGGATCCCACCGGGCAGCTGTTCTTCCAGGCCCACGTCTTACCTCAATCCCACGTCAGACCGCCGCGGCGCCACACGTAGGCGTAGGCCACGAAGACGGTGAGCATGAACACCACCATCTCGACCAGAGCAAACGTTCCCAGCGCGTCGTAGGTGACCGCCCAGGGATACAGGAACACGATTTCGATGTCGAAGACGATGAACAACATCGCGGTCAGGTAGTACTTCACCGGAAACCGCTGCCCGGCCGTCGCATGCGGGCCGCTCACCGGCGTTTCGGTGGGCTCGATTCCACACTCGTAGGCCGCCTGCTTTGACTTGTTGTAACGCGACGGGCCGACCAGACTCGCGAGCGCGACCGAGCCAACGGCAAAGGCGGCGGCAATCGCTCCGAGTATCAGGATGGGTATGTAGACGTTCAACTCGCTCCAAGATCCGTCGTATGGGCTGCCATCTCGGCGGCCAGGCGGTGACCAAGCTGCTGTGACGAGCCGGGTCTGTGGCGCGTCACAGTGACCTTCAACATAGCGTTAACGGGCCCGGCGCACTTGCCCGGGGTAGTGATAACGCACACATCGGGGCTTAGGTCGCCGCTTGTTCCGCCGGCACTCCAAAGGCGGCGCGAAAGGCGGCGCCGATTCGGCGCCGCCGAGGGTCGTCTTGATGCAGGTCTTGATGCAGCTTGTGGTCGACAGCGCTCTAGAGTCAGCGCGCTCTAGACAGGCTCTAAACAGCGCTCTAGACAGCGGGCGCGCGGAGCAGCCCAAGCACCGTGCGGCCCAGCACGATGGGGTCGAGCGGATGCGGCACCGCGGCCTCTGCGCGCGACCAGGTGGCCAGCCACGCGTCATCCCGGCGGCCGGTGAGCACCAGGATCGGCGGGCAGGTCGCGAGTTCGTCTTTGAGCTGTTTGGCGATTCCCATGCCGCCGCTCGGGGTCGCCTCGCCGTCGAGAATGGCCAAGTCGATGCCGCCCTCATCCATCGTGCGGATCACCATCGGGGCGGTCGCCACCTCGACGTAGCTCAACTCCGGTAGATCCGGGTGCAGCTGCTTGCCCAGTGCCCGCATCACCCGTTCGCGGGTTTCGACGTTGTCGCTGTAGACAAGGATCCGCAGGGGGCTGGTGGCGTCGGGCACGGTCAGATGGTACTGGTGCCGCGCCGGCCTTACCTGGGCGCCCGAACAAAGACGGCATCCGCCGCCGCGGTCGCCGTCGCGCCCATCATCCCGAACTTGTTCCAGCCCAGATCGAATTGGGCTCGATCGACCTTGGTCTTCCCGGAGATCCGGATCGCGCCGTCGTCGACCTCGGTGATCGTGACAGGTAGCGGGAGCGGTGCGGTGATTCCTTTGATGGTGAAATTGGCCCGAAGGTCGGCGGCGTTGCCGTCGGCCGGGTCCACCGCGGTGACGACGACGCTGATCTCACCGAAGCGCTCGACGTCGAAGAAGTCGGCCGATCGCAGGTGGTTGTCGCGACGGCCGATGCCGGTGCTCAGCGACGCGGTCCGGATGTCGAGGCGGCCGAAAACCGCGCCCTTGTCGGTCAGTTGCCCATCGCCGCCGAACTCGGTGAAGCGGCCTTTGACGTTCAGCAGGCCCCACATGTTCTTGATCTTGAAGGTGATGGCCGAGCGATTCGGATCGAGGTTCCACACGCCGGACATATCGGGGTCCAGCAGCAGCGTTTCCAGAGTTGTCATCGTTCATCTCATTCCATCAGCGGCGCGATCTCGGCCGGGTCGAAGTATTCGTCGATCCGGTCGATCAGGCCATCGGGGCCCACCCTGATCACGATGCAGACCCGCATGGAGATCGATTGGCCGGCATGGCCGGTGGCGTGCAGGATGTGCTGCTGGACGAAGCCGCTCGCGAATAGCGCCCGGTCGAGTATCTCGTAGCGGCGCTCGGTCGTGACGTCGATGAACCAGTCGATGACCCGCAGTGCACGAGCCTTGTCATCTGTCTTGGCTGGGTCGCGGCGCGCACCGACTCGCCAGACGGCGATGTCGTCGCTCCACATTCGCTCAATCGCCGCCTTGTCGCCGTTGACGATCGATGTGAACAGCCGGTCGGCCGTGTCGATGACGACTTCAGCAGTAGCAGCGGGCATGGCGGGCTCCTATTCGCTCCTATTCGGTGCCTTTATTCGCGCTTTATCGTTTCGTATCCGGGGTGGGCAACCGCCAGCCGACGGCGCACCAGGGTGCGCAAGCAGGCGGTGACGTCATCGGCGCGCCCGTCCAGCTCGCCGATCCGAATTGCGGCGGCGAACTCGTCCTCGTCGGCGAAACCGAGGCCGGCCAGCGCCGCACCGGATTCTTCCGCGCCTTCGTCGAGCAGCTCGCGCTCGACGATGCGCAGCGCGTTGGCGGCCACCCTGGCGTGGAAGTTGACCTGCCCGCCGGTCGCCTCCCGGACATCGGTTTCGAGGAACTCGGCCACCGCGGCCACGAGTTCGGCCGCGAACGGGCGGCCATAAGCGCCGCTCACGGCCGGGCCTCCTCGAGGAGGTTCTCGAGCAGGTTCTCGAGCAGGTTGAGCAGATCCCACTCGGTCTCGCACACGCGGCGGCCGATCGCCGCCAACTCCACCGAGCGAAACTCGCCGCTCAGATGCCGCTCCGCCTGGTGGCGGCAGATGACACCCCAGCGCAGCGTGGCCAGCACCAGCCACCAGTGAAACGCCACCCGATCGACGGTAGTCGCGCTGGCCTCCTCGTAGGCGCGCAGGAAGCTCTCGATGCTGCCCAGGCCCCCGGCGCCGAGGCCGGCGGGAGCGCCGAACCGCCAGGCCCGAATGCAGAACCAGGCCAGGTCTTCGTATGCCTCGCCGGTGTGCACCAGCTCCCAGTCCAGAACGGCGGCAAGGTCGCAGCCGTCGACGATGAGGTTTCCCATCCGATAGTCGCCGTGCACCAGGACAGCGGGCGACGGCCGGGACTTCCGAGGACGGTTGGCCTCGAGCCAGCGGAACGCCCATTCGAAGGTGGCGGTGGTGTCACCCATGGCGTCGAGCCGCTCGCGCCACTCTACGAGTTGGTCCTCGCGGGACAGGCCGGGAATTTGCGCGTCGGCGCGGTGGATGGCGGCCAGCGCCTGCGCGCACTGCAGTAGCAACCGCGAGCGGCCCGCCTGCCCGTCGGCGGCGTCGAGCCGGCGCTGGATGCGCCGGACGATGGTCTCGCCCTTGATCTCGTCGCAGATCAGAAACGGATTGCCCAGTGCGGCAACCGAATCGTCGGCGACGAGGATGTGGGGGACCGGTGCGCCGGCCGCCGCCGCCGCGGCCTGGGCGCGGGCTTCGAGCTCCATGCCGGCGTGCACGTCGTCGGGTGGCCCGGTGCGCAAAATCAGCGAACGGCGTTGCTCGCCCGCGACGGCGTCGAAGGCCCAGGTGGTGCGGCTGGCGCCGCCGGTCAGCGCGCGCAGGCTTTCGATCGTGACATCGGTGTCGAGCGAAGGCGCCAGCACCGGCGCCAGCACCCTCGGCCAGTTTGGTGGCCAGTTTGGTGGCCAGCTCCTCGGTCGGCGTCACTTGCCAAACTTAAACAGCCGCTGGGCCACTCGGCGAATCTGGATCTCCTCGGCGCCCTCGGTGATCCGGTAGCGGCGGTGATGGCGGTAGATGTGCTCGAACGGCTCGTGGCGGCTGTAGCCGAGGCCGCCGAAGACCTGCATGGCCCGGTCGGCCGCGTCGCAGACCAGTCGGTTGGCCCGGTAGTTGGCCATCGACACCTTGTCCGACACCTCCATGTGGTGGTCACGGTCCAGATGCCAGGCCGCGTACTGCACGAGCAGCCGCACCATCTGCGCTTCGGTCTGCAGCTCGGCCAGCGGCCATTGCACGGCCTGGTTGACCGACAGCGGCTTGCCGAACACCGTGCGCTTGCCGGCGTAGTCGGCGGCGCGGTCGATGCAGTATTGCGCGGCGCCCAGGCTGCTCGCCGCCTGTCGAATTCGGTTCTCGTGCAAAAAGGTTTGCGCGACCTCCAGCCCGCGGCCCACCTCACCAAGCACCGCGTCGGCGGGCACCCGCACATCTGTCAGTTCGACCTCGCCATGGTCGGTGGGCATGTTGAACGTCCACCAGTAGTAGGGGACGTCGAATCCGGGCGCGTCGGTCGGGACGAGGAAAGCGGTGATTCCGACGGCGGCCCCCGGCTCACCGGAGGTGCGGGCGAAGATCAAGTCGTGGGTGGCGCGGTGAACCCCGGTGTTGAACCGCTTGGCGCCGTTGATCACCCAGTCATCGCCGTCGGGTTCGGCGCGCGTTTCCAGCCAGGTGGCGTCGGAACCGTGCCGCGGCTCGGTAAGGCCGAACGCCATGGAGCGCTCCCCGGTGATCAGCGCCTCCGACCACAGGCGGCGTTGCTCATCGGTGCCGAAGCGCTCCATCATGATCACCTGCGGGAAATTCCCGACGATCGACGACTCGTTCTGCAGGTCGTTGTGCAGGCCAAGGCCCTTGTGCGCCAAGTGCTCCCGGATGACGGCCATGTCCACGTTGGTACCGTCACGTCCGCCCAGCGACGCCGGCAGTCCGTAGCGCAGCCAGCCCGCCTTGTCGGCTCGCCTGCGCATCTCGGCGAGCAGATCCTCCCACTCGCGGGACGGGACGCCGTCATTGTCCCAATCGGTGCGGGCATGCTCTCGTCGCTGGTCGAAGTACTGAATGTGGTCGCGTTCCAGCGGCTTGATTTCGGCCTCGATGAACGCGTCCATCTCGGCGAGCAGGCCCGGAAGATGTTCGGGCAGAGTGAAATCCACTGCTAATCTCCTTTACGCGCCGTACAGGGTTTTCTTCCAGATCGTCGACAAGGTGGCGATGGCGTCTTGGTCGCTGATTTCCAGTCCCAGCCCGCCGGGGCCGAAAGGGCCGACGAAGACGGTGGTGAAGTTCTCGAACAGCAGCGCGATGGCCGCCGCGGTGTGCTCCGGGTTGAGCTCGGTTCCGTATCCCTGCTCCTGGGCGCGGCGGACCGAGGCGGCCACGATGTCCATGCCGAAGCGCCGGAATTCGTTCTGGACGCCCGCGAAGCGATGCTGGGTGGCGGCCAGCTGGGCGACGGCGATCATGATGCCGATGTTCTGCTTGAACATGTTCCAGTATCCGGTGACCACCGCGGTGAAAAACGCGTCGTCACCGGTGGAATCGGGGCCGGCGACCGGTAGGTGAAGGCTGAGCCCGGACGGCGTCACGACGTCGTGCAGAAACGACTCCGCCAACGCGGCCAACAGGTCTTCTTTGTCCGCGAAATACCGGTAGAACACCGCCGGAGACTTCCCCGCGGCCGATGTGATGTCGGCCAGCGTGGTGCCGTGAAAGCCCCGCTCGGCGAACAACTTGCGGGCGGCCTGCTCGATGGCCTGCCTGGTCTGGCGGCCCTTGGCGGTCAGGATTTCGGCCGGCATCAGGCCCGGATCCGGTCGCCGGCGCGCAACAGGGCGCCCGGCAAGTCATGGCCGACAACCGATTTCGCGACTTCAGCCGCGGCAATCGCGGCCCGCAGATCGACGTCGACATCGATATCGCTGTCGCGCAACAGGTACACCAGGTCCTCGGTGGCGATGTTGCCCGTCGCACCCGGTGCGAACGGGCACCCGCCCAGCCCGCCGACCGAGGCGTCCAGCCTGGTGACTCCGGAGCTGACGGCCGCGTAGGCGCTGGCCAGCCCGGTGCCGCGGGTGTTGTGGAAATGCCCGCCCAGCGGCATGTCGCCGATCACCGGGCGCAGTTGTGCGATCAGCGAACTCACCCGCCGTGGCGTGGTGGTACCGATGGTGTCGGCGATCGAGAACCTATCCACGCCCCGATCGCGGGCCGCCGCGCCGATTTCGAGTACCCGCTGGGGCGGGGTCGGCCCCTCGAACGGGCAATCCCATGCGGTGGCGACGATGACCTCGACGGTGACAGGAAGACCGGTGGGACCGTCGTGCGCGATCGCGACGATTTCCTCGATCTGCTCGGTGGCCTCGGCGCTGCCGCGCCCGACGTTAGCCTTGCTGAACGCGTCGCTGGCGGCCACCACGTATTCGATCGATCGCAGCCCCGCGGCGAGCGCGCGCCTGGCTCCGTTGGGACTGGCCACCAGGGCCGAGAACTCGATGTCGGGATAGTTGTGCAGCTGCGCGGCGACTTCGGCGGCATCGGCCATCGACGGCACCTTCGATGGGGACACGAAGGCGGTGGCCTCCACTTCGCGAACCCCGGTGGCGGCCACCGCCGCCAACAGTTCCAGCTTGGCCGTCAAGGGGATTGGCGCTTCGATCTGCAGGCCGTCGCGCAGCGACACCTCGCGAATGTCCACCCGGGACGGAAAGGGGGACGGAAGGGGGGAAGGAAGGGGTTGCGTCATAGGACCTCCTCGGCCCTTAGCTGTTCGAGTTCCCCGGCGGTCTTGCCCAGGAGCCCCAGGTAAACGTCGTCGTTGTGTTGTCCCGGATGTGCGGGGCCGGCGTTGCGGACACTGCCCGGGGATTCGGAGAGCACCGGCACGATTCCCGGCCCCAAAACGTTGCGTTCGACTCTCTCGTCGAAGTGCTCGACCAGCATGCCGCGCGCGCGCAGCTGCGGATCGTTCACCACCTCGGCGACGGTGTTGATCGGCCCCGCGATTACGCCTGCGGCGCCGAGGGTTTCGATGATCTCGCCGGGTTGCCGCTCGGCGGCCCACGCGCCGATGATCTCGTCAAGCTCGTCCTGGTTGCGGCCGCGGGCGCCGTGGGTGGCGAACCGGTCGTCGGTGACCAGCTCCGGGCGCCCCATCGCCTTGCACAGGCGGGCGAACACGGTGTCCTGGTTGGCGGCGATCACCACCCAGGAGCCGTCGGCGCTGCGGTAGATGTTGGACGGCGCGATGCCCTCCAGCCGGGTGCCCGACGGTCCGCGCACCACGCCGCCGACGTCGTAGTCGGGGATCGTGGATTCCTGTACAGCCAAGCATGATTCGGTCAGCGCAACGTCGACGACCTGGCCGTGACCGGTGACGCTGCGGCGGTACAGCGCGGCCACCGCCCCCTGGGCGCCGAACATGCCGGCCAGGCTGTCGCCGAGCGAGAGCGCCAGCCGGGGCGGCGGGCCGCCGGGGAAACCGTTGAGGTGTCGCAGCCCGCTGGCGGCCTCGGCCACCGAGGCGTAGCCGGCCTTGTGCGCGTCGGGTCCGCTCTGCCCGTAGCCCGATACCCGAACCAGGATGATGCCCGGGTTGCGATCCCGGAGCACGTCGTAGCCAAGGTTCCATTTCTCCAGGGTGCCCGGCCGGAAGTTCTCCACCACGATGTCGGATTTCTCGATGAGCTCGAGGAAGAGCTCCCGGCCGCGCGGCCGGCGCAGGTCGAGCGTGATGGCCCTCTTGTTGCGCGCGTGCACGGTCCAGAAGACGTGGTGGCCGTTGAGCTCGGCCTGTCCCCAGGTGCGCAGCGGGTCCGGGGCGCCGGGGGGCTCCACCTTGATGACGTCGGCGCCCATGTCGCCGAGCAGCCGGCCGGCGAACGGCCCGGCGATCAGGGTGCCGAGCTCGAGCACCCGGATGCCGTCCAGCGGGCCCGACGGTGCTGTATGCGTCATTCGGCGCTCGCGAAATCGTGGCGGACCAGCCAGTCGGTGACGACGTCGACGGCGTGGCGCAGCTTATCGCGTTGGTCCGGTCCAGCGTAATAGTGTGTGGCGCCGGGGATTTCGTGCATCTCCTTGTCGGGGTGCCCGATCGCCTCGAAGAGCCGTCGGGTGTGGCTGGGCGTGCAGGCGTCGTCGGCCAGGTTACCGATCACCAGCGCCGGGACCGCGATATCGCGCCCGCATGCCACCCCGTCGCCGCGGGCGTCGTCGTAACTCCATTGCGATAGCCAGCCGCGCAGTGTGCTGAAGCGGGCCAACCCGACCGGGCTCATGTTCACCACCCGAGGATCGCCCAGGTAGCAGGTTCCCGGGGTGCGTTCGTTGGGATCGACTTTCGGGTCCAGCCAGCGCGGGTCGGCCATGGTGCCGTGCACCACGAAACCGAATTCGTCGTCGGGGCGGCCGTCCGCCTTCAGCTCGGCCAACTTTTCCTTGACCCAGGCGGTGATGCGGCGGTTGCGGTCGATCTGGGCCTCCCGGTACCGGGCCAGAAACTCCGGGCTGTACGGCGGTTGGTTGGGGTTGTCCGGGTTGTACAGATCCAGTTCGGGGTCGCGCTTGGTCGGGTCGGATTCGTCGAGAATGGACGCGTCCAACCATTCGGTCAGCGTCCCGTGCCGGCTGATGTGCGCGGCAAGCAGCATGACGCCGTCGGCGGGGGGCAGGTCCAGCCGGGTGAGGTCGGGGCCGTCGCCGGATGGGCTCGACGTAATGGTCGCGTGCTGGGCCTGCTGTTGATAGAACATCGACAGCGAGCCGCCGCCGCTCCACCCGGCCAGCACGACCTTGCGATAGCCCAGGCGGTTCTTGGCGTCCTTGATGCACTCGCCGAGATCCTCGACCACCTTCTCCATCAGCAGCGCCGAGTCCGTGCCGCGGAACCGGCTGTTGCAGTAGATGACGTGGTGGCCGGCCCGGGCGAGTCCGTTGATCATCGGCAGGTAGGCGCCGCCGCCGATCGGGTGCATGAACACCAGCACGGTGTCTGACGGCTTGGTCTTTCGGCTTGAGCAGATAGCTTTCCAGCACGGTGATCTCGGCGAGACCGCCGTAGACATCGCGAACACCCGAATTGTTCTGGAAGGCAACCAAATACGGGATTCGGTCGTAATCGTGTTTCACAGTGTGCTTCACGGCTTCGGTGCTCCCCATGTCAGTGCTGTCCCAGGTCGTGGGCGAGCATCTCGGCCGACGGTGTCAGCCGCCGGCGGGTGTCGACGGCGATGACCTGCCAGTCCACCCGCGAGTGCTCGTCGAACTTGCGGCGCGCTCGCTCCCGCGCCTTCTCCGGCGCGCCATGGTGAACGCCTTGCGGCGCATGGGTGATCAGACCGGGCGGCATCGGGATGCCGTAGAGCGAACCGCCGTGGAAGAAGGCGATCTCGTCGTAGTCGACGTTGCGGTGATACCAGGGCGTGCGTTCGGTCCCGGGGACGCCTTCGGCCGGTTTGGGCAGAAAGTTCATCACGTAGACGCCGGTGGCCTGCATGAACAGATGGACCGTCGGCGGCAGATGGACGCTGTCGGAGGTGATGACGTTGTAGTCGTCGATGTTGAAGGTGAACGGGAAGTTGTCGCCGCGCCAGCCTTCGACATCGATCGGATTGTGTTGGTAGATACAGCGTTGTCGGGCCACCATCCTGAATATCCCGGTGGACGAGCCGGACCTCGTACTCGTCGCGGCCGTCATCTTCGACTGGGACCGGTTCGGGGATTGTGGCCTGCGACGGGTCGAACGGGAAGTGGCGGCCCAGCGCGCCGGGCGGCGGCACCCGGAATTCGTCGGTGGCCTCGATCATCAGCAGCGTCGTCTCGGCATCCGGCACCTGGCGCCAGGTGCACGCCTTCGGGACGTAGACCCAGTCGCCCTGCCGGTAGCGCAGCGGCCCGAACTCGGTTTCGACGCAGGCCGGCGCCCTGGTGCACGAAGCAGAGCAGGTCCCCGTCGACGTGGCGGGTGTAGAACGGCATCGGGTCGTGCCGGCGGCTCAACAGAATCCGGCAGTCTTCGTTGCCGAACATCAGCAGGGGCCCGCCGGCGGCGTCGGTGGCGTCGCTGGGTTTGAGCTCACCGGCCAGCACGTCGATGGGCCGCAGCGGGCCGACCGCCCGATAGGCGGTGGGGTCGTGGCGGCGGTAAATGTTGGCCGTGCGGCCGGTGAATCCGCCGCGGCCCAGTTCGTCGTCCTTGAGCCCGCCCAAATCGGCATGGAGCCGGCGTGGCGTTTTCCCTTTTCGCAGGTGAACGAAGGATTCCATGGATGACTCCCGGTCCGGGCGGCTACAGAGCTGCTACAAAAGAGCGGTACAAAACTGAAAGTAATATTACTTTTTGTTTTGCGCGCACGCAAGGGTTTTCGGGCCGCGGCCTTCGGGCCGCGCTTCGGGGAGTCAGTCAAATCGGCCACACGCGTCTCGCCGAGGCCAGGTCCCTCCGAGCCAGTTCCCTGCGAGCCAGTTCCCTCCGGGGACAGGGCGTCTTCATTTGCCCGCCTAATGGGAATTGATCAGCGACAAGTGCGGGGGATGCAAACCCAGCGCGCGTAGTCGCTGGGAGGCGGGCAAATGGTCGATCCCTGCTGCGCTGAAGCTCGTGTGGCAGTGGCGGAGTGACCGGCGCTAATCGCGAACGCGCACAACGACTTTTCCTTTGGCGCTGCGATTCTCCAGGGACGCAACCGCGGCGGCGGCTTCGGCCAGCGGGTAGATCGCCGGTTCGGGGGGTGGCAGTTGACCCGAGCTGAGGAGGCGCTCGAGCGCCGCCCACTGCTCGGCCAGCGCGTCGGGGTGGGATAGCGTCCAGGCGCCCCAGCCAACACCGACGACATCAATGTTGTTGAGCAGCAAGCGGTTTACCTTCACGGTGGGAATCTCACCGCCGGTGAAGCCGACGACCAGCAGCCGTCCGCCGGGTGCGAGCGAGCGCAGTGAATCGGTGAAACGGTCGCCGCCGACCGGGTCGACGACGATGTCCACGCCGCGGCCGCCGGTCAACTCCTTGACCGCGTCCTTGAACCCCTCGGCCAACACCACGTCGGTGGCGCCGGCGGCCGTGGCGATCTGGCCCTTGTCTTCGCTGCTGACGACCGCGATGGTGCGGGACGCCCCGAGCACCGATGCCAGGCGAAGCGTCGAGGTCCCGATCCCGCCGGCCGCGCCGTGCACCAGCACCGTGTCGCCCCGCTGCAGGCGGCCGCGCACGCTTAGCGCGAAGTACACCGTCAGGTCGTTGAACAGCAGGCCGGCGCCCGCCTCGAAGCTCACGTTGTCCGGCAGCTTGAAGACCCGGTCCGGCTGCAGGATCGCGAGCTCGGCCATGCCGCCGACGAGCATCGTCAGTCCGACAACCCTGTCGCCGGCCTTTACGTGCGCGTGGTCCGGTGCCGATCGCACCACGCCCGCGATCTCCGCGCCGAGTACGAACGGCGGGTCCGGCCGGTACTGATACAGGCCGCGGGTGAGCAACGCGTCGGGGAATGCCGCACCGGCGGCGTGCACCTCGACGACAACGCCGTCACCCGAGGGCTCGTCGACCTCGGTTACCTCGATCGCTTCCGGACCATCCAGCCGAGTCACCCTTGCCGCGCGCATGGTCGAACAGCCTACTGTCGGCTCAGAATCCGCCGGCCACCCGCACCACTGCCCGGCCGGAGTACTTCCCGTCGCGCACCTGGTCGAGCACATCGACGACGTCCTTGACGTCGACGTCGCTGGTGACCGCGTCCAGATGCCGTGGCCGCAACGAGTCACCCAACAGCCCCCACAACCTCCGGCGCGGGCCGATCGGCATCAGCACCGAGTCCATCCCGAGCAGCGCGACGCCACGCAGGATGAACGGCATCACTGTGGTCTTCAGCGCCGGACCGCCGGTCAGCCCGCTGGCGGCCACCGCCCCGCCGTAGTCGACGGCGCTGAGCACATCGGCCAGCGTCGCACCGCCCACGCAATCCACCCCGGCCGCCCAGCGCGCCTTGGCCAGCGGCCGTGGTTTGGCGTCGGGGTCCTCGGGCAACCGGCCGATAACCTCCGCGGCACCAAGCTCTTTCAGCAGTTCGGCCGCCTTGTCCTTGCCGCTCGAGGCCACCACCCGATAGCCGGCCGCCGCCAGCAGGTCGACGCTGACGGAGCCGACACCGCCGGAGGCGCCGGTGACGACGACCGATCCGGCGCCGGGTTCGATGCCCCAGTCGATCAGCGCCTGCACACTCATCGCGGCGGTGAAGCCGGCGGTTCCGATCGCGGCGCCGTCGTGCGGACTCAGCGCGCCGAGCGCCACCACCTGATCGGCGGGCAGCCGGGCGTATTCGGCGTAGCCGCCGTGGTGGCCGGTGCCGATCTGGTACCCGTGGGCCAGCACCTTGTCGCCGACGGCGAAGTCGGGCGATTGCGACTCGACGACCTCGCCGGTCAGGTCGACGCCCGGCACGACCGGATAGTTGCGCACCACGCCGCCGCCCGGGGTCAATGCCAGCGCGTCCTTGAAGTTGACACTCGAATACAGCACCCGGATCGTCACCTCGCCGGGCGGCAGGTCCGAAGGGCTCAGTGTCTCGACCGACGCGGTTATCCGGTCACCATCCTGGCGCGCGACGAGCGCTTGAAACGTGTCCATAGTCCCGACGCTAGCCTCGTCTAATGGATTCGTTTCCACTCGGTCGGTTTTCGGTCGCCCGCATCGGCTTCGGTGCCATCCAGCTTCCCGGCCCCGGGGCCTTCGGGCCGCCGCGCGACCGCGACGAGGCGCTCGCTGTGCTGCGGCGGGCCGTCGAGCTCGGCGTCAACCACATCGACACCGCCCAGTTCTACGGGCCGGACGTGTCCAACGAACTGATCCGTGAGGCTCTGCACCCGTATCCGGCGAACCTCGCGTTGGTGAGCAAGGTCGGGGCGCGCCGCGACGATGCCGGTGGCTGGGTGCCGCTGGTCGACCCCGCCGACTTCCGCTCGGACATCGAGACCAACCTGCGAACGCTCGGCGTCGACCGGCTCGCGGCGGTGAATTTGCGACTCGTCAACAGCGGCGGCCCAGACGAACACTTCGACGAACTGCTTTCGGTCATGATCGCCGTGCGAGACGAGGGCTTGATCGGTGCAATCGGGCTGAGCAACGTCACCCGCGAGCACCTGCTGCGCGCCCTGGAGCGCACCGAAATCGCCTGCGTGCAAAACGCTTTCAGCCTGGTCGACCGGTCGTCGGCGCCGGTGCTACGCGAATGCACGGCTCGCGGTATCGCGTTCGTGCCGTTCTTCAGCCTGCGATCGCCGTTTGCGCCGCCGGATCAGGTGCTCGGAAACGAAGCGGTGCTGCCACGCCGCGGCGCGGCTCGGGCGCACGCCGGCGCAGGTTGCGTTGGCCTGGACGCTGAGCGTGGCCCCCAATGTGTTGCAGATCCCGGGCACCTCGTCGGTGCGGCACCTGGAGGAGAACATGGCCGTGGCCGCCATCGAGCTCGACGACGAAACCCGCGAGCAGTTGAATGCCGTTGCCGCGTAATCGTCGAACGTGTACTCGGCGCGAAAGATTCGGCAAATTTTCGCGCTGAGAACACGCTCGGCGCAGCCGCAGCTACTTGAGCTCGGAGGACGACAGGCCAAGCAGGCGGCGAGCGACCACCAATTGCTGGATCTGCTGGGTGCCCTCGAAGATGTCCATGATTTTCGAGTCACGTGCCCACTTCTCCAGCAATGATTGCTCGGAATAGCCTGTGGTGCCAGCCAATTCGACAGCTTTTACGGTGATGTCGCTGCCAACACGGCCCGCCTTGGCCTTGGCCATGGATGCTTCTTTGGAGTTCGGGATCTTGTTGTCCGCCTGCCACGCCGCGCGCACGGTCAGTAGGTAGCTTGCCTCAAAGTCGGCCTCCATCCGTAGGAATTCGGCTGCGGCGGCGCTTTGTGCGTGTGACGGCCTGTCGTAGGAGATCTCCACCCCGGCCGCGGTCAGGATCTTGCGCAATTCTTCCAAGGCGGCCCGGGCAATACCGACGGCCATGGCGGCAACAACCGGACGGGTGTTGTCGAAGGTTTCCATCACCCCGGAAAAGCCCTTGCCCGACTCGATTTTGGGGTCTCCGAGCAGGTTGTCCTTCGGTATGCGCGCGTTGTCGAAGCGGATGACTGCGGTGTCGGAGCCCTTGATGCCGAGCTTGTTCTCCAGCCGCTCAACGCTGACACCGGGATGCTCACGCGGCACGATGAACGACTTGATCGCCGGACGGCCCAGCGACTTGTCCAGCGTCGCCCACACCACGATGTGAGTCGCCCGCGAACCCGCTGTGACGAAAATCTTTTCGCCGTTGATCACGTACTCGTCCCCGTCCAGTGTGGCCGTGGTCGACACGGCCGCCGAGTCGGATCCGAAGCTCGGTTCGGTGATGGCCATCGCGGCCCAGACCCTGCCCAACCGGCTCAGCTGCTCGTCGGTGGCCACGCCGGAGATCGCCGCGTTCCCCAGGCCCTGATAGGGCATCGACAGCAGCATCGCCGCGTCGCCCCAACAGGCCTCCAACGTCTGCAGCACCGCAGCCATGTTGGCGCCGTTGCGGTTTTCTTCCTTGCCCTCTCTGCCGCGGAACGCTTCGGTCCCGGCGAGTCCCAAGGCATTGGATTCCGCGGCTCCGGAGAACAGGCTGGCCAAGGTGTCCAGCTCCACCGGGTAGGCGTGCTCGTGGTCGTCGTACTTGCGTGCGATCGGCCGCATCAACTCGGCGGCGCCCTGGTGCGCCTTGTCGATCGCCGCTTGCATTTTGCCGGGAAGTTCCAGATTGATTGCCATGATTGGTCTTTCGCTAGTGACGCGCGGAGCTAGATGACGACTGAAATAACGACTTAGATAACTACTACGCCCTCGGCGACGCCGATGGCCCGCAGGTCGCGGTACCAGCGTTCGACCGGGTGTTCCTTGGTGTAGCCGTGCCCGCCGAGCAGCTGCACGCCGTCCAGGCCGATCTGCATGCCCTTGTCGGCGCCGAGCCGCTTGGCAAGTGCCGCTTCGCGGGTGAACGGGAGGCCCTGTTCGGCGCGGGCAGCGCCGCGCCAGGTGATCAGCCGCAGCCCGTCCAGTTCGATGGCGATGTTGGCGCACATGAAGGCCACGGCTTGGCGATGCGCGATCGGCTCGCCGAATGCCTGGCGTTCTTTCACGTACGGGATGACGTAGTCGAGCACCGCGTGCGAGGTGCCGACCGCCAGCGCCGCCCAGCCCAGCCGGGATAGCGCGATCGCCTCGGAGTAATCGGTGTCGGTGGCTTCGTCCTCGCCCAGCCGGGCATTCAGCGGGACCGACACCCCGGAGAGCTCGACCCGGCCCAGGGCCGCCGCGCGAATACCCATACTCGGATCCGCCTTGACGGTAAGGCCTTTCGCGGACGACTCGACGATGAACAGCGCCGGCTTGCCATTCAGCTGCGCGCCGACGATGAACAGCTCGGCGTCGGCGGCGGCGGGCACCAATGACTTCACGCCGTCGAGCCGGTACCCGCTCGGCGTGCGCACCGCGGTGGTCTTCAACCGGGTGGGGTCGAACAGCGGTTGTGGTTCGGCGATCGCCACGCAAGCCTGCGGGACATTCTCGCCGGCGAACTCGTGCAAGTAGGTGGCCTGCTGGTCCGCGCTGCCCCAGTGGGTCAGTGCGGCCGCCACGCCCCCGGGGGCCAGAATCGGCAACGCCAGGCCCATATCGCCATAGGCGAGCGCCTCGGCTGCCAAGACGTTGGTCACGCTGGAGCGGTGTGCCGCGATGCCCTCGAAATCCTCGGGGATGTTGATGGCGGTGATGCCCAACTCCGCGGCCTTCGAGATCAGATCGGCCGGATAGGTTGCGGCCTCGTCGGCGTCGTGAGCCGCGGGTCGCAGCACCTCCTGGGCGAAATCATCGAGGGTCTCGACGATCATCTTCTGCTCGTCGTCTGGCGTCAGGTCGAAGTAGTCCTTGCCGCTGGACTTGAGCCGGGTCGGTCCACCGCGAAGGTTCTGGGCCCGCTTGAACTGCCGGGTGGTGGCGCCGGCGGCGGAGAAGAACGTCTTCGTGCCGTAGCGCAGGCCCCGGTTGAGCGGCTCGCGCAGATGGTATTTGTCCAGGAACTCCTGGCCGACGATCGGGGTGAGCACCGCGATGGCGATGTCGATCCCGGTCCGTTTGTGCGGTTGCAGCCCGACGCCGGTCTTGCGGTCGCGCCGCTTAAAGCGCCTGCGGGAAGTCTTTGAAGTCTGTTTTGAACCCGAAAGGGTGTCGGTCATTTCAGCAGCCTCGGTTGTTGGGGCGATGCGGATAACCCTATCTTACTCCGGAGTAAGATAGTAAGGTCGCCGTGTTAAGAAATTCACACCGGTCCCGCGCCGAGGCTGGCCAGCACGCGTTCATGCAGCAAACCGTTTGTCGCCACGGCGCTGCCGTGGTGCGGGCCGGCGGTGCCGTCCAAGCCGGTGAACGTCCCGCCCGCCTCACGCACCAAGATGTCGAGCGCCGCCAGGTCCCACACCGACACCTCCGGTTCGGCGGCGATGTCGACCGCCCCCTCGGCGACCAGGCAATAAGACAGAAAGTCGCCGTAGGCGCGGACCCGCCACACCGCGTCGGTCAGCTCGATGAAGCGGTCGCGCAGGCCGCGCTCCGCCCACCCCGACAGGCTGGAGAACGAAAGGCTGGCCGAATCCAGTTGCGCCACTGAAGAAACGGACAGGTGGCGCGCCGGGCCGCCGTCGACCGCGGCGAACGCGCCCTGGCCGCGCGCCGCCCACCACCGGCGGTGCAGTGCGGGCGCGCTCACGACGCCGACCGTGGGGACGCCGTCTTCGAGCAGCGCGATCAAGCTGGCCCACACCGGCACCCCGCGCACGAAGTTCTTGGTGCCGTCGATCGGGTCGATGATCCATTGCCGCCCGCTGAATGTGGTGGTTCCGCCGAACTCCTCGCCGACGACGCTGTCGTCGGGCCGTTCGCGCCCGAGCACCTTGCGCAGCTCGGCTTCGACCGCGCGATCGGCGTCGGTCACCGGCGTCAGATCCGGTTTGGTGTCGACACGCAGGTCGAGCGCGCCGAAGCGGGCCGAAGTCAGCGCGTCCGCGCGGTCGGCCAGCGCCAGCGCCGTCGTCAGATCGTCCCGGCTCATGCGAGCAGTCCTACCACGACTTTAAGAAGGCCCTAACCTGAATGAGTGTGGGAATTCGGTGCGCTGCTTCTGCTCGTTGCGGTCTTGGGAGTGTTGCTTGCGCAGCGGTTCATCCCGCGCGGTCCGCGGGGCGAGCCGGCCAGCGGCACGCTGCTGGTGACGGGGGTCAGCCCACGACCGGACGCCGCCGGTCAGCAGTACGTCACCATCGCCGGCGTCATCAACGGACCGACCGTCAACGAGTACTCCGTGTACCAGCGCATGGCGGTCGACGTCGAACAATGGCCGAGGGTGGGCCAACTGTTCCCGGTGGTGTACTCGCCGAAGAATCCGGACAACTGGAAGTTCGCACCGCCCGACCCTGCTGCCGGCTAAGGCCTGGAGTCTGGCTCTGGGCCAAATTTGAAGTGGCGGCCGGTGATTTCGGATGGCGTGACCCGGACGTAGTGAACTTTGTGAATCGCGGTCCACGGGATGAGCTGGGCGTGTTCGGCTTCCTCGATCTCGGCGGCGGTGCGCAGCACCTTTGCGCGGCCCCTGACGATCACGCTCCAACCTTCGGCGACATCGTGGTCATCGGCCTCGAAAACCACAGTGCTGCTCGAAATGGCGGAAAACAATTTGGTGCCCTCGGAAGTTCGAAACAGCACGGTCCGCCCTTGCACCACATAGTTAACGGGAAAAATTTCGGGCTCACCGGCAAAAGTGGTGACCAATCGGCCGAGGGCTACGCCGCCCAGCCGATGCCAACTCTCGTCTTCCGACAGGACGGTAACTGGCTCATCAGGCATGGATTGAATCTTTCCTTGGCGCACCATCTGACGTCGACGATACGGCGAATCCGTTTGGGAGCGTGAGGACGTTAGGTATTTCCTTGTCATTCCTGAGCTGGCATTCTGATGACATGGCGCGGGAAATCGATCCGATCCGGACCAAGAGTGCTCTGGCTGTGGTCAAACAGAACCCCGGGATAGCGCTCTTCGCGGTGTCGCCGCTGATCGCACTGGTGGCCATCATCTGGGTGTTCGCCGGCACCGGCTGGGGTATCTGCGCGGCCCTTGCGCTGCTGCTTGCCGGCGGAACCTTAATCGTCCGCGGGCGCTGATACCCCGGCATGCGTTCGTGGTGGGGTTGGGGCGCGGTCGAGGACGCGCTGTCCGAGCAGGAGACGCGCGCCCTTCAGGCTCGGGTCGCCGCGATGCTGCCCGGCCATGACCTGACCGACCACCGTCCGCCGGACCCGAACGAGCTCGGGTTGCCGGCGCCGCGGATCACCCCGCCGCAGTCGCTGGCGTCCCTGTGTTCGACCGACCCGACCGATCGAGCCGGCCACGCGCGCGGCAAGGCGTTTCGCGACGTCGTGCGCAACCTCCAGGGCCACCTCGACCATGTCCCCGACGTGATCGTCCGGCCGCGCCGCGAACAGGACGTGGTCGACGTGCTCGACTGGTGTACGCGTGAGGGGATTCCCGCGATTCCCTACGGTGGTGGCAGCTCGGTGGTCGGCGGTGTCGAGCCACGGTTCGACGGGCCGGCGGTCACGGTGGATGTCTCCGTGATGAGCTCGGTGCTGGAAATCGACCGGGTCAGCCGGGCCGCGCGGATTCAGGCCGGGGCGCTTGGGCCGTGGATCGAGCAACAGTTGCGCCCGCACGATCTGACGCTGCGGCACTTCCCGCAGTCCTTCGCGTTTTCCAGCCTCGGCGGCTGGCTGGCCACCCGCGCCGGTGGTCACTTCGCCACGCTCTACACCCACATCGATGATCTGACCGAATCGTTGCGAGTTGTCACCCCGGCCGGGGTCGGCGAGTCGCGGCGACTGCCGGGATCAGGTGCCGGCCCGTCCCCGGACCGGATGTTCGTCGGCTCCGAGGGCACGCTCGGCATCATCACCGAGGCCTGGATGCGGTTACAGAACCGCCCGCGGTGGCAGGTCACGGCGTCGGTCGCGTTCGACCACTGGGCGGCCGCGGTCGGCGCGACGCGGGCGATCGCGCAGTCCGGGCTCTACCCGGCGAACTGCCGGTTGCTGGACCCGGCCGAGGCGTTCCTGAACGCCGGCACCGCGGTCGGCGGCGGGCTGCTGGTGCTCGCTTTCGAATCGGCGGACCATCCGATAGACGCGTGGCTGGACCGGGCCATCGAGATCGCCGCGGAACACGGCGGCACCGTGATCGCCCGTCGTAGCCGCGACACCGAAAGCGAGACAACGGAAAACGACGACGCTTCGCAGAATTGGCGCTCGGCGTTCCTGCGCATGCCCTACCAGCGCGACGCCCTCGCGCGCCGCGGCGTCATCGCCGAGACATTCGAAACCGCTTGCACCTGGGGCGGATTCGAGGCTTTGCACGACGCGGTGATCGACGCCGCCCGAGCGTCGGTCGAACGGATCTGCGGGACGGGCGTGGTGACCTGCCGGTTCACCCACGTCTACCCCGACGGCCCGGCCCCGTACTACGGCATCTACGCGAGTGGGCGCTGGGGCTCACTCGGCGCGCAGTGGGACGACATCAAAGCCGCTGTGTCCGAGGCGATCAGCACGACCGGCGGCACCATCACCCATCACCATGCCGTCGGTCGCGACCACCGCCCGTGGTATGACCGGCAGCGCCCGGATCCATTCGCCGTGGCCTTCCGCGCGGCGAAGTCGGCGCTGGACCCGGCGGGCATTCTCAATCCCGGGGTGCTGGTCGACCCGTGATCAGCCGTGGCTGACGTGCAGCAGCTTGGCCAGGCTCGGCAGTTTGACGCGAGGCCGCCCGTGCGGCTCACCGGCCTCGCGCTCGAAACGATCGATGAGCTCCCAGTGCGCCGAGGTGACCAGCGTGGGCTGGCGTGAAGCCAGCCAGTCGGCCAACTTATCGGCATGGTCTTCCGGGAAATCCGCGAGCTCTTTGGAAGCGGCGAGATCTGCCAGCAGCGTGTCGACGGTGTCCTGTGAGTCCTTCTTGTTGGTGCCGATCACCCCGGTCGGCCCGCGCTTGATCCACCCGACGACGTACTCGTTGCGACTGCCGTCCACCCTGCCGTCGGTGTTCGGGATGGTTGCGCTCTTGTCGTCGAACGGCAGTCCCGGGGTGGGCACGCCGCGGTAGCCGACCGACCGTACGACCAGCTGAACGGAGAGTTCCTCGCGCTCGCCGGTGTCCTTGGCGGCTACCCGCCCGCTCTGATCGGTGACCAATTCGTTGCGGCCGAGCACGATCCCCTCTACCTTGTCGTCGCCTTTGATCTCGATCGGGGAAGTCAGGAACCGGAATACCATGCGACGGTGTCCCGGGCGGGGCTCACGCCCCGCATAGTCGCGCAGCGACTTGATGTTCTGCTTGCAGACCTTGCCCACCGCGGCCGCGTCCTCGTCGGTGATGCCCTCCAGGTCGGCGGGATCGACGATCACGTCGACGTTTTCCAGGTCTGCCAACTCACGCAACTCGAGCGTGGTGAAAGCGGTCTGCAGCGGCCCGCGGCGGCCGATGATCACCACTTCCTCGACACCGCATGGGCGTAGCGATTCCAGCGCGTGATCGGCGATATCGGTTTTCGCCAGCTCGCCGGGGGCGGTGATCAGAATGCGTGCGACGTCGAGTGCGACGTTGCCGTTGCCGATGACGACCGCGCGGGCGCCGGACAGATCCGGTGATATCTGCTCAAAGTTGGGATGCGCGTTGTACCAGCCCACGAAATCGACGGCGGCGACACTGCCCGGCAGCTCCTCACCGGGAATGCCGAGCGCGCGGTCCGACTGCGCTCCGACGGCGTAAATCACGGCGTCGTAGCGCTCGGCGAGTTCGGCGGCCTCCATGTGTTCGCCCACCACGACGTTGCCGAAGAAGCGGAACCGGGGGTCCTCGGCGGTGTTTTCGAA
This sequence comes from uncultured Actinomycetota bacterium, assembly GCA_963703795.1. Classification (GTDB taxonomy): domain Bacteria; phylum Actinomycetota; class Actinomycetes; order Mycobacteriales; family Mycobacteriaceae; genus Mycobacterium. Next base: position 13,885 of record CAVPFT010000029.1, on the reverse strand, counting down.
TTGCTTGCTGATCGACTTGATCTTGGGGTGGTCGGGCGCGACGCCCGAGCGCACCAGCCCCCACGGTGTCGGCAGCATCTCGAGCATGTCGACCGCCACATCGATGTCCTCGGACGCGTCGGCCGCCTTCAGCAACGATGCCGCGGCGAAGAAGCCCGACGGTCCGGAGCCGACGATGGCGACGTGATACGGGCGCATACTCGAGCCTTCTGTTGGTGCCGGTCGCGCGCAAGGGGGCTGGAAAAGGGCTGAGCGTCGCGGCACGGACTGCACTTAGTGGTCACTCGATGCTAACGGCTGCCCCGCCAGCAGGGCCTGAGCATCCGACCCCGCGCCTAACGCCGGTAACGTGGGCGGCTGTGGAACCCGACCGTCAAGCCGACATCGCCGCCCTCGACTCCGCCCTGACCACGGTGGAGCGGGTGCTCGATGTGGACGGTCTGCGCGGCCGGATCGAAAAGCTCGAGCAGGAGGCGTCCGACCCCAAATTGTGGGATGACCAGGCCAATGCGCAGCGGGTGACGAGTGAGTTATCCCACACGCAGGGTGAGCTGCGCCGGATCGAGGAGCTGCGGCAGCGCCTCGACGACCTGCCGGTGCTCTACGAGCTGGCGGCCGACGAAGCACACGGAGCCGAGGCGGCCGACGCCCTCGTCGAGGCCGATGCCGAACTCAAGGCGCTGCGCGCCGACATAGAAGCCGCCGAGGTTCGCACGCTGCTCTCGGGTGAGTACGACCAGCGCGAAGCCTTGCTCACCATCCGCTCCGGTGCCGGCGGGGTGGACGCCGCGGACTGGGCGGAGATGTTGATGCGGATGTATATCCGCTGGGCCGAGCAGCACAAGTACCCCGTCGAGGTGTTCGACACCTCCTTCGCCGAAGAAGCCGGCATCAAGAGCGCCACCTTCGCCGTGCACGCCCCGTTCGCCTACGGCACGTTGTCCGTCGAGCAGGGCACCCACCGGCTGGTCCGGATCAGCCCGTTCGACAACCAGAGCCGGCGTCAGACGTCGTTCGCCGAAGTCGAGGTGCTTCCGGTGGTCGAGACCACCGATCACATCGACATTCCGGAAGGCGACGTGCGGGTGGACGTCTACCGTTCCAGCGGGCCGGGCGGCCAGTCGGTGAACACGACCGACTCCGCGGTTCGTTTAACCCACATCCCGACGGGTATTGTCGTGACTTGCCAGAACGAAAAATCTCAACTGCAGAACAAAGTTTCGGCAATGCGAGTGCTCCAGGCAAAGTTGTTGGAGCGCAAGCGATCAGAAGAGCGCGCTGAGCTGGACGCGTTGAAAGGTGAGGGCGGCAGCTCCTGGGGTAACCAGATGCGCTCCTACGTACTGCATCCGTATCAGATGGTCAAGGATTTGCGAACCGAGTACGAGGTAGGCAATCCGGCCGCCGTTCTGGACGGAGACCTCGACGGGTTCCTGGAAGCGGGAATCCGGTGGCGCAATCGAAAAGATGACGACTAACACAACTGTTCTCGCCACATCGATGGCGCAGCGCTGGCACGACTTTTGGCGCGGCGACATCGGCGAATGGATCATCACCCGCGGTCTGCGGATCGTCCTGCTGCTGATCGCGGCGGTGTTGGCGGTCCGCTTCGTCACCTGGGTGGCCCAACAAGTGACCCGACAGCTCGACGTCGGATTCGCCGAAAGCGACGCCCTGGTGCGCTCCGAGGCGACCAAGCACCGCCAGGCCGTCGCATCGGTGATCCAGTGGGTGTCGATCGTGCTCATCGCCATCTGGGTGATCGTTCAGATTGCTGACGTCCTGCAGTTCTCGGCAAGTGGACTGATCGCGCCCGCCACGGTGCTGGGCGCGGCGCTGGGCTTCGGGGCTCAGCAGGTGGTGAGGGACCTGCTCGCGGGGTTTTTCATCATCGTCGAGAAGCAGTATGGATTCGGGGATCTGGTCACGCTCACCATCGTTTCCGCGACGGAGGCCAGCGGCACCGTCGAGAACGTGACATTGCGAGTGACCCGACTGCGCTCGCCAGATGGCGAGGTGTTGACCATTCCCAACGGTCAGATCGTTAAGGCGACGAACCTTTCGAAGGACTGGGCACGCGCGGTGGTGGACATCCCGGTGTCGACCAGTGCCGACCTCAACCGGGTCAACGAGGTCTTGCACCAGGAATGTGACCGCGCTCTGGAAAACCCGGTGTTGGGTGAGTTGCTGTTGGACGCACCCACCGTGATGGGCGTGGAGAGCATCCAAGTCGACACCGTCACCCTGCGTATGGTGGCCCGCACGCTACCCGGTAAGCAGTTCGAGGTCGGCCGCCAGCTGCGTATCCTGGTCATTCGGGCGCTCGCGCGCGTCGGGATCGTGACTTCGGCCGGCACGACGGTGGGCGTCGTTGACGATGCCGCCATCCCGGCGGACCAGGACGCTGAGGTCGTCGATGCACAGGAGAAGGCCGAGGGCGCGGTGCAGCAGCGGTGAAGTTGACGCTGAACATCCTCGAGAAGGGCGACGACGATGCGGAGAAGCGTCGGCCGCTGAGCCACCTGTTCGGGGGCCGGATCCGCACGTCGACCGTGGTTTTGATCGTGGCGTTCCTGGCGGTGTGGTGGGTCTATGACACCTACCGTCCGCCGCCGCCCAAGCCATCGGCGCCGCAGGTGGTGCCGCCGGGTTTCGTGCCCGACCCCAACTACACCTGGGTGCCGCGCACCAGAGTGCAGGAGCCATCCGCCACGCCGACGCCGACTACCACTACGCCCTCGCCGTCGCCGAGCGTCCCACCGGTAACGACGACCACACCGCCGCCGCCGTTCGTGCTGCCGACGCTGCCGTGCATACCGCCCTTCTGCACCCCCAGCCCGACCCCGTCACCCTCACAGCTACCGCTGCCGGGGGCGCCGCCGACGCCGACACCGGCGCCACCCGCTGGTTGATCGTCGCGAGCCAGCGAAATTCCCCAGTACACTGGCGTGCCGTGATGATCACCCTGGAGAATGTCAGCAAGAAGTACAAAGCGTCGGCGCGTCCGGCGCTGGACGACATCAACGTCAGAATCGACAAGGGTGAATTCGTCTTCCTGATCGGCCCGTCTGGTTCGGGCAAATCGACATTCATGCGGCTGGTGCTGGGTGAGGATTCGCCGAACACCGGTGAGGTGCGGGTCTCCAAGTTTCACGTCAATAAATTGCCCGGGCGGCACATACCGAAACTGCGTCAGGTGCTCGGCTGCGTATTCCAGGATTTTCGGCTGCTGCAGCAAAAGACGGCGTTCGAAAATGTCGCCTTCGCTCTGGAGGTCATCGGCAAGCGACGGGAAGCGATCAATCGCGTGGTGCCCGAGGTGCTCGAGACGGTCGGCCTGTCCGGCAAAGCCAACCGGCTGCCACACGAGCTGTCGGGCGGCGAGCAGCAACGGGTTGCGATCGCGCGCGCGTTCGTGAACCGGCCGCTGGTGCTGCTGGCCGACGAGCCCACCGGCAACCTCGACCCGGACACCAGCCAGGACATCATGGATCTGCTGGAGCGGATCAACCGCACCGGCACGACGGTGCTGATGGCGACGCACGACCACCACATCGTCGACTCGATGCGGCAGCGGGTCGTCGAGCTGTCCCTGGGCCGGCTGGTTCGCGACGAGCAGCGCGGCATCTACGGGATGGACCGCTAAGTGCGCTTTGGCTTCCTGCTGACCGAGGTCCTGAACGGCCTTCGTCGCAACATCACCATGACGGCCGCGATGATCCTGACGACAGCGATTTCCATCGGCCTGTTCGGCGGCGGCCTGCTGGTCGTTCGGCTGGCCGACAACTCCCGCGCCATCTACCTCGACCGCGTCGAAACGCAGGTCTTCCTCACCGAGGACATCTCCGCCAACGACCCTTCCTGCGGCAACAATCCGTGCAAGGCGCTGCGGGAAAAGATCGAGGGGCGCGATGACGTCAAATCGGTGCGGTTTCTCAACCGGCAGGACGCATACGACGATGCGATCCGAAAGTTCCCCCAGTACAAGGACGTTGCCGGCAAGGACTCCTTTCCGGCGTCATTCATCGTCAAACTGAATAACCCCGAGCAGCACAAGGACTTTGACGTTGCGATGAAGGATCAGCCCGGGGTGCTTTCGGTGCTGAACCAGAAGGAGCTGATCGACCGGCTGTTCGCGGTCCTGGACGGCCTGAGCAATGTCGCGTTCGCCGTCGCCCTGGTGCAGGCGGTTGGGGCGATCCTGTTGATTGCCAACATGGTTCAAGTCGCGGCGTATACGCGGCGCACGGAAATCGGGATCATGCGACTGGTGGGGGCCAGTCGCTGGTACACGCAGCTGCCGTTCCTGGTGGAGGGGATGTTCGCCGCGGGAATCGGTGTGGCCATCGCTGTCACCGGGCTGCTCCTAGTGCGGGCAACGTTTTTGGACAACGCGCTGAACCAGTTCTATCAGGCCAACCTGATCGCACGCGTCGACTACGCCGACATCCTCTACATTTCTCCATGGCTGTTCCTGCTCGGCGTGTCGATGGCCGGAGTGACCGCCTACGCGACATTGCGCCTCTACGTACGGCGGTAGCTGTGGCCACTAAGTCCGGCGGGGCCAAGGCGAGTGGCGGCAAGCGTGGCAGCAAACAGGTTATCGCCACCAACCGCAAAGCGCGGCACAACTATTCGGTTATCGAGCTCTTCGAGGCGGGAGTGGCTTTGCAGGGCACCGAAGTAAAGAGCTTGCGCGAGGGGCACGCGTCGTTGGCCGACGCATTCGCAACGGTTGACGACGGCGAAGTGTGGCTGCGCAACTTGCACATTCCGGAGTATCAGCACGGTAGCTGGACCAACCATGATCCACGTCGCAATCGAAAGTTGTTGTTACATAGGCAACAAATCGACAGACTGGTGGGCAAGATCCGAGATGGTAACCTCGCCCTCGTGCCGTTGTCTCTGTATTTCTCCGAAGGGAAAGTCAAAGTCGAGCTCGCGTTGGCGCAAGGCAAGCGAGCGTACGACAAGCGCCAGGACATGGCACGCCGCGATGCCCAGCGAGAAGTGCGTCGAGAGATGGGTCGCCGCGCCAAGGGCATGAACTGATCGGGGCCGCTTACGCCCAGCTGTCTGCCGTTACTTACGGGGTCAGCGATTTCGTGGGCGGTGTAGCCGCTCGGCGGGTAGCGGCGCTGCGCGTGATGCTCCTGGCCTACCCGCTCGAGGCATTGATGATGGTCGCGCTGGCCCTCGCCGTGGGCGGGCCGATCACGTCCGGCGCGGTCATTTGGGGCGGTCTATACGGCATCGGCATGGCGTTCGGCATGTGGGCGTTCTTCGCGGCGCTGGGCGCCGGGCCGATCTCGGTGGTCTCACCGTTGGCGGCCGTGCTGAACGCCGCCGTACCCGTGGCGGTCGGGGTGGCGCTGGGGGAGCGGCCCGGACCAGCGGCCTCGGTGGGCGTCGTGCTGGCTCTGGTCGCGGTGATGCTGGTCAGCCGCGAGGCCACGGTCGAGGGCGTCACGCCGTATCGGTTCACGCCGAAGGTGGCCTGGCTTACGGTCGTGGCGGGGTCGGCGATGGGCCTGAACCTGGTATTCCTTCATCAGGCGCCCCACGAATCCAAACTCTGGCCGCTGGTGTTCGCCCGGCTGTCCGCCACGGCGGTGGTGTTCGTCATGGCTGCGCTGAGCAAGAACCTGCGGATGCCGCAGGGGAAGCCGCAGAAGCTGGCGCTGACCCTGGCTCTGCTGGACATCTGCGCCAACGTGACCATGCTGCTGGCGCTGCACACCTGGCTGCTGTCGCTGGCGAGCATCTTGATCTCGCTGTATCCGGCCGCGACGGTCGTGCTGGCGATGGTGGTGCTGCGCGAGCGGGTGAGTCGCTGGCAGGGAGTCGGCATGGTGATGGCCATGGGTTCCGTGGCGATGATCGCCGCAAACTGACGGGCGGCCCTCCCTGGACGATCCCCGGCCGAGGTCGTGCTGTATTGATCGATCTGATGCCGGCTCGGGTCGGCCTCTTTATCGGAAGGTAAGCGGCCTACTATCCGACCATGGCAGACCGTCCTATCACCAAACTCGACAAGTCCGAGGTGCTGTCCGGCCTCTTTGCCGTGTGGGACTCCATCGACGCGCTGCTCGACGGGCTGCCCGAGACCAGTTGGCAGGCAGCGACGCCGCTGCCCGGGTGGGACGTCAAGGCGGTGGTGTCGCACATCATCGGGACCGAGTCATTCTTGTCCGGCATCGCGCCCCCACAACCGGATATCGACGTCTCGGCCCTCGACCATGTACACAACGACATCGGAGTGATGAACGAGTGCTGGGTCCACCATCTCAGTGGGGAATCGGGCGCCGGCGTCCTCGAGCGTTTCCGCGCGCTGACCAACGACCGCCGCGCGGCCTTGACGGGCATGTCCGATGAGGAGTGGAACGCGGTGATGCCGACGCCGGTCGGTCCGGAGAGCTACGGCCGGTTCATGCGGGTCCGGACGTTCGACTGCTGGATGCACGAGCAGGACGCGCGCGAGGCATTGTCGCGACCGTCCTCTGACGACGAGCTTGACGGCACGGTGGCGCAACTGGCCCTCGACGAGATCGAGGCGACGATGGGCTACGTGGTGGGCAAGCGCGCCAAGGCGCCCGACGGTTCCCGCATCCTCATCGAGCTGACCGGCCCGGTGGCCCGCAGCATTCGCGTGAACGTCGACGGTCGCGCTCAGGCGGTCTCCGACTTCGGCGGCCAGGAGCCGACGGCCACGATCCGGCTCGACGGGCTGCAGTTCACCCGGCTCTCCGGTGGCCGTCCCATGAGCCCCGCCCGCGCCCAGGACATCGAACTCGGCGGCGACAAAGACGTGGCCGGTCAGGTCGCCGACAACTTGAACTTTGTGATCTGACCGCAGCCTGGAACGGAAGATAATTCCGTTGCCGCTTGTTGAGGGGCGGGTACCATGGATTGTCCGGCCGAAAATCGGCTGGGGTGCAAGGGGCTGAAAGGTTTCGACTTCGCGCATCGAATCAAGGGAAGCGTGCCGGTGCAGGCAAGAGACCACCGTAAGCGTCGTTGCAACCATATAAGCGCCGTTTCAACACAGCGCGACTACGCTCTCGCTGCCTAAGCGACAGCTAGTCTGTCAGACCGGGAACGCCCTCGGCCCGGACCCTGGCATCAGCTAGAGGGATCCACCGATGAGTTCGGTCGCGGGACTCATCGGGACACACACAGCGACTGGGATCGTCATCCCGGCTAGTTCGCGTGAACGGGAGATCCGAGTAGAGGCATAGCGAACTGCGCACGGAGAAGCCTTGAGGGAATGCCGTAGGACCCGGGTTCGATTCCCGGCAGCTCCACTGAGAACTAGCTGGTCAGAGACGTAGGAATCTGGCCAGTTTCCTTTTTCATTGAGTGGCACACCCGCCGAGCATTCGCCCTGCACGTTCTGCAAATCACGCAATGTGCGTTATTCTCAGCGCGTGGTGCAACTCACGTTCCGCCGCGCCCGCACCGAGGAGAACAAACGCCAGCGTGCGGCGGCGCTGGTCGAGGCCGCGCGCTCGCTGGCACTCGAGACCGGTGTTGCGTCGGTGCAGTTGACCGCAGTCGCCAGTCGCGCCGGCGTTCACCACTCGGCGGTGCGCCGCTACTTCACCTCCCATAAAGAGGTGTTGCTGCACCTCGCGGCCGAAGGGTGGGTGCGCTGGTCCAACACGGTGTGTGAGCAATTGGCCGCGTCGGGGCCAATGTCGCCAACGCGGGTGGCCGAGACCTTAGCCGACGGCCTGGCGGCCGACCCGCTGTTTTGTGACCTGCTCGCCAACCTGCACCTCCATCTTGAGCACGAGGTGGATGTCGACAAGGTAGTTGAGGTCCGGCGGACCATTGCCGCAGCCGCGATCGCGCTCGCGGACGCGATCGAGCGCGCGTTGCCCGCGCTTGGCCGTTCCGGCGCGTATGACAGCGTGATAGCCGCTTACTCCCTGGGCGCTGCTTTCTGGCAGATTGCCAACCCCCCGAAGCGGCTCACCGACGCCTATGCCGAGGAGCCCGAAGTCCTTCCGCCCGAGTGGAACATCGACTTCGCATCGGCACTTACCCGAGTGCTGACGGCGACCTGCATCGGCCTCACATCGGCATCGTCATGAACATTAAAGGAGACCGGGGCGCTGTGGCTTGGCAAACTGCAACCGGCGACAACGATCCCGAACTTTCCGAGCGCTCGGGCCCGGACCAGACGGCGCAACCTTCTTCCGTGACGCCCGAGGTAGCCAGACCGGTTCCCCCAAGCACCGAGGAAAAACTCGGCCCACAGCGCGCCGAGAAGAAGGGGCTGCTGGGCCGTTTCTGGCTGGTGCTCACGATCGCAGCTGTCGTCGCGCTATCGGGATTCGTTGTTTACCGACTGCACGACGTCTTCGGCGTTCACAGCGGTTCGTTCGGCGGCGGCACCTCGGGCGAGGCCCTCGACCAGTTCAACGCCAAGACGATCACGCTCGAGGTCTGGGGCTCACCGGGCAGCACGGCAACCATCAACTACCTCGACGAAAACTCCCATCCGCAGCAGGCCCTCAACGTGCCCTTGCCCTGGAGCAAAGTATTGAGTTCAACGAAACCCGGCATCCCGGCAAATCTGGTGGCGCAAGGAGACGGCAGTTGGATCGCCTGCCAATTCGTCGTGAACAACCACGACGGGCACGGTGACGTCATCAAGGCTCCGAATCACTCGCCCCCCAACGAAACGGTGAATGCCTTCGTCTACTGCCTGGACAAGTCCGCATGAGCGAGGCACGCGAGGCCGCGCCGCGCGTTGATCAGCCGCTGATCCCGCCGTTCCTGCCGCGGATGATCCACCGGCTTGCGCTGCCGGTCGTCCTGATCTGGCTAGGCATCGTCTTCGTCACCAACACGATCGCACCGCAGCTGGAGGTCGTCTCCAAGAACCACTCGGTGTCGCAGAGTCCCACGGACGCGGTGTCGTTCCAGTCGATGATGCGCGTCGGGTCGACGTTCAAAGAGTTCAATACCGACAGCTCGGCGATGATCCTGCTGGAGGGAGACAAGCCGCTGGGGGCGGAGGCTCACCACTATTACGACGAGATCGTCAAGCGACTCGAGCAAGACAAGAAACACGTTCAGCACATCCAGGACTTCTGGAGTGATCCGCTGACCGCCGCGGGTTCCCAGAGCCACGACCAAAAGGCCGCGTACGTCCAGGTCTACCTCGCCGGCAACATGGGCAGCGCCCTGTCCGGCGAATCCACTGATGCCGTCCGCAAGATCGTGGACTCGGTGCCCGCGCCGCCGGGAATCAAGGCCTACGTCACCGGGGCGGGCCCGCTGTTTGCCGACCAGTCCCATGCGGGTCAGAAAGGCGTCGCGCAAGTCACTATGGTCACCCTCCTCGTGATTGTGGTGATGCTGCTGTTCGTCTACCGCTCGATAAGCACCGTTCTGATCATGCTGACGATGGTCTTCATCGAGTTGGCCGCGGCCCGCGGTGTCGTCGCGACGCTCGGAAACTACAACATCATGGGGCTCTCCACGTTCGCCAATAACATGCTCGTGCTGATGGCGATCGCCGCCGGAACGGACTACGCGATCTTTGTGGTCGGCCGATATCACGAGGCCCGCGGTCTGGGCGAGACGCGTGAAGAAGCGTTCTACACGATGTTCCACAGCACGGCCCACGTCGTGCTGGGGTCGGGGCTGACCATCGCCGGCGCGATGTACTGCCTGAGTTTCTGCCGGTTGCCCTATTTTGAGTCACTCGGTGTGCCCTGCGCCGTCGGCATGCTGGTCGCGGTCCTCGCGGCCTTGACTCTGGCACCGGCGGTCCTGACCGTGGCATCGTTCTTCAAGCTGCTCGACCCGAAGCGAAAGCTGCAGACCCGGGGCTGGCGACGCATCGGCACCGCCATCGTCCGCTGGCCCGCACCGGTTCTCGCGGTGACCATCGCCGCCGCATTAGTCGGCCTGCTCGCTCTGCCCGGCTACAAGACGGACTACGACACCCGCCACTTCCTGCCGCAAGACACCCCGGCCAATATCGGTTATGCGGCCGCCGACCGGCACTTCAACCAGGCTCGGCTCAATCCTGAGCTGTTGATGATCGAGACCGATCATGACCTGCGTAACCCGGCCGACTTCATCGTCCTGGACAAGGTCGCCAAGGCGGTCTTCCACATCCCCGGTATCGGCCGGGTGCAGACCATCACCCGGCCGTTGGGCACGCCGCTCGACCACAGCACCCTCGGTTTTCAGATGGGTGCACAGGCCGCAGGGCGGCTCCAGACCCAGCACTATCAGGAAGAGCAGGCGAAAAACCTGCTGAAGCAGGCGGACGAGCTCAAGAAAACGATGGCAACGCTGCATGAGCAGATGCAGGTCACCCAGGATCTGAGCAACACCACACACGAAACCACCAAACTCACCAGAGAAACGGTGAAGATCACCGAGGCGTTGCGCGACGATATCGCCGACTTCGACGACTTCCTCCGGCCGTTCCGTAGCTACTTCTACTGGGACAAGCACTGTTACGACATCCCGGCCTGCTGGGCAATCCGGTCGGTCTTCAACGCGCTCGACGGCATCGACCAGGTGGCCGAGAACATCCAGAACCTTAGCGCGAATCTGGACAAGTTGGACCAGATTCAGCCCAAACTCGTAGCGTTGATACCCCCGCAGATTGAGAGCCAGCAGCACAACCTCGACACCATCATGTCGAACTATGCGACCACACAGGGTCTCAACGACCAGGCGAAAGCTCAGGCCGACAACGCCACTGCGCAGAGCGATGCCTACGACAAAGCGAAGAACGACGACACGTTCTACCTTCCGCCAGAGGCGTTCAAGAGCCCGGATTTCGCGCGGGGTCTCAAACAGTTCATATCGCCGGACGGGCACGCCGTCCGGTTGATCATCTCGCATGAAGGCGACCCGGCGACTCCTGAAGGCGTCAGCCACATCGAGCCGATCAAGCAGGCCGTGCACGAGGCGATCAAGGGCACGCCATGGGAGGGCGCCAATGTCTACCTCGGCGGTACCGCCGCGACGTACAAGGACATGCACGACGGCTCCGACATCGACCTGTTGATCGCCGGAATTTCTGCGGCCACACTGATTTTCGTCATCATGTTGGTGATCACCCGAAGCGTCGTTGCGGCCTTCGTGATCGTCGGTACGGTGTTGCTGTCGCTGGGCGCCTCGTTCGGACTCTCCGTGCTCCTATGGCAGTACATCCTGGGGATCAAGTTGCACTGGATGGTGCTGGCGATGGCGATCATCCTGCTGCTGGCGGTCGGCTCGGACTACAACTTGCTGCTGATATCGCGGTTCAAGGAGGAAATCCACGCCGGGCTCAAGACGGGGACGATCCGCGCGATGGCCGGTTCGGGCTCGGTGGTGACCGCCGCCGGTCTGGTGTTCGCCGCCACCATGGCCACGTTCATGTTCAGCCCGCTGCGGGTGATGGCCCAGGTGGGTACGACGATCGCGCTGGGTCTGTTGTTCGACACCTTGATCGTGCGGTCGTTCATGACCCCGTCGCTTGCCACCTTGCTCGGGCGCTGGTTCTGGTGGCCGCAGCACGTGCGTCCGCGGCCGGCCAGCACCATGCTGCGACCGTACGGACCGCGTACCGCCGTGCGCGCGCTGATCCTTAACGACGTTGACGAAAGCCCACCGGGCGGACTGGTCAAAAAGCGCTAAAAGCTTTGTCGAAAACCTGATTCGGGCGCTGGGAGCTGCCAACGTAGCCGTCGTGGGCTTCTCTGGGTGGATGGGCCGCGCCGATCTAGGCCCGACTGGGCTGTCAGCCATCGCGCTGCAGGCCATTTCGGCGCCAGGGCCGACGTGCCTTTTACCGTCGCCGTTGTGCTGTGTGCCTCGATAGCGGCTACGTTCCGAATCATGCGCGTACCTCTCTGCTTAGCGCAGGTTGGGCAGCGCCTTGGCGGGCGGCCACGGGAGCGGGCTCTTACCCAAGAGTGCATGCACTCGGTGCAAATGAGTGTTTCGAACGCTGGTGGTGCCGAAGTCACTGTGGCGGTTTGTGTTGGTGTGTAGATCCTTTCGTGGTGGCGGTTCGAGATTTGTCGGCAAACAGTGCTCATAACCCTGCGCCACGTCCCTCCAGCGCCCGGCTTGGTCACAAAGTCGTCATAACTAGGTGCGAATGAACGGAGTCGACCAGAGACAGCAAGAGATGGTTAGTGCTGGTCATATGTCTTCCAGAGGTGTTGCAAGACAACGCGAATCACATGGTGTCCGACTGGGGGTCAAGTGGTCGCAGGTTCAAATCCTATGAGCCCGCCTAACTTCGACAATTAAAGGGACTGCCCTGCAACCTGATGCCGGCAGCCAACTCTGGGACGCCGAACTATTGGGTGCGATTGTCTGTGTAATAGCTCAACCACGCCTCAATGCGCTCGCGGACTCGTGGATCAGTCCCCGAGGGAAGCATGGAAGCCCGCTCGTGGATCAGAGCTGCGTCTAGTAGCCCACTGCGGATCAACGAGAGGACGAAATCATGATCCTTCTGACGCCCCGCGGCGAGTTTTGAGACCGCCAGGTCGTGAGGTTCTAGAAAGCGTGGCTCAGCGGGTTTTGAGGATTTAAGGTCCCAACTTACGAGCCGGTCTTTCCATCCAGCGGGTAAAACGGCCACCTCGATGTGTACGCCTTCGGCGTAGATGCCGTTCGTTTCGTGAAACGTTGACAGTTCGCCGATGACGCCTTCGACCTCGTCTGCCTTGTCCCTTCCCGGATCATCGAGGAATGCAATGTCCGCCTCCTGCGAGGCTGTAGCTTCGGGGGGTAGGTCCTCTTCATCGAACGATCCCAGGATTGACTGCGAGCCGAGCACAAGCACATCCGCGTCGTGCGCGATAGCACACGCCGAACGAAGCAGGTGTGCAAGTTGCTGTCGGTTCACGCTGCGAGTATGTGCTCGTGCTCTCGGGTCCAGTGATCTTTGAAGGATCGGAGCACTCGTAGCCTCGTCTCGTCAGGCAGTACGCCCGCAAATGGAGAGTTCTGGCGCAATTCCCGTGCCTCCTGCGAGGGACTGATCACGACATCCACAATCGTGTCTAGGCCGCCATCAAGCACTCGCTTCCACTCCTCGAAATACCGCGAAGTCATGCCGTCAGGACGATGCAGGCTGGTCCAGCGGTCGAGGTTGTCACGAGCCTTCGATATAACAACATCTGGCTCAGCGAGCATTGGCGTCAGTAGCGCCTGGTGCAGCCGCAACGACTTCTCCTCTTCGCGCGTTAACCGGTTGCCCATAAGGCGATCGACTTCGCGGCGCGGGACACGTCGATGAGTGCCCACTCGGACGTGCTCCATCTCGCCGCGGTCGCAGAGGTTGGCGACATGCTGGCGCGAAACGCCGAGCAAGCGCGCCACCTCACCCGTCTTCAGCATTGTGTCCATGGAGCTAATCCTCCCTCATAAACACAAAAAACACAACGCCGCAGTTCAAAGTGTATTCCCCCGGTCATCCGGCTCTATGAGCCGTCCGAGAGAACGATCCCGTCGTCCGGGTTCCTCTCCAACTCGATGGTCTCCTGCCTAGCTGCCCACGCACGTCGCGCGTCATCTCATCGGCGAGGACCTCGTCCGCACCGGCCTCGATGCCGTCGAGCACCTGGCGGACGACATCGGCAGGATCGGATTTGGGGTAGTCGGTGAACTTGGCCATGTCGGTATCCACTAGTCCTACGTAGACGCCCATCACCTGCACGCCGCGCGGCGCGAGTTCGGTGCGCATCGAGTCCGTAGCGCTCCACATCGCCGCCTTCGACACTCCGTAGCTCGCACCGACGGGCATCCACGCGAGGACCGACGCGACATTGACGATGGCGCCGGACCTCTCGGCTATCCGATCAGCGAATGTGGATGCCATTGCGAGCGGGCCGAACAGGTTCGTCTC
>CAVPFT010000028.1:0-37870 GCA_963703795.1 uncultured Actinomycetota bacterium | reverse complement strand
GGGAGGGCGCAACATTCGCGGAATTATCGATTTCGCCGGCCTCTGAGCCGTTCAGGCGGATTCGAAGTGGCGCCGAATGCCTGCCAGCATCGCGATGTGCGCCTTGACCGCCTCGCGCGTAGTCACCGCGGCCAGCGGCCGGGGCGCGGCTATCCGTATCCGCTCGGTGACGCGGGTGCCGCCGTCGATCGGTTCGAAGCTCACCGTTCCGCGCAGGCGCACCCCGGGTGACTGATCGGCCTCGGTCATCACGTCACCGTCGCGTAGGACGTGCAGCCGCGCTTGGTAGGTGATTTTTATGGTGAACGGCCCCAATGGAATCCGGTCTATCACCCGATAACTCTGCAGGTAACCGCCCGGCGTTTCGGTGCGCGAGGTGGCCTGCACGGAGACGATCAGCGGGTGCACGAGTTTGATGTTGTCCAGGTCGACGTAGAAGTCCCGGACGTCGCCGGGCGGGGCGGGTACCTCTTCGGACATCGTCCGCTCGGCCACGGAAACCCACCAGCTCATAGATACAACTCTGCCGCGAGAACACCTGTGCGCCACCAGATCAGCGCGGCGAACACGGCCAAGGCGAGAATCGTCACCGCGGCCTGGATCAGGTTCCGGCGTTCCCTCGGTGGGTAAACGTAGGCCGCGGCGACCAGCGCGCCCGTAACGAGCCCGCCCACGTGCCCCTGCCAGCTGATCCGTGGAGCAACAAAGGTGAAGACCAAGTTGATCACGATAACTACGACAACCCAGCGCATGTCGAGGTTGAGCCGCTTCGACACCACGAATGTTGCGCCGAACAGGCCGAAAACCGCGCCCGATGCGCCCGCCGTCGCCGTGTTGAGCGTTAGCAGGTAGACCAGCACCGACCCACCCAGCAGGCTCGATGCGTACAGCGCGCCGAACCGCAGCCGGCCGAGCAGCATCTCGAGCGGTGGACCCACGACGTACAGCGCCCACATGTTCAGCAGCAAATGGGTTGTGCCGTAGTGCACGAACGCCGAGGTCACGAGGCGGTATAGCTGCCCGTCGGCGACGGCCGGTGGCCACAAAGTGAGCTGACTTTGCAAGCCCGCCACCGACTTCTGCAAAATGAACGTCAGCACGTTGATCGCGATCAGGGCATAGGTGACCACCGGCGTGGCCGACCGCTGCCGCCCACCAAACGCCGTCCGCGGCTGCCGAATCGCTTTGGCGCCCTCCTCCACACACTCCACACACTGGTGACCGACGGCGGCGTCGCGCATGCAATCCGCGCAGATGTAGCGATCACAGCGGTTGCAGCGCACGTACGTCCGGCGGCCGGGATGCCGGTAACAGCTCGGCGCCTCGGGCGGCGACTCCGGTCCGCTGGGTGCGCTCATCGCACCATTCTCGCCCGGATCGCCCGCAGCGATGCTTCATCGAAGCTATTTCCTCGCCTACAGCGGGTCCCTTAGTGTGTTTCGCATGGGAGTCACCGATGCGACCGAGGTGGGCGCCGGCGTGGTCGAGCGCTACCTGGAGTGCCTGGCCGCACACGATTGGGACGGCCTCGCGGCGACGATTGCCGACAACGGCTTGACCCGGGAGGGCCCATTCTGCGATGTCGTAGAGGGCAAGGCGCACTACGTCGCCTACCTGCGCAAGGTGTGCACCAACATCAAGGGCCACCGATTGGAGGTACAGCGCGTCTCGCAGGTGAACTCTCACGTGTCATATGCCGAGCTGACCGAGGCCTTCGAGATCGACGGCGTCACCGCAACCTGGCCCGAATGCATCCTCTTCGAGCGGGGCGACGACGGCCTGATCCGTCACGTCAGCGTGTTCTTCAAGCAACGAGCACGCGACACCCCCTAGAGGTCTATTCCCTCGCCCGCGGAATTGACCTACCGTGTGGGGATGGAGGAAGAAGGAAATCCGGAGTCGGTGCCGGTCGAGAAATTGCACTCGGGCGACCCGATCACCGATTGTGGTCAGCGGTACATAGTTCTCGAATCAAAAGCCTTCGGCGACAGCTGCGTGGTCCTCGAACTCGAGTCCAGGGTGGACCATCAGCTGCAGGTCATCGAGAAGTCGTTCCCGACGGGGTACCAGGTCGGTAGAGCGAACCACCGAATTTTATAGATCTTTTTTCAACGCAATGCCGCGATGCGTAGCCGTTCGACGGCTACGTCGATTGCGATGTTTCTCAAACGAGGTAGTAATAGCGCTGCGCATCCCCACTACCGGGCGCCGCGGCCACCGGCACCGGCGCGTGCGGCTCGTGGACACCAAGTTGGGCATGGGCGTAGCGGACGGCCTTCAGCGTTGCCGAGAATTCCTCGTCCTCTTCGGGAAAGACGTGCTCGCCTGAGAACCATCGCTCAAGGCCGACATTCTGCAGCACCGTCCACATGTCGGGTTGCACGCCGGCCAGTAGGACCGTCACACCGCGTGCGGTCTCCTCGCGCAGGAAATGCTCGATCCGCTCGACGACAACCGCATCGGGATGGCGTACGCGCTTGAGTCGAAAACGACGAACTTGACGCCGTCTTGGTCGACCGTATTGCGCGGTATTCGAAAACGCCGATATGACGGCGCTCACAGCGTTGCCGCAGCACCGACGTCAGACTCGAAATGCCGCCACGGCCAATATGATTTAGCGGCCACCACACCGTGCCACGGTTTCTCGCCACGCGTGCCTTCGCGAAAACCGGTGATGTGGTGATGATTCTGGCCGGCCGCCAACGGGTAACCCGCTGTCGCCGAGTACCGGCGCGGCGGCTATATCATGCGGGCCCATTCCATACACACCCTCACCGCGGGCGCGACCGCGACCGCCGCCCTGACCGTCTTTCCGCCCGCACTTATTGGCAGGTTTGGTCTGCCGCCAGGCCGGTAACCTTCCCGCAGGAAGCGATTCTGTTAATCGCGCGGGCGCCCCGCCGAGGCCTCATGTGGACAGGTCCCTGGCACGCCAGGATCATTGGGCGCGGTAGCGGTAATCGAAGGGACCAAATGAAGATTCCGGGTGTAGCCAGCGTCATCGCGGGCGTAACCGGCGGAGCCGCGCAGGCCGTGCGGGCTGGCGTGTCCACGGCGGCCGGTGCCGTGGGCGCGGTGCAGGTGCTGGCCAGTCCGGTGGTCGAATTGGCCGGCCCAGTTGCGCAGTCCGTAGCCCGCTCGGCCGGCCAGGCGCTTGGGATGAACAGTTCCCCCGACGGGTCCTCCCCTGACGCCATCACACCGGTGCGCTGGCAGAGCGGACAGCGGGTACATCTCGACCTGGACCCGCTGCTGCCGTTCCCACGCTGGCACGAGTACGCGGCGGTAGTAGAGGAACCGGTTCGCCGGATTCCGGGAGTAGCCAAGGCCCATGTTGAGGGATCGTTGGGCCGGCTGGTGGTTGAACTTTCCGATGACGCTGACGAGGACATCGTCCTAGATGAAGTGCGGGAAACAGTTGCTTCCATAGCTGCCGACCTAGCTTCGTCAGGCTCGGGATCGGCACCGCTTTCCGCGCCATTCGCCGACCCGGGTAACCCGTTGGCGATTCTGGTGCCGCTCACCGCTGCCGCGATGGATCTGGTCGCCGTGAGTGCCGCGGTCACCGGCTGGGTCACGCGTCTGCCCGCTGCACCGAAAACCACCCGGGCCGCGGCGGCTCTCATCAATCATCAACCGCGCGTGGTGTCACTCCTCGAATCGCGGCTGGGTCGGGTGGGCACCGATGTTGCGCTCGCAGCTACGACGGCGGCTGCCCACGGGCTAACCCAAGCGATCGGCACACCGCTACTCGATCTGACGCAACGGACCCTGCAAATCTCCGAGGCCACGGCGCACCGTCGCGTGTGGCGAGACCGGGAGCCGCAGCTGGCCACGCCCGACCGGCCGCAGGCTCCGGTAGTCCCCGTCATCTCATCGGCCGGGGCCAAATCGCAGGCCCCCCGGCACAGCTGGGCAGCCGCGGCCGCCGGTGAGGCTTCGCACGTCGTGGTCGGTGGATCCATCGACGCCGCAATCGACACCGCGAAGGGGTCGATGGCCGGGCCCGTGGAGGAATACGTCAACCAGGCGGCCAACGGTTCGTTGATTGCTGCGGCGAGTGCGCTGGTGGCCGGTGGTGGTACCCAAGACGCGGCCGGGGCGATCGAGGCCGGGGTCCCCAGGGCGGCGCATATGGGCCGTCAGGCGTTCGCAGCGGTACTGGGTCGCGGGCTCGCCAACGCGGGTCAGCTGATCCTCGACCCTGGTGCTCTGCGTCGCATGGATCGAGTACGGGTGGTCGTCATCGACGGCGCTGCGCTGCGCGGTGATCACCGAGCCGTTTTGCGTTCGCAGGGAGCCGCGCTCGGCTGGGACGACGACCGCGTTTACGAGGTTGCCGATGCGCTGCTGCACGGTGAGGAGGCGCCGGAGCCCGACCCCGATGAGTTGCCGGCTACCGGTGCGAGGCTGAGATGGGTCCCGGTAGAGGGCCCGTCGGCCACTCCCGCACAGGGCCTGGAAACCGCCCACCTGGTGGTCGACGGCGAACGCGTGGGCAGCGTCGAGGTTGGTTGGGAAGTCGACCCGTACGCGATCCCGCTGCTGCAGACCGCACACCGGACTGGAGTCCGGGTGGTCTTGCGTCACGTAGCAGGTACCGAGGATCTGACCGCCAGCGTGGGCGCGACGCACCCGCCAGGCACGCCGCTGCTCGGTTTGGTCCGTGACCTGCGGGCCGATCGCGGACCGGTATTGCTGATCACCGCGGTGCACCGCGACTTCGCGTCGACCGATACGTTGGCCGCGCTGGCGATCGCCGATGTCGGTGTGGCCCTGGATGATCCACGCGCGGCCACACCATGGACAGCAGACATCATCACCGGCACCGACCTGGCCGACGCGGTGCGGATTCTGTCCGCGATCCCGGTAGCCCGCTCGGCCAGCGAATCGGCTGTGCACCTTGCCCAGGGCGGTACGACGCTGGCCGGGCTGCTGTTGGTCACCGGTGAGCAAGACAGAACAACCAACCCCGTTAGCTTCCGTCGCTGGCTGAATCCGGTTAACGCGGCCGCGGCCACCGCGTTGGTGGCGGGAACCTTCTCGGCCAGCAGGGTGCTCCGGCTGCCCAATCCGACCCCGCAGCCCCTAACCGCCTGGCACGCCCTGGACCCGGAGATCGTCTATTCCCGGCTGACCAGCCGGACCCGACCCCTGGCCGTCGAGCCCGGTACCGCGCCCTGGCGACAGTTCGTCGACGACCTGTCCTACAACCCGCTTGTAGTGCCGCTGCGAGGCCCGGCAAACCGGGTGGGCCGGCTGCTGGCCGCGACGCGGGCTGAGCTCGCCGACCCCTTGACACCGATCCTGGCGGTCGGGGCAGCCGCCTCCGCGATCGTCGGCAGCAATATTGACGCGCTTCTGGTCGCCGGCGTGATGACCGCAAACGCGGTAACCGGAGGGGTACAACGGTTGCGGGCCGAGGCGGCAGCGGCCGAGCTTTTCGCCGAGCAGGACCAGCACGTGCGCCGGGTCGTGGTTCCGGCGGTAGCGACGACCCGACGCCGGTTGGAGGCGGCCAAGCACGCCACCCGCACGGCGACGGTGTCCGCCAAGTCGCTGCGGCCCGGTGACGTCATCGACCTGGCCGCACCGGAGGTGGTGCCGGCGGACGCGCGCCTGTTGGTCGCCGAGGACCTCGAGGTCGACGAGTCGTTTCTCACCGGTGAGTCGCTGCCGGTGGACAAGCAGGTGGACCCCGTCGCCGTCAACGATCCCGGCCGGGCCAGCATGCTGTTCGAGGGCAGCACGATCGTCGCGGGGCACGCTCGGGCGATCGTCGTGGCCACCGGGGTCGGCACCGCGGCGCACCGCGCGATCTCCGCGGTCGCAGACGTCGAAACATCGGCCGGAGTCCAGGCCCGGCTGCGGGAGCTCACCAGCAAGGTCCTTCCGCTGACGCTTGCCGGCGGTGGCGCGGTAACCGCCTTGGCGTTACTGGGGCGCGCCTCGCTGCGTCAAGCGGTCGCCGACGGGGTCGCAATTGCGGTGGCCGCCGTGCCGGAGGGCCTGCCGTTGGTGGCCACCCTGTCCCAGCTTGCCGCCGCCCAGCGCCTGACGGCACGCGGAGCACTCGTGCGCGCCCCCCGCACCATCGAAGCGCTGGGGCGAGTCGACACCGTATGTTTCGACAAGACCGGCACTCTCACCGAGAATCGAATGCGCGTGGTCTGCGCCGTGCCGTGCGCGGCCAGGCTGGACGATCCATTCCCGGACGTCGCCGATCCGCAATCCGCCGTCGTGCTGAGGGCGGCCGCGTGGGCGTCCACGCAGCCCAAAGAGGGCCAAGGACATGCGCACGCGACCGACGAAGCCATCCTCACCGCAGCGAGTTCGCTTATCGCACCGAGCGATTCGGGGTGGGCCGTGCTTGCGGAGGTACCGTTCGAGTCCAGTCGCGGGTTTGCCGCCGCGATAGGCAAAGTTGGCACAGACTCCGAGCCAACGCTGATGCTCAAGGGCGCCCCGGAGGTGGTCCTGCCTCGCTGCCGGTTCGCCGACGCGGATGCCGACCACGAGCACGCGGAGTCGTTGGTACGCAGCCTTGCCGAACAAGGCTTGCGGGTGCTGGCGGTGGCGCAGCGCGGCTGGGACAACGGGACCACCGACGACGAGGAGACTGACGCGGATGCCGTCGACGCCGCCGCGCAGGACCTCGAATTGCTCGGCTATGTCGGTTTGGCGGACACTCCGCGGGCATCGTCGCGCCCGCTGATCGAAGCGTTGGTGGACGCCGACCGCAACGTGGTGCTGATAACCGGCGATCACCCGATCACCGCACGCGCAATTGCCCGTCAGCTGGGTCTGCCGGCGGATACACAAGTCGTAACCGGTGCCGAACTTGCCGGCCTCGACGAGGACGCGTCCGCCAAACTCGTGGCCGACGTGCAGGTCTTTGCCCGCGTCAGCCCGGAACAAAAGGTGCAGATTGTGGCCGCCCTGCAGCGCTGCGGGCGAGTGACGGCGATGGTCGGCGACGGCGCCAACGACGCGGCCGCGATTCGAATGGCCGACGTGGGCATCGGGGTGAGCGGTCGTGGTTCGTCGGCCGCGCGCGGGGCCGCTGACATCGTCTTAACCGACGAAGATCTGAGCGTGCTGCTCGACGCGCTGGTGGAGGGCCGCAGTATGTGGGCCGGCGTTCGGGATGCGGTGACGATTCTGGTCGGGGGCAATGTGGGCGAAGTGTTATTCACCATCATCGGAACCGCTTTCGGCACCGGGCGCGCGCCGGTGGGAACCCGCCAGCTGCTGCTGGTGAACCTGCTTACCGACATGTTCCCCGCCCTCGCGGTGGCGGTCACTTCGCAATACGTCGAGCCCTATGAAACCGAGTACGAAACCGAAGAAGAGGCCGAAGAGGCACGGCGTGAACACCGACGCGCGGTGCTGACCGGGCCCAGACCATCGCTGGACGCTGAGCTGATGCGCCAGATCGTCACACGCGGTGCCGTCACGGCCGCCGGCGCGACGACTGCCTGGGCCATCGGGCGCTGGACGCCGGGCAGCGAACGTCGCACGGCGACAATGGGATTGACCGCATTGGTGACAACGCAGCTGGCGCAAACGCTGCTGACGCGCCGACACAGCCCGCTCGTCGTGGCGACCGCCCTGGGCAGCGCGGGTGTGCTGGTTGGAATCGTCCAGACCCCGGTTATCAGCCAGTTCTTCGGATGCACGCCGTTGGGGCCGGTCGCCTGGACGGGCGTACTGGGCGCTACTGGCGGAGCCACCGCGATCTCGGCGCTGGCGCCCAATTGGCTGGCCAAGAGGGTCGCTGCCCTGGAAGCCGAGGAGGGTGAGCTTCCGCCGGCCTAGGTCGACAGCTCCGCGCGCACGACCTTGCCCGCGGGATTGCGCGGAATGCTGGCGACGACGTGGATGTCTCTGGGCTGTTCGAAGCGAGACACCCTGTCCTTCAAGTACTCCCGTAATGCGGGCGCGTCGATGTCGCTCTGCGGCTGCAAGACCACGAAGGCGGCCAGTCGATGACCGAACCGCTCGTCGGGCACACCGACGACCGCGTTATCGGCGATGTCGGGGTGTTCGGCGAGCGCGTTTTCGACCGCGCGCGGATAGACGTTCTCGCCGCCGGAGATGATCATGTCGTCTTCCCGGCCGACGATGAAGAGCCGGCCCGCATTGTCGAGATAGCCCATGTCTCCGGTGCTGGTCATGCTGTCGACGACGGTCTTGGCCTCCTCAACAACCGAGCCGCCCGTGTAGCCCTCACTCGCCAGTTCGCCGCCGACGAAGATGCGTCCGGTGACGCGGGGACCGACGGGCCTGCCGTTTTTGTCGAAGATGCGCACCGGGCAGCCGGCGACCGGCTTTCCGACGGTCTCGGGAGCGTCCCGCAGGTCGGCCGGCGTTGCGAGGGCGCCGATCCCGACCTCGGTGGAGCCGTAGCCGTTGTACAGGACGTCGCCATAGGCATCCATGAACCGCTGACCGAGGGTGGGGTCGAGCCGGTCCCCGCTCGACAGCACCACCCGCAAATAGGGCAGCGGGTTTCGCGCGCGCACGCGCTGCGGCAGGTCGAGGATGCGCGCGAGCACCACCGGCACCGCGGTGAACGCGTCGGCGCGATGCAGCGACGCCTGCGCGAGCGCCGCTTCTGCGTCGAACTGGCGCTGGGTGAGCACCGTGCCGCCCAGCGCCACTGCGAGCATCAGCATGCCAAGCCCCAGCCCGTGAAACATCGGCATCGCCACCGAGATTCGCGACCCGGTATGCAATCGGGTGCGATCAAGGATCGTCACCCAGACGCCCACCGCAGAACGCAACTGCGGTGTGCGCGGCACGCCTTTGGGCTTGCCGGTGGTGCCCGACGTCAGCAGAACTATCCGGCCGGGTGCGGTCACCTGGGGCCTCAACGGCCGCGGACCCCCCTCGTGCACATGGGCCGCCGCCGGGTCGACTACGACGACCGACTCGGCGCCTTTCTGGGCGGCCCGCACCCGCTCCGCGAATTCGTCATCGGCGACCATCGCGGTGATCCGGTGTGCGCTCAACGCGGCCGCCAGTGCATCGGTGCGGAAATCCGTATTCACGAGCACAACGTCGGCGCCCACCAGGGCGGCGGCGAAGAACGCCTTGACGAAGCCCCGTCCGTTGCGGCACATGACCCCCACCGCCTGACCGGATCCGGCGCCCTCGCCGGACAACTCGCGGGCCAGGGATTCGGTCTCCGATTGCAGCCCGCGGTAGGTGAGGATGCCGTCGTCATCGATCATCGCGGCCCTGTTCGGCCACCGAGCCGCCGCGACCGCCAAAAGGGTGTAGGGATTCGTCCCGCCCCGGCGTGCCTCACAAAGGAGCCGAAACCCTCCGACCGGGGAAGGCGGACTTAGCAGTCCGGACCGCAGCAGCGCCCGCGCCGCGGTGGCAACGACGCCGTCGCCGGACACCAAAGCGGTCATCGTCGGGCCTCGCGCGCTTCGGCGTTGGCGAAGAACCGGCGGTGCCACAACCGGGCCGCGCGATCGGCGGGGCCGGCCAGCAGCACCGACGCCAGCTCGGCCGGCCACACCCAGGGCGGTTCGATGGTGCGGGGCCGCTCGATGACCGCTTTGGCGATCGCGTCGGCGGCCCCATCCGGCGACATACCGGGAAGCCGGCCCAGGATCGGCGTGGGTGCGATCATCCGGGTGCGGACCAGCGCGAAGTAGACCGACGTGACGGCCACGCCGTCGGCGTGCAGTTCCGGCGCCACGCTGCGCAGCCACTGATCGAAGGCGCCCTTGGAAGCCTGGTACACGCCCCATTGCGGACCGGGCACGACACGCACGCCGACGCTCGAAACGTTGACGATGTGCCCGCCGCCATGCTCGCGCATGGCCTGCAGCAGTCCCAGCAACATCCAGATCGGTCCCAGGTAGTTGATGTCGATGGTGCGCTGAAAGTCGTGCGGCCGGTCGTACTGGTGATGCAGCGAGCGGCGCAACGACTTGCCGGCGTTGCTCACCACGATGTCGAGCGGGCCGTGGTCCTCCGTGACCTGCTTGGTCAGCGCGCTGACCGCGGCCTCGTCGGTGAGATCGGTCGGGTAGGCGACGGCTCGGCCGCCGCCGGCGTTGATCGCCGCCGCAAGGTCGTCGAGCCTTTCTGCCGACCGGGCGACAACCAGCACGGTCGCGCCCGCGGCGGCCATCTTGCGCGCCGTCGCTTCGCCGATTCCATAGGACGCGCCGGTCACCATGACGGTCTTGCCGGAAACTGCGCCGCGCAGCTTGTCGGGATCCGATATCCGCGCCGGGTTGGCCAATCGGTCGGTGGCCGCTTCAAAGGGCCGCTTAAAGGCCTGCGCAATCACGTTCACTACTAGCTAGCAGACCACATCGAGGTGCGGGCCCGCGCTCCGGCCTCGCGTATCCAGCCCTACCGTCGGCGCGGACACGGTTTACGAAGTTGTAGCAATTGTCCGCAGAATCACTGTTTAGGCCATCGAAAGGATGGGCACATCTGCGGCATGATCGCACGTCACCTCCCTCGTTTCCTTGCTTCTGTGGCAGCCGCGGCGGCGGGCCTTGGCGCCTCGTTCCTCGCGACTGCCATCCCCTCCGCCTCCGCCCAGCCCTGCCCGGACGTGCAGGTGGTGTTCGCCCGCGGTACCGGTGAGGACCCGGGTGTCGGTCCCACCGGCCGGGCGTTCGTCGATAACCTGCGCCAACGCGTCGGCGGGAGGTCTTTCGACGTCTACCCGGTCAACTACCCCGCCACCAATGACTGGGACACCGGCCTCGACGGCATCAGGGACGCGGGCTTTCACGTCGAAGCTATGGCCAGGGACTGCCCCAACACCAAGATGGTGCTCGGCGGCTACTCGCAAGGCGCGGCCGTGATGGGCTTCGTCACCTCGGCGGCCGTGCCCGATGGGGTCGATCCCGCGACCGTGCCGAAACCGATGGACCCCAATGTGGCCGACCACGTCTCCTCGGTCGTGCTCTTCGGAATGCCGAACGTCCGCGCGATGAACTTCCTTAACGAGCCGCCGGTCGCCATCGGCCCGCTCTATCAGGGCAAGACCATCAAGGTGTGCGCCACCGAGGACCCGGTCTGCTCCGACGGGATGAATTTCTCCGCGCACGATACCTACGCGGACGACGGGGCCATGATTGACAAGGGCGCGGCCTTTGCGGCCAGTCGTCTTGGCGGAGGGTCTCGCGGTGCAACGACAGTCGCCGGGTCGCCAGGCGGAGGCTTTGGTAGTTAATCGCGTAAGCCCGATTTTCGTCAGTGCGGGCCAGACCAATCGTTTCATTTGCGATAGCGCCGGTACTAGCGCAAATGGGGAGTCGGACGTCCGCCAGGAACCCGTCGTGCGGGATTTCGGGTGCCGCGTAAAACCCGACTTGGTTCAAATTGGTGCATACCGTCGGCGCGGAGTTCGGGGAGCGCTTCGCCGGGGTCGTCGGGCGGAGGTCACAAACTCCACACCTGCCTCTCGGCGGAGGGGGTGCCGCCTTGTCCGCCTCTTAGCGACAATCCCCTGACCTGTGAGTTCACCCGACATCGTCGCTCGTTGCCTCGACCACAAAAGGGTGGCTGAGCTGCGCAGACACAATTGTCGCTAAGAGGCGGACAACACTGCATGTCCTGCAGCTGCCCCGCCTTGGCGTGGCTGGCAAGGCCCCGGTCCTAACGAGCGCCCGATCGTGCTGCGCCAGGCTTGATTTAGTGTCAATTTTCACGTGGTCGCACAGCAAACCGCAGATCAACGACTTGCGCTCACTCCGAGCCGCGAGTGAGCCAAGTCAGGTAACGCCGGTACTAGCGCAAGTGGAGATCACCTTTACGGCCGGCTCACGGTACTCACGTGGCTTAGCCGCCCCGTCAATCCCTGATGAAGCCCTTGTTGCGCATCAGGACATCTGCGAGGAACCCGTCGTGCGGGATTTCAGGTGCCGCGTAAAAGGTCGGGTGGCGGCCGCAGTAGACGTTGGTGACCGTGGGTTCGGTGATCAGGTCGTCGATCAGCTCCTGGTCGCCGGTGATAGCGGTGACGACCAACGAATGCCGCAGTGGCCCAACGCCCGCGCTGCGCGACCACGACGACACCCAAGCGCACGGGAACGGCAGTTCGACGTTGAGCGTGTCACTCAGCTCGCCGGCGCCCGGCCCCGCCAGCATGTGCACCGCCGGACGCAGTGCGGCGTAGCCGTCGCCCAGGGGAGCGACCACCTGGTCGGCGCCGAGCAGCGGCGTCGCTCGCGCGGCCTTGACCGCCAGATAGTCCGCCAGGGCCCGCGCCTTCTCGAGGGGCTGGGTGGGCAGGATCGCCCGCTCGTCCTCGGTGGGAAGCGGCTGGATGGCCGTCAGCCGCTCGGCAATCGCCTGGGCTAACGGGGCGGGATCGCCCTCGTAGAGCACCGCGGTGGCGTTGACGCACGCCATCCCACCGAGGTTGGCGATCGAGTCGACGACGAGGTCGACGTAGTCACGCCAATCCCGGTCGGCGGTGATCAAGATCTTGGCGCGCCCCGGGCCGTTCACTATCACCGCCGGATCGTCGGCGTACTTGTCGACCACGTCCTGACCGCCGTACACCAGGGCAAGGTCGGCCGAGCGGATGATCTCGTCGGCGCCGTCATGGTCGGTGGGCAGGTAGACCGCATCTTCGGGCCGAAATCCGGACTGGCGCAGGGCGTTCACCAGCCGGTGCGCGGTCAGCGGCTCGCGGCGCGACGGGCGCACCGCCACCCGGTAGCCCAGCGCGAGCGCCTGCGGCCACAGACCGTGCACGCCCGGGCCGTTTCCGGCGGCGTGGACGGCAAACACCTCTCCGCGCCGTGCCCACACCGCACTGCCCATGCGGGTGCGCTCCTCGCGCCAGTCGAGTGCGGCGCCCGCGGGCCGAGCGGGCCGCACCGCGTCGAACGCAGTGGCGACGGCGTCGGCCACACCGCGCGCCCCGGCGCGGGTGACCGCGATCGGCAGCCCCGAAATCCGGCTGGCCAGGCCAACATAGCGCTCGAAGTCCAGTCCGCCGATGACGGCGGTGGCGAAGGCATCGGCCGCGTTGGCCAGCGCCGCTTCCCGTTGCGCGGCCGGCAGCGGCCGGACCTTACGTTGCGCGCCGATGGTACGCGAAACATACAGCGGCGGAACTATACTCAGCTCAGCGACCGCGATACCGGCGGTGCTCATGACGGGCTCGCGATTGCGGGTGCGATACTCGCCGCCCGCGCCGAGCGCGTCGATACACACCAAATCGGCTGCAACGCTGGCCTGTTCGGGTCTCATGTTAGTACACGCCTTCGATGACGGCCTCGCCCTCGAACGTGGTCACGGGTCGCACCGCGCTGACGGAGTCGCTGAGTTGCCCTGCCGGCCCGGGCATCCGGATCGCCAGATCGCGCTCCAGGTTGTTCGGTATGAACATTCCCTTGCTGATGTGGTTCATCACCACCTGGCCCTCGTGCCCGTAGGGCACTCGTTCTCCGGTGTCGGGGTCGACCACCCAGAACACGACATACGGTGTCCTCGGGTCGAAGATGAACGAGTCGCCGTCGGTGCGCGTGACCGCTTGCGAAAGCACCATGGTGCTGCCGAAGGCCATGGTGATCGTCGTGTTCGGGAAGATCTCCCGGAGCAGGTCGAGCGTGTCGGCGTCCACGTGCGCGCCGCTGAGCAACAGGTAGCGGATTTTGTCGTTCACCAAATCCACCACGCGGTCGTTTCGGGCGATGGCCTCGAGCAGAGGCGGGGTGGTGTGCAGATTCGCAACATTCTGCGTCTGGAGAACGAACACGGCCTGCTCGATGACATGGTCGACGTAGGCAATCACTTCCGCGGCCGCGTTGCGAGCGGCGACCTTCTTCACCCAGCGGGGGTCGATGTCGATCGCGTGGAAGACCGCGCCCAAGCGCTCGGAGACCAGGCGGGAGAAGTATCCGACACCGTGCGGACCGCTCGGCATCAGGCAGAGGAAACCCTTGTCCGGCACGAAGCCGCCGGTGGCGAAGTCCTCCGTTTGCCATTGGACAACCTGCGCAATCCAATCCGGCAACTGCGCAGTCCGTTTCGGAGCCCCGGTGGTGCCGCCGGATTCGAATATCTGAGGCAACGGCGGGGGCGACCCGTAGCCGCGGGGAATGAGATCCTCCACCGGCACATCGCGCAGTTCATTGACGAGGTTGGGGAACTGACGCAGATCGGTGAAGGTTCGGACGTCGGTCAGCGGGTTGAAGTCCAGCCGCCGGGCAAGCCGCAGCCAGAACGGAGAACCGGTGTCCTCGCCGAAGTGCCAACTCATAGCGGCGTGGAGATACGCCTCGGGGTCGTCGATCCGAACCGATCGGGGAACGTCCAACAGCGAAAAATCGACATTGGCCACGCCACCGATCCTGTCACAGGGACCGGCCCGCCAACCGTGCTCGAGTGCCCCCGGGCATACACGGATTGAACGTTGCCCTACTTCACAGCGAATTCTTTGCGGCCACGCGGTTTTCGGCGAGCCGTCAGTTCGGGCTACGGTTGTGGAGCATCCGCGGATTAACGCCCGCGCGGTGCCACGCCTTGGCCGCCCATGGCGTGTAGACCAACCACACGGGCAGCCGGCTTACGAGGGGATTCAGCGCGCGCATGACGGCGGCGAACCGCTGGAACCGCTTCTCCTTCTTGGCATCCCACTCCAGTTGGCACACGTCACGCATCTGCGGCGGAAGCGTCCCCACCAGGACGAGGCGGGTGTAGGCGTTGACCGGCGCGGACAAAATCTTCCAGGCCGGCGCGGGGATCCAGCGCGGGCCCGGTATTCCCTTGCGGATGTAGCCGGTTCCGTAGAGGACGGTCTTGTGCGGGACGAACCGGTCGAGCATCTCGTCCCAGTAGGTGAGGAACTCGTCATAGGTCTGCGGCTGCCCGCGGTCGCTGACGCCGTAGAGGCTGTACCAGACCTTGCCCTCGTCGAAGATCTGCTCCTTTTCCGCGCGGGACAACCGGCGGATGAACGTGTCGGTCGTGTAGATGACCTGGTCGACGAACGTGGCGTGCGCCCAATAGAACAACTCCGGATTGAGCGCGTGATACCTCGAGCCGTCACTGATCGTGCCTTTGATCGGCTTGTGGAAATCGCGGACCCGGCGACCCCACGCGTGCGGATCGTCGGAATAGACGGTCTTCATCAGCGGCGGTGCGGTTCGCTTGGCCCGTCCCAACGTGTCACTGAAAACCACCGAATGATCGAGCACGCCCTGGCCGAGCTGCTCGATGCAGTTCTCGACGCCGGCAACGCGCTGAAAGCCGAAGAACTGCGTGCGGTGGTCTCCGTAGAACTTCCATATCAACGACTCGGGTCCCAGCCGCGAGGCCTCGGCAACGTCGGCCGGCCCGGCTGGCCCGTCAGTGGGCATGGGCACGGCTTCGCGAACCCCGGCGTCGAAACGGGCGCCCACACCTGTCCGGGCCAACCGGTCGTGCTGGGCGGTCATGCCGACCTCCTTGTGAAGCAATGACACAAAATGATATCTTTGTTTCAGCAGCTTAGCAATCCGTCGCGCAGTCCGCAAAGCAGGTGAGTTCGATACGATGCCGCCCATCATGAAGTCCGAGATGGGCTCCGTAACGCGCACCCACCAGACCGAGTCGATTACCGATCTCGAACGCACCATCCTGGAGACCGCGCGAACGGTCTTCGAGACCTACGGCGTGCGTCGCGCGAACATCGAAGACGTCGCCGCCCGCGCCGGGGTCAGCCGAAGCACCATCTACCGACGTTTTCCGACCAAGGATGACCTGTTCTTACATGTCGTGCGGCGCGAGGCGGAGCTGTTCTTCGGCACCCTGGACCAGGCGACCGCCGGCTGCAACCCGCAAGAGGCCGTGATCGAGGCGTTTGCCCTAGGGGTGCGCCTGGTCCAGGACTCGCCCCTGTATTCCCGGATCGCCGAAAGCGAGCCGGAGTTGCTCGGCATGTTTTCGCGATCAAACATCTTCCCGATTCGCCAATTCGCCGATGGGATCGCCCATACCCTGCGGCGCTGCGGGGCCGACCTGCCCGAGCCGGACCTGGCCAACGTCGCTGACGTCCTGCTGCGGGTCGCCCTGGGGATCATCGTGTTTCCCACCGACCGACTCGACACGTCTGACCAAGCGGCAGTCCGCGACTACGCCGCCCGCTACCTGGTCCCGATCATCGGCCGCTGACGGCTGTTCGGCTTGCCGGGGACCTGCACTAGCCTGGATCCGTGGTGCCGGTTCCGCGGACCCGGTACGCCAGTTGCGGCGACGTGGACATCGCCTATCAGGTATTCGGTGATGGCCCGATCGACCTGCTCGTGCTACCGGGCCCATTGATTCCGATCGACTGCGTCGATCTCGAGCCGTCGATGTACCGCTTTCATCGACGCCTGGCGGCCTTCTGCCGGGTGATCCGGTTCGATCAGCGCGGGATTGGCCTGTCATCGCGGGTCTCCTCGCCGGACATGATCGGGCCGGAAACCTGGGCGTTAGATGCGATCTCGGTCATGACCGCGGCCGGATGCGAGCGGGCAACGATCTTTGCCCCGGGCTTCACTTCGTTGGCGGCGCTCGTTCTGGCGGCCGATTACCCCGACCGGGTGAACAGCCTGGTGATCGCCAACGGCGCGGCACGGACGCTGTGGGCTCCCGACTACCCGATCGGCGCCGAGATCGACGCCGCCGATCCATTCACGACGGTCGGGATCGAGCCGGATGCCGTCGAGCAGGGTTTCGACGTGCTCGCCACCATCGCTCCCTCGGTGGCGGGCGACGAGGCGTTTCGCGCATGGTGGGACATGGCCGGCAACCGGGCCGCGTCTCCGAGCATGGCGCGGGCCTTCATCAAGAAGATCCGGGAGGCCGACGTCCGCGACAGGCTCGAACGCATTACCGTGCCGACGCTGATCCTGCATCGCGACAACCCGAACTTCAGCCCCGTCGGGCACGCCCACTACCTTGCCGAACGCATCGCCGGATCACAGCTGGTCGAGCTCCCGGGCGAAGACGCGCTGTACTGGGTTGGCGACACCGCGCCGATGCTCGACGAGATAGAGGAATTCATCACCGGTGTGCGCGGCGTCTCCGATGCCGAGCGCCTGCTGACCACGATCGTGTTCACCGACATCGTCGGATCCACCGAACGCGCCGCCCTGCTCGGCGACGACCGGTGGCGCGACCTACTCGACAACCACGACACCATCGTCCGCCACGAACTGCAGCGATTCGCGGGGCGTGAGGTCAACACCGCCGGCGACGGATTCGTCGCGACGTTCACCAGCCCCAGCGCCGCGCTGGCGTGCGCCGACGAGATTGTCGACGCGGTGCGAGTGCTCGGCATCGAGGTGCGGGTCGGCATTCACGCCGGCGAGGTCGAGGTGCGCGGCGCCGACGTCGCCGGCATGGCCGTGCACATCTGTGCGCGGGTGGCGGCGCTGGCCGCACCCAGCGAAGTGCTGGTGTCCTCGACGGTGCGCGACATCGTCACCGGGTCGCGCCACAGGTTCGCCGACCGCGGCGAGAGCGCACTAAAGGGAGTCCCGGGTGAGTGGCGCCTGTGCGCGCTGGTTCGCGAGCACGCCGCCGTCAGGCGGTAATCAAGCCCACATCCGCAGCCGGTCGAGGAGCCCGACGGCTCGGCGTAGGCTGGCAATTCGGGGGCTCGTCGCGGCCGGGATCGCGACGCTTCCGGTTCGATTTCTCGGTATACCGCTTGGTATTTGATCGAAGGAGTACGCGTGACCGACGTGCACATCTCGCTGCCTCCCGCGTTGCGTCGAGCGCTGGATCTACTTGCCGATCCGCCGGCGGAGCCGAACGTGAGCAAGGGTTATCTCGACCTGCTGGGCACCGGATCCGCCGACGACGAAGCCGTCGCGAAAAACACCGGCCCGATCCAGGCGGCGTGGGCATCACCGATCGGGTCGATGCTCTACGACAATGCCCAAGCCTTTTCCCGCCGGCTGATCAGCGCATGGACACTGCCCATCGATTGGTTGAACATCCCGTCGGACGGAGTAGCGCTGGACGTCGGCTCGGGTCCGGGCAACGTCACCGCGTCGCTGGCCCGCGCGGCGGGCCCGGAGGGACTGGCCCTGGGCGTCGACATCTCCGAACCCATGCTGGCACGCGCCGTCCGCAACGAAGCGGGACCACAAGTCGGCTTCATCAAGGCCGACGCCCAACGACTTCCGCTGCGCGACAACACGGTTGATGCGGTGGTCTCGACCGCCGTGCTGCAACTGGTTCCGAATCCGACCGCCGCCCTCGACGAGATTGCGCGGGTGCTACGGCCGGGCGGAAGGCTGGCCATCATGGTCCCCACGGTCGGGCGCGCCGCCCGGTTCTGGCAGATGCTGCCGAATGTCGGGGCGCATGTGTTCGACGACGACGAAATCGGCGACATCCTCGAAAACAACGGATTCGTCAGCGTCCGGGTCCAGACCTACGGCATGTTTCAGTGGGTGCGCGCCAAGTTCGGCTGATCGCTACTCGCGCTTCAGTCCCGTTTTAAAGCCGGGTGGCCGCGGGCCAGCATCGGCGACAGCAGTTCGGGTGGCAGCACCCGGCCAATGGCCGACGCGACCCGGTTGACATGACCGGGGACGACGACGGCCTTGCCCGCCGCGAGGCCGTCGATTCCGGCCTGCGCCACCTTGTCGGGGGCAACCCACATCACCCGCGGCAGGGCGGATTCCTCTTCCTCCTTGGAGAATCCGGCCGCCTGACCGAATCCCGTGGCCACCGGCCCGGGGCACAGCGCGGTCGCGTTGACCCCGGTGCCGCGCAGCTCACCACGCAAGCTGTGGGTGTAGGACAACACGAACGCCTTGGCGGCGCCATACGCGGCTTGACCCGGCAAGGGAGCGAACGCGGCCATCGACGCCACGTTCAACACGGCGCCCCGATGGCGGTCGACCATTCCCGGCAAGAATCGGCTGCACAGATCCACCACGGCGGCGACGTCGACCTCGACCAGGTTAACTTCTTGCTCTGGAACGGATTTCGCGACGAGTCCGAGGGTCGAGAGCCCGGCGTTGTTGATCAGGATGTCGGGAACCAGCCCGAGCGCCGCGACCCGGTCGAGCAGCCCCGCTCGTGCGGTTCGATCGGACAGGTCGGCCGGCAGCGGGTGCGCTTGCGGTCCCAGTCGTGCGGCGAGCTCTTCGAGGCGCTCGGCGCTGCGGGCCACCAGGACGACCTGGTAACCACGCCGGGCAAGTATCTGTGCAAACTGCTCGCCGATGCCGGACGACGCGCCCGTGACGATCGCGGCGCGGTCGTCACCCGGTGGTGGAAGGGCCATGTTATGCCCCACTTCCTGCATCTGGGGCTTGCGCGAGCATGGCGAGCCGGTCTATCGACGCGCGCAGCATCTCGGGCGTCGTCGAACGAGCCCTCTCCAGCCGGCTGCTGTCGGTCAGCGCCGTCCAGTCGTAGGTGTGGGTCACGTTGGTGAGCGCGGCGTTGATGGGGTGGAGCTCCCAACGCCAAAGGTGGCCGGGCGGCTGCTTTCTGGGTTCGGCTGGGCGCCAGGCGATCTTGCTGCCCTCGATGAATTCCACGACGTGGTTCTCCCGCACAGCACCGTTGGTCAACTTCGTCTTGAACACGTCACCGACCCGGCGGACGCGCTGCCCGGGATCCGAAGAGGCGAGGTTGTTGTTGCCGTCCCAGCTCGGCTGGCAGGAGGGGTCGGCGATCAGTTCGAAAATCCGATCGGCGCTGGCCGTGACTACGCGGGTAGCGCTGACAATGCGTTCCGGGGGCTCAGGTTCCATGTCGCTATCCAAACACGTCGCGGCCGGGGTGTCGGCGACGATGTTGCCGCCGGCACCCCGGCCGTCAGGCAGAGCGTCTCAGCTCGCTCGCAGCGCCTCCACCGGTCCGGACAGGGCCGCCTTGATGTAGCGGGTCATGTCGTCGGCAAGCACCTCCGCGTCGCCGCGCTCAATGCCGTCGACGATCTGCCGTGCCACGTCTCGCGGGTCGTTCTTCGGAACATCGAACCCGGTGGTCATGTCGGTCTCGGTGTAGCCCAGGTGCACCCCCGTGACCAGGGTGCCTTGCTTCTCGAGCTCGACACGCAGTGAGTTGGTCAACGACCAGATGGCCGCCTTGGAGTCTCCGTAGCCACCGAATCCGCCCACCCAGGACAAGACCGAGGCGATGTCCACCAGGGCACCACCGCCGTTGTCGGCCAGGATCGGCGCGAACGCCTTGGCCACCCGAAGCGCACCGAAGTAGTTGGTCTCGAACACCGCCCGAACTTCCTCGACGTCACTGGCGAGCAGCTTGGCGGCACCGAGGACCCCGGCGTTGTTGATGACGATGTCGGCGTCTGTTGCCAAACCGGCCAGCGCGGCAACCGAATCGGGCTTGGTGACGTCCAGTTCGACACTGACCACACGAGGGTCCTCGCTCGGTTTCGGAGTCCGTGCCGTCGCGTACACCTTGGCCACGCCCCGCGCCAAGAATTCCTCCACGATGGCCTTGCCGAGTCCGCGCTGCCCGCCGGTGACCACGACCGTCGACCCTTTGATGTTGACCATTAGCTCGTTCTCCTTGACGTAGGCATTCATGCTTTGCATCTGTCACCGTAGTTGCCCAACTGGACATAAGCAAGTATATTTTGGCTATGTCCTCATGGTCTGCGTCACAGCGCTACAAGCTCGCTCCGGCCCCCGGGGGCCTGGGGTTGGTGCAGGACTTCCTCAACACGGTGGAGATCGGGGAATACGGACCGGACCTGCTGGCCGATGGCGCGCACGCGGGCGCCTGGGCGGCGGGCGCGGTGCGGACGTGGTCGGCCTTGCGCGGCCTGAATGTGCCGGCGCCGACGCTGAGCGATGCGGACGCATCGAAGCTTCGCGCCTTGCGCGACACGATCGCGAAGCTGGTCGCAGGCGAACCGCCGACCGGGCGAGGGACGGGCGCCATTTCCGCATCTTTGGCGCCGTCGGAAACCGGCGAGGTACGCCTGGAACCCGCCGGCAGCGGCTGGCGTTGGCTGGCATCGGCACTCTGGGGAGAGATTCTGCTGGGCCAGCGCGACGGCACCTGGCGGCGGATAAAGCGATGCCATAACCCGTCTTGCGGATCGGCGTTTTACGACCGCTCGAAAAACAACAGCGGGGTGTGGCACGACGTGAAAACGTGCGGCAACGCCGCGAATTTGCGGGCTTCCCGAGCCCGTCGACGGGAACGCGACCACGCGGCGCAAAACCCGGCAGGCGCCAGCCCCGACCCGGCGTAGACCGGCCCGGTCTGCCGCACGGCTGTCAGCAGCGCTCGAGGCCCCTGGCCATGATTCGCGAGCCAGTGACCTTTTGGCGCGCCGGCCTGCTGCTCAGCACGGCCTGTAACGCGTCGCAGGCGCGCGCCTTGATCGGGGCGATTACGTCGAGATTCGTCGGGTTCTGGCTGATCCAGGCTTGCAGTGTTGCCACGGTTCCATTCCCTCATCAGTTCGGCCAGTAGGCCGACTCATTGAATTCCACCGCAGCCGTTTTACGAGCGCACCGCGCCGCGGTAAACGTCACGAAAAGCCGTTTTGTGGTGTCGACCACAATCGCAACATTGGGCACCAACGCGTCACAAAACTTCGTTATTCCGCTGCTGGCACCATCCGTTAAACGGCGGAGACAGGCGGTTAGTTCATCGCGGCGGCTCGCTCGACATCGAGGAGCTGCTCACCCCGTCGTTCTTCGTCGTAGGCCTTGCGGCCGCCCCGCAGGCCGAACAGTCGTTTCGAGAGCAGCAGGTAGATCACCGCGAGGATGTTGATGGTGAAGGTCACCACGCGCGTCATCGTGATGCCCTTCGCCAGGTCATGGATCTCCAATGGCAAGAAGACCGAGGTGGCGATCACCGCGAAGTACTCGCCCCAGCGCTTGAGTAACCACAGGCCCACCCCTTCGACGGCCTCAATCAGTGCGTACGCGACCAACATGAGGGTCAGCAGCGCCAACGTGGACGGTTTGGCGGCCAGGGCCTTTTCCAGTTCGTGCACGATCGTCATCTGATCGACTTTGAACCCGGAGGCGCGGAAGATCGGCAGGTCACGGTCGAGGGTGGCCTGGATGGCCCCCCGCGCGCCGCGGAACTTCCACACGGCATATGCCGCCAGCGCGATCACCACCGCCCGAAACAGGCGTTCGACCGCGAGCGCACGAATGATGATGGCCTGGCGTAAAGCCTTGCCGCGCATGATCATCGGGGCGTCCTCGGCGCGGCCACGCCCGTGTGGCTCGCCGACGGTGAATTCCCCGCAGCGCAGACACCGCCACACTTCGCCCAGCCCGGTCTTGCCGCTGAGCCGGTCAGCGAGGGCCTCCTCATCGGGCGCATAAGTGACGTGTCCTGCGAGCGCGCAGGTAACCAACTCCCACCGATTGATGCCGCGATCTTTGCGCATGGCCGATCATTCAACGCGAACAGCAAAGCGCGCAAGAGGACGCGCGAACGTCGAAAGCGTCGCTTACCGGACGGCGCTCGGGAGTCCGGTCAGCTCGGCGTCAGCGCTTAGGCCCCGCGACGCTGTGCGCAGGCGCTGCCTATCCGGTCAGCATCCGGTATTGGGCGGCGATCTGGTGGTATGCGCTGTCTAGTTGGCGGGCAATGGTTTTGATGGCGTAACGGCCTGCCGTGGCGAGACACCAGTAGCGGGGCACCAGGCCGCTGGCTCCGGCCACTCGCGTGCAGTGGCTTTGGGGTAGTCCGGGGACCGGTGAAGCGGCTTGTGCGCCCGGTGTTTTGCCCGCGATGTCGGTGTAGGTCTGGGCAAGCGTTTGTGCGCCGGCGGCATCTTTGGCTTGGTAGAGCGTGGTCAGGTTGACAGAGACGTCGTCGACGCCGGCGGCGGTCAGAGCGGATCCGACTTGGACGGGGTTGTCCTCGAGGTGCAGCGCGCCCGCCGGCGGGTAGGCGGCCCCGGACGTAGAGGTGGTTTGGTCGGGTGGCAGCGGCAGGGTGCGGGCGACAAGCCCGGTGGGGTCTAGCGGCAGCGCGGTGAACTGGTTGGCGTCGGTGGGTTGGAACGCGTCGATCAGCGGTATTTGCAGGTCGAGTGTGCGCGCGGCCAGCGGCGCCTCGCACTCGGGCCCGGTGGCGCAGCGCGCGACCTGAACGAGAACGTAGGGGCCGTGGGCGGTGAGCGCCGTCAGTTCGCGCACCGTCTGGGACCCTCCCTCTTGGAAGGTCAGCAACGCCCCGGTCGCGTTGGAATGTCCGGGGATGGGGATCGCCCGCTCGGGTTCGGTCACGATCGGGGTGACGTCGGGGACCCGGGGCATGTCCATCGCTCTGGCGTGCATGCCTTGCGCGGCCGTGGCCGCCGACGCGGGGTCGGCGAAGCGCAGCACGGCGTTGCGCAGCGACATCTGTGGATTGGGGCCGGGGGTTTGTCGCTCGGACATGAATCCGACAACGAATGGCAGGCCGTAGGCGCCCCCGATGATCGGCGCCCTCCCGTATCCGTACGGCGAGCTTAAACGGCGCGATCCACCGCGTGATGCTGTGATTTGGTAATCGCCGCCGTCTCGTCGGTGAGCTTTTTGCCGATGACCCGGATCTGCCTTGCGCTCAGGGGACACAGCGGATGCACGGCCACCATCAGGGCGACTTGGCGACGATCGTCGAAAACCGGTGCGGCGATGGTCGCGACGGGCTGCTTGCGGCGACCGGGATTGTCGTCGGAGAGGAAGCCGATGGTGGTGAACTCGACGAGTAACTGGTCCAGGATGTGCCGCACCGGCGTCGGCATCTCGTGGCTATCCAGCGTGCCGACCACCTGCACGGCCTGCGCCAGGGCGGGCGTTGTCCAGTCGACGTCGAAGCCACGCTCGCGGGTGTGCTCCAAAACGCGTTCGAGTCGCCGAATGCGATCGCTGTCGTTGCCCGCACCGCGACGGATCCACGCCCGCTGTTCCTCCTCGGTGTCCCAGGCGGCAAGTGCGACGCCGAACGGCGGGGCATAGGGAATGCGATCACCCGGTATGCCCGCCGACTGGGTAGCGGGATCGCCCTCGAAGGCCGTGACCACCAACGAATCACCGAACCGCTCGACCACCGACCCCGCGTGGCCGACGTCGCGGGAGAGTCGCAGCGCCGCGGAACGGGCGGCATGCGCAAGTGGGCGAGCGGTGTCGGTCCGCGCGGCCACCACGGCGAGCGCCGGGCCAAGGCTAAAAGTCTTTGCGACGGGATCGCGGCTGGCCCATCCACGGTCACACAGCGTCTTCAAGATCGCGTGCGCCGTGGCCTGGGTGAGGTTCAGCTCGCGGACGATATCGGAAAATCGCAGCCGCGCATTTCCGGACCGGGCCAGGAGCTCGACGACGTCGAGAACCCGGGCGGTCGGCGCCGACGTCGATCCGCGAATGGCTTGACTCCTTTGCGGCGAGGTTCGTACAGTTACTCCGAGCATTCGAGATCTTATATCGATTATTCGAGAAAGCAACGGGGATTTGCGCGCTGTCGTGCTGAGGGACGGCCAACTACGGGTCCGCGAGACACCGGACCCCGCGCCCGGACCTGGTGAACTGCTGCTGCGGACACTGAGCACCGCGATCTGCGCATCCGATGTGCACTTCATGGACCATCCCGAACTGGCCGTCGAGGACCCGACCGGTCGCTCGCTGTATGACGCCGACCGCGACATCGTGCTCGGCCATGAGTTCGTCGGCGAGGTGATCGGGCATGGACCCAGGTGCAGCGATCAGTTCGCGGTCGGGTCGCGGGTGACGGCGATGCCGGTGCGTCTCGTCGACGGCGGTGCCGGCGGCCTGCGCATCATCGGTCAGCATCCGGATGCCCAGGGGAGTTTCGGTGAGCTGCTGGTGGTTTCGGAAGTGGCGGCCAAACCGGTTCCGGGCGACGTCTCCAGCGACGCCGTCGCGCTGACCGATGCGTTCGCCGTCGGCGAGTTTTACGTGAGGTCCGCGCAGATCCAACC
Organism: uncultured Actinomycetota bacterium; assembly: GCA_963703795.1. Classification (GTDB taxonomy): domain Bacteria; phylum Actinomycetota; class Actinomycetes; order Mycobacteriales; family Mycobacteriaceae; genus Mycobacterium. Next base: position 12,954 of record CAVPFT010000028.1, on the reverse strand, counting down.
GGGCGAGGTCGCCGTCGTCATCGGCGCGGGGGCGATCGGTCTCTCGGCCGTTGCCGCGTTGGCCGGCCGCGGCATCGAACCGATCATCGTGGCCGACTACAAGTCCGACCGCCGCGAGTTGGCCCGTGATCGCTTCGGCGCGCACGTCATCGTCGATCCCGCCGAGAGGTCACCGTTCGACGCGTTCCGGGAGGTTCGCGCCGAACGCGGATTGCCCGGTCCGGCTGTGGTATTCGAGTGCGTCGGCGCCGCCGGACTCATCCAGAGCATCGTCGAATCCGCCGAAATGGCCACCAGGATCTACTGCGCGGGGGGCTGGTACACCGGCGATACCCTCGACGTCACCACCGCCACCAGGCAGGGCGTCACAATCCAATTCGGCGGTGGTCCGCACCCACAGGACTGGTACGGAACGCTCGACGCGATCGCGTCGGGACGGCTCGACCCGCTGCCCAGTGTCGGCAAGATCATCGGTCTCAACGAAGTCCCCGCCGCGCTAGACCTCGCCCGCAGGTCCGACGGCCCACCGCGCATCGTGGTCCATCCGAACGGAGACGTCCGATGACCGAACGAGAAGATCGCCAGGATATCGCCGATCTGCTGCTGCGCTACGCCACCGGGATCGACCGACGCGACTGGCCGCTCTTCCGAACCGTGTTCACCGACGACTGCGAACTCGACTACGGCGAGATCGGCGCATGGAAAGGCGTCGATGCGGTCACGGACTTCATGCAACAGGTGCATGCCCTGGCGGGACACACGATGCACCGGCTGAGCAATCAGGCCATCGCGGTCGACGGCGACAAGGCCGCGGCGCGCACCTATATCGACGGGCTGATCATGGCCGGTGACAACAAATCCGGCGTCAACGCGATCGGTTTCTACGACGACGAGATCGTCCGCACCGACGACGGGTGGCGCATCGCGCGCCGCCGGTACACGCAGGTGCGGCTGACTACGGTGGGGAGCCCTTAGGTGACGTTCGCAACCAAGTATGGACCGTGGGCGCTCGTCGCCGGCGCATCCGACGGTGCCGGGGCCGCGTTCGCCGCGGGACTCGCCGAGCGCGGCGTGAACGTCGTGCTGCTGGCCCGGCGGCAGGATGTCCTGGATCGGGTTGCGGCGGAGATCAATTCCCGCACGTCTGTCGAAACCCGCACTCTTGCGATCGATCTCACGAAGGCTGGCGCGGCATCGGCGATCGCCGCGGCCACCGGCGACCTGGAGATCGGGTTCCTCGTGTACTGCGCGGGTGCGGACCCGGATTTCAAACCGTTCCTTGCCAATCCGATCGGGGCCGCCGAAGCGATGGTGCAACGCAACTGCATGGTGCCGATGCAACTGTGCCACCACTTCGCTCCTCCCATGGTGGAGCGGGGCAGTGGCGGAATCGTCATCTTCGGGTCGGGCGCCGGATTGGCCGGCGGACCCAACATGGTCGCCTACGGCGCCTCCAAGGCGTTCGACATGATCTTCGCCGAAGCGTTATGGGCCGAGCTGCACGACAAGGGTGTCGACGTCCTGGGCCTCATCTTGGGCAAGACCGATACGCCCGCATTGCGACTGCTCGAGCACAGCCGCGGCCAAATAAGCTCGCCCGACGACGTTCCCGCGGGCGCCGCCGCCGTGGACGATGTGATCGCGGAGGCATTCGAAAACCTGACCAACGGCCCCACCTGGATGGTCGGCGAGGACATGCGCGCCGCCGTGCCAATGATGGCTTCGCTGACCCGTAAGCAAATCGTCGAACTGATGACCCAAGCCAGCGCCGCGGCGATGGGTCCCTCGGGTTAACGGGGCGCGCGCCAGGAAATCAGCGCGCCGCCCGTCGGGCGGCCCCAGATCCAGAGCGGAACCCGGGACTCCAATCGCGCGTCGTAGTTTGGATGTTGATGTTCCACGGCTATCTCTGGATCCGTTGCTCGAGTCGATCGACCGGGGACGCAACGGCCCCCTGCCGGCGCCCACGCTGACGCGATGCACGCCCAAAACGCCACCACAAGGCCCGAGAAGGTTTGCCACAATTTCCGATCAGCCTGGCCGAACTTTCGGAATCGCCAAATGTGGCCAGTAAAGACGGGGTTCGATGCGCTGCCGCTTTGCTCGCCCGCGACGTTGCTGGCTCGGGGTTTGGCGGGTAGCTTGGGAAGGCAGTTCGCGGCGGCAAGCGAGCCCAGGTAGTCGCCAGTGATCGACACCCCTCCACGAGTTGAAGGATGACGATGCGCGCCATGGACAGGCCCGCCGCCGCGGTCCCGACGACGCCACGCGCGCGACGACGCACCCTGATCCGGTCGGCGCTGATCACCGCGATATTCATCCTCCCGGCGGTAGTGGTCCGGATCGTCGGCCTGCATCCGGACCCGGTCGTCGCCCTGCTGATCTTCGGGGGCGCGGTGGTGGCGTCCAGCTTCCTGCTGGCGTGGGCCGCCGAAGCCGCGCAGATCGACGTCTCTGGCGGGCTGGCGATCGCCGTGCTCGCATTGGTCGCGGTGCTGCCCGAGTACGCCGTCGACCTCTACTACGCGTACGTGTCCGGCCGCAATGCGGATTACACCCAGTACGCCGCCGCCAACATGACCGGGTCGAACCGGCTGCTGATGGGCTTGGGCTGGCCCGTCGTGGTGCTGGTGAGCATCCTTGTGGCGCGAAAAACCGGCGCCGACAGGCGCGCCGGTTTGGCGCTCGACCCCGCCAATCGCGTCGAACTCGGGTTCCTGCTGTTTGCCGGCGTGGCCGCGTTCGTCATACCTGCGAGCGGCGAGATCCACCTGGCGGTGGGGATGGTGCTGCTGGCCTGGTTCGGCTATTACCTCTACAAGGTCAGCCACGGCGACGTGGAGGAACCCAACCTCATCGGTACCGCCGCAGCGCTCGGGGAGCTGCCCGATCGCGGTCGTCGCATCGCCGTCATCGGTATGTTGCTCGTGTCGAGCGCGGTGATCCTGCTTTGCGCCAAGCCGTTCGCCGACAATCTCGTCGCGGCGGGTACCGAACTGGGCATCGACGAGTTCCTGTTGGTTCAGTGGCTTGCCCCACTGGCCTCCGAAGCCCCCGAGTTCATCATCGCGGTCATCTTCGCCTCCCGCGGCAAGGGCACCGCGGCGATCGCCACGCTGATCTCCTCCAAGGTCAACCAGTGGACGCTGCTGGTCGGGTCGTTGCCGGTGGCCCACCTGCTCGGCGGCGGCGGATTCTCCCTGGTGCTCGACTCACGCCAGATCGAGGAAGTGCTGCTGACGGCCACCCAAACCCTGATGGGGGTCGCGCTGATCCTGGCGCTGCGTTTCCGCGGGACCGCGGCGTGGGCGCTGCTGGTGTTGTTTGTCGTCCAGTTCCCGATCGTCACGACGCAAGGGCGGCTGGTGCTATGCGGTATCTACACACTGGTGGCCATCGCCGGGCTGATCATCAACCACCGCTACCTGATTGCCACTCTCCGGGCCCCGTTTGTCGGGAGGGCTATCCGTCACAGCGGTCGCCCGCAGCATGCGGAAGACGGTCCTGTATAACATCGCGAGTTGACTCGTTTGGGATTTGGAGTGCCGGTGGCTCGCGAAGTGTTGATCGTTCTCGGCGTGGGCGGCATGGGCCACGCGATTGCCCGCCGCGTCGGCGCCGGCAAAACGGTGCTGTTGGCCGACAACAGTGCGGCGGCGCTGACGTCCGTGGCCCGGGCGCTGTCCGCAGACGGCCATCAGGTGGATAGCCGCGAGGTCGATGTCTCGTCGCCGGAATCGGTACGCACGCTCGCCGAACACGCGGCCTCACTCGGCGCCGTCACCCAGGTGGCGCACACGGCGGGCCTGTCCCCATCGCAGGCGTCGTCGGAAGCAATTCTGGCCGTGGATCTTTTGGGTACCGCGCTGGTGCTGGAGGAATTCGGCAAGGTCATCGCGGAGGGCGGCGCGGGTGTCGTGATCGCGAGCATGGCCGGGCACTTGGTTCCACCGCTGACCACCGAACAGGAACGGGCGTTGGCCCAGACCCCGGCTCACGAACTGCTCGGGCTGGACTTCGTCAGCGCTCAACGAAGCACCGTGCCCGGCATCGCATACGCAATCGCCAAACAGGCCAACCACATTCGAGTCCGTGCCGCCAGCGCGCAGTGGGGCCGCCGCGGCGCGCGCATCAACTCGATCAGTCCCGGCATCATCTCTACGCCGATGGGACAGCAGGAACTTGACTCCCCGGTCGGTGACGGCATGCGGGCGATGATCGCCGCCTCTGCAACCGGTCGCATAGGGACTCCAGACGACATCGCCTCGGCCACCGCGTTCCTGCTTGGTCCCGACGCATCGTTCATCACGGGTACCGACCTGCTGGTCGACGGAGGCGTCACCGCGGCAATGAAGGCCGGAAGCCCGACAACCTGAAAACACGGCCCGCGAATCCTCACACCGCGCATATGCTGATCGGATGCCGCAGCGGGTGTTGCGTGACCGCCTGATCGAGCTCGAAGTTCCGAGCGCGGACGTGGCACGCGGTCGGGCGCTGCGCGAGGCCGCCCCACGACGCTCCCTCGCCCAACTGACTCCCGCTAATCGAACGGCAGCCGAGATTCTCGTCGCCCAAAACGCGGGACGGCTAACCGAACTCGTGCCGATGCGGTTCGCCCGGATGCTGGCCGATCCCTTCGCGTTTTACCGAGGTTCCGCGGCGGTCATGGCCGCCGACCTCGCCGCCAGCCCAACGAGCGGGATCGAAGTCATGTGCTGCGGCGACGCTCATATCTCGAATTTTGGCATGTACGCTGCGCCTGATCGCTCAATAGTGTTCGACCTCAACGACTTCGATGAGGCCGCCGTGGCGCCCGCGGAGTGGGACGTCAAACGCCTCGTCACCAGCGCGATCGTCGGGGGCCGCCATGCCGGCTACCGGGCCAAGGCCATCCGCCGTTGCGTCGACGAGGCGCTGGCGGGCTACCAGACAAGTCTCACCGCGATGCTCGAGGAGATGGACGTTCTGGAGCGCTACTACCTGCGGATGGAACCCGAGCACTACACCGGGAAGCTGTCGAAGGGATCGCAGGCTCTGATCCAGAAAACGATATCCCGGGCGCGCAACCGAACGTCAGCGCGAGTCTTCAAGCAGATCACGGAGATTGGGCCCGACGGAACCCCGCGCCTGCGGGAGGCGCCCCCGCTCCTGCAGCACGTCGACGAGGACACCGAAGGACCGGTGGTGGAGTCGGTCAAGGAGTATCTGACCGCAGTCCCTCCTGACGTGGCGTTGTTGCTGTCGCACTTTCGGGTCACCGATATCGCGCTGCGGGTAGTCGGTGTCGGCAGCGTCGGCACCCGGTGTTACCTGATCATCTTGGTGGGCCCCAACGGCACACACCTGATCCTGCAGATCAAAGAGGCCACTCGATCCGTGCTCGAGGAATACGGTGGTTGGCGCCAGCCGGACTCGCTGATCGCGGCCGTCGCGGCCCGAGGCCAGGGCGTGCGCGTCATTGATGGCCAACAAATCCTGCAGGCGATGTCCGATGTGTTCCTCGGGACGACGCGGAAGGACGGCCGCGACTACTACGTCCGCCAGTTCCACGACATGAAGGGCACCATCGACACCGAAGGCATGTCGGCGGGCACCTTCCGCGAATACGTGGTCGCCTGTGCGGTGCTGCTGGCGCGCGCACACTCGCAGAGCGCGAACGCGTCGATACTGCGGGGATACGCCGGCGCCAGCGACACCCTGCACCGCGCGATCGCCGAATGGTCCTACGCCTACGCCGACAAGTCGCTCGACGACTTTCACCAGCTTCGTGCGGCGGCTAAGGCCGGTGACATCGAGGTGGCCGAGGCCAAGGGTCGATGAGAAGCCGCGCGGCCATCCTCACCGTGTTCGGCTCCTGCAACCCCAGGAGCGACATTCCGCTGTTCGCCGCCATGTACGGGTCGGGTCAACTACTTCTGGACGAAATGATCACCAGGCGCTACGCGCTGGACGAAATCAACGACGCCTACGCCGACCTGGCCGCCGGTCGGTTGATCCGCGGCGTCATCGATTTCGGCCTTGGCTAGCACCCACTCTCGGGACCGCAGCCGCCAGGTGCGGCGAGCGTATTCCAGCTCGGTATAGGGCCATTGGGTCACGATTCGGCCGGTGGGCGAACGGAAGTAGCTGTCGCACTGAGTCCAGACGGTGCGTTCGAGATCGGCGGAAAGCTGATCGTTGTAACGCTTTTCGGCTTCCGGGCGCACATCGACGTATCCGCCTCGACGCGCCACCCTGCTCACCGCGCTGGCGACCAGTCGCGCACCGGCCTCGAGGATGTAGACGATCGAGTTGCCGCCCTGGTTGGTGTTGGGTCCGTAGAGCATGAAGAAGTTCGGGAATCCGCCGACGGCCACGCCCAAGTAGGCGCTTGGATCGGCTCCCCAGCGATCGTGCAGCCGCCGGCCTCCGGTCCCGATGACGTCGATGCCCGATAGGTAACGCGACGTCTCGAATCCGGTGGCCAGCCCGATCGCATCGACCTCGACGACCCGGCCGGTCGCGGTGATCACCGATGCCTCGGCGATCCGCTCGATGGGGCCGGTGATCAGCTCGACGTTGTCCTCCTGCAACGCCCGGTAATACTCGTCGCCCAGCAGCACCCGCTTACAACGGAACGGATAGTCCGGTGTCAGCGCGCGGCGCAGCCGGTCATCGGCCACGGTGCGCTCCAGGAACGACGACGCGATGTGCGTGCGCGCCGCCACCACCGGATCGTCGGCGAAAGTCGCCGTGTTGTCGTGCTGGAATTTCCAGATCTGCCAGCGCGTGCGGCGCACCGCCAGCGGGTTGCGCCGGAATTGCGTCAATTCGGTTGCACTGTAAGGTCGGTCGTCCTTGGGCACCATCCAGGGCGGGGTCCGCTGAAAGACCGTCACGCGCTCAGCGATCTTCGCCAGTTCCGGAACGACCTGCACCCCGCTGGCGCCGGTGCCGATCACCGCCACCCTTTTGCCCGCCAGCTCCACGGTGTGATCCCATCGCGCGGTGTGCATAACCGTCCCGCCGAAGTCGTTCAGGCCTTCGATATCCGGCTGCTTCAGCGAGCCGAACAATCCGACGGCGCAGACGACGACGTCGGCGGTCAGCGTGGCGGCTTGCCCGGCGCGGTCCAACTGGCAGTCCCACGCCCGGGTGTCCGGATTCCAGCGCAGCGAGCGGACTTTGGTGCCGAGCATGAGATGGCGGCGCAGATCGAAGTCGTCGGCCACCGATTCGAGGTAGGCCAGAATCTCGGGCTGCCGAGCGTAGGTGCGGCTCCAGGATTTGTTGGGCGCGAATGAAAACGAGTACAGGTGACTCTGGATATCGCACGCGGCACCGGGATAGGTGTTGCGTCGCCAGGTTCCTCCGATGCCGTCGTCGGCGTCGATGATCACCAGGTCGTCGAGACCGGCGCGGCGCAGCGCCACCGCCGCGCCGCGACCGCCGAAGCCCGCGCCATGATCGCGACCCTCGGTGCGACGTCGCACGCCGGGTCGCCGCCCGCAGTCGTCCGACCGCGTAGCCCGAGGGTTACCGCTGTCACACCCCGGCCTCCGCAGCGCGGATCTCGAGCCCTTCCATGTCCCCTTTGGCCCGCCACGCCGCCAAGATGTCGGCGTATTCGGTCGGCGCACCGAAGAAGAAGCTGCCCTGCCGAGTCTTGGCGTCCGCCTTTCCTTCCCGGTTGTAGTAGCCGGGGGTGCAGGTCTTGGCCCGCTCGGCGGTCGCGGCCGACCGGGCCACGACGGTGTCGACCCAGGCGGCTTCGGCGCTCGCCGACGCCTCGACTTCGGTGACGCCGCCGGCAAGTGCCCAGGAAATGATCCATGCGGCGTGGCTTGCCTGGACGTCGAGCAGGTACGGGAAGTTCACCGTTAAGCCCGGCCTGGGCGATGCTTTCGATGAAGCAATTCGGAAAACCGTTGGCGCACAGGCCCTGGAACGTGCGCACACCGTCGTCCCACCGCTCGGTCAGCGTCACGCCGTCGCGGCCGATCAGCTCGAAGCCGGTACGCCGGCAATAGTCGGTGCCGACCTCGAACCCCGTTGCGAAGATGAGGCAGTCGAGCTCATACGTCGCTCCGTCGACGACCACGCCGGCCTCGGTGATGCGCTCCACCCCGAGACCGCGGGTGTCGACCAGTGTGACGTTGTCGCGGTTGAACGTTTGCAGATACTCGTCGTGAAAGCAGGGCCGCTTGCAGAAGTAGCCGTACCAGGGTTTGAGCGCCTCCGCGGTGGCGCGATCGGCCACGATCTCATCGACTCGGCCCCGGATCTCCTCCATCTTGGCGAAATCGGCCACTTCGATGTCGTGCACCGATGAGCCGGTGCGGTCGTGGCGCATCACCGGAAGCTTCCGGGTGATGCTCGTCCAGGCATCGGCGACGAGATCTTCCTCGGCCTGTCCGCCGGCCGTCAGGATCTGAAAGTTCTGCATGCGCTTACCCTGCCAGCCCGGCTGTAACGTGTTGGCCCACTGCGGATCCGTGGGCCGATTGGCTCGCACGTCCACCGATGACGGGGTGCGCTGGAAGACGTAGAGGTGCCGCGCCGCCGCGGCGAGGTGCGGCACGCACTGGACCGCCGTCGCACCCGTGCCGATGATGCCCACGCGCTTATCGGCCAGGTTCGCCAGCTTCTCGCCGGTGTAGCCATAGTCCCATCGACTGGTATGGAACGTCTGCCCGCGAAAGCACCGATCCCGGGGATCCCGGGCAGCTTCGGCTTCGCCTGATACCCGTTGGCCATGGAGACGAACTTCGCTCGCATTTCGTCGCCCCGGTTTGTCCGGATGATCCACCGGGAACTGACCGCTTCCCAACGGATCTCATGGACGTCGGTTTGCAGGCAGGCATGGCGGTACAGGTCGTAGTACTCGGCGATGGCCCGGCAGTGAGCGGAGATCTCGGCGCCCTTGGCGTATTTTTCCGTGGGCACGTAATCGAGCTCTTCCAACAGCGGCATGTACACATAGGATTCGACGTCGCAGGCAATCCCCGGATACCGGTTCCAGTACCAGGTGCCACCCACGTCGGCCGCCCGGTCGATCAGCCGCACGCTTTCGACGCCGAGTTGACGCAGCCGCGCTCCCGTCAACAGCCCGCCGAAACCCGCGCCGATGATCGCCACGTCAACCTGGTCGGTGAGGGGCTCGCGGACGAACTTGCCGTCCACCCAAGGGTCTTCCCCGAACCGAGAAAATTCGCCCGCAATCTCGACGTACTGCGCGATCCCCTCCGGGCGCAGCCGCCGGGCCCGCTCTTCGGCGTACTTCTGCCGCAGCGCGTCGACGTCGAATGTCAGGCCAACGGTTTCGGTCAAGGTCTCGGCTCCTGTTCGTGACCAGACTATATAATCAATCGTTTGATCATATCAAGGCGGCGGCGTGCGGCGGCGGCGTGTGCGGCGGCGGCGTTGAGTGTGCGCACACGGCGTCGAATGTGCACGCACGGCGCGTGTCCGGCCCGGGCGAGCGCCCTCACCGCACACTCGACGCCCTCACTGCACACCCGAGGCACCGAACAACGTTCCCCTGATCAGTTGTTTGGCCGCGCCCAGCGCCGCGTGGTAATCCTCCGCCGGCAGTGTCGCCGCCAGCTCGGTCAGGCCGTAGATCAGCGAATAGATCACCTCCACGGCGCGGGCGTCCTCGATGAGGCTTTCGATGATCCCCCGGAACGCCTGAAACCCGGTGCTGCCGGCCATCTCGGAGTCGAGGGCCACCGAGCTTTCTGCCCGGATCGCCCACTCGAACGCCGCAAGGTCGGGGTACTCGCGCATCAACCGGCCCGACTCGTCGAGCACCGCCTCGATGCGGTCGATCACGCCACCTGGGCGCCCGGCGGCCCGGCGCAGCCGCGGCAACGCGACATCGGTTCTGGCCGCGATCGCCGCCTTGATCAATTCCGACTTGTTGGGAAAGTAGTTGTACAGGCTGGCGCTCGTCACGTTCGCCGTGCGGGCGATCTCGCGGATCGTCGCTCGGGAGTACCCCACCCGGGCCACGCAGCGCATGGTGGCGACGATGATCCGTTGGCGTGTCTCCTCGCCGCTGGCGCCGACCGGACGACCCAGCTGCGCCCGCGTCATCGCGATGTCCTCACGCGCGTCCTGTCCGCCGGCTCCCAACTGCCGGGACGGCGCGTCACCGACATCCCTCGAATATAATCGACCGATCAATTAGTTTCGGCTTCGGCGCGGAGGTGCCCGGTGCGTCAACAACCGACCGGCCGCGGCGTGACCCCACACCGGCGCAGTTGGGCCGGCCCACGGGGGCCGACGGTGAGCAGACCCGCGCGCGAATCATCACCTCGGCCATGCGCTGCGTGGCGGAGAAGGGGTACTCCCAGGCGACGATCCGCGAGATCGCCAGGGCCGCCGACATGACCAGCGGCAGCCTGTATCACTATTTTCCGAACAAGTCCGAGCTACTCAAGGCGACCGTCAGGGAAATCGACGAGATCGCACTCCCCCGGCTGCGCGCCGCCGCGGCGCGGGCCGATGACATCATCGACCGCCTCGAGGCGGTGTTGGACGAGTCCGACCTGCTGATGCGCGAGTATCCCCACCTGGCCGCGTTCGATCACGCGATGCGCGCCGAAAGCACGGCTCACCCGCGCGGCGGCCGGCCGCGGTACCCCGGCCTAAAAGCGTTGCGTGACATCATCAATGACGTCGTCGAGGACGCCCGAGCACAGGGAGCGCTCCCACCCGACACCGACGCGGGTGCCACGATCAACGCCATCTATGCGCTGACGCGCGGTCTGACCGACCGGGCGGCCAACCTTGCACCCGGGGCTTACGCGGCCACGCTGGGCTCGGCCAAGGAATTGATCAGAGGAACGCTTTTCGCGCCGCGAGCGAATCGCCCAGCGTCCACAGCGCGACGCCGATCAGTACGAGATCCTTGAGCAGGAACTGGCCCGGCAGTGCCGACAACACGGGAAGGCCGGCGGCGTGGCTCGCCACCACGCCGGGGGTGGTGAACAGGAAGCTCAGTGTTCCCAGGAACAGCACCGCGGCCAGGGCGCTGCCGGCCGCCGATGCGCGTGGCCAGGTCGGCCGCAACGCAATGAGAAGCGCGGCAACGATTTCCATCGTGCCCAGTCCGCGTGCGACCGTGGTGACACTGAATACGTCGTAGATCCAACTCATGAATGGGCTGTGTTCGATGAGCACGCGGGATTCCATCTTCACGAACTTTCCGAACCCGATCCAGGCCAACACGACCACCAAGCCGTACCTGCTGATGAGCTGTCCCCATCGGGTCAGCGACTGCGCCACGCGGGGCGATGTGGCGGCGTGGGACAGGCTGCGATCGATCATCGAGAAAATCCTTCCGGCGAAGCGCATTGAGGGCAATTGTTCCTAAAGGACACGATTGACCGCACGATTGGGTTCAATGACCCAATCGCTCGAGTCCGGCGATGATGAGCCGCAACCCGTAAGCGAACTCCTCTTCCAATGGAACGGGGAGATCGTCGGCGACCGCGACCGTCGCGGGATAGCGGGACGGATCAAGGTCGTGAAAAGCCGCCGCTAGCCGGGCATCCTGTTGGGCGGTGGCCGATCCGGCGAGTTGGATCGCGAAGCCGAGGACATAGCGGGACACCGTCGCGTACGCGTGGGCGGCGACCACCGGCGGAAATCCGTTGTCGAGCAGGATCGCCAGCATTTTTTCCCGGTGTGCCAGCGCGTGGGGGCCCATGGGCACGTGTTCGATCAGCAAAGACGCGACATTTCCGTGCCGGCCGAGTGCCTCAAACGTGCGCTGCGCGAACAACGTACAGGCCTGTTGCCAGGGCAGCGCGGCGGCCGAGTCAACGTCGAAATCGAGTTCACCGAGCATCCGGTCGACCATCATGGCCACCAATTCGGATCGGTTGGCGAAGTGGCGGTAGAGCGTGGCGGTGCCCGATTCCAGGCGCTGCGCCAAAGATCGCATCGACAGTGCGTCGGCTCCATGCTCGTCGACGAGTTCCAGGGCCGCCGCGAGGATCCGCTCCAGGGCAGGGCAGGGCGCCCGCGGGAACGGCCCGACGGCGGCGGTCCGTCACATCGCCCAATCTTGCTCCGAGCTTGACACCTTTAGATTTACGGACACACTGTAGCCATTATTTCTACCCGGTCAACGCCCCTGATAAGGACATCTCGTCATGCTGCTACTCCCGTTGGCGTCGGATCCCTACGCTGCTCCGACCGACCGCGACCTGCTCCTTCCGAGCGTCGCGATTCGTACGGACCCATCGCACCTGCGTGTTCGGCTATCGTCGTCGCAACGACGGCCCGGCGATGTCGATCGTCTACTACATCCCCACCGACAGCGACGACTGCTGGTGTCGACCATGGCCGGCCGCGGGAAGGCCCGCATCGTCGAACGCGACGGCAAGGTCAGTCTGTGCGTCCTTGACGAACGGTGGCCGTTTGCCTATTTCAGGTCTACGCCGACGCGACCGTCGAACGCGGCCGCGATCTGACGGTCGAGGTGATGATGGCAGTCGCCGGGCGTATGTCGGGCCAGCCGCTCGGCGAGGAGGCGCGCCCGTACGTGACGGAGATGTCGAACGCGAAAACCGTGTGGTCATCCGTTGCCGTCCCTACGCCACCTTCGCACACCCCCGCGCCACCTGTACCGCAACGATCAAGCCGAAGAAGTGACCCACTGGGTTTCCGGTGTGGTCGCGTCGGACGCCGCGGACCCGCCGGCAGATTGACTACCTACTGCCCCGCGTAGCGGTCCCGCAGTTTGGCCAGCGTAAGCTCGATCCCGTGGCATTGGCCTTCACGAAACCCATAAGCTCGTAATACTTCAGCCCCTTCTTGATCGCACCGACGCCGCTGTAGTCGAACGTCTCGGTGACCCGGGTCAGGGTCGGTGAGAGCGATTCGAATTCCCAGCGCCAGCGGTGGCCGAGCGGATGCCGCCATTCGAACAATTCGTTCGGTTTAAGCGCGGTCACCCTGCTG
>CAVPFT010000027.1:0-130191 GCA_963703795.1 uncultured Actinomycetota bacterium | reverse complement strand
TTGGTAGTCAGGGGCGCGGTGCCCGCAGTGCAGGTCCGTTTCCCCATCCCCCTTTCAATCCGTGCGTGCGGTTCTCCCGCACACGGCTTACCGATGATCTTCTTGGCATGGTTACGCAGCCTTCGGGTAGCGGATGGTGCCGCGAAGTCGGTGCAGGCCGTGCCCGTTGAACCACTCCTCAGTCCACTGATCAGCCTGCCCGACACGCAGGTTGCGGCCCCGCTTCTTAACCATCAAGCGGAACAGCCGATGCACCACGTACCAGTCGGCCTGGCGGAACTTGTTGGCAGCATTGCCGGTGCGAAAGTAATTACCCCAACCACGCAAGATCGGGTTCAAGTCCGCGATCACGTCCCGGATATCGATCCCGACCCGATTGCGGCCAGTACGGTCACGAACCTTGGCCCGCAACCGCTTCATGGCCGTTTGGCTGGGCCAACGGTGCAGGTAGTAACGGACAATCCGCTTCTGCTCCCACAACCGCCCCGACATGCGGGCCCGGAAATGACAACCCAGAAAGTCCAGGCCCTCACGACCGTTCCGCAGGTCGACCACCTTCGTCTTGCCCGGATGCAGCCGCAACCCCAACCCGGTCAGGATTTCTCCCACCGCCGCCAGGGCACGCTCGGCTTGGACCGCACTGCGGCACAACACCACACCATCATCGGCGTAGCGCACCAACTCACCCACCTTGCGGCGGGAGAGCTCGATGTCGAGCACATGCAGGAAGATGTTGGCCAACAGTGGCGAGATCACCCCGCCCTGTGGAGTGCCCGCGACCGTCCGCTGCACCACCCCATCGACCAAGACTCCTGCTTGCAGCCACAAACGCAGCAGTTTGAGCACCCGCCGATCCGAAACCCGCCTACCTACCTGCGCAAGCAAACGCTCGTGGTCGATCTCGCCGAAGAAATTGGCGATATCGAACTCGACCACGAACTGGTAGCCCTCGATGAACCCGGTCCGCAAGCGTTCCATCGCCATCGTCGCCGACCGCTTCGGCCGAAACCCATACGAGCACGACATAAAGTCCGCCTCGAAAATCGGTTCCAGCACGATCTTGGCCGCCGCCTGGGCCACCCGGTCTCGCACCGTCGGAATCCCCAACGGCCGCGTACCACCTCGTGGTTTGGGGATCTCCACCCGGCGCGCCGGCGCCGGACGGTACACACCCTCGCGAAGGTCCCGACGCAACTCACGCAACATGCGGTCCACGCCGTAGTCCTCCACCGCGACCAAAGTGACACGATCCACCCCGGCCGCGCCCTTGTTCTTGCACACCCGTTCCCACGCCTCCCACAAGACGTCACCCCTGCAGATACGGTCATACAGGGCGTGGAAACGCCGACCCGAAGACTGCTTGGCCGCAGCCCATAGCGCACGTTGCAGTTGTTGCACTTTCACCGGCGAGACCACCAACGGCCCTTCGTCAGCTACGGCAAGCGATGCCTTGCCGGGGTGGTTGGACCGAGATAGCTCGGTCATGCCCTCACGCTTACCCGCTTCGTGCGCGTGATCAAAGTTGGGGCCCTTTCCTCCCGGCGCGTTATGTTGCACGCCGATCAGCGGTACTACGACCCCATCGGACTCCCGCTGCCCTCCAAGAGCTTTCACCATCGGCTTATACCCCTGGTCTTTGCCCGACGCAGGCCAGGCAGACGGGTCTCTCCTGTTCCGAACCAGACTGTGTGCACGTGCCGCCTCCCGTACCCCGGAAGGACCCGACAAGCTGACTCCGGACCAAGGCTCGCCGGACATGGCCTTCGCCGTGACATGAGCGGCTCGGCTCCTCCGTTGTATCTGTGACGAGGCTGCAGAGTTCGCTTAACGCTACGGCCCGCGCACTTGCTCCCTCCGAAGAGGCTCTCGACGCCCCGCTTAGCCCGCCGCCTCTCGACGACGAACCGGGGCCTGCTACCCGGCGCTCCGGTGCTTACCGGGACGGGACTCCCACCCGCTAGTCCAGTCCAACTTGCAGGACGCAACATGCCAGCCAGGCTAATCGGCCGAACGTCGACTTGTTGTGCCGATCACAAGGAGTCAACGACAAGTCGACGTTCGGCGACGTGAGACCATAGCCGGCATGCCCGCACCCCTGGGTTCATGAGTGGCGACCCGCCGCGCCCGGCTGCGCCGTGCTTGCGATCGCCACTAGTGCTGCTCGACGGCGCCAGCATGTGGTTCCGCTCTTATTTCGGGGTGCCGTCGTCGATCACCGCTCCCGACGGGCGGCCCGTCAACGCCGTGCGCGGATTCATCGACTCGATGGCCGTGGTGATCACCCAGCAGCGGCCCAGCCGGCTGGCGGTGTGCCTCGATTTGGACTGGCGACCGCAGTTCCGGGTCGACCTGATCCCGTCCTATAAGGCGCATCGGGTCGCCGAGCCGGAGCCGGTTGGCGAGCCCGACATCGAGGAGGTGCCCGACGATCTGACGCCGCAGGTGGACATGATCATGGAACTGCTGGACGCGTTCGGGATCCCGACGGCGGGCGCACCGGGGTTCGAGGCCGACGACGTCCTGGGCACGCTGGCGGCGCGGGAACGCGGCAACCCCGTCGTCGTGGTCAGCGGGGATCGTGACCTGCTGCAGGTGGTAGCCGACGATCCCGTCCCGGTTCGGGTGCTCTACCTGGGCCGCGGGCTGAGCAAAGCCACCCTGTTCGGGCCCGCCGAGGTGGCCGAACACTATGGCGTTCCGGCGGATCGGGCCGGGCCGGCCTACGCCGAACTGGCGCTGTTGCGCGGCGATCCGTCCGACGGCCTGCCGGGTGTGCCGGGCGTCGGCGAGAAAACCGCGGCCACCCTGCTGGCCCAGCACGGTTCGCTGGATCGGATTTTGGCCTCCGCCCACGACCCGAAATCCAAGATGGCCAAGGGTTTGCGGGCGAAATTGCTGGCCGCGACCGATTACATCGAGGCCGCCGTCCCGGTGGTGCGGGTGGCCACGGACGCGCCGGTCACGCTGTCGACGCCCACCGACGCCCTACCTCTGGTGGCCGCCCACCCGAAACGCACCGCAAAGCTGGCGACGCGAGCTTGGGGTCGGGTCGCCGATTGCCCGCTTGCAGAAAGCGCTCGACTCGCTGCCCGGGTGACACCTACTGCGGCCGGCCGACCTCGTAGGTGCCCTTGTTGTCCTGGAAGGTCACCGTCACGTGCTTGGGGGCGCCGTCGATGTTGACGTCGCAATCGAAGCTGGCGTCCTTCTTGACGACGGGGTTTTGGCCATGGTTGCACTTGACGTCTTTGACGTTCTTGGCGCCGTAACCGTTCGTCTCGTCGGTGAGGATCTGCTGCACACCGGCCTGGGCCTTGTTCACGTCCAGGTGGGTGGTGACGAAAAACCCGGGCTGCCAGAAACCGAGGACCCCCACGACCGCGATCAGCAGGAAGGCGATCACGCCGATCACGCCGCCGATCAGGGCAAACGAGCGCTTCTTCTGACCCTGTTGGTCGTACTGATACGGCTGCGGGTATTGGCCGGGCTGACCGTATTGACCCGGCTGGCCGTACTGGCCTGCCTGACCGTATTGGGTGGGTTGCCCGTACTGGTCCGTCTGGCCGGGCTGACCGTACTGGCCCGGCTGACCGTACTGCGCGGGCTGGCCGTACTGGCCGGGCTGACCGTACTGGCCCGGCTGGGCGTACTGCGCCGGCTGCGCACCGAACTGCCCGGGTTGCCCGTAACCCGGCTGCTGAGAGTACTGCTGCGGGTATGCCTGTTCGGCCGGCTGTTGGTACTGCGGATACTCGGCGGGCGGCGTATACGCCGGAGCGTGCCACGTCGCGTCCGGGTCCGACGGTTGCTGTGGCTGCTGCTGCGGCTGCTGCCAGGGCATTCCCACCTGAGTTTCGTCCGAGGACCGATCGTCACCCTCGCCTGGCGGCTGCCAGATGTTGCTCGGGTCCGATCCCTGCGGTCCGCTCATCGTCTCTCCTCAGTCCCCTTGTGTCTTACCCGAACTCGTCGGGCTCTGATACGGGTCTAACCGTAGCCTGGCCCAGCCTACCCGGCGTCAACTGCGACGACGCCGCGCCGAACGTCACTGATAGCGCGCTTGGCGCCGGCCCGCAGCTCTGCATCCGGTGCGGCGTTGCGGACCTGGTCCAACAGATCGAGCACCTGCCGGCACCACCGCACAAAATCGCCCGCCGACAGAGGCGAACCGGCACCGGTGGCGTCGGCGGCGGCCAACGCCGCGGCGAGATCGCCCGTCAGGGCCCACCGATAGATGACGTTGGCAAAGCCGTCATCGGGTTCACGACTCGGGGCGATCCGATGCGTCTGCTCATCGGCGCGCAACGCGGAGGACAGCCTTGACGTCTGCTGCAGCGCCTGCCGCAATCGCTGTGTGGGCACCTCGGCGGCGAGTGCGGTGCCGGGACCGTCACCGCCTCGAGATTCGTAGACCACCGCCGAGATCACCGCCGCCAACTCGCCCGGTTTCAAATCCGCCCACGCGCCGGTGCGCAGGCATTCGGCGACCAACAGGTCGCTCTCGCTGTAGATGCGGGCCAACAACCGTCCGTCGTCGGTGACCCGGGGATCGGTGGCGGGGCCTTGGATGAAGCCACGTTCGGTGAGCAGCCCGACGATCCGGTCGAACGTGCGGGCCAGCGAGTTGGTGGCGGCGGCCACCTTGTTCTCCAGTTCGGCGTTGTCGCGTTCGATGCGCAGGTAGCGCTCCGCCTCGCGCATCTGGGACTCGAGGCCGGGGCTGTTGTGCGCGGGATGCCCCGCAACTGCGCCCGCAGCGACGCCAGCTCGGGATCGTGAAAGCCGTCGGTGTCACCGGCACGGCCGGACCCTCGGCGGGCCGACGGGACCGACAGCCCGGCGGCGGCCGATCGCAGCGCCGAGGCCAGGTCGCGTCGGACTCGTGGCTGACGGTGTTCCACCCGCTTGGGCAAGGACATCGAACCGACGGGCGCCGAGGCACCCGAATAGTCCGCCGACGAAATCCGGCCCGCCCAGCGGTGTTCGGTGAGCACCAACGGGCGCGGGTCGTCGCTGTCGCGGGCCGACTCCAGCACCACCGCAAGCCCACCGCGCCGGCCGTGGGTGATCGTGATGATGTCGCCTCGACGCAGCGCGGCCAGCGCATCGCTGGCAGCCTGCCGCCGATGCAGCCGCGACGCGCGGGATTGCGCGCGCTCCATCTCGGAAATCCGCGCACGCAGCCGGGCGTATTCGAAGATCGGCGCGTCGGGTCCGCCCAGCTCGGCCTCGATCTCGTGGAGCATCTGCGTGCCGCGCTCGATACCGCGGACCAGGCCGACGACGGAGCGGTCCGCCTGGTACTGGGCGAACGACTGCTCCAGCAGCTGATGTGCCTGCTCGGGGCCCATCCGGTGCACCAGGTTGATCGTCATGTTGTACGACGGGGCGAACGAGCTGCGCAGCGGAAAGGTGCGGGTGGAGGCCAGGCCGGCCACGGCCGACGGCTCGGTGGTCTCTTCGCCGGGATTCCACAGCACGACAGCGTGACCCTCGACGTCGATGCCGCGCCGGCCGGCGCGGCCGGTCAGCTGCGTGTACTCCCCCGGCGTCAGCGGCAGGTGCTGCTCGCCGTTGAACTTCACCAGCCGCTCGAGCACCACCGTGCGCGCGGGCATATTGATGCCGAGCGCCAGTGTTTCGGTGGCGAACACGGCCCTGATCAGGCCGGCGGTGAACAGCTCCTCCACTGTGTGCCGGAACGCCGGCAACATTCCGGCGTGGTGGGCCGCCAAACCGCGCAGCAACCCCTCCCGCCACTCGTAGTAGCCGAGCACCGCGAGGTCGGAGTCGGCGAGATCACCGCAACGGTGGTCGATCACCTCGGCGATCTGGGCGCGCTCCTCCTCGGTGGTCAGCCGCAGCGGCGACCGCAAGCACTGGGCGACGGCGGCGTCACAACCGGCCCGGGAGAACACGAACGTGATCGCCGGCAATAGCCCCTGGGAATCCAGGATCGCGATCACCTCGGGCCGCGGCGGCGGACGGTAGAAACGCGGCCGGCCCGGACGACCGGCGCCTCCTCTTCCCGCCTGCCGGCGGGGGCCACGCCAGTCCGACATTCGGTCCGCCTCGCGGCGATGGGCGATGTGGCGCAACAGTTCCGGGTCGACCCGAGAGTGGCGTGTGATGGACGCGGGCCCGGCGGACGGCTCGTCGGCGTCGTGGTCGGCGTCATAGTCGAACAGGTCGAACAGACGCTTACCCACCAAGACGTGTTGCCACAGCGGCACGGGCCGGTGCTCATCGACCACCACGGTCGTGTCGCCGCGCACGGTCTGGATCCAGCCACCGAATTCCTCGGCGTTGCTCACCGTCGCCGACAGGCTGACCACCCGGACCTCGTCGGGCAGGTGCAGGATCACCTCCTCCCACACCGGACCGCGCATCCGGTCGGCGAGGAAATGCACCTCGTCCATCACCACATACGAAAGTCCTTGCAGCGCAGGCGAATCGGCGTAGAGCATGTTGCGCAGCACCTCGGTGGTCATCACCACCACGGGCGCATCGGCGTTCACCGACATGTCGCCGGTCAGCAGCCCGATCCGGTTGCGGCCGTAGCGCAGGGTCAGGTCGGTGTGCTTCTGGTTGCTCAGGGCCTTGAGCGGCGTCGTGTAAAAGCACTTGCCGCCGGCCGCCAGGGCCAGGTGGACGGCGAATTCGCCGACCACCGTCTTGCCGGCGCCGGTCGGCGCGCAGACCAGCACGCCATGGCCTCGTTCCAGCGCCGCACAGGCCCGCTCCTGAAAGTCGTCGAGCGTAAAACTCAGTTCCGCGGTGAATCGGGCCAGCTCGGCCAGTTTCGTCACGCTGCCGCCGTGGTGCGCGAGGGTGCACAGTTGTACGTCAATATCGGCGTGTCGTCGTACAGACACGCACGCTCGCGGCAACGGGGCTTAGGTGACATCGTCATGTTGCCCGGCCGACAGCGACGGCTCCGGAAGCGGCTCTGATATCGGCTCCGGCGGCTCGATCACCGATGCTTCGTCGTCGGGAATCATGACCTGTGCCTCCCGCTTGGCTTTCCGCCTGTCGTGCAGTCGGGCGATCTGAATGGCCAGTTCGAGCAGCACCGACAGCGCTATGCCGAGGGCCGTCATCGAAAACGGATCGGATCCGGGCGTGAACACGGCCGCGAACACGAACGTCCCGAAGATCAGGCCACGCCGCCAGGACTTGAGTCGCTGGTACGTCAGCACGCCCGCCATGTTGAGCATGACGATCAGCAGCGGGAATTCGAAGCTGACCCCGAAGACCACCAGCAGGTTGATCAGGAAGCCGAAATACCGGTCTCCGGATAGCGCGGTCACCTGCACGTCGCTGCCGACCGTCAGCAGGAAGCCCAGCGCCTTGGACAGCACCAAGTAGGCCAGCACGGCGCCGACGACGAACAGCACCGCCGCGGGGATCACGAACGCGACCGCGAAGCGACGCTCCTTCCGGTAGAGCCCGGGCGTGATGAACGCCCACAGCTGGTAGAACCACACCGGGCAGGCGAGCACGATCCCGGCAATCATCCCGACCTTGAGCCGCAACATGAATTGGTCGAACGGCGCCGTGGCCAGCAGCCGGCACTGCCCGTCGGCGCTGATCTGCGCGCGCGCCGACTGCGGCAGCGAACAGTACGGGTGCCGCAGCCACTCGCCGAGGCTCTCCAGCCCGAAGATCGAATGCGAATACCAAAAGAACCCGAAAATCGTGGTGACCAGGATCGCGGCCAGCGAGATCAGCAGCCGGGTGCGCAGCTCGGTGAGGTGGTCGACCAGCGACATCGTCGCGTCCGGGTTGGTGCGACCGCGCCTGTTGCGGGGGTTGAGCCGCTTCAGCAAGCCGGCGGTGCGCGCTGAAGCCTTGAAACGTTTCACGACGCTCGGTCAGTGGCGCTCGGGCACCGCGGCGACGCGGCTACGAGAGCGGACGCGCTTCGGTGTGACCCTGCTCGGTGGGCGCCGGCGGGTCGACCCGCTGCGACTGCACGGGTTGCGGGGGGTCGATGGAAGAAGGAGCCTCGGAGTTGCCTTCGGTTTGCATTTCACGGATCTCGGACTTGAAGATGCGCATCGACTTGCCCAACGACCGCGCCGCATCGGGGAGCTTCTTCGCACCAAACAGCACGATCACCGCGATGGCGAAGACCGCCAAATGCCCCGGGGTAAAAAAGTTCACTGTCATTACCTCCAAGATGTCCACCCGATGCTACCGCAGCCAGGCGATGTGCCCGTGCGCCCGCGCCGCGTGGTGCGGGCCCGCGACGGCCTCACCCCTCGGCCGCGACCTGGTAGGACTGCAGGGCCGCCGCCGCGGCATCCCGTACACGCAGCGCGAGCGACTCCGGTTCAAGCACGCGCACGGCCGACCCGAATCCGAGCACCAGGCGCGTCATCCAATCCTCGGATGCATAGGTCATGACGGCCTCGCACGATCCGTCCGGCAACTCGCGCACGTCACGCATCGGGTAGTACTCGAACATCCACGACGCCGACGGCGCGACGCGTAGCTTGGCCGACGGCAGTGACGGGTCGCCGTCGAACAGTGACGTGTCCGGTCGCGCCTGCAGCGCCGGTTCGGGGACGGCGGCCGGTTCGCCCAGCTCGGTGGCGTCCACGATGCGGTCGAAGCGGAACAGCCGGACCCCTTCCGCCTCGCGTGACCAGGCCTCCAGGTAGCTGTGGCCGCCGATCAGCAGCACCCGAATGGGGTCGACGACACGGCTGGTCAGGGTGTCGTGCGAGGCGGCGTAGTAGTCGATGGCCAGCGCGTGTTTGTACTGCACGGCCGTGCGGACCGCGGAGGCGGCCGCGCTTTCGGCGGGCGCGGGCTCGTCGACGGCCGCGACCGCACCCGGGGCGTCCTGCCCGACGGCGCCGGCGGCGGCCTCGATCTTGGCGATCGCGCTGCGCGCCGCCTGCGGATCGACCACGCCGGGAATGTCGGCCAGCGCCCGCAACGCCACCAGCAGGCCGGTGGCCTCCGGCGACGCGAGCTTGAGCGGCCGGTCGATTCCCGCCGAGAACGTCACCTCGATGGTGTCGCCGGAGAACTCGAAATCGATGAGATCACCCGGGTAGTAGCCCGGAAGACCGCACATCCACAACTGGTTGAGGTCCTCCTCCAGCTGCTTGGCGGACACCCCCAGGTCGGCGGCGGCCTTGGCCCGGGTGACCTTCGGGTTCGCCTGGAAATACGGCACCATGTTGAGCAGCCGGATCAACCGGGTGGACACGGCTGTCATTGGCGCGGCTCCCCGTCACCCGCTTGGGCGCGCAACCGGGCCAGCACATCGTCGCGCAGGGATTGCGGCTCCAGCACGACGGCGTCGGCCCCATAGCCGGCGACATCGCGCGCCAGCGCGTCGACCGATCCGATGTCGAGCTCGATCACCTCGCCGTCGCGGCCGGCCAGCTGTCGCGCGGCAACCGACCTTCCGGCGCGCCGCAGCGCGGTCGCCCGTCCGTCGGCGATCCAGACGCGGGCCTGGCCGCCCGCCGGCGTTTCTGCGACCGTGTCGGCCACGACCTTGCGCAGGTCGACGCCTTCGGGCACGGTTACCGCGCCGGCCGGACCGATCGGCGTGACCTCGGCACCGATCCGTGAGAGCCGGAAGGTGCGCGTGGCGTCGCGGTCGCGGTCATGACCCACGAGGTACCAGCGGCCCTTCTCGGTGACCACGCCCCACGGCTCGACCGTGCGCGTCGTGTAGGGCTCGGCGCGCGATGGCCGGTGCGGGAACTGCACCGCCTGCCCAGAATCGATGGCCGACAACAGGGTTCCGAGCACGTCCTCCGACCCGCGCAGACCCGGCACCCCGGCCGGAGACGCGATCGCCACCGGGGCCCCGGTATCAAAAGGATCGACGTCGACCCCCGCCGCGCGCAGCTTGAGCAGCGCGCCCTGGGTCGCGGTGATCAGTTCGGGCGACTCCCACAGCTGCGTGGCGACCGCTACCGCGGCGGCCTCGTCGGGGGTGAGCTCGACCGGCGGCAGCGAGTAGGCGTCGCGGTTGATCCGGTAGCCCTCGGTGGGGTCCATGACCGAGACCCTGCCGACCTCGAGGGGGATGCCGAGATCCCGCAATTCGTTCTTGTCGCGCTCGAACATTCGCGAGAACGCCTCGGCGCTGGGGCTGTCGGAATACCCCGCCACGGTGGACCTGATCTTTTCAGCAGTGATGTAGCCACGGGTGGACAACAGGGCGATGACGAGATTGACCAGACGTTCGACTTTCGAGGTCGCCATTTGCTCAAGGTTAGATGGCCCGCACCGAGCGCGTGCACCGGCTGGGCTTGAACCACATTGACCACATTGGCCACGTGAGCCACGTGAGCCACGTGAGCCGCTATTTGGAAGGGCACAAGCACGTCTGAAAGTTGATAGCGCATGCGCTATCGCGTTTCGGTTCAGCTACATGCTGGCGATCAGCCGCTTGACCCGCTCGTCGACCGCCCGGAACGGGTCCTTGCACAGCACGGTGCGCTGCGCCTGGTCGTTGAGCTTGAGGTGCACCCAGTCGACGGTGAAGTCGCGTCCGGCCGCCTGAGCGGCGCTGATGAATTCCCCGCGCAGCCGGGCGCGGGTGGTCTGTGGCGGGTGGTCGACGGCCTCGGCGATGTCCTCGTCGGTGGTCACGCGCGTCGCCAGCCCCTTGCGCTGCAGCAGGTCGAAGACACCCCGCCCGCGCTTGATGTCGTGGTAGGCCAGATCCAGCTGGGCGATCTTCGGGTCGGACAGCTCCATTTCGTAGCGGTCCTGGTAGCGCTGGAACAGCTTGCGCTTGATCACCCAGTCGATTTCGGTGTCCACTTTGGCGAAATCCTGGCTTTCGACGGCGTCGAGTTGGCGGCCCCAGAGGTCGACGACCTGTTCGATTTGCGCGTTGGGCTCCCGGGTCTGCAGATGCTCGACGGCCCGGCTGTAGTACTCGCGCTGGATGTCCAGCGCGCTGGCCTGACGCCCGCCCGCCAGCCGCACCGGCCGGCGACCTGTGACGTCGTGGCTCACCTCGCGGATGGCGCGGATGGGGTTGTCCAGCGAGAAGTCGCGGAAGGGGACACCGGCTTCGACGATCTCCAGCACCAGCGCCGCGGCGCCCACCTTGAGCATGGTGGTCGTCTCGCACATGTTGGAGTCGCCGACGATGACGTGCAGCCGGCGGTACTTCTCGGCGTCGGCGTGCGGCTCGTCGCGAGTGTTGATGATCGGCCGGCTGCGGGTGGTGGCCGAGGAGACGCCCTCCCAAATGTGCTCGGCACGTTGCGAAAGGCAGAAAGTCGCGGCCTTGGGCGTCTGCAGGACCTTTCCGGCCCCGCAGATCAGCTGGCGGGTGACCAGGAACGGCAGCAGCACATCGGAGATGCGGGAGAACTCGCCGGCCCGCACGATCAGGTAGTTCTCGTGGCAGCCGTAGGAGTTGCCCGCGGAGTCGGTGTTGTTCTTGAACAAGTAAATGTCGCCGCCGATGCCCTCATCGGCGAGCCGCTGTTCGGCGTCGACGAGCAGGTCTTCCAGCACCCATTCGCCGGCCCGGTCGTGGGTGACCAGCTGCACCAGGCTGTCGCACTCGGCGGTGGCGTACTCCGGGTGGCTGCCCACATCGAGGTAGAGGCGGGCGCCGTTACGCAGGAAAACGTTGGAGCTGCGGCCCCATGACACCACCCGGCGGAACAGGTAGCGGGCTACCTCGTCGGGAGACAGGCGGCGATGGCCGTGAAATGTGCAGGTGACACCGAACTCGGTTTCGATGCCCATAATTCGCCGCTGCACGTATTTGAGCGTACTGGTTGTCTGACCGCCACGGTGCGGAAGCCGCGCCCACGGATTGGAATAGGCCGATCGGGTCCGTCCGAGCCGGGTCGCCGAACCGCTCAGCCGGGTGCCCCACCTGACGCACAGCAACGACGCGCCCTGATGGCCGGTTGTTTGCCGGCCCGGTCTAGTCCGAGGTTTCGCCGTTCGATTCCGACGCGTCACCGTCGGCCTCACCGTCGGATTTCGAGCGCTTCGAATCCCGCTCCTGTAGCAGGCTTTCCAGGGTGGTTCGGTTGATCCGGCGAAACGCGCGCCGCGGCCGGCTGGCATCGAGGATGGCCACCTCCAGGCTGGCCACCTCGAGGGAGGACTGATCCCCGTTCGGGGCGTCCGCACTGCCGGCCCGCAGCGCCGCCACCGCGATCCGCAAAGCGTCGCGCAGGTCGG
This sequence comes from uncultured Actinomycetota bacterium, assembly GCA_963703795.1. Lineage (GTDB taxonomy): Bacteria > Actinomycetota > Actinomycetes > Mycobacteriales > Mycobacteriaceae > Mycobacterium. The sequence goes on along the minus strand of CAVPFT010000027.1, from coordinate 117,999 downwards.
CGTTTTCGGCGTAGGACTCCTTGAGCGCGGTGGTGATCGGATCGGTGGTCCCGCCCATCACCACGAAATGCGGCTCGTCGGCAATCGAGCCGTCATAGGTAATCCGGTACAGCTCAGGTGGTTTCGTCTCGCCGTAGTGTGCGACCTCGGCGACGCACAACTCGACCTCGTACGGCTTGGCCTGCTCGGTGAATATGGTGCCCAGCGTCTGCGCATAGACGTTGGCCAGTTGCCGGCCGGTGACGTCGCGTCGGTCGTAGGCGTACCCCCGGGTGTCGGCGAACTGGATTCCGCCGCGGCGCAAATTGTCGAACTCGTTGAACTTGCCCGCGGCCGCAAAGCCCACACGGTCGTAGAGTTCGCTGATCTTCTGCAGAGACCGTGACGGGTTTTCCGCGACGAACAGCACGCCACCGGCGTAGGCCAGCGCTACTACGCTTTTACCCCGCGCGATGCCCTTGCGGGCGAGCTCGCTGCGCTCGCGCATCGCCTGCTCGGGCGAGATGAAATACGGGAAACTCACTTATCCCCCTGCGCCTCGGCGTCGGGGCCGAAAGTATCTGCGCGCGAGCGGCTTTCGATGACCTCACGGGCCAGTTCGGCGATGCGGCTCTCCGGCACGTCGGCCGCACCTTCGGCGCCGATGGTGACCGCCGTCGGGTAGATACCGCGGACCAGATCCGGTCCGCCGGTGGCGGAGTCGTCGTCGGCGGCGTCGTAGAGCGCCTCCACCACGACCCGCAACGCGGAATCGACGTCGGTGACTTGCGAATACAACTTCTTGATCGACGACTTGGCGAAGATCGAGCCCGACCCCACCGCCTGGTAGCCCTCTTCCTCGATGTTCCAGCCGCCCGCGGCATCGAACGAGACTATCCGGCCGGCGTTTTCCGGGTCCGGCGCATGGAGGTCATATCCGGCCAGCAGCGGCAGGGCCACCAGCCCTTGCATCGCGGCGGCCAGGTTTCCGCGCACCATGATCGCGAGCCGGTTGACCTTGCCGGCAAAGCTGAGCGGCACGCCTTCGAGCTTCTCGTAGTGCTCGAGTTCCACGGCGTAGAGCCGGGCGAACTCGACGGCGATCGCGGCGGTGCCGGCGATGCCGGTGGCGGTGTAGTCGTCGGTGATGTACACCTTCTTCACGTCGCGTCCGGCGATCATGTTGCCCTGCGTCGAGCGCCGGTCGCCAGCGATGGCAACACCCCCGGGGTACTTCAACGCGACGATCGTCGTCCCATGCGGCAGCTGGAAACCGGCGCCGCCCACACTGCCGGGTTGTGCACCGCCGCTGAGGCTTGCTGGTAGCAATTCCGGCGCTTGGCGGCGAAGAAGCTCAGCGAACGAGGACAGGTCTACCGGACGGATCCCGGGAAGTGCGGAGTTAGTGAACAGGCGATCGGAGAACGGCCAGGTCACTGGCCGCCCTTTTGGACATACGCGCGGACGAAGTCCTCGGCGTTCTCCTCCAGAACGTCGTCGATCTCGTCGAGCAGATCGTCGGTCTCCTCGGCCAACTTGTCGCGGCGCTCCTGGCCCCCGGCCGCGGTGTCGGTGAAGTCGTCGTCATCGCCGCCGCCACCGCCACGCTTCGTCTGCTCCTGAGCCATCGCCGCCTCCTGCGTTTGTTATCGGCAGCGTCACACGCTGCCGGTCTTCCTCTAGCCTACCGGTCAACGCCGACGTTTCTGCGGTTAACGTCCCTCAGCTGGTGAGTTGTTCCACCAGTTCGGCGGCGCTATTCACCGAATCGAGCAGGGCACCGACGTGCGCTTTACTGCCCCGCAGGGGCTCGAGCGTCGGAATGCGCACCAGTGAATCCCCCCCCAAATCGAAAATCACCGAGTCCCAGCTGGCCGCGGCGATGTCGGCGCCGAACCGGCGCAGGCATTCGCCGCGGAAGTAAGCGCGAGTGTCCGTCGGCGGGTTGTCGACGGCGCTGAGCACCTGATGCTCGTTGACCAGGCGCTTCATCGAACCGCGTGCGACCAGCCTGTTGTACAGCCCCTTATCCAGCCGGACGTCGGAATATTGCAGGTCGACGAGGTGCAGCCGCGGCGCCGACCAGCTCAGGTTCTCCCGCTGCCGGAAGCCCTCAAGGAGCCGCAACTTGGCCGGCCAGTCCAGCAGCTCGGCGCAGTCCATCGGGTCGCGCTCCAGCTGGTCGAGCACGTGCGCCCAGGTCTCAACGACGTCGGCCGCGCGCGGGTCGGGGTCGCGGCCGTCGACCAGCTTTGCCACCCGGTCGAGGTAGATCCGTTGCAGCGCAAGGCCGGTCAACTCGCGACCATCCGCCAGGGCCACGACGGTCCGCAGCGACGGATCGCGGCTGATGGTGTGGACCGCCTGCACCGGCCGCGCCAACGTCAGGTCGGTCAGGTCTATCCCGTGAGCCGGGCCTTCCTCGATCAAATCGAGCACCAGCGCCGTGGTGCCCAGTTTCAGGTAGGTCGACGTCTCGGCAAGGTTGGCATCGCCGATGATCACGTGCAGCCGGCGGTACCGGTCGGCGTCGGCGTGCGGTTCGTCGCGGGTGTTGATGATGCCGCGTTTCAGGGTGGTCTCCAGCCCGACCTCGACCTCGATGTAGTCGGAACGCTGGGACAACTGGAAACCGGGCTCGTCGCCGGCGGGCCCGATGCCGACCCGGCCCGAACCGGTGATCACCTGGCGGGACACCAAAAACGGGGTGAGCCCGGCGATGATGGCCGAAAACGGTGTCTGCCGAGACATCAGGTAGTTCTCGTGCGACCCGTAGGAGGCGCCCTTGCCGTCGACGTTGTTCTTGTAGAGCTGCAGTTTCGCGGCCCCCGGCACGCTGGCGACGTGCCGGGCGGCGGCCTCCATCACCCGCTCGCCGGCCTTGTCCCAGATCACCGCGTCCAGCGGGTCGGTGCACTCGGGCGCCGAGTATTCCGGGTGCGCATGGTCGACGTACAGCCGCGCCCCGTTGGTCAAGATCATGTTGGCCGCGCCGACCTCGTCGGCGTCGACCACCGGCGGGGGCCCGGCCGAGCGGCTCAGGTCGAAGCCGCGGGCATCCCGCAGCGGCGATTCCACCTCGTAGTCCCACCGGGTGCGTTTGGCGCGCTGAATGCCGGCGGCGGCCGCGTAGGCCAGGACCGCCTGCGTCGAGGTGAGGATCGGGTTCGCGGTCGGGTCCGACGGCGAAGAAATGCCGTACTCGACCTCCGTCCCGATAATCCGTTGCATAACTTAAAGACTAGGCGAGGTGCGGAATTAGCCTTCTCCCGGGCGACGAGGCGGCACCACGCGGGCGGATCCGCCAGTAGGGTGAGCCGGCATGGACGTATCCCTGCGCCGTAAACCGGGGCGCCGAGGCGGGGGTACCGACCGCGTGCGGGGGACGGCGGGCACCGCCGCCGAGACCTGGTTCCTGGAGCGCGGTTTGCCGTCGGTGCTGACCCGGAGGGCCCGCTGGCGACGGCTTTGGCCGCGGTCGGCACCCATGCTCGCGGCGTACGCGACGCTGCAGGCCTGCTTCCTGTCGATCTACCTGATCACCGGCGGCCACGATGTCAACATCACCGGCGAGCCGACAACGTCCGAGTTGGTGCTGCTGGCGGTGCTGGGCTCGGCCCTCCCGCTGATGGCCGTCGTCGGTTGGCTGGTGTCCCGGTCACGACGCGGCCGTACCCGCGCGGGCATAGCGACCATCGCGGTGGTCGTGACGGCATGCGTCGCGGCGATCGTTGGCGGACCCACGCAGCTGGCACAGGAAGCCGTCGTCGTGGCCGCGGTGCTGATCTTGACCGGTTGCGGGGTCGGGTCGGTCGTCGGCTGGGCGGTGCGCATGATGCTTTCGCACCTCGTGACGGTGGGTGCCCTGGTGGTCCGGGCTCTGCCGGTGGTGCTGCTGACCGCGTTGGTGTTCTTCAACACCTATGTCTGGCTTATGGCCGCGACGATAAGCGGAGACCGGCTGGGGCTGGCGATGGCGTTTCTGACTTCCATCGCTGCCGTCTTCGTCATCTCGGCCACCAGGGAACGGGTCAAGCCCATGCTGCAGTCGACGGCGGCGGTGCCGCCCGAAGACGCGAAGAAGCTTTCCGACACACCCTTCGCGACCCTGCCGGATGCGGCCGACTGCGGGCCGTTGAAACGGGCCGAACGCCTCAACGTGATCTTTGTGCTGGCCACCTCACAACTGGCGCAGATCCTGGTGGTGGCGGTGGTCACCGCCACGATCTACTTGATTCTGGGGCTGATCGTGCTCAGCCCGTCGCTGCTCAACGAGTGGACCCACGCCTACAACAGCACCGCGACGATGCTGGGATTCACGCTGCCGGTGCCGGATTCGCTGATCCATATGACGCTCTTCCTCGGCGCGCTGACGTTCATGTACATCAGCGCCCGCGCGGCCGGCGACGCCGAATACCGCTCGACATTCCTCGACCCGCTGATCGACGACCTGCACGCCACCCTGATCGCGCGCAACCGCTACCGCGGCGCCGTCGCTGATGTTGACGCCACCCAACGCAGTGATTAACTTCACACGAGTGACCGACGTGGCTGGGAAGCGTTACGGCGAAGTGCTTCTCGTGACCCCCGGCGAGGCCGGTCCACAGGCAACGGTTTACAACAGCTTCCCGTTGAACGACTGTCCCGCCGAACTGTGGTCCGCGCTCGACGCGCAGGCCATCGCCGCCGAAAACGGGGCCGCCACGGCCCTGCTCAACGGGCCGCGCTACTGGCTGATGAATGCCATCGAAAAGGAGCAGCAAGGCCCGCAGATAATCAAGACCTTCGGGGGGATCGAGATGATCATGCAGGCCATGGTCCTGCTGTCCTCGATGAACCCCGCGCCCTTCACCGTCAACAAGGTGAGCCGCCATACCGTTTTCGTCTTCAACGCCGGCGAGGAGATCTACGAACTCATCGACCCCGGGGGGCAGCGCTGGGTCATGCAGACCTGAGCCAGGTAGCGGACCCCAACCTGCGGCGAGAAGATCTGCCCCGCCTGGCCGACCGGCTCGAGCTGCCCGCGGGTGGACCTACCAACCGCGGCGGCTCACCAGCGAGCTGCGGGTGGACACCAGAAGTCAGGCCGCCCAAGTGCTGCAGGACAACCTGACCAACAGCTACTCGCTGGAGACCGACTGACCTAAAGGGTCGCTTTCACCGAAACTTAAACCACGCACACCCGCAACGGCGTGTCGTGTGCGTGGGTTAAGTGTCGCGACAGCGATCGAGGCTTTACAGGTACTGGCCCAGGTTGGATTCGGTGTCGATGGCCCGCGACGCGCTCGACGACTTGCCCGTGACCAGCGTGCGGATGTACACGATCCGCTCACCCTTCTTGCCCGAAATCCGCGCCCAGTCATCGGGATTAGTGGTGTTGGGCAGGTCTTCGTTCTCGGCGAACTCGTCGACGATCGAGTCGAGCAGGTGCTGAATGCGCAGCCCCGGCTGGCCGGTCTCCAGCACCGACTTGATGGCGTTCTTCTTCGCCCGGTCGACGACGTTCTGGATCATCGCCCCGGAGTTGAAGTCCTTGAAGTACATGACCTCCTTGTCACCGTTGGCGTAGGTGACCTCCAGGAACCGGTTGTCGTCGATCTCGGCGTACATCCGGTCGACGACCTTTTCGATCATCGCCTTGATGCACGCGCCACGATCACCGTCGAACTCGGCGATGTCGTCGGCGTGCACCGGCAGCGTCTCGACCAGGTACTTCGAGAAGATGTCTTGTGCCGCTTCGGCATCGGGCCGCTCGATCTTGATCTTCACGTCGAGACGTCCGGGCCGCAGGATCGCGGGATCGATCATGTCCTCGCGGTTGGAGGCGCCGATCACGATGACGTTCTCGAGTCCCTCCACCCCGTCGATCTCGCTGAGCAGCTGCGGGACCACCGTCGTCTCGACGTCCGAGGAGACCCCGGTGCCGCGGGTGCGGAAGATCGAGTCCATCTCGTCGAAGAACACGATCACCGGCGTTCCTTCCGACGCCTTCTCGCGGGCCCGCTGGAAGATCAGGCGGATGTGCCGCTCGGTCTCGCCGACGAACTTGTTCAGCAGCTCGGGGCCCTTGATGTTCAAAAAGTAGGACTTCGCCTCGCGGGCGTCGTCGCCGCGCACTTCGGCCATCTTCTTGGCCAACGAGTTGGCCACGGCCTTGGCGATCAAGGTCTTACCGCAGCCGGGCGGGCCGTAGAGCAACACACCCTTGGGTGGGCGCAGCGCGTACTCCCGATAGAGCTCCTTGTGCAGGAACGGCAGCTCGACGGCGTCGCGGATCTGCTCGATCTGGCGAGTCAGGCCGCCGATGTCCTGGTAGCTGACGTCGGGCACCTCTTCCAGCACCAGGTCTTCGACCTCGGCCTTGGGGATGCGCTCGAACGCGTAGCCGGCCTTGGTGTCGACCAGCAAAGAATCGCCAGGCCGCAACTTGCGCGGCCTGGTGTCGTCGTTGAGCGCGTCGGGAACGCCGTCGGGCAAATCCTCGGCGACCAACGGATCGGCCAGCCAGACGATGCGTTCCTCGTCGGCGTGGCCGACGACGAGCGCCCGATGACCGTCGGCCAGCACCTCGCGCAAAGTGGAGATCTCGCCGACCGATTCGAACATGCCGGCCTCGACGACGGTCAGGGCCTCGTTGAGCCGAACGGTCTGGCCCTTCCGCAGCGACGCGACATCGATGTTCGGCGAGCACGTCAGGCGCATCTTGCGACCGGACGTAAACACGTCGACCGTTTCATCGTCGTGCGCGTTCAGCAGGACGCCGTAGCCGCTGGGCGGCTGTCCGAGGCGGTCGACTTCTTCCCGCAGCGCCAATAGTTGCTGGCGGGCTTCTTTAAGCGTTTCCATTAATTTGGAATTGCGGGCCGCAAGTGAGTCGATACGGGCTTCGAGTTGATGCACGTCACGCGCGGTGCGTGTGGCGCCGTGCGATCCAACCGCGTGCTCCAGTTGCTCGCGCAGCAAGGCTGCCTCACGACGTAATTCTTCCAATTCGGCCTCATCGCCGCTGGACATGCCAGTTTCTGGGTTGCCGAATGCTTCAGAACGCTCTGAGTCACCCATGTTGCGCTCCTTTCCCGCCCCGAAATGACGCGGTGGATACATCAAAGCTACCGGCGATCGCCGGTTCATGTGCGTAGTCAAATACCCACGAAAAGTTAAGATTTTCGTCACGCTGGTAATCTCGGCCACGAATCCGGCTGATCGAAAGGGCGCCGTGACCGCAAAATGCCTCGCCACAGGCCTTACCGGCGCCGCCGTCGTCGGGGCGGCAGCCGCCGCTGTGACTTCCGTTGCACCAGTTGGCCCGACGGCAGACGCGGGCGGGTAACCCTGCCCGTCGGGATGTTCCGAAACCTGTCCGTAACGCTGAGCGCCGCCGCGGCGGTGGCGGCGCTGGGACTCGGGGCATGTTCGCATAGCGGACCCAGGGTGGTGTCGTCCCCCTCGTCGACGGCCCACGCCCCGTCGAGTCCATTCATCGTCGCGGCCCCCCCGACCACGCCCCTGCCGGCACCCGATGCCCTCATCGACGTGTTGAACCGGCTCGCGGACCCGAACGTTCCGGCAATCAACAAGATGAGCCTCGTCGAGGGAGCGACCCCCGAGGGTGCGGACAAGCTGGCCAAGTTCACCGCCGCGTTGCGGGACAACGGCTACCTGCCGATCACCTTCGCGGCGGACAACATCGCATGGTCGGACAAGCATCCGTCCAATGTGATGGCCACGATCAACGTCAAGACCTCGCAGGCGAACAACCGCAGGTTCACGTTCCCGATGGAGTTCACGCCCTGCCCACCCCCCCAAGGGGGATGGATGCTTTCCCGGCAAACCGCGGAAATGCTACTGGCCCTGGGCAATTCACCGACACCGACGACCCCGGCTCCTGGCCCGGCTCCCGGCCCGGCTCCCGGCCCGGCCCCCGAATCGACACCGGCCCCGTCGCAAGGCCCGTCGCCGTCGCCGTCGGGCTGATCCCATGTGGATCGGCTGGCTGGAGTTCGACGTGCTGCTGGGCGACGTGCGATCACTCAAGCAGAAGCGATCGCTGATCCGTCCCGTCGTCGCCGAGTTGCAGCGCAAGTTCAGCGTGTCGGCGGCCGAGACCGGGTCGCAGGAACTGTATCGACGGGCGTCCATCGGTGTGGGCTTGGTGTCGGGCGACCGGACCCATGCCGTCGACGTGCTCGACGCGGCCGAGCGCCTGATGGCCGCCCATCCGGAGTTCGAATTGCTGTCGGTGCGCCGGGGCCTGCGCCGCAGCGCAGACGACTAGCTTGCTGAAGACGACTAGCTGTTCGAGCTAGCCGTCGCGGCCGGCGCGCTTGCGACCCAGCGGCGCCGGGGCGACGGCGCCGGGAGCCAGCCGTCGGGTGCAGATCAAGAACGCGGTGTGCCCGCGCATGGAATGCTGCGGCCGAACGGCGAGGCCGACGACGTTCCACCCCCGCTGCAGCGTTTCCCAGGCCCGCGGTTCGGTCCAGCACTGCTGGGCCCGCAAGGCCTCCACGGCCCGCGACAGTTGGGTGACCGTTGCCACGTAGATGATCAGCACCCCGCCCGCGATCACCAGCCGCGAAACCGCGTCGAGCACTTCCCACGGCGCGAGCATGTCGAGCACGGCCCGGTCGAAGGAGCCGTCGGGCATGTCGGAGTCCGCGAGGTCGCTGACGATCAGCTCCCAGTTGTCCGGCAGCTGGTTGTCCGGCAGCTGGTCGAGCGTGTCATAGAAGTTGGCCACGTTGCGGCGGGCGTGTTCGGCATGGTCGGGGCGCTGCTCGTAGGAGACCACCCGCCCCCCGGGCCCGACCGCGCGCAGCAGCGAGCACGTCAGCGCACCGGATCCGGCCCCGGCCTCCAGCACCCGCGCACCCGGAAAGATGTCGCCCTCGTGCACGATCTGGGCCGCGTCCTTGGGGTAGATCAGCTGCGGCCCCCGGGGCATCGACATCACGTAGTCGACCAGCAGCGGGCGCAGCACCAAAAATTGGGCGCCGTTGCTGGACTTGACCACGCTGCCCTCGTCCAGGCCGATCACCGCGTCGTGTGGGATCGAGCCGCGATGGGTGTGGAATTCGCCGCCCTCGGCGAGCCACATGGTGTAGTGCCGGCCCTTGGCGTCGGTGAGCTGGACGCGTTCGCCGGCGGTAAACGGGCCGGTTGCTGACACGCCGTCCAGCGTGCCAGCCGACTCGCCGCAGCCGGTGCTCGGGGTTGTCGGTCGGCGGTTCTAGGCTGCGGAGATGACCGACCAGCCGGAATCGCCCCCGTTCCGGCCGGCGCTGTCACCGTCGCGGGCGGCGGACTTCAAACAATGTCCGCTGCTGTATCGGTTCCGCGCGATCGACCGGTTGCCCGAGGCACCGTCGACGGCGCAGCTCCGGGGCTCGGTGGTGCATGCCGCCCTGGAACAGCTCTACGGCCTGCCCGCCGCGCACGCGGCCCCGACACCGCGCTATCGCTGGTGGAATCCGCATGGGGGCAGGTGATCGACGCGGAGCCCGAACTGGCCGGTGAATTGGATGCCGAGCAGCGAACCCAACTGCTGGCGGAGGCCCGCGCCTTGCTCTCCGGCTATTACCGGCTGGAAGACCCGACCCGATTCGACCCGCAATCCTGCGAAGAACGCGTGGAGGTCGAGCTCGCCGATGGCACGCTGCTGCGTGGCTTTATCGACCGGATCGACGTCGCGGCCACCGGCGAGCTACGGGTGGTCGACTATAAGACCGGCAAGGCGCCGCCGGCCGCCCGGGCGCTGGCCGAGTTCAAGGCCATGTTCCAGATGAAGTTCTACGCGGTGGCGCTGCTGCGTTCCCGCGGTGTCTGCCCGCCCGGCTGCGGATCATCTATCTGGCCGACGGTCAGGTATTGGACTACGCGCCCGACCATGACGAGCTGCTGCGCTTCGAGAAGACTCTGATCGCGATCTGGCGTGCCATCCTATCCGCGGGCCAGACGGGCGATTTCCGTTCCAGCCCGTCACGGTTGTGCGTAGCGGTGCCCACACCAGCAACATTGTCCGACTTTCGGCGGAACGCCACCGCCCTACCCCGGATGGCCGAATCACACAGGCGCGCAGGCTGTTTCGCATCCGACCGAGCCGCATCTGACCGAGCATCCGACCGAACCGGCGGCCTGACGCGGCCTTACGCGAGCGGCGACATCTCCTGCAGCATCGTGGGAATGAGCTCGCTGACCGTGGGATGGATGTGCACCGTCCGCGACAGCGTGGTGTACGGCGCCTTGGCCGACATGATGTCCAGAATCGCGTGAATCGCCTCGTCGCCGCCGACTCCGAGGATGGCTGCCCCCAAGATCTCGTCGGTGTCGGCGTCCACCACCACCTTCATAAAGCCTTGCGTCTCACCCTTTTCCACCGCCCTGCCGACCTTGGTCATCGGGCGCTTACCGACCAGTGCCTTGCGGCCCGACGCGCGGACCTGGTCGACGGTCATGCCGGCGCGCCCCAGCGGTGGGTCGATGTAGAGCGCGTAGGTGGTGATGCGGTCGCTCACCCGGCGCGGGTCGTTGTCGAGCAGGTTGGCGGCCACGATCTCGAAATCGTTGTACGAGGTGTGGGTGAACGCGCCCTTGCCGTTGCAGTCGCCCATCGCCCAAATGTGGTCGACGTTGGTCTTGAGCTGGTCGTCGACCACGATGTAGCCGCGGTCATCGGTCCGCACGCCGGCCGCCTCGAGACCCAGGTCGTCGGTATTGGGTCGCCGCCCCACCGCCATCAGTAGGTGACTTCCGGCGATGGGTTCGGCGCCGGCGCGGGGGTGAGTTCGAAGCCTCCAAAATCACTGTTGCTCTTGCCGATTCGTATGTCGTCCGCGCCGACGACTATATCGATCCCCTCGGCCTCCAGGATTTCCCTGACGGTCGCGGAAACGTCCTCGTCCTCGCGCGACGTCAGCCGCGGCCCCTTCTCGACCACGGTCACCCGGGCCCCGAAGCGCCGGTACATCTGTGCGAACTCGAGCGCGATGTAGCTGCCGCCGACGATGACGAGATGTGCTGGCAGCGTGTCGAGTTCAAGGATCGACACGTTGGTGAGGAAATCGACGTCGGATAGCCCCGGGATGTCCGGGACCACCGCACGGCCACCCACGTTGAGAAAGATTCGGTCGGCGCGCAGCAGGTCGCCGTCGACGCGGACCGTGTGCGCGTCCTCGAAACGGGCGTGACCGCGGTAGACGGTGCAGCCGTCCATGCCGTACAGCCAGTCCTCGACCCCGTTGCGGTCGCCGAGCATGATTTCGTCTTTGCGCGCCTTGACTTTCGCCATGTCAACGCTGATCGACCCGGTCCCGACACCGTATTCCGCGCCGCGACGGGCCAGCTGGGCGGCGTGCGCGCTGGCCACCAGCGTCTTGGTCGGGATGCATCCGTTATTGACGCAGGTGCCGCCGATCAGTTTGCGCTCGACTATCGCGACACGCTGCCCGGCCGAAGTCAGCCGGCCTGCAAGCGAAGGCCCGGCCTGGCCGGCACCAACGATGATCGCGTCGAAGCGCTCCGTCACAAGTTGGCCGTCGCCGCCAGGACCGCGAATCCACCCAAGATCGCGATCGCGTCCTCGAGCAGCGCTATCGGCAAGTCCCGCCCGCGGATGGCGGCGACGAGCCCCTTGCGGGCGTGATAGCCGCCCAGGGTGCCGAGCACCGCGCCGATGACGCCGGCACCGAGTGCGGTAAAGGTCCAGTGCCACGCCGCGCCGATAACGGCGCCGGCAAAACCGCCCATGATGATCCGCGCCGCAAACACCGGTAGCGCCGTGCGGGCCGGTGTCTTGGGGAGTTTGTCGGTGACCAGTTCGCCGACGGCAAGGACGGTGAGGACTGCGACCGTGATGACGTTGGCCATCCAGGATGCCCAGGTGGAATGCAGGTTGATCCAACCGAGGAAGGCCGCCCAGGCGACCACGGTCGGAGCCGTCATCGAACGCAGCCCGGCGACGACGCCAATCAACAAAGCCATCAGCAGAACAAGCGCATGCGTCATGGAAACCCTCCTGATGGGACGAACAGCCGACCGACATGGAAGGGGGACGGCCCACGCCGGTGGCTCGGGCGGTCTCCCCCAGGCGGACGCTAACACAGCCGCCGCCTCGGCACGCATTGGTCAGAATTCGGTCAGAATCTGGTCAGGACCTGGTCAGAATCGGCAGAACCTGATGTCGGAAGCCAGAATCGCCTTGGCGCCGATGGCGGCGAGCTCGTCCATGATCTCGTTGACCCCCCGACGGGGCACCAATGCGCGGATGGCCACCCAGGCCGGGTCGGCCAGCGGCGCGATGGTCGGTGACTTCAGCCCCGGCGTGATCGACGTGGCCTTGTCCATGACCGAGCGCGGGCAGTCGTAATCGAGCATCAGGTATTGCTGACCGAACACCACGCCCTGGACCCGGGCCACCAGTTGATCGCGCGCGGTGGTGGTCCTGTTGTGGGGGTGGCCACCGTGATGGGTGCGCTCGATCAGCACCGCCTCCGAATCACACAGCGGCTCACCAAAGGCCACCAGGTCGTGCAGGCTCAGGGTGCGACCGGACCCAACCACGTCGGCAACGGCGTCGGCCACCCCGAGTTGCACAGAGATCTCCACCGCCCCGTCGAGCCCGATGACGGTTGCTTCAATACCCCGTTCGGCCAAGTCTTTTCGGACCAAGTTCGGGTAGGCGGTGGCGATCCTTTTTCCGGCCAGGTCGGCCGTCGTCCAGTTACGGCCGGCGGGGCCGGCGTACCGGAAGCTGGACGACCCGAAACCCAGCGCCAGGCGCTCGCGAACCGGCGCACCGGAATCGCGCACCAGGTCGCGTCCGGTGATGCCGAAGTCAAGCTCCCCCGAACCGACATAGATGGCAATGTCTTTGGGCCGCAAGAAGAAAAACTCGACCTGGTTGATGGGGTCGATGACCGTCAGGTCCTTGGGGTCGGTGCGGCGCCGGTAGCCGGCCTCGGCGAGGATCTCGGCGGCCGGCTCGCTGAGCGCACCCTTGTTGGGAACCGCAACACGCAACATGGCACTCACAGCTTTCGATAGACGTCGTCGAGGGACAGTCCGCGCGCGATCATCAGCACCTGCGTCCAGTAGAGCAACTGGCTGATCTCCCCGGCCAGCGCGTCGTTGGGTTCGTGTTCGGCGGCCAGCCACACCTCGCCGGCCTCCTCCAGGATCTTCTTGCCGAGCCCATGTATGCCACCGTCGAGCGCGGCGACCGTGGCGCTGCCGGCCGGCCGGGTGCGGGCACGCTCGCCGAGTTCGGCGAACAGATCCTCGAAGGTCTTCACGGCCAGCGATTGTTTCATGCACCGGCGGGCAAAGTCACGGCGGTTTAGCTCGGGGGCGTTCGCGTTCCCCACCGCGAGGGTGCGCAGATTGCCAGGCTCAACGGCGTGTCGTTGTACAGACACGCACGCTCGCGGGCAAAGGGTAAGGCGTCCGTCGACTGCTCTTCATGAAATGCCTTGGAGCCGTTGCGCCTGGCCGCATGGGATGGCGGTGCACAGCTCAGTCCTCCGGGTTGTAGCCGAGGTTGGGGCCGAGCCAGCGCTCGGCTTCCTGCAGGGTCCAGCCTTTGCGCTTCGCGTAGTCGGCGACCTGGTCCTGGGCCATCCGACCGACCACGAAGTACTGCGACTGCGGGTGCGCGAAATACCAGCCGCTGACGGCAGCACCGGGCCACATCGCCATCGACTCGGTCAACTCGATGCCGGTCCGCTCCCGGACGTCCATCAACTTGAAGAGCGTCACCTTCTCGGTGTGCTCCGGGCAGGCCGGGTAGCCGGGGGCCGGACGGATTCCCCTGTACTTCTCACCGAGGAGTGCCTCGTTGTCCAGCTGCTCGTCGGGCTGGAATCCCCAGAACTCCTTGCGGACCCGTTGGTGCATCCGTTCGGCGAAAGCCTCTGCCAGCCGGTCGGCGAGCGACTCCAGCAGGATCGCGTTGTAGTCGTCGTTGGCCGCCTTGAACTCCGCGATCTTGTCGGCGCTGCCGAGCCCCGCGGTGACAGCGAAGGCGCCGACATAGTCGGCCAGACCGGTGTCCTTGGGCGCGATGTAGTCGCCCAGCGAGCGGTTCGGGATGCCGTCCCGGTGCTCGCCCTGCTGGCGCAGGTTGTGCAACGTGGTCAGCACCTCGGTACGGGTGTCGTCGGTGTAGACCTCGATGTCTTCAATACCCGAGCCGACCGCGTTTGCCGGGAAGAACCCGATCACCCCGTTGGCGGTAAGCCACTTCTCCTTGATCAGGGTGTCGAGCATCTGCTGGGCTTCGTCGTACAGCTTGCGGGCGGTCTCGCCCGAGGCCGGGTTGTTGAGGATGTCGGGGAATCTGCCCTTCATCTCCCACGCGTTGAAGAACGGCTGCCAGTCGATGTATTCGCGCAACTCGGCGAGGTCGTACTCGTGGAACTCCCGCACACCCAGACCCTGGGCGGGCACCGGCGGCGTGTAGCCGTCCCACTCGATCGGCGTGCGGTTCGCGCGGGCCTTCTCCAGCGTCAGCATCGGCCGCTTGTTCTTCTGGGCGTGCCGTTCGCGCAGGGACGCGTAATCCTTCTCGGTCGCCTCCAACAGGGCTGGACGCTGCTTGTCGTCGAGGAGCGCCGCGGCGACCGGCACCGAGCGAGACGCGTCCTTGACCCAGACCACCGGACCGCTGCGACGCGGCGACACCTTCACGGCCGTGTGGGCGCGCGAGGTGGTCGCGCCACCGATCAGCAGCGGGATCTCGAGCCCCTCGCGTTCCATCTCGACGGCGAAGTTGACCATCTCGTCCAGGGACGGGGTGATCAGGCCGGACAGCCCGATGATGTCGGCGTCGTGCTCCTTGGCCGCGTCCAGGATCTTCTGGGCGGGCACCATCACACCGAGGTCGATCACTTCGTAGTTGTTGCACTGCAGCACGACCCCGACGATGTTCTTGCCGATGTCGTGGACGTCGCCCTTCACGGTCGCCATCACGATCGTGCCGTTGGTGTCCTTAGATGCCCCGACGCCGGACTCCTCCTTCTCGGCCTCGATGAACGGCAGCAGGTACGCCACGGCCTTTTTCATCACCCGGGCCGACTTCACGACTTGGGGCAGGAACATCTTCCCCGAGCCGAAGAGGTCACCGACGACGTTCATGCCGTCCATCAGCGGGCCCTCGATCACCTCGATCGGGCGACCACCGGCGGCGGCGATCTCGGCCCGCAATTCCTCGGTGTCGTCATCGACGTGGGCGTCGATGCCCTTGACCAGGGCGTGCGTGATCCGCTCGCGGACCGGGAGGCTGCGCCATTCGGCCGCCGCCGGGTCTGTATTTCCCGAGGCCACCTCCTTGCTGCTGAACCGCTCGGCGATTTCCAGGAGCCTCTCGGCAGCGTCCTCGCGACGGTTCAGGACGACGTCCTCGATGCGGTCCCGCAGCTCGGGGTCGATCGAGTCGTAGGGCACCAGCGCACCGGCGTTGACGATGCCCATGTCCAGGCCGGCCTTGATGGCGTGGAACAGGAACACCGCGTGGATCGCCTCGCGGACGGGGTTGTTGCCCCGGAACGAGAACGACACGTTCGAGATACCGCCGGAGATGTGCACCCCGGGCAGGTTCTCCTTGATCCAGGCGCAGGCCTCGATGAAGTCGATCCCGTAGGTCGCGTGCTCCTCGATACCCGTCGCCAGAGCGAAGCAGTTCGGGTCGAAGATGATGTCCTCGGGCGGGAAGCCGACCTCTTCGGTCAGGATCCGGTAGGCGCGCCCGCAGATCTCCTTGCGGCGCTCCAGGTTGTCGGCCTGGCCCTGCTCGTCGAAGGCCATCACGACGACGGCGGTGCCGTACTTGCGGCACAGCCGTGCCTCGCGGATGAACTTCTCCTCGCCCTCCTTCATGGAGATCGAGTTCACGATCGGCTTGCCCTGCACGTTTTTCAGGCCCGCCTCGATGACCTCCCACTTGGAGGAGTCGATCATCACCGGGACGCGGCTGATGTCCGGCTCGGCCGCGATCAGCTTGGTGAACCGGTCCATCGCGGCGACGCCGTCGATCATGCCCTCGTCCATGTTGATGTCGATGACCTGCGCACCGACCTCGACCTGCTGCAGGGCGACCGACAGCGCGGTGTCGTAGTCCTCGGCCTTGATCAGATTGCGGAACCGGGCGGAGCCGGTGATGTTGGTGCGCTCACCGATGTTCACGAACAGGGAATCGTCGGTGATGTTGAGCGGCTCCAGGCCCGAGAGCCGGGTGGCCACAGGGAGCTGCGGCAGCGCGCGCGGCGGCTTGCCCTCGACGACCTTGGCGATCTCGGCGATGTGCGGCGGCGCCGTCCCGCAGCAACCACCGACCAGGTTGACCAGGCCGGCCTCGGCGAAGTCGGCGATGTAGCCCGCCTGACGCTCCGGGGACTCGTCGTACTCGCCAAAGGCGTTGGGCAGACCCGCATTCGGGTAGCAGGAGACGAAGGTGTCCGCGATCCGCGACACCTCGGCGATGTAGGGCCTCATCTCGGGCGCACCCAGGGCGCAGTTGAGGCCCACCGCGATCGGCTTCGCGTGCCTGACCGAGTTCCAGAACGCTTCGGTGACCTGGCCGGACAACGTCCGCCCGGACGCATCGGTGATGGTGCCCGAGATAATGAGCGGCCAGCGGCGTCCGCGGTCCTCGAACAGCGTTTCGACGGCGAACACCGCCGCCTTGGCGTTCAGCGAGTCAAAGATCGTCTCGATGATGAGGAGGTCGGCGCCGCCGTCGACCAGGCCGTTGGCGGCTTCGAGGTAGGCGGCGACCAGCTGGTCGTAGGAGACGTTGCGGGCTCCGGGGTCGTTGACGTCCGGCGAGATCGACGCGGTCCGCGTCGTCGGCCCGATGGCGCCGGCGACGTAGCGGGGCTTCTCCGGGGTGCTGAACTCGTCGGCGACCTTCCGGGCCAGCGCGGCGCCGGCGTAGTTCAGCTCGTAGGCCAGCTCGTGCATGTCGTAGTCGGAGAGCGAGACCGCGTTCGCGTTGAACGTGTTGGTCTCCAGGATGTCGGCGCCCGCCTCGAGGTACTCGCGGTGGATCCCCTCGATGATCTGCGGCTGCGTCAGGGTGAGCAGGTCGTTATTGCCTTGAAGAGCGGTCGGCCACTCCGTGAACCGGTCGCCGCGGTAGCCGGCCTCGTCCGGCCGGTCCCGCTGGATCGCCGTGCCCATCGCGCCGTCGATCACCATGATCCGCTGGCCCAGAGCAGCCGTCAGTTCGTCGGTGCAGTCGGGGCGGATGTTCGGCGCGAAGGCGTTCGACTCAGCGGCGTTCACGTACGTTCCTTCCGTAGCGGAAGGCGTCCTTGACTCTGCCGAGCGTGGCGGATACCGGGAGGGAACCGGAACCGTTGCAACGCCTCTCGACCAGAAAAGTCTACGTCGTCACCCGATCGACGTCTGGACGCCCAACTCATCGCCGCGACCGACAGCTCGCCTGCAACTGGGGGCCCATCGCGCCGTCACCGACCACCACCCGCTGCGCGGGAACGTCGAGAATGTCGGTGTCGTAGGGGTCTTCGTTAGCGGCAGTCACCCCGCAAGGATAGTCGACCTATGCAAAACGCCCGGTGGTCGACGGATCCCGTGCCAGCCGGCGTTCCAACTACCGCATCGCCGCCAGGCGGGAGGCCGTACGCTGATTCTGTGACATTCCCGGATGGTGGGCCGCACGGCAGTAACCTGCCCGAACTGCACAACACCGTCGTCGTTGCGGCGTTTGAGGGCTGGAACGATGCGGGCGACGCGGCCAGCGACGCGCTCGAGCACCTCGATGCCATCTGGGAAGCCGATCCGATCGTGGAGATCGACGACGAGGCGTACTACGACTACCAGGTGAATCGCCCGGTCATCCGGCAAGTCGACGGGGTCACCCGGGAGCTGGTGTGGCCGGCGATGCGGATCACACATTGCCGCCCACCGGGCAGCGACCGCGACGTCGTGTTGATGCACGGGGTGGAGCCCAACATGCGCTGGCGCACCTTCTGTGCCGAGTTGCTGGCCATCGCCGACAAGCTCAACGTCGACACCGTCGTGATCCTCGGGGCCCTGCTGGCCGACACCCCGCACACCCGGCCGGTGCCCGTCTCGGGCGCGGCCTACTCCCCCGAGTCGGCGAAACGCTTCGGCCTCGAGGAAACCCGCTACGAGGGCCCGACCGGGATCGCCGGGGTGTTCCAGGACGCCTGCGTGGCCGCCGGGATCCCGGCGGTGACGTTCTGGGCGGCGGTGCCGCACTACGTGTCGAGCCCGCCGAACCCGAAGGCGACGGTGGCGCTGCTGCGCCGCGTCGAAGACGTGCTCGACATCGAGGTTCCGCTCGCCGACCTGCCGGCCCAGGCCGAGGAGTGGGAGCAGGCGATCACCGAAATGGCCGCCGAGGACGAGGACTTGGCCGAATACGTGGCATCGCTGGAACAGCGGGGCGACGCCGAGGTCGACATGAACGAAGCCCTGGGCCAGATCGACGGCGACGCGCTGGCCGCCGAGTTCGAACGCTATCTACGCCGCCGGCGTCCGGGATTCGGGCGCTAATTTTCTGACGTCAACGATTCGTTGTAGGCGCTGGTAGACCGGCCCAGCGCGGCGACTTCGGCGTCCATTTTCGGCACCAGCTCGGCGGTGGTTTTGCGGATCGGAAGTTCGCCGACCCTGGTGGACAGCACCGGCTTGAGCCAGCGGAACAGGCCCACCCAGCCCGGGGAGTAGATGCGGCTACGACGGCCCTCGATGCCCTTGACGAACGCATCCGCACACTTGTCGACGGTCGTGGTTTTGTTCAGTGGCCACGGCAATTTCGCGAGCATTTCGCCGAACGAGGGCAGGTCGGCCTTGGTGTCACGGACCAGGGCGGTGTTGATCCAGGACATGTGCGCCGAGCCGACGCTGACGCCGTGATGGGCCACCTCCAATCGCAGCGCGTTGGCGAGCAGCTCGACGCCGGCCTTCGACGCGTTGTACGCCGCCAGTCCGGGCGCCGCCGCGTATGCGGCCAGCGACGAGACGATCAGCACGTAGCCGCGCCGCTCGATCACCGCCGGCAAGGTGGCGCGCACGGTGTGGAAGACGCCGAGCACGTCGATGTCCAGCACCCGCTTGAATGCCTCCGGATCGACCTGCAGCACCGACCCGTAGCTCGCGATGCCGGCGTTGGCGACGACGACGTCGATGCCGCCGAAGCGTTCGACGGCCTGGGTGGCCGCGGCCTGCATGGCGGGCAGATCGCGCACGTCGGCGACCGCGGTGAGCACCCGATCTTCGCCGAGTTCGGCGGCCAGCGCGGTCAACTCGGCGTGGTCAAGATCGGTCAGCACCAGTTTGGCGCCCTTCTTGTACAGCCGACGGGCGACGTCGGCCCCGATTCCCCGGGCGCCACCGGTGATAAAGACGACCTTGTCCTGCAGCGATGTCATGGCGGACAACGTACCTCAAGGGCGTCGTGCCGTTAACCGCGTCGGTTACAGTTCCACCCCGAGCAGTGCATCCACCGCCGTTGCCACCAACCTCGGCGCCTCGGCGTTGTGACCGCCGTACTCCAGCGCATCGGTGGCCCAACTATCAAGTGCCACAATGGCTTTCGGGGTATCAAGATCATCGGCCAAATATCGGCGGATCCGGGCGATTACGTCGGTGCCGTCCGGGCCGGCGGGCAGCGCGGTCGCGGTGCGCCACCGCTGCAGCCGGCCGGTCGCCTCGTCGAGCACTTGCCGGCTCCAAAACCGGTCCGCGCGGTAATGGCCGGCCAGCAGGCCCAGGCGGATGGCCGCCGGCTCGACGCCTTGCGCGCGCAACGTCGACACCAGGACCAGGTTGCCGAGGCTCTTGGACATCTTGCGCCCCTCCCAGCCGATCATCCCGGCGTGCACGTAGTGCCGGGCGAATCGCCGCTCACCGCGGACACATTCGGCGTGCGCGGCGGTGAACTCGTGATGCGGGAAGATCAGGTCGCTGCCCCCACCCTGAATGTCCAGGCCGCTGCCGATGCGGCTGAGGGCGATCGCCGCGCACTCGACGTGCCAGCCGGGCCGCCCGGCGCCGAACGGCGACGGCCAACTGGGTTCCCCCGGCCGCGCGGCGCGCCACAGCAGGGCGTCGAGCTCGTCGGTCTTGCCGGGGCGGTCCGGGTCGCCGCCGCGCTCGGCAAAAGCGCCAGCATGGTGTCCCGGTCGTAGCCGGACTCGTAGCCGAACTGCGGCGTGGCGTCCGCGCGGTAGTAGACGTCCGGAAATTCGCCGTCGAGCACGTACGCGGCCCCCGACGCCAGCATTTTCTCGACGAGTTCGATCACCTCAGAAATCGCCTCGGTCGCCCCCACATACTCGCGTGGCGGCAGTATGCGCAGCGCCGCCATGTCCTCCCGGAAAAGCGCGACCTCGCGGTCGGCGAGCTCGCGCCAGTCGATCCCGTCGCGACCGGCGCGCTCCAACAACGGATCGTCGATGTCGGTGACGTTCTGCACATAGTGGACGTCGTGACCGAGGTCCAGCCACTGCCGGTGGACCAAGTCGAACGCCAGATAGGTGGCCGCGTGACCGAGATGGGTCGCGTCATACGGCGTGATCCCGCAGACGTACATGGCGGCCTTGGAGCCGGACCAGTACCCGCGGCCACTGGGCGCACCTGCCGATCGGAGGTGTCGTACAGGCGCAGCTCTGGGCCGCGTCCCGGCAACGCCGGAACCTGCGCGGAAAGCCATGCCTGCATGTCGTCGACTCTAAACGCGCTCGGGATCAGCCAAATTCCTGGTGGATGGCGCCGAGCAGGATCGGCGCCAGCTCGGCGCGGCACATGACGAAGTCGGGCAGGTACGGGTCGAGTTGGTTGTAGCGCAGCGGCGAGCCGTCGAGCCGCGACGCGTGCATGCCCGCGGCCATCACCACCCCGGCCGGGGCCGCCGAATCCCACTCCCACTGACCTCCCGCGTGCACATAGGCGTCGACATCGCCGTCGATGACGGCCATCGCCTTCGCGCCCGCCGAGCCGATCGCTACCGGCTGAATGTGCAGCGTCTGGCGCATGCGGTACAGAACCGCGGGTGGCCGGGTGGCGCTGACGGCGATCCGGATGGTCCCCGGAATGCCGACGCGGGCTGCGCCGGCGGTCACCGTGTCGCTGCGGTACACCGTGTTCCCGCGGGCGGGCAACGCGACGGCCGCGTCGGTGATCTCGCGCTGGCCGTCGGTCGGGCGCTGCCACAACGCGATGTGTACCGCCCAGTCGTCGCGGCCGGGTGTGGAGAACTCGCGGGTGCCGTCCAGCGGGTCGATGATCCACACGCGATCGTGGTTCACCCGGGACAGGTCGTCGTAGGCTTCCTCGCTGAGCACCGCATCGCCGGGCCGCTCCGCACGTAACCGCCGCAGAATCAGCGCGTTTGCCATGCTGTCGCCCGCGTCACCGAGCGCCCAGGGGCGGTCGAACCCGATCTCGCTCGCGCACCCTCAACAGCAACTCACCCGCGTCCGCTGCGAGATCGGCGGCCAGTGCGGCATCTGTCGGGTCGGACAAGTTATCCGCGGCCGGGTTCACCGCTTCAGTATCACCGACGCATTATCACCGACGCCGAGTCACCGGCGGAGTATCACCGACGGGACCCAGACCCTGGAGGTAGGGCTTGGCGCGCGACACTTAAACCACGCACACGACACGCCGACGCGGGTGTGCAGGGTTTAAGTTTCGCGACGCCCCGCCCGTTGCGTCGACCCGCTTAGAAAGCGGGCCACGGGATGGGGCGATGCCGGTTGGGTCCCGGCATGATCGGATTGTCCAGCAGCGCGTGTGCGCGCCCCCGCAGCGCGGCGATTTCCGCCCGGGTGATGTGCTCGGCCAGTTCGTCGCCGAGCGAACAGGCGAGGGAGTCGGCGAGCCCGGCGACCGCCTCGCAGGTCCCGTCGTCCACCGGCTTGCCGGCCCAGCCCCACAAGACCGTGCGCAGCTTGTTCTCCACGTGCAGACACACGCCGTGGTCGACGCCGTAGATGTGGCCGTCGAGGTCGCGCAGGACGTGGCCGCCCTTGCGATCGGCGTTGTTGATCAGCATGTCGAACACCGCCATCCGCCACAATCGAATGTCGTCGGCGTGCATGAGGATGACCTCGTCGCCGGCGTAGTCGTAGGCCCGCAGTACCGGCAGATAACCCGGCTCGAGTTTGTCGGCGGGAAACAGGTCGACGAGGTCGGGGCCCGGCCGGGGATCGGAGTCGGCCGTGTCGCCGGGTTGTTCCACCCACAGCTGCAACATGCCCCGACCCGCAGGCCCGTGACGAATGATGGTGTAAGGCACGATGTTCCAACCCAACTGCATCGACACCAGGTACGCGCCGAGCTCGCGGCCGGCCAGGGTCCCGTCGGGGAAATCCCACAGCGGCGCTTCACCGGAGACCGGTTTATACACGCAGTGCACGCTGGATTCGCCGAGCGTGGACTCGCACAAAAAGGTGGCGTTGCTGGCCGAGCGGATGCGTCCGAGGACCGTCAGCTCGCCGTCCCGCAACACCTCACGCTCGTCATGCCCGCTATTCCTGGGGTTCATCGTCAGGCCCGAGCAGCGCGCTGCGCTTATAGCCGTTGGCGCGCGCGCAGACGTGGCCCTCCGGGTCCAACGGTTCGTCGCATAACGGGCACGGCGGACGTCCCGCCGAGATAACGCGATTGGAGCGAGTGGCGAACTGCCGTGCCGACTCCGGCGTCAAGAACACCCGCACCGCGTCCGGACCCTCCTCGGTGTCGTCGAGGACCACGGAGGCGTCGAACTCGGCGTCGGTGACGGCCAGCAATTCGACCACCACGGTCTGAGCCTCCGAATCCCAGCCCAGGCCCATGGTCCCGACCCGAAACTCCGCATCGACCGGTGTGATCAACGGGTTGAGGTCTTCGATTTCGGCGGGCTCCGGCGGGACCGGTGTGCCGAACCTGCGATTCACCTCGAGCAGCAACGCGCCGATGCGCTCGGCCAGCACCGCGACCTGTTGCTTCTCCAATATCACTGACACCACGCGGGCATCGCCCACCGCTTGTATGTAGAACGTGCGATTTCCGGGCTGGCCAACGGTCCCGGCCACGAAGCGGTCGGGTGTGCGGAAGACATGGATTGCGCGGGCCATTGCACCTCCAAAATACCGGCTCTTGCCATCGCCGTGCGATCCGATTGCTGCGGCACAGCGGAATCAATCCGTTGAGCCGCCGACCACCGCGTCACTCGACGGCACGTCCCCCTTGGGCTCGTCCCCCTTGGGCTCGTCCCCCTTGGATTCGGGCTTGGGTCGGGGCCCGGCCCGCAAAGCGGCGGCCAAGCGCGCACCGGTGTGGTTGACGTGCAACACGAACGGCCGCAGCGGGGTGTAAGCTGATCACGCTCACCGACCCCGGGTCGGCGGTGATTCGCTGGAACCCGTCCAGATGCATGCCATACGCGTCGGCGATAAGCGCCTTGATGACATCACCGTGAGTGCAGGCCACCCAGAGCGCGTCACCGCCGTGCTGGTCGGCCAGCCGCCGGTCGTGTTCGCGAACGGCGGCCACGCTGCGCGCCTGCACTTGCGCCAAACCCTCGCCGCCGGGGAACACCGCCGCGCTGGGATGGGCCTGGACCACCCGCCACAACGGCTCATTCGTCAACTCGCCGATTTTGCGGCCCGTCCATTCCCCGTAGTCCACCTCGGCGAGCCGGTCGTCGACGAGCGGCTCGAGGGACAACGCTTCGGCGAGCGGCGCCACGGTGCGCCGGCAACGCAGCAGCGGCGAGGTGACCACCGCGCGGATCGGCAGGTCGCCAATCCGATCGATGAGCCCGGCGGCCTGCTCGCGGCCCCTGTCGTCGAGGTCGACCCCCTCGGATCGACCGGCCAGAACACCGGCGGTGTTCGAGGTGGAGCGGCCGTGCCGTAGCAGGATGACCGTCATGTCGCGGGCGCCTGCCACCCAGACATCATCGAGACCGACATTGCCGAAGCCACGACGACGACCGTACCCGGTGCGGGGCGTGACTAGCGGGGCGTGACTATCGGGAAACGGCCACCGCGCGCGCGACCGAGTCGCGTACCGCGGCGGTCAGGCTGCGCTCGTCCGTGAGGTCGATGTTGACCAGGTTGCGGACCGCCCGCGCGACCACGTCTTCGGCCTGCGGGACTGGGCCCGCCAGGCGCGGCCGGTAAACCTCGACGACGAGCGATCGGTGCTCGATGTGAAAGGAAAAACTGCGTCCATCACCGACTTGTCCGTAACCGCTGGCAAAGATTCCTGTCGATATGTCCTCGACAGCAAACTCCTTGTCCGCGACATGCCGGTCAGCGATGACGGTCATGTCGTGACGATACCTCTCCAGCACGACCCGTAGAGGGCAACATGGCGATATTGGATGCGAAACCGTTCCTTAAAATTTGGCTTTGCTCTTCGTGACGCGAGGGAAAAGTAATTGCTGCGACGGCTTGAATGCCACATACGCCCAGTGCAACGGCGCTTTGTTGGTCTGCTGGTATTGGTGGCGGCGGTCGCGGGCGGTGCGAGTTGTGTCGCCGGTTGTTCACGGAATCCGCTCACTCCCGCGCCGCCGACGATAGAACCCGCGCGAGCGGCCCAATCGCCGGCGGTGTCACAGGACCCGGCCGGTACGGTGCGACCGCTGGGCGGCGACGCCGCGACGGCGATCTTCGACGGCGGCACTCACCAATTGGCCGTCCTGGTTCCCGGCGCCGACCCGGCGGCGCCCGCCAGCGTCACCGAGTTCGGGGACCCGCACGTCGCGCCGCGCGTCATCGCCCTGCCGGGACCGGCGACCGCGTTGACCGGCGACGACCGCGGCACGGCCTACCTGGCTACCCGCGGCGGCTATTTCTCGGTCGACCTGTCCAGCGGCCACACGGCACGAGTGAACGTCGCCGACGCCCAGCAGGCCGAATTCACCGCGATCGCGCAACGCTCCGACGGCAAGCTGGTCTTGGGCAGCGCCGACGGCGCCGTGTACACCCTGGCCTCCCCGACGCCCGGCGCGGATACGACGGCGACCGTCGGTAGCCGAAACAAGATCTTTGCGCGGGTGGATTGCCTTGTGACACAGGGGAATACGACGGTAGTTCTGGACCGTGGGCAGACCTCGGTGACGACGATCGCCGCCAACGGTCGGGTCGAGCAGGCGCTGCGCGCCGGCCAGGGCGCCACCACCCTGGCCGCCGATCCACTGGGCCTGATCCTGGTCGCCGACACCCGCGGCGGCCAACTGCTGGTGTACGGCGTCGACCCGCTGATCCTGCGCCAGGCCTACCCGGTGCGACAGGCCCCCTACGGCCTGGCCGGGTCGCGTGAGCTGGCCTGGGTGTCCCTAACCGCGTCGAACGTCGTCATTGGTTACGATCTGTCAACCGGAATTCCCGTCGAAAGGGTGCGATACCCAACCGTGCAGCAACCCAACTCCGTGGCCTTTGACGAAGCGTCGGACACCTTGTATGTGGTGTCGGGGTCGGGTGCGGGCGTCCAGATCGTCGAACATGCGGCGGGCGCCCGTTGAGCGCCGGGCCGGCGGCGCGGCGAAGCCGGCTGCCAGCGGGTTGGGACACCGAAATGTCCGACGAGTATGAATGGGTGCCGTTGCGCCTGCCGCCGGAAGTGACCAGGCTCAGCGCCTCGACCCGACTGTCCATCGAGGCCGAATATCGAGGCTGGGAGCTGACGCGGGTCCGGCTCTACACCGACGGCAGTCGACGGGTTCTGTTGCGCCGCAAGAAATCTCGTCTGAATAGCCGACAGCCCGACCAGCCCCAGCTGTGATGTACCGGCTCGTGCGCCGGGCGCTGTTTGCCGTCCCGCCCGAGCGCATCCACACGCTGGTGTTCGCCGTTCTGCGTGGCGTGACGGGCGTCGCCTTGGTGCGCCGGTTGCTGCACAGGCTGCTCGGCCCGAACGATCCGGTGTTGGCCAGCACGGTCTTCGGGGTGCGTTTCCCCGGACCGCTCGGGCTGGCCGCCGGCTTCGACAAGGACGGTCTCGGGCTGCTCACGTGGGATGCGTTGGGTTTCGGGTACGCCGAGGTGGGGACCGTGACCGCACACGCGCAGCCCGGTAACGCGGCGCCCCGCCTGTTCCGGCTGCCCGCCGACCGCGCGTTGCTGAACCGGATGGGATTCAACAATCACGGAGCCGGCGCGCTGGCGATCCGGCTCGCGCGCCAGCGAACCGAGGCACCGATCGGGGTCAACATCGGCAAGACGAAGACAACCCCGGCCACCGACGCGGTCGACGACTACCGGGCCAGCGCCCGCCTGGTCGGCCCGTTGGCGTCGTATCTGGTCGTCAACGTGAGCTCGCCGAACACACCGGGGCTACGCGATCTTCAGGCGGTCGAGTCGCTGCGGCCCATCCTGTCCGGCGTCCTCTCGGAAGCGTCAGCAACATCGGTACCGGTGCTGGTGAAGATCGCACCGGATGTCTCCGATTCCGACCTCGACGACATCGCGGACCTGGCCGTCGAGCTGGGCCTGGCCGGCATCGTCGCCACCAACACGACGGTCTCGCGCGACGGCCTGAACACCCCCGGGGTCGACGAGCTGGGTGCCGGCGGCATCTCCGGGCCGCCGGTGGCGCGCCGCGCCGCCGAGGTGCTGCGCCGGCTGTACGCCCGGGTCGGAGATCGCCTGGTGCTGATCAGCGTCGGGGGCATCGAGACCGCCGACGACGCCTGGGAACGGATCACCGCGGGCGCCTCGCTGCTGCAGGGCTATACCGGGTTCATCTACGGCGGCGGCTTGTGGCCCAAGCACATTCACGACGGCATTGCCCGCCGGCTGCACGACGGCGGGTTCGCCTCGCTCAGCGACGCGGTCGGGTCGGCGGCGCCCTAACCGGGACGCCCGTCCGGCTAGGTCACGCCGTCCCGTCTTCGTCGTCTTCGTCGTCTTCGTCGTCCGTCAAGAGACTTCTTGGGGTGATGGAAGGTGCGGCGGCGCAATGGATTCACCGTTTGGACGTGGGCGTGTCACCCGCGTGGCCGTATTCACACCGTGGTCCGGTTATGTCACCGGCTGAGTCGTCGTGAGAACGGGGCCGAATCCCGAAGCGGGAATTTTCGCTGTTCAGATGTGAGTCGCTATTCCCGATGTGAGTAGTGAAGCGTTACGCTCCCTTCGACGAATCGGGCCAGGTCGCCAAACACGAACGTCACCGAAAGGGAGGCCCGCATGCGTGGCATCGAGACTATCGACTCGGAGCATTGACAGGGTAGGCGTGGACTTCTGGGCTCCTCCCGAGATCACATCGGCACTGATTCATTCAGGGCCGGGGCCCGGATCATTGCTCACCGCTGCCAACACCTGGCGCCAGCTGGCGATCGAGTTGGGGCAGACCGCAGCTGACTACGCCTCCATCGTGGCGGGCATTCCCTGGCGGGGACCATCAGCTACGGCGATGACCCTGTCTACCCTTCCCTACATCGCCTGGTTACAGGCCACCGCAGTCCAGGCCGCGCAGATGTCGATGGCGGCTACCACCATGACCAGCTCGTTCGTCGCTACCCAGACAGCGGTGGTGCATCCCAGCGTGGTCGCCGCCAACCGCACCCAGCTGGCTCATCTGCTCGCGACAAACTTCTTCGGCATCAACTTCCCCGCCATCGCCGCAACCGAGACCCAGTACCTGCAGATGTGGACGGACAACACGACCGCGATGCTGGGCTATCACGCCACCAACCTGCAGACCATGGCGTTGCCAATGTTTAACCCCCCATCCCCGATGACCACTCCGACCGCCGCCGCGGCCCAAGCGGCCGCAGTGCCGGCGGCGGCACCAGCCGCCGGTGTCTTCTCCAATCCGTTCGTTCAGGCCGTCAACGGCTATCTGCAAAACACGATCAGCAGCGGTCTCTTCAACCCGCAGTCCTTTATCGGTTTGATCACGAGCGGCCACGATTACTTCCCCGGTCAGTACCCGGATGTCCTGGCCCCCACCCCCCGCAATCTGGCCATTGCCTACAACCTCACCGGTCCCGAGGCTGTGGGAGGGGCTCCCAATTTCTATGCCCCACCCGCCGCTGCGACCAGTGCGGTGGAGAGTTCTGTCACCGCTTCTATGGGCAAGGGAATGTACGTCAGCAACCTTGTGGTCCCGCCTTCGGCGGTCACCTCCCCGATCCAGCTGACTGCCTCAGAGGCACCGTTGGTGGCAACAGCAGCCGACGGCGCCCCACTGATCCCGATGTTCGTTCCGCCGATGCCACCGGGAGCACGTAAGGCCCAGCAGGATAAGCCGGCAGAGAAAGGCTATGGACCGCCGATCTTCGGCACCATCATGCGGCGACCTCCGGCAGGCGGATGAGACGAAGGCCCAGACTTTCGGAGCCAGAAGTTACCCACAAACTTGGCCCAACTGTCCGTCAAGGGGACTCGCCCCTTCGCAATCGCCCAGCTGCCGTCTGCGTTGGTGGTTATCGCGCAGGACTCCGTTGGTGCAAGCCTGGTGGGCAGCCGGATCGGTGATGCCGACACAGGGATCGTCGGCGTGGGCTTGTGCTGGTGGAATGCAGAGGGGTGCCAGCGCTATGGCTACTGCCGCCGACACGCGCATTATTGCCATCTTCATCAGTTCGCCTTCCCTGACGCACCGATGGCCGCGCTGCCGTCGCCTTCGACACAGTGTCACACCTTCGGACGCAATCCGCTCGCTGAACACGCGCGCCGCGCGCTCACCGTGAGCGGCAGGTCGAGCGGCCTGTCGGCTTTACTCCTGCTCATAGGTGCCGTAGATGTACGCGCGCGCGATCGCGTGCTGGAACAGGTTGAACCCGAGAAAAGCGGGACTGGCGTCTTCGGACAGGTCGAGTTTGTCGACGTCCAGGGCATGTACCGCAACGTAATAACGATGGACGCCGTGGCCGGGAGGCGGCGCTGCGCCGACGTAACGGCGCATTCCGGCGTCGTTGACCAGGGTCAGGCCGCCGCCCGGCAGCTCACCGCCATCGCCCGCGTCGTCGGGCAACTCGGTCACGTCGGCGGGCAGGTTGGCCACCGCCCAGTGCCAGAACCCGGACAGCGTCGGGGCGTCCGGGTCGTAGACGGTGACCGCAAAGCCGCGGGTCTCGTCGGGGAATCCCGACCAGTCCAGCTGCGGGCTGACATCCTCTCCGCCCGCGCCCATGATCCCGCTGACCTGCGGAGTCGCGAGTGGCTGGCCGTTGGTGATCGAGTTCGAGGTGAGGCTGAACAGTGGCAGCTTGGGCAGCGCGTCATACGGGTCAGACGGCAAGCTCATGGCGATCCTCTCGTGATTTGATTCGTAACTTGTTGTGGGGCTTACATATTCGGATTAGCAGTGGGCCAGGAAGTGTGACAGCACCTCGGTGCCAAATTTCAATGAATCGATGGGTACCCGTTCATCGACGCCGTGGAACAGTGCCGCGAAATCCAATTCCGGCGGCAACCGCAGCGGACTGAAGCCGAAGCAG
This sequence comes from uncultured Actinomycetota bacterium, assembly GCA_963703795.1. GTDB lineage: Bacteria > Actinomycetota > Actinomycetes > Mycobacteriales > Mycobacteriaceae > Mycobacterium. The sequence goes on along the minus strand of CAVPFT010000027.1, from coordinate 88,595 downwards.
CGAATACCCAAGCGCGCGAACGCTTTCGCGTCGGTGCCGCCGGAAAGCATGTAGGGCACCGTCCGCCCGTCGGGGTCAAGCGCCAGCACGGCGGCGTTCATGGCGTCGACCAGGTCACCGTCGAAGCTGGTCTCATATGGCGACAAGTCCCTGATCCATTCGCGTGTCACGTCGGGGCCGATCAGCTCGTCGACCTCGGCCTCGAACGCCGCCCTTCGGCCGGGAAGGATGCGGCAGTCCACCACCGCTTCCGCGCTCGCCGGGATGACGTTGGCCTTGTATCCGGCCTTGAGCATCGTCGGGTTGGCGGTGTCGTGCAGCACGGCCTTGAGCATGCGGGCCATCGGGCCGAGCTTTTCGACCGCCCCCTCCAGGTCGGCCGACTCGGTGTCGAACGTCAGCCCGGTTTCCTCGCTCACCGCGGCCAGGAAATGGGTGACGGTGTCGGTCACCACGAGCGGAAACCGGTGCCTGCCCAACCGGGCGACCGCCTCGGCGACGGCGGTGACCGGGTTCTGGTCGTGCACCATCGACCCGTGCCCCGCCGGGCCGCGGGCGGTGAGCTTCATCCACGACAGCCCCTTCTCGGCCGTCTCGATCAAATAGAGCCGGCGCTCTCCCCCATCACGCCGCGGCACGGTCAGGGAAAACCCGCCCACTTCACCGATCGCCTCGGTGACGCCATCGAACAGATCGGGCCGGTTCTTTACCAGCCACTGCGCGCCGAAGTGGCCGCCGTGTTCTTCGTCGGCAACGAACGCGAACACCAAATCGCGGGGCGGGACGATACGGGACCGTTTTAGCTGTCGGGCGACCACGATCATCATCCCGACCATGTCCTTCATGTCGACCGCGCCGCGGCCCCAGACGAAACCGTCTTTGATCGCGCCGGAAAACGGGTGCACGCTCCAGTCGGCCGGCTCGGCCGGCACCACGTCGAGATGCCCGTGGATCAGCAGGGCGCCACGCGAGCTGTCCGCGCCCTCGAGGCGAGCGAATACATTGCCCCGGCCGGGTGCACCGGATTCGACATATTGCGGCTGATAGCCGACCTCTTGGAGTTGCTCGGCGACCCAACGCGCGCACTCGGCCTCGCCCTGCGTCGTCTCGGGTTCGCCGGTGTTGGTGGTATCGAACCGGATCAACCTGCTGACAACCTCGACGACATCGTCGCCGGGGTGGGTTGGAACCTCGGTCGCCCCGGTGGCCCCGGTGTCATCGGTCACAACCACCTTTCCTACCACTGCCCGGGCGCCGGGGTTGGGCGCGCAAGCGCGCGCGCCGCAACGTCGGCGAGCTGGGTTGGGCCGGCGCGGGCCGATCCGATAGCCTTAGCTGCCAACTCTCGTTTGGTCTTGTCCGAGTGGCGGAATGGCAGACGCGCTAGCTTGAGGTGCTAGTGCCCTACTAATGGGCGTGGGGGTTCAAGTCCCCCCTCGGACACACCCCTCTCGGACACCGCTTTACGGGCCGGCGTGCCGCTTCGGCGGTGGGTAGACGGCCCTGGCGATCGTTGCCGACAGCCACCCAATCCACCATCCCCCGAAAACCGGCACCACCTTGCGCCGGGTAGCGCCGTCGGCCCCGAACGAGACTCCGGCCAATATGAGGGCCCACGCAATTGCGCAACCGATGCTGTAGCCCGTGTAGGAGTTCGTGTAGGTGTTGTGGTAGCGCCGACTCATCTCGCGGATCCTCCTGATCGTGCAATTCCTTTGCGCACAATGTTATTTAACTCACAATTATTTGGCTCACGACGGCGCACCGGTGGTTGGCACGAACCCGTGGGGATCTCATCGATCGCTTGAGAATTGCCTTGAGAACCTCGACGCCGTACGTAGGCTGGACAAAGACCTAGCCTGGAGTGCGATTCATGAACCCACCGAGCGGCTTCCTCCGGCGAACGACGACGCGAACGTTCCGCGACCGTCGTGAAGCGGGCCGCACGCTGGCAGACGGGTTGGCGTCCTACCGCGACAAGGACGGCGTCCTCGTCTTTGGGTTGGCACGCGGCGGGGTCCCCGTGGCCTGGGAAATCGCGGCGGCGCTGCACGCCCCGCTGGACGTGTTCCTGGTCCGCAAGCTCGGGGTGCCCCGCTGGTCGGAGCTCGCGATGGGCGCCCTGGCCAGCGGCGGCGGGCTGGTGATGAACGACAACGTGATTTCCAGCCTGCACGTGACCGACGAGCAGGTCCGCGAGGTGATCGCCAGCGAGACAGCCGAGCTCAGCCGGCGTGAGCAGGCGTATCGGGGCGGGCGTCCGATGGCCGACCCGCGCGGCAAGATCGTGATCCTCTCCGACGACGGGATCGCCACGGGCGCAAGCATGCTGGCCGCCGTGCGGGCCCTGCGGGCCGCCGACCCGCAATCGATCGTCGTCGCCGTACCCGTCGGACCGCCGTCGACCTGCCGCGAGCTTGCGCAGGAAGCCGACGACCTGGTGTGCACGACGATGCCGCCCGGCTTCGAAGCCGTCGGACAGGTGTACGAGGACTTTCACCAGGTCAGTGACGATGAGGTTCGCGAGCTGCTCAACACGCCAACCGGCTGAGCCCGTTAGAGCTGGTTAGCCGGGCTACTTGGCCCGGTCGTCGCTCGCTTTGGTCGCGGCTTGCTCCGACGACTCGTCGACGGCGTCACCGGTGTCTTCGGCCTCGTCCGGGACTTCCTCGGGGTAGTCGACCACGGTGCGCTGGTCGTCCCCGGCTTCTTTTCCGTGGTCCTCTTCGTGGTCTTCGCCGCCGAGGTCACGTCGCTGGCGTTCCCGCACTGCGTCGATGGTCAGCAGCACCACGCCCAGCACGGCGGCGCCGATGCACACCCATGCCACCAGGTCGTTGCTCGTGACGATCGCGAACACCAACGCGACGAGCCCGATCAGGGCTAGTACCAGCGCAATGATCAGCATCGGTCATCCTTCAGGTTACGAGCGGGCTGCCAGATCCGGTGCAGGTCGAGCGTGCCGACCTCGACGCTTGGCGAGTGTCCGGCGCGGTCTCCCGGCTAGTTACTACCCTTGAATTGGTCGAACCCACCGGCATCGGCACTGGAGTCGACGGGTGCCGCCGACCCGCGCTGGCCGAGTTCCTCGAGCTGCGATTCCAGGTAGGTCTTGAGTCGGGTGCGGTACTCACGTTCGAAGGTACGCAGCTGCTCGAGGCGGCCTTCCAGCACGGTGCGCTGCTGGTTGATGGTTCCCATGATCTCGGAGTGTTTGCGTTCCGCGTCGGCCTGCAGGGCGTCGGCCTTCTCCTGGGCCTGGCGCAACTGAGTCTCGGAGCGTGTTTGGGCATCGGACAGCATCGCTTCGGCGCGTTGCTTAGCGTCGGTGACGGTGGTTTCGGCGGTGTGCCGGGCCTCGCTGAGGATTTGGTCGGCGTTGGCGCGTGCGTCGGCCAACATCTTGTCCGATTCGGCCTGGGCGGTGCTGGTGAGCCGGTCGGCGGTGTCTTGAGCCAGGCCCAGAATCCGGGCGGCCTTGATGGCCTGTTCCTCGGTGGTCCCCGTGGCAGCCGGCACGGGCGCCACCACAGGCGCCGGCGCCACCGTCGGCTTGACCGGCTCCGGCTCGGGCTCGAAGGTGGGAATCGCCTGGGTGGGTTGGGCGGCGCCGCCGCCGGCGGCCAGCTCGCGGTCCAGCTCCTCTATCCGCTGACGCAGATCGGCGTTCTCCTCGATGAGCCGCGTCAACTCGTTCTCGACCAGGTCGAGGAAGGCGTCGACCTCGTCTTCGTTGTAACCGCGCTTGCCAATGGGCGGCTTACTGAACGCCACATTGTGGACGTCGGCTGGTGTAAGCGGCATTGTTCGTCCCCTCGAGTTTCTGTCAAACGATCTGGAAAGTGTAGAACGGAGCCGTTGCCGTCATACAACTGCCGTCCATCCTGTCACACCAGACCCGGCGGTAGCCGATTAGGCCAATTAGCAAGAACCGATTTCACACGCTAAGGGCAATAAAATCCGAAACCTTAAAGTTTTTAAATCGCGGGCGCCAAACCGACGCTAAAACGTGGCCGAACCGTCTCACGGCTTCGGTCGCGGCGGCCGCAGGGTGCTTCACGCCGCGGCGCCGAACGCGAGTTGCATGCCGATGAACGCGACCAGCAGCAGCACCATGATCGACAGGTCGAAGCGGACCGCACCGATGGTGAGCTGTGGGATCAGCCGGCGTAGCAGTTTCACCGGCGGATCGGTGATCGACATGATGATCTCCAAGATCACCACGGTGATGCCGGTGGGCCGCCAGTCACGGCTGAACGAGCGGATGAATTCAACGACGACCCGGGCGATCAGCAGCAGCCAGAAGATGAACAGCGCAAACCCAAGGATTTGAAAGAACAGCGCCAACTTGGAAGCCCCGACCTTACCGATGAGATGACCGACGATGTCGGCCGCCGCGCACTAGTGCGGCATGGGCCAGCCTACCGACTCTGATGTGCGGGCACACAGCTCACGTGGGCTTGTGGCTATTGGTAGGCGTAGAAGCCGGTTTCGGCGATCCGCCGACGCTCCTCGGGTGACACATCGACGTCGGCGGGCGACAGCAGGAACACCTTGGTTGCGACCTTGTCGAACGATCCACGCAACGCGAAGGCCAAGCCTGCCGCGAAGTCGACCAGCCGTTTTGCGTCGGCGTTGTCCATCGACACCAGGTCCATGATGACCGGAGTGCCGTCCCGGAACCGCTCGCCGATGGTGCGCGCCTCGCTGTAGTCCTTGGGCCGCAGTGTGGTGATCTTCGAGAGCGGGTGGCCCTCTTCGAACATCATCGCCATCCGGCGCGGATCCATCGCCAGTGCTCCGCGGGTGGAATTCCGCAACCAAGACCCGAGGCGCGGCCGGCCCATGTCGGGACGGTCGAACTCCCTCGAGTGGTAGCGGGGCTCGTCCGCGTAGGCGCCACGGTAACTGCCGGGCGGCGGGTAGTCGGCCGGCTCCCCGCGCGGGTCGTCGTAGTCGCGTCCCTCGTAGCGGCCGTATCCGTCGTCGAACCGGGGACGGGGGAAACCCCGGGACGGGGCGCGGTCGTCGTAGTACTCGTCGTCGTAGTCCTCCATCGGAGCCATACCGAAGTAGGCCTTGACCTTATGCAGTGTGCTCATTGCGTAACCCCTTCTAGCCCCTGGGAGTTGTGGTGTCCGTGATGAAGGTGTGACTACAGTGACTACTCACGGTGACGGTAGCCGCCGCGGACCTAATAGCGCGGTACCGACACGCACACATGTCGAACCATGTTTGACGGCGACTTCGAAATCATTCGACATGCCGGCGGACAGGCCGACCGCCCCCGGGTGCGATTCGAGCACCCGCCGGTGCTGCGATTGCAGCCGGTCAAAGGCCTGTTCGGGATCCCAGTCCAGCGGCGGGATGCTCATCAAACCGACCAGCTCCAGGCTTTTCGACTCCTCGACCTGTGCGCAGACCTTGTCGACGGCACCGGGTTCGGTGATATCGACGCCGCCGCGCGACACGTCGCCGTCGAGGCTGACCTCGACGTAAACCCGCAGCGGGTGCCGCCGACGGCCCTCGCCCAGGGCCGCCGACACCGCCCTACCGAGCGCGGTCACCAGCCGCGAGCTGTCGATCGAGTGCGCGGTGTGCGCCCAATTCGCCAACGATCGCGCTTTATTCCGCTGGATCCGGCCCACCATGTGCCAGTGCATATCCCGCAAGTCATCACGCGGCGAGGCCAGTGCGGAACCAGCTAGCGACGAACTACTGGCCAACCGAGCGAGTTCGGATACCTTCGCCGAAGCTTCCTGATCCCGAGATTCGCCAACGCACCGACAACCCAATCGCGACAAAATCGCCACATCGGTTGCCGGAAAGAATTTGGTAATAGGGAGAAGCTCAATTTCGCCGACATTGCGACCCGCCGCTTCCGCGGCCGCGGCAAGTCGCGATCGCACGGCAGCCAACGCACGCGTCAATTCCGATTCGCGGTCGCCGTGATTTCCCTGGGCGTACGTGTCCACCGCCATGGCGGTCACTCCATCCAGACCAGCGACGCCAGCCGCCCGGTCGGCGCGCCGCGGCGATGGCTGAACAGCGTCGCGTCGGCCACAGTGCAGCGCGGATCGACGTCGATCGCTGTGACACCCAAATCCCGAAGCTGGCAAGCGATTCCGGCCCGAAGGTCCAGTCCGGGCGTGCCGGCTGCCGTCGTCGTGCGGCTGCCCTGCAGCGCCGCCTCGACCTCGTCGGCCATCGCCGCGGGCACTTCGTAGTTACGACCGCTGACCGCCGGGCCGAGCAGAGCCGAGATATCGGCGGTCTGCGCGCCCAGGGCCAGCATCGCCTCCACCGCGCGGACCACCACCCCCCGCTGCGCGCCGACCCGACCGGCGTGCACCGCCGCGACCACACCGGCGCACGCGTCGGCCAGCAACACCGGCACGCAGTCGGCGGTCACCACGGCCAGCGCCAGTCGGGGTGTGGCGGTCACCAACGCGTCGGTGCCCACCCCCCGCCGACGGCGGCTCTCTGCGGCCCGTCGACCACCTCGACCCGATCGCCATGGGCCTGGTTCATCCACACCAGCCGGTCGGCCCCGAGGCCGATCGCGCCGGCCAGCCGGGTCCGATTGGCGGCCACCGCCGCCGGGTCGTCGCCGACATGGTCACCCAGGTTGAAGGTGTCGAACGGCGGCGCCGACACACCACCCGCACGGGTGGTGGTCACCCGCCGGATGCGAACGCTCACGTGACCAGTATCCGGATAACCGCGGAAAACCACTGTCGGCCAGGCCGCCCCGCCCCTGCCAACTTCGGGGCCGGGGTTTCCGCCGTCACGGCTCGCCTCAGCGGCGCATGAACGGCGGCACATCGACGTCGTCGTCGTCGCCGCCGATGTTCAAGGTCGAACCGTTGGTGTGCACCGGCACGCTGACGGCGTCGACGGGTTCGAACAGCGTCGACGTGAGCTTGCCGGCCTTCGCCGATTCGATCCGGTGCGCGCCTGCCTTCTCCCCGGCGGCGCCTCCCAGAGCTCCCACGACGGGCTTGCGGCCCGCGCCGGCGGCGTCGAAGCCGGCCGCGATGACCGTCACGCGCACCTCGTCGCCCAGCGAGTCGTCGATGACGGTGCCGAAGATGATGTTGGCTTCCGGATGGGCGGCGTCCTGCACCAGCGAAGCCGCCTCGTTGATCTCGAACAGGCCCAGGTCGCTGCCACCGGCGATCGACATCAGCACGCCCTGGGCGCCTTCCATCGAGGCTTCCAGCAGCGGCGAGTTGATGGCGATCTCGGCGGCCTTGAGCGAACGGCCTTCGCCGCGAGCGGAGCCGATGCCCATCAGCGCGGTGCCCGCACCGGCCATGATGCCCTTGACGTCGGCGAAGTCGACGTTGATCAGCCCCGGCGTGGTGATCAGGTCGGTGATGCCCTGCACGCCGTTGAGTAGCACCTCGTCGGCGCTGCGGAAAGCGTCCATCAGCGATACCGCGGCATCCCCCATCTGCAGCAGGCGGTCATTCGGGATCACGATGAGGGTGTCGCAACTCTCGCGCAACGCGCTGATGCCGTTCTCGGCCTGGGTACTACGCCGCTTGCCCTCGAACGAGAAGGGCCGGGTGACCACGCCGACGGTCAACGCGCCCAGCTTGCGGGCGATGCTGGCGACGACGGGCGCCCCGCCGGTGCCTGTCCCGCCTCCTTCGCCGGCGGTGACGAAGACCATGTCCGCCCCGCGCAGCAGCTCCTCGATCTCGTCCTTGGCGTCATCCGCGGCCCTCCGACCGACATCTGGGTCCGCTCCGGCGCCCAACCCACGAGTGGAGTCGCGCCCCACATCGAGCTTGACGTCGGCATCGCTCATCAACAGCGCCTGGGCGTCGGTGTTGATCGCGATGAACTCCACGCCCTTGAGGCCCTGTTCGATCATCCGGTTGACGGCGTTGACGCCGCCGCCACCGATACCCACAACCTTGATCACGGCCAAGTAGTTGTGCGGGGGGGTCATCATTCGTCTTCCTCCCTGGTGGGACTCGGGGGTGTCCGCCTGGCAAACTCTCAACCTCAACCATAGATTTAGAGTTATGTCAGGTAGTTCCGCGCAACCAGAACGGTATGGGCACTACGCCCGCTAATCCCGCAGGCGCGCCGAACGCGCGGTGCTCAATTTTTTCTCCGCCGAACGTGCGGCTGGCCTCACATTCGGCGCCGAGCGTGCGGCTGTCCACACATTCGGGCGTGCGCGCCCTACTTCACCGTCGGCAGGTCCGGGCTGGACACGTCGTAGGTCCGCCCGGGCTGCGTCAACAACGCAGTGAGCTTTTCGGCTTTCTCCTCGGTGCGGTCGGTGGTCCCCCAGATCACCACTCGCCCATCGTTCAGGTTGAGGGTGATCGAGGCCACCGACGGGGCCGCGATCCCGCCCACCTGGCCGGCGACCTCGGGACGCAACGCGATCAGCACCTGCAGCGCGGCCTTGGTCGCCGGGTCGCTCGGCCCGGGATTGGCGACATCGATGTAGGGCAGCCCCGGTGGCGGCGGCGCGGTCGCGAAGTCGACGCCGTCGCGGTCGAAGAGGTGCGGACCGTCCGGAAAGTCCTTGACCGCCAACGGAACTCGCTCGACGATGGTGATCCGCAGGTCCGATGGATATTGACGCTGAACTCGCGCGCTGGCCACTCGCCGGATCGCCGCCACCCGGTCGGCGACCTGGTTGGTGTTGATCTGCAGCAGCGGTGTTCCGGGCCGCACCTGCGCCGCGTCCAGGACCTCCTCCCGCGTCACCGCCCCGATTCCGGTCACCACGAAGTTGCGCGCCGACATCGCGGGCGTGAAATAGAGGACCAGCCCCAGCCCCACCCCCACGATGGCCAGCACCACGCTGGCAAGCAGCATTTTCAAGCCCCGAACAACGCCGCGCGCAACCGGTTTGGGCTCGGTGCCGATGCGTCCACTGGCACGGCGTTTGGCCGCGCGGCGAGCCTCCTCGATGCCCTGCGCGCGAGCCTGCGCGGCGCGGCGCTCGGCCCGTTCACGCCGGGCCCGCCGCCGTGGTCCCTCGAATTCGGCCGGATCCTCCCGCGTTTGGCCGGCCTGCGATTGGCCGTCCTCCGATTGGCCGTCCTGCGCCCCGGTGGGCAGCGGCTCGGTGATCAAGCCGTCGGCGTCTGAATCTTTCGAGGAGTCAGCGTATCGAGGAGTCGGCGACCAGGTCGCTCGGTGCCGCGTCGGCGGGCTCCGTCATCGCAGCACCGTCATCGCAGCACCCCCGGCCGGCCCGGCGCGCTGCGGTTGGCCCGCACCCGCAGTGCGGTCACGATTTCCGGGCCCAACAAGGTCACGTCGCCCGCACCCATCGTGACGATGACGTCGCCCGGGCCGGCGGCAGCGGCCACCTCCTCGGCGACCGCGGAGAAATCCGCGAGGTAGCGCACCGGCACGCTGACGTGCTCGGCGACGCTGGCCCCGCTGACACCGGTGAGCGGTTGTTCGCGTGCGCCAAACACGTCGAGGACGAACACCTTGTCGGCGGCGTCCAGCGCGCGACCGAACTCGGCAGCGAAAGCCTTTGTCCGCGAATATAAATGGGGCTGAAATACCACGATGCAACGACCGTCGCCGCCCTGGTCCAGGACCGTTCGGACCGCCGCCAGCGTGGCACTGATCTCCGTGGGATGGTGTGCGTAATCGTCGAACACCCGCACCGACGCCTGGCCAGTTCCCGAAGTCCCGACCAGTTCGAACCGGCGGCGCACGCCCTCGAAGCCGGCCAGCCCGTCGAGAACCTCGTCGGCCGTCGCGCCGATCTCGATCGCCGCCAGCAGGGCGGCGAGCGCGTTGAGCGCCATGTGCCGCCCGGGCACCGACAGGCGCATCACCCGTGGGTGAGGTTCGCCGGCGAGTTGGATGTGCGCGACGGCCCCGGTGCCCTGTTGTTCCCAGGACAACAGCCCGGCGGCCAACTCCTCACCCGGCTGGTCGGCGGAGCCGTATCGCAGCACCCGGATTCCCAGCTCGGCGGTGCGTTGGGCCAGGGCGGCCGCTCCCGGGTCATCGGTGCACACCACGAGCGCTCCGCCCGGGGACAGCCGCTCCACGAACGCGTCGAAGACCTCGACGTAGGCGTCCGCGCTGCCGTAGAAGTCCAGGTGGTCGGTCTCGATGTTGGTGACCACCGCGACGCTGGGCGTGTACTCCAAGAGCGAGCCGTCGCTTTCGTCGGCCTCGGCAACGAAGCAATCGCCGCTGCCGTGGTGGGCGTTGGTGCCGGCCTCCCCGAGCTCCCCGCCGACCGCGAACGACGGGTCCCGCCCGCAGTGCTGTAGGGCCACGATCAGCATCGAAGTCGTCGTCGTCTTGCCGTGCGTGCCGGTGACCATCAGCGTGGTGAGCCCGTCCATCAGCCTGGCCAGCACGGCCGGCCGCAAGACCACCGGGATGCCGCGCCGCCGGGCCTCGACGAGCTCGGGGTTGGTCTTCGGGATGGCGGCGTGGGTGGTGATGACCGCCGTGGGGCCGCCGGGCATCAGGTCCAATGACGACGCGTCGTGCCCGATCCGGATCAGCGCGCCCCGGGCCCGCAGCGCGTGCACACCGCGCGACTCCTTGGCGTCGGATCCGGAAACCAGCGCGCCCCGGTCCAGCAGGATGCGCGCGATGCCCGACATTCCGGCTCCCCCGATGCCGACCATGTGGACCCGCGCCAGCTCGGGCGGTAGCTGTTGGGCGCTCATTGCGGTCCACCGTCCCGCACCCGTTGGCTCTTGCGCGCGATGTCCAGGCCCGCCTGGGCCACTTGGCGCGCGGCGTCCCGATGCCCCACCCGGGCGGCGGCCGCGGTCATGGCCGCCAAGCGCGGCGGGTCGGTGAGCAGCCCGGCCACCCGCTCGGCGACCACGCCGGGCGTCAGAGCGGCATCGGCGACCAGCATGCCGCCACCGGCGTTGACCACCGGCAGCGCGTTGAGCCGCTGCTCGCCGTTGCCGATGGGCAGTGGCACGTAGACGGCCGGCAGGCCGACCGCCGAGACCTCGGCGACCGTCATGGCCCCCGACCGGCAGATCGCCAGATCGGCGGCCGCATAGGCCAGGTCCATCCGGTCGAGATAGGGCACCGCCACGTAGGGCGGATCACCGGGCTGCGGTTCACGCAGCTCGAGGGTGTTCTTGGGTCCGTGCGCGTGCAGCACGGACACACCCGCGGCGGCAAGGTCGGCGGCGGCGCCCGAGACGGCCCGGTTGAGGGACACCGCGCCCTGCGAACCGCCGAACACCAGCAACACTCGGGCGTCGCCCGCGAAGCCGAAGTGCTTGCGCGCTTCGGCCCGCAGCGCGGCGCGGTCCAGCGCGGTGATGGCCGCCCGGACCGGTACTCCGACCACCTCGGCGCGCCGCAGCCCGCAGTCCGGCACCGCCGAGAGCACCCGGTCCGCGCGGCGGGCGCCGACGCGGTTGGCCAGCCCGGCGCTGGCGTTGGCTTCGTGAATCAACACCGGGATGCGGCGCCTGCGACCAAAGGGGCCGAGAATACCGCTGGCGGCCAGGTACGCCGGCAGTGCCACGTAACCACCGAAACCGATCACCACGTCGGCGCCGACGGCATCGAGCACCGCGCGAGTCTCGCGGACGGCACGCCACACCCGCGGCGGGAGTCGCGCGAGGTCGCCGTTGAGCTTGCGCGGCAGTGGCACCGGCGTGATCAGCTCGAGGTGATAGCCGCGCTCGGGCACCAGCCTGGTCTCGAGCCCACGTCGGGTGCCCAACGCGGTGATCCGGACCTGCGGATCCAGGGCGCTACAGCGCGTCGGCGACGGCCATGGCGGGCTCCACATGGCCGGCCGTGCCGCCGCCGGCGAGCACGACCGATAACGCGGCACCGGCGGGCGAGGGGCTAGCCCCCAGCCCGCCGGTCGGCTGTTTGACCGTGTCGTTCACCCGTAACGCTGACCTTCCAATGCGCGAGCTCGCCGTTTCGGACCCTGGCCGGCTACCTGACTGGCATAGCGCTGGCCAGATCCATGATGCCTCGCCCCACCACCCGACCGCGCAGCCGTTCGGCCGGACGCCTTCCGAGCCGGCGCCTTGGGGGCGCTTCCGGGCCGCATCCCGGGGCGCTCCCGCCTTGGCGGGTTGGGGGCGCGTTTGCTTGCGATCGCGAAACGCCTCGAGACGGCTCGGCACATACGGCTGCGGCAGCGGCAGCCGCAGGAGCCGGTTCACCTTGTCGTCGCGCCCGGCGCGCAGCGCGGCCACCGCCTCCGGTTCATGTCGGGCCGCATTGGCCATGATGCCTACCATGAAAAGTGTTGCGGCAGTGGATGTTCCGCCAGCCGATATGAGTGGCAGCTGCAGCCCGGTGACCGGTAGCACGCCGATCACGTAGCCGATGTTGATGAACGCCTGACCGAGAATCCACATGGTCGTGGTGGCGGTCACCAACCGCAGGAACGGGTCGGCCGAGCGGCGCGCGATCCGCATCCCGGTGTAGGCGAACAGGCCGAAGAGGGCGAGCAGTCCGAACGCGCCGACAAAGCCCAGCTCCTCGCCAATGATCGCGAAGATGAAGTCGTTGTGAGCGTTGGGCAGGTAGTTCCATTTGGCGACGCCCTGGCCCAGGCCGTCGCCGAAAACGCCGCCGTGGGCCAGCGCGAACTTCGCCTGTCGGGCCTGGTAGCCGGTGTCCTGCGGGTCGGTGTCGGGGTTCATCCAGGACCGCACCCGGTCCGAGCGGTAGCCCGCGGACATCGCCAGGATCGCGCCCGCGACGAAGACGGCCAGCAGCGAGGTGCCGAAGACGCGAAGCGGCAGACCGGCGTACCACAGCAGGGCCAGCAGGATGATGCCCAGGGACACCGTCTGGCCGAGGTCGGGCTGGGCCACGATCAGCGCCAGCGCGATGACGGCGGCCGGGACCAACGGGATCAGCATCTCGCGCAACGAGGCCCGCTCCATTCGCCGGGTCGCCAGCAGGTGCGCGCCCCAGATGGCGAAGGCGATTTTCGCCAGCTCAGAGGGCTGCATCGACAAACCCATGATCACGAACCACTTACGAGAACCGTTGGCCAGGTTGCCGATTCCCGGAACGAGCACGAGCACCAGCAAGATGATGGTGACCAGGTACCCCGTGAAGGCGAGACGCCGGATGAACCGCACCGACATCCGCATCGACAGGTATGCCGCGACGACCCCGATGACCGTCCACATGACCTGCTTGCCGAAGATCACCCACGCGGAGCCGTCGTCGCCGTAGGAGCGCACGCCCGAGGCCGACAGCACCATGATCAGGCCGAGCGTGGTCAGCAATCCGGCGATGGAGATGATCAGGTGAAACGACGTCATGGGCCGGCCCAGCCAGGCGCCGAACCGGCGGCGCACACCACCGAGTTGGGTCCCGATCCGGGCCTTAGTGACTGGCACGGTGACCGGCATTGCGCCCTCCCGGTCCGCGGCCTCGGGCGCGGCGGCGGTCTCAAAGGCATCCGTCGGGTCGCCGGCGTCCCCGGCCTCCTCCGCCTCGCCCTGCTCGGGCGCGGCGGCGTCTTCGGTTCCCTGGTCCCGGCCCTTGTCCCGACGTACGAGCCGGATCAGCGCGTTACGCACGCCCACCTACCGAATCGCCGCACGCACGGCGGCCGCGAATGCGTCGCCCCGCTCGGCGTACCCGCTGAACTGGTCGAACGACGCACCCGCCGGGGCCAGCAGCACCGTGTCGCCCGCCCGTGCCAAGCCCCGGGCCGCGGCCACGGCCGCAGTCATGACGCGAGTACCGAGATCCCCGTTCGAATGTCTCACTTCTGTCACTTCAACAACAGAGGCACCAGAAACCACAGCAGTCGCATCCATACCAGCATCCTCGCCTGTCACAACGTGGACGACGGGTACATCCGGCGCGTGTCGCGATAACGCCTCTGCAACCTGTCCGCGATCTCGGCCGATGAGCACCGCCCCAACCAGCCGGGAGGCGATCCTGGCGACCTCGGCGTCGACGGAGGTGCCCTTCAGCAAACCGCCGGCCACCCACACCACGCGCGGATAAGCCAGCACCGACGCCTCGGCGGCGTGCGGATTGGTGGCCTTGGAATCGTCGACGTAGGAGATGCCGTCGGCGACGGCCACGACCTCGGCCCGATGCCGGCCCACCCGGAATGATGAGATCGCGGCCCTGATCGCTGCGGGGGGCACACCGACGCAGCGGGCCAGCGCCGCGGCGGCCAGGGCGTCGAGCACTCCGACCGGCCCGGGCACCGGTATCGATTCGGCCGGCAGAAGTGCCAGGTCGTCGGCAAAGGCGCGGTCAACCAGTTCGCCGTCGCGCACGCCGAGTTCGCCCACGGCCGGTTCACCGAGCCGGAACCCGACCCGCACCGGCGCCGCCGCGGTGTCCAGCAACGCGGAGGCCCGACTGTCGTCCAGCCCGACCACCGCCACCCGGCCGTCGAGCACCCGGGCCTTCGCGGTGGTGTATTCGGCCATCGTGGAATGCCAGTCCAGATGGTCTTCGGCGATGTTGAGGACCACCCCGGCCTCGGGCCGCAGGGAGGGCGCCCAATGCAGCTGGAAACTGGACAGCTCGACGGCCAGCAGCTCGGCGGGTTCTGCCAAAGAGTCTTCTGCTAGGGAGTCTTCTGCCAGCGCGTCAAGCACCGGGCTGCCGATGTTGCCGCACAACAGGCTGGTTCGCCCGCCGGCGATCAGCATGGCGTGCAGCATCGACGTCGTCGTCGTCTTGCCGTTCGTCCCGGTCACGACCAGCCAGCGGCGCGGCGGCCCGTAGTGGCCCGCGGCGTCGAGCCGCCAGGCCAACTCCACGTCACCCCAGATCGGCACGCCCGCCGTCGCCGCGGCCGCCAGCAGCGGAGTGGCCGGCGAGAAGCCGGGACTCGTGACCACCAACGCGTACTCGGAGACCTGCCGCGTGGCCGTCGACGCGGCCACGGTCGCCACTCCGTTTTCGGCGTACCGACGCAGCGTGACCGGGTCGTCGTCGCACAGCGTTGCCGCCGCACCGAATCGGGCCAGGGCCGCCAGCACCGCCTTGCCGGTCACACCGCCGCCGGCCACCAGCACGGCCGCGCCCGGCACTAAGGGGTCCAACAAGGGGTCCAGGGGGTCCAGATCGCTCATTACGCACCGGTCGCGGCGAGCCACTCACCGTAGAACAGGGCGACGCCCAGACCGCAGGTGATCGCGGTGAGCAGCCAGAAGCGGATGATGACCGTGGTTTCGGCCCAGCCGACCAATTCGAAATGGTGGTGGAACGGCGCCATCCGGAACATCCGGCGCCCGGTGGTGCGAAAGGCCAGGATCTGCAACACAACCGAGGTGACCTCGGCGACGAACAGCGAACCCAGCACGACGGCGAGGATCTCGGTGCGGCTCGTGACCGACAAACCCGCGATGATGCCGCCCAGCGCCAGTGACCCGGTGTCGCCCATGAAGATCTTGGCGGGCGCGGCATTCCACCACAAAAAGCCGATGCAGGCGCCGGCGGTGGCGGCCGCGATGAGCGCGAGGTCCAGCGGATCGCGCACGTTGTAGCAGCCCAACCCCGGCGCGGTGACACACGCGTTGCGGTACTGCCAGAAGGTGATCAACACGTAGGCGGCGGTGACCATCGCCATGCTGCCGGCGGCCAGCCCGTCCAGGCCGTCGGTGAAATTGACCGCGTTGGACCAGGCGCTGACGATGACCACGCAGAACAACACGAACAGTGCGGGAGCCAGTGTGACGGTGGCGATCTCACGCACGTAGGAAAGGTTGGCGCTGGCCGGTGTCAGGCCGCTGGCATTGCGGAAATGCAACACCAGCACACCGAACAGCACCGCGGCGACGAGCTGCCCGACAATCTTGGCCGTCTTGTTCAACCCGAGGTTGCGCGACCTGCGGATCTTGATCAGGTCGTCGACGAACCCGACGCCGCCCAGCACGGTGGCCAAACCCAGCACCAGCAGACCCGAAGCGGAGATGCCCTCCCCGTCGAACGCCAGGCCGGCGATGTGCGTACCCAGATAACCCGCCCAGATGCCGGCCAGGATCGCCACCCCGCCCATCGACGGCGTGCCACGTTTCGTGTGGTGGCTGGGCGGGCCATCCTCCCGAATCTGATGGCCGAACCCCTGCTTGGTAAACAGCCGGATCAGCGCCGGGGTCAACAGGATTGACACGGTCAGCGCGATGGCGACGGCGACGAGGATCTGTCTCACGCGCGGGCCCCGCTGTCTGAGCCTTTGTCAGAGCCTTTGTCAGAGCCATCGTCTGAGCCTTCCGCGGCCAGCGCATCGGCCAACGCCCCGAGGCCGCCGGCGTTCGACGCCTTGACCAGGACCACATCACCGGGCCGCACTTCGGCCCGCAACAGCGCCAGGGCGGCGTCGCCGTCGGGCACGCTCACGGCTCCTCGATCACCCTGAGCGCCCCACGAGCCCTCCATGACCGCTGCGTGGTGCATGGCGCTCATCGACCTCCCGGTTCCCACGACAACGAGTCGAGACACATCTAAGCGCACGGCGAGCCGGCCGATGCGATCGTGCTCGATAATCGCGTCTTCACCGAGCTCGGCCATCTCGCCGAGCACGGCCCAGCTACGCCGGGCGCTCGAGCCCCGCTTGTTCTTGTCATCATGGGCCCCGCCGTGGGCGATCCAGGCCAGCGCCTGCAGCCCGGCTCGCATCGAGTCGGGATTGGCGTTGTAGGCGTCGTCGATCACCGTCACGCCGTCGGTGCGGGTGGTCACCTGCATCCGGTGGCGTGCGACCGGCCCCGCACCGGCCAGCGCGACGGCCACCTGCTCGACGCTGGCGCCGCATTGCAGCGCGACCGCGCCGGCGCACAGCGCATTGGTGACCTGGTGATCGCCGTACACACCGAGCCGCACCTCGGCTTTGACGGGGCCTCGTGCGTCAGGAGCGTGCAGGGTAAAGCGCGGCCTGGCCAGTTCGTCCAGCGACACTCCCTCGGCCCAGACGTCGCTGGGTCCCGAGTCGGTGCGGCTGGACCGGCTGACGCGGACCACCCAGGCCGAGGTGGCGTGGGCCATCGCCGCCACGATCGGGTCGTCGACGTTGAGGATGACCACGCCGGACGGCGGAACGGATTGTGGCAGTTCGGCTTTGGTGCGCGCGATGGCGTCGCGGGAGCCGAACTCGCCCAGGTGGGCGGTGCCGACGTTGAGGACCACGCCGATCGCCGGCGGGGCGATGTCGGCCAGCGCGGCGATGTTGCCGGGATGGCGGGCCGACATCTCGAGAA
The DNA here is from genome assembly GCA_963703795.1 of uncultured Actinomycetota bacterium. Classification (GTDB taxonomy): domain Bacteria; phylum Actinomycetota; class Actinomycetes; order Mycobacteriales; family Mycobacteriaceae; genus Mycobacterium. The sequence continues at coordinate 71,397 of CAVPFT010000027.1, read as the reverse complement.
CCAGGTAGTCGGTGCGCCGCGTCGCGCGCAACACCGTCCAGGGATGCCCCAGCTCGTTGTTGAACGACCCGGGCGGGGCCACCACCTCACCCAGCGGCGCGAGCACCGCGGCCACCAAATCCTTGGTGGAGGTCTTTCCCGATGACCCGGTGATCCCGACGATGGTCAACCCGCCCGCCACCAGCTCCGCGGCCACCACCTTGGCCAGCTTGGCCAGCGCGGCCAGCACCGCCGCGCCCGAGCCGTCGGCGTCGTGCGCGAGCACCCCGGCCAGCCCGCCCTCCGTTCCGCCCGGTCCCGATTCGGGAGAAACCACGATGGCGGGGACCCCAACGGGCCGGGCCGCCAGCACCGCGACCGCGCCGGCCGCCACCGCCGCGCCCGCGTGGTCGTGCCCGTCGGAGCGCGCTCCCGGCAGCGCCAGGAAGAGCCCGCCCGGGCCGACGGCCCGCGAGTCGAATTCGACGGCCCCGGTGACGTGGACTTCCGCGGCGGCCTGCGGCGAGATATCGGCCAGCGTGCCACCGACGATTTCGGCGATTTGGGCGACGGTCAGGTCGATCATCGCGGTGCCTTCAGGGCCCGGGCCAGCTCCACCCGGTCGTCGAAGGGGCGGACCTCCCCGGCGCTGCGCTGCCCGGTTTCGTGGCCCTTGCCGGCGATCACCACCACGTCACCGGGGCCGGCCCAGGCCACCGCGTGCCCGATGGCCTCGCGCCGGTCGGCGATCTCGACCACCTCGGCCGCACCGCCGCCTTCGACCGCCCCGGCCAGGATCTCGCGCCTGATCGCCGCGGGATCCTCACCGCGCGGGTTGTCGTCGGTGACGACCACCAAATCGGCCAATTGTGCGGCGATCTCGCCCATCGGGCCCCGCTTGCCCGGGTCGCGGTCGCCGCCGGCGCCGAACACCACGGCCAGCCGGTGATCCGGCCGCAGCAGGGTGGTCAGCACCGCCCGCAATGCTTCCGGCTTGTGGGCGTAGTCGACCAGCGCAAGGAAGTCCTGCCCGCAGTCGATCTCTTCCAGCCGCCCGGGCACCCGGGTTTCCAGCAGCCCTTGCGACGCCTGTTCCGGCGAGATCCCAACGGCGTCGAGAATCGCCAGTGCGACAAGACAATTGGCGACGTTGTAGCGGCCCGGCAGCCGGATGCCGACCCGGTGGTGCACGCCCGCGGGGTCCACGGCGGTGAACTGCTGTCCCGCCGCACCCGTCGCCGAGACCTCCGTGGCCCGCCAATCGGCGGGTTGGTCGGCGGCGCTGACGGTGATCGGGTCACCGGCTCGGGCGGCCATCGCGCGCCCGGCCTCGTCATCGACGCACACCACGACGCCGCGCGCACGCAGCGGCGATTCGGGGTCGAACAGCAATGCCTTGGCCTCGAAGTAGTCGGCCATGCTGGGGTGAAAGTCGAGGTGCTCGCGGGACAGGTTGGTGAAACCACCCACCGCGAATTCGGTGCCGTCCACCCGCCCAAGCGTCAGCGCATGACTGGACACCTCCATGACCACGGTGTCCACCCCGCGTTCGGCCATGGCCGCGAGCATCGCCTGCAGCGCGGGAGCCTCCGGAGTGGTCAGGGCACTGGGGATGTCGGCCCCGTCGATGCGGATGCCGATGGTGCCGATCAGCCCGGCCGTGCGCCCGCCGGCGCGCAGACCGGACTCGACCAGATAGGTCGTGGTCGTCTTGCCCGACGTGCCGGTGATCCCGACGACCGTCATCTTCTCGGACGGGTTTCCGTACACCGTGGCGGCCAGGGCGCCGAGCACGCCGCGGGGTGCGGGGTGCACCAATATCGGCACCCCGCTCTGGGGGGCTTTCGCGATCTCGGCGACGCCGGCGGCATCGGTCAGCACCGCGACCGCACCGCGTTCGATCGCGTCACCCGCGAAACGCGCACCGTGCGTGGCTGAGCCGGTCAGAGCGGCGAACAGGTCGCCGGGCAGCACGTCCTGGGCGCGCAGGGTCACACCGGTGACCGGCACGTCGGGAACGGGAGCCGGGCTGTCGGCCCGTACCGCGCCCGCCTGGGCCGCCAGCGCGCGCAGGCGCACGCCCGGGCCGGAGCTGGGGCGCAACCCAGTGGGCACCGACACCACCTGTGTTCACACCTCCGTCCCCGCGTATCCCCATGATCGCCACCTATTACACCTGTTTGTGCAGGTCAAGGGCAGTTTATGACCTTAGCACTACCGCGAAAGTGCCTTCCCAGTGCCGCCCCGCTACCTGCGGGAATGCATTTGCGGTGTGTACATGTACACATCAATTTCCCGGCAGTAAGGACCGGGCCGTGAAAGGTTCGACAGCGCCGCGCTGGGCCAGCAGTTGGCCGAGCAGAACGGTCGGTTGGCGATCATCTCCACCGAGGGTGGCGTGTTCGATCAGATCGCGTCCCGGCAATCGGGGCAGATGCAGATGGATGTCTACCTCAAGGGTCACTGCGGCGATCCGATCCGGATCGACCGAAAGAAGCAGCGTGCGTTGAACATTCCGCGTCCAGCACTGACCGTCGGAGTGATGCTACAGCCGGACCTGCTGCGAACTGTCGGGCAGCTACGTCAATTCCGTGGCCGCGGCCTGCTGGCCCGGTTCTTGTACGCGCTGCCCGAATCGCGAGTTGGCCGACGCAAGACCGGCGACGCTGCGGCCACCCCGGTGCCTAAGGATGTCGCTGACCAGTACAACGTCCACATGTCTGGGCTGGTGTCAGAGTTGGCGCAGTGGGTGGACGACCCGGCGATCCTGTCGTTGACCCGCGACGCCCGCGCCGAGATCGAAGCCATCGAGTTGTGCATACGGGCATTGAATCACGGGGGTGGCTAGGGCGGCTTAGGCCGTTGGTGGGGTGTCGCCGAGTCCGAGATGCTGACGGACGGTGTCGGTTTGGAGCGCATGCCACCCCAGCCGGGTTAACCCGAGAACGAAGTCCGTCATGTCTACATTGTCGATGGTCCGCATGAGCAACGACGCGTTTTCAAGAACCTGTATCGCTTCGGCGATCGCACGACGATCGGGATCTTGGAAGGCATGGGTGCTCTACGACCCCAACGACCACAGCAAGGTCGCGTTCGACAGCGTCAGGGTAGCTGCGGGGTACGCCGAGAAGTTGCAGCGGAGCAAAGTCGCCACCGAGCAGGCCAAGCAGCTGCAGACGAACAGCGCGGTTCCCCCTCCTCCGCCACCGTCTGTCCCCGCAGGCTGGTACTCGGACCCGAATAACGGGCAGCTGCAACGGTACTGGGACGGAACGATCTGGACGGAGCACACCGCTCCACTCGTATAGGCCACCGCATGATGCCGCCTCCTCGCGGCGTAGGGGCAACCAATCACCGGGGCGGGCTTTCCACAAGATGCCTCGGTCGAGTAGATAAACCGCGTCAATCGGCCCCCTACGTGATCGGCTGGGTGAAATCAATCCGAACATTTTCCGGGTCGTCGTCGGGATCAACCCGCACCTGGACAGTCATGCCGGGTCGCACGGCGGCTCGCTCTGCGCGATTGAGAGGTTTACCCACGACAGTCAGGTACGGTTCCCGGCCTGGGATGTGGACTTCCAGTTCGATTTTGCACACGTAACGCGTATTTCTGGTTGGTCTATAACCGAGGGCTTTCAACTCCGTCGCCCCGGTCTTCTTGAACGACAGAACCTGCGCAGATCCGCTCAGTGTCGCCCTTTCATCGCTCGGCTCGCGAGCTAGGGAGCGAAAGTCGGTCCAGGGATGGCGCCATGCGTTGTAGATTAGCCAGCCTGCCACAAGGGCGATTACGAGTAGCACAACGTGGTGGTGCCCAATGAAGTCGACGACGGGCTGCCAGGTCCCGCCCGACTGCTCCACCGGATATGCCAGGTTCACCGGGTCCATTGACGCACGCTAGCACCGTGCTCGCAGCTACCGATCCCCAAAATTGACGCGGCGAGACCTTTGCTGAGCTGGACGTAAAACCCAAAACCGTGAACAAGTTCATTCCTGAGTTGACGGAGCGGAGTCGGCGTCGCTCCGGCGGTTAGCCCAGTGCGGCCAGGATCTGCTCCTCATTGTCGGCTCGCGGATGTCCATACGTGCGAAGCGTAGTCATCACATCGGAATGTCCTGATCGCTGCTGGATTGCGTGATGCGAGATCCCGTCGTTGAGTAACCAACTGGCATGGGTGTGACGCAAATCGTGAACCCGTGGAATGCGGTGAGCCGGCAGTCCGGTGCGCTCCCATGACTCTTCCGCTGAGTGTGCGTTGAGGGCTTTCAGCGTGCGCTGTCGGCGCTATTGGGTCGCCGCTTCCGCCCCGAGCGCACACACAACTCCGTCACTGCACAATCGACAGCGAGCCACTGGCGATCGCCGCTCAGGTGGCCTGCAGGGTCAGCGGCGGTCCCGGATCCGGTGACAGCGGCACGTTCTCACGCTGCATCAGCCAGCCCGCGATGTTGTGGAACATCGGGGCCGCCGAGTGCCCGGGCGTCCCGTCGGCGTTGCGCGCCGGGTTGTCCATCATGATGCCGATGACATAGCGGGGATTGTCGACGGTGGCCATTCCGGCGAAGGTGATCCAGTAGACGTCGTCGAAATAGCAGCCGCAGCCGGGGTTGATCTGCTGCGCGGTGCCCGTCTTGCCGGCCATCTGGTAGCCGGACACGGCCGCCGCCGGCCCCGTGCCCTGCTGGTAGCCCATCGGGTCGCGTTGCACGACGGCGCGCAACATCTGTTTCACGGTCTGCGCGGTCTGCGCCGACACCACCCGGACGCCCTCCGGGCGCGGTTCTTCGGTCCGGGTGCCGTCGGGTGCGATGGTGGCCTTGATGATTCGCGGCGGTACCCGCAGCCCGTCGTTGGCAATGGTCTGGTACATGTCGGTCATCTGCAGCAGCGTCATCGAAAGGCCTTGACCGATAGGGAGGTTCGAGAAGGTGCTGCCCGACCATTGGTCGATGGGCGGCACCAGCCCGGCGCTTTCGCCTGGCAGCCCGACATTGGTGCGTTGGCCAAGCCCGAACCGGCGCACCATGTCGTAGAAGCGTTCCGGGCCGACACGCTGCGCCAGCATCAGCGTGCCGACGTTGGACGACTTTCCGAATACGCCGGTGGTGGTGTAAGGCATCACCCCGTGGTCCCAGGCGTCGTGAATGCTGACACCGCCCATTTGGATCGAACCGGGCACCTGTAACACCTCGTCGGGGTTGGACAGGCCGTACTCGATCACCGAGGACGCGGTGATCACCTTGTTCACCGAACCCGGCTCGAACGGCGAGGAAACCACCAGGTTGCCCAGCTGTTTGTCGCCCTGACGCCCGATATCCTGGGACGGGTCGAAGGTGTTGTCGTTCGCCATCGCCAGCACCTCGCCGGTTTTGGCGTCGAGCACCACGGCCGAAACATTGCGCGCCCCAGACAAATTCTTAGCCTGCTGGGCCTGCTGCTGCACGTAGAACTGGATGTCGTCGTCGATGGTGAGCTGGACGGTCGAACCGTTGACCGCCCGATGCCGGTTGCGGTTACTGCCGGGGATGACGACGCCGTCGGACCCGCGGTCATACGTGACCGAACCGTCGGTTCCGGACAGCACGGAGTCCAGCGAATCCTCGAGTCCGAGCAGCCCGTGACCGTCCCAGTCGATTCCGCCGACGACGTTGGCTGCCAGCGATCCGCCCGGATACTGGCGCAGGTCCTGTCGTTCGGAACCGACCTCGGGAAACTTGTCGGAGATCGCGCCCGCGACGGCGGGATCGACGGCGCGCGCCAGATAGACGAAGTTGTCGTCGCTTTGCAGCTTCTTCAGCACCGTCGCGAAGTCCGGCCTGTTGTTCAGCCTTGCCGAGACCTCCTTGGCGATGTCGCGCAGCCGCTCCTGCGGATCGGGGGCGGCCGAGTTCTTCTTTTTCGCGTCCTCCAATTGCTGGCGAATCCTCTTCGGCTGAAACGTCAACGCGCGCGACTCGATGGTGAACGCAAGCCGTTCGTTGTTGCGGTCGACTATGCTGCCGCGCATCGCTTTTTCGACGTCGGTGACCTTCAGCTGCCCGGCCGCCTGCGCCCGCAGTTTCGGGGCATTCGTCACCTGCAGGACGAACAGCTGAACCGCCGCCACCAGCATCAGCACCAAGATGACCGCGTTGCCGGCTCGATGCCGGAAGACGAACGACGCGCCCCGTGTCCCCGCCGCGACAACGTGGCGGGTGCGCCGCTCCCGTGCCGAGCGACCGGCCGCGGCCCCGGCCGGCCCTTCGGCCGCGGCGATTTTCCGGGCCCACCCCGCCTTGGGTGGCTTCTGGGGCTTCGGCTGCCGGTCGGCCTTGGCCGCCTGCGGTTTACGGCGACGGCGCGCGGGTCGCGCCGGCTGCGACCGGCGTGTCCGCCGGCTCTCGTCGCGGCTCATCTTGGAGCACCCGGCGTCGCGACCGTGGCGGGCCCGAACTGTGCCCCGGTAGCCGGCGCCGCCAGTTGCGGTGCCGGCACCGGCACCGCGGGCGCCATCGGAGGCTGCACCGGAACCGGCACCTCCGCGGGCAGTTGAGCGGGCACTTGGACGGGAACGGGTAGCGGCATGCCGCCCACCGGGATCGGCACCTCCGCGGGCGCCGGCGCCGGCGCCGGCCGCCGGAACCGGCAACCCCGGTGTCGGCATCAAACCCGGCACCTGCGCGGTGACCGACCCGTTGGGCACGCCGGGAAGTCCGGGAAGATGTCCGGGAAGTTGTGGGACGGTCTGAGGCAGGTGCTGGCCTCCGACGGTCAACGAGCCGTCCGGAGCGCGCAGCAGCGCCTCCGGCCCGGACCTGCCCGGCCCAACGGGACCGCCAAGGGCCGGTTGCACCAGCACCGGAACCTCCGGCGGGAGCTCCGGCGGTTTCGGAGGAGCCGGCGGAGTCGGGTCGGGAAGTTTCGTGTTCAGCGGCGGCGGCGGAACTCCGTCCGCCGGCTTGGGCGTGCCGACGACGACCCAGTTACCGGACGGGTCCTGGACCAGGTGTGCGGTATCCCTCGTCGGGATCATGCCCTGCTTGCGCGCCGCCTCCGCCAGCGCCGGCGCGGACTCCGCTTCGCGCACATCGCGTTCCAGCGACTCCTTCTGCTGCTGCAGCAACCGGTTCTTCTCCCGGGCGTGGCTCAACTGATAGGAACGCTCGGCGGAGGCGGTGGACAACCACAGCGTGAGGCCCAGCCCCACGCCCAGCGCACCGATGACCAACACGACAAACGGAACCTTGCTCGCCAGTGTTCGCGGCCGCAGGTCAATCGATGCCAGCCGGGCGGCCAAACGCTCGGTCAAACGAGGCCGGACAACCTTGGGCGCCTTGGCTTTCCGCGCCTTGGCCCGCGCCTTTGCCTGGCTCGTGCTCTTGGCGCGCGCCGACCGCTCGACCGGCCGGGCGATCGGGCTGGTCTGCGGCCCGGACTTGGGCGCACGGGGCTCGCGGGTGGGCGCCGGGGTCGCTGCGTGTCGGGTGCGGCGCGACGACGGCGCATCGGCTGTCGCGTGCCCGCCGTTGCGCGCCGAACGGTCCCGTCCGCCACGACGGTCAGCGCCGCGGCGTCTCGGCGTCTCGCGCTTCGCCTTCATGAGTCACCTTTCGTTGTGGCCCACTGCGATTCGACCCGCTGCTCCAGCCGTTGCAGGGCCCGTAATCGCACCGCGGCGCTGCGCGGGTTGCGCTCGATCTCGGCGGCGTCCGCGCGTTCGGCGCCGCGCGTCAACGACCGGAATCGGGGTTCATGGCCGGGAAGCTCGACGGGGAGGTCCACCGGCGTCCGCGAAGCGGCCGCATCGGCGAACACGCGCTTGACGATCCGGTCTTCCAGCGATTGATAGGCCATCACCACGACGCGTCCGCCGCCGGCGAGTGCCGCCATGGCGGCGGGAAGGGCGGTCCGCAGCGACGTGAGCTCGTCGTTGACGGCGATTCGCAACGCCTGGAAGGTGCGCTTGGCCGGATGCCCGCCGGTGCGCCGGGCCGGAGCCGGAATCGCTTGGTACAACAGGGCAACCAACTCCGCGGTCGAGGTGAACGGGGTCCGGGCGCGCTGGCGGACGATCTGCGCGGCGATGCGGCGCGCGAACCGCTCCTCGCCGTAGCGGTGCAGGATGTCCGCCAGCGCCGCCGCGTCGTAGGTGTTGACGATGTCGGCGGCCGTCAGCGGCGACGACGGGTCCATCCGCATGTCCAACGGCGCGTCCTGCGCATACGCGAAACCCCGTTCCACGCGGTCCAGCTGCATGGACGAGACGCCGAGGTCGAATAGCACCCCGTCGACTGATTCTGCTGCGGCATAACCACATTCGGTCAGCGCGGCGACGAGGCCGTCATAGCGCGCGTGCACCAGATTGAATCGGTCGGCGAATCGCGACAGCCGGGCGCGGGCGATGTCCAGGGCGCTGGGATCGCGGTCGAGTCCGATCACGCGCAGCCCCGGCAATTCGGTCAAGAACCGCTCCGCGTGCCCACCCGCGCCGATGGTGGCGTCGACGAGGACCGCCTCCGAACCGTCGGCGTGGCGGCGCGTCAGGGCCGGGGTGAGCAGGTCGACGCAGCGTTGCAGCAGGACGGGCACATGCCCGTAATCATCCGAATCGTCAACCACCGCAACGCCTCCCGGGGTCTGGCGGCATTCGTCGGCCCGCGGGGTCGACCCCGAGGCCGCCGAGCGTGCACCCTGGTCTCTGTCCGAAGGTACGAACCTGGCGTTGGGGAAGTACGCCAGGGTCGGTTCGGGCAGAGGCCACGATGCACGGGCATGCGCCTCAGATAATGTCGCCGAGTGCTTCATCGCTGGCCGCGGAGAAGTTCTCTTCGTGGGTCTGCTGGTAGTCCTGCCAGGCCTGCGCATCCCAGATTTCCAGGTAGTTGACCGCTCCGATCACCACGCAGTCTTTGGTCAGGTTCGCGTAACGGCGGTGGTCGGCCGACAACGTGATCCGGCCCTGGCCGTCGGGGTGCTGCTCGTCCGTGCCGGCGGCGAGGTTGCGCAGGAACGCCCTGGCCTCGGGGTTGCTCCGCGAGGTCTTGCTCGCCCGGAGGGCCAGCTCCTCGAATGCCGCCCGCGGGTAGACGGCCAGGCTGTGATCTTGGCTCTTGGTGACCATCAACCCCCCTGCCAACGTGTCGCGGAACTTGGCGGGCAACGTCAGCCGCCCCTTGTCGTCGAGCTTGGGCGTGTAGGTGCCGAGAAACACCAGCTCACCTCCCGTGGAGACCCGGCTCTCGCCTCACCCAAACGCTTCGGCCACCATACCCCACAATCCCCCACTTCACCCCATTAATAGGGTGTCGTGGCGGAGTTTTCCGGGTTGTTCGCCACCGATAGCCTTCCCATGCCCATCCGAGGGGCGCCGGCGTCGCATCGGGACTCGGTCGGGGTGCCCGAAAAGAGCACTTCAGAGCATCGAAACGGTTAGGTGGGGAGCAGTGGGGCGAATCGTGGGGCCCAGTGGGGTGGAAATCTTGCGTCGGGACTCGATTGCGGCTCAATTGGGAATCGGACGGGACTCGACAGGCTCGGGCCAATACAAAAAGCGGGGTAGCCGATGGCTACCCCGCTGTGCCCGCCGGTTGCGCTACTCGTCGAAGCGCCGGCGGAACCGGTCCTCCATCCGACTGGTGAATGAGCCGCCGCCCTTGTTGCGTCGCTGGCGCGCCGACCCGGGCGCCGAGCCGGAGGCGTCCGGCCTGCCCGACAACCGCGGCCCGGTGATGCCGTAGACCACGCCGCCAAACATCACGATGAAGCCAAAGACGCTGAGAATCGGGAAATTGCCGATCATCGTGGCCTTGAACGCAACCCCGGAGACCAGCATGGCAAGACCGATGACGAATAAGGCCACGCCCTGCAGGCGCCGCCGCGCGGTCGGTGCGCGCAACCCTCCGCCGCGGACGCTCGACGCGAATTTGGGGTCTTCGGCGTAAAGCGCGCTCTCGATCTGATCGAGCATCCGCTGTTCATGATCGGAGAGTGGCATTCGTCCCTCCTTGCCGACAGTTTGGCACGTAACTATCGATAGCACGCGGATGCCCGCTGTAAGGGCAACTAACCCAAATGATACGAGGTCAATCTGCGCCGTACCACTGGTTCGACAGCGATTGTATCCCGGGCGCACCCCGACACCGAGGTCGCCCGCAACGGCGGTGCGCTACAACCCCCTTCCGAACGCCACAGCGCACCGGCCCCTCGCCGCGACCGCTGGGCGAGCGGCCCGAGGCCAGTCCGATAATGGCGATGGCGGCACGGGCCGAACGATTACATACGGCCGAACCGCCGCATGCCGGGGCGGATAGCTGGACGAGGAGGACACCGCAAGTTGGCGATATTCCTCATCGATCTGCTGCCGAACGATATGGAGCGCCGCATCGGGGACGCCCTCGGGGTTTACGTCGACGCGATGCGATACCCGCGGGGCACGGAGAACCAGCGCGCCGCGATGTGGTTGGAGCACATCCAGCGACACGGGTGGCGAGGGGTCGCCGCCGTCGACGCCGAGGTACCCGAGGGCGCCGACAGAGAAGCACCGTCGGCTGCCGAATTGAGCAACGCGCCGTTGCTCGGCGTGGCCTACGGCTACCCCGGGGCCCCCGGGCAGTGGTGGCAGCAGCAGGTCGTCCTGGGCTTGCAACGCGGCGGCTTGCCGCCTCATGAGATCGCCCGGCTGATGAACAGCTACTTCGAGTTGACCGAATTGCACATTCATCCGCGCGCCCAAGGCCGTGGCCTGGGCGAGGCGCTGGCGCGTCGGCTGCTCGCCGGTCGCGCCGAGAAGAACGTCCTGCTCTCCACGCCGGAGATCAACGACGAGCCCAACCGGGCGTGGCGGTTGTACCGGCGGCTGGGCTTCACGGACGTCATCCGCGGCTACCACTTCGCCGGCGACCCGCGAGCGTTCGCGATCCTCGGGCGCGCCCTGCCCTTATAGCCCCTGGATGCGCGATACGGCACACGGGATCTGGCACGATGACCTGGTGCGCGCCAGCTCTCCTCCGCTCCGAGTCCGCAGAGTCCCTGCTCAGCGGCGCCGCGCGCTGGCCATCGCGATGCTCCTGCTGCTGGTGCCCCTCACCGCCGGGTGCCTGCGGGTCAGGGCGTCGCTCACCGTCTCGCCCGATGACCTGGTGTCCGGAGAAATCATCGCCGCGGCCAAGCCGAAGACCCCCAAGGACTCCGGCCCGCAGCTCGACACCAATAACGTGCCATTCGGCCAGAAGGTGACGGTGTCGAACTACGACAGCGACGGGTTTGTGGGGTCGCAGGCGGTGTTCTCCGATGTGACCTTCGCCGAGTTGCCGCAGCTGGCGAACCTGAACTCCGACGCCGCCGGGGTGAATCTGTCGCTGCGCCGTAACGGCAACCTGGTGATCCTGGAAGGGCGGGCCGATTTGACATCGGTGACCGACAACGACGCCGACGTCGAGCTGACCGTCGCCTTTCCCGGCACGGTGACGTCCACCAACGGTGATCACGTCGAGCCCGATGTGGTGTCGTGGAAACTCAAGCCGGGCGTGGTCAGCACGATGACCGCCCAGGCCCGCTACACCGACCCCAGCACCCGGAGCTTCACCGGGGCCGGAGTGTGGCTGGGCATCGCGTCCTTCGCGGCCGCCGGCGTGGTGGCGCTGCTGGCCTGGATCAGCCGCGACCGGTCGCCGCGGTTGACGGCGGGAAGCGACCAACCACCGAGCGCCTAGACCGCCTGGCCGGGCGACCAGTAGGCCAGCATCTCCGCCAAGGTCTGGAAGGCGGGTCCGGACACCCCGTACGTCGCCTCGAAATGGATGCTCAGCGGGAAGCCGAGTTCGGCGACCCCGTCGATCACCCGCTTGTACAGGTCGACCATCAGCCGGCGCTTCTCGGCGGGTTCGCTGCCGGCCAACCGCTCCACGAACGCTTGCTCATCGACCACCGCGGCGTTGCCCGGGTCCTGAATCAGCCAGTTGATCAGGCCGATACGGCTCTCGACCTTCGGCACGAAGCCGAACGACAGCAGGATTTCGGGCCGGTGATCGGTGTTCTTGGCGAACTCGGTCAGGAAATCCACGATCGCGTCGGAATACAACAGCTGGGTCATGCCGTAAGTCGCACCCCGGTCGCACTTGAAGTTGAGCCGGCCCTGTTCGCCCTCGCGGGTCGGGATCACGATCGCGCCGCGGTTGGTCACCAGCTCGCGGTAGATCGACAAGGCGTCGGTCGGTGCGACGCCGGAGCCTTCGCCGTCCTTCATCGTGCGCGGTACACCGACGAACACGACGCCCTCCATGCCGGCGTCGCGCAGATCTGTGAGCCGATGCCGCAGCGACGCCTCGTCCATGAACGCGGTCACCTGTGTGCACAGGCCGCGGATCCCGGGCAATTCCGGTTTGATGATCGACCAGAAGTCCAGCACGTCCAGTTTCGGTTTCATGGGGATGGGACGATCGTCGTCTTCCGCGATCATCCCCGGGATCATCAGGTGCCGGATCCGGCCCTCGAGACCAAATTCCGCCGAGTACCGCACCACTTTTCGCGCATCCTCGAGTGGCCGTTCCCGACCGTCCTCCACGTTCGGTGGCACCAACTCGAGCGCGATGGTGTTGAGGGTCACGCGGCTCCTCTCCATCAGGCGACTCTCGCCCGGACCGCTGCCGGGCCGCTCGCCAGCATAGGGCGCAGTTAGTGAGGCAGTCGAAGCAACTGGGGCCGCCAAAGCGACATACACTGTCGGCCCAGAACAAATACTCTTCACGCCGAGCAGAAAGGGGCGCCGCGCTGAGCCTAGAGGCAGTGGCAGCAGCGGCAACCGTCGAGTTGACCGGCGCGATCACCGAGCAACTTCGGCGGTACCTGCACGACCGGCGCGCCCAGACCGCCTACATCGGAGGCGACTACGGCGCCCTGGTCGCGGTCCTCGAAGATTTCGTGCTCAACGGGGGCAAGCGGCTGCGGCCCGCCTTCGCCTACTGGGGCTGGCGCGCCGTGGCGAGCGGGGCTCCCGATCCCGATGTGTTGCTGCTGTTTTCCGCGCTGGAGCTGCTGCATGCCTGCGCCCTGGTGCACGACGACGTGATCGACGACTCCTCCACCCGCCGCGGCAAACCGACGGCCCACGTCCGCTTCGCGGCGCTGCACCGCGACCGGCGCTGGCACGGCTCGCCGGACCGGTTCGGGACCTCGGCGGCCATCCTGCTCGGTGACCTGGCGCTGGCCTGGGCCGACGACATAGTTCTCCAGGTTTGCGGGCTGGACCTGGCGCCCGACGCCCGGCGGCGAATTCACCGGGTGTGGGGCGAGATCCGCACCGAGGTGCTGGGCGGGCAGTACCTCGACATCGTCGCCGAGGCCAGCGCCGCCGAGTCGATCGCGTCCGCGATGACCGTCGACACCTTCAAGACCGCCTGCTACACGGTGGCGCGACCGCTGCAACTCGGGGCGGCCGCCGCCGCGGACCGACCCGATGTGCAGGCCGTCTTCGGTCAATTCGGGACCGACCTCGGCGTCGCGTTCCAGCTACGCGACGACGTGTTGGGGGTGTTCGGGGATCCGGCGGTCACCGGCAAGCCCTCCGGTGACGATTTGCGATCCGGCAAGCGAACCGTGATGCTGGCCGAGGCGCTGGAGCTGGCGGAAAAATCAGATCCCTTGGCGGCCAACCTGTTACGCACCTCGATCGGCGCGCGGTTGACCGACGCGCAGGTGGGCGAACTGCGCGGTGTCATCGAGTCGGTCGGCGCGCTGGCAGCGGCCGAGCAGCGCATTGCCGGGTTGACCCAACGGGCGCTGGCCACGCTCGAGGCCGCGCCCATCACCGCGGCGGCAAAGGCGGGGCTAGCCGAACTGGCTCGGATGGCCACGAATCGGTCCGCCTAAGCCGATGGCCACTCCGACGCACACCCCGGCCGCCGACTCGGCGGCAACCAAACATTCAGTGGCTCAATACTTTTCCCGGCTGCTTGCGTTCGCCGCCGGCCCGGAGTCTGGGCCGGCGAAGCTGGGCTTCCTGGGCTCGGTGCTGATCACCGCCGGCGGACTCGGGGCCGGAAGCATCAAGCCGCACGACCCCCTGCTCGAGGCGCTGCACCTGTCCTGGCTTCGCTTCGGCCACGGACTGGTGCTGTCGTCGATCGTGTTGTGGACGGGCGTGGGTCTCATGCTGATCGCGTGGGTGAGGCTGGGCCGACGTGCGCTCGCTCAGAAGACGTCCGAGTTCACCATGCGGGCCACCACCGGCTTCTGGCTGGCGCCGTTGCTGCTGTCGGTGCCGGTCTTCAGCCGCGATACCTACTCCTATCTGGCCCAGGGCGCCCTGCTGCGCGACGGTTTCGACCCCTACGCGGTCGGTCCGGTGGCTAACCCGAACACATTGCTGGACAACGTAAGTCCCATTTGGACCATCACCACGGCACCCTATGGCCCGGCGTTCATCCTGGTTGCGAAGCTCGTCACGATGGTCGTCGGCAATCACGTGATCGCGGGGACCATGCTGCTGCGCCTGTGCATGCTGCCCGGGCTGGCGCTGTTGATCTGGGCCGCGCCCCGGATGGCCCATCATCTGGGCACCGACGGTTCGCTCGCGTTGTGGATCTGCGTCCTCAACCCGCTCGTGCTCATCCACCTGATGGGCGGGGTGCACAACGAGATGCTGATGGTGGGCCTGATGGCCGCCGGGATCGCGCTGACCTTCCAGGGCCGCCACGTCTTTGGCGTCATCCTGATCACAGTGGCGATCGCCGTCAAAGCCACCGCCGGGATCTCGTTGCCGTTTCTGGTCTGGGTGTGGATGCGGCACCTGTGCGAACGACGCGGGTATCGGCCCGCCCGGGCGTTCCTGGTGGCCACCGCCACATCCCTGCTGATCTTCGCGGTCGTGTTCGGGATTCTGTCGGCCGTGGCCGGTGTCGGCCTGGGCTGGCTGACCGCATTGGCCGGATCGGTGAAGATCATCAACTGGCTGACCGTGCCGACCGCGGTCGCCAACCTCATTCACGCCCTTGGCAGCGGGTTTTTCCCGGTCAACTTCTACACCACGCTGCGCGTCACGCGGTTCATCGGCATCGTGATCATCGCGGTGTCACTGCCGCTGTTGTGGTGGCGGTTCCGGCGCGACGACCGCGCCGCGCTGACCGGGATCGGGTGGTCGATGCTGATCGTGGTGCTGTTCGTGCCCGCCGCGCTGCCCTGGTACTACTCGTGGCCGCTGGCGGTGGCGGCCCCGCTGGCCCAGTCGCGGCGGGCGATCGCGGCCATCGCCGGGCTTGTCGACCTGGGTCATGGTGATCTTCAAACCCGACGGGTCGCACGGCATGTATTCGTGGCTGCATTTTTCGCTGGCCACCGCCTGCGCGCTGGCCGCCTGGTATGCGCTGTACCGGGCGCCCGAGCCGCAACCCGAGGAGTCCGAGGAGCCCGTCCCCGCGTAGCGGCTCAGTGGGCCCGGCTCAGTAGGCCCGGCTCAGTAGGCCATGGCTTGTGCCCGCCGCACGACTTCCCGAGCCTGGTGGGCGTGCAGCGCGTCGACGGGACGGGCGTTGCTGATGGCATCGCGGGCGCCGTCGCGCCTGATCGTCAGCGACGGGTCGGGCGTGAACAGCCAGCGCACGATCTCGGTGTCGTGGTAACCGCCGTCGTGCAGGATCGTCAACAGTCCCGGCAGGCTTTTGACCACCTCGCCGGAGTTGGTGAACAACACCTGCGGCACCACCACGCCGCCACCGCGCCGGACCGCGACGAGGTGGCCCTCCCGCAGCTGCTGCTGCACCTTGCTGACCGGCACGCCGAGCAGCTCGGCGACCCTGGGTAGGTCATACGTGGGCTCGTCGGGGTCCAGTACGTCGTCGCCGGCCGGAAAACTGCTCACCGCAGAAAGTGTAGGCGTTGCTCGGCGCATTGGACCCTGGTTTCGCGCCCGATCGCAGCGCCGCACCTACGATGGCCCCGTGGCCGGAGCTGGGACGCGGGACCCGTTGGAAGGCGCGTTGCTGGATGGCCGCTACCTCGTCGAGTCCCAGATCGCCAGCGGCGGCACCTCGACGGTGTACCGCGGACTCGACGTCCGGCTTGACCGCCCCGTCGCGGTAAAGGTCATGGACGCTCGCTACGCGGGCGACGACCAATTCTTGACTCGCTTCCGGCTCGAGGCCCGCACCGTCGCCCGGCTGAAAAACCCCGGGCTCGTCGCGGTCTACGACCAGGGCCTGGACGCGCGGCACCCGTTCTTGGTGATGGAGCTCATCGAGGGCGGCACCCTGCGCGAGCTACTGGCCGAGCGCGGTCCGATGCCGCCCCACGCCGTGGCGGGGGTGCTTCGCCCGGTGCTGGGCGGCCTGGCCGCCGCCCACCGCGCCGGCCTGGTGCATCGCGACGTCAAGCCCGAGAACGTCCTGATCTCCGACGACGGCGACGTCAAGATCGCCGATTTCGGGTTGGTCCGTGCCGTCGCGGGCGCCGGAATCACCTCCACCAGCGTCATTCTGGGGACCGCCGCCTACCTGTCGCCCGAGCAAGTGCGCGACGGCAACGCCGGTCCCCGCAGCGATGTCTACTCCGTCGGGATCCTCACCTACGAGCTGCTGACCGGGCGCACACCGTTTACCGGCGACTCGGCGTTGTCGATCGCCTACCAACGGCTGGATGCCGACGTGCCGCCGGCCGGCGCGGCAATCGACGGTGTACCAGCGCAATTCGACGAATTCGTGGGGCGGGCGACCGCGCGCGACCCGGCCGACCGATACGCCGACGCGATCGAGATGGGCGCCGAACTGGATGCGATCGCCGAAGAACTCGCCCTGCCGGACTTCCGGGTGCCGGCCCCGCGTAACTCCGCGCAACACCGCTCGGCCGCGCTGCACCACAGCCGGATGAGCCAGCGCCGGGCCACCGCGCCGCAACCGCACCCGCCCCCACAAGCGCCCCCTCAAGCGCCGATTCGCCACCCCACCCGCCAACTCACTCGCGGACCCGGCGACTGGTCTAACGAGCGACACCCGGCGACCGAACCCGATGAGGACGAATACCAGCCGGTCTCAGGCGAATTCGCCGGCATCGCGATAAGCGAATTCGTCTGGGCCCGTCAGCACGCCCGGCGCATGGTGTTGATCTGGGTGGCGCTGGTGCTGGCGGTCACCGGGCTGGTCGCGACCGCGGCATGGACGATCGGCAGCAATCTGAACGGGCTGCTGTAACTCTTCCCCGACTTCTTCCCCGCGAGCGTGCGCACTTGTACACCCGCGTCGGCGTGTCGCCGTGCAGACACGCTCCCCCGCAAGCGGGTGGGGGTACCTCCCTCTGGGGACGTGCCCCCAGCTCGCCCGGAAAGGAAGTCAGTCGCGCAGCATCTCGGCGACCAGGAACGCCAGCTCCAGCGACTGCTGGGTGTTCAGCCGCGGGTCGCACGCCGTCTCGTAGCGGCCCCCCAGGTCCATGTCCGAAATGTCTTGCGCCCCACCGAGGCATTCCGTGACGTTCTCGCCGGTGATCTCGACGTGGATGCCACCCGGGTGGGTGCCCAGGGCGCGATGCACCTCGAAGAAGCCCTGCACCTCGTCGACGATGCGGTCGAAGTGGCGGGTCTTGTAACCGTTGGACGACTCGTAGGTGTTGCCGTGCATCGGGTCGCACTGCCAGATCACCCGGTGCCCGGTGGCCTGGACCTTCTCGACGATCGGGGGCAGCAGGTCGCGCACCTTGTTGTTGCCCAGCCTGCTCACCAACGTCAGCCGTCCGGGCTTGTTGTGCGGGTCGAGCCGCTCCACGTATTCGACGGCCAGCTCCGGGGTCATCGTCGGGCCGATCTTGACGCCGATCGGGTTGGCGATCACTTCCGCGAAACCGATGTGTGCGCCGTCGAGCTGGCGGGTCCGCTCCCCGATCCACACGGTGTGCGCCGACAGGTCATACAGCTGCGGCTCCCCTTCGATGTCGGACAGGCGCAGCATGGCCCGCTCGTAGTCGAGCACCAAAGCCTCGTGGCTGGCGTAGATTTCGGCGGTTTGCAGGTTGCGGTCGGCCACGCCACAGGCGCTCATGAACTTCAGGCCCCGGTCGATCTCGGTGGCCAGCGCCTCGTAGCGCGCGCCGGCCGGCGAGGTCCGGACGAATTCCCGGTTCCAGTCGTGCACCAGGTGCAGCGAAGCCAGCCCCGACGAGGTCAGCGCGCGCACCAGGTTCATCGCCGCGCTCGCGTTGGCGTAGGCACGCACCAGCCGCGACGCGTCGTGCTCGCGCGCGGCGGCGTCCGCGGCGAAGCCGTTGATCATGTCGCCGCGGTAGGACCTCAGGCCCAGCGCGTCGATGTCGGCCGACCGGGGCTTGGCGTACTGACCGGCGATGCGGGCCACCTTGACCACGGGCAGGCTGGAGCCGTAGGTCAGCACGACGGCCATCTGCAGCAGGGTGCGGATGTTTCCCCGGATGTGAGGTTCGGTGTTGTCGGTGAACGTCTCCGCACAGTCGCCGCCCTGCAGCAGGAACGCCTCGCCCTTTGCGACCTGGGCCAGCTGGTCCTGCAGCCGGACGATCTCGGACGGCACCGTCACCGGCGGCACGCTCTCGAGGACCGTGCGCATGGCCGCGGCCTGGTCGGCGTTCCAGCTGGGTTGCTGGGCGGCCGGTTTCGCCAGCGCGGTGTCCAGTCGCGCCCGCAGGTCGGCCGGCAGCGGCGGCAGCGACGGCAGCTGGTCGATCGGTATGTCGACGGTCCAGTTCATCGGTCCATGGTAACCGGGGCCCGAGGACGCCCTGGCCACGCCACTGTCGGCTGATCAGGGCGAACGACGCATTGAACGCGCCAAACCGGTTCGCCCGACCGAGCGGGGGCCCGTGCTCAGGCGCCAGCCCGGGTCTCCCCGGCGTCATCCGACGTGATCAACCGGAACCGGCGCAGTTGATCGCGGGCGTCGACCAGCGCGTCGTGGGCATCTCGCGACCGCGGCGGCATCCGGTGGGATCCCCGGTCCTCCCATAACTGCCGCAGTTCCCGCGTGAACCGCGGCAGCGCTTTCGGCAGTGCCGGCATCGGACCCCATAACTGACAAAGGGCCACGTGGTCGTAGGCCCCCACCCAGGCCCACAGCTCGATTGGCTCGGTGGCGCAGGCGTCGAAGACCCGGAAGAACTTTTCCAGGTCCAGCCGGATCTGCCGGCGCGAGCGCCACAACGGCGAGGAGGGCGGCGGCAGCTTGGGCAGCACATTGGCGCGCACCCAGCTGCCGGCGCGCTCGGGATCGAATTCGGTGGACACGGCGTAGTACTCGCGGCCGTCCTCGGCGACCACCCCGATCGAGATCAGTTCGATGGTGCGGCCGTCCTCGATGAATTCGGTGTCGTAGAAGTACCGCACCGAGGCAGCCTATCTGCTGATCAGAATGGGCACGGTGGGTGCCGATGCCGCATGCACGTCAAGGTCGAGCTGGGCATCGACCGCGCGTTCGTCGGGCAGGCGCGGGGTGCCCGCGATCGCGCACTGTACCCACAGCTTGGCCCGCACGATTGGGCGGCGCAGTTTCCGTTCCTGCTGCAGCGCGCGCCGCATCTTGTCCGGGTGGGTGGTATAGCGCCACCGGGCCCATGGGGCGTGCGGACGCGACAACCGGATCGCACCGATGACCAGCAGTATCACGATGAACATGCCGATCAAACCGGTCCACACCTTGCCCTTGAGCACCACCACGACGGCCAGCGGCAGCGTCAACACCAGCCCAAAGGCGGCCACGGCGGCGCGCAGCGCCACCCAATCGGTGGCGGGCCAGAACGGAAAGAAGAACATCAGCGGATGCAGACCCATCATCAAAAGCCCGGCCACCGCCACCGCGGCGAACACCGCGTCCACCGAGGTGCGGCCGTCTTCTTCCCAATAGACGTCGGACAGGTGCAGGATCAACGCATACTCATCGAGCACCAATGCGGCCCCGACCCCGAAAAGTGTTGCAACCAAGGTGAATTCGGGTTCTTGACCGCTGATGGACAGGGTCACCAACGTCAGCCCGGAGAGCATCACCAGGACCACGCCGAACGTCACATGGTGGATGTGCACTCCCCCGATGTGGACGTTGCGCGGCTGCCACCATCTGGCCGGCCGGCCGGAGGCGGCCCGGTGGCGGATGAAGCGCACGGACGTTCGGGTGACGAAAAACGTCAGGATGAACGCGACCAGGCAGCACAGCAACGGCAGCCGGCCGCGGTCGATGACGTCATGCGCGAACCAGCGGGCCATCGCGGGCGCGAACGAGTGGAGCACTCTAAAAACCTACGCCCGCGCCCCCCGGCAGGCCGGGAGCCGCGCTGTGGCGGGTGACGGTCGGCGGGCACCGATTACGCTGTTCTGCGACATGAGTAAATTGCGGGCGCCCGGCGTGGGCAGTCGACCCGGGCGGGCGTTGTTGTGGTGCCTGCTCTGGCTGGTGGCCGCCGCGGTGTGGTACTACGTGGCCGGGCGCCTATTCGGGCACACCCCGTATCGCATCGACATCGACGTCTATCAGATGGGCGGTCAGGCCTGGTTGGACGGGCGTCCGCTGTACCGCGGCGATGTGTTGTTCCACACACCCATCGGGCTGAATCTGCCATTCACCTACCCCCCGCTGGCGGCCATCCTGTTCTGCCCGTTCTCCTGGCTGCACATGCCGGCCGCCAGCGTCGCGATCACGCTGTTGACGCTGGTGCTGCTGATCGTGTCGACGACGATCGTGCTGACCGGCCTCGACGTGTGGAACACCTCGGCCGTGGTGGCCGGGCCTGCGTGGCTGCGCCGTTTGTGGTTGGCCGTGGTCATCGCGGCCGCGGCGTCGATCTGGCTGGAACCGATCACCTCGAACTTCGCCTTCGGCCAGATCAACGTCGTGCTGATGACCCTGGTGATCGCCGATTGCGTGCCGCGCCGCACGCCGTGGCCCCGCGGCCTGCTATTGGGCCTCGGAATCGCGTTGAAACTCACTCCGGCGGTCTTTCTGCTCTACTTCCTGCTGCGCCGCGACAACCGCGCCGCGCTGACCGCGCTGGCGTCCTTCGCGGGCGCGACGCTGGTGGGCTTCGTACTGGCGTGGAACGACTCGTGGGAGTACTGGACCCATACCGTGCACCACACCGACCGCATCGGCGAGACCGCGCTGAACACCGACCAAAACATCGCCGGTGCGCTCGCCCGGCTGGGGCTCGGCGAGCACGAACGCTTCCCACTGTGGGTCGCTGCGTCCGTGCTGGTCCTGGCAGCGACCGTTTGGGCGATGCGACGGGTGCTGCGGTCCGGGGAGCCGACCTTGGCGGTCGTTTGCGTCGCCATGTTCGGCTTGGTGGTTTCGCCGGTGTCGTGGTCACACCATTGGGTCTGGGTGCTGCCGGCATTGCTGGTGACGGGGACATTGGCCTGGCGGCGCCGCAACGTGGCGCTGGGCGTGCTCACCGCCGTCGGGGTGGCGTTGATGAGGTGGACACCGATCGACCTGCTGCCCAAGCATCACGAGACGACCGCGAACTGGTGGCATCAACTCGTGGGTTCGTCGTACGTGTGGTGGGCGCTGGCGGTCATCGTCACCGCCGGGCTCACGGTCACCGCCCGCGCGGCGTCGCAGGATCGGGCGACGCGGACGCTGACGCCGGTGTCGGCCTGATCGGCCACGCGCCAGGACCGTGCCGTGCTTCGAGCCTGCGTCTATGGCGCCGAACCTGTGGCCACGGCGCGGCTTTGCCGAATCTGGCGATCTGAGCGCAGGCTCGCGCGTGGGGGTGCCCCCTCCGGGGGACCAGCTAAACGACGGCGGTCTCGGGGATCCGCGCGGCCTCACCGTTCGACCCGGAGCCGTTGCCGTTTTCCTTGAGGCTCGCGGCGTAGATGTCGACGTACTCCTGGCCGGACAGCCCCATCAACTCGTAGATCACTTCGTCGATGACCGCCCGCTCGATGAAACGGTTGCCGGACATACCCTCGAAACGTGAGAATTCCATCGGCGGACCGAAACGGACGCTGACCCGCCCGAAACGCAACCTCGTGGTGCCCGGCGGGTTGACCACGTTGGTTCCGATCATCGCCACCGGAATCACCGGAACGCCAGTGTCCAACGCCAGCCGAGCCAGCCCGGTCTTCCCCTTGTACAGCCGGCCATCGGGCGAACGGGTGCCCTCGGGATACATGCCAAGCAACTTGCCTTCACCCAGCAGTCGCTCGGCGGTGTTCAATGCGGCCTGTGCGGCATCTGCGTCGGTGCGGTCGATCGGGACCTGGCCGACGGCGGTGAAGAACCACCGGCTGACCCAGCCCTTCAGCCCGGTACCGGTGAAGTATTCGGATTTTGCCAGGAACGTGATCCGGCGCCGCACCACCAGCGGGAGAAAGAAGCTGTCCATAACCGCGAGGTGGTTACTGGCCAGGATCACCGGCCCGGAACTCGGAACATGTTCCAGGCCTTCGACTTTCGGCCGACCGAGCAGGGACAGCAACGGGCCCAGGAGGATGTACTTTAACAGCCAGTACGCCATGGCCTCCCTCTCGCCCGCATCAATGGTGTTCCGGCCAACTGTACTCACCTGTGACGGATGGGACCACCTCCGGCGCGGACGGATCACTCCTCGACGGTGACGGGGATGGGCTCGTAACGCGTTTTCGCCCCGGCAGCCCCGGCGGTGGTCCCGGCATCTTGCTCGGCGCTGACGCCGCCGCCGGGCGGCCCGTCCGGTGGCGGTTTGGCCGACCGGTCGATGTCGGCGACGATGCCGCGGATCACCTCCAACAGAGCGATGCTGTGGTCGGCGATCACGGTCAGCAACGGGTGCTGGTCGCCGGTTGCCAACGCGGCCAGCGCGCATACCGGACACCACACCTGCTGGCACTTGCCGGTTCCGACTCCCCCGCCCGCCGTCAGCGCTGCTGCCGTGCGCACCGCGGGGTCGATACCGTCCAGGATCGCCTGGGCAAGCCTGCGCAGTTCGGGACCGATATCGGGATGAGCGCCACTCACTTGGGCCACACCTCCGGATCTGGTCGAAAACGAAGCGTCAGCTCACCACCCCGCAGGTGCGCGTCCAACACCGTGCAGCGACGCAGTACGGACGCCAACCGAACCCTGCGGCGCAACCCGCCGGCGCTGATGATCAGGTCGTCGTCGACCCGTCCCAGCGCCAGGCCTTGAGGATTGAGCTGGGGCAACGTTAGCCGCATTCGGTATATCGACCCAAGTCCCGATCCGGATTCGAGGTCCACGACGGGACGCAACGGACCCGGCGGTGCCGTTCCGCGCCGCCGACGGGCGCCGTCGAGCAGCGAGCCCAGTGCCTTGGGACCGATCGGCTCGCCGGACAGGTGCGGAGTCAACACCAGCGCCACGTCGCCGATGGTGGCGTCGAGTTCCTCGAGAACAACCCGTTGTTCGGAGATGCGTTCGGCGTACCAGTAAAACGCCGGGTGGTCGGGCAGGTTGCGATACTCGTAGGACTCGTCCTCCTCCAGTACCTGGTTGACGATCAGCTCCTCGACCCGCACACCCATCAGTGCCAACGAACCCAGCGTCCGGACCGCCTCGGCCGCGACCACCCGCTCGGGGGTCAGCACCAAATGCGCACGGACCAGCTCGCCGTCGGTCAGCAGCGCGCTGAGGCGATCAACGCTGGCGCTGATGCCCTCCAGCAGTTCCACCAGCGCGGCCGAGCGGGCGTCCTCGGCGGCGATGGACAGCCTGCGATGGCGCGGCCACGCGCGCTCGACGTAGAGCCCGAAGGTGGCGGGCAAGGTCAACATTCGCAACGCGTCTGCGGTGGAGGCGCAATCGACGACGATGCGGTCCCATCGCCCGGAGGCCGCGAGCTCGCCGACGGCGTGCAGACCGAGCACTTCCTGAACACCCGGCAATGCTGAAAGTTCCTCGGGGGCAATGGTGCTCAACTCGGAATCGGGAAAGCGCCGATCCAATGTGCTGACCACGTCATGCCAGCGGGCCTCCAGCAGTGCCAGGGTGTCCAATGCGAGCGCGTCGAGGAAGCCACCGCCCGCCTCCGCGTCATCGGCGAGCACCCGAACCAGTTCGCCCCGGCCACTCGGCGGGACGGGGACACCCAGCACGTCGCCCAGCGAGTGCGCCTGGTCGGTGGACACGACGAGCACCCGCCGCCCCGAGCCTGCATCACAGACCGCGGTAGCGGACGCCAGGGTGGATTTACCTACGCCGCCCTTGCCAACGAATAGGCTGATCCGGGCCGGGGTCGGCGCACCGGACTCATTCAGCCTCGACTCGTTTCTTCAGATCCTTCAAAGCGGTGTCGGTCAGCCTGCGCTCGGCCTTGCGCTTGAGCAAGCCGATCATCGGGATGGCAAGGTCCACCGAGAGCTCGTAGGTGACATCGGTACCAGAACCCTTGGGCGCCAAGCGATATGTGCCTTCGAGGGAACGCAATAGCGAGCTGGAGACCAGGGTCCAGCTCAGCGAATGGCGGTCCGCCGGCCACTGATAGGACATGACCAAGGTGTCTTTGATGACGCCCGCGTCCATGACGAATCGCACGACCTTCGGGTAGCCGTCGGCGCCGCGCTCCTGCACCTCGGCTTCCTTGTACTCCGAGATCCACTCCGGGTAGGAATCGATATCGGCGATCACCTCCAGCACCGTTCCCGGATCCGCTTCGATGTGAATGGTCTGCGTCGTCTTCTCCGCCACCTGGCTACTGCCCTCTCTCCCGCTAGCGGGTAGACCGCGCGATTGCGCAGGCCTACCTAGAACTACCGCAACCTCCGCGCCGAAACGGTACTCTCCCTGCCAAACCTTGATCGCAGTTAAACTACCGGAGAAACTCCGACCGGACGCGACCGTTCCGCCGTCCTCTTGACCTCAAAGGCCATTTTCTTGCCCGCCACGCGGCGGCGGTGTGTCATTTTCGCCAAGTTCAGCTTCGCCAGTTGCCAGGCCGCCGCACCGGTCGGCTCGGCGTGCAGGAAGTAGTGCAACACCACCCCGTCCAGCGACGGCTCCAGCCAGATCTCCATGGTGCCCGTCAGCGCGCCGGTGAGCGCCCATCGGATTCCCCTTTCGGCACGGTCTTCGACGACCTGCAACCGTAGGTCCGGCCACCACCGACGCCAGCACGACCGATCGGCAACCGCGGCCCCGACCCGTGCGCCGCTGGCCGCGACGTACGTCTGGTCCGCGATTTGGATGCTGTTCACCGCTTCAGCTTCACACACCGAGTGGGAAGCGCCCAGGTGAGGTCGCACGAGAGCCCAACCGACCGCCGCCGTTCTGAACGAATGCTCGGATTAGGCTGGGCCACAGCAAGCCCCCCGGAAACATCACGAGGTAAACATCACTAGGTCGAACGAGGTCATAAGAGTGCCTGAGTACAGCGTCCCCGCCCAATTTTCCGTCGGCGAGCACGACAACATCGCGGCCATGGTCTTCGAGCACGAGCAAAACGATCCCAGCTTTGTCATCTTCCAACGTCAGGTCGACGGAGTTTGGACCGACGTCACGTGCGCCGAGGCGGCCGGGCAGGTCCGCTCCGCGGCGCTGGGCTTGATCTCGCTGGGGGTGCAGGCCGGTGACCGGGTGTCCATCTTCTCGGCCACGCGTTACGAATGGGCCATCCTCGACCTCGCGATCCTGTCCGTGGGCGCGGTCACCGTGCCGATCTACGAGACATCGTCGGCCGAGCAGGTGCGGTGGGTGCTGCAGAACTCGGAAGCGGTGTTGGCGTTCGCCGAAACCGACGCGCACGCCGCAATGGTCACCGAGCTCACCGCCGACCTGCCCGCCCTGCGCCGGGTGCTGCACGTCGACGGTTCGGGTCCCAAAGCGCTCGACCAGCTCGCCGAGGCCGCCGCGTCCGTTGAGCCCGCGCAGCTGACGGCGCGCCTTGAGGCGCTGCGTGCCGAGGACCCGGCGACGCTCATCTACACCTCGGGCACCACCGGCCGACCCAAGGGCTGCCAACTCACCCATTCCAACCTGCTTTACGAGACCCGGGGCGCCAGGGCATGCCTCCCGACGCTGCTGAATGAGGGACAGCGGCTGCTGGTTTTCCTGCCGCTGGCCCACGTGCTGGCCCGGGCACTGACCCTGTCCGCGTTCGCCAACAAGGTGACCGTCGGATTCACCAGCGACATCAAGAACCTCGTGCCGATGTTGGCGGTATTCAAACCGACGGTGGTGGTGTCGGTGCCGCGAGTGTTCGAGAAGGTGTACAACACGGCCGAGCAAAACGCCGCCAACGACGGCAGGGGGCGGATCTTCGCGATTGCCGTGCAAACCGCGGTCGACTGGAGCGAGGCCCAGGACCGCGGCGGGCCCGGTCTCCTGCTGCGCGCCAGGCACGCCTTGTTCGACCGGCTGGTCTACCAAAAGCTGCGCGCGGCGCTGGGCGGCGACTGCCACGCGTCCGTCTCGGGTGGCGCACCGCTGGGCAAGCGACTGGGCCACTTCTACCGCGGCGTGGGCCTCACCATCCACGAGGGCTACGGCCTGACCGAGACCAGCTCGGCCATCACGGTCAACCAGGTCGGCGACGTCAAGATCGGGACGGTCGGAAAGCTGGTGCCCGGCAACAGCATGCGCATCGCCGAGGACGGCGAGCTGTTGGTCCGCGGCGGCGTGGTGTTCAGCGGCTACTGGTGCAACGACCAGGCGACCGGCGAGGCGTTCACGGACGGCTGGTTCAGGACGGGCGACCTGGGCGCGGTCGACGATGATGGCTTCTTGTCGATCACCGGCCGCAAGAAGGAGATCATCGTCACCGCCGGCGGTAAGAATGTCGCCCCGGCCGTGCTCGAGGACCAACTGCGGGCACACCCGCTGATCAGCCAGGCCCTGGTGGTAGGGGACGCCAAGCCGTTCATCGGCGCGCTGATCACGATCGACCCCGAGGCGTTCGGCACCTGGAAGGAGCGCAACCACAAGTCGGCCGGCGCTTCGGTCGGCGAGCTGGCCACCGACCCCGACCTGATCGCCGAGGTGGACGCGGCCGTCAAGCACGCCAACCTGGCGGTGTCGCACGCCGAGTCGATCCGCAAGTTCCGCATCCTGCCGGTCGACTTCACCGAGGACACCGGCGAACTGACGCCGACGATGAAGGTCAAGCGGAAAGTGGTGGCGGAGAAGTTCGCCTCCGACATCGAATCGATTTACGAAAACGACTGAATCAGGCGCGCAGCAGATCGGCCAGCCGGGCCGCCAAGGTGTCCCAGCGCCACTGGGACGTCACCCAGTCCCGGCCGGCTGCGCCCATCGTGGCGGCCCGGTCGGGATCGGTCAGCAACTCGGTGACGGCGTCGGCGATCTCGTCCACCGAACGGCCGTCGACCACTAACCCAGTCTTATTGTGCTGCACCGTTTCTGGAGCTCCGCCCGATAAGCCGGCGATTACCGGCACGCCGGTCGCCGAGGCCTCCAGGAATACGATGCCCAAGCCCTCGACGTCCATGCCGGCGCCCCGGGTGCGGCAGGGCATGGCGAACACGTCGGCGACGGCATGATGGGCGGGCAGTTCACCGGCCGGCACGCCGCCGGTGAACGTCACATGCTCGGTTACCCCGCAATCCTTGGCCAGCTTGCGCAGCGCTTCCAGGTACGGGCCGCCGCCGACGACCATCAACGCGGCTCCGTCGACCCGCCGTCGGACCGACGGCAGCGCCTTGATCAGCATGTCCTGACCCTTGCGTGGGACCAGCCGGGACAGGCACACCACGGTGGGCCGCTCGCCGAGCCGGTAGCGATCACGCAACTCGGCGCGGGCGGCCGGATCGGGCCGGAACCGGTCGGTGTCCACCCCCGGCGGCAGGTATTCCAGCCGCGCCGCGGGGCCGAAGGCCGACGCGAACCGGGACCGCGTATAGCGGCTGACGAACGTCACGACGTCGGTGCCGTCGCCGATGCGGCGCAGCACCGACCGCGCAACCGGAAGCATCGACCAGCCCACCTCGTGGCCGTGGGTGCTGGCCAGCACCCGGCTCGCCCCCGCCTGCCGGGCACGCTGCGCCAGCAGCGCCAGCGGTGCGGCCGCGCCAAACCAGACGGTGTCGATGCCGTGGTCGGCGATCAGCCGGCGCATCCGGGCATCCACCGCCGGGCCGGGCAGCATCAGCGTGCCCGGATGGCGCACCACCTGGTACGCGGCCGCCTCGGCGGAGTCGTCGAAGGCGTCGGCACCCTTCCACTGCGGTGCGTACACGACGATGGAATGCGATCCGGCGCCAACCAGCCGACCGACGAATTCGCCCAGGTAGGACTGGATGCCGCCCGGCCGCGGCGGAAAGTCGTTGGTTACCAGAAGGACCCGGCTCACGTGCGTCAGGCTAGCGGAGCATCCATTCCTTCCAGCGCGCCAGCACGCCGCCGTAGTCGGTGCCGAGTACGTCGCGGATGGCACTGAGCAGGTCGGCGTGCCCGACACCGCCGGCGGCGAGGTAGAACGCGCGTAACTTGGGTGCGCCATAGCTGTCGGCGACGAAGCGCGCGAACCACCACGCGCGGTCATATTCCAGTGACCGCTGCGGCCCCGGAGTATCGAGGTCGGCATCCGACGGCAGCGTCAGCGCAATAGACAGCGCGTCCGCGGGCTTGGGAGTGGGCGGTCGCGCGACGAAATCGGCCACCCCTTCGGTCAGCCACTGCGGTGCATCCAGGGCGGTTTCGGCTCGTGCCGCGTAATGAAAAAGCTCGTGGGTCAACACAATTCGTAAGGCCGGGTCGCTCATGTTGGCCGCGCCCGGCGCGAACACGATCCGCTCACCGACCGCCACCCGAGCACCGGGATCGACGTGGTCGGCGACCGTCACCGCCGCGATATCGGCCCACTGCGATTCCGGCCCCCCGCCGGCGGCGGCGCGAAACTGGTCGTCGGAACCGGCGGCCACCACCGAAATGATCCGCGTCCAGTCGACTCCCCAGAAGGCCTCCACCGCGGCGACCGCGGGGCCCATGTTCGACGCGATACGCGACAGCAGGCGCTCGCTGGCCGGCCCGCCGAGCCCGATCAGCCGCACGGTGCGGTCGCCGACGATCATGGGCGGCGCCGGGGCGCTTACTGGGTGACGAGTCGGCACCACCACCTGTGCATGCCTTGCGAACCCGTCCCGCTCGAGGCGCACCGGAACGGCCGCGGCCGCAACTAACTCAAGGACAAATACCCAGGCCAGCAGGATCGGAAGCCAGCGGCGGTGCCGTCCCTGGCCGGGGCGTCTAGTAGCGGCGGGCGTCGTGGATCGGGCCTGCGGCATTCATCGGCACCACCCGCACCGGCACGCCATAGGTGGAGGAATGGATCACCATGCCGTCACCGACGTAGATGCCGCTATGTGACGCGTCGGAATAGAAGGTCAGCACGTCGCCGGGCTGCAGATCCGACAGCGCCACCGGCTGACCGCCTTGAGATTGCGCCTGGCTGGAGTGCGGCAGCGAGATGCCGGCTTGCTGGAACGCCCACATCACCAATCCGGAGCAGTCGAACCCGCCGGGTGCGGAGCCACCCCACACATAAGAGGACCCCACCTGCGTCAACGCCGCCTGCACGACGGTCCCGCGGTCACCGCCGCCGCCGGGAAGCGGTCCAGGCATCATCCCGTTGGGAGGTGGAGCCTCACCCGGTGCTTGCCCGCCGGGCGGCGCGCCCGGCGGCAACGCGTCCGGCGCCGGCGCGCCCGGCGGCAACGCGTCCGGCGCCGGCGCGCCGGGTGCCGGCGCGGCCGCCGGAATGGGCCCCGGGTCGGCCAGCGCGTCGCGCTGCTGGGGCGACAAGGACACGTACTGCGACTTGACGACGGCGATCTGCACCTGCAGCTGGCTCTGCTTGGACTGCAGGCTGGCCCTGACCGCGGCGGCCTGTTCGGCCGCGCTCTTAGCATCGGCGGCGGATTTGGCCGAAGCCTTTTCGGCCTCGGCGGCCTGCGCACCGGCTACCCGGTAACTCGCCATCTGGGTGCGCATTTGAGTCGACATCAGCCGCTGGACGGCGAGTTTGTCGATCAGACCCTGCGGTGATTCCGCGGTCAGGATGGCGGCCATGCCGTCGATGCGGCCGCCCATGTACGTCGCGGCGGCCAGCTTGTTGACCGCGCTCTGGAACATGGCCAACCGCGCCTTCGCCCCATCCGCCGTGGCCTGGTCGTCCGCGTGCTTCTTCTCCGCGGCCTGCTGGGCTTTCAGCTTTTCGTTCAGGTCGAGCTGCGCGCTGTGCATCGCCTCGGTCGTCTGCTCGGCCTGGCGAGACAGCTGGTTGAGCTTTGCCATCGCATCATCGGCCGGATCGGCGACTGAATTCCCGGCAAAAAGCCCCGAGAAGACCAGCAAGCCCGCTAACGTACCTAAAGCGGAACGTGTAAAGACACGCGCACACGGGTACGTACAGCCGAGCCTCAAAATTGCATCCCCCAACGGCCATCGACGGATCGCCGTCGAACTGGTCTAGGTCTCAAACAGGTTACGAAACGATATCGCAGTTTGTCCAAAGCGAGTCATTAAGAAAATGGATAGAATTCTGTCAATTCTTTGTGAGTGATAACGCGTTCTGCCATCGAGTGACTTACGGGCACGAGCCAGCGGTTTTGGGGCACAAGGCAATTAAGCTACACCAGACCCCCGGGCGGCGCGACGAATGGGGACCAGACGCAATCGTGGCGCCAGCCCGACATCGGCGAGAACTTCCAGGGCGGCACGTTCGTCCTGCGACAATGTTTCCGGTACCCCGAGTATCACGCTGACCACACAGTCGCGGCAGCCCGGACCGCGCACGGCGCAGTCGTCGCAGTCGATGACCATCGGTGCGCCCGGATCGGGCGCTGGGCCGCCCTGCGCTTTGCGGTTGGTTTGTGCCATTGTGGCCGTCCTCTCGGTCTGGCTTTCCGAACGCTGTATCGGGTGATCCGAACGCTAACCGCGGCCACCGACATCGATCCTGATAAACCGGCCGGGCCCACTCGCCCGGCGTGGGAACTCCGCGGGTGTCGGTGGGCATGCCTACCGTCGCGTCATGGGGCCCACAGGTGCGACTCAGTTGAGTTTCGCCGACCTCGAGGAAGTCCGGGCACCAGGCTGGGACCGGGCCGCCTCCCCGGTTGACGAAGTCCCGTTGCGCGAAACCACGTTCGTCGTGGTGGACCTGGAGACCACCGGCGGACGCGCGAAAAGCGCCGGCGGAACACCCCCCGACGCCATCACCGAGATCGGGGCGGTCAAGGTCCGCGGCGGCGTCGTGCTCGGCGCGTTCGCCACCCTCGTCGACCCCCAGCGCGACATCCCGCCGCAGATCGTGCGGCTTACCGGCATCACCACGGCGATGGTGGGTGACGCCCCGACCATCGACGCGGTGCTGCCGATGTTTTTCGAATTCGCCGGCGGCGCGGTGCTCGTCGCCCACAACGCCGGGTTCGACATCGGATTCCTGCGCGCCGCCGCCCAGCGATGCGAAATCCCGTGGCCCCGGCCGCCGGTGCTGTGCACGGTCCGACTGGCTCGCCGCGTGCTCAGCCGCGAGGAAGCCCCCAGCGTGCGGCTGGCGGCCCTGGCCCGGCTGTTCGCAGTGGCCACCCAGCCCACCCACCGCGCGCTCGACGATGCCCGCGCCACCGTCGACGTGTTGCACGCACTCATCGAGCGGGTGGGCAACCAGGGCGTGCACACCTACGCCGACCTGCGCTCGTATCTGCCCGACGTGACGCCGGCCCAGCGCCGCAAGAAGGTGCTTGTCGACGGCCTCCCGCACCGGCCGGGGGTCTACCTGTTCCGCGGACCGGCCGGCGAGGTGCTCTACGTCGGCACCGCCGTCGATTTGCGGCGCCGGGTAAGCCAGTACTTCACCGGCGCAGATCCCCGCGGCCGGATGAAGGAGATGGTCACGCTGGCCGGCGCGGTCGACCACGTCGAGTGCGCGCACCCGCTGGAGGCCGGGGTTCGCGAACTTCGGATGCTGGCCGCACATGCCCCGCCGTACAACCGCCGTTCGAGGTTCCCGCAGCGGTGGTGGTGGTTGACGCTCACCGACGAAGCCTTTCCGCGGCTGTCGGTGGTGCGAGCACCCCGGCACGACCGCGCCGTCGGCCCGTTTCGGTCCCGCACCGACGCCGCCGACATCGCGGCCCTGCTCGCCCGGTTCACCGGGGTCCGGACGTGCACCGCGCGCCTGGGGCGTTCGGCCCTGCACGGGCCGGCCTGCCCCGAGGTCGAAGTTTCGCCGTGCCCGGCCGCCCGCGGCGTGACGGCCACCCAGTACGCGGCGGCCGTGGCGCGCGTCGCGGCGTTGATCGACGGGCTGGACAACGCCGCGCTGGGCGCCGCCGTACACCAGGTCGGCGTGCTCGCCGAACGACGTCAGTTCGAGTGCGCAGCGCGATTGCGTGACCGCACCGCCACCGCCGTCGAGGCGCTGTGGCGCGGCCAGCGCCTGCGCGCGCTGGCCGAGCTGCCCGAGCTGATCGCCGCCAGACCGGACGGCCCCGACGGTCGGGATGGCTACCAGCTCGCCGTCATCCGCTACGGCCAACTCGCCGCGGCCGGCACCGCCGGACGCGGGGTGCCGCCGATGCCGGTGGTCGACGCCATTTGCGCTGGCGCACAGGCGATCCTGCGGGTGGCGGCCCCGCTCGGCGGCGCGCTGGTCGAGGAGACCGCGCTCATCGCGCGCTGGCTGGCCACCCCCGGGGTGCGCATCGTCGCGGGTCTCCGAGGGACGGGTGGGCCTCACCGCTACGGTCGGCCGGCGCGTGGGCGGCGTGGGCGGCCGCGGCACGCTCGGCGCGGCTGGCCGGCGAACAGGCCGTTCGCGGCTGGGACTCAGACCTGCTGGCCGAACCGCACCCATCGCGCGAGCAACTCTTCGGCCGCACCGGAGTCGATGGCCGCGCCGGCACGCTGCAGCCCGTCCTCCCACGCCGGCAACCATTCAGCGCGGCTGGATAGGCCGGCATGCGCGACGATCGCCCCGGCGGCGTTGAGCACGACCGCATCCCGGACCGGGCCCTTGGCACCGGCCAACACCGCACGCGCCTCCGCCGCATTGGCTTGCGCGTCGCCGCCCAGCAGCTCGTGCGAGCTCGGCGCGGGCGAACCCGAAACCGGCCGGATCGAAGGTCAGCCTGTCCACCGTGCCGGCCTGCACGCGCCAGATCGTGCTCGTGGTGGTGGTCGTCAACTCGTCCAGCCCGTCGTCGCCGTGCACCACCAGCACGCTGGAGCGGCGCGCCGCGAACACTCCCGCCATCACCTCGGCGAGGTCGGCGAACGCGCAGCCGATCAAACCCGCCCGCGGTCGGGCCGGATTCGTAAGCGGCCCAAGGAGATTGAACACCGTCGGCACCCCGATTTCGCGGCGCACCGCGGACGCGTGCCGGTACGACGGGTGGATACAGCGGCGCGAAGCAGAACCCGATCCCGACGTCGGCGAGGCTGCGCGCGACCTGGTCGGGTTCGAGGTCGATGCGCACCCCGAGCGCCTCCAGCGTGTCCGCGCCGCCGGACAGCGACGACGACGCACGGTTGCCGTGTTTGACCACCGGCACGCCGGCGGCCGCGACCACGATCGCCGCCATGGTGGACAGGTTGACGGTGTTGACGCCGTCGCCACCGGTACCGACGATGTCGACGGTGTCGTCGCGGATCGCTTCGGCGGGGACCTGGCGCGCGTGGCTGAGCATGACGTCGGCGAGCTCGCTGACCTCGGCGGCGGTGGGCACCTTCATCGTCATCGCCACCGCGAAGGCGGCGATCTGCGCCGGGCTCGCGTTGCCGGCCATGATCTGGTCCATGGCCCAGGCGGCCTGGCCCCGCGCCAGTTCCTGACCGTCCGTCAACCGGCCCAGGACCTGCGGCCATGAGCGAGGCAGGACCGGGCGACGGGGCTTCAGATGACGCAGCCACGCGCCGATGGTCCCACGAGGACCAATCGCCCCCCAACCGTCGCGGAAACCACGGCCGGTATCGGCGCCGGCACGACGCGCCAAACTCAATTTCCGCCCCGGGTAGAGTTCGACAACTACAAAGCGTCATACTTGCGGATGTGACCAGCGCTGTGGGGACCTCGGGTACTGCGATCACGTCGCGAGTTCATTCGCTGAATCGGCCCAACATGGTCAGTGTCGGCACCATAGTGTGGCTTTCAAGCGAATTGATGTTCTTTGCTGGCCTGTTCGCGATGTATTTCACGGCGCGGGCTCAGGCCGGCGGGAAGTGGCCGCCGCCGCCGACCGAGCTGAACCTCTATCAAGCCGTCCCGGTGACGCTGGTGCTGATCGCCTCGTCTTTCACCTGCCAGATGGGCGTGTTCGCGGCCGAACGCGGCGACGTCTTCGGCCTGCGCCGCTGGTATGTGATCACGTTCCTGATGGGCCTGTTCTTCGTCCTCGGGCAGGGCTACGAGTACCTACCATCTGGTGACGCACGGCACCACGATCCCGAGCAGCGCCTACGGCAGCGTGTTCTATCTGGCCACCGGCTTCCACGGCCTGCACGTCACCGGCGGACTGATCGCCTTCATCTTCCTGCTGGCCCGCACAGGGATGAGCAAGTTCACCCCGGCGCAGGCCACGGCCAGCATCGTCGTCTCCTACTACTGGCATTTCGTCGACATCGTGTGGATCGCGCTGTTCACCGTGATCTATTTCATCCGATGAGCCGGCGTCAGATGAACAGGAGTGCTCGGTTGAAGAAACTGGGGTCTACCCGATCCGGCGGCGGAGCGCGGCCAAGCCGGCCGCGGAAGAAAGCACGGCGATCGCGCGCGGCGGCGGCTTCGCCGCCGATTGTCGGGCGGCCTGCTGCTGCTGATCGCGCTGACCGTCGCCGGCGGGCTGGCCGCCGTGCTGACCCCCACCCCGCAGGTCGCCGTCGCCGACGAGATCGTCGTCGGCGCTGCTGCGCACCGGCAAGCAGCTGTTCGACACCTCCTGCGTGTCGTGCCACGGCGCCAACCTGCAGGGTGTGCCCGACCACGGGCCGAGCCTGATCGGCGTCGGCGAGGCGGCCGTGTACTTCCAGGTGTCCACCGGCCGGATGCCCGCCATGCGCGGTGAGGCCCAGGCGCCGCGGAAAGAGCCGATCTTCGACGACGGCCAGATCGACGCGATCGGCGCCTACGTGCAGGCCAACGGCGGCGGCCCCACCGTGGTGCGCAACCCCGACGGCAGCCTCGCGATGCACTCGCTGCGCGGCGACGACCTGGGCCGCGGCGGCGATTTGTTCCGGCTCAACTGCTCCTCGTGCCACAACTTCACCGGCAAGGGCGGGGCGCTGTCGTCGGGCAAGTTCGCGCCCGACCTGGGGCCCGCCAATGAGCAGCAAATCCTCGACGGCGATGCTGACCGGCCCGCAGAACATGCCGAAGTTCTCCGATCGCCAGCTCTCCTTTGAGGCCAAGAAGGACATCATCGGCTACGTCAGGACGGTCACCGAAGAGCGAGCGCCAGGCGGCTACGGCCTCGGCGGATTCGGACCCGCACCCGAGGGCATGGCCATGTGGATCATCGGGATGGTCGCCGCCATCGGGCTGACACTGTGGATTGGAGCGCGATCATGAGCCGCGCCGGCGACGATGCAGAGCAAAAGAGCGATGTGGGGGTACCTCCCGCTCGCGGGGGAGAGGAGCGGCGCGCATGAGTGAAGGGGCAGCCCAACAACCCGGCGTCGAACCCGATGAGGCCGCACTGGCGGCGATGTCGAACAAGGAACTGCTGGACCTGGGCGGCAAGATCGACGGCGTCCAGATCGCCTACAAGGAGCCCCGCTGGCCGATCGAGGGCACCAAGGCCGAGAAGCGCGCCGAGCGAGGGGTCGCCCTGTGGCTTTTGCTGGGCGGCGCCTTCGGCCTGGCGCTGCTGCTGATCTTCCTGTTCTGGCCGTGGGAGTACAAACCGAAGGAGGCCCCGGGCAGCCTGCTGTACACGCTGGCCACCCCGCTGTACGGGTTTGACCTTCGGGATGTCCGTCCTGGCGATCGCCGTCGGTGCGATCCTGTACCAGAAAAGGTTTATCCCGGAAGAGATTTCGATCCAGGACCGACACGACGGCGGTGGCGCTGGACTCGGGAGATCGACCGCAAGACGGTCGTGGCGAACCTGACCGACGCGTATGAGGGTTCGACGATCGGACGGCGCAAGCTGGTCGGGCTGTCGTTGGGCATCGGCCTGGGCGCGTTCGGCCTCGGCACCCTGGTGGCGTTTGCCGGCGGCCTGATCAAGAACCCGTGGAAACCGGTGGTCCCCACCGCCGACGGCATGAAGGCCGTGCTGTGGACGTCCGGTTGGACCCCGCGCTACCACGGCGAAACGATCTTTCTGGCGCGGGCCACCGGCTCGCACAGCGGGGCACCGTTCATCAAGATGCGGCCCGAAGACATGGACGCCGGCGGGATGGAGACCGTCTTCCCGTGGCGGGAGTCCGACGGTGACGGCACCACCCCGGAATCAAAGGAAAAGCTCACCGCGATCAGCTTGGGTATCCGGAACCCGGTGATGCTCATCCGTATTCGGCCCAGCGACATGCCCCGGGTCGTCAAACGCCAAGGCCAGGAGAGCTTCAACTTCGGTGAGTTTTTCGCCTACACCAAGGTCTGCTCGCACCTGGGTTGCCCGTCATCGCTGTATGAAGCAGCAGTCCTACCGAATCCTTTGCCCCTGTCACCAGTCGCAGTTCGACGCGTTGCACTTCGCCAAGCCGATCTTCGGTCCGGCGGCGCGCGCGTTGGCACAACTGCCAATCACGATCGACACCAACGGGTATCTGGTCGCCAACGGCGACTTTATCGAGCCCGTCGGACCGGCATTCTGGGAGCGCACCACATGAGTCCGAAACTGAGTCCCCCCTGAAACCCCGATCGGTGATGTTCTGGCCCGTCAAGGCGAAGACATCGACACGCGGTATCACCCGTCGGCGGCAGTGCGCAGACAGCTCAACAAGGTCTTCCCGACGCACTGGTCGTTCCTGCTCGGCGAGATCGCCTTGTACAGCTTCATCGTGCTGCTGATCACCGGCGTGTACCTGACGCTGTTCTTCGATCCGTCCATGGTCGACGTCACCTACAACGGCGTCTATCAACCCCTTCGCGGCGTAGAGATGTCGCGCGCCTACCAGTCGGCGCTGGACATCTCCTTCGAAGTCCGCGGCGGCCTGTTCGTCCGCCAGATCCACCACTGGGCGGCGTTGATGTTCTCCGCGTCGATCATGGTGCACCTGGCGCGCATCTTCTTCACCGGCGCGTTCCGGCGGCCGCGCGAGGCCAACTGGGTCATCGGGTCGCTGCTGCTGATCCTGTCCATGTTCGAGGGCTACTTCGGCTACTCGCTGCCCGACGACCTGCTGTCCGGTATCGGCCTGCGCGCCGCGCTCTCGTCGATCACGCTGGGCATGCCGGTGATCGGGACCTGGCTGCACTGGGCGCTGTTCGGCGGCGATTTCCCAGGCACCATCCTGATCTCCCCGGCTGTACGCGCTGCACATTTTGCTGCTGCCGGGGATCATCCTGGCGCTGATCGGGCTGCATCTGGCGTTCGTCTGGTTCCAGAAGCACACCCAGTTCCCCGGCCCCGGCCGCACCGAGCACAACGTCGTCGGCGTGCGGGTGATGCCGGTGTTCGCGGTCAAGTCCGGCGCGTTCTTCGCGTTGATCGTCGGCGTGCTGGGCCTGATGGGCGGCCTGCTGCAGATCAACCCGATCTGGAACCTGGGTCCCTACAAGCCATCTCAGGTGTCGGCCGGCTCGCAGCCGGACTTCTACATGATGTGGACCGAGGGTCTGGCCCGTATCTGGCCGCCGTGGGAGTTCTACTTCTGGCACCACACCGTTCCCGCCGCGGTCTGGGTCGCGCTGATCATGGGTGTGGTTTTCGTCCTGCTGATCATCTACCCGTTCCTGGAGAAGCGGTTCACCGGCGACTACGCGCACCACAACCTGCTGCAGCGGCCGCGGGACGTCCCGGTGCGCACCGCGATCGGCGCCATGGCGATCGCCTTCTACATGGTGCTGACCCTCGCGGCGATGAACGACATCATCGCGTTCAAGTTCCACATCTCGCTGAACGCGACGACGTGGATCGGCCGCATCGGCATGGTGATCCTGCCGCCGTTCGTCTACTTCATCACCTATCGGTGGTGCGTCGGGCTGCAGCGCAGCGACCGGGCGGTGCTCGAGCACGGCGTCGAGACCGGCATCATCAAGCGGCTGCCGCACGGCGCCTACATCGAGCTGCATCAGCCGCTCGGCCCCGTCGACGACCACGGCCACCCGATCCCGCTGGAGTACCAGGGCGCACCGGTGCCCAACAAGATGAACAAGCTGGGCTCGGGCGGGTCGCCGGGCGCCGGCAGCTTCCTGTTCGCCGACCCGGCGTCCGAGGACGCGGCGCTGCGCGAGGCGGGCACGCCATCGAGCAACGTGCCCTGACCGCGCTACGCGAATACCAGGACAGCATCATCGGCTCCCCGAACGGCGAGCACAGCGGAGCACTCGACGACGGGCCGACGCCTCGCATCGACGCAGCTACGCGATCTACCGGCTAGCGCTCGGCAACCATACGGCGGAGTTGGCGAACGTGTAGCCACTCAACCACCGGCATCGCCGCGGTGACGATCCCGGCCAGCCCGTAGCCCACCCAGGACGGGCCGTCGTGGCCGACGGCCATCAGATAGGTCCCCGCCGCGACCGCAATCAGCGCGGCACCCATCGTGCCGGTCAGCACGACCGTGCCACGCAACCAGACCCGATCCACCGCCGTGCCCGACCACTCTCCGCTCGGGGTCCGCGGCTTGCGCCACCCTCTGCTGACGCGCCCGCTCGGCCGCGTGCGGGGGGCGGGACGACCCGAGGCGCACCGGAGGCCTGCCGTGCCCGGGCATCGACCGGGCCGGCCGGCTCGGCCGGGCTCATGCGGCGGGCCCGCACCAGCACGGGAATCGCCGCCCGCGATGATCAGCGCGGAGACGATGATGACGGCGTACAACACCCACGTGGTGTGCGAGTTGCCGGCCGTCTTGTGGAAGCCCCGGCCCAGGTCCGCCAGCGCGACGGCGGCGGCCACGCTCACGCCCAACAACACCAGCCAGATCGGCGGCGCAGGCCCCGACCATGATGCGGTCGATGACGTCCGGCGGAACGGTGTCCGACCCCCGCCGATAGGCGGAATATCTGCTGACCATCAGCAGCTCGTCTGCGGTGCGTCGGCGTTGTTCGACGCCAGCACCGTTCCGTCGCTCGTGGTGATCGAGCAGTTGAGCCTGCTGACCCGGAACAGGCTGGACGCCTGGACCGAGCCGACGTCGGATTGCGAGATCGGCGTGACGGTCATCGACCACGGAATGTAGACGTTGTGCTGGGTGCGTGACCGACCGGAGGCGTCGACGTAGGTCACCGAGATGATGTCGCCCGGCGCTTTGGTTCCCGTCACCGAGTACGTGACCTGCCGCGGACCGGCGGGGGTCGTGGTCGGTGGCGGCGGGGCCGCCGCCGCCGATGTCGTGGGCGCCGGTGGCGGCGCCGCGGTGGTCGTCGCCGGCGGGGGTGGCGGCGGCGGAGGAGGCGGCGTCACCGTCACGGTCTGGGTCTCCGTGGCTGTTGGGGTCTCCGTGCGTGGGCGGTGGCGGCGGAGGCGGCGGCTTGGTGGTGGTGATCTCGTCCTGCATCGGCGGCGTCGACGGGGCGGTGGTTGTGCCGGGGTTGGCCAGCTTGCTGGTGTCGGTGCGCGTGACCAGCAGCGACACCGAAACCACCAGCGCGATCGCCGCCACGATGGCGACGACGCCGACCAC
Organism: uncultured Actinomycetota bacterium; assembly: GCA_963703795.1. Lineage (GTDB taxonomy): Bacteria > Actinomycetota > Actinomycetes > Mycobacteriales > Mycobacteriaceae > Mycobacterium. The sequence continues at coordinate 31,749 of CAVPFT010000027.1, read as the reverse complement.
CCACGGCCAGCGCGGGGCGCCGTGTTCGTCGTCCGGGTCGGAGGAATCGTCGTAGCCGTCGTAGTCGTAGAGCCTCATGTCGGCCGGCACATACGGGCCGCTGATGAAATGCTCGGACTCCGGCGCCGAGTAGGCCCGCGAGTACGCGTCGGTCTGGCCCGTCTGATCGGCCGCCGCGATTTCGGCGCTGTCGTCGAGGGTTGTATCCTCGGGGGGATCGAGTCCGGTGCCAATTCGCCGCCGGACTCCCCGGCGGAATCCGGTTCGTGGCTGGGTTCGCCGACGGAATCGGGTTCTTCGGGTTCCCATTCCGGAGGATTCGGCCCACTCATGTTTGCCTGCCCTGTCCAAGTGCGTCGCCAGCGCGCGGGGCTCCGTGGCTGCATCGTTGCGCGCGCGCTCGGGAGATTCTCATTGTGCCTGCGCAAACCCTACCGAACCGAATAGGGCAAAGAAGTCTTGGCAAACGGGCGACCGATCAACTGATGCCCTGATTGTGACCTTTGAGACGCAAATCAGTGCTTCTCGGGACCGGCGTAGTACTCGAAGACCAATCCGGCCGCCGAAGCAAGGACGAAAACCACTCCGGCAACGATCAGCCACGGCAGCCATATCGCGACCCCCACCGCCGCCACCGAGGCCGCCAACGCGACCAGAATCGGCCACCAACTGTGCGGCGCGAAGAATCCCAATTCCCCTGCGCCGTCGCTGATCTCGGCGCCCTCGTAATCCTCGGGCCGGGTGTCCAGCCGACGCGCCACGAATCGGAAGAAGGTGGCCACGATCAACGCCAGGCCACCCGTCAGCGCCAGCGCGGTGGTACCCGCCCACTCCTCACCGCCGGTGGCGTACCGCCATGTGAGGATCGCGTAGAGCACCGCACAGAAAACGAAAAAGGCGGCAATAAATTCGAACAGCCTCGCTTCGATTTTCATTGAGCGTCCTCACCTACTGGCTTGCGGTCAATTCGCCGCGACGGGTATCGAACGGGTGGGTGGTCACGGCCAGCGGGGGCTGGGCGATCGCCTGGAGGGCCTCGGCGTTGGTCTTTCCGGCGATCCGCTGCTGCAAGTAGGCCTTGAAGTCATTGGGCGCCACCACCCGAACCTCGAAGTTCATCATCGAGTGATAGGTGCCACAGAACTCGGCGCAGTGACCGACGAACGCCCCGGTCTTGGTGATCTCGCCGACCTGGAACACGTTGACGGAGTTGTTGGCCTCGGGGTTGGGGATCACGTCACGCTTGAACAAGAATTCCGGCACCCACCAGTCGTGCACGACGTCCGCGGACGCCATTTGGAATTCGATGCGCTTGCCGGTGGGCAGCACCAGCACCGGGATTTCGTTGGACGTTCCCAGGATCTCGACCTTGTCGAAATTCAGATAGGCCCGGTCCTGGGGGTTGAACCCGCGCACCGCCCCGACCCGTTCCTCCCCGCGGGCGTCCTTGCCCTCCGGCTTGGAGACCATCGCCTTTTTGCGCTCCGGATCGGCGCCGTCGTAGGTCAGCGTGCCGTCTTTGAAATTGACCCGCTGATAGCCGAACTTCCAGTTCCACTGGAAGGCGGTGATGTCGATGACGAGCTCGGGGTCCTTGGCCAGGTGCAGCACCTTCTCCTGCACCACCACGGTGAAGTAGAACAGCACCGTGACGATGAGGAACGGCGTGATGGTCAGCACCAGCTCCAGCGGCATGTTGTAGCCGAACTGTCGGGGCAGTTCGGTGTCGGTTGGCTTCAACCGGTGAAACGCGGACGACCAGAAGATGAGACCCCACACGATCACCCCGATGACCAGGGAAGCGATCACCGCTCCGACCCACAGCTCGCGGTTGACGTGAGCCTCCGGGGTGATGCCCTCCGGCCAGCCCATGCCGAGCGCTTCTGACCAGCTGCATCCGCTCAGGCTTACGGCCAGCAGGCCCAATATCCCGGCCAGCGCGAACGGCCGAAGGCGACGGGACAGACCCCGCTGCGCGCCCCTGGAACGGCGCTGAAACCTGCCCTGCGACAAACGTTGCGAACCGATCTGCTCGCGAGGTGTCACGTTGGCGCCTCCTGCTCGGATATCGAATACTACGCAGCGTAGACCACGCCGCTCGCCACGGCGACGAAGCCCCGGCCGGTCGGCGCCCGCACGCGTCGCCCAAGTGCGGCATACTGGGGCGCCGTGTGTGGTCTGCTGGCGTTCGTCGCGGCAACGACGGGTGCGGGGGCTGTCGTCCCGGGGAAGCAGCCGACCGCGCCATCGCGCTCGCCACGCATTCGATGCGCCACCGCGGGCCCGACGAGTCGGGTACCTGGACCGACCCGGGCGCCGACGGGGCCGTCGTCTTCGGCTTCAACCGGCTGTCCATCATCGACATCGCGCATTCGCATCAGCCGCTGCGGTGGGGGCCGCCGGAGGCGCCCGACCGATACGTGCTGGTGTTCAACGGCGAGATCTACAACTACCTCGAGCTGCGCGACGAACTGACCACCCGACACGGCGCCGTGTTCGCCACCGACGGTGACGGCGAGGCCATCGTCGCCGGTTACCACTACTGGGGCACCGAGGTGTTGACGCGGCTGCGCGGCATGTTCGCGTTCGCGCTATGGGACGCCGTCACCCGCGAATTGGTTTGCGCCCGCGACCCTTTCGGCATCAAACCGTTGTTCATGGCCACCGGCACCGGTGGCACCGCGGTGGCCAGCGAGAAGAAGTGCCTGATGGATCTGGCCGAGTTGGTCGGGTTCGACACCCGCATCGATCACCGCGCGGTGCAGCACTACACGGTCCTGCAGTACGTGCCGGAGCCGGAGACCCTGCACCGCGGCGTGCGCCGGCTGGAGTCGGGCTGCTACGCGCGGATCTCGCCCGGGCTTGAGCCGGAGGTCACCCGCTACTTCGTGCCGCGGTTTGCCGCCACGCCGATCACCCGCGACACCGAACAGGCGCGCTACGACGAGATCACGGCGGTGCTGGAGGACTCGGTGGCCAAGCACATGCGCGCCGACGTCACCGTTGGGGCGTTCCTGTCCGGGGGCATCGATTCCACCGCCATTGCGGCCCTTGCCATCCGGCACAACCCCAGGCTGATCACGTTCACCACCGGCTTCGAGCGCGAGGGGTTCTCCGAGATCGACGTCGCGGTGGCCTCGGCGGAGGCGATCGGTGCCCGCCACATCGCCAAAGTGGTCAGCCCCGGTGAGTTCGTCGCCGCCCTGCCCGAGATCGTCTGGTACCTCGATGAGCCGGTTGCCGACCCCGCGCTGGTGCCGTTGTTCTTCGTCGCCCGCGAAGCGCGTAAGCACGTCAAGGTGGTGCTGTCCGGTGAGGGCGCCGACGAGCTGTTCGGCGGTTACACGATCTACCGGGAACCGTTGTCGCTGAAGCCCTTTGACTATCTGCCCGGGCCACTGCGGCGTTCGATGGGCAAGGTGTCCAAGCCGCTGCCGGAGGGCATGCGCGGCAAGAGCCTGCTGCACCGCGGATCGCTGACGCTCGAGGAGCGTTATTACGGCAATGCCCGCAGCTTCTCGGACACGCAGCTGCGCGACGTGCTGCCGGGCTTCCGCGACGACTGGACCCACACCGACGTGACGGCCGCGGTATACGCCGCGTCGACGGGCTGGGACCCGGTGGCACGCATGCAGCACGTCGACCTGTTCACCTGGTTGCGCGGCGACATTTTGGTCAAGGCCGACAAGATGACGATGGCCAACTCGCTGGAGCTTCGGGTGCCGTTCCTGGATCCCGAGGTGTTCGCCGTCGCCTCCCGGTTGCCCGTGGAGGCCAAGATCACCCGCACGACCACCAAGTACGCGCTACGACGAGCGCTGGAGCCGATCGTTCCGGCGCATGTGCTGCACCGGCCCAAGCTCGGGTTCCCCGTGCCGATCCGGCATTGGCTGCGCGCGGGCGAACTGCTGGAGTGGGCCTACGCGTTGGTGGACTCGTCGCAGGCCAGTTCATTGGTCGACTTTGTCGACCCGGTCGCCGTGCGCCGGATGCTCGACGAGCACCGAAGTGGCACAGGCGATCACAGTCGCCGGCTGTGGACCGTGCTGATCTTCATGCTTTGGCACGCGATCTTTGTCGAAGGCAGCGTGGTGCCTCGGATCAGCGAGCCGCAATACCCGGTGCAGGTCTAGTGTGAAACGAGGGCTTCGAGTGTGAACCCTGGGCGGGAATTTCGGCTGAATCCCGCCCTGGCTTCACACCAAAAGCCGTGAGTTCACACTCAAGCGAGACTCACGCCAGCACGGCGGCGATCTCGGCGGCCGCGTCCTCGCCGTACGCGCCCGCCAGCCGGGTCTTCGCGACCTCGTGGTCCCAGGCCCACTCCTGGGTTCCGGTCGACTCCAGCACCAGCACGGCGACCAGCGAGCCCAGCTGCGCCGAGCGCTCGAGGCTGAGACCCGCGCTGCGCCCGGTGAGGAAACCGGCCCGGAATGCGTCGCCGACGCCGGTGGGGTCGGTCTGGCTGTTCTCGGGCACCACGTCGACGTGTGTGGTCGTGCCGTCGCGCTCCACGATGTCCACGCCCTTGGCGCCCAGCGTGGTCACCCGCAGGCCGACCTTGCCCTGCACGTCCGACTCCGACCAGCCGGTCTTGGACAGCAGCAGCTCCCACTCGTAGTCGTTGGTGAACAGGTACTCGGCACCGTCGACCAGCTTGTCGATCTCTTCCCCGGAAAGGCGGGGCAACTGCTGGGACGGGTCGGCGGCGAAGCGCAGGCCGAGCTTGCGGCACTCCTCCGTGTGCACCACCATCGCGTCGGGGTCGTTGGCCCCGATGATCACCAGGTCCGGTGTGCCGATGGACGAAACCACTTCGGCGAGCTTGATGTTGCGGGCCTCCGACATGGCACCCGGATAGAACGAGGCGATCTGGGCCATGTCGAGGTCGGTGGTGCAGGTGAAGCGCGCCGTATGCGCGGTTTCGGAGATCAGGACGTTGTCGCAGTTGACGCCGTGCGACTGCAGCCACTGCCGGTAGTCGTCGAAGTCGTCGCCGGCGGCACCGACCAGCGCCACGTCACCGCCCAGCACGCCGATGGCGAAGGCGATGTTGCCCGCCACACCGCCACGATGAATCACCAGGTCGTCGACCAGGAAGCTGAGCGATACCTTCTGCAAGTGATCGGCCAGCAGGTGTTCGGAGAACCGGCCTGGAAACCGCATCAGATTGTCGGTCGCAATCGAACCCGTTACCGCGATCGTCACGAAATCTCCATCCTTCGTTAGTAAGGTCGTCTATCTTACTCAGGCGTATCGAGCGTCGTCGCGCCCCGGCCGGCGGAATTTCAATGCGCTAGCCTGCCTAGGGTCCCGTCTACCACCGTAGGAGAACCACGATGGCCGGTGCGCACCCGCCGAACCACACTCTCGGCACGGACGGACCAACCCACCACGCCGAGTCCCAACCGGTTGACTACCCCGCGGGACCGCCTCCGGCCGATTATGCCGGGCAACCGCAGCCCGCGCCGTACCCGGGGCGACGGTCCCGGCGACGGCTGGTCGTCGGCATGCTGGCGGGCATCGCGCTGGTGGCCGCGCTGACGGTGGCGATCGTGTACGGAGTTCGCACCAACGGGGCCAACACCGGCACTTCGTTCTCCGAGGGATCGGCCAAAGGGGCAATTCAGGGTTATCTCGACGCGCTCGAGCACCGCGACATCGACGTCATCGTCCGCAACGCGCTGTGCGGTATGTACGACGGGGTGCGCGACAAACGGTCCGACCAGGCACTGGCCAAAATGAGTAGCGACGCGTTCCGCAGGCAGTTCTCCGAAATCGAGCTGACGTCGATCGACAAGATCGTGTACCTGTCGCAATATCAGGCCCAGGCGCTGTTCACCATGCGGGTATTGCCCGCGACCGGGGGCACGGCGCGCGAAGACGTGCAGGGCGTCGCACAGCTGCTTTTCCAGCGTGGCCAGATCGAGGTGTGCTCGTACGTCCTCCGAACCGGAAGCACGTACTAGCGCATACCGCCTACGCCGGGAACACCGCCCGGCTCACCGGTCAGTTGAATGAGTCGCCGCAGGCGCAGGAACCGGTGGCGTTGGGGTTGTCGATGGTGAAGCCCTGCTTCTCGATGGTGTCGACGAAATCGATGGATGCGCCTTCGATGTAGGGCGCGCTCATCCGGTCCACCGTCAACGTCACACCGCCGAAGTCCGCGGTCAGGTCACCATCCAGCGTCCGGTCGTCGAAGAAGAGGTTGTAGCGCAGCCCCGCGCACCCGCCCGGCTGCACCGCGATGCGCAGCGCCAGGTCGTCACGGCCCTCCTGGTCGAGCAGGGACTTCGCCTTGGCAGCGGCGGCCTCGGTCAGCATCGCGCCGTGGGTGGTCTTGGCGGTTGACTCGTTTTGCACCGTCATTGCATCTCCTACGTGGCTCATGGTTGGGCCCGGTCCACTCGGGAACGGCCCACTGCATCAACGGTACCTTGCAGGACCGCTATTCCCGAGTCTGGCCGCCACCTGTGACGCTAATCCCATCAGCTGGTTCGCCGCGTCGGCCTGCGCCAAACCCACCGAACCGGCGTAATCGGCGATGGCCAGCGCGGACATGATGCCCGATGACCGCACCGCCGAATTGTCCAGGCAGACCTGGCCGGCCAGCACGATCACCGGAATTCCCAGCGGATCGGCGGCGTCCGCCAGAAACCCGACCACCTTTCCGTGCAGGGACTGCTCGTCGAACTGGCCTTCACCTGTGACGATCATCTCCGCGGTCTCGAGATCGTCGGCCAGGTGGGTGTGCTCGGCGATGATCGCCGCGCCGGACTCGCACCGACCGCCGAGCGCAAGCATGCCGGCACCGATGCCACCCGCGGCGCCCGCGCCCTGCTCGGCGCTTACGTCCCGTCCGGCCACCTCTTCCAACTTGAGCGCCCACGCCTCGAGGCGGACCTCAAGGGCCGCGACGGTGGCCGTGTCCGCGCCCTTCTGCGGACCGAACACCCGGGCCGCGCCCCAGGGCCCCACCAGGGCGTACTCGGTGTCCGAGGCGGCAATCAGTTCCACGTCAGCCAGTTTTCGGCGGGCAACATCGAGGCCGCCGAGCTCGGCAACCATGCCCTGCCCGCCGTCGGTGCACGCGCTGCCGCCCAGCCCGACCACGATCCGCCTCGCGCCGCACCGCAGCGCCTCGTCGATCAGCTGCCCCACCCCCCTGCTGTGGGCCGCCAGCGCGGTTTCCGGGGTGGGAGGACCGCCGAGCAGCGCCAGACCGCATGCCTGCGCGCATTCCAGGTAGGCGGTCGACGAGCCGGGCTCGAACACCCACGCGGCGACCACCGTGTCGTCCAGCGGCCCGGACACCCGCACCTGTCGCTTCTCCCCGAGCCGGCTGGCCAGCACCTCCACGAAACCGGGGCCGCCGTCGGACTGCGGGGCGACGATGAACCGATCGGCCGGACGTGACCGCACCCAGCCGGTGGCGATGGCCGCGGCGGCGTCGACGGCCGACAAGCTGTCGCCATAGCAGTCCGGAGCCACCAAAACCTGCATGGCCGGCAACCGGAGACGCCCGGGCGCGAGGCCAGCGGCATCATCATCCGAGGCCATCGTGCCCCCGTCCATTACAGGTAGCCATTCATCACAGTCAAGACTAGGGCCAAGCGGCGCGCTGCGGCATGGCCAATAACACCGCAGTCCGGGGCCATTACCGGGTGGTCCCCGCGCGAAGTAACCTGGCCACTGTGAAGCTGATGGGCCGTAAGAGAGGCCATGGAGACGACCTCGAAGGGAGCGCAGTCGAACCGGCGGCGTTCGAAGATGCCAGTTCCGCGGACGGCATATCTCGGGGCGCGCGCAGGACCGACCCCAAGGGCCGGCCCACACCCAAGCGCAGCGACGCCAGACGCAGCGCGAGAAAGGGTCCGGTGGTACCCGCACCCATGACCGCGTCCGAGGCACGGGCCCGGCGCAAGACGATGGCCGGCCCCAAACTCAGCCGCGAGGAGCGCAGAACCGAACGGGCCGCCGGCCGCGCCCGGATGACCGACCGCCGGGAACGCATGATGGCCGGCGAAGAGGCATACCTCTTGCCGCGCGACCAGGGGCCGGTGCGGCGCTACGTTCGCGATGTGGTGGACTCCCGGCGCAACGTCCTCGGCCTGTTCATGCCGGCGACGCTGGTCCTGTTGTTCGTGATGTTCGCCGTCCCGCAGCTGCAGCTGTACGCCTCTCCGGTGATGCTGGTGCTGATGGTCGTCATGACTGTCGACGCGCTCGTGCTGGGCCGAAAGGTGAGCAGGCTGGTCGACGCGAAGTTCCCGAGTAACACCGAAAGTCGTTGGAAACTAGGACTTTACGCTGCCGGACGGGCTACCCAGATGCGCCGGTTGCGGACACCTCGGCCCCAAGTCCAGCGCGGCAGCAGTGTCGGTTAGACGCCTGGAAGCCGTCTGATTCCAGTGCGCACTCTGGTGCTCGGCGGGATCAGGTCGGGCAAGTCTCGATGGGCGGAGGACGCCATCGCCAAGTCGCTGCCACCCGGCCAGTCGGTCCGTTACCTGGCACCCGGGCCCGCAGTTCGTGACGATGCGGCCTGGGCGGACCGGGTCGCACAGCACCGCGGACGTCGGCCCGCGCATTGGTCGACGGTCGAAACCGACGACATCGCAACCCAATTGCGGCAGTCACCGGACACCCCGACGCTTGTCGACGACATCGGCGGCTGGCTGACCGGTACCCTGGACCGGAACAACGCATGGGACGACGGGCCAATCGCAGCTCCCGTCCGCGAAACGATCGAAGCGATGCTGGCCGCGGTGAGCGCATTCGGCTCGACCCTGGTGTTGGTCAGCCCGGAAGTCGGGTTGACCGTGGTGCCGGCCACCGCGTCCGGCCGCCGGTTCGCCGACGAACTGGGCAGCATCAATCAACGCATCGCCGCGTTGTGCGATCGGGTGGTTCTGGTTGTGGCCGGGCAGGCGGTGCCGATCAAACCGTCGGGAACGTAATGGAATTCGCGCCGGTGTCGCCGCCCGATGTGGGCGCCGCCTCGGCCGCCCGCGCCCGTCAGGACACCCTGACCAAGCCGCGCGGCGCGCTGGGCCGCCTCGAGGACCTGTCCGTATGGATCGCGTCGTGTCAAGGACACTGTCCGCCAAGGCAATTCGAGCGCGCCCGGGTAGTGGTCTTCGCGGGGGACCACGGTGTCGCACGGTCCGGGGTGTCGGCGTACCCGCCGGAGGTGACCGCCCAGATGGTCGCCAACATCGACGCCGGCGGGGCGGCGATCAACGTACTGGCCGAAATCGCCGGCGCAACGGTGCGGGTGGCGGACCTTGCGGTCGACGCCGACGCGGCCTCCGAGCGGATCGGCGCCCACAAAGTGCGACGCGGCAGCGGCGATATCACCGTGCGGGATGCGTTGAGCGACGGTGAGACCGTGGCCGCGATCGCCGCGGGCCGGGCCATCGCCGACGAGGAGGTCGACGGCGGCGCCGATCTGCTCATCGCGGGCGACATGGGGATCGGAAACACCACGGCGGCAGCGGTTTTGGTTGCGGCGCTGACGAGCGCGGAGCCGGTCGCGGTGGTGGGCTTCGGGACCGGGATCGACGACGCGGCATGGGCACGCAAGACGGCCGCGGTACGCGATGCCCTGTTCCGCGCGCGGCTGGTATTGCCCGATCCGGTCGGGCTGCTGCGCTGCTGCGGCGGTGCGGATTTGGCCGCGATGGCGGGCTTTTGCGCACAGGCCGCGGTGCGGCGCACCCCGCTGCTTCTCGACGGGATGGCGGTGACGGCGGCCGCACTGGTCGCCGAGCGCCTGGCACCCGGCGCCCGGCACTGGTGGCAAGCGGGTCACCGGTCCACCGAGCCGGGTCATCAACTGGCGCTCACGGCCCTCGAGCTGGAGCCGATCCTGGACCTGCGCATGCGGCTGGGCGAGGGAACCGGCGCTGCGGTGGCGTTGCCGGTGCTGCGCGCCGCGGTGGCCGCGCTGTCGTCGATGGCGACCTTCTCAGCTGCCGGTGTGGCGGGCCCTTCCGTCTTGTCACCGCCGTGATACGTTCTCTGGCAACGGCTTTCGCGTTTGGAACGGTGATGCCCGTCCCGTGGGCCGGAAACACTCCGATGGGCCGCGGCGCCATGACCGCGCTGCCCGTGGTCGGTGCCGCGTTGGGCGCGCTGGCCGCGGCGGTCGTGTGGGGCGGCGCATTGGTTTTCGGCCCGTCCAGCCCGCTGCCCGGACTGCTCGCCGTGGCGGCGCTGGTGCTCGCGACCCGCGGCCTGCACATCGACGGTGTCGCCGACACGGCCGACGGGCTGGGCTGCTACGGCCCGCCGGCGCGCGCGCTGGCGGTGATGCGCGACGGATCGACCGGACCGTTCGGCGTCGCGGCCGTCGTGCTGGTGATCCTGTTGCAGGGACTGGCCTTCTCGGCGCTCAGACCGGCGGGTATCGCCGTGGCGGTCTTCGCCGGCCGGGTCGTTGCGGTCCTGGCCTGTCGCCGGTCGGTGCCGGCGGCCGACGGCAGCGCATTGGGCGCCCGGGTCGCCGGTAGCCAGCCCGCGCCGGTGGTGGCGGCCTGGATCGCGGTGCTACTGGCCGTGTCGGTGCCGGCGGGTTCGCGACCGTGGCAGGGACCGGTGGCGGTGCTGGTGGCGCTGTGCTGCGGCGCGGTCCTGGCGGGGCACTGCGTGCGCCGGTTCGGCGGCATCACCGGTGACGTGCTGGGCGCGGCGATCGAACTGACCACGACGGTGAGCGCCGTGACGCTTGCGGGGTTGTTAGCTGTTGCGGTTTGAGTGGTCGTTAGTTGTCGGTGGTGTGCTGTAGGAACAGGGGTGTGAATCTCGGGGCGTGGGCTGAGCGCGATGGTGTTGCGCGGGTGACTGCGTGTCGCTGGTTTCGAGCCGGGCTGTTGGCGGTGCCGGCGCGGCGAGTGGGCCGGCTGATTCTCGTCGGTGAGCCGAGTGGCAAGGCTGGCGTGTGTGGTCGCACTGCGGTGTATGCGCGGGTGTGTTCAGGGGATCAGAAAGCTGATCTGGGTCGGCAGGTCGCGCGGGTGACGGCATGGGCCGCGACCCAGCAGATCCCGGTCGATAAGGTGGTGACCGAGGTTGGGTCCGCGCTGGACGGGCACCGTCGCAAGGTCCTTGCGCTGCTGGGTGATCCGTCTGTGGGCCGGATCGTGGTGGAGCATCGGGGCCGGTTGTGCCGGTTCGGATCGGAGGGCGTCCAGGCGGCGCTGGCCGCGCGGAGCCGCGAGCTTGTTGTGGTGGATTCGTCGGAGGTTGACGACGATCTGGTCCGGGACATGACCGAGATCCTCACCGGTATGTGTGCTCGGTTGTATGGCAAACGTGCTGCTGCCAACCGTGCTAAGCGTGCCGTCGCTGCGGCGGCTGACGCCGGGGAGAGCGAGGCGCCGTGATGGCAAAGTTTGAGATTCCTCAGGGTTGGACGGTGCAGGCGTTCCGGTTCACCCTGGACCCGACCGACGATCAATCGCGGGTGCTGGCACGGCATTTCGGTGCCCGGCGTAAGGCATACAACTGGACCGTCGCGGCCCTGAAAGCCGACATCGAGGCGTGGCACGCCACCGGGGTCCAGACAGCGAAACCGTCGCTTCGGGTACTGCGGAAGCGCTGGAACATCGTCAAGTACGAGGTGTGCGTCAACGCCGAGACCGGGCAGGTGTGGTGGCGCGAGTGTTCGAAAGAGGCCTATGCCGACGGCATCGACGGCGCGGTCGACGCGTACTGGAACTGGCAGAGCTCCCGATGCCGGCCAACGCGACGGCAAACCGATCGGGCTTCCCCCGGTTCAAGAAGAAGGGCCGCGACCGGGACCGCGTGTCGTTTACGACCGGAGCGATGCGCGTCGAACCCGATCGCCGCCACCTCACGCTTCCGGTCATCGGGACCGTCCGTACCCACGAGAACACGCGCCGGATTGAGCGGCTCATCGCGTAAAGGCCGGGCGCGGGTGCTGGCGATTACGGTGGGCCGTAACGGCACCCGGCTGGACGCGAGTGTGCGGGTCCTCGTGCAGCGCCCGCAGCAACCGAAGGTGGCGCACCCCGGTTCACGGGTTGGCGTCGATGTCGGGGTGCGGCGTCTGGCCACGGTCGCCAACGAGGACGGCACCGTGCTCGAGCAAGTGCCGAATCCACGGCCACTCGACGCGGTACTCAACGAGCTTCGGCACGCCAGCCGCGCCCGCTCGCGCTGCACGAAAGGCTCACGGCGTTATTGTGAGCGCACCACCGAGATGTCCCGGCTGCATCGCCGGGTCAACGATGTCCGTACCCACCGCCTCCACTGTCTGACGACGCGCTTGGCTAAAACCCACGGCCGCATCGTTGTCGAAGGTCTGGACGCGGCGGGGATGCTGCGCCAGCAGGGATTGCCGGGTGCCCGCGCGCGTAGGCGGGGCTCTGTCGGATGCAGCCTTAGGCACACCGCGGCGCCATCTCGTCCTATAAGACGGGCTGGTACGGGTCGGCACTGGTGGTCGCCGACCGGTGGTTCCCGTCGTCGAAAACCTGCCACGGGTGCGGGCATGTGCAAGACATCGGCTGGGACGAAAAGTGGCAATGCGACGGCTGTTCGGTCACCCACCACCGTGATGACAACGCCGCCGTCAACCTCGCACGCTACGAGGAAACATCTAGCGTCGTCGGCCCAGTTGGGGCCGCCGTCAAGCGTGGAGCCGACCGTAAGACCGGGCCTCGCCCGGCGGGTGGCCGTGAAGCGCGGAAGGGACGCAGCCGCACGGCTGCCGAACAACCCCGAGACGGGGTGCAAGTCGCGTGACCACAAAAGATCACTCACTTGCAACGGTTGCCGGGTTGAGCGCCACTCTAGCCCAGCCGGGCCATCCAGTCGTGGGTATCGGCGAAGGTGCCCCGCTGGATCCCGGTCAGCGTGTCGCGCAGCGCCATCGTCACCTCGCCCGGTCGGCCGTCGGCGATGGTGAACTCGCTGTCGCCGTATTTCACCCGCGCAACGGGGGTGATCACGGCGGCCGTGCCACAGGCGAACACCTCGGTGATCTCGCCGGCGGCGGCCTTCTTCTGCCACTCGTCGATATCGATCTTGCGTTCCTCGACGGAGAAGCCAGCGTCAATAGCTAACTGCAGCAACGAGTTACGCGTGATACCGGGCAGTAGCGAGCCGGACAGCTCCGGGGTGACCAGCCGCGCCGATCCGCCGCTGCCGAGCACGAAGAACAGGTTCATGCCGCCCATCTCTTCGATGAAGCGGCGTTCGACGGCGTCCAGCCACACCACTTGGTCGCAACCGTTTTCGGCGGCCTGGGCCTGGGCCAGCAGCGAGGCGGCGTAGTTGCCGCCGAACTTGGCCGCCCCCGTGCCGCCCGGGCTGGCCCGCACGTACTCCGTCGACACCCAGACGCAGACGGGGTTGATTCCGCCCTTGAAATATGCGCCCGCCGGCGAGGCGATCAGCAGGTAGCGGTACTGCTTGGCCGGTCGCACGCCCAGTCCCGGCTCGGTGGCGAAAATGAACGGCCGCAGGTACAGCGCGTCCTCGCCTCCGGCCCGCGGCACCCAGGCACTGTCGACCGCGATGAGCCGGCGCAGGGATTCGATGAACAGGCTTTCGGGCAGTTCGGGAATCGCCAGCCGCCGACACGACGATCGCAATCGTGCCGCATTGGCCTCGGCGCGAAACGACACGATGGAGCCGTCCGCCCAGCGGTACGCCTTGAGCCCCTCGAACACCTCCTGTGCGTAGTGCAGCACTATCGCCGACGGATCGAGCTCGATCGGGCCGTACGGGATGACACGGGGATTGTGCCAACCCCGGCCGTCGGCATAGTCGATCGACACCATGTGGTCGGTGAAGTATTTGCCGAAACCCGGCTCGGCCACGATCGCTTGACGTTCTGCGTCGGTCGCGGGATTAGCCGCGCGTAGCACCGTGAACTCAAGGGAGTCGCTGGTCATGGGCCGATTGTATATCCGCGCGCTACCGGGTTTTTGCCCCGTGAATGCGGCACGGCTAACGGGTTTTCACGGCGACGAACGGCGGGCGTACCACTTCGCACTCGACAGCGCGGCCGCGGACGTCGACGGTGAGTTGCCCGCCGTCGTCGATTCCCGCGTCGGTGTCGATCAATGCCAGCCCGATGCCCACCTGCAGTGTCGGAGAGAATGTTCCCGAGGTGGTGACCCCGACCGGGGTGCCCCCGGCCAGCACCGTCAGCCCGGGACGCAGGACGCCGCGGCCGGCCATCCGCAGCCCGCGCAACAGCCGCCGCGGTCCCGTCGCTTTCTCGGCCAGCAGCGCGTCACGGCCGAAGAACGCGTCCTTCTTCCAGCCCACCGCCCAGCCGCAGCGGGCCTGCAACGGAGAGATGTCGAGCGAAAGTTCGTGCCCGTGCAGCGGATAGCCCATTTCGGTGCGCAGGGTATCGCGCGCGCCCAGGCCGGCGGGCTCGCCGCCTGCCGCCGTCACCCCCGCGAGCAGCGCATCGAACACCACACCGGCATCTTCCCAGGGCGGCAGCAGTTCGTAGCCGTGCTCGCCGGTGTATCCGGTGCGACAGACGCGCACCGGCACCCCCGAGTACGACGCGTCGGCATAGCCCATGTAATCCATCTCGGTCGGCAGGCCGAGGCCGCCGAGCACGTCCGCCGATCCTGGGCCCTGGACGGCCAGCACCGCGTAGGAGCGATGCTCGTTGGTGATCGTCAGGCCCGCCGGGGCGGCCGCCGCCAGGGCCTCTACCACCGCGGCGGTGTTGGCGGCGTTGGGCACCAGGAAGATCTCGTCGTCGTCGACGTAGTAGGCGATCAGGTCGTCGATGACGCCGCCGGATTCGGTGCAGCACAGGGTGTATTGAGCCTTGCCGGATTGAGCATTGCCGGATTGAGCCTTGCCCTGCCCGATGCGGCCCAGGTCGTTGGTGAGCGCGGAGTTGACGAACCCCGCAGCGCCCGGCCCGCGGACCAATGCCTTGCCGAGGTGGCTGACGTCGAACAGGCCGACCGCGTTGCGCGTGGCGTTGTGCTCGCTGACGGTGCCGGCGTACGACACCGGCATCAGCCAGCCGCTGAACTCGGCGAAACTGGCGCCCAGCTCGCGGTGGCGGTCTTCCAGCGGCCCATGCTGCAGCTCGGTCACAACACCCGACCCTATTGGCACCCGCTGGTGGCACACTTGGGCAGGTGTCCGATTACCTGGACTTCGAAGCGCTGGAAGCTGCCGGAATCGCGAACCCGCGCGAGCGGACCGACCTGATCAAGTACCTCGGTGAACTCGGTTTCACGGTCGAGGAGATGGTGGAAGCCGAACAGCGCGGCCGGCTGTTCGGGCTTGCCGGGGACGTCCTGCAATGGTCGGGACGCCCGATTCACACCATGGCGACCGCGGCCGAACAACTCGGCTTGTCGCCAGAGCAACTCGCCCTCACGTGGGGTTTGCTCGGCCTGACCGTCGCCGGGCCCGAAGCTCCGGCGCTGAGCCAGGCCGATGTCGATGCGCTGGCCACCTGGGTCGCCCTCAGAACGGTGGTGGGCGAGGACGGCGCGAACGGCATACTGCGAGTCCTCGGCGCCGCGATGGCCCGGCTCGCGGAGGCCGAGTCGACGATGATCCGCGCCGGCATGCCGGACATCCAGATGAACCACACCCACGACGAGCTCGCCACGGCGCAGGCCTACCGCGCAATCGCGGAATTTGTCCCCCGGCTCGGGGCACTGATCGACATCGTTCACCGCCACCATCTGACCGGCGCCCGCACCCACTTCGAGGGCGTCCTTCGTGGCACCTCGGCAAGCGTGGTGTGCGGCATCGGTTTCGCCGACCTGTCGGGCTTCACCGCGTTGACCCAGGCGCTGACCCCCGAACAGTTGTCGGTCTTGCTCAACGAGTTCGCCGGAACCGTCTCGGACGTGGTACATGCCGATGGCGGCCGGGTGGTGAAGTTCATCGGCGACGAGGTGATGTGGGTGAGCGCGTCGCCCGGCCAACTCGCCAAGGCGGCGGCGGATCTCGTCGACCATCCGCGGGCACGCGAGGAGGGCCTGCAGGTCCGTGCCGGCCTCGCGTACGGCAGCGTCCTGGCCATCAACGGGGACTACTTCGGCAACCCCGTCAACCTCGCCGCGCGTCTGGTGGCGGCTGCGGCCCCGGGGCAGATTCTGGCCGAATCCGCACTGCATGACCAACTGCTGGACTGGCCCGCGGTCGCCCACGGCCCCTTGACACTCAAGGGTTTCGACGAGCCGGTGACCGCCTTCGATCTGCGCCCCACCACCGGTTGATTAGGGTGAACGCCGTGACCACCACCGAATCGGCCTACCCATCCCCCGCCGTCAACGTCGCCACATCGCTGCCCAAACGCGGCGCGGCCACCGCGGTGTTGGTGGTGCCCGTCGTCTCGACCGGAGACGAAGACAAGCCGGGCGTCTCGGTCGCCGCGGCCGAGCCGTTCCTGACTGCCGAAGCGGTCGCCGGGATCGAGGCCGGCCTGAAGGCGCTGGAAGCCACCGGCGCCAGCGAACAGGTACACCGGCTCGTGCTGGCGTCGTTACCGGTGGCCAGCGTGCTGACGATCGGCCTGGGTAAACCGCGATCCGAGTGGCCGGCCGACACGATCCGTCGCGCCGCCGGAGTGGCGGCGCGGTCCCTGAACGGTGCCGAGGCACTGATCACCACGCTGACCGAGCTGCCCGGTGCGGACGTCTGCTCGGCCGCCGTCGAGGGTCTGATCCTCGGCGGCTACCGGTTCACCGCCTTCCGCAGCGATAAGACCGCCCCGAAAGACGCCGGGCTGCGCAAGATCACCGCGCTCGCCACCTCGACGGACGCCAAGAAACACAGCGCGCACGGCGCGGCCGTCGCGACCGCCGTCGCCACCGCGCGCGACCTGGTCAACACCCCGCCGAGCCACCTGTTTCCGGCCGAATTCGCCAACCGCGCAAAGGCTTTGGGCGAATCAGCGGGCCTCGAGGTTGAGGTGCTCGACGACAAGGCGCTGCGGAAGGCCGGCTACGGCGGGGTGATCGGTGTCGGCCAGGGCTCGTCGCGCCCGCCGCGGCTGGTGCGCCTGATCCATCGGGGTTCGCAGCTGGCCAAGAAACCAAAGCAGGCCAAGAAGGTCGCATTGGTCGGCAAGGGCATCACCTTCGACACCGGCGGCATTTCGATCAAACCGGCCGCGTCGATGCACTACATGACCTCGGATATGGCCGGCGCCGCCGCGGTCATCGCGACCGTCACGCTGGCCGCGCGGCTGCAACTGCCCATCGACGTGATCGCCACGGTGCCGATGGCCGAGAACATGCCGTCTGCGACGGCGCAGCGCCCGGGTGACGTGCTGACCCAGTACGGGGGAACCACGGTCGAGGTGCTCAACACCGACGCCGAGGGCAGGCTCATCCTGGCCGACGCCATCGTCCGCGCGTGCGAGGACAACCCCGACTACCTGATCGAGACGTCCACACTGACCGGCGCGCAGACGGTGGCGCTGGGCGCCCGGATACCCGGAGTGATGGGCAGCGACGAATTCCGCGACCGGGTCGCAGCGATCTCGCAGCGGGTGGGCGAGAACGGCTGGCC
This sequence comes from uncultured Actinomycetota bacterium, assembly GCA_963703795.1. Taxonomy (GTDB): domain Bacteria; phylum Actinomycetota; class Actinomycetes; order Mycobacteriales; family Mycobacteriaceae; genus Mycobacterium. The sequence continues at coordinate 14,205 of CAVPFT010000027.1, read as the reverse complement.
GATGCCGCTGCCCGACGAGCTCAAGGACGACTTGAAGTCCACGGTGGCCGACCTGGCCAACATCAGCGGTCAGCGCTTCGCCGGCATGCTGGTGGCCGGGGTCTTCCTGCGCGAATTCGTCGCCGACGGCGTGGGCTGGGCGCACATCGACGTGGCCGGCCCGGCTTACAACACCGGCAGCCCATGGGGATACACGCCCAAGGGCGCCACCGGTGTGCCGACCCGCACGATGTTCGCGGTGCTCACCGACATAGCCGAAAACGGCTGAGTCGCCGCCCGAACGGTTTAACCCTGCGATCTCGGGGTAAATCCCCTTTCGACCGAAACCCTCGGACGAAAGGGCGAATCGTGACGGTACGACGTTTGATCATCGCAGTGGGCGCCGTCCTGTTGCTAGCCGGTGTAATCGGGCTGTTGGTGCCGGTTTCGACCTCGGACGGCAATGGCAATTCCATTTCCTGTGGAAGCGCAATCGCCCCAGATTCTTCCGCGGCGCGCAACGCCAATGACAAGAACGGGGCCAACATTCCAATTCTGAACCAGGTCATCCCGCACACCGACTTTGTGGCTCAATGCAATTCGTCGGTGCACGGTCGGCAAATGTGGACCATCCCGCTCGCGGTGATCGGTGTCCTGGGGATCGCCGGCGCGCTGCTGGTGCGGCGGACCGAAGGAGCGGCCAGAACCCTCTAGGGCCGCTGACCGGGGTTTAGATGACGCGCACTCGCGCGGTGCTGCGCAGCGCCTGCGGCGCCATGCGCGAAATGCCATAGACCGCATAGGCTTCCGGCGCGACGGGGCGGATGGGCTTGTTCTTCTCGACCGACGACAAGATCGCCTTGGCCACCTTCTCCGGCCCGTAATGACGCAACGCGAACAGCCTTTCCAGCCGGCCCCGAAGGTCGTCGACCTGCTCGCTCTTGCCGACGGGTGCGTCGAAGCGAGTGGTATTGATGATGTTGGTCTTGATGACGCCCGGGCAGATCGTGGTTAGCCCGATCCCCGCGGCATCGAGCTCGGCCCGCAGGCAGTCGGAGAACATGTAGGCCGCCGCCTTGGACGTGCAGTAGGCGCTCATTGACTGCAGCGGGGTGTAGGCGGCCATCGACGCCACGTTGACGAGGTAGCCGCCGGTGCCGCGTTCGACCAACCGCCGGCCAAAGGACCGGCACCCGTTGACCACACCGCCGAGATTGATGTCCAGCACCCGGTCGAACTCCTCGGCCGGGGTGTCCAGGAATCCCCCGGCCTGCCCGATGCCGGCGTTGTTGACCACGATGTCGGGGACGCCGTGTTCGGCGCTGACCCGTTCGGCGAACGCCTCGACCGCCTCGGCATCGGACACGTCGAGCACATACGCGTGCGCGACGCCGCCGCGGGCGGCTATCTCGGCGGCGGTCTCCTTGACGGTGGCCTCGTCGATGTCGCTGATCACCACCTCGGCGCCCGCGCGGGCGAAGGCAAACGCGGTCTCGCGGCCGATGCCGCTGCCGGCGCCGGTGACCGACACCAGGGTGTCGCCGAACCGCTCGCGGGGACGCCCGATTTGCGCGCGCAGCATCGCGCGGCTGGGCTGTTTGCCTGCGGCCAGGTCGGCGAAGTCGTGCACCGCGGCCGCCATCACCTGCGGGTGCGACATCGGTGAAAAGTGGCCGGCCTTGATGTCGCGGCGCCACAGCCGCGGGACCCAGCGCGCCGTGTCGTCGTATCCGTAGGGCCGCACGTAGGCGTCTTCGGTGTTGACGATCAGCTGCACCGGAACGTCGACGACCGGAACGGGCCGCTTCCTGGAGAACGACCGAAAGTAGTTGGCGGGGTAGGTTTTCACCGAGTGAGCAGCATCGCTGGCCAGCTTGGCGGAGTGATGGATCTTATCCTCGGGAATGTTGTCGACCATGTTGCGCCGCACCGACGCGAGGGACAGCGCCAGTCGCACCTGCAGCGGCGCCAGCACCGGAATCGAGAAGTACAACATGTACATCAAACGCAGCGCCTGACTGATCGACCGCGCAAACCTGCGGGGGCGCCACGGCCGGCGCAGGCCGCCGAAGATGTACTCGACCAGTTGGTCCTGGCTCGGGCCGGACACCGAGGTGAACGACGCGACCCGGTCACCGGCACCCGGGCGGCTCAGGTACTCCCACACGCCAACCGAACCCCAGTCGTGGGCCAGGACGTGCACCGGCCGGCCGGAGCTCAGCTCGCCGATCACCGCGTGGAGGTCGTCGGCGTACCGGGCCATGGTGTACGCGGAAACCGGTTTGGGCACCGAAGACAGGCCGACACCACGGTTGTCGTAGCGGATGACGCGGAACCGCTCGGCCAGCAGCGGAACGACACCGTCCCACAGCACGTGCGAGTCGGGAAAGCCATGCACCAGCACGACGGTCGGGCCCTCGGGATTGCCTTCCTCGTAGACCGCGATCCGCGCGCCGTCGGCGCTGTCGACGAATTGCCGGGGACCCTGCTGCATTGCCGGCATCCGACCTCCGTCACCCGCGATTTGCTCATGCCCTTTTAGTCGCCACACGGTAGCAAGCGACTTGGACCCGGCACCCGAGCACGGTCCGCCCTGGAGATATGCCGATTCAGGCGCAATGACAGGATAGTTTTGACATCGACTTGGGTTGCGTGCCGGGCACACGACGGTGTGGTAAGCCAGATGTCGACCCGTGCCGACCACGAGCGATCGAGGAGTCAAACGAGATGGCCTTCTCCGTCCAGATGCCGGCACTCGGTGAGAGCGTCACCGAGGGGACGGTCACGCGCTGGCTCAAGCAAGAAGGCGACACGGTCGAACTCGACGAGCCGCTCGTCGAGGTGTCGACCGACAAGGTCGACACCGAGATCCCATCCCCGGCGGCGGGCGTGCTGACCAAGATCATCGCCCAGGAGGACGACACCGTCGAGGTCGGCGGCGAGCTGGCCGTCATCGGCGACGCCTCCGAAGGCGGCGCGCCCGAGGCGCCCGCCCAGGCCCCAAGCCAACCGGAGCCCCAGGCCTCCCACGACGAGAAGGCGCCCTCCCAACCGGAACCCGAGCCCGAACCCGCAGCGCCCGCCCGCCAGGAGCCCGCACCCGCGGCGCCGGCCCGCGCTGACTCCGGTGGCGGTGCCGCGACCCCGGTGCTGATGCCGGAGCTCGGCGAGTCGGTGACCGAGGGCACCGTGACTCGCTGGCTCAAGAAGGTCGGGGATTCGGTTCAGGTAGACGAGCCGCTCGTGGAGGTGTCGACCGACAAGGTGGACACCGAAATCCCGTCGCCGGTGGCCGGCGTTCTGGTCAGCATCACCGCCGACGAAGACGCCACCGTGCCCGTTGGCGGCGAGTTGGCCCGGATCGGTGTCGGTGCCGAGGCCGGCGCGCCGGCTCCGTCTGCTCCCACGCCGCCGCCCGCACCCAAACCCGAACCCGAACCCGAACCCGAACCCAAGGCAGAGGCCCAGCCGGTTACTAAGCCCGAGGCCGCGGCCAGGCCTGCCCCGGCACCCGAACCGACACCCGAGCCCGCGCCGAAATCCGAACCCGCCCAGGCCGAGTCCGCCGCGGAGGCCGGCGGCCCGGGTGGAGAGGGCACGCCGTACGTGACCCCGCTGGTGCGAAAACTGGCCACCGAGAACAGCGTCGACCTCGCGGAGCTCAAGGGCACCGGGGTCGGCGGTCGCATCCGCAAGCAGGACGTGCTCGCCGCCGCCGAGCAGAAAAAAGAGGCCAAGAAGGCGCCGGCACCCGCCGGCGCGCCGGCCGCGGAGGCTGGAAAGGTAGCTCCCGCCGCCGCGCCCACTCCGGCACCCGCACTTGCCCACCTGCGGGGCACCACGCAAAAGGCCAGCCGGATCCGTCAGATCACCGCCGCCAAGACCCGGGAATCCCTGCAGGCCACGGCGCAGCTCACCCAGACCCACGAGGTCGACATGACCAGGATCGTCGGGTTGCGGGCCAGGGCCAAGGCCTCGTTCGCCGAGCGCGAGGGCGTGAATCTGACCTTCCTGCCGTTCATCGCCCGCGCCGTGATCGACGCCCTGAAGATCCACCCCAACATCAACGCGAGCTACAACGAGGAAACCAAGGAGATCACCTATTACGACGCCGAGCACCTGGGCTTCGCGGTGGACACCGAGCAGGGCCTGCTCTCCCCCGTCGTCCACAACGCCGGCGACCTCTCGTTGGCCGGGCTGGCCAGGGCGATTGCCGACATCGCCACGCGCGCCCGGTCGGGCAAGCTGAAACCCGACGAGTTGTCCGGTGGCACCTTCACCATCACCAACATCGGCAGCCAGGGCGCGTTGTTCGACACCCCGATCCTGGTTCCGCCGCAGGCCGCCATGTTGGGCGCCGGGGCCATCGTCAAACGGCCGCGCGTGGTCGTCGACGCCAGCGGCAACGAATCGATCGGGGTCCGCTCGGTTTGCTATCTCCCGCTGACCTATGACCATCGGCTGATCGACGGGGCCGATGCCGGACGTTTCCTCACCACGATCAAACACCGGCTCGAAGAGGGCGCGTTCGAGGCCGATTTAGGGCTGTGACAACGTGGCCAAGCCGGTCGTCGCGATAGCGGGTTCCTCCGGCCTGATCGGCTCGGCCCTGGCCGCGGCGCTGCGGGCCGCCGACCATCCGGTGTTGCGCATCGTGCGCCGGGCGCCGGCGAATTCCGACGAGTTGCACTGGAATCCCGAGAGCGGCGATTTCTATCCCGATGCGCTGGTCGACGTCGACGCCGTGGTCAACCTGTGCGGCGTCAACATCGGCCAACGTCGATGGTCGGGCGCCTTCAAGCAAAGCCTGCGCGACAGCCGCATCGACCCCACCGAGGTGCTGGCCAACGCCGTCGCCGAGGCCGGCGTCGAAACCCTGATCAACGCGAGCGCGGTCGGCTACTACGGCAACACCAAAGACCGCGTGGTCGATGAAAACGACCGGGCGGGAAAGGGTTTCCTCGCCCAGCTCTGCCAAGACTGGGAAGCCGCGACGTTGCCGGCCCAATACGCCGGTGCCAGGGTGGTGCTCGCCCGCACCGGCCTGGTGCTGGCCCGGTCGGGTGGTGCGCTGCGCCGGATGCGGCCGGTGTTCTCCGTGGGCCTCGGCGCCCGGCTGGGCGACGGCCGTCAATACATGTCGTGGATCAGCCTCGAAGACGAAGTGCGCGCGCTGCTGTTCGCAATCTCACATCCCTCGCTGTCGGGCCCGGTGAACCTGACCGGGCCGGCGCCGGTCACAAACGCCGAGTTCACCACCGCGTTCGGGCGCACGGTCAACCGCCCCACCCCGTTGATACTGCCCGGTTTCGCGGTGCGGGCCGCGCTCGGCGAGTTCGCCGACGAGGGGCTGCTCAGCGGTCAGCGCGCCATCCCGTCCGCGCTCGAGCGCGCGGGTTTCCAGTTCCACCACAACACCATTGGCGAGGCGCTCGAGTACGCCACCGCCCGGCGCGACCACGACTAGTTGGTTTGCCGGCGACCGCCGCGTCGCCGGGCCGTCCCCGGCCGAGTAGCCTCGCCAACGTGAACGATCCCCCCGGGTCTCCTATCCGGTCCCAGCCGACCGCGATCGACGTCCGCCAGCTCGGAACAGTCGAATACCGCACCGCCTGGCACCTGCAGCGCGACCTGGCCGACGCCAGGGTGGCCGGCGGCCCGGACACGCTGCTGCTCCTGGAACACCCGGCGGTCTACACCGCCGGACGGCGCACCGAGCCCCACGAACGACCGCTCAGCGACGCGCGCGTCGCAGAAGTCGTAGACACCGACCGCGGCGGCAAGATCACCTGGCATGGTCCCGGACAGTTGGTCGGCTACCCGATCATCGGACTGGCCGAACCCCTCGATGTAGTCAATTACGTTCGGCGCCTTGAGGAATCGTTGATAAAGGTATGCGCCGATCTGGGCCTGGAGACGGTCCGGGCCGAAGGCCGGTCGGGAGTGTGGGTGCCGGGCGGCGCCGGGCGCCCGGCGCGCAAGGTCGCCGCCATCGGCGTACGCGTGTCCCGCGCGACCACGCTGCACGGGTTCGCGCTCAACTGCGATTGCGATCTGGACGCATTCAACGCCATCGTGCCGTGCGGCATCGGCGATGCCGGGGTGACGTCGTTGTCCGCCGAACTGCGGCGCATCGTTGCCGTCGATGACGTCCGGACGGCGGTCGCCGCCGCCGTTTGCGACGCGCTGGACGGTGTCCTGCCGGTCCGTGAGCATCGGGTCGCCCGCGTAGCATCAACGATGTGACGATCGCTCCCAGGCCTGATGTCGCCGCCGCCGCGGCTCCGCCAGGCCGCAGGCTGCTGCGCCTCGAGGTGCGTAACGCCCGGACCCCGATCGAACGCAAGCCGCCGTGGATCAAGGTGCGGGCCCGGATGGGCCCGGAGTACACCGAGCTGAAGAGCCTGGTCCGCCGTGAGGGCCTGCACACGGTCTGCGAAGAGGCCGGTTGCCCCAACATCTTCGAATGCTGGGAGGACCGGGAGGCCACCTTCCTGATCGGCGGCGACCAGTGCACCCGCCGCTGCGACTTCTGCCAGATCGACACCGGAAAACCCGCCGCGCTGGATCGCGACGAACCCCGGCGGGTCGCCGACAGCGTGCGAACGATGGGACTGCGTTACGCCACGATCACCGGCGTCGCGCGCGACGACCTGCCCGACGGCGGGGCCTGGCTCTACGCCGCGACCGTGCGCGCCATCAAAGAGGTCAACCCGTCGACCGGCGTCGAACTGCTGATCCCCGACTTCAACGGCGAGCCCTCGCGGCTCGCCGAGGTCTTCGAGTCGCGCCCGGAAGTGTTGGCGCACAACGTCGAAACGGTGCCTCGCATCTTCAAGCGAATCCGACCCGCCTTCACCTACGAGCGCAGCCTCGGCGTGCTGACCGCGGCGCGCGACTTCGGCCTGGTCACCAAGAGCAACCTCATCCTCGGGCTCGGCGAGACCCCCGGCGAGGTGCGCACCGCGCTGGCCGACCTGCGCGACGCCGGCTGCGACATCGTCACCATCACCCAATACCTGCGTCCGACCGAGCGCCACCACCCGGTCGAGCGCTGGGTGCAGCCCGAGGAGTTCGTCGAGTTCGCGCAGCTTGCCGAGGGGCTGGGCTTCTCGGGTGTGCTGGCCGGGCCGCTGGTCCGATCGTCCTACCGGGCGGGACGGCTCTACGCGCAAGCCGCCCGCGGTCGCGCCGCGGACGCCGCCTCGGTGTAGTCGAGCCTCGGTGTAGTCGACTCGGCACCTACGTATCCTTGGTGATTATGGCTAAACCCCGCAGTACCGCTGAGAACAAGGCCGCCAGGGCGCAGGCGCAGGCCGCGCGCAAGGCCGAAGCGCGGGAGCGCCGCACCCAGTTGTGGCAGGCGTTCAACGTCCAGCGCAAGGAGGACAAGCGCCTCCTGCCCTACATGATCGGCGCCTTCGTGTTGATCGTGGGCATCGCCGTGGCCGTCGGCCTGTGGGCCGGTGGGTTCACCACGATCACGATCATCCCGCTGGGCGTGGTGCTGGGCGGTTTGGTCATGTTCATCATCTTCAGCCGCCGGGCCCAGCGATCGATTTTCGGCAAAGCCGAGGGTCAGACCGGCGCGGCGGCGTGGGTGCTCGACAACCTGCGTGGCAAGTGGCGGGTGACCCCCGGCGTCGCCGCGACCGGCCACTTCGACGCGGTGCATCGGGTACTCGGCCGGCCCGGCGTCATCCTGGTCGGCGAAGGATCGGCGGCCCGGGTCAAACCGCTGCTCTCCCAGGAGAAGAAGCGCACCGCTCGGCTGGTCGGCGACGTGCCGATCTACGACATCGTCGTCGGCAACGGCGAGGGCGAGGTTCCCTTAGCCAAGTTGGAGCGCCACCTCACCCGGCTTCCGGCCAACATCACCGTCAAAAAGATGGACGCGCTGGAGTCGCGGTTGGCCGCCCTGGGATCGCGGACGGGTGCCGCCGTCCTGCCGAAGGGACCGCTTCCCAACACGGGCAAGATGCGCGGCGTGCAGCGCACCGTTCGCCGCAAGTAGCGCGCCCAAGTTTCAGCCTGGCGACGATGCGGCCCGCGCAGCGGGGCGGGGAGGAGCTGGGCAATCAGATCTAGCGGCGCACCACCGCGGTCCCGGTCAGTCGATCCTGTATGCCACGGCCGTCGGCGTCGGTCAACAACGCCGGGATGACCATCGCGACGAGCAGGCCGCGCACCGCCACGCGGCCGATCCCGATGGGCAGGCGTCCGTCCACCGCCGCCACCTGCAGGCCCAGGGCAAGCTGCCCGGGCGTGAAGCTGAAGAGCCGCACCGCCACCACGCCGAGCAGAAGCCAGATGACCAACACCGCGGTCGCCAACATCCGTTCGGAGTAAACGCCCAAACCCAGCGCCAGCGCCGCCATGCCGTAGGAGATCAGCCAGTCGATCAGCAGTGCGACCAGCCGGCGTCCCATCGAGGCCAGCGCTCCTGGCCCGCGCTCCGGCAAGCCGAGCCCCTCGCCGGGATACGCGGATCGCGACCCCGCCGTCATCGGCCTGATCCGACGGCCCGGCTCCCGCTGCGTCGCCGTATCAGACCAGATACGATCTTGCGGTCCATGGCCCCACAATAGAGTCCGCGGGTGACCCGGCCTCCGTCGTGGGCGGCGTGGTCACGTAACCTCTGCGCAACGCCACCTTGACTCACGGGCAACAACAACTTCATAGCGTCAGGCCGCGGATCACCAAGCAAAGGAGCACCTCAGTGACAGATTTGACGCCCGACGACGTCTTCAAGCTCGCCAAGGACGAAAAAGTCCAGTACGTCGACGTCCGGTTCTGCGATCTGCCCGGCGTCATGCAGCACTTCACAATTCCGGTTTCCGCGCTCGACGAGGAGCTGTTCGAGAGTGGTGTCGCCTTTGACGGCTCGTCGATTCGCGGGTTCCAGGCCATCCACGAGTCCGACATGCTGCTGCTGCCCGATCCGGGCACGGCGCAAATCGACGCGTTCCGCGAGGCCAAGACGCTCAACATCAACTTCTTCGTGCACGACCCGTTCACCCTCGAGCCCTACTCGCGCGACCCGCGCAACATCGCCCGCAAGGCCGAGACCTACCTGGCCAGCACCGGCATCGCCGACACCGCGTACTTCGGCGCCGAGGCCGAGTTCTACATCTTCGACTCGGTGAGCTTCGACTCGCGCACCAACGGCTCGTTCTACGAGGTGGACGCGATCTCGGGCTGGTGGAACACCGGCGAGCCGGCCGAGAGCGACGGCAGCCCGAACCGCGGCTACAAGGTCCGCCCCAAGGGCGGGTATTTCCCGGTTGCCCCGAACGACCACTACGTCGACCTGCGCGACAAGATGTTGACCAACCTGATCAACGCCGGCTTCATTCTGGAGAAGGGCCACCACGAGGTGGGCACCGGCGGACAGGCCGAGATCAACTACCAGTTCAACTCGCTGCTGCACGCCGCCGACGACTTGCAGTTGTACAAGTACATCGTCAAGAACACGGCATGGCAGGCGGGCAAAACCGTCACGTTCATGCCCAAGCCGCTGTTCGGCGACAACGGCTCCGGTATGCACTGCCACCAGTCGCTGTGGAAGGACGGCAGCCCGCTGATGTACGACGAGACGGGGTATGCCGGTCTGTCGGATCTCGCCCGCCACTACATCGGCGGCCTGTTGCACCACGCGCCGTCGCTGCTGGCGTTCACCAACCCCACCGTCAACTCCTACAAGCGGCTGGTGCCGGGCTATGAAGCCCCGATCAACCTGGTGTACAGCCAGCGCAACCGGTCGGCCTGCGTGCGTATCCCGATCACCGGTAGCAACCCGAAGGCCAAGCGGCTGGAGTTCCGCAGCCCCGACTCGTCGGGCAACCCATATCTCGCGTTCTCCGCGATGCTGATGGCGGGCCTGGACGGCATCAAGAACAAGATCGAGCCGCAGTCGCCGGTCGACAAGGACCTCTACGAACTGCCGCCGGAAGAGGCCGCGAACATCCCGCAGACGCCGACGCAGCTGGCCGATGTGATCGACCGTCTGGAAGCCGACCACGAATATCTCACCGAGGGAGGCGTTTTCACGCCCGACCTGATCGAGACGTGGATCGCTTTCAAGCGCGAACGCGAGATCGAGCCGGTCAACATCCGGCCGCATCCCTACGAGTTCGCGCTGTACTACGACGTATAAGCCGGCTAACGCGCTGACCAGCGCCGACGCTACGCATCAGAGCCCTCGGTACGCAGTGGGTACGCAGGAGATTTCAGCCGTTCTGCGATGACGGCCGCGACGGCCGCCCGGGTGGACTCATCGGCGTCCGGCCACAAATGGCCGTAGATGTCGAGCGTGGTTCGCGCGCTGGCGTGACGCATCCGCGCCTGCACCGTCTTGATGTCTGCACCTGAGGCGATCAGAAGCGACGCGAGGTAGTGACGTAGATCGTGAAAGCTGAATCCTTCTGGTAGCGCGTCCATTTTCGCGCGGGCATCGCGGATCGCCCGTTCGATGATCCACGGCCCGCACCGATCGGTGCCAGGCCCGTTGGTGACCATCATGTCGGACGGGTATTTCTGCACCGACGTTGACAGCAGCAGCGCGAGGTCCTGCGGGATGGGGATCGCCTGATCATTGCCCGGTGTCTTTAATGGCTTGGCCGGCCACTGCTGTTTCGGGTGGACCACTCCCCTGATGAAGTCGACGTCGGCAAACGAAAATACCTGCTACTTGAGACCGAGGATGGACCGGCGCGAACCAAGGAACACGATCTGGTGGTCTTCCACCCGTGCTACCCGATGGACCTTCGAGACCGTGACGATGTTCTGGCCTCCGGTGTTGCGGCGGTGTTCAGCATGAAACGCACAATCAACAAAGCGACCATTGCCGAGGCGTACAAGGACGCGGCGATTCTTCGCGCCGGCATGAAGATTCGAGAATGGACGCCGCGGGAATGTCTTGCACCGCCAGTGTTTTTCGGTCTTCTCGGTGAATCGCATGAGTGGAGACGTGATCCGAAGCAGAAGGTCCGAAAACTGGTTGACGAGTTCGATCACAAGGTGACGGTTCCACGCGAGGGACTGGACATGCTGTGCATCGCGGACCTGGGCTATTGGGCCCGATCGACGTCGATCGTTAGGACTGAAACCTGGAATGGGATCCGGGTGCCCTTTCCGCCGCCGCCGGAACTGCTTGCCTTCGTAGCTGACTTGGCCGAGCAGGACATCGTCACTCTCAGGGCTGCGCCACGATTACAACGACGAGCAGCCACTTTCGGCTGTCACGCATTTCATCGGATCGTTATGGGCGAAGCTGGCAATTAACGATCCGGCTGTCCGACCGCTGGCCGACGGGTTCCGGATCACCAACACGTTCCCTCAGGGAGGGGGTCTCGCCTTCAAGCGTTGGACGGTTGCCGAGCTCACTACCCCACGCATCGCGGATGGCGTCCGTCGGGAGTTCATCCCGAACCGAGACTGGCAATACCTCTACTGACTCTATTAGTGGTATTCGCTGACCGTGTTGTCGTTTAGGTAATCCGGGCTACGCCAGGAAGGGTGAGGCCACGACGTTGAAGAGGGGTGTCACGATGTTGATCACGACGTTGCCGGTGGCGTCCGCGTCGAGTGTGTTGCCGAAGACGACTGCCAGGCCGCCGGTGCCGAAAACCGTGAGGTTGCCGCTGGCGTGGGCGGTGCTGTTCGTGCCCACGACGGAGGCGACGGTGAAGCTGCCGGGCGCGGTTGGACTGGTGCTGCCGCCAAAGGCGGTGCTGCCGGCCCCCAACGCGTCGGCGAAGTTGGAGGTGCCATTAACGGCGTAAGCGGTGCTGTTGGCGCCGGAGGTGATGGCGGTGTCGAGGTTGCCGTTCTCGGTATACGCCGCGCTGCCGTTGCCGAAGGCGGAGGCCATGTTGAGGTAGCCGTTGGTGCTGACGGCCACGCTGTTGGTGCCGACGGCACTGGCGAAGTTCGGAATTCCCGTGCTGCCGGCAACGGTCTCGGCGAGGCTGCCGGTGCCGACCGCGGCAGCGATGTTACTGAAGCCGCCCTGGCTGTAGGCCACGCTGTTGGCGCCGAAGGCGGCGGCCGTGTCGTAGATGCCGCCCGTGCCGGCCTGGGCCAGGCTGTTGTTGCCGATGGCGATCGCGGAGTCGAGGAAGCCGCCCCCGGTGACGCTTGCGCTGCTGTTGGCGCCGAAGGCGATCGCCACGCTGCCGAGGTTTGAGCTGGCGGTCGCGCTGCCTGACTGAAGCAACGTCAGCCCACCGACCGAGACCGCCAGGTTAGGAGCTGGCAGATCCTGAGCGAGGGTTTGCTCCAGAGTTTGCAGAGGCCCCGCGTTGGCGGCCTCGGTGCCCGAATAGGCTCCCGCACCCGCATGGAGTGCCTGCACAAACTGGGAATGAAACTCCGCCGCCTGGGCGCTCAGCATCTGAAATGCCTTGCCGTGGCTGGAAAAGAGCGCCGCAATCGCCGCCGACACCTCATCTCCAGCAGCAGCTGCCACCGCGGTAGTCGGAGCCGTCGCCGCCGCGGATGCCTCACGCAGCGACGAACCGATGCCCGCCACATCCGCGGCCGCCGCCTGCACAATCCCCGGTGTTGCGCTCAGATAGGACATCGTTGTCCCTCCATCCAGGCCCCGAGGCCATCGGAAATAGACGATTGTTTGAGTATCGCCAGCCTGTCAACTTCCACAGCACGACGCACAGCAGCACGATCCCGACCGCGCCGGCGATGACCCACCAGAACCGGACGATCGTGCCGACCACCAGCACCAGGAGCAGCAGCCCACCGAAACCCCTCACGGTTCCCTCCTTGCACTCACCCGGATTATCGGCGGAAGATGCCCCCGGTACGCAGTGGGTACGCAGCAGAATTTCTCGCAACTTATCGCGACCAACAGACACAACAGCTTGACCTGCGGTTTCATCGCGATACCAACACAGCTAAGCGCAACTAAGGCCCAGGAGGGAGTACGCGCTGTACTACGACGTGTAAACCGGCTAACACCCTGACCAGTGGCGCAGCTACGGGTTAGGGGTCTGTGACCGCGGTGGGACCGCAGCAGTTTCCACGAGACGGTTCGCGATGACCTTGTCGACCGCGCTGCGGGTGGACTCGTCGGCGTCGGGCCAGAGATGGCCGTGGGTGTCGTGTCAGCGTCGTCTTCGGCGTATCAATTCCCAAGACGCACGCGAAGTCGTTTGCTTCCCTCCGCGTGGGCCATCTTGCGTATCGTCAGCCCATGACCCAACGGCTGGAAACCCGACTCAACCCGCATGCACCGCTAGTCCTGAGCCTGTTCCGGATCTTTTTCGGGCTCCTGTTCCTGTGCCACGGCACGTCCCTGATGTTCGGCTGGCCGGCGGCTACCGTCGCGGCCAGTGGCTCGCTCGTCTGGCTCTCCGGGTTAATCGAGTTGATCACCGGCATCTTGATCAGCCTCGGACTGTTCACGCGTCCAGCGGCTTTCATCGCCTCGGGCGAGATGGCTGTCGCCTACTTCACCCAACACCTTCCGCACGGGTTCTGGCCGATCAGCAACGGCGGTGAACTTGCGGTCATGTACTGCTGGGCGTTCTTTCTACTGGTGTTCACCGGGCCGGGAGCCCACGCACTCGACGCGGGACGCTATCGGCGTAGGTCGCCACGGTCGCCACGGTCGCCGCGCGCTCGCCGGCGCTGGCGTCGATAGCAACATAGACAAGCCGTGTCGCCAAGTGGTGGCGTCGGCAGCGGAAGTTCAGTCCTCGATCCCCAGTTGCCTCTCGTTTAGCAGAAGGTCTACTGGTGAGTGACCCGAAAGACTTCCGTGTCGGCCGACATATCCCGGCACGAACACAATCGACAGGTCGCCGTCGCCCAGCACCCGGTACGCAATGTGAACGTCCCCGTTGCGTGCGTAGCGAACTTGTCCGTGGCTCACCATGTCGCTCCTCATTTCAGGTTGGCGTTGGACCACGGGGCGAGTCGTATCGATTGGGTGGCCAATTTTGCGGGCCGGGCGGCAAGTCTTGCGGTGGGGGCGGCATGATCGGAACTCCGCTATCGCTCTGCCCGCGATCGGTGACATTGGCATACCCGGGACCAGCGGCGCCGTATCCCGCGTCAGCAGTGCCGTATTCGTCATCTGACGACTGGCGGCGGCGCCGTCGGAGTGGGGCAACGGCCGTGACCCCCAGAAGAACAACTCCCAGGAGGATCGGCGCGGTGCCCGCCCAGAACGAGGTCACGTAGGCGTCATTTCCGTGAATGCGCGCG
>CAVPFT010000026.1:0-17953 GCA_963703795.1 uncultured Actinomycetota bacterium | reverse complement strand
TGTCGGTGCCCTCCGATAGTTTCGGGTTATGGCTGGCGGTGGTGTTGATCGGGAGGCGTTGTCGGCGGCTCTTGACGGGCTGGACGCCGCGTTCGATCGGGTGCTCGAGTTTGACTGCCAGGCGCTGACCACCCCAGAGCGGCTGGCGTTGCTGCAGCGCTTCGAGCGGCTGCGCCGGCGCATCCCGGCCGCCGAACACCCCCTGATCAATTCGATTGCCCGCCAAGCCACCCCCGAAGAACTCGGCGGAAAACTCTCCCACGCGATCGCCGAGGCGACGCTGATCAGCCGCGCCGAAGCCGCCCGGCGCATCAACGAGGCCACCGACCTGGGACCACGCCACGGGCTCACCGGCGAACCGTTGGCGCCGCTGTTGGCGGCCACCGCCGCCGCCCAACACGACGGCACCCTGGGGACCGGGCAGGTCGCGGTGATCCGGAAGTTCTACCACCAGCTGCCGGGCTGGATCGATGCCAGCACCCGCGAACAAGTCGAAGCCGAACTAGCCACCCAAGGTAGTCACTACCGGCCCGAACAACTCGGCGCGCTGGCCGACACGCTGGCCGATGCGCTCAACCCCGACGGCACCTACACCGACGAGGACCGCGCCCGCCGCCGCGGCCTGACCCTGAGCAACCAAGGCCCCGACCAGATGTCGCAACTACGCGGCTGGCTGACCCCCCAAGCGCGCGCCACCCTAGAAGCCGTGTTGGCCAAACTGGCCGCCCCCGGCATGTGCAACCCCAACGACGACACCCCCACCGTGGACGGCCCACCCTCCCAAGAGGCGATCGACAAAGACACCCGCGGCCCGCCCAACGCCACCACGACGCGCTGCTGACCGCGATGCGCGCCCTGCTGGCGTCGGGAAAACTGGGCCAACACAACGGGCTGCCGGCCTCGATTATCGTCACCACCACGCTGGCCGAGCTGGAAGCCGCCGCCGGCAAAGGCCTGACCGGTGGGGGCAGTATTTTGCCGATCAGTGATGTGATCCGCCTGGCCCGGCACGCCCGGCACTACCTGGCGATCTTCGACAAGGGCAAAGCCCTGGCGCTGTATCACACCAAACGCCTGGCCTCCCCGGCACAACGAATCGTGCTGTACGCCAAGGACCGTGGGTGCACCGCTCCGGGCTGCACCGTGCCCGGCTACTACAGCGAAGTCCACCACGTCACCGACTACGCGAAATGCCACACCACCGACGTCAACGACCTGACCTTCGGCTGCGGCACCCAACACCGCATCGTTCAACCCGGCGGGTGGAGCACCCGCAAAAACGCCAAGGGCGAAACCGAATGGATCCCACCCCCACACCTGGATCGCGGCCAGCCGCGAACCAACACCTACTGGCACCCCGAAAAACTCCTCCGCGCCGACAATGACGAGGACGACGAGGACGGGGATAACGACGAGGACGAGGATTAGCCTGGGTCCGATGAGTGATCAGCGCACCTTGCTGTTGATGCGGCACGCGAAATCCGACTATCCGGACGGGGTCCCCGACCATGACCGGCCGTTGGCGCCGCGCGGCATCAGGCAAGCCGGGCTGGCCGGCGACTGGCTGCGCGCCAACGCGCCCACCATCGACGCCGTGCTGTGCTCCACCGCGACCCGTGCCCGGCAGACCCTGGACAACACCGGCATCGACGCCCCGGTGCGGTACAGCGAGCGGCTTTACGGCGCCACTCCGGGGACGATGATCGAGGAGATCAACGAGGCCGCCGACACGGTCACCACCCTGCTGGTCATCGGTCACGAGCCGACGATGTCCACGCTTGCGCTCATCCTGGCCGCGACGGCGAACCGATCCCGTTGTCGCGGAACGCATTTCGGTGAAATTCCCGACATCGGCGATCGCGGTGCTGGACGTGACGCTGCGCCTGGAAAGCGGCTGGAACCGGGCCGAGCCGCGTTGACGGGCTTCGAAGTTCCGCGCTGATCGGACCGCCCGGAACCCGGCTACGAGTTGGTGGCCAGCGTCAGCTCCATGAGCTTGATGGCCTGACCACAGGCATCGATGCCGGGCGCCTGAGGGTTGACCCACCAGCCGACCACCCCGGCCGCGTCGCTGGCCACCCCGCAGGCGCCGTTCGGGTCGTCGGTGCGCATCACGATCGAATCGATGCCCGCGATCGGATGGTTCTCGACCTTGTACTTCAGGAAGTCGGCCACCTTGCGCTCCTTGGACAGGCTGCCCTGCTCGAACCAGAACCGGGTGATGTCGATCAGACCCGCGGGGTTGGCCGCCTGCCAGCGGCAGATGGCGCCGACGAACGTGCTTTGAATGTCGAGCGGATCGGCGCCCACGGTCTTGGCCAGGATGTCGCTGGTCAGCACCTCACATTCCTTGAGCAGGTTCGGGTACTGCTGTTGGGAGTTGTTGTTCCGCGACGGGCCCCCCGCCTTGACGGCGGTACCCCCAACCGGCCCTGGAACAACCGGTCATGAGCACCAGCGCCGCGCATCAAGACGACCACCCCGGCACGCACGCTTCTTCTGCTCATTTGGAGTTCGCAATCGACTGACGGGTCAGTCCTTTGGCTATGTCGCAGGGCGGCGGGAAAGGCTTTTGGCTGAAGCTGACCGACCATTCGATGAAGTCGTCCTGGAACTGAATGCCGACTTCGCACAGCGAGTCGCCGAGGTTGGGCTCGTTACCGACGGCGATGAAGCCGCCATGGCCGTCGATGTTGATGTCATCCACGCTCGCGCGGGACAACTCCTCGGTCTTGCGTTCACGCCCGATCGGGCTGCCGCGATACCAGGAAAAGGAGAAGTGGGGCCCGAGAATGCCGCCGCCCGCCAGCCACTGGCACCCCACCGAGTTCCGGGCGGTGTTGACCAGCCCGGTCGCCTTCGTCAGCTCCGACACCGTCTGATCGCTCACGCCGCCGCACTGCGGGAACATCGGCCCGTGGCGGCCCTCCCCGCCCGGCGTCGACGACGCTGTCGCTCCCGGTTTGTTGTCACCGGAATTGGAGCACCCCGCAAGGATCAGACCAAGGATCAGAATCGTCAAAGCCGACGCAACGAGAGCCAGCGCCCGCACGTCACGCCGCACGGCCACCTCGCCTTCGCCAAGCCTGATGCTGCCTCACACGATGCACTGTAGCCGCAGCCACGGGGTCAACCACGGACGCGGCACCTGAGCAGGCATTACCGTGGTGCCCGCCATATGCGACAGTTACCGAATGCTCCTGGCACTGCTGCGCCAGTACATCCGGCCGTACCGCCGGCTGGTCGCGGTGCTGGTGGTGCTCCAGCTGATCAGCACCCTGGCGTCGCTGTACCTGCCGACGGTCAACGCCGCGATCATCGATGAGGGCGTCGCCAAGGGCGATACCGCCGTCATCGTCAGGCTCGGCATGGTGATGCTGTCGGTCACCGGGCTGCAGGTGTTGTGCGCGGTCGGCGCAACCTACTTCGGCTCGCGGGCGGGGATGGGCTTCGGTCGCGACCTGCGGCGCGCGGTATTCGAGCACGTCACCACGTTCTCCGAGCGCGAGACCGCCCGATTCGGCGCACCAACCCTGTTGACGCGCAGCACCAACGACGTCCGGCAGATCCAATACCTGGTTCAAATATCGAGCACCGTACTGGTTACCGCGCCGATCATGTGCGTCGGCGGAATCGTCATGGCCATCCACCAGGAGGCCGCATTGACGTGGCTGCTGCTGGTCAGCGTCCCGATCATGGGCGTGGCCAATTACTGGATCATGTCGCACATGCTGCCGCTCTTTCGCGGAATGCAGAGCCTGATCGACAGCATCAATCGGGTGCTGCGCGACCAGTTGTCCGGCGTCCGGGTGGTCCGGGCGTTCACGCGCGAACGTTATGAGCGCGACCGGTTTGCTCGTGCCAACGCGGCGCTGTCGAATACCTCACTGAATGCGGGGAATTGGCAAGCGCTGATGCTGCCGGTGACGACGCTGACCATCAACGTGTCCAGCGTCGCGCTGATCTGGTTCGGCGGGCAGCGCATCGATCGCGGCCAAATGCACGTCGGCTCGCTGACGGCCTTCCTGGCTTACTTCACCCAGATTCTGATGGCGGTGTTGATGGCGACGATGACGCTGGTGGTGCTGCCGCGCGCGTCGGTGTGTGCCGAACGGATCACCGAGGTGCTCTCCACCCGCGTCGCGGTCGAGGACCCGCCGAGCCCCAAGTTCCCTCGCGGCGGGATCACCGGTGTCGTGCGCTTGGACGCCGCTACATTCACCTATCCCGGTGCCGATCGTCCAGTGCTGCAGGACATCTCGTTGACCTGCCTCCCCGGCACGACGACCGCCATCGTCGGTAGCACCGGTTCGGGCAAGTCGACGCTGGTTTCGCTGATCTGCCGGCTCTACGACGTGACCGCCGGCGCGGTGCTGGTCGACGACGTCGACGTGCGCGATTACCAGACCGAGCGGCTCTGGTCGGCGATCGGGCTGGTCCCCCAGCGCGGCTACCTCTTCTCCGGCACCGTCGCGGACAATCTTCGTATCGGCGCGGCCCCCGGCCAGGTGGTCACCGACGAGGAGATGTGGGAAGCCCTGCGCGTGGCCGACGCCGACGGATTCGTGCGGGCACACGACTCCGCATCTAGCGGGCTGCAAATGCGGGTGGCCCAGGGCGGAATCAACTTCTCGGGCGGGCAGCGGCAACGGCTGGCGATCGCCCGGGCGGCCATCCGCCGCCCGACCATCTATTTGTTCGACGACGCGTTCGCGGCGCTCGATGTGCACACCGACGCGCGGGTGCGGGCGGCGTTGAGCCGGATCTCCGGCCTGGGGGGACCGGTCACCACCATCATTGTCACGCAACGCATTTCGACCGCCGCCCGGGCCGACCAGGTGATCGTCGTCGACAACGGAAGGCTGGTGGGCTCGGGGACGCATGAAACGCTGCTGGCCGACTGCGCCACCTACGCGGAATTCGCCGATTCGCAATCGGTGGGCGCCTTGCCATCAGATCAAGTCGGGGGCAGCCGATGACCGTGACGATCACCCGGGGCTCTCGGGGTTCACCAGCGCCGGCGGCCGCGACGCGGTCCCGCGACTTTTGGGGTTCCGCTGCCAGGCTGGTGAAACGGCTTGCGCCGCAACGCCGTTTGAGCATCGCGGTGATCACGCTGGGCATCACCGGCACGGCGATCGGGGTCGTCGTCCCGCGGATTCTTGGCCATGCCACCGATCTGCTCTTCAACGGCGTCATCGGGCGACAGCTTCCGTCCGGAATCACCAAGGCACAGGCCGTCGCGGCGGCCCGGGCCCACGGTGACAACGCCTTCGCCGACTTGCTGTCGGGGATGAACGTGGTACCGGGCGCGGGTGTGGACTTCGGCGCGGTGGCCCGCACCCTGGCGCTGGCGCTGGGCCTGTATCTGGTTTCCTCGCTGCTGATTTGGGCGCAAGCCCGGTTGCTCAACCTTACCGTGCAACGCACCATCGTCGCGCTGCGCTCCGAGGTCGAGGACAAGATTCACCGGCTGCAGTTGTCCTACTTCGATGGGCGCCAACGCGGTGAACTGCTGAGCCGGGTCACCAACGACATCGACAACCTCCAGTCGTCACTATCGATGACGATCAGCCAGTTGGTGACGTCGATCCTGACGGTGGTGGCGGTCCTGGCGATGATGGTGTCCATCTCGCCGCTGCTGGCCGCGATCACTTTGCTGACGGTGCCCATGTCACTGCTGGCGACGCGGGCGATCGCGCGACGTTCGCAGCGCCTGTTCGTGGCCCAGTGGACCAGCACCGGGCGCCTCAACGCCCACATCGAGGAGACCTACAGCGGGTTCACGGTGGTCAAGACGTTCGGCCACCAGGCCGCGGCGCGCGAGCAGTTCCGCCGGCTCAACGACGACGTCTACCACGCCAGCTTCGGCGCCCAGTTCTTCTCCGGCCTGGTGGGACCGGCCACGACGTTCATCGGCAACCTCGGCTACGTCGCGGTCGCCGTGGTGGGGGGCCTGCAGGTGGCCACCGGGCAGATCACGCTCGGCAGCATCCAGGCTTTCATTCAATATGTCCGGCAGTTCAATGGACCGCTGAGCCAGGTGGCCGGGATGTACAACACCCTGCAATCCGGGGTGGCCAGCGCCGAGCGGGTGTTCGACCTGCTCGACGAGCCCGAGGAGTCGCCGGACCCCGAACCGGACCCCGAACCGGACCTCGAACAAACACCGGCGCGGGCCAATGGCCAACGCCCAGGCAACAGCGGACGTGTCGAGTTCCAACACGTCAACTTTGCCTACCGACCGGGCACCCCGGTGATCCAGGACCTGTCGCTGGTGGCCGAACCGGGCAGCACTGTCGCGATCGTCGGACCGACCGGAGCGGGCAAGACCACGATGGTGAATCTGCTGATGCGGTTCTACGACGTCGATTCCGGCCGAATACTGATCGACGGCATCGACATCACCGCGATGAGCAGGCAGTCGCTGCGATCGCAAATCGGCATGGTGCTGCAGGACACCTGGCTCTTCGACGGGACGATCGCCGAGAACATCGCCTACGGACGGCCGGAGGCCGGCGAAGACGAGGTGGTCGACGCCGCCAAGGCGGCCTATGTCGACCGGTTCGTGCGCACGCTGCCGGCCGGCTACCAGACACGGGTCAGCGGGGACGGCGCCGACATCAGCGCCGGCGAGAAGCAACTGATAACCATCGCACGCGCGTTTCTTGCCCGCCCGCAGCTGTTGATCCTGGACGAGGCGACCAGCTCGGTCGATACCCGCACCGAGGCCCTCATTCAGCGGGCCATGCGTGACCTTCGTCGAGATCGGACGAGTTTCATTATCGCGCATCGCCTTTCGACGATCCGCGATTCCGACCGCATTTTGCTCGTGGAGGCCGGCCGGATCGTTGAGCAGGGCACCCACGCACAACTGCTGGCCCGGCGGGGCGCCTACTACGCGATGACGCGGGCGTAGCCGCTACAGCCGTTTTAAAAGGCGCCAAAAAAGGAAGGCGCCAAGAAGTTATTGAGAATCCTTCAAGGGGCCGGCCCGAGGCTGAACGCGTACCGGGCCGAACCCACAAGCAAAGGATCACAACAATGTTCTCTCCCCGCATCACAGCAGCCGTCACCACCGCTTTCGGCGCCGCCGCCGTCGGGCTCGCGGTCGCGACCGCCGAGGCCGCGGGCGCCACCACCACCGACGACGCCTTCATCACCCAGATGACGGGCGCGGGCATCACCTTCACCTCGGCGCAAGAGGCGGTCAATGAAGGCCACCAGGTGTGCCGGGAGTTGGCCGCCGGCAAGACGGGGACCGACGTCGCCACCGAGGTGCTGAGCCAGACGGACCTGACCACCAAGCAGGCGGCCTCCTTCGTCGTTGGGGCGACGAAGGCCTACTGCCCGCAACTTTCCAGCCAGCTCACCTAAGCGACCTACCCACGTTGGGGGGATCCCGGTAACCGGGATCCCCCCAACCGTCGCTCGAGCGGCCCAGTGCATCCGTGTTCGGATGAGCCGCAATCTGATTCGGCCGGATTCGACCGATATAGCAACGATCAGCCCGGTTCGTATCAGAATGACAAGTCATGACGGCGGACAAACGTCTCGAATTCGGTCTGCTCGGGCCGTTGGAGATGAGCGTTGACGGCGCACTGATGCCGTCGGGCACCCCGAAACAGCGGGCGGTGCTGGCGATGCTGCTGATGAACCGCAACAGTCCGGTTGCCGTCGACAGGCTCATCACGGCCCTGTGGGAAGGCCGGCCCCCCTCGGGCGCAAGGGCCAGCATCCACTCCTACGTGTCGAATCTGCGTAAGCTGCTCAGCGGCGTCGGGATCGACTCACGGGTGGTGTTGGCCGCGGCGCCGCCGGGCTACCGGCTCACCATCCCCGAAGACACTTGCGATCTCGGACGGTTCATCGCCGAGAAGACCGCGGGCGTGCACGCGGCCGCCGTCGGCCGGTTCGAGGAGGCCAGCCGGAACCTGTCGGCCGCGTTGGCGCAATGGCGCGGACAGGTGCTCGAGGACCTGCCTGACTTTCAGTTCGTCGATACCTTTGCCACCTCCCTTGTCGAGGAGAAAATCCTTGTCCACACCGCGATGGCAGAAGCCGAAATCGCTTGCGGACGCGCGTTCGGCGTGATCACCGAACTCGAGGTTCTGACCGCGGAGCACCCCTACCGCGAGCCGCTGTGGGCGCAGCTGATCACGGCCTACTACATGACCGACCGTCAATCCGACGCGCTGGCGGCCTACCGCCGCGTGAAAACGACGCTCGCCGAGGACCTCGGGATCGACCCCGGCCAGACCCTGCGTGGCCTCAACGAGCGGGTCCTGCGGCAGGAACCGCTGGACGTCAAACGATCCGCCCAAACCACCGCCGCCGGCACGGTCACGGCGATGGGTCAGCACACGATGGTCTCCGGCCAGAAGGCCGTCGCGTCTCTGCACGACGCCTCGGGACGCAGCTACCCGCTGCAAGCGGCGGCGACCCGGATCGGGCGTCTCAGCGACAACGACATCGTCCTCGACGGCGCCGACGTCAGCCGCCACCATGCCGTCATCGTCGACACTGGGACCAGCTACATCATCAACGACCTCCGGTCATCGAACGGCGTGCAGGTGCGGCAGCAGCGGATCCGCGAGGCCGCCACACTGCACGACGGCGACCAGATCCGCATCTGCGACCACGAACTCACGTTCCGGATCGCCTCTGAGTGATCTCGGTGATCCCGGGGAGTCCCGGAGATACTCTGGCGCGGGTGAGCGCGGGTCGGCTGGGCTGGGACCACAACGCCTACTACCAGCGACCGCTCCTGAATCGACTACCCCGGCGATGCGGACGGGTCCTTGACGTCGGTTGTGGCGCGGGAGCATTCGCCGCGCGGCTGGCCGACCATGCCGAGCACGTTGATGTGGTCGACACGTCGGCGGCGATGATCGACGCGGCCCGGCAGCGCACACCGGCCAACGTCACCTGCATCCACGCCGACGTGTTGCAGCTGTCCCCACCCTCGGAACACTACGACGCGATCCTGTCGATCACCGCATTGCATCATGTGCCGCTTGGCGGCGCCCTGCGGCAGCTGGCGTCGGCGCTGCGCCCGGGAGGCGTGCTCGCCGCGGTGGTCTTGCCCCGGTCCGACTTGCCCCGCGAGATCCCCACCGAAATGGTTGCTGCTGCGGCCAATCGAGCGTTCGGAGCCGTGTTCGCTGCGCTCAGGACGACTGGCGGCGACTGGTATCGACTCGAGTCGACCCACGAGGCGATGCCGAAGCTCGACGCGCCGCTGACCACTCGTCAAGCCCGTGAGGTCGCGGCCGTGACGCTGCCCGGAGCTCGGGTGCGACGGTTGCTGTTCTGGCGCTACCTGGTGCTCTGGCGGCGGCCCATCGAGGCGCGCGCCTAGCTCGGTGGCCGGTCGATGATGGCCGGTCGATAAATGTCGCCGTTATCCTGCGGCCCGAGCGAGCCGGAGCTTACCGTCGGGATTGCTGAGTCGGGCCTGCGACTGGCCGCCCGGGACGGCAAGTGTTGATAAGGTCGGCGGGTCCGGGGTTGGTTTGGAGGGTCAGGGATGAGCGACACGCAGTCCTCACGGGTGGGCTCGATGTTTGGGCCCTATCACCTAAAACGGCTGCTGGGCCGCGGTGGGATGGGCGAGGTCTACGAGGCCGAGCACACCGTCAAGGAGTGGACGGTGGCCGTCAAGCTGATGTCGGACACCTTCAGCAAGGACCCGGTGTTTCGCGAGCGGATGAAGCGCGAGGCCCGCACCGCCGGCCGTTTGCAGGAACCCCACGTGGTGCCCATCCACGACTACGGCGAAATCGACGGGCAAATGTACATGGAGATGCGCCTCATCGAGGGCACCGACCTGGACAGCGTGCTCAAACGCTACGGCCCGCTGACCCCGCCGCGCGCGGTGGCCATCATCACCCAGATCGCCTCGGCGCTCGATGCCGCCCACGCCGCCGGGGTGATGCACCGCGACGTCAAACCCCCCAACATCCTGGTCACCCGCGACGACTTCGCGTACCTGGTCGACTTCGGCATCGCCAGCGCGACCACCGACGAGAAACTCACCCAGCTGGGCACCGCGGTGGGCACCTGGAAATACATGGCCCCCGAACGGTTTTCCAACGACGAGGTCACCTACCGCGCCGACATCTACGCGCTGGCCTGCGTGCTGCACGAGGCCCTGACGGGATCCCCGCCCTATCGCGCCGACAGCGCCGGCACCCTGGTCAGCGCCCACCTGCTGAGCCCGATCCCACAGCCCAGCGCGCTGCGTTCGGGCGTCCCCAAAGGCTTTGACGCCGTCATCGCGCGCGGGATGGCCAAAAAACCCGAAGACCGCTACGCCAGCGCCGGCGATCTGGCCCTGGCCGCCCACGACGCCCTGTCCGACCCCGACCAGGACCACGCCGAGGACATCCTGCGTCGCAGCCAAGACGCCGCACTGCCCACGGCCGAAGCCACTCTGACCGCCACCGCCCTGGCGCCACCACCCCGGCCGTTTACCACCCCACCGCCCACGCCCCCTACACCCCCCACGCCCCAGCCCTACCCGGCCGCCCAAACTCCCGGGCCCCAAACCCCCCGGCCGTGGGCCCCCGCCAGCGGCCCCGTACCCTCGGCCGGCCAACCCGGCCCGCAGTACTACCCGGCTCACGGCGGCAACTGGGCCGGCCCACCGCCTACCCCGCCACAACAATTCGCCGCGGGGCCGACGCCCTGGAACCAGCCCCCGGCCAAACGCAAAGGCAACCCCTGGCCCATCATCGCCGGCGTCGCCGTGCTGCTGGTTGTCGTCGTCGGTGGTTTGGGGGTCTGGCTTGTCGTCCGACCCAAGCCGGGGCCGCCGCCCCCCAACCCAATAGCTCCAGATCATCTGAGCGCCCTGCTGCTGAGCGCTTCGGATATCAACTCCGTCATGGGCTCCTCGAGCATGGAGCCCGGCAAGCCCATCAAGGAGATGGACACCTCCTCGGTGACGCTCTCGTCGCCGGGCTGCCAGGGAGCGCTCTACACCAGCCAGGATCCGGTGTACGCCGGCACCGGCTACACCGGAGTGAGCGGACTGGTGTCCTCCGAGCCGGGGGACAACTACGACCATTGGGTCAACCAGGCCGTCGTGGCATTTCCGTCCGCCGACAAGGCCAAGGCGTTCCTGCAGACCACGGCGGACAAATGGAAGGCCTGCGCCGGCAAGACGGTGACCGTGACGAACAAGGGCAAGTCATACACGTGGACGTTCGCCCAAATCAACGGCGGTCCACCGAGGATGACGCTGGCCGACACCCAGGAAGGCGCCGACGGCTGGGAGTGCCAGCGAGCGATGAGCGTGGCGAACAACGTGATCGTCGACATCAACGCGTGCGGATACCACATCAACGATCAGGGCGGCCAGATCGTCGACAAAATCGTCGAAAAGATCAACAGCCAATAGCGGCAATACCCAAGGGGCACTGCGGCATTGGCCCAGGACCGAAGATCTTAGGACTGAAGATCTTAGGCCTGAGGATCTTAAGCCTGAAGATCCGGCCCCTGTGCGCGCAAATCGTCGACCGCCTCCATGGCGCCGCGCAGCTTGGCCAGCCATTCCTCGGTGTGCTCACCGACCAGCTTGACCGACCACGCGAGCGCGTCGGCGCGGGACCGGGCGACGCCGGCGTCGACCAACGTGTCGAGCACCTGACGTTCGGGTTGCTTCAAGCGCGTCATCACGGGTACGGCGATGTGGGTGAACAGGATTCGCTCGGTGCCGGTTTGGGAGCCGACTTCCACGCCCCAGGAAACCTTGCGCCCGTAGCGATCCTGCGCTTCATCGGCGATGCGCATCCGCTCTGATCGGGTTTCCTCCCGGAATCGCGAGACCCGGCCTTCCGCGCGCGCCTCGGTCTCTTCTTTTCCGGAGCCCTCGGGCTCGGCCAGCTTTCCGATGACCGTGATCTCTTCGCGGTCGACGATGACGGTTGGATCGCCGTCGAACCAGGCTTCGGGGAGGCGTCCGGCGAACCATTCGGCGGCGCCGCTCGCGTCCGGCTGTTGCGCTTGCTGCCAGCCGCCGGGGCGGCCGTAGCGGCCCCCGCGTGTGTGGTGTGATTTCATAATTACATGATTACACCGTTACACCATTAATGGAACCGCGTTCACCCGCGGCGAACGGCTCCCATAACCGCCGAGCGTGAACTGTGCGACGCTTGTGCGGCGTGTCGCGTCGTGGATTTCACGCTCGACCTTGCGGTTAGCGAACCAAACCGTTGATATGAGCTGTTCGGCGTTGTATTTTTGGAAGCGAAGCAGGCCCGGAAGCGACCAATTCAAAGCGCCGGAAGATGGGGTAGAGATAGCCGGCCGCGTGCGACACTTCGTCAGACGCCCCCCTGAGCCGCCCGGGCCTGCCTATGCGTTCAGCCGCCCGTGTTCGAGCCGGGGGCGAGGCGTCCCCTCGGCGGATCCGAAACAGCCTGACCTCGTTCTTGATGCCCTTCAGCCGACGTGCACCGGCGTAGGACCCGTTGAACTGGCCGGTATCGCCCATATTGTTGATGGCCTCCCAGACCGAGTCCGCGACCAGCACGGTACCCGGGCGCGCCACGTTGGTAACCCGACTTGCCACGTTGACCGGATTCCCGAACCAGTCGCCGGCGCGGCTCACCGCCATGCCGGAGGCCACCCCCGCGCGCAGCCGCGGGAAGTCGTTGTCGGTGTCGACGGCATCGACGAGCTTGAGGACGACATCCAGCAATGGCACCGGATCGGGACAGACGAACATCACCGCGTCGCCGATCGACTTGATGAATCGCACCGGCGGTGCGGTCACGTCACGGGCGAGGTGGCCCAGCCGGCTGGCAAGTTGCCCCAGGTCCTCGGCCGGTACCGCCTCACCCAGCCGGGTGAACCCGACGAGGTCGGCGAAGGCGACGGTGACCTGGCGGGCTCCCGGCAGCGGCTTGCCGGCGGCGCGCTCACCGGCATTGACCGCTTCGGTCTCCATCATGTGCCGTAACTGCATGTACAGCATGTCCGTGACCATCGGGCCGAGCATCGGCTCGATCCTGCTCACCAGCTCCTTCGACGCCTGGGCGATCTGAAGCTCGGTCGCTCCCGGATGCATGATCGCCGACAGCGCGGTGTAGCGCATGACCTCAGCGGCGTGTGACAGGCCCTCGGCGAGGACCCGTGAGGCGAGCAACATCTGATCGGGATTCAGCCCCAGATCAACAAAACGTTGCACGTGTGCGGCGGCTTCGCCATCCGCGCGCATGTGCACAACCGCATCGGGATCGTCCACTCTGACCAGACCGATGGCGCGCTGCACTCGCTGCAGCAGTTCCAGGTCAATTTTGTAGCGCTCGCTGATCTCCCGGGCGGATACGTACGTGCCGTCATCGCCCATCAGGTGGCGGGTGGCCAGCAACAGTGGCGGGTTGGCCGTCCGGATCTCGTCGGCGCTGATGCCCTGTTCGAGCAGCCACTCCACGAGTTCGGCCCGCTCGGCGCGCGCGGCACCCTCGAGTCCCTCGAGCAGATCGTCGATGTTCTCCTCGACCCGGTCGTCCACGTGGTCAACGTATAACGCCGACAGGCGATTATGTAGGCGCGATCCGGGTTCCGCCGCGCCAGACGGCTTTGACGTCGCGGAGTCCGGCGAGGTCTTCGTCCACACCGGGGGCGACGGCGAGCAGATCGGCGTCGTAACCCGCTGCGATGCGGCCCTTGCGGTGGCCCAGTCCACAGCTGACGGCGGCCGATGCGGTGGCGCCGGTCAGCACCTCCGTGACGGTGAATCCGTGCCGCGACAGATCCGCCAGGTCGACGGGGAGCACGTCATGGGGCTTCGCGGGGTCGACGCCGGCATCGGTGGACAAGGCGACGTGCGCGCCGGAATCCATGAGCTGACGGATGATTCGCCGCAGCTCAGCCACCAGCACCAAGATGTCCTCCGGCATCCCCGGGACCACTCGGGGAATCGTGAGACCGCACCACACACCCCGCTCGACGATCGCCTCGATGACATCCGGGCGAGCGGTTATCCCGCCTTCGCTGAGGAATGTGCAGTGTTCGACCCCGTCCACACCGGCGGCGACCGCCGCGGCGATCCCGGCGGTGGCATGCGCGTGCGCGGTCACCGGTAGACCTACCCGATGGGCCGCCGCGACCACCGCGGCCAATTGCTCAGCGGTGTACTGCGGCTGCCACGGATCGGTTCCCTCGGTGGTGAATCCGCCGGTGGCCATCACCTTGATCCAGTCCACTCCCCGCGCGGCCCGCTCGTTCACCGCATCGACGAGCGCCTCGGCGCTATCGGCCGCACCGCCGAGGAACCAGCAGTGCCCACCGGTGCGGGTCAATGGGGGCCCGGAAACCAGAAGTTCCGGCCCCGTCGTGGTTCCCCGCCGGTATTCCTCCCGCAGCGATAAGGTCGCAAAGCCGCGGTCACCGAGGTCGCGAATCGTGGTGATTCCCGACCTCAACGCGGCCTTGGCGTGCCGTCGTGCCCGCCCCAGCAGCGCCTCATGCGATTCGCCGGCGAGATCTTCCGGCTCACCCTCTGGGTCCCAGCACAAATGGGCATGTGCATCCACCAGTCCCGGCAACAACGTCGACTCACCCAGATCGATCAACGTCACGTCCGGCGGGCAAGCGGCGCCGTCAAAATCGACCGCGCTGATCCGAACGTCCTCGACCACGACCAGCACCGGTCCGTTGTGAAACCGGTACCCGTCGAATGCATGATCGGCGCGAATCGCGATCCGTCCCATCATCGGTAAAATACAGCGTGATGACCTCGCCGCTGCTGCAGGGATTCCCGCCGGTCGTCGACGACGATGCCAGGGTGCTGATCCTCGGCTCCTTCCGAGCGCCCTATCGCTGGCGGCACACCAGTACTACGCCAATCCACGAAATGCGTTCTGGCCAATCACCGGTGAGCTTTTCGGCTTCGAACCAAACGCGCCGTATGAGAAACGGCTGACGGCACTGCGATCCCACGGCATCGCTCTCTGGGATGCGCTGCACCGGTGCCGCCGCGCCGGCAGCGCCGACTCCGCGATCGATCCGAGGAGCTTGGTGGTCAACGACTTTGCCGAGTTGTTTGCCAACTGCCCGAGCATCGCCCGGGTGTACTTCAACGGCGCCAAGGCCGCCGAACTGTATCGCAGGCTGGCCGATCCCGCCGATCCCGCCGATCGGATGGACTACCGGCGACTACCGTCAACCAGTCCGGCACACGTCATGCCACCGGGCACTAAACTGGCCGCCTGGCAGGAAATTTCAGCGTCGATCGCGAGCGCGGCGCAGCCGGGCGAAGCGGGTCGGCGCCAGTAGAGCGGCGTCATGACACCGGCGGTCGCCGGTGGGCCCACGGTCGTGCGGCTTCGATCTGTGCGGACAGCGACAACAGCGTGGCCTCGTCGAACGGACGGCCGACGAGCTGCACCGCCAGCGGCAGCCCGTCGCCGTCGAAGTCCCACGGCACCGCCGCCGCGGGCTGTCCGGTCAGGTTCCAGATCTGTTGGTAGGGAACCCGCTGCGCCACCGCCAACAGCGTCGACACCCCACCCCTGCGCTGGTAGGCGCCGATGCGGGACGGGCCCGGGCGTTGCCCGGCGTGACGACGACGTCGACGTCGTCGAAGATCGACTGGATCCTCTTGGCCAGCCCCGGCTCGGCGACGCGCAAGGCGTCCATCCTCCGGTCCGAGAAGTAGGATCCCAACCGCGCCAGCACCCTGGTTCGACGCTCGAGTCGCTCGGGATGCGCCTGCGCGTCCGCGTCGTCGCTGATGCCGCGAAGGAAGCGGGGCAGGTAGTTCGTGTACGCCAGGGGCGGATACTCGGGGTCCCGGATGATGACGTCATGGCCCAGCTCGCGAAGTAACGCGCCCGCCTGCTCGACCGCCGCCGACTGTTGCTTCCCGAACTGACGGGAAGCGGCGTTGGAACCTTGGTGCTCAAGGCAATTCGCAGCCGGCCGGGCTCGCGCTCGGCCGCGGCTGCGAACTCGCCTTCGGGCCCGGGGACCCCGGCCACCCCGGACATCTCCGCCGTCGCATCGAGCATCAACGCCGCGTCGCGCACCGACCGGGCTATTGGCCCGTTGACGCTTAGGCCCCGCCACGCCCCGCCGTGCGGCTTGAGCGATATCCGATCGCGTTGGGGTTTCAGGCCGAACAGACCACACCAGGTCGACGGGATGCGGATCATCCGCCGCCATCGGAACCGAGTGCCACCGCAGCGAGCCCGGCGGCTACCGCGGCGGCACTGCCGCCGCTGCTGCCGCCGGAGTGCGACTCGGGTTCCACGGGTTGCGGGTGGCCCCGAGAGCCAGCGACTCGGTGAAGGGCATGATCATCAGCTCAGGCACGGAGGTCTTGCCGATGATGACGGCGCCGGCCGCGCGTAGTCGGCGAACCGCTTCGGCGTCGGCGGTGGCGGCCGGGCCGTGCGCGCTGCCGCCGTAGGTGGTCACCTCGCCGGCGACGTCGACGTCGTCCTTGACCGCGACCGGCACGCCGAGCAGCGGCAGCCGTTCACCGGCGTCCAGACGATCCTGCGCCGCGGACGCCTCGTCGCGCGCCTTGTCGGTCAGCACCACGCGGTAGGCGCGCAGCTCGCTGTCCAGGCGCGCGATTCGTTCCAGATAGATCTCGAGTAGCTCCGGCGCGGTCAGTTCGCCGTCGGCCAGCATCCGGGCTTGGGTGGCCGCGCCCGCAAACGCGATATCGCTGGAGTCCACTGCGGCAGCATAACGTTGGCAGCATAACGTTACTGAAATGCACGACAGCGCCTTCGATCTGTTGACCGAAAAGCGGCTCCGCAGCCGCAACACGATCAAGTGGAACCTGTTCGGGCCCGAAGTATTGCCGCTCTGGTGGCGGAGATGGACTATCCCACGGCGCCTCCGGTACTCGAGGGGATACGGGCGTGCGTCGAGAACGAGGAGTTCGGCTACCCACGGTTCAACGAGGAGACGCTGCCGCGAGCGACCGCCGACTGGTGCCGGCAGCGTTATGGTTGGCAGGTCCAACCCGAATGGGTCCGCGTCGTCCCGGATGTCCTCAAGGGAATGGAAGCCGTCGTCAACTTCCTCACCCGGCCCCAGAGTCCGGTGGCATTGCCCGTCCCGGCGTATATGCCGTTCTTCGACGTCCTGCATGTCACCGGCCGCCAGCGAGTGGAAATCCCTACGGTGCAACAACAATTCGGGACGGTACCTGCTGGACCTCGATGCGCTCGACGCCGCGTTCGTCGGGGGGGCCGGATCGGTGATCCTCTGCAATCCGAACAACCCGCTGGGCACCGCGTTCAGCAAACCCCGACACCATCTCGCACAACCAGATCGACAACGTCTCCTACTCGGGCATCTCGTTGGGCTGGGGCGGCTGGCCGGACAAGATCAAGGTCCAGGCGACGCCGAACATCTCGCACGACAACACCGTGTCGGACAACCTGATCTACAACTACATGCTCTCGCTGGACGACGGCGGCGGCATCTACACGCAGGGCATCACCGGTTCGTCCATAGCGGACGGTGAGAAGGTGACCGGCAACTACATCCACGACCAGTGGGGCATCGGCAAGCAGCGTTATACCGCAACCGCAAGCACCACGAAACCGTTGCCGGCAACCTGCTCTACCACGCCGCGTACTTCAACGTGGGCACCGCGCACGTCGACTACCGCGACGGGCTCGGCAACAACGATCCCACGCTGATCCAGGGCAACTACTGGAACAGGGCGACCCGGACGGCGACAACAAGGGCGTGCTCACCCAGGGCAACGTGCTGTTGTCCGATCCGGCCGCCGCGCCGCGCCCGATCGTCGACAACGCAGGCCTGCAGCCGGGTTATCGGTGGGTGCTCTACCGGCGGGTCGGCGGCGAAGGCGCGCCCGAGGCACCGGCCCGGGTGGCCACCTTCGCCGCGGACGGAAAGCTCTACGCCGCCTGGAATCCGACGTTCACGTTCAACAACGCGCCGTTGACGATGAGGA
>CAVPFT010000025.1:0-277265 GCA_963703795.1 uncultured Actinomycetota bacterium | reverse complement strand
CGGCGCATTGTTGGAGATGTGCTGGCAGGTGGTGCCGGTGGAAGCCATGGTGTTGGCCATTTTGTCCAGCCATCGCTTGCCGGAGTCGCTGGAGGGGTCGAATTCCTGCGTGACGCGCGTGGCAGCGCCCACCAGAACCGGCACCTTGACGTACATGCTGTCGTCGGTGACGTCGCCGAAGAGACCGGAGAACAGGTCCATGTGGGTGACGCCGGGAAAGGTCTCCTTGGTGAAGCGGGGGAAGTCGAGCATGGTCAGCTCACCATACTTCTTCTTCATCGCTTCCGCCGCCGGGTTGCGCCCAAAGCCGGTCCGGCTCTTGAAGATGTAGCGGATGGGCCACGTGTTGGACGCGATACGCGCCAACTTCTCCTTCTCCGTAAGGGGCGCGGCCTCGACAGCCGCCAGGGGTGCGAGCGCCAAGCTCGCCGTTCTTAGAAAATCGCGCCGATGTTGTTCCATGATGGGATGTCCTCTCTTGTTGCGGAGCCCTGGTGCATGTTGTAACACATCACGCGCTTTGATTTGTGCCCCCTTTTCTGATATAACTTGCATCCGTCCGGGTACCTCGGAGAATGCCTATGAAGATCTCTGTGTCGATCAACGGCAAGACCTACACCGATGAAGTCGAGCCGCGCCTTCTGCTCATCCACTACCTGCGCGAAGTGGCCGGTTTGACAGGCCCGCACATCGGCTGCGAGACCTCCATTTGCGGCGCTTGCACCGTGCATGTCGATGGCAAAGCCATCAAGAGTTGCACCATGTTCGCCGTTCAGGCGGACGGCGCGGACGTTGCTCACCATCGAAGGATTGGCCGCCGACGGCAAGCTGGATCCGATGCAGGAAGCCTTCTGGAACGAGCACGGCCTGCAGTGCGGATTTTGCACGCCGGGCATGATCATGACCGCCAAGCAGATTGTTGAGCGCAACCCCAACCCCAGCGACGCAGAAATCCGCGACGGCTTCGAGGGCAATCTGTGCCGCTGCACCGGCTACCAGCACATCGTGAACGCGGTGAAGGCCGCGGCGGCGAAAGCGTAGGGGATCAGCATATGGCCACCACGACATCACCGAAACCCGAAACTTCTGGTTGGCAAGCGCATCCGCCGCCGCGAAGATCCGCGCCTCATCACCGGCACGGCCACCTATGTCGACGACATCCAGATGCCCGGCATGCACCACGCCTGCATCGTGCGCAGCCCGCATGGCGCGGCGAAGATCAAATCGATCAATATCAAGCCCGCGCTCGAATTCCCCGGCGTCGCCGCGGTGTTCATCGGCAAAGATACCAGAGAAGCGTGGGGCCGGTGCCCTGCGGCTCTTCCCTGCCCGGCCTGCGCGTGCCGCATCATCATATCCTGGCGATCGATCGCGTCTACTTCGCCGGCCATCCCGTCGCGGTGGTGGTGGCAACCGATCGCTATATCGCGCGCGACGCGGCGGAGCTGATCGAAGTAGATTACGAGCCGCTGCCCGCGGTCACCGATCCCGAAAAGGCGCTCGCGCCCGGCGCGCCTGCGGTGCATCCGCGAATGGCCCGACAACACGGCCTTCAACTTACCACCAGGATGGCGGCGATGTCGACAAAGCGTTCGCCGAAGCCGACGTGATCGTGAAGCAGCGCATCACCAGCCAGCGGCTGATTCCCGCCGCTATGGAAACGCGCGGCGTGGTGGCGGAATGGCGCCGGGCGATCGCGCACTCACGCTGCATTCCTCCACCCAGATTCCGCACCTGGTGCGCACGCTGGTGGCGCAGATGCTCGGGTCCCGAAGAAAACCGGCTGCGCGTCGATCACGCCCGAAGTGGGCGGCGGATTCGGCAGCAAGCTGAACGTCTACGCCGAAGAGGCGCTCATGGGTTCATCGCCATGAAGATCGGCAAGCCGGTGAAGTGGATCGAATGCCGCCGCGAAAACTTCCAGTGCACCATCCACGGCCGCGGCCACGTGGATTATTTACGAAGTCGCGGCCAAAAGCGACGGCACGATGCCCGGCATCAAGCTGAAGCTGATCCAAGATCTGGGCGCATATCATCAGTTGCTGACGCCCGCCATTCCCACGCTTTCCGTGCTGATGATGCCCGGCCTCTACAGCTGCCAGAACATTTCGCGCCGATATCGTCGGCGTGTTCACCAACGCCGTGCCCACCGACGCTTATCGCGGCGCGGGGCGTCCGGAAGCCACGCACGGCATCGAACGCATGGTGGATATCCTGGCCGCCGAACTGAAGATGGACCCGGCGGAAATCCGCCTGAAGAACTTCGTCGGCAACGACGAGTTCCCCTTGCCACCGCCACCGGCCTCAGTACGACAGCGGCAACTACGCGGCCCCGCTTGAACAAGGCGCTGGCGAAACGTGGATTACAAGAAGCTGCGCGCGCGAACAAAAAGAGGCGCGCGCAGCAGGGCGGCTGATGGGCATCGGCATGTCCACCTACGGCGAAATCTGCGCCATGGGCCCCTCCCCCGCCACGCCGGCCGGCGGTTGGGAAAGCGCGACGGTGAAGATCGAGCCCTCGGCAAGGTCACCGTCATGACGGGCGCTTCCCCGCACGGACAGGGCGAAGAGACCACCTTCGCGCAGATCGCGGCCGATGAATTGGGCGTCGGTATCGACGACATGCTGGTGCTGCATGGCGACACGGCCGTGGTGCAATACGGCATCGGGACCTTCGGCAGCCGCGGCACGGCCGTCGGCGGCACGGCCCTGTACTACGCCATACAGGAGCTGAAGGAAAAGATCAAGAAATTCGGCGCGATGCTGCTGGATACGGACGATGTGACGCTTGCCGACGGCAGTCTGCATCGGACAACAAGACCGGCAAGTCCGTCGTTCGCCGAAATCGCAGCGGCGGCGTATCGCGCCATGAAGCTGCCGCCCAATACCGAGCCCGGCCTGGTGGCCACCTATTTCTGGGAGCCGCCCAACTTCACGTTCCCCTTCGGCGCGCACATCGTGGTGACGGAAGTGGATCGCGACACCGGCGATATCGAGATCAGGCGCTACGTCGCCGTGGACGATTGCGGCAACATCATCAATCCGCTGATCGTGGATGGCCAGGTGCACGGCGGCGTGGCGCAAGGCCTGGGCCAGGCGCTTTGGGAGCAGGCCGTCTACGACGACAACGGCCAGCTGGTCACCGGCGAGTTTATGGATTACGCCATGCCGAAAGCGCACATTCATGCCGTGGATCGAGAGCAGCCATACCGAGACGCCATCGCCCGTGAATCCGCTGGGCGTGAAGGGCGTGGGCGAAGCCGGGACCATCGGATGCTCGCCGGCCGTGGTGAATTCGGTGGTGGACGCGCTTTCGCCGCTTGGGCGTGCGGCATATCGATATGCCGCTGACGCCCGAAAAAATCTGGAACCTGATTCAGGCAGGAGGCCGCGCATGATCCCGCAGACGTTCGATTACTCCGCTCCCGCCACCTTGCAGGAAGCGCTGGCGCTGATCCAGAGCGGCGAGGGCAAAGCTCGCTGGCCGGCGGCATGAGCCTGATCCCGCTGATGAAGCTGCGCCTGGCGCAGCCCGGGCATTAGTGGATCTGGGCCGCATTCCGGGGTTGAACTACATCGCCGAATCGGACGGCATCCTGCGGATTGGCGCCATGGCCACGCATCACGAGGTCGAAACCTCGCCCGTGATTCGCGCCAGCTGTCCGCTGCTGGCCGAAACCGCGAGCCACATCGGCGACATGCAAGTGCGCAATATGGGAACCATCGGCGGCAGCGTCGTGCATGCCGATCCGGCAGCCGATTACCCGGCCGCATTGCTGGCGCTGGAAGCGCAGTCGCCTGGTCTCGGCACATTCCGAACGCACCGTGGCGGCGGACGATTTCTTCCAGGACGCTTTCACCACGGCCCTCGAGCCGGGCGAGATCGTGCTTGAAATTCAGGCGCCGGTGGAAGAGGCCAACGAAGGCTACCGCTACGAAAAGGTGGCGCATCCGGCATCCGGGTTCGCGGTGGTCGGGGTAGCCGTGCGAATCCGGAAGAGCGGCGGCAGGATCGCCATGGCGCGCATCGGCGTCACCGGAATGGTCCCCGGCCTTCCGGGCCGCTTCCACGGAGAAGCTGCTGGAAGACGGCGCCAGTGTCCAGGATGCGACAGCAGGGATCGGCGCAGGGCATGATGCCAATTCCGATCTCTACGCCTCGGCCGATTACCGCCGGCACCTGACGCGGGTTCACGCCGCGCGGGCCATCGCGGTGGCGCTCTCGAGGGCATCGTGAAGATCTCGGGAAGCTATACGGTCCCGCTCGCTCAGCAGCCGCGTATACGCTGCTGCAGGACCCGGCGATCCTGGCGAAATGCATGCCGGGATGCGAGCGGCTGGAAAAGATCGGCGAAGACGAATACGCCATGAAGATGAAGATGGTGCTGGCCAGCATCTCGGGACTTTCGACGGCAAAGTGAGGATCTCCGATGCCAATCCGCCTGCCAGTTTTCGCATGATGGTGGAAGGCTCCGGGCGATCGGATTCATGAAGGGCGAAGGCGTGATCACGCGGCCCGGGCGAGACGGCAACCGGTGTGGCTATGAAGGCGACGTCCAGGTAGGCGGCGTGATCGCGAATGTGGGCCAGCGATTGATCGAAACCACCGCCAAAATGATGATCAAGCGTTTCTTCGATAGCCTGGTGGCGCAGGCCGGAACCGCTTCCATGAAAGCTTAGCGCGCGGTTTATGTATCCTGGCGCAAAGCCGTGAGGGGATCCACCCGCGTGGCGCGGCGCGCGGAGCGCACCACCGCGCCGGCGTGCCACGCCATGGCTCAGGATCGGTCGAAGTACGAATGACGAGAATCGGCGACGCGGCCATCGGGACAGGCGAATCTTCTTTCTCCACAGTTACTGTCTGGGAGCCAGCGAGTAAGTCTTATCCCAGTAGGGCAGATTGCCGATCGAGTCGCCGGTGATGGTGATCTCGATCCGGCGGTTCTGCTCGCGGCCGGCGGCAGTGGCGTTGGATGCCGCCGGACGGCTGGCGCCATAATACCGCGTAGTGACGGACTGGGCAGGCGCGCCGGCGCGTACCAGCATATCGCGAACCTCGTCGGCGCGCTGACGCCACATGCGCTCCGCATCGGGGCTGTTGGTGTCGCAGTTGCCGGAAACTTCCACCATCAAGCCGGGATGCGCCGCAACAATGGCCGCCACACGCGTCAGACCGTCAGCCGACGCACCTACGGACGACACCGTGATGACCAGGCCGCGCGGGCTATCGATGGTATGGAGCCCGGTAGTACTCAGACTCTGGAAGAGGCTGGTTCTTACGGCTACTTTCTGCTGTGTGTCGTTCATGGCCATGGCCGGCCGGGTGGTCACTGTTGGCGGAGGCGGCGGGGCGGCCGCGGTTTGCTCAGCCGCCACCTTGGCTGTGGCCGCCTGCGCCTCCGCCTGCTGGCGCGCGGTCCGTTCCTGATCGAGTTGCGCGCGGTCGGCGGACGCTTCGGCCCTCACCCTCTGAGCGTCGGATTCGGCGGCGATTCGTCGCGCCTGCTCCTGCGACACCTGGTCGCGAGCCGTCACTACTTCCTCTTCCTGCTTGTGCTTTAGCGCGATGACGCGCGCATCCTCGGCCGTCTCAGCCGCCTCCCGAGCGGCCATTACCACCTGGTTGCGATCTGCCTTCGAGTCGCGTAACTGCTGGGCGTTAGTCAGTTCTGCCTGGGCCTTCTGAAAAGTATCGGGCGCATAGCGGTCGGCGCCGGCGGACTGCGCGATCTGCACGGCATTCTGTGCCTGGTAGACTTGCAGCAGCGCTTCATACTGGTCCATCGACACCTTGGGGCCCGCACCCTCGGCAGCCACCAGATCCTTGGAAACGGTATACGTGTAGTTGCCGCGCGGCAGCAACTCGTACTTGGCCACAATCGGCTCGGTCTGGCCGATGGTGTCGGGACGGACTTCATTCTCCAGCACTACGACATCGCTGGGTTGCCGTACCGCGGAATAAGGCTCGGCCGTCACGATCATGCCGAACGCTTGCAGATCTGTGGTGATGTGCAAGCTTGCCTTATCGGAATGCCCGGCCAGAACTTCGCCGAGATTCTTGGCCTGCCCTTGCGGCGTCACGGCCCAAATGACATAGGTAAGATATTCATGGCCATAACGGGTGGCGCGCTCAGGTGGTCGAATTTGGCATCGATCTCGGTCCGGCCGGCCTTCGATTGCACAGTCGCCTGGCCTTTGGCTTCGGGTAGAAGTACCGTGCCCCTGAAGTCGATTAGAGTGGGATCGCTGCGATATTGATAGTTAACGGCTTTTATGGTGCGTTCGACCACGGTAACGCGATAGAGCGGCACGCTGTCGCCGGGCGGCGGCGCGTTCTGCGCCTGAGCGGCGAATGTGCTGGATATTGCAAGTGCTGTGAGTGCAAACAACTTGTGTTGCATGAGGTCTTCCCTCCCCTGTCAGGAATGCAGCACTTCGGTGGCCAGATTAAAGTAATGCTTTGTACGATTCAGTCGCAGCGCAATGCCGCCACCGGATCTATGCGCGCGGCGCGCCGTGCGGGAATAAATGCGGCCAGGGACGCCACGGCGAACAGCACCAGCACCGCGCAGGCAAAGGCGATGGTGTCGTAGGCTTGACACCATAAAGCAGCGTCTTCAAATAACGTACCAGGAAGGAGCCCGCACCAGCGCCCATCGCGATCCCGGCCGCCGAGAGCGCCAGGCTCCGCCGCATCACAGAGCGAACGACGTCGGCGGCGCGCGCGCCCAGCGCCATCCGCAAGCCGATCTCGCGGGTGCGCTGCGCCACAGCCTCCGCGCCTACACCGTAGATTCCCACCGCCGAGAGCAAGAGCGCCAGCAATCCGAAGGACGTCAGCAGCACCGTCTGCACGCGGCGGCTGCTGCCGGAACGTGCCAGACGGTCGCTCATCGTAGACGGATTGGACACGGGCAGGTCTTTGTCGATCGCCCATATGACTGGCCGCACGCTGGAGGCGAGCGCCATGGGGTCGTTCCTGGTGCGTACCAGTAAGTTCGACACAAGTTGAGGATGCTGCCATTCGGAAACCACGATCTCGGGACTGGCGGGCCGCTCGGGCCCGGAGTGCCGCACGTCCGCGATCACTCCCACAATCGTGCTCTGATTCCCCATCCAAAAAATGGATCGGCCGATGGGATCCGCGCCATGGAAAGCGCTATTCGCGAAGAACTCGCTCACCAGCGCGACATCGGCTGAACCGGCCCTGTCGCGATCGTCCAATGCGCGGCCGCGCAGCCGGCGGATTCCCAAAACACGCAGGTACTCCGGTGTGGCCACGATGACGGGAGCGCCGATTCCCTGGCCGGGCTCGGGACGGCGATTGTCGAGGGTCACGCTGGCGCCGATCGAATAGCCGCCGATGGGCGGCGAGTTCACAATGGCGGCCGCGTCCACCCCGGGAAGCGCCCGCACGCGTTGAGCAGCGATTCCAGGAAGGCGCTCTTCTGCGCATCCTCTTTATAGCGCTGCGAGGCAAGGCGGAAAGACGCCGTCAGTACGTGGTCCGAACGGAAGCCGAGATCCACTTGCAGCACGCTTTGCAGGCTGCGCAGCAGCAAGCCCGATCCCACTAAAAGCACCAGCGCCAGCGACACCTGTCCCGCCACCAGAACCGAACGCACCCATGCGCCTCGTCCGCCAATCAGGGAGACCGCGCCGCTCTTGAGCAGTTCGTTGAAATCGAGCCGCGGAGCCAGCAGCGCGGGCGCGAGCCCCACCAGCAAGCCCGCCAGCGTGGAGAATGCCAAGGCCACCACCGCCAGCTGCCAGCCGATCTGCAAGTCGGCGGCGTCGCCCAGTGCTATGCCCGCCGATGCCGGAAGCAACTTCAGGAGCGCCATTGCCAGCATCAGCCCCGCCGCTCCGGCAATCGCTGCCAGCACCAGGTTCTCCACCACCAGCAAACGGGCCAGGCGCGCGCGGCTGGCGCCCAGCGCGGCGCGCAGTCCCATCTCGCGGCGTCGTACCGCGGCGCGCGCCAGTTGCAGGTTGGCGACATTCACGCATGCCAGCAACAGCAGCAGGCCGACGGCGCCGAGCAGCGCCACCAACACCGGCCGCGTGTCGCCCACCAATTCCGTTTGTAGTGAGTGGGCGCTGACCCGCGTACCGACTCGAATACCGCGGAGCCATTGCGGCATCTGCGGTTCCCATCGCAGGCTGATCGCGGCCAGCTCGCTCTCGGCGCGCGCCGCGGTGACACCAGCCCGGAGGCGCCCTATGCCATGAAGCCCGCCGACGGTTTCCGCTTGGAAATTCGGCTCTCTCGGAAGATCGTCGGAGACCAGGATTTCGGCGCGGATGTCCCCCGGAAAACGAAAGCGCGGCGGCAGGACTCCCACCAGGGTGGCGGGCTTATCGTTAAGAAGGATGGAGCGGCCAATCGCGCTCGGATCGCTCGCGAATTGCCTGTGCCACAACTCGAATGTGATGATGGCGGCATACCGGTCGGAAGGTGCGAAGTCGCGGCCGGCCGCCGGATGAATGCCGAGGACTTGCAGGAACCGATCGGTGACGGTGGCGCCGGTAACGCGCTCGGGCGACGCCGCGCCGGTCAGATTGAACTGCGCGTCGTTCCACGAAGTGAGGCCGGTGAAGACGTGCTGATCGAGACGCCACG
This sequence comes from uncultured Actinomycetota bacterium, assembly GCA_963703795.1. Taxonomy (GTDB): domain Bacteria; phylum Actinomycetota; class Actinomycetes; order Mycobacteriales; family Mycobacteriaceae; genus Mycobacterium. The sequence continues at coordinate 268,642 of CAVPFT010000025.1, read as the reverse complement.
CCGCGAATTCAGGAGTCAACACGGTAGCGCCCGAGCGTCCCGGCGCGCTACGGCCCACGGCCAGCAGCCGCCCGGCATCGGGGTACGGCAGCGGGCGCATCAGAACGGCATAGAAGACGGCAAAGATGGCGGAGTTGGCGCCTATGCCTAATGCCAGCGAAAGCAGCGCAATGGCCGTGAATCCCGGCGTCTTGCGCAATCCACGTAATGCGTAACGCGCATCCTGCCAGGAGGCATCGAGCCAAGCGAGGGCGCTGGCATCGCGGACCTGCTCTTTCACCGCTTCCATGCCGCCCAGCTCGATCAAGGCGGCCCGGCGGGCGGCAGTTCGGTCCATACCGTCGCGGACTTTCTGATCGGCAAGCATCTCGACATAACCCCGAAGCTCGCCATCGAGATCCTCTTCGTTGCGCGACTTGTGAAGCAGTTTGGAGATGGCCCGCAGCAGCCGCACCGTTCCTCCTATAGAGACTCTATATGGAGAATAGGAGACTTCCTATAGAATGTCAATAGGAACTCCGCGACGATTCCGGCCCGCATAGCCACGCGAACCGCTTGCCCCTGGTTTGACTTCCGCGCCGGTATTCCATAAGATTCTCGTAACCCTTATGAACTCAGCCACACGAGCTACGATTCTCCTCTCCCTGGCGGCTTTCGCCGGTTTTGGCGCGGAAAATTATCAGAAACCTCCCAAGGCCGTCCTGGATGTCTTCAATGCTCCCGTCACTCCCACTTTGCAGCTCAACGCCACGCATACCTGGGCGATCCAGGCGCAAGCCGTGCGCTATCCACCGCTATCGGAGTTGGCGCAGCCCATGCTGCGCATCGCCGGCATTCGCATCAACCCCAAGACCAACGGCCTGCACAATGTGGTATTCGAGAGCTCCTATCTGCTGCGCAAGATTCCGGAAGGCACCGTAGTGAAAGTGGATTTGCCGCCCGGCGCCAAGCTCAGCGGCGCGCGTTGGAGTCCCGACGGCAAGCAGTTCGCGTTTACCAACACGACCGCTGCGGGAATCGAATTGTGGATCGGCGACACCACCGGCAAGACCCATAAGGTAGAAGGCGTGCGCGTGAACGCCGTGATGGGCGGCGGCCGCGGCGGCGCCGGCGGCGGTGGACGTGGCGGCTTCCCCACGGGAGGAGGCGGCGGCAATGTGCAATGGATGCCCGACGGCAAGAGCCTGCTGGTTTATACGGTGAAGGCCGATCGCGGCCCCGCTCCCGCCCTCGCCCTGGTGCCTCCGGGGCCGCACGTGCAGGAGAGCCTGGGCGGCGGCGCTCCCGCGCCGACGCTTGAGGACATGCTGGCAACCCCTCATGACGAAGACCTGTTCGTCTACTACGGGACCTCGCAACTTGCCAGCGTGGATCTGGCCACCGCCAAGGCAACATCCATCGGCAAGCCCGGCATCATCGAGTCCGTACACATCTCGCCCAACGGCAAGGATCTGCTGGTGACCACCATTCACAAGCCGTTCTCTTACCTGCACAGTTACAACTCGTTTCCCAAGGAGGTCGAGGTTTGGGACATGGCAGGCAAAATGGTGCATAAGGTAGCGAGCATGCCGCTTGAAGATAAGGTGCCCCTGAACGGCGTGGTCACCGGCCCGCGCTCCGTCGAATGGCGCGTCAGTGAGCCCGCGACTGTGCTCTGGACCGAAGCGCTGGATGGCGGCGACCTGAAGAACCAGGTGCCCTATCGCGATAAGATCGTGGCCCTCAAAGCGCCGTTTACGGGCGACCCGGCCGAGGTCTTCAAGAGTGAGGCGCGCTCCACCGGCATTATGATGGCGGCCAAAGGCGGCCTGGCCTTCGTGGGCGATAGCGACCGCAAGACGCGCCGCGTACGCATTTTCCAGATCGATCTGGACAAACCCGAGCAGGCGCCCGTGTTGCTGTGGAGCCGCAACCAGCAGGATCGCTACAAGGATCCGGGCACGCCCGAAGCCAAGGCAATGCCCAACGGCCAATCGGCCATTCTGATGGATGGCGACAACATCTTCCTGACCAGCGTGGGCGCGACTCCCAACGGCGATCATCCCTTCCTGGATCGCTACAACCTGGCCACCAAAGAGACCGGGCACCTCTTCCGCTGCGACGACGATCACTACGAGCAGGTGGTCGCCGTGCTCGACGACCACGGCACGAAGTTCCTGACGCGCCGCGAAAGCCCAGCCGAGCCGCCCAACTATTTTCTGCGGACCGCCGGCGGGACGATGACCGCTGTCACCAAATATCCCGATCCGCAGCCCTCGATTCGCGGCATTTCCAAGCAACTCGTGAAATACAATCGTGCCGACGGCGTCGAGCTCCAGTTCACGCTCTATCTGCCGGCCGGCTATAAGCCGGGGACGCGCCTGCCCACCGTGCTGTGGGCCTATCCTTATGAGTACAACGATGCCGCCACCGCCAGCCAGGTCAGCGGCTCCACCAAGCGATTCACCGAAATGACCGGCTACTCCGAGCTTTTCTTCGCCCTGGAAGGCTATGCGGTGCTGGCCAATACGGCCATGCCGATCATCGGCGATCCGGATTCCGTGAACGATCACTTCGTCGACCAGGTGGTGGCCGATGCCAAGGCGGCGGTGGACAAGGCCGTCGCGATGGGCGTGAGCGATCCGGCGCGGATCGGCGTGGGCGGCCACAGCTACGGCGCGTTCATGACGGACACCCTGCTGGCCCACAGCGACCTGTTCAAGGCTGGAATCGCGGAAAGCGGCGCGCCCAACCGGACGCTGACGCCCTTCGGCTTCCAGAACGAACGGCGCACCATTTGGCAGGCGCCCGAGGTCTACCTGCGCATGTCGCCGTTCATGTTTGCCGACAAGATCAAGGCGCCCATCCTGTTCATCCACGGCGAAGCCGACGACAACAGCGGGACGTTCCCGATTCAGTCGGAGCGCATGTACGAAGCAGTGCGCGGCAACGGCGGAACCACGCGGCTGGTATTCCTGCCCTTCGAAGCGCACGGCTATCGCGGCAAGGAAACCATCGAGCACGTGCTGTGGGAGAAGTTCCAGTGGTTCGACAAGTACGTGAAGGGTTCGGGGACGGCTGGAACGAACTTTAATTGAGACTTGAGCTACCCTCGCGAAGCGGCCGCTTTAAAGGCGGTCGCTCCCGCGGAACCTATTTGGATTGGATGTAGTCGATCAGCGTGTCGATCTCGGCATCGCCCAGACGCTGCCGGAAAGCGGGCATCAGCGGCCCCCCGAATCTCACCCGCACCTTGATGTACTCCCGGTTCGGTTTCATGCTGCCCAGCGGCATCTTTTCCCGTTTGAAAAGCTGGTAGAAACTCGGACCCGATTTCTTCGACTGCGCCTTGTCGATATCGTGGCAGACCACGCAGTTGTCGCGGTATAGCGCCTGCCCGGCGCGCAGGTGATTCTTTTGCCACGGAACCGGCCGCTGCCAGGCCGCGGACATCGCCGCAGTCATCAGGGCGAGCATCCAACTCCTGGTCACCGTTCCTGTCCTCCCGCGCGCCGAATGGCCGCCATCGCCTTGGCCGCATCTTCCGCGCAGCAGCGAACCCGCAGGCAGATAGAACCGGGATGCACTTCCGGCACCGGAGCGCTGTGGTCGCGCTTGCGGAGCAGGCCGCTCTCCCAAAGGAACCAGGCAAAGGTAGTGACAATCGCGCCCAGCATGGTCATTTCGAACGTGATCACGCCCGTCGCCCAGAAGGAAAAGATGGGCATGCCCCCCGTACTAAGCCGGTAATTGTGCTGCGACCAATAGACAAACGCCGTAGCCAGCGAGCCGAACCCGATTGCGCCCAGCACACATGCCAGCGATATGCGGCTGGGCCGATCGAGCACTCTGCGGGGAAATTCCACCGGCTCTTCGGAAAAGAGGTCGATTTCGTTCGGGTGGACGCCGTCTTCCCGCAGCATGTGGATCGCCGCTCGAACGGCTTCCTTCTGGTGGAATTCGCCGATCAGATGCACCTTCAGTCTTCCTCCTGGGGATGCGGCTTGAATTCCCACACCGCGATAATCGGAAACAGTTTCGAGAAGATCATATAGAGCATGGCCATGGCGGCGAACGTAGCCGCGGTGACCGCGATCTCCACCCATGTGGGTCCGTAGAAACTGGATGCCGCCGGCAACCGCGGATTGGCCAGCGTCGGCACCACGATGACAAAGCGTTCCAGCCACATTCCCGCCAGCACGCACGCGCCGGCAATGGTCGCGGTGCGAATGGTGCGCAGACGCCGGATCCCCAGCAGCACAAACGGAATCACGAAGTTCAGCACTACCGTGCTCCAGAAGTAGGGCGCATAGTGGGCCCGCGTGCGGGCCCCGAAAACCGCCATTTCCTGCGGCTGGTTGCCATACCAGGCGGTCAGGTTCTCCGCCAGCGTGAAGTAAAGCCAAAGCAGGCTCATCAGCAGCAGCAGCTTGGCCAGATTGTCGAAAACGTGGCGTGTCAGGTAGCCTTCCAGGTGCAGCACTTTGCGAAGCGCGGCCATCACCACCACCAGCGCGGCGATGCCGCTGAAAATCGCGCCTGCCACAAAGTAGGGCCCGAAAATGGTGCTGTGCCACATGGGCGCGATCGCCATCGCGAAGTCCCAAGCCACCACCGTATGGACGGAAACCGCCACCGCCAGAATGATGCACGACATCAGCTTCATGGCGCTTTCCAGGGCGTACCACTCGCGGTCGCTCCCGGTCCAGCCCAGCGACAGCAGGCGATAGAATCTCCGGCGCCACGTCCGATCGTACCCGGCGAGCTGTGCCATGTCGGGAATCAGCGGCAAGTACAGATAGATGACGCTGCCCGTCAGGTAAGTCACAATCGCCGTCAGGTCCCACAGCAGCGGAGAACGGAAATTCGGCCACAGCAGCCGCGAATTGGGATACGGCAGCAGCCAGAAAAACAGCCAGGCGCGGCCCAGGTGGATGATCGGAAACATCCCGCCGATCATCAGGGCAAACACCGTGATGGCCTCCGCCGCGCGCGTTACGGGCTTGCGCCAGGCGGCATCGGTGAGCCGCAGAATCGCCGAGATGAGCGTCCCGGCGTGCGAAATCCCAATCCAGAAAACGAAATCGACAATGTAGATGCCCCAGTAGACCGGCCGCTGCAACCCGGTAACACCCATTCCGCGCCGAAGCTGATAGCTCCACGCCACCAGCCCCGCGGCGCCGATCAGGAAGGCGCAGAAACTCGCCACCAGGTAGCGCCGGCTCACACCCGAGAGCGGCCGGAACAGGTCCTCACGAATTCGTTCGTAGGGCAAAAGCTCGGGCGCAGGCACCATAGCTATTTGACCTTCTGCAGATAGATGACTTTTGGTTTGGTTCCCAGTTCTTCCAGCAGCCTGGTGGCGCGTCCGCTTTGGGCCAGCCGCGATACCTTGCTCCAGGGATCGTTGAGGTCGCCGAAAACCATCGCCTCGGCGGGACAGGATTGTACGCAGGCCGGCTGGATGTCCCCATCGGCCAGTGGCCGCCCCTCTTGCGCGGCATCTTCCTTACCGCGCTTGATCCGCTGGATACAGAACGTGCATTTCTCCATCACGCCGCCATGCGGACGGCCACGTCGGGATTGTGCTGCAATTGCAGCGGCTCGGGCCACTCCGGCGCGAACCAGTTGAAGTAGCGAACCGTGTACGGACAATTGTTGGCGCAGTAGAACGTGCCGACGCAGCGGTTGTATACCTGCACGTTGAGTCCTTCCGGATTGTGATAGGTGGCATACACCGGACAGACCGGCTCGCAGGGCGCGTCGTCGCACTGCTGGCACAGCACCGGCATGTATTTCACCTTCACATCCGGAAACTCGCCTTCGTAATAGCGGTCGATGCGAATCCAATGCGCCGTCCGTCCCTGGGCCGCCTGCTGCGGAGTGGAAACCGGCAAATTGTTCTCCGCGTGGCAAGCCACCACGCAGGCTTCACACCCGGTGCAGCGGTCCAGATCGATCGTCATTCCCCAGCGATGTTCCATCGGCCCTCCTTCCGTCCGCCACTCATCGGTGCTCGAATGTCCTCTCCTCGCGGTCGGGCGCCGCAAACTGAATCCAGTCGCGGCGGTCTGCCACGCGCGACAATCGCACCCGCGTGCCGCCCAGCACCAGCGCCCCCGTCGACTTTTCCCAAACCGGCGCCAGAATCGTCAGTGGATTGGCGCCGCGCCCGGAAGCATACCTTCCGAAATGCGAATGCCCGTCGCCAATCGCCATGCTGGCGACACCCGGGACGGCGCCGGGATGTACGTACGCCGGAGCGTCGAGTGTCCCGTGCCGCGACTCCACCCGCACAATGTCTCCATTCGAGACCCGCAATCTCATGGCGGTTTGCGGATCAATCTCCACCGGCAGCCCCCAAATGGCGCTCGACGCGGGGTCGGGCAGTTCCTGCAACCAAGGCAGGTGAGAGCCCTGCCCATCGTGGAACTGCAGCGAGAGGTAAGGCTGGAATGCCATGGGATACTGGCCCGCATCTCCATCGAACACGGCGGCTGTGAAGTCGATGGGCTGGCTGGATATTTTCACCGGCCCGTCTCCGGCCGTGTCCAGCCAGACGCCGCCCTGGCGCACCGCATCCTCGAACGTGACCTCGCCGGTAAGAAGCGGCTCGACGACGTCTTTGGCCGTCACGGCATGGTATTCCAGAGCCATCCTCCGCGCCAGTTCCGCCAGCGTCCTCTCCAGGGGACGCGTATCGTAGAGCGGCTGGACAAATGGGCGGCTCGTCGCCACTCCCCTCTGATGGGACACGGCGGGCGCCACCGCCATTTCCGATTCCAGCGGATCGTGATCCGGCAGCAGCAGGTCCGACCATGCGCCCGAATCATCCAGGAAGCGGTTGAAGCTGACCACCGTGCCGGCACGCGCCAAGGCGTCGAACACTCCGCTGGAGCGCGGCAGGGCGTAGGCCGGATTGGCTCCGTCGATGAGCACCACATCGGCCGCGGCCAGCGCTTCGGCCGGGCGATGCTGCGCTGCTGCCGGGGCGTCGGCCGCAGGCGGCAGCACGCCGCCCGTTTTACCGATGTTGCCGAGCATCGCGTTCACGTAATGCGAAGCGACGAGGGCGTCCAGCGAATTGCTTTGCACTATAGACGCTCCCGCAACCACCAGCGGCGCGTCCGATTCGCCCAGTTGCTCGACCACCTCGCGAACGCGCCGGGCATCGAGACCGCATTGCGCCAGCAGCGAAACGTCAGCCGCCTGGAACGTCGCCAGAATCGGCGCGGGAAGCTGCGCCACATTGCGCGCCAGACGGGAATCGAGCAATATCCGGCCCACCACCGCCAGAAACGCAAGCTCCGACCCGGGACGCAGCGGCAGCCATCGATCCGCGGCGGCCGCCGTAATGGAGAGCCGCGATTCCGCCTGAATCAACTGGCCGCGCACATCGCGCCGGCCCTGCCGGAAGCTTCCCGAACTGGCGGTTGTAGTACACCGGCGACGCCCACCCGCCCAGAAAATCCGCGCCCACTCCCAAGGCAAAATGCGCGTGCGCCAGGTCGTAAACCGGCAATCCCTTCCACCCGAAGACCAGTTCCGCCGCCCGCCGTTCCACCGCGAAGTCCGCCACTGAACAAACCACCGGCGCGGGCGCGCCTAGCGCCTCGGCGAATCGCGCGATAGCCAGCGATCGCATGCCGGAAACCGGTCCGGTCAGGAAGACGATTTTGGCGGGATCGGCGGCGCGAGCGCTAGCGATCTTTTCCGCCGCCTGTGCCAGGGCCTCATCCCAGGAAACCGCCGCGAATTTGGCCTTGCCGCGATCGCCGGTACGTTTCATCGGTCCGCGCAGGCGGTCGGGATGGTAGAGCGATTGCACCGCAGCCTGGCCGCGCGCGCACAGGTGGCCGCCACTGACCGGGTCGAGGGGATTGCCTTCGATCTTCTTGACGGCGGCGATGCGCTGCTGAACCCGCTCGCCATTCCGTTCCACCTGGCGAACCCCCGCCATGATCCGGACCAGCGTGCCGCAACCGGCGCTGCACCCGTGCACACACCGCCGGATGCCACTGCTCCTCGCCCGGCACGATTTCGGTTTCCGGCACCAGCATCGGAATCAGCTTGTCGGCCTTCCCGCCGCACCCTCCCGCCAAAGCTCCGGCGGACGTGGCGGAAAGAATGCGAAAAAAGTTTCGACGGTCCATGTCAGGCGGTCTCCGTCAGTAGTGGCATGCCGCGCAGTCCTCCGTAGCTTTGTACTGCCGATGGCACTCACACAGGTGCCCATGTTGTGCTTCACCAGGAGATCCGCCGTGGTGGCCTGCGTCATATCGCCGTGGCACACGGCGCATCCGATCCGGGCCCGGAAGTGCGGCGCGTGCTGGAATTTGACGAGAGCTTCACGGGGGAAGCCGTAGACCCGCTGCCAGGGTATTTCGCGCTGGTTCGCGGCGTAGGTGGCCAGTTTCCGGACTTCGGGCCTGGACGTGGCGATCTTGGCGTGACAGAGCATGCACTTCCGAACCGAGGGGATGGTGGCGGCAGCGCCCGTGTCGGCGGTGCTGTGGCAATCCAGGCACTCCAGGCCGAGAGCAATGTGCTGCTTGTGTGAATACGCGATCGGCTGCTCCGAGGCCGATAAGGCCGCGACGAGTGACAGAACCCATAGCACGCGAGTCAACGTGTCCCCTCCAGGACAAGAACTCCCAGGTGTTACTGGCTGATGCGATTTAACAAGTGCGGCAGAAAGGAGTTCAGTTTATCACAAGGGAATCGGCGCATGGCGCGATTGGTGTGGATTGCGTGCCGGTACCGGGTCGAACAGGACCAGCGAGCCGCGCTCCCTGGAAGCTCCCACCAGCGCGGCCATGCCATAAGCGGCGTCGGGAACCCACCGATGCTTTTTGCCATAGCGCCGGCTCACGACGGTGGCGACTGAGAACCCGGCAATGGTGTGGCCCGAAGGGAAGCTGCCTCCGCTGAAGCAGCAGAGAGCCAAGGGTAAGATTGTTCACGTTTGTTTTTTTCTCCGACGGTGGGCAGCTATCGCCAGCATACGCGGCGCTTGTCCTATTGATTGCAAGCGCGGACACGTTTGCACCTCACGGAGCGGAGCGTCTGCGCGTTCGATCGCAACTCGGAAAACCAAATTGTCTGCCTCAAACGGTGCATAACCCGATTGCCCTACCGGGGGAAACGAATATATGATCGAACGCGTAGGAGGGCACGCCCCGATGAAAAGCAACCGCCACCAACCGGCGACTTCACGCATTCTGTCTCGCGCGATCTCCGCCAAACATCCACAAGTACGTTCCCGGGTCTTCGGAATGATGGCAAGTCTGGTTTTGGGCTTGGGGGCCCTGAGTGTGCCGGCGCACGCCGGAGTGATTACCGGAACTTTCACCGGAGACTCTACACTTACACCCACCGGAACACCGGGCGTCTTCATTCAGAATTTCTCCGGCGACGGAGACGATACGACATTCGGCGCCTTCACGCCGCTGTCACAATCCACCATTGACTTCAGCCATCCGCCAAATATCCTGATTTCCAATGGAACGCTGTCGGAAACCTTTACGAATGGAACGCTGCTGGGGACCAGTTCGGGGAGCGGTACGGCCAGCGGCCTCGGAACTGCCGCCTTCACCATCAACTTCGTGATCACGGGCGGAACCGGGGATTTTGCAAAATTCACGGGGGAGGCGACCCTCACCGGGACGATCACCCAAACCAGCCCAACCACGGAGTCGCTGGCGGGATCCTATACGGGAGCGATTAGTGCGGTCCCCGAACCTTCGACGCTATGCCTGCTTGCCATAGGTCTCGCGGGCTTTGGTTTCAGACGGCGCCGGAAAGCACGCTGAGAATCGCGACTTGCATGGCGCCAGGCCCGCAATGGGCCTGGCGCGGATCTCGATGGCATCATGTCTCCATGCCTGTCCTGTGGCAAGAGGTCCGCTACGCCTGGCGCGGGCTCCGTGCGAATCCGGTCTTCACCATCACGGCGGTTTTGACTCTGGCGCTCGGCATCGGCGCCAACACCGCTATTTTTTCCATTCTCGACGGCCTGCTGCTGCGGAAACTTCCCGTCCGCAATCCCGATCAACTCGTCCTGGTGCATTGTGCGGAAGCCTGCAAGACGTCGCCATTTGGGAGCGGGCAGCCTTTGAAGCCTATCGCGATGGCAACACCGTCTTTTCAGGCGTCCTGGCCTTTTCTCCCATAAATGTCTCGACATTGACCCACAATGGGCGCACCACTTCGGCTCAAGTCGAGTATGTTTCGGGAAACTACTTCACGGTTTTGGATGTGCCTCCGTTTGCCGGCCGGCTCACCAGTGCCGATGACGATTCTCCGGTCGCCGTTCTCAGCTTCGACTCTTGGAAGCGCGAGTTCCAATCCGATCCGCATGCCGTTGGCAAAGTCCTGCTCCTGGAGAATGTCGCTCATACGGTCGTGGGAGTGGCGCCGCCGGATTTCTTTGGCGCCGTGGTTGGAGCCTCGCCGGATCTTTACGTGCCGTTCAGCCCCAAATCGCCAAACGCCGGCTGGGCAACCGTCCTGGCAAGGTTGAAACCAGGGATTTCCCGCGAGCAAGCGCAAACGGGCCTCCAACCGCTGTTCGACGAGATTGCCCGCCGATCTCTAATCCCGGCTGTCGAGCGCCGCCAGATGATGGCCCGGCTTCTGGTGACGCCCGCGGCCCGCGGTCTTTCAGACCTTCGCGCTCAGTACTCGCTACCCGTGCGGATTGCCATGGCGTTTGTAGGCTTCGTTCTGTTGATTGCCTGCTTCAATGTGGCGAACCTGTTGCTTGCGCGCGGCATTGCCAGGGAGCGCGAGTCAGCGATTCGCCTGGCTCTTGGAGCGGGGCGCTGGCGGCTGATCCGCCAATTAATGACTGAAAGCGCTCTTCTCTCAGTCATAGGGGCGGCAGTCGGCATTTGCACGGGAAGATGGATCAGCGCACTGCTGGTTTCATCGCTTTCCACCGCGCGCCATCCTATTGTATTGGATACCGGCTTGTCGGATCGCGCGGTGGTCTTCGCGGTGGCCATCTCAGTGCTCTCGGTACTCTGCTGTGGTTTGGCTCCCGCGCTTTCCGCCAGCCGCCTCAAGCCAGGCCGGCAGTCGGGATTGCATTTGGGTCACTCTTCCCCTCACTCACGGCTCGGCACATTGCTGGCGGTCGGCCAGGTTGCGCTGTCCATGACCGTTCTCATCTGCTCTCTCCTGTTGCTGCACAGCCTCATCGAGCTCGAAACGTTTGATGCCGGCTTCGACCGGAACCATGTGCTGGCGGTCCAATTGGGCGGCAACGCCGCCGGCGACTCACCCCGGCAAATTGAGCATTTCTATAACGAACTGGTCAGTCAAGTCGAGTCACTTCCCGAAGTCCGTATGGCGAGCCTTTCCGTGCTTACACCGATCGGCGGCCGGGAGATTGGGATTAATATTGCCGTTGAGGGTTACACACCGGGGTCGAGCGAGGAGACGCACGCTTTCCTTTCGTCGGTAACTCCCGGGTACTTTCAGACGCTTGGCATTCCGATGCTTGCCGGCCGCGATTTCAACTCACATGACAATCCGGCATCGCCCCGGGTCGCTGTGATCAATCGCGCGATGGCACGTCACTTCTTCGGTGACGGGAATGCGGTGGGAAGGCGCTTCCGATTTGTGGAAGGAGGCGGCCGCCCGATGGAGATTGTGGGCGTGGTCGCCGACTCCAAATACAATGACCTGCGCGAAAAGACACCTGACTTCGTGTATCTCTGTAGCCTGCAGGGCGGCCGGCCTTCCAGCATTACGGGAGTCCTGCACGTGCGCTTTCAGGGAAACAGCAGCCGTTCGCTCTCTGCTAAGTTGAGAAATCGGATTGACTCCATCGACAGCTCCGTCAGAATCGCTGGTATTCGAACGCTTCAGGAGCAAATTGGAGAATCGCTTCATGAGGATCGCCTGATATCGGCTCTGGGCGGAGCGCTCAGCCTGATGGCCCTGATTCTGACGTGCGTGGGCCTGTATGGTTCGGTGTCGTTCCGCGTCGCCCGCCGGCGCAGTGAAATCGGCATCCGCATGGCGCTTGGCGCCGAACGTGGCATGGTGCTGAGCCTCATTTTGCGAGAGGTCACGGCGCTGGTACTGGCAGGCGTCGCATTGGGGATTCCAATAGCGCTGGCCGCTTCCCGCTCGATTTCCGGGATGCTGTTTCGAGTGCCGGCGTATGACCCGTCCGTAATTGCGCTGTCTGCCGCCATCCTCGTCGCGGTGGCGCTGCTGGCCGGATACGCGCCCGCCCGGCGTGCCGCGCGGATCGATCCAATGGCCGCGCTTCGATTCGAATAAGCCGCGGCGGATCTCGGAGCTTCGCTTCACGCTGCCGAAATGGGGCGGAAGGCGCGCGCTGAGCCACAATCCAAAAGCCACAATCCAAAAGTCGCCAGCGCGCTTTTTCTAGATTATGATTGGGTTCGGTTCTGCCCATGGAATCCAGACCGCCGAACGTCTTCATCAGCTACAGTCACGACTCTCGGGAGCACGAAGCGCGGGTGCTGGCGCTGTCCAACCGCCTCCGCGAGGATGGCATCGACGCCATCCTGGATCAATATGAGGCCTTCCCGCCGCAAGGCTGGATTCAATGGATGAATCAGCGGGTCCCCGAGGCACAGTTCGTGCTCGTCATCTGCACCGAAATATATTGCCGCCGGGTGAATGGCCAGGAAGAGCCGGGAGCCGGCCTTGGCGCCACCCACGAGGGCATGCTCATTCAGCAGCTTCTGTACAACGCGGGCGGGCGGAACGACAAGTTCCTGCCGGTGCTGTTTAGCGAAGAAGATCGCGCGCACATTCCGCTCCCCTTGCAGCGCTATACTCACTTCCTGCTTTCGGGCAAAGGGTATGAGCAGTTGTATTGTCTTCTCAGCGGCCAGCCGATAATCGAAAAGCCGGTTCTCGGCCGCCTCCGTGCGCTCCCTTCGAAGCAGCCAAGGTCCGACTTTCGCAATGTTCTATGGAACCTGCCGGCGCGGAACCCCTGCTTCACCGGACGCGAACCTTATTTGCAGACCCTCCACGAAAGCCTGGCTCAAACCAGCGTCGCGGCGCTCAGCGGAATCGGAGGGATTGGCAAAACGCAAACCGCCATCGAATACGCGCATCGCCACCGCGGTGACTACCACGCCCTGCTCTGGAGCAGCGCCGAATCGGAAGCCGACCGGCTCTCCGGATTTGCGGCCCTGGCGAACATCCTGGATCTTCCGGAACGAGACGAAAAGGAATTGAGTGCCGTCGCGGCCGGCGTGACACGCTGGTTCGAGTCTCAATCAGGATGGCTGCTCCTCATCGATAACATCGATACAGTCGAAGACTGGAAGACGGTCCGCCGACTGGTTCCATCGGGCGCTCCCGGCCATCTCCCTGTTCACCACTCGGCTGCAAAGCACCGGGGGCTTCGCAAAAGTGGTGGAACTCGATAAAATGCCGCCGCAGGATGGAGCGCTCTTCTTGCTCCGCCGCGCGGGGCGCATTTCATACGAGGCAACTCTCGAAGCTGCCCCAGAGGTGGATCGAATCGCCGCCGAGAGTATTTCGAACGAAGTCGGCGGGCTCCCTTTGGCGCTCGACCAGGCCGGCGCCTTCATCGACGAAACGCCCTCCACTCCGTCTGAATATCTGCAGTTTTATCGAACGGAAGGCACCCGGCTGCGTAATCTGCGCGGCGAAATGGCCGCGGACCATCCTTCGGTGACCGTCACGTTCTCCCTGGCATTCTCGCGTCTCGCCGCGAAAAACCCGGCTGCGGCCGATTTGTTGCGTGCCTGCTCTTTTCTGGCACCGGATGCCATCCCCGAGGATCTCTTCACGCGAGGCGGACCACAGCTGGGGAAACTGTTAGGTGAACTTGCAGGCAAACCGCTCGATCTGGTCGAGGCCATCCGCGATGCGGGAAGATTCGCGCTGCTCCGCCGGAATGCTTCCGCGAAGAGCCTGGACATGCACCGTCAGGTGCAGGAAGTGCTGAAGGACGAGATGGACGCGAAAGCTCGCCGCCTCTGGGCCGGACGCGTGGTTGCGGCCCTGGCAAACATTTTTCCACCACCGGACTTCGAAAACTGGCCACGATACGAAGAGCTTCTCCCGCACGCCAGATCAATAGCGCGTCACATCACGGACTTCGGCCTGGATTCGCCCACGGCCGCATCTCTTTTTCACAAAACGGCTTACTACCTTAACGCTCGAGCCGAGTATAGGGAGGCCGAGCCGCTGTACCAGCGCGCTCTCGCCATCCGCGAGAAGGCGCTCGGGCCAGACCACCCCAACACTGCCACGAGCCTCGACAACCTGGCCTCGCTGTACCACAGCCAAGGCCGCTACGAGCAGGCCGAGCCGCTCCATCGGCGCGCTCTCGCTATCCGCGAGAAAGCGCTCGGGCCTGACCACCCTGACACGGCGAATAGCCTCAACAACCTTGGCGTGCTATACGAACACCAAGGCCGCTACGAGCAGGCCGAGCCGCTCCATCAGCGCGCTCTCGCTATCCGCGAGAAAACGCTCGGGCCTGACCACCCTGACACCGCCGCCAGCCTCAACAACCTGGCGCGTCTCTATCGGAACCAAGGCCGCTACGAGAAGGCCGAGCCGCTCCATCAGCGCTCCCTCGCCATCCGCGAGAAAGCGTTAGGGCCGGGCCACCCAGGCACGGCGACTACCCTCAATAACCTGGCGAGTCTTTATCGGGACCAACTCCGCTACAGAGAAGCCGAGCCGCTCTACCGGCGCGCTCTCGACATCCGCGAGAAAGCGCTTGGACCTGACCACCCCGACACCGGCGCCAGCCTCAACAACCTGGCCTTGCTCTACGACAACCAGGGCCGCTACGAGGAGGCCGAGCCGCTGTATCAGCGCGCCCTCGCTATCAACCTGAAAGCGCTCGGGCCGGACCACCCCAACACCGCCACCAGCCTCAACAACCTAGCCTTCCTCTACGACAAACAAGGCCGCTACGATCAGGCCTCGCCGCTCTACCGGCGCGCCCTCGCCATCCATGAGAAAACGTTGGGCCCCGATCATCCGAAAACCGCGACCATCCGATCAAACTACGCTACACTCCTCCAAAAAATGGACCCGAATCAACCATAAACAGCCCTCCGCCGGTTTCTCGCGATGCTCTGATGTCCCCGCCGCGCGCTATATCACAGGATGTTAAACTCTAAATGTCCGATTTCGGACAGACGATTCCGAATTCAGACGCGACACAGGCAGGCAAGGAGCGTAGAATGAGCCGCTTACCTTTAGCCACTGAATTGCACCCAAGGATTAGTGCCATGCGAACACTAATCCAGGATCTGCGATTTGCCCTTCGCATTCTCTCCGGCAGCCCGGGTTTTGCGGCGGTCGCCGTGCTCACCCTGGCCCTGGGTATTGCTTCCACAACTACCGTCTTCAGTTGGATCGATTCGCTGCTGCTGCATCCCTATCCCGGCGCCGCCCGCAGCGAGGATCTGGCTGTGCTGGAGATGTCCATTCCCAGCGCGCCCAACGGCGGCACCTCGGTCTCCTGGCTCGACTATACCGATTATCGCGACCACTTGAAACTGGTCTCCGGGCTTACCCCGCAGCGCTACTGCTCCCTGAGCATCGGGGATTCCGAGACGGCGCGCCTGGCGTGGGGCGAACTGGTTTCCGCCAGCTACTTCGAAGTGCTCGGCGTCCAACCGATCCTCGGCCGCATGTTCGTTTCCGGCGGGCAGGCCGATACTCCCGGGGCGTATCCGGTCACCGTCATCAGCGAGCGGTTATGGCGCAGCTATTTTGCCTCCGACCCGAAGATCATCGGCAAATCCATTCGAGTGAACCGCCGCCCGCTCACCATTATCGGCGTCGCGCCCGCCCGCTTCCGTGGCACCGCGCCGGCCATGCTGCTCGATCTCTGGCTACCGGTCTCCATGGGCAATGAGCTCGCCCTGATGGGCAATACGATGTTCAAGGATCGGTCCTATCGCGATTTCGCCTCCATGATTGTGCGCCTCAAGCCCGGTGTTTCCATGGCGCGGGCACAAGCCGAAGTCTCGGCTCTGGCTGTCAGTCTTGCCGCCGCATATCCCAACACGAATCGCGGCGTTTCCGCCAACATCCTGCCCCCGTGGCGCGCCCATAGCGGAACCGGCGACTTACTCCTTTCGCCGCTGCGCATCCTGATGGCTGTATCGCTGGTGCTCCTGCTGATCGTTTGTGCCAACGTCGCCAATCTATTGCTGGCACGCTCGGTGTCTCGTTACCGGGAGTTCGGCGTCCGGCTGGCGCTAGGTGCATCGCGCTGGCGGATCGCCCGGCAGTTGATGACTGAGACCCTCGTGCTCGCCATTCTTGGAGCCCTGGTCGGCCTGATGCTCATGCCGTGGATGTGGAACGCGTTGCTGGCGCTGGTGCCGGATGTCGGGCTCCCCATCGCCCATGATTTCGACCTGAATGGCCACATCGCCGTATTTACGGCGCTCTGCTGCATGCTGGCTGCGCTCACCGCCGGGGCCGCGCCGGCGCTGTTTTCCGCCCGTGCGAATCTAAACGAAGTCCTGAAGGAAGGCGGGCGCAGCGGCATGTCCGGCGGAGTCACCCACAGTACTCGCAGCGTGCTGGTAATCGCCGAAGTCGCACTGGCCGCGGTCGCACTGGTCAGCGCGGGATTGTTCGCCCGCAGTTTCCAGAACGCCCGCCAGATTCACCCCGGCTTCGATAGCGCCAACGTCCTGTTCGGGCGATTCTTCCTGGAAGGCACCACGTTTACACCCGAACAGCAGGGAGCATTCGCGCTCCGCCTGCGCCGCAATCTACAGGCGGCACCTGGCATTCAAGCCGTCAGTTACTCCGATTTCACACCGCTCAGCACCACGGCCGGTCCCTACGACCGCGTGGAGCCCGAAGGCTACGCACGGATGCCGACTGAATCCATGAACGTCAATCGCGCCCTGGTATCGCCCGGTTATTTCGCCACCGTGCGGATTCCCCTGCTGGCGGGCCGCGATTTCCTGGAATCGGACGATGCCAAGTCCGCTCCGGTGATGATCGTGAATCAGGCATTCGCGCGCCGCTACTTCCACAGCGAGACTGTAATCGGGCGCCGCGTGCGCATATTCGGCAAGTGGGTGACGGTGGTGGGCCTGGCCCGCGACAGCAAGTATTTCAGCCCCGCTGAATCGCCCCAGCCGCATTTCTATCTGGCTTTCCACCAGTTTCAGGGAGGGCTGCACGAGCTCTACGTGTTCATCCGAACCGCCGGCGAACCGGAGCAAGCCATCCCGCTGCTGCGCCGCGTCGTCATGGCTACCGATTCCGGCGCCTCCTCCTTTCATGCCGTGGCGCTCTCCGAGTACACGCAGATCTCGCTCTTTGCGCAGAAAGTGGCGGCCAGCCTCATGGCTTCGCTCGGCGCCATGTGCCTGTTCCTCGCCGCTCTCGGACTCTATAGCGTAATGTCCTGCGCGGTGAGCCAGCGTGCACAGGAAATCGGCGTTCGTATGGCGATGGGAGCGCGGCCCGGACAGGTGATCGGCATGCTGGTGCGGCAGGGAATGGTTCTGGCGATTGCCGGTCTTGCCGCGGGGATCGCCGCGGCCTTCGCCGTCACCCGGCTGGTGTCCGGCATGCTGATCCACGTGGGAGCATCCGACCCCGCTACCTTCCTCGCCGCCGCGCTATTCCTCGCCTTCGTCGCGCTGGCCGCCACCTGGCTGCCCGCCCGCCGCGCCACGCGAATCGATCCCATGATCGCGCTGCGGCAGCAGTGAGTTTCCATTGGGGTGCCCGGATCGAGTCACAGGTTTTGCAAATAAATCTTACTAACTGCTTCTCACCCACTTAGCCTGAAATCATGCGGCCCACAAAGACGGCTCGCGAGGGTGCGTCGTGCATGATGGAATTAGGACAAGGATGAGTCTCCGGACCAATTTGGTCCGACGGACGATGCTAAGTCCTTTCCTTTCTATTAAAGCTCGGACCAATTTGGGCCGGGATTCACAGGAGACAGTAATGGAAGAAGTTACGGACGTGTCTTCGCCTGCCGGGAAGCAGGGCGAACTCGATTTGGTAAGGTGGCTGGGACGCCGCGATGCTTTTGGGATGATCGCCGGACGCTGTTCCGCCGCGGATGTCGAATGCATGCGTCACATCAGGGACGGCCAGCTTTATAAGGGTAACGCCAAAGACTGGTCGGAGTTCTGCGACAAAGAACTCCATATGAGTAAGACGAACGCCAACCGGCTGATCTCGCAACTCGAACAATTTGGGCCCGAGTATTTTCATATTGCCCAGATCACGCGGATCTCGGTGGCCGGCTATCGCGCCATCGCCCCGGCCGTCAGCGCCGAAGGGATCGAGTGCAACGGCGAGCTGATCCCGTTCCACGAAGGGAACAGCGAGCGGATTGCAGCGGCCGTCTCCGCGCTATCGGCGGCGAACCGGGCGAAGCCGGAACGGGATTTCCAGGAGCGCCTGGCGGCTTTGGAATCCGCCGGCGATCGCCTGCTGGAAAGGCTCCGTGAGTTGCGTGAGGAGTGCGGCGCCTCGCATCCCAACCTTACCGGCCTGGCCATGAGTCTGCAGGAGAAGGCCGGCCGCCTGGCGCAGGAGATCCGGTAGAACCATGCTACTGGAGTGAACCTAATAAGTCCGGGAATGCCTGGAAGTACTCTTCGAGCGTCAGCGGCGCCGCTCCGGTGAAACGCAGGACCGCGTCGCTCACGCTCTGGAGCTCGCCGGCGGCAATGGCCTCAAACCAACCGGCAGACAACTCGATGCGCCACCCCGACGGATCCACTTCGCGCAGGCGCTCCCGTGCCGCGTTGGCGGACTCTTCCTCATATCGAAGGGGACGATTCACCAGGGCGGATAAACGCGCGGCAACTTCGGCAACACTCATCGCCTCCGGTCCGGTGACATCGTAAATACCGCCGGGCGGCTTCCGCAGGACGGCGGCGGAGGTCCGGGCAACATCCTCGCGGGAAACGAAAGCGCCACGCCCCTGTCCCGCCGGCCCGCGAATCACTCCCTGGGCATCGAATTTTTCCAGAAACATGTCCATGTAAAAAGCGTTGCGGAGCACCGTGAAGGGGATGCCCGCCGCGGCGAGATATTGTTCGCTCAGGTAGTGATCGCGGGAGTAAGGATACTTCGAGTCCGGTGCGGACCCTTCGAGAGACAGATAAACGACGTGTCCGACATCCGCATGGGCCGCGGCTGCAAACGCGTTGCGGTGCCGGAGCGACCGCTCGCCCGGGTCGCCCGATCCGGAAACGATAAGGGCGGTGTCGATTCCTGCAAATGCGCTTTCCAGGGTGGAAGGTTCGGCAAACTCGCCGCGAACCGTTTCCGCATTCGCCGCCCGCGGCACGTTTTGCGGGCTGCGGCTCATCAGGCGCAAGCGTTGTCCATCCCGCGCCAGCAATTCGGTCACACGGCGCGCAATCCTCCCGGAGGCGCCAGTCACCAGAATCACACCGTGCACAGCACGACGGCTTCCTTCAACGAAGTCATCGGATCCCGCGCCGGCACGAATTCGTGGCCCATGAATCCCTGGAAATTCAGGTCCGCGATGGCCTTGGCGATGGTGCGCCATTGCAGTTCCTGCGTGTCGTCCAGCTCATGCCGGTTGGGCACGCCGCCGGTGTGGAAGTGCGCGATGTATTGAATGTTGTCGCGGACGGTGCGGATGATGTCGCCTTCCATGATCTGCATATGATAGATGTCGTACAGCAGTTTCACCCGCGGCGAATCCACGGCCTTCACCACTTCCACGCCCCAGGCAGTGTGATCGCACTGTAATCCTTGTGGTTCACCTTGCTGTTGAGCAGCTCCATGCAGACCATGACGCCATTGTCCTCCGCGAATTTCTTGATGCGGCTCAGCCCCGCGATGCAGTTTTCCTTGCCCTCCTGATCGCCCATGCCTTTGCGATTGCCGGAAAATGTGATCACGTTCGGCACTTTGCCCTCAGCCGCCTTCACGATGCGCGCGCGGATCTCCTGCTCCAGCCGCTCGTGGCTCTCCTTGCGATTCCAGCCATCGGGGATGGAGGACTTGCCTTGCGTGATGGTGGGAGTTAGCCCGTACTTGCGCGCGACCGGCCAATCCTCGGGTTCGATCAAGTCGATGCCCGAGCATCCGATCTCCGCCGCCTGGCGGCACAAGTCGTCAAACGGGATCTTGGAGTAGCACCATCGCGCCAGCGATTGCTTCAACCGGCCGGCGGGCGCCTCAGCCCGTCCCGTCTGCGAAAGCGCCATCGCGGCAGTCATCGTCTGCATTGCGGATCGCCTGGTCATAATGGCGCGATCTTATCACAGGGCATGATGGGGCACCATGCCGGCAATCTCCGCGCCGATGGCCAGCGATGCCGTGGCCGCGGGACTCGGCGCGTTTAACACGTGCAAGGCATTTTCACGCTGGATGAAACGGAAGTCCTGCACCAACTCGCCCTCGGGCGCAATCGCCTGCGCGCGCACCCCCGATCCGCCGGTGGCCAGATCGTCCGGCTGGATCTCCGGCACCAGGCGCTGCAGCGACCGGCAGAACAGCTCGCGGCTGAACGAGCGCCGCAGTTCGAACCATGCCATGGATGGGTAGCGCCGCAGGAAGCGCCAGAAGCCGCGATACGTCAGCGCGTCCACCAGGTCGCGCAGGTTGAAATCGGTCTTGCGATAGCCTTCCCGCGCGAAGGCCAGCACGGCGTTCGGCCCGGCCTCGATGCCGCCGTGAATCAGCCGCGTGAAATGTACGCCCAGAAACGGAAATTGCGGATCGGGCACCGGGTAGATGAGGTTGCGCACCAGGAATTGCCGCTCCGGCCGGATCTGGTAATACTCGCCGCGAAACGGCAGGATGCGCATATCGCGCCGCTCGCCCGCCAGTTCGGACACGCGGTCGCAATGCAAACCGGCGCAGTTGATGAGGAACTTCGCCTCGAATTCGCCCGCGCTTGTCCCGGCGACCCAGCTTCCATTCACCGGACTGAGGCGCGTGACCCGCGCGCCGGTCACCACGCGGGCTCCGCGCGCTTCCAGCTTCGCCACCAAAGCGGCGCAGACGCGCGCGTAGTCCACGATGCCTTCCTGCGGCACGCGCAGCGCCGCTACGCCGCCGGCATGCGGCTCAATCTCGCGCATCTCCTGGCGGCTCAGCAGGCGCAAGCCTTCCAGGCCGTTGGCGCGCCCGCGCTCTTCCAGATTCTTCAGGCGCGGCACTTCGGAGTCGTCGGCCGCCACCACCAGCTTGCCGCACACCTCGTGCGGAATCCCGTTTTCCTGGCAGAACACCACCATCTGGCGGATTCCGCTCACCGCCAGCCGGGCCTTCACCGATCCCGGTTTGTAATACAGGCCGCAGTGCAGTACGCCGCTGTTGTGACCGGTCTGATGCCGGCCTACTTCATTTTCTTTTTCCAGCACCGTGATGCGCGTGTCGGGAAAGCGATGGCTCAACTGAAACGCCGTCGCGAGCCCGACGATGCCGCCGCCGACAATCACGACCGTTGAGGCGGCGCCTCTCTCCATGCGATCTGCCATCTTCACTGCCAGCGTAGCACCGGCGCCGGCGGCAGCTACAATATGCGTATGTTCAACCGGCGTCAGTTCCTGCAATCGGCATCCATTGCCGCGGCGTTGCCCGCGATTCGTCTTTCCGCCCGGCAGCTCCAGGCGATCGGAGTCCAGCTCTACACCGTGCGCAGCATTCTGCCACAAAAACCTGCGGAGACTCTGCAGGCCATCAAGGCCATCGGCTACCGGGAAATCGAAGCCACATACGCCGGTTTAGACCGTATCTGGCCGGCGATTCAGGAGAGCGGGCTGAAGCCGGTCAGCATTCATCTGGACAACACCATGATGAATCAGGGCAAGGAGGAGGAGTTAGCGCGCGCCATCGACCAGGTGAAGAAGTGGGGCTTCGCTTACGCGGTTTTCCCGTACCTGCCGCCCGCCGAGCGCGGCGGATTGGAAAAGATCCGCATCCTCACCGACAAGTTGAACCGTGCGGGCGAGAAGTGCCGCGCCGCCGGACTTACCTTCTGCTATCACAATCACGCTTTCGAATTCGAGCCCATGGAAGGCAGCACCGGATTCCAGGTGATGATGGACCGCCTGGACCCGAAGCTGTGCGGGTTTGAGATGGACTGCTTCTGGGTGAGCGTCGCCGGCCACGATCCCGTGGAGTTATTAGGAAAGTTGCACGGCCGCGTGCCGCTGCTGCACTTGAAGGACAAGCCCGCGGGCTTTCCGGTCATGTACAAGGAGTCGGTGGATCGCGCCACATTCAAAGAAGTCGGCAACGGCTCCATCAAATGGCCCGAGGTGCTGCGCGCGGCTGCCTCGGCGGGCGTCCAGCATTACTTCGTGGAGCAGGACCAGACGCCGGGCGATCCGGTAGACAGCTTGCGCCAGAGCTACGGATATCTGTCGAAGCTGCAGTACTGAAGATCGCCTTTACTGCAACTGCAACTGATAAATGTTCAGCCCCAGCGAAGTCGGGGCCAGCAGGTAACCATTATTGGTCGTGAGGATGCCCGCGAAGCCGAACTGCGTCTGGAACGGGTACAACAACATCGAAGCCGGCTGCCGGGCGTCTACGATCATCAGGGTCGCCGGCCCGAAGTCGTCCGCGTCGGGCGGATTGTTGACGATCGCGAAAACGCCGTTGGAAAATCCGAACACATTGTAGGTCCCATTCACCTGCAGGGTGGAAGTGAAGGTGGCGATCACCACGGGCGCCTGCACATTGCTGATGTCCATGGTGGTGAGAGTCAGGTTACCCAGGAAATCGAAATCCGGATTTCCGGGGTTGCGCTGCCCGGCGGTGTTACCCGCGGCGAGAAGCGTATTGCCCGAAATGTCGAAGCTCATTAGAATCGCCGCCTGTCCGACGGCCACGGTGTTGATGGCATTCGGAGTGGACGGCGACGCAACGCTGACCACGTCCAGGAAACCGTTGCCGACATTGCTCGAGCCCGTAGCCGTGCTGCTGGCGATATATTCGTAAATCTGATCGACCACCGCGCCGTAAGGCTTGAGGTTCTGATCACCCGAGCCCGGCTGTCCGGAAGGCTGCATCATCCCCAGGTACACGGGCGCTGCCGGATTGGTGAAATCAAAAACCAATAAGTCGCCATTTTGCGAAACTACGCTGCGGTTGCTGGTGAAGCGAAGGTAACTGGTGGTTATAAATGCGGTATTGCCGGAAAAGCTCATGGACACCATCTGGATACACGGGCACACCGTGATGTTGGTGGTGGCGATGTCCAGCAGGTTGGGGGCTTGCGGATTACTCAATCCGTAGACTGCGAATGATTCGGCATACATC
Source organism: uncultured Actinomycetota bacterium (assembly GCA_963703795.1). Classification (GTDB taxonomy): domain Bacteria; phylum Actinomycetota; class Actinomycetes; order Mycobacteriales; family Mycobacteriaceae; genus Mycobacterium. The sequence continues at coordinate 245,371 of CAVPFT010000025.1, read as the reverse complement.
GGATTGCCGATAATTTCTACCAGATACGGAGTGGTGACGGTCAGGTTAATGGCGCACCGGTTTCCGTAGCCGTTGAGAACGCTGTCTCCGAATTCGCCAATCACGGTAGGCTGCGCCGGGTTGGATACGTTCACCATGGTGATGCGATTGGTGCCGCATACATATGCCACGTTATTGTAGAGCGCGATGCTGCTGTTGGGGCTGTTGGCGAAGGCGGCGATTCCCGTAAGCGTCAGCGGACTGGTGTACGCCGTGCCGGAACCCGACACCGAAACGACAGCCGAAGCGCTCAAGTATCCTCCTACCGTAATGACCAGCGGGTAGTCGCCATTCGGCAGGGAAGGCACCTGGATATTTGCCTGCGCGAGCCCCACAAATGTCGGCGCGAGCCCGAGGAACTGGACGGGCGCGCTCATGGTGCCGATAGTGGCACTGTTGGCGGCGGTGGCCGTAGAAAGCGGCGACGACGGTGTGGCTGCGCCATCGGTGACCGCATTGTCGACGGGTCCGATGCCGGTGAGATACACGGTGATGACCGAACCGGACGCCGCCGCGGCCGAACTGGAATTGAGCGTGCCGTCGCCATTCTGCGCAACGGCGCGGTTGGTGCCGTATTGAAAGATGGCGGGCGCCGACGCGGTTACCGTGAAGCTGAAGGAAGCGCTGGCGCCGCCGGGGCCATTGACCACCAGGCTGACCGGTCCGCTGGTCAGCGACGATGGCACCTGAAAATTAATCTGCCCGGTATTCACATAGAGAAGCGGGGCCGACACGCTCCCAATTACGACGCTGGCATCACCAAGACTGGTAGTCAGGGGCACGCCCGACGCGAAGGCCTCTCCGCTTGCGAGGTTAGTTCCGAAGATCGAGGCCAGGGATCCGGGCGCCACCCGCGGACCGAAGCCGGCGGCATCGGTGACACTTTGTATCACCGGTTTCGGCGTTGCAGCCAGGCAGGTGGTGGTTCCCGCTAAAGTTAATCCGAATAGTATTGTTATATTCTGCCACTTACGCAACTCTCCCATGAAAAAAAAGAAGCCCTCGTGACAGAAGACGCCTGTGCAGCCTCAAGCGTGGAATATGGTTCGATTAGAGCGTGCTTTTGGCTTCCACGCGTAACGTCACCGCCGCGCTAAGATGCGTGGCCCGCGCCCGCCGCGTTCGGTGACGGCATCGCGGCGCCGCCCCAGGTGAATCACGCGCTTCACCGCGCCGGCAGCCACAGTGAGTGGAAAGAACACTGCGACAGCCAGTATACCGGCGACGGCCGCGATGGCAACATCGGCGGCGGCGTGCAGGGTGTAGCGTGCGGAGCTCATTTCTTGCTAAACACGTAAAACCGAAGACAGTCTCGTGGACAAGGTATGGGAACATACACCTACTCACGCTGAGGGACACTCCGGACTCAGGCGGTGCCAGGCCACGCCGCACCCGGTACGCGCGTTATAATCAGCTTCGAATGGATGTTTACGAGGAACTGGTGCGTCTGCGCAACCTGGGGCAGAAGTGCGCGCTGGCGACGATCGTCGAAGTCCGCGGCTCTATCCCCAGCTACGAGAGCGCCAAGCTGCTGGTACGCGAGGACGGCTCCATGACCGGAACCATCGGCGGAGGCTGCGTGGAGGCCGAAGTGTGGAACGCCGCGCGCGAGGTGATCGAGACGGAAAAGCCCAAGCATCTTACCTTCAACCTCGGCCAGGACGCGGCCTACGACAACGGCCTGATCTGCGGCGGCCAGCTCGACGTATTTGTCGAGCCGGTGCTGCCCGTTCCGCACGCCTATATTTTCGGCGCGGGCCACATTTCGAAGAGCCTCTCGAAGGTGGCTACGCTGGCCGGCTTCGCGGCGGTGGTGATCGACAACCGCGAGAGCTTCGCCAATCGCGAGCGCTTCCCGGAAGCCGCCGAGGTGCACGCCGCGGAGTACGAAGAAGTCTTTCCCGAAGCTGCCCATCAACGAGACCAGCTACGTGGTCATTGTGACGCGCGGCCATCGCGACGATATGCGGGTGCTGCAAGCTGGCCATCGCGACGCCGCGCGCGCTATATCGCGATGATCGGCAGCAAGCGCAAAGTGTTGAACGTCATCCGCGAATTGGAAAGCGAAGGCATTCCGCGCGACGGCCTTCGAACGCATGCACGCGCCCATGGGCCTGGACATTGGCGCGATTTCGCCGGAGGAGATCGCCATTGCGGTGGCGGCCGAGATGATCGCGGTGCGCCGCAATGCCGCTTCCAACTGGCGCTCGCTCGCGATGTCGGTATTCGCCGATGAAGCGCGGCGCGGCGTGCTGGCCAAGTGAACGGCACGAGCGGCCCCGCCGGACTGATTCTGGCAGCCGGCGAATCGCGCCGCATGGGGTACCCGAAGGCGCTGCTGCGCTATCGCGGCGAGACGTTTCTGGATACGCTGGTGCGGACTGTTCGCGGCGCGCTGCGCTCCGGTGATCGTAGTGTTGGGCGCCCGGGCGGAAGAGATTCGCGCGCGCAGCCTGCGGCCGGCAACCTTCGCCGTGAATCCCGATATCAGCGCGGCATGACCACTTCGCTGCAATGCGGCCTGCGCGCGGTGCCGCCGGAAGCCGAAAGCGTGCTCTTCACGCTGGTGGACCATCCGTCCGTGGCGCCGGGCACCATCGATGCGTTGCTGGATGGCGGGGCGCTTCCGGATGGCGCGCCGCTGCTGCGGGTGCCGCGTTATAAAGGCAGGCGCGGACACCCCATCTGCTTTTCACGCGCGCTGATTGCAGAGTTTCTAGCGGCGCCGGAATCGGGTGCGGCGCGCGACATTGTGCGCAGCCATGCGGCCGAAACCGAGTTTCTGGATCTGGACGACCCTGGCATTGTGGCCGACATCGACGACCTGGAAGCGTACCGCGGGTTGATCGGAGCAGCCTTATGAAGATGGGGCGCAAGCGGATTTTCCAACTGGCCAGCGTCGTGATCGGCATGCTGCTGGGAATAGGGATTGCGGCGCCATACGTTACGGTCGATCAATATGCCAGAAGGTTACAAGGATCCATTGGGCGCGCCCTGGGGCGCCGCGTGGAACTGGGCGGAGTGCACTTCAGCCTGTTCAAGGGCCCGGGCTTCGCGGTGGACTATGTAACCATCTACGAGGATCCCTACCATCGGAAGCGAGCCCATCGTTTACATCCAAAAGGACTCGGGAGGCATGGAAATCGCGCCCAGCATCTGGTCGTTGTTGGGAGGGCGATTCGTCATCGCGTCCATTCGCCTGGAAGGCGCCAGCATCAACCTGGCCAAATCGGGGCCGGCGTCGCAATGGGGCCGCTGGAATTTCGCCTCCTTCCTGAACCGCTCGGTGATGAGCACGGTGCCGGCAATCCGCGTGCGCGACAGCCGCATCCATTTCAAGTTCGGCGACGAAAAGTCGGTCTTCTACCTCACCGAGACGGACCTGGATATTTCGCCGCCGGGATCGGTGGGGCGCGCCTGGAGAGTGAAATGTGACGCCAAGCCCGCGCGCACGGACCGACCCGCGCAGGGCTTGGGTTCGTTCCGGCTGAGTGGCCGCTGGTTCGTGGATCCGGAGCGCCTGGACATGGACATGGTGCTGGATCGCACCGGGTTGGGCGAATTGACTGCGCTGATGCGCGGGCAAGCAGGCAACGTGCACGGGACCATTTCGGCGCGGCTGCATTTCGGCGGACCCATTAACAATGTAGGCATCCAGGGAAGGCTCAACATCGAGGACGTGCACCGCTGGGACTTGCTGCCGCCCAAAGGCCAGGGCTGGCCGCTCGATGTACGGGGCCGGTGGGATTTGATGGCCCAGCAACTGGAGCTGCAATCGAACTCGGCGGGCAGCGTGCCGCTGCCGCTCTCGGTTCACTTCCGCGCCAGCGACTACCTTTCGCAGCCGCACTGGGCGGTGGCCTTGAACTGGAACCAGTTCCCCGCGGGACCGCTGCTGGAACTGGCGCGGCACATGGGCGCGGAAATTCCGCCCAAGCTCGAAGTGGGCGGCACGCTGGACGGCGCGGTGATCTACTCGGGACAAGGGAGCTTCCAGGGAAAGCTGGCTTTCCACGACGCCTCCGTCACTATTCCCGATTCGCCGCCGGTACGTTTCGAACAGGCATACCTGGTGATGGGTCAGGGCCACGTGCGACTTTCGCCGGCGGTGGTGCGCACGGCCGACCAGGACCAGGCGGAGATCGAAGCGGATTATGCCGTGGACGACGGCACGCTCGATCTTAAAATTTCCACCGAGGGGATGAAGGTGGCGTCGCTGCGCGCGCAAGTCGCGCTGGCCGCCGTGCCGTGGTTCGAGCAGGTGCAGTCCGGGCAATGGAGCGGGCAATTGCGGTATCAGCGGGAAGCGGGCAAGGGCGGCTGGACAGGGAACCTGGAGGTGAGCGAAGCGCAGATCGCCGTGCCGCAATTGACCGATCCCCTGCAACTGACGGCGGCGCATGCCCAGATTGATGGCGCGCGTGTGTCGCTGGACCACATCCGCGGCCAGGCGGGCAAGGTGCTTTTCACGGGAGAGTATCGCTACGAACCGGGGACGGCCCGGCCGCACCATTTGCGGTTGCGGGCGGACGAGGTGGATGCCGCGGACTTCGAGGCCGAGCTGATGCCGACACTGCGCCGCGAGCGAGCCTGCTGGCGCGCGCCTTCGGCCGAGCCAGCCTGCCCGATTGGCTGAAGCAGACGGAGGCCGACGGCACGGTGCAAATCGACGACCTGACGCTGGCCGGCGCGCATTTGGAAAAGGTGCGCGCGCGCCTGCTGTGGGACGCCGCGCGCGTGGACCTGGAGGGCATCCAGGCTTCGTTGGATAAATCGGCTGTCTCGGGGCGGCTGACCGTCAACCTGCGCGGGACCCGCCCCGCTTATAAGCTGACCGGCAGCCTGAAGGGAATTCCGTGGCAATCGGGCAAAGTGGATGCGGAGGGCACGCTCGAAACCTCCGGCACGGGCCTGCAACTGCTGACCAACCTGACTTCGGATGGGACCTTCACCGGATCGAATGTCGATTTCGGAGCGCTCATGCCGTGCCGCACGGTCTCCGGGAGTTACAGTTTGACCTGGCCGCAAGCCACCCCGCGACTGCGCCTGACGGCGTTGAATTTGCGAACCGCGGATGAAACCTATATCGGAAGCGGGGCCACGCAAGACGACGGCCGCATTGTAATCCTGCTTACCAATGGCAATAAGGAAATGCGCATGAGCGGTCCGCTGGCGAAGCTGAAAGTGGAGTGAGTTTGCAACTTGGAATTTCGGGTTGGGCGGCGAAGCCAGGGCTCCCGGCGCACTCCAGGTCATGAATGAAAACTGCATAACCTGGTTACTATGTCCCGCGGTGCAGCAGCATACATCGGCGGGCGAGGCAGCGGGCCATTTCGCGCTTGCAATACGGGATTCGGAGAGTTAGACTTCTCGCAATGGCCGCGCGAGGGGTTAGTGTTCCAGGTTTCGACCTCCAAGTTGCTGAGGTTGAAAAGATAATCGAGAGTTCCGTTCTGCATGGTTCCGGATCGCTGTGCAGGCTTCTGCAGTACCTGGCGAATCGGGCGATTCATGGTCCAGGTGCGGCAATCCGGGAACACGAAATTGCATCGGAAGTGTTCGGCCGGTCGGAAGCATTCGATCCACGCCTCGATTCGACCGTGAGAGTCAACGTTGCGCGTCTCCGTGCCAAGCTGATGGATTATTACAGCGGGCCCGGGGCCGACGATCCGATCATTATCGAATTGCCGAAGGGATCTTATACGCTGGCCTTTCATCCCAGGCCTGCGGAAGCGGAGTCCAAGATCACGGTGCGAACCGTTCTGGAAACGCCTGCCTTCCGGACGGAAGCGCCGCCTCGCACCAATCAGCTACTGGTCATCGCGTTGGTATGCGCAACCGTCATTGCCGCCGCACTGGCTGCCACCCTGCTCCTCGAAGGGAGGGCAGGCACCGATCGGAAGGCTGTAGCTGCCACGGGCGATACTCGTTCGCTGCAACGTTTTTGGGGTACCCTGCTCAACGGGCCGAACGATCCGTGGGTGGTGTTCAGTAATGCGACTTTCGTGGGCCGGCCTACCACTGGCATGCGCTACCTGGTTCCTTCGCGCGATTCCGGCCGGGAGGTAGTGGATTTTTATACGGGGATCGGCGAGGTTCTGGGGATTCATGCCCTGGACCGGACCTTTACCGCTTTGAATCGCTCGATCCGCGTTAAGCGCAGCGGTTTGCTCTCCCTGGACGACGTGGAAAACAACGATATCGTCTTCGTCGGATCGTCACTGGAAAATCTTCCCTTACGGGACATCCCCGGTTTACAGGACTTCCAGTTCAAGGTGATTGACGAGGGACCGAGGTCGGGCGAAGGCGCGCTCATCAACCTGGCTCCAAGGGAGGGTGAGGCCAAGGTCTTTCTGCCGAGTCCCCTGCCCCTGACTGACGACTACGCTGTGGTGGCGCTGGTGCCGGGCCTCAACCCATCCAGGTGGGCTCTGATTCTGGCGGGCACGTCCACCATTGGGACGCAAGGTGCGGTCGAGTATGTCTGCCGTGAAAATACCGTTCGCGAATTGCTGGGCCGAGTCGGCGCTACGAAATCGGGCGCCCGATCATTCTTCGAGGCAGTCCTTCATGTGCAGATCAGGGGCGGTGTCCCGGTGCACACCGATATCGTACTGTTTCATACGCATCGTCCGCTGAATTGATTCCGGCCCACCCCGAGGGTTGAGCATCGATGCCCTCCGCCGTTTAACAACCCATTCATCCAAGGGGATTACCTTGCCCTAACATCTATGTTACCAACGCAGCGGCCGGCATACAGTGTTACACCGGCATTTAACACAGAGTCAAACCCACGTAGGAAAGTGGCAACCGGCAAGTCCGTCGATTCCTTCTACTCTTCAGTAAATAAAGCAGTTCCTCGAACATACCAACGCACATACTCAGGTATCAAGGGTTTTTCAAAGTTTTTAGCTAGTATTTTGATACTAGCGGCCATACACTCATTCAAGTCTGTGGGGTTGGATACTCCAGGCTCGGTCTTGCCTGATTCAAATGCCTAATACGCAGGGGGGTTTGTATGCTCAGTAAGCATCGAACGGTATTGGCTTGTTTCGCATTGCTCGTGGCAGCGTTCGCCACGGCGAATGCTCAACAGGTTTTCGGAAGCATCTTCGGAACCGTGACGGATTCGACGGGATCGGCAGTAGTTGGAGCCAAGGTGACGGTGGCCGATGTCGATAAGGGGACGAAGTTCGAGGTCGTCACCGATTCCTCCGGCAACTACCGGCAAGGGCAGTTGATTCCCGACAAGTACACAATCACTGTCGAGGCCAAGGGCTTCCAGGCAGTGAAGTCGGACGCTGTGGATATCCGTGTGGATGAAGGGGTTCGGTATGACGCATCACTGAAGGTCGGCGATGTCACGACCACGGTTGAAGTTGCCGCCACTGCGCCAATGGTGCAATCCGATCGATCCGACGTAGCCCAGACCTTTAGTTCGAAGGAGATCAACGCTCTGCCGAACATCGGGCGCAACCTCCAGTCGATGGAGTTGCTGAACCCGGGCACAGCCAAGATCGGCTGGCAACACGCCTCGGATGAGAATCCCCAGAACAGCATACAAATGATCGTCAACGGCCAGTTATTCGATTCCATGGGTTACGAGTTGGACGGGACGACGAATCAGGATCCGATCCTTGGGATCATTGTGATCAATCCGACGTTCGATTCGGTGGAAGAGGTGAAGCAGGCGAACCAGAATTTCGACGCCGAGTTCGCATACGTAGGCGGCGGAATCGCTTCGTACTCCACGAAGTCCGGCACCAACCAGATGCATGGCGACGTGTTCGAGTATCTGCAGCTCAATACGCCCGGCTTCACGACTTTTGCGTCGAACCCGTTCACCGGATTACCCGCGGCCCCGTACCGCCAAAACCAATTCGGCGGCTCGCTGGCCGGCCACATTAAAAAGGACAAGCTCTTCTATTTTGGCGATGTTCAGTTGAACCGGCAATCGCAGGGCGCTTCGGTAGTGACCAGCGTGCCGGACGCGCAGAATCGCACCGGCAATTTCAGCGACTGGCTGGCGTACAACCCCAACTATCAGATTTACGATCCCACCAGCGGAAATGCCCAGACGGGCGTGGGCCGCACGCCGTATCCGAACAACGTCATCCCGGCCAGCCAGCTTAGTTCGCAAGCCAAAGCCATTATGGCCAACTGGCCGCTGCCGAATCTGCAGCAGATATCCGGGGCGCCGTTCCTCAACAACTATTCCACCAACGGGGCGGTGGCGATCCATGGAAATCAGTTCGACACACGCGAAGATTACTACCTCAACGAGAAGAACACGATTTTCGGCCGATATAGCTTCGCCGGATTCACCGAACAGGCGCCGGGCGCGTTTGGCCTGTTGGCTGGGGGCCCGAATTTCGGCAATTACGCGGGGAATTCGCAAGCCCGGAATCAGAGCCTGGCGATTGGCTGGACGACCACAATCAGCCCGACCCTGATCAATGAGTTACGCTTCGGCTTCATGCGGTATCACGTGTTCGATGTTCCAAACGGATACGGCACCAGTCCGGCCACGCAGGCAGGCATCCCAGGCCTGAACCTCGACAGCACCTACACTTCGGGCATGCCGTACTTCAACGTTACCTCGCCAAACGATGCCTATCAGCTCGGTTACGCTTTGGGAGTCAACCAATGCAACTGCCCGCTCACGCAGACCGAGCGGCAGTACCAGTTTGTGGATAACGTCTCAAGAACGGTAGGCAAGCACGCCTTTAAGTTCGGTGCGGACCTGCGATACGCGCAAAATCTTCGCGTCCCGAGCGACAGCCATCGAGCCGGCGAATTGACTTTTAACGGCGGGGACACAGGTAATGTGGCAGCGACCGGACAGAACGTGTCGCCTGGTATCGGGCTCGCCACATTTCTGCTGGGCGACGTGTCCAGCTTCCAACGCTACGTTAGCTCCAGCACGAATGCCCAGGAGAGCCAGCCGCGCCTTTTCTGGTACGGCCAGGACACGTGGCGCGCCACCTCGAAACTAACCCTCAATCTGGGCTTACGCTGGGAATTGACATACCCGGAATCTGTCAACTCCGCGGGAAATGGCGCTACCCTCGACCTCAACAACGGCCTGATGTATGTCTTCGGCACGGGCGGGGTTTCCTCGCACGGCATTCAGACGATGAACTATCATCATTTTGCGCCCCGGGTGGGTATCGCCTACGCATTCAATCCCAAGACGGTGATTCGCGCGGGCTACGGCTGGTCGTATGACTTGGGAGTGTTTGGGTCTAACTTCGGCCACAATGTGACGCAAAACCCGCCGGTGCTCTCGAACCAAAGCATTCAGCCGCCCAATGGCTTTACAGACGTATTTACGCTGGCTCAAGGGCCTTCCACTTTAGCGCCCATCGCTGCGTTTCCTCTAAATGGAACTTTCCCGCTGCCTTCCGGGCATCAATCCGAAGTTCCTTCCCGCCACCGTCACGCTTCCGACGACCTATCAATACAATGCTGGCCATCCAACGCCAGCTGACGAGCATGTCACGGCCACGGCTGCCTATGTCGGAAATGTCTCGGACCGGCATGGCTTTATGGGCACAAGCAAGCAATATCAACCCCAACGAAGCCATTTTCGTTCCCGGCGTCTCCAATACGAACCTGGACTCGGCCGTATTATGCCAAGTTTGGATGGACGAACGATCTCTCCTACTACTGCGATTGCGCCAACGAGCGTTATAACTCGTTCCAGGGAACAGTGCTGGTCCGGGCGCTGCAAGGCTGGACGCTCCAGGGAAGTTATACCTACCAGCGACAGTGGGGCGATGGCTGGGGCTATGACTCCAATTACTACTTCCTCTACGATCGGGCAGCCGGCACGGGGTATAGCAACACCTTGCCCCGGGGCCAGATTACCCTGGCGCAAACGTTCGACATTCCATTCGGACACGGGCGGAAATTCGGCGCTGCCGCAAGCCGGGCCGTGGATGCAGCCTTGGGGGGATGGACCATCAGCGGCATTACCAGTTACTACACCGGATTCGGCTTCTCTCCGACGCTGGAGAATTATGGATCGCAGGGAGGCCAGCCGAACCAAGGGCCGAATAATCGGCCCAACATAGGAAGCGGCGATCCTTATGCGGGGGCACAAGGGAACCGGAATCAGTGGTTCGTGGGCGGAATCGGCACTACCTTCCTGATTCCGGCCGCCAATACATTCGGCAACTACCCGATCAATACGCTGTTCGGTCCGCATTTCATTCAGCAGGATCTTACGCTCGCGAAAACGATCCGGCTCACCGAGCGCGTGGGCTTCACGCTGCGCACCGATGCCCGGAATGCATTCAACCACACGAATCTCGGCCTGCCGAATGGCGACGTCCAAAGCCCCAGCGCGGGTCAGATTACGGGGCTCGCAGGAGGCGCCTTTATGCGGTCGCTGCAGTTCTCCGGCACGGTGAGGTTCTAGCAATGGGATAGGGCCGGGACAGACCGAAGGCTCGATAGCGCTGCGGTATCATGGGAAACGCCCGCACGCACTGTTATGCCTATCGATCGTCCCGGCCGTAGGTCCTGTCTTTCAGTATCGCGACGCGGTTTCATCCGTTCCCTTTCGGCCGCACTTCCGGTGTATTCGTTCGACCAGCTGATAGCCGGCGTCCCGTTGGGTATCCAGTTCGTGAATGTGGCGCGAGAGGCCGGACTGCGCACCAGCACCGTCTTCGGAGGCGAACGCAAGAATCAGTTCCTGCTGGAGACGACCGGTTGCGGGTGCGCCTTCTTCGATTACGACAACGATGGATGGCTGGACATATTCCTGGTAAATGGAACCCGCTTCGAGACGAAATGGCCCCCCGGCAAGGCGCCCGTCAGCCGTCTCTACAAGAACAACCGCGATGGCACGTTCACCGATGTTACCCTGCAAGCCGGTGTTGCGCGTACCGGTTGGGGTCAAGGAGTTTGCGCCGGAGATTACGATAACGACGGCTTTGAGGACCGGTATGTCACTTACTGGGGGGATTGCGCCTTGTGGCATAACAATGGCGACGGGACCTTCACAGACCGGGCCCCTAAAGCTGGAGTGACCACCAATCCAGGCGATGGACAACGGCGTTGGAACACGGGGTGCGCCTTCGTGGACTACGACAAGGATGGACACCTGGACCTTTTCGTCGCCAACTACATCGACTTCGATCCCAAGACCGCGCCGCTCCCCGAATCGGGCCCATGCCTCTATAAGGGCATCATGGTGGTTTGCGGTCCCCCCGGACTCAAGGGCGGCAAGAACATCCTATACCACAACAATGGCGATGGCACATTCGCCGATGTCAGCGAGAAGTCGGGCATCTGGAAGACACCCGGCACCTATGGGCTGGGAGTCTTGATTGCGGACCTGGACAACGATACGTGGCCGATATCTATGTCGCTAACGATTCCACGTCGTCCACGCTCTACAAGAACAATCATGACGGGACCTTCACGGACGCGGCGATCGAAGGAGGCGTTGCCTACAGTGCCGATGGCAAACCGCAAGCCGGCATGGGAGTCTCTGCCGCCGATTACGATGGGGACGGCAACTTCGACATCGTGAAAACCAATTTCGCCGGCGATACTTCCACCCTGTATCACAATCAAGGCAATCTGTTCTTTGAAGATCAGACCTATCGCGCCGGTCTGGGCAGGAACACCCGATTCCTGGGCTGGGGCGTGAATTTTATGGACTTCGATAACGACGGCTGGGCCGACATCTTTATCACCAACGGCCATGTCTACGCGGAGGTTGCCGACACGAAAATCGAATCCGGCTACCGCGAGAGAAAAGTGCTGTACCGGAATTTAGGCAATGGACGTTTCGCCGACGTTTCGCTCGACGCAGGGCCGGGTGTGCTGGAAGAGGTCCCGGGCCGAGGCTGCGCCATTGGCGATTTCAACAACGACGGCTGTCTCGACGTGCTTGTAAATTGCACCAACGATGTCCCACAATTGCTCCGCTGCGATAGCACGCTGCAGAACAACTGGATCAAGATTAAGACGGTGGGGACAAAGTCAAACCGATCGGGGATCGGCGCCCGCATCTACTGCAATACTCCGGGACGGCGCCAGATGGACGAGGTACGCAGCGGCTCTTCGTACATTTCCCAGAATGACTTGCGCGTTCATTTTGGCCTCGGCAAGGCGGAGAAGGTCGATTTGGAGATTCGTTGGCCTAGCGGCGTCGTGGACAAAATATCCGGCGTCAAGGCCAATCAGGTAGTTACTGTAAGAGAGGGAAGCACGAAGCAGCCGGCTTAGGCTACGACTGCTCCACAGTGGTTCCGTTGCCATTGTTTTCTCAATATCGAAGACACTCCGTGATCGGCGGGTGCAGCCGGCCAAACCGCTTGCTCGCGGCGGCCATTCTGCTGTTCGCCGGCCTTGCGATGGGACACGCGGAGCAACCCTGCGCCCGGTGCCACCCCGCCGAAGTCGCCGCGTTTGAGCGATCGCCAATGGGCAGATCCGTGGGCGCGCCATCGGTCTCCGACGGCGGCCGGATCGTTCACAAACTATCAGGGAGTACCATCACGATCCGCCGGCAGGGAGAGCTTCTCGAACATAGATTGGAACAGCGCGGCGTGGTCGCCGAATATCCCGTGGCGTATTCGGTAGGGGCCGGGATAGTGGGATACAGTTACATCGTCCGGCTGGGAAAGTACCTGTTTCAGTCGCCGGCTTCCTATTACACGCAGACGAAGAGTTGGGACCTGACTCCGGGTTACGAGACGGAACCGCATTCTCGATTTTACGCACCAGATCTCCAGCGGCTGCCTGTTCTGCCATACTGGCTCCGTAAAGCTGCTGGGAGGGACTGGGAACCAGTTCGGTGATCCGCCCTTCACGCCGATCTCCTGCGAGAGGTGCCATGGTCCGGCTGCCGAACACCTCAAGAACCCCGTTCCGGGTTCCATCGTGAATCCAGCCCGCCTGGCTCCGAGCCTTCGGGACAGCGTATGCGAGCAGTGCCACCTGGAGGGGGAAGTCCGGATCCTGAATCCCGGCCGCGATTGGTGGGACTTCAAGGCAGGGGATGCGGCCGAGGGCGTCTTTGTAACTTATCTACGCACGGCTGCTCGCGGCACGCTGCGGGCGGTGAGCCAGAGCGAGTTACTGGCGCGCAGCCAGTGTGCCCGGCAAAGCGGCGGCCGTTTGTGGTGCGGCACGTGCCACGATCCGCACGCCAACCCTGAGAAGCAGGTGCGGGCCATCCAGGGGGTGTGCCTCTTCTGCCATGGCGATCTGTTCGCGGCAAAACGTCATCAACCGGCCGTTGAATGCGTGAGCTGTCATATGCCGCGGCTTCGGCCGACTAACGTGGCGCATTCCGCCATAACCGATCACAGTATTCCGCGCGTCCCGCGCGAGCAGCGATCCGAAGAGAGTGACGCTCATGCCGAGCCGAGGGCGTGGCGCGAACCGGACCCAGCGCTGGTTCGCCGCGATCTCGGCATGGCATACTTCGATCTGGCGGAGAGCACCCGCACGGCATCGGACTTGCGGCAGGCTTATCAGATCCTATCCCAGTTGCCTCCGCAAGAGAGGCAGGATGCAGCCGTGGAGGCCGACCTGGGATCGCTGCTGCTGGCACAAGGCGAGGCGCAGTTAGCCATCCAAATGTTCGCGGGCGCGTCGGCGCAGGCTCCTTCCAACGCGCGATATCTCTATTGCCTGGGAGCGGCTCACGGACGTACTGGCAAAATGGAAGACGCAGTCAAGGAGCTACGGCGAAGTATCGAACTGGATCCCTCTCAACCGGACGCTTACCTGGAATTGAGCCAGCTATACAAGAAAGCCGGCAACAACGTGGAAAGCCGCGAGGCGATTCGGGAGTATCTGCGGTTCATGCCGCAGAATATTCAACTGCGATGACGGATCGGCCGGCCTACTGTTTCGCTTGTAACTCTTTCCAGCGAGCAAATTCCTTTTGGCCTTCGTCCTGTTTGCCGTCCTGCGTCAGGGTCTGACCGAGAAGATAGTGCGCGGACAGGTTCTGCGGATCCAAGCGGAGCGCATGGCGCAACACACCCTCCGCGTTGGCCAGTTCCTTGCGCTTGAAATATGCTTTGCCGAGCAGGATATAAGGTCCGCTAAAGTTCGAATTCAGCCAGATGGAGCGCTCCAGCGGGGCCATGGCCAGATCCCAGTTCTCGGTCCGGGTGTATGCATCTCCAAGGCGATAATAGGCCATCGAAGAGCCAGGATTGATCTCGATCTCTTTCTTCAACTCCGAGACCGCGCCATCGATGTCGGCCTGAAAGATGGCCACCTCTCCGAGAATAAAGTGCGCTTCCGGAATGTGGGGGTCGATCAGCAGCGCGGCTCTTGCCTGTTTTGCGGCGTCGTCGGCCAGGTCCTGATGCATCATCATACGCGCCGTAGTGACACGCGCCGCCGCGGAATCCGCTCCCACTTGAAACAACTGGGCGAAGGCCTTCACGGCTTTCTCGCTTTGCCGCGTCAGGATACACGCATTGCCCAGCATATAGGCGGCTTCGGGTGTGGGCGCTTTTCCGCTGACCGCCTTTTCGAGCCACGGAATGGAGTCGGCGTACTTCGATTGCAGGTAGAGGCTCTGCCCCAGAAGCAGGACGGATTCCTGGTACTCGGCGCTGTCGGGCTCTTCGGACTTGAGGGCCTCGGTGAACTGGGAAACCGCTTCGGCGAATTTATGCTGCTTGTAGGCCGCCAGCGCCGCCTGATGCGTCGCACTCATATCGAGCAGCAGTGCAAGAGCGAGCCACATTTGGTGTAAGTATAATCCAGTAGTATATGAGAGTGCGGCGATGGCTGCCTTTAATTGTCGCTCTGCCCCTGATTGCCGCGGCTTCCGCCACGCTGCAGGAGGTGGAATCCAGAGCCGCTGCGTTGAAGGCGAAGGGCGATGCGGCGGGCGCCCTGGCGGCTTACGCGGAGGCTGCCGCTCTCGATCCGAAGTCAGCTCGAATTCAGGACGAGATGGGATTCCTGCTAGCCGTGCTGAATCGCCGCGCCGAAGCGATCGAGCATTTCGAGCGCGCCATCAGCCTGGATGTGCGATTCGCGCCGGCACATTTTCACCTTGGCGTGGCGCTGTGGCTTCAGGAGGATCGCGTGCGCGGCCTGGTGGAACTCCAGGCGGCCGCCGAACTTGATCCGCAGAATGCTTCGTACCAATCGAAGCTTGGCCAGGCGCTGGAAGCATCCAGCCAGCATCAGGAAGCCATACCGCACCTGCGGGCGGCCACCACAATGCAGGCCGCGGATGCCCTGGCCTGGAACAACCTGGGCGCGGCGCTGGAAAAGACGGGCGATGCCGGCGGAGCCGTGGATGCTTACCGGCGCGTGGTGGACCTGGAGCCATCTAATCCGGATGCACGCAACAGCCTGGGCCTGGAGCTAGTCAATACACGCCGCGCGGACGAGGGCATCGCGGAGTTTCAGAAAGTGCTGGCGGCGTCGCCCGAGAACCACACGGCACGGTTCAATCTGGGGTTCGCTTACCTCCAAAAAGCCGAGCTGGATCGGGCCATTGCGGTCTTCCACGAGTTGCTGGCCCGCGATCCGGACAACGCGGCCACCCACTACAATCTGGGAGTCGCTCTGAAGAACAAAGACGATATCGAAGGAGCGAAGGCGGAGTTGTCGCGGGCCCTCCAAATCGATCCCCAGCTTGCCGAAGCCCACTATATGATTGGCATCGCGTACTGGCAATCCGGGGAGTTCGATGGCGCGGTGAAGGAGATGCGCGCCGCTGTGGCGCTGCGGCCGGACTACGCTCAAGCCTACTTCATGTTGGGCACGGCGCTCAAACAAAAAGGAGAGCTGGCGGCGGCGGAAGAGGCTTTGCGCACTTCCATACGTCTCGATGTATCGGATCCCGGGCCCTACAATACGCTGGCGCAGATGTTACGCCAGAGAGGGGAGATTGAGGAGAGCAAGCGCTTGTTCGCCGAAGGCGCGCGTATCAAACAAGCCAAAGAAGCCGAGCTGGGGATTCTGCTGGAGCGAAAGTAGCAAGGCGAGGCCCAAGGGCCTCCGTCTACCTGGAGCCGAAGCGGTCGGTCTTTACGATTCCCGACCCCTCTCGAACCGTGATCAACTGATTGGCGGCCACCCTGGCGAGCGACTCGCGGGCGCCATTGGGCCAGCGGATATCCAGGTCCGCCGAATGGGCCGCACCTAGTCCGAAATGCAATCGAAGGTCATTGGCCGAATAGAAACTGGCCTGGCTGAGCACTTCCTGCGCCTGCAATTTGTCGCCGTAGCGTGCGGTAACCCGCGCTCCGATCGCGCTGCGATTCGATTTGACCCCCACTAACTTCACCTTGAGCCAATGGCCGCCGCCGGTAACATCGTTGCGCAGCAGCGACGGCGGCTCATTCAGATTGATGATTACGATGTCGATATCGCCATCGTTATCGAAATCTCCGAACGCGCAGCCGCGGCTCGCATGGAGGGCCGCGATCCCTTTGCCGGCTTCTTCCATCAGTTCTTCGAACCTGCTTCCCAGGTTGCGAAAGACGATGCGAGGCGTTTTATACGGAAACTGCGGCAGCACCTTTTCCACTTCCGGATAGACGCTGCCGGTCACCCAGAAAAGGTCGGGCAATCCGTCATTGTCCAGATCGAAAATCCCCGCACCCCAGCCTACAAAACGCGTTTCCACGCCCAGGCCACAGCGGATGGTGACATCGTCGAAAGTGCCCGTTCCGTTGTTCCGATAGAGCACGGCGGTGTCTTCGGCGAAGTTGGTCTTGAAGATATCCAGGCGGCCGTCCAGGTCGAAATCGCCGACGCCGACTCCCATGCCGGCCTGCTCCACTCCGTCTTCGCTCAAGGCAACGCCCGTGGCGAGGCCGACCTCAGTGAAGGTGCCGTCGCGATTATTGCGAAACAGCAGGCTGGGCGTCGAGTCGCAGGCCACATAAACATCAGGCCAACCGGTGTCGCGAAAATCGGAAGCCACCGTGGTCATGCAGTAGTTTCCGCGAGCCGCCGCGATGCCGGATGGCTCGCTGACGTCGGTGAAGGTGCCGTCGCCGTTGTTGCGATAGAGATAGCAGCGGCCGGGCGGCAAGCCCCGAGGACCGCAATTGACGGGAATGCCTTTCCAGGTGCAATTGACGTTTTCGCCAGGTTTTGGGATCTTTTCGGGATCGAAATCCAGATAGGTGCCGACGAACAGGTCCAGGTGCCCGTTGCGGTTGGTATCGACAAAGGTGCAGCCAGATCCCCAGCGGCGCGCCGGATGGAGTAACCCGGCCTGCTTCGTCACATCGGTGAACGTGCCATCGCCGTTGTTGCGGTACAGGACGTTCTGCCCCCAGTAGGTGATGAAGAGATCGTCGTGGCCATCGTTGTTATAATCGCCGATGCACACCGCCGAGGCCCAGCCAGTGCGGCGCAAACCGGCTTTGTCGGTGACATCCGTGAACGTCCCATCGCGGTTGTTGTGATAAAGGCGGTTGGTGGCCTCTTTCGGATTGCCATCCAATCTGGTTCCGCAGAGAACAAAGATATCCAACCATCCGTCCCTGTCGTAGTCGAGGAACGCCGCTCCGCAGCCGGTGGTCTCGATAATTGCCTGCTTCGTCTCCACACCGCCGTAAATGGTGGGAGCGCGCAGCCCTGCCGCGGCGGCGATGTCGGTAAAATTCGCGTGGAACGGGAGGCCGGAAGGCTTACCCCGCGGCAACGGTTTGACTGACCGGGTGGAGATGCCCTGCGCCCAAGCTCGAACTCCCGATGCCGCGAGTAACTTCAACCAATCCCGGCGGTGATGCATTGCCACATTATGGCGCGATATGGATCCATTGCGACACTGGGGCTGTGGACCCACCCCGAAACGACTAAGAGCCGCGATAGCATTCCGCTCCACTTTGCGCGATACTCTTCTTACGCCACCCTGGGTCAGGCATCTTAAGCTCGGTTTCTGGCTGATCTCGGCTTTCGCCACCGGAGCCTGGAAAGTGTCTGCGTTGCAACCCATCCCACGCTTCCCCGTGCATGCCAGTCCACTGGCCATCACTCGCCCGGTGGAAGGCGGGAAGCCATTTACAGTAGCGGGCGAGCACGGGGCGATACTCGGCGAACAGGGCGGTACGTTCGAATCGTGGCAATATCCTGTCAAGATTCTGAGCCATTTCAGCATCACGGGGGAGTTGGCGGATTATCCCGTCCCCATCGACATTTCCGCGCAGGCAGCCACCATCGAGGTGGCGCCGGCGATGACGACCATCACCTATTCCCACGCCGCCTTCACCATTAAGCAGCGAATGTTCGCGACGCGTGGAGATTCGGCAGCCGGCGCAATCGTATTATTCGAGATCGCGGCAATCCGGCCGATGCGCCTCACCTTCCGCTTCAAACCAGAAATGCAACGGATGTGGCCGGCCGCCAACTTCGGCACGCCAAACGCCGAGTGGGTGGCGAGCGGTGGCTATTACGTGCTCCATACCGACAACCCGGCGCTTTCCGCGGCCATTGCGATGCCTCGGGCAGAACCGGGCATCCTGCCGCCCTACCAGGAGCGGCCCAAGACTTATCCCGTCGAGTTGAAGCTCGCGTTCGATCCCAGAACGGATTCGGGCCTTTTCTTTCCCCTGCTGATTACCTTGATGTCCGGGCAGAGCGGAAGTGCCGCCCAGCTTACCGCACTCAACGACAGCATCCCCGATCTCTACCGGCGAAACGAAGATTACTACGCGCATTTCTTCGATAAGAGGCTGTCAGTGGAAACACCGGACGCCGCATTCGACCGCGCAATCCAATGGGCCGAGATCGCCATCGACCAAGGCAAGGTGACGATTGGCGAGGAGAGCGGGCTGATTGCCGGATACTATGAATCGGGCGATTCGGCCAGGCCTGGATACGACTGGTTTTTCGGCCGCGACGCGCTGTGGACCTCCTACGCCATCAATAGCTATGGCGATTTCGATCTGACCCGGCGGGCGCTTGAGTTTCTGTTGCGAAGGCAGCGCGCCGACGGCAAAATCATGCACGAGTACTCGCAAACCGCCGGCCTAGTGGATTGGAAATCGACGCCCTATTTCTACGCCGCCGCCGACTCCACGCCCTTATTCGTCATGGCCGTGGAAGACTATATCAACATCAGCGGCGACGTGAACTTCCTGCGGCGCAATTGGGACGCGGTCAAGCGGGCCTACGGGTTCACAAGGGCGCATGACTCCGATGGCGATGGAATTTACGAGAACACGGAGGGCACGGGTTGGGTGGAATCCTGGCCTCCCGGCATGCCGCACCAGGAGATCTATCTGGCAGCGCTCGACCAGCAGTCGGCGGATTCCATTTCGCGGCTGGCGAACCTTATGAATGACGTGGCTCTCGCGGCGGATGCGCGGCGGAAGGCCGCCGGGATTCGCGGCAAGCTGGAATCGGAATACTATGTGGGGGGCGAACGGTTTTACGCTTTCAGCCGCAATCCCGACGGCAGCCTGGATCATACCGCCACCATCTATCCTGCTGTGGCATGGTGGAGTGGGCGTCTGGCTCTTTCCCAGGCGGATGCCATGCTTAGCCGCTGGGCATCGGCGGAGTTTTCGACCGACTGGGGAACCCGCGACATCAGCATCCACACCTCCTTCTACGACCCGATCAGCTATCATCAGGGCTCGGTTTGGCCTCTGTTCACCGGATGGGTATCGCTTGCCGAGTATCGCGCCGGGCGGGGGCTGGCCGGCTACCAGCACCTGATGCAGAATGCCGGGCTCACCTGGTCGCAGGACCTGGGAGCAGTCACGGAATTGCTCTCCGGCGAGTTCTTTCAGCCTCTGGGACGAAGCAGCTCGCATCAGGTCTGGTCCTCTGCAATGGTGGTCACACCTGCGCTGCGCGGTCTGTTCGGTTTGGATTGGGACGCCCTGCACCGAACACTCCGGCTGGCGCCGAATCTGCCGGCAAGCTGGGATTCGGCGCACCTTCGCAACGTACCGCTGGGCGATTCGAGCATCGACCTTGATTTTTCCCGGGAGAACGGGCGGCTGATCATCAAGGCTCGTTCGCCTGCTCAGGCGGTCGTCTGCCTGGTCTCGCAAGCAGGTCCGCGCGACCAGGAGTGCCACGCACCGGCGGGGACCGCCCACGAGCTGACACTGCCGCTTCCGGCAGTCGAGGTCGGAATTTTTCACGACTTACCGCTGCCGGGCTCTCGAACCGGGCAGTTGAAAGTGGTTGGCGAGCAGCGGGGAAACGATCGATACGAACTGCAACTGGAAGCGTTGGGCGGCTCCGAGTATGTACTTCCCGTCCGCCTCAACCGGCCAGGCGTGCGCGTGAGCGGAGGGGAACTAGCGGGTACTGACTGGCGAGTCCGGTTCCCGGCTGGAGCCGGCTATCGGCGATTGTCGGTGGTGTTCACATGGTAGGCGCAAGCAAACTTCGGCGGCTCCTCAAGCCGCCGGTGTGCGCGCTGCTGATCGCGGTTGCGGCGTTTTCCCAGACCGCGCCGCAGGCCCAACGTCAGCCGATTCTCGACTACATCCAGCAAACCTGGGCTGTGCTGACTCGTTCCAACCGGATGCTGGCCTCGGCTGCGGCGGATCCCAAGTTTCAACCGGGACCGGACGGGCGATGGCCGGTCTACGTGGCGCGCGACGAGAATTTGCGAGTCGTCGAACAGCAGCTACGAACAGCGATGGCCGCCGCGGACTTTCCAAAAATCGCCCTCCGATCTCTGCCCGAAGATCCCAACGGTTTGCGCGAGCAGGGGCTGCTATACCTGCCGCGCCCTTACGTGGTGCCTGGCGGGCGCTTCAACGAGATGTACGGCTGGGACAGCTACTTCATTCAGGTGGGGCTACTGCGCGATGGAGACATCGACCTGGCCAAAGACATGGCCGACAATTTCCTGTATGAAATCCGCGAGTACGGCAAGATTCTGAATGCGAATCGCACCTATTATTTGACGCGGTCGCAGCCGCCGTTCCTGACTCAGATGCTGTTGGGTGTCTATCGGAAGACTCACGATCGCGAATGGCTGGCGAATGCCCTGCCGGCCATCGAGAAATATTACCGCTTCTGGACCGCCGAACCGCATCTGACGCCGGAGACGTCGCTTTCGCGCTATTACGATCTCGGAGACGGCCCCGCGCCCGAAGTGATCTCGGCCGAAAAGGATGCGGAGGGCCACACGCATTACGACCTGGTGAAGCAATACTTCCGGACGCACAAGATTGCGGATTACGACGTTGGCGAATATTACGATGCCCGCCGCGATATTCTGACGATGCTGTTCTACAAGGGCGATCGTTCCATGCGGGAATCGGGCTTCGATCCTTCCGACCGTTTCGGCAAGTTTAATATCGATATCATCCACTACAATCCGGTTTGCCTGAATTCGCTTCTCTACCTGATGGAACGGCAGACGGCGGAAATTCTGAAGATTCTCGATCGTTCCGGGAACGCGGCAGTCTGGGAAAACGCGCTGCGGATCGTGCGGAGCGCATTAATCGCCTGATGTGGGATGAACAGGCCGGTCTCTACTTCGACTACGAATTTGTTCATAAGCGGCGGCGAAATTATCCGTTTGCGACCACATTCTTTCCGTTATGGGCGGGGATCGCGAATCGGGAGCAGGCAGCCGCGGTGGTTCGTAACCTGCCGCTATTCGAAAAAGCCGGAGGATTACAGACCAGCACGAATGTCAGCGGCAACCAATGGGACGCGCCTTTCGCCTGGGCGCCACTGCAGTTGGTAGCGGTGGAGGGCCTGCGCCGCTATGGGTACAACACCGAAGCCGATCGGATTTCACATGAATTCCTGTCCATGGTCCTGGAGCAGTACCAGCAGCGCGGGATCATCGTGGAGAAGTATGATGCGGTGCGGCGCAGCATGGACGTCAGCCGCGGTATCCAGTTCGGGTACAGCTCGAATGAGGCGGGATTCGGCTGGACGAACGGGGTATTCACGGCCTTGTACGATGCGCTGCCAGCGAAACAACAGAACGATCTATTGGTACATTAGTGCTGCATCGGACTTCCGCTCCGCGCTGCGCTCTTGCCTTACGGAGTAAGTCCGGAGCGCGGCAAATGCTGCGACTGCCCTCTCCGGTGTGCTGTATGCCGGGATTCCATTCACGCGGAGATGATGGATTGCCGCATCGCAATCCGCGCCGCCCTGCAGTTGCACAATCAGCGGCTTTTGGAGCTCTTTCGCTCGCCGTGCGACATCCATCAAGCCGCCGGCGATTTCGGGTATCCGGGTTAGGGACGTCGGACAGATAGAGACGAGCACTCCGTCGATCATCGGGTCCCTGAGCAGCCGGGCGGTCACATCACAATACTGCGCGGCGCCGGCGGCAGCGCCCAGATCGATCGGATTCAAGTGCGAGCCGAACCGGGGTGTGCAAGCGGCGATCCGGCTGTCCAGATCGGGCGAGATAGAAGACAGTTTGCGGAGACAGATTCCGCGGCGCTCAAATTCGTCCGTGGCCAGCAGGCCGGAGCCCCCTCCATTGGTAACAACAGCCAGGTCTTCGCCTTGCGGCGGCGGCATGAGCGCCAGCGCGAGAGAGGTGTCCAGGAGGTCTTGCAGGGTGCTGACGCGGACCACGCCGGCATGCTCGAAGAGCCGGTCGTAGTGTTCGTCGCCGGCGCCCGCTTCGCTGGCCGTGTGGGCCATTGCCGCCAGACCGCCCATGGCCGAGCCTCCCGCTTTGAGCACGACGATCGGCTTAGTCGGCGCCACTGCCTGGCACGACTCCAGAAACGCCTCTTCGCTATCCATCCCCTCGATGTATAGGGCCACCGAGCGTGTGTTCGAATCCTGGCCGGCATGGGCAATCAGTTCGCTGAAATCGATGTCCGCTTTGTTGCCGAGTCCCGCGAAGAAGCTAATACCGAAGGCCTGCGCGGAGCTGGAGCCGAGCGCCGCGAGCAGGTTGGCTCCGGATTGCGAAATCACCGCCACCGGCCCCGGCGCCGGTTCATAAGGAGTCAATCCGCAGCTGAAGGGGAAATGCGGATTGCCCAAGGCGAGCAGATTCGGCCCAAGCAGAGGCAGTTGCCGCGAGCGGCAATACCGGGTGATCTGGTCTTGCAGAGAGGCGTCGCCCAGTTCCTTGAAGCCGGAAGCAGCAATCGCCGCAACCCTCACTCCACGATGAGACACGCAGTGGTCAATTGCCGACTTCACGATGTAGCCCGGCAACGCGATAAATGCCAGATCGATCTCTCCTTCAATAGCGCGTACGCTCGGGTATGCTCGAAACCCCTGCACCTCCGCCGCACGTGGATTCACCGGCAGAATCTCGCCCCGGTAGCCGTGATCGCGTAGAGACTTCACGATTTCATATCCCAGTTTGCCGGGATGGCGGGATGCTCCAATCACGGCGATTCGCCGCGGATGGAAAGCGCAACGGAGACCGTCCAGTACATACGGACGCACATGATCGATTCTCACGCGCGCGCCTCCGACAAGCCGGCTCCGGGAGCGGCACAGTGCTCCCACATGCCGGAGGAATCGTCCAACCGGCATCCCCAAAAACGGGACTGACGGGCAGCTGCCGCTTCGTCGCACACGTCCACCTCTGCGATGGAATCGATACGACCGCGCAGCGATGCGATGTCGGCTGTGCCGGTGCATGCGATCAGACCGAGGTCGTAATGGGCATCGGAGAATTGCCAGACGGTGTGGAATTCCGGGATGGACGCGAGGCCGTCGGCAATTCGCGACTTGGCATCTAAGGCGACGTCGCGCCGGAGACGAACCGCAAAGATGGTCTGGGTGAGCCCGAGCTTCTGCCAATTCAGGTACATCACGGGAATCAGCTGGCGGCTCCCTTCCATGGCCTCCTCGATTCCCGCCTGCAGGGCCAGGGGATCCAGCCCCGAGACTTCGGCCAGCACGCGAAAATCGAAGTAGTCCGAGACGGGCCGATCGCGGTTCAAGGCCAGGATGAGCCGGATGTCGGTTTCGTCCATCTCCTGTTGCCGGTTGGCCAGCGCTTGCGGCTCGTGGGCTCCCCACTGGTATTGGCGATAGCGGCCATCGGGCGCGTCCCACAGGTTCATGTGCTCATATCGCAGGGCGCGCGAAACCGGACAAACGCGGATCCAATCGAAATGCGATTGCCGGGTTTCGGGCAGCACCAGATCCCAAAACAACTGGTCCAGTGTGGCTGCGCAAGCGCCGTGAACGAAGTCGAAAGCGCCCGAGGTTTCGTATCCATTCCAAATCGCATCATTCTTACGGCACGAGGCGGCCGCGAGATCTTTGACGCCAAGAAAGGTCCCGGTCTGGAACTTGCCAAACCAGTAGTAGAGGCCCTGGCCGGAAAGGTGAACAGCGGGCGCCGCGGCAAACATCACCAAACGGCGGTCGTACAGGCGGTGCAGCCGCCGGGAGATGTCTTCGCAAGCCAGCCCCGTCTCTTTGGCGAGCCACTGCAGGTTGAACACATCCGGTCTCTGCTGGTAGGCCGATTTCGCGATCCGGCAGGCCAGCATCGCATTGGAATCCGGATCGAGCATCCCGGGTTCCAGGTATCCGATACCGCGAGGCGGCAGGCGATAACGGCCTCTCCAGCCGTTGCCCGGTTCCATTGGTTGATCGTGAATCATACGGATTGCGTCTCCATCAGATGAAGTTCCGCCTCTTCCATGCGGATGCCCAATCCGGGCGCGGCGGGGAGTTGATATTTGCCCAACTTTAGCTCGATCGGATTGGTCAGCACGCGATTCGCAGCGTTCAGCCTCTCGTGGTTATACTCCACCCGGCGGCCCGGCGCCGACGCGGCGAATTGCAGCGCGGCAGCCAACTGCGGCCCCAGCGATGCACCCACCCGGACCACGACCGGAACATGGTGATTTTGGGCCACCCTGGCCATGCGGAATGCCTCAGTCAGCCCGCAGCGGCCGAGATCGAGTTGTAAGACGCCGACGGCCTGTCTATGAAAGAAAGGCGCCAACTCGTAGTGGGTGTGATAGCACTCGCCAAGGGCCAGAGGTGAAGCCACGGCCCTCGCCAACCGGCCGTGCGCAAAGGGATCTTCCGGCGGCAGCGGATTCGCCAGCCACAGGGGCGCGCGCTGGTCCAGTTGCCGCTCAAAACTGAAATCCCGAGTGGATTTAAACCGCCAGCGGGCATTGACGGCAACGCGTCCGGTTTCGGCGAGGCATCTCTTTACGAGGTCCAATGAGGCGATCAACTCATCTTCGCTGCGGTCGTGGATGAGCTCGAACACCGCGAATCCGGCGTCCTGGAGGCTCACAACGGTGCCCTCCAGAAGGTCCGCGTCCGTGCAGGCGAGCGACGCAAAAGTCTCCACCTCCGTCGCGCCGGAGCCATCGCCGGCGATTTCGTGCACCGTGGTACCGCGGAGTTTACCGGCAAGGTCCCACAGCGCGACATCCACGGCGCCGATCGCCTCCAGCGTAAAGCCACCGGTCTGGCCGTCGTTTCGCAGGAGGGCGTACATACGATTCCACAGCGATTCAATTTCCTCGCGATCGCCGAGGAAATTGCGATTCTTAAGCTCCGGGCTCAGCAGTTCGCGAACGATATCGCAAACGGCATCCGGGGCACGGGAGGCCTGCGCTTCACCCCAACCGGTCAAACCGTCCTCAGTCTGGACTTCAATGATCGGAATGCCGAGCTCGAAACTTTCGCGCGGGTACGCCACAGTGGCTTCGATAGAAGTGAGTTTCATATGCAGTCATGCCTTCAGTCCTTCCGACGGGCACGAGCGTTGCCATCGGCGGCATGCGATGGATGAACGCGGCGCGACCCGCCAACTCCGCGGTGGCCATATTTTAGACAGGGCTGCCTAAGATACGGCCACTTCGCCGGGTGTGACGAAGGCCCAGCGCTGAAGGGCTAACGGCTCGTCAGGTGAGCTTATCGAGGTCGGCCGGCTCTGCGATGGAGAGACCGGTCAAAGCGGGGGCGATGCTCCGCAGCAGACCGGTGAGCACGCTGCCGGCGCCCACCTCGATGAAGCGCGTCACGCCCTGGCCGGCCAGATATTGAATGGTTTCCACCCAGCGGACCGGGTTCGGCACCTGCTGGAACAGGCCTTCGCGCGCCTCGGCGCCAGTGCGGATCTCGCGTGCCTGCCAGTTGTTCACCAGCGGAGTCTGGAGGTCGCGGAAATCAGCGGCATCGAGATCGACACGCAGGCGCTCCTGCGCCGGCTTCATCAGGGCGCAATGGAACGGTGCACTCACCGGCAGGAGAACGGCGCGGCGGGCGCCGGCGGATTTGGCGAGGGGAATGGCGCGATTCACGGCGCCGGCGTGGCCCGCGATCACCACCTGGTCGGGCGAATTGAGATTGGCGGCGCTCACCACCTCGCCTTGCGCGGCCTCTGCGAGGATGGCATCCAGCTTGCCTTCCGGCAGTTTCAAAATCGCGGCCATGGCGCCGACTCCCGGTGGGACGGCCGCCTGCATGTAGCGGCCGCGATTGCGCACCAGGCGGAGAGCGTCGGCGAATTGCAGACTGCCGGCCGCCACCAGCGCGGAGTACTCGCCCAGGCTATGTCCCGCCACGAAATCGGGCTTCAGGCCGCGCTCGTCGAGCACCGCCAATACGGCGGCGGAAACGGTCAGCAGCGCCGGTTGGGTGTTCTCGGTGAGCTTGAGCCGATCGTCGGGGCCATCAAAGCAAAGGTTCGATAGGGAGAATCCGAGTACGCCGTCGGCTGTATCGAATACCATCTTGGCCGCTTCGGAACTGGCTGCGAAGGCTTTGCCCATGCCGGTGGCCTGGGATCCCTGGCCGGGAAAGAGGAATGCGGTTTTGGGTGTCAAACGGAGATTATAACCGGATTCTCTTGAGTAGCGGCGTCCCGCCCGGGCTGTCGGTAGCCACCTGCCAAAGCACCGTACTAAGCTAAGGATATGCCTGTATCGATGGAATTCTTGCGCGGCGTACTGGGCTTCATCGGCATCGGCTGCGCGTACATGATGGGCCGTTCGGCCGGGGCGGTGCGACAGGGCTGGCAGAAGCCTTCGCGCCTGTATGGCTGGATCATCCGCACTTTCCTGTGTCTGGCCGCGATCACCATCCGGCACGCCCTCGACGCGGCGTCCATCGCCATCTGGACGCTCTCGGCGGTGGTATTCGGGGTGGCACTGTGGGACGCCTCACGGGAGAAGAAGCAGGAAGAGGTAAAGCTGGCGATTTTTCCGGATGACGAATAGCGGCTTGCTACAATCGTCTGTTACATGTACTCGTCATAAGAATCAACTGCTTGCGTGCCGCTTTACGAACAAATGCGAACAATTCAGGCGCGATCCTCACCCTCTTGGCGAACATCCCGCTCGAAGGTCTCTGGTTTGCTTTTCTTGCAAAATTGTTTCAACGGGAACTAGGTTCTATCGGTTGAATCGCCCAAGCTGCACGGCGACAAACGATTTACGCACTGGCATCTGAAGTGCGGCCAGAGCGCGGTATGCGCCCACTCACTCTCGTGGCATTTCTGATCTACCCTGCTCTACCCAGCTATGCGACGCTGGAACTCGCCATCTCCCCGGACGGGCTATATACGGCCGAAGTACCAGGCCCGCTGGTGGGCGAGCTGCTCATCAACGGGCCAGCCGGTACAGCGACCTATTTCGCCCACTTTAGCTTGGTATCGGGACGCATGGGGCTGCTAATCAATGATTATGGAGAGGTCATCGGCACCACTGACGGAGGCACAAGCGACCCGACTGTATTCGACGCCTTCTATGGCCCCGGGTCAGGTGGCACGATAGGAATTCTGCCATTGACCGGATGCCCCGGCATAATCGGATGCGGCGGATATGGCGCTGGGGGCTGGCCAGAGTTGCTGAGCTTTGACGATACCGGTCTGGCGGTTGGCATAGATCACCGGGAGCCCGAACTGCCAGACATCATCGAGCAGTGGCAACTTCCAAACGAGATTCCGGAGCCAACTCCCCTTCTGTTGGCGGGAACCGCCTTCGCGACTCTCGTGCTCTCCATGCGACCTAAAGGGGAACGGTCAGGATCCGGAAGGATACCCAGGGAACTAGGCTCCCTTTCGAATTGGTACGACCGTTGCAGAGAGCCGCGCATTAAGGTCCTCACTGGCCGCCGCGGCGCGTTGGGGTAGCGGTTTGCGTATCGTTCCAGCGTGAACGCTGCACTATGATGCCCAAGGATTCCTTGGGCATCCCGTAGGTCGCCGTTGTATTGCGTTGCGAACGTCGTGCGCCACACGCGGAAGTTCAGATCCGGAATCTTTGACGCCTTGCGCAAGCGTGCCAGGATGTCACGGCCGTAACCCTCGATGGATAGTGGGCCGCCCCGGAACGCCGGAGAGACCAGGAGTCGGGTTCGGCGGACCGGGCATTCCATCCAGGAATCCACCTTTGTCGATTTATCCGGGATCGGGACGTACCGCGTTTTGCGATTCTTGGTGGCCCCAAACAGAGATGGAGAAACACGGCGGCCCACCGATTGATCGAAGCGGAGCGCGGTGCCGGGGTAGTCTTCGCGCTTCAGGGCAAAGCATTCATTTGGCCGCGGGCCGCACAGAACCATCGTCCTGAAAATCAAATAGCCCTGGTGTTCCCGCGAAACCCACAGCCGATTCACTTCCTCGATGGTTAGGCTGCGCGTTTCCTTGGGGGCTTACAGCCGGGGTCTCCCACCTTGCGGGTGGGAGCCTGATCAGCACGTCGTTATCGACGGGCTTCTTCCCAACATTGCGTGCAGCAACACCAGTTCGTGACGGACCATTTGACGGCTTGAGCCCGGCATCCGCCAGCCTAACGAGAAGGCGATCGATGTCGATTTTGTTGAGATCCGCGAGTTTCACCGCGCCGAGGTATGGCTCAATTTGGCAACGCCACGCGCTTGCATATCCGGTGCGAGTGTTATACGACCAACTCCGGCCGCGGATCGGCTTGAACACTTGCTCCCACCATTCGGCAAGCGTCATGAGGCATCGGCGAACGTCACGCCTGAATTATCGGCCACCATGAAGGGGTCGCAAGCTGTTCGGGCCGCACCCTTGTTGACGCATGCGCAGAGTCCGACGGGCGATTTCATTCAACTGCGCCTCGAAATGCTACCCTGCGGGACCAGATTCGTCTCGGCCACTCCATTCTCGAGTTCACTAACATTGATTGCAAATTGCAATTGACGGGAATCTGCAAGCCATAGTCGCCCTGTTTTCTGTGCGATAGCCTACTTGTGGGGGCCACGGAGGGGCACGTGGGGGTTAGAGTGTTTGTCAGAAGGCCCGGCGCAGCGTAAGCGTTGGCCTTGCAAGGCTGGCCGTTCGCCTGAACGGCTGAAAGGATGGGCCGATGGAGAGCACCGCAGCCAAATTGGACTCCCTGGACGACTTGGGACACTGCAGCTCCGCTTTACCCCAGGAGTTCAGAGGACTATACTCAGCCGAGATGGCTATCACGCTTGGAGAATTATCCCAAAGAGCCACTGCTCTTGAGAAGCTCGCAGAAAAACTCGAAGACAAGTACGATAGGCTGGGCGAGAGACTCCATGGGCTATCGGAGCGCGTTGTTGCTACTCAATCTAAAGCCGACCAAGTCCACGGAATTGGGAAATGGGTTGTCCCCACGGTCATTCTGCTACTACTCGGTATAGCTGCCCAGGGTACAAAGATCATGCATGATGTCGGACAACTGGAAGGAAGAATTGAACGAAACGAATCGGCATCTCTTTCACGGAACCTTCAGTATGTGTTCGCCTCCTCCGATCCGAGATCCGCAATTGTCCAAGCATCCGAAGCGTTGAAGCAAGCCCACGCAGATAAGGTTAGGTTGGAACCGGAATTGGTGTCCAAAGTGGGCCAGCGAGCCATCGAACTAGGGGTAGAGGATCCGCAATTAGGACCTGAGTCTTGGAGGCTTGCGGTAGAAGCAATCAACTACAAGACTGAGGTCTTGGGGGAGCTGAGACTATCCGGCAGGCGAGAAAGATGCCGCAGTGTTCTTCAATGCCGCCGACGATCAACACGACGAGTGATCCGCCAGGAGTGAATTACAAACAGAGCGGTCCATTCTTGTATAACGCGTGTATTTTGAACCTCGATAATCCGGGGTTTCCGCCACTGGTCACGGGAGGACCAGCGGCGGTCCGCTGCACCGGCTGTATCGTCGAGTATTCAGGAGGGCCAATTACCCTGAGGGCAGAATTTGAGAATTGCCTCTTTCTTTTTCGGCCATCTACGCAGCCGTCGGCCCCTGCGCTACTCTTTGCTCGAGATGTCCTTGCCGGCCAGAAGCTGATCACTATCGGTTGAATTTCGTCCGCGATCCGCGCTAGTTAATCAGTTTGCGCAAGGGCTAGACCCTCGGCGAGTACCGTCTTGTGAATCGTGCAGAAATTCTAATTGGCGGAGCAGGCAGTACGTGCGGCCCACAGGTTTGTATAGTACCGCTGCCGTACGAAATCCCCACAACAAGTGGAGGATTGCCGTTCCCCGCGCCCGAATGCCGTTTGCAAACACCTTTGCTTTAACGTCGAATCAAACTAAACAGGTTCGCGTTGGCGTTTCTGAACCCATTGTGCCACTTTGGATGCTGGGGAGGCCCCGTTCTAAGCGCCTAGAATTTCGGCGGGGGTTGCCCGGGCCTGGAATCATGATCGTCCTTTCTCGCCGGAATCATCCGCCATCAGTCCGAAATGCTTAGTAGAACTTCCGAACAAATAATACGCGCTTCACGCAGAGGTCAAACGCGCCCGTAAGTGCCTGTGTGCCATCGTAGAATCATCAATTTGGCGCGCCGGGGTACAATCGTCTCCGGGGTACAATCGTCTGTTACATGTCCCTCATCGTAGTAGGTTCCGTTGCATACGACGGCGTAGAGACGCCGCATGGAAAAGTCGACCGCATGCTGGGAGGCGCGGCCACTTATATTTCGCTGGCCGCGAGCTATTTCGCGCCGGTGAAGATCGTTGCCGTGGTGGGCGACGATTTCGCGCAGGAGGATGTCGACCTGCTCGCCTCGCGGAACATCGACCTAGCCGGCATGGAGCGCGTTCCCGGCGGCAAGACGTTCTTCTGGGCGGGCGTCTACTCGGCCGATATGAACGATCGGACCACGCTGCGAACGGATCTCAACGTGTTCGCGGATTTCAATCCCAAGCTGCCCGAATCGTACCGTTCGGCGCCGTACCTGCTGCTGGGCAACATCCAGCCGGATCTGCAGAGAATGGTGCGGGCGCAGATGTCCGGGGTCAAAATCACGGGCGGCGACACCATGAATTACTGGATCAACGATTTCCGGCCGCAATTGCTGGAAACGCTGAAACAATGGGACTTCCTGCTGATCAACGACAGTGAAGCGCGGCTGCTTTCGGGCGAGCATAACCTGCGGCGCGCGGCGCAGAAGATCATGCAGATGGGACCCAGGGTGCTGGTGATCAAGCGCGGCGAATACGGCGCCATCCTGTTCCGCGGCGATTGCCATTTCATGGCGCCGGGCTATCTGCTGGAAGACGTTTTCGACCCTACCGGCGCAGGCGACTGCTTCGCCGGCGGATTCATCGGCTACCTGGCGGGCCAGGGCGTGGAACCGGCGAATGGCGAACTCGACTTCACCGAACTGCGGCGGGCGGTGATCTACGGCTCGGTGATGGGCAGTTTTTGCTGCGAGAAGTTTGGCGTGGATCGCTTTCGCGATTTAGGCCCGCGAGGAGATTGAGGCGCGGTATCGGGAGTTCCAGAACTGTACGTCGTTCTGAGCAGGAGAGCAGCGTTATCCCTTCCATGAAGACGGAGCGGAAAGCCGGGCCGGTGTTGCTTTGCGGCCTGGGCTGGCTTGCCTGTCGGCCGCGGCGGTCTGGTTCTTCTCCTCGCACCACTACCTCCTGTATTACGGCGACGCGGAAGCGCACCTGAATACGGCGCGGCGCATTGTGGATTCGCAGACTCCCGGCTACCTGCAAATCGGCAGTCCCTGGCTCCCGCTGCCGCACGCGCTCATGCTGCCGTTTGTGGCCAACGATGCGCTGTGGCGCAACGGGCTGGCGGGCGCCATCCCTTCGGCGGCCTGTTTCGTTCTGGCGGGATGCTTTCTGTTTGCCGCGGCGCGCCGTATTTTCCGCTCGACGGCGGCAGCGGCGACCGCTACGGCCCTATTTGCGCTCGATCCCAACGTGCTCTATCTGCAGTCGATTCCCATGAGCGAGTCGATCTTCTTCGCCTGCCTGATGGCGCTGCTGTACTTCTCCGTGCGCTTTCGCGAAACGCAGGGGTGGGGCGCGGTGGCCGGCGCCGGCGCGGCGTGCTGCGCCGCCACTTTGAGCCGCTATGACGGATGGTTCCTCATCCCCTTCGTGGCGCTCTATTTTCTGTGGGCCGCCAGGCAGCGGCGCATATTCGCCGCGCTATTGTTCGGCGCCATCGCGAGTCTCGGCCCGCTCTACTGGATTGCCCACAATTGGTATCTCACGGGCTACCCTTTGTGGTTCTACAACGGCCCCTACTCCGCGCTTGCCATTCAGGGCGACAAGCCCTACGCGGGCAAAGGAAACTGGCGGCTGGCGTGGCTCTATGTGGGAACGGCAGCGGAACTCGGCGCCGGTCCCGGGCTCGCGCTGATCGGCTGTGTGGGCATCGCGGCGGCGCTTTGGAAGCGTGCCTGGTGGCCGGTGGCCCTGTTGGCGCTCACGCCTGTCTTTTACGTCTGGTCCATGCATTCGGCGGGAATGCCGATCCACGTGCCGGGGCTGTGGCCGCACTCGTACTACAACACGCGGTATGGACTGAGCGCACTGCCTCTGCTGACGTTGGGCAGCGCGGCCATTGTGGCTGTCGGCGCCGGTGCGGAGGCGCAGAACCTGCGCGCTGCTGGCGATCGCAATCGCATCCGTCTACTGGCTGGCACATCCCGATCCGGGCGCCTGGATCACGTGGGTGGAATCGCGCGTGAATTCCGACGGCCGGCGCGCGTGGACCCGGGAAGCGGCGGCTTTCCTTAAGCCCCGGTACGTTCCCGGCTCCGGCATCGTCACGTCGTTTGGCGATCTCACCGGTATCTATCGTGAAATGGGGATACCGCTGCGCGAGACGTTCACCGAATGCGACGGCATTCCGTGGAACGCCGCGGTGACGCGCCCCGATCTGTTCCTCTGGCAGGAGTGGGCGGTGGTGCAGCGCGGCGACCAGGTGTTTGCCGCCGTAGCAAAAGACAACAGGCATTACACCCTGGTGAAGACTATCATCGAAAAGGACGAGCCGGTAATCGAAATCTATCATCGCGGCTCGGGAGGTATATATGGTAGCTCATGAAAACGTAACCACAGCCTTCGACTTACCGGGCTTTCGCCTCAAGAAGAACTTCGGTGTCGTGCGAGGCATCGTGGTGCGATCGCGGTCGCTGTTCGGCACCATCGGCGCCAGCTTGCAGACCATTGTAGGCGGCAACATCTCGCTGTTTAGCAAGCTGTGCGAACAGACGCGCTCCGAGGCGTTTGACATCATGATCGAGCATGCCAATGCGCTGGGGGCCAACGCCATTATCGGCGCGCGCTACGATGCCACGGAAATCATGCAGGGCGTCACGGAAGTACTGGCTTACGGCACAGCGGTGCTGGTGGAGCCGGAGTAATCCGCTGGCGGCCGATCTGGCCGCCCCACAAGCGCGGGTCCTATGAAGATTCCCTTTACAAAGGCGCATGGCGCCAAGAACGATTTCCTGCTGACGTGGCAGAACGATGCTCCGGAAGCGATTGCCGTGCCGCGCTGGCGCGCGCCATCTGCGACCGCTACACCGGCGTGGGCGCGGATGGCTGGATGCTGGTTGACCCGGCTACCGATAGCGAGGCCGAGGGCGCCATTCGAGCTCTACAACTCCGATGGCAGCGCGCCGGAACTTTCGGGCAACGGCACGCGCTGCGCGGCGGCGTTCCTGATCGAGCACGGCTATGCGCCGCAGGCTTGCGCATCCGCACCGGCGCCGGCATCAAGTCGCTGCGACTGTTCCAGCGCACCGGACTTGACGTTCCATTTCGAGATGAACATGGGGACCCCGCGCATATTGGCCGGGCGCTTCGACCTGCCGCTTTCCACCGGCGCGCGCGACGTCACACTGGTGGATGTGGGCAATCCGCAGTGCGCCGTGCCGGTCGAGAACTTTCGATTTCGACTGGCGCGCGATGGGCGCTGAAATCGAACGCCATCCGCATTTCCCCAATCGCACCAACGTTTCGTTCATCCGGGCGGTGGATGAGCACGCCATCGATGTGCGCTTCTGGGAGCGAGGCGCGGGCGAGACGAACAGCTCGGGCACCGGGTCCACTGGCGCGGCGGTGGCGGCCGATTGCGCGCGGCATCGCCCAAGTCCCCTGTACGCGTTCTCACACCCGCCGGTCCGCTGGATCTGCGAATGGAGGAGCGATGCCTTCCTTTGCGGCCCCGCCGAGATTCGTGGCGCGAAGGTGAATTCTACTTGGATAATGAGCTTGCATGAGTGAAGCTCTGATATCCAGTTGCAGCAACGGCCCAACTGCTGGAAGAAAAGATTCAGTCGCGCAATGCGCGCGTCGGGGTGGTAGGGCTGGGATATGTCGGCCTTCCGTTGGCTGTCGAGTTCGCCAAGGCCGGCTTTAACGTCACCGGCATCGACCTGAGCGAAGAAAAGGCCCGCCGCGTCAATGCGGGCGATTCTTACATCGGCGATATCTCGAGCGAACACTGGCCCCGCTGGTGCGAGTCGGGCAAGCTGCGCGCCACCACCGATTTTTCCGCCGTGCTGCGAGCTCGATACCATCAACATCGCCGTTCCCACGCCGCTGCGCAAAACCAAAGATCCGGACATGAGCTTCATCGTGGCCTCCTGCCAGGAGATCGCGCAAGCATTTTCACGCCGGCATGCTGGTGATTCTGGAATCCACCACCTATCCCGGCACCACGGATGAGCTGGTTCTGCCGATGCTGCAGAAATCGGGCCTGAAGGTGGGCAAGGATTTCTTCCTGTGTTTTTCGCCCGAGCGCGTCGACCCGGGCAATCCCAACTTTCAGACGCACAATATTCCCAAAGTGGTGGGCGGCGTCACGGCCGCATGCACGGAGATGGGCCGCGCTGTTTTATGCGCAGGCGCTGGAGCACGTGGTGCCGGTGAGTTCCACGCAGGTCGCCGAGATGGTGAAGCTGCTGGAAAACACCTTCCGCATGATCAATATCGGGCTGGTGAACGAGATCGCGCTGATGTGCGACCGCATGGGCATCAACGTCTGGGAAGTGATCGACGCGGCAGCCACCAAGCCGTTCGGGTTCATGCCGTTTTATCCCGGTCCCGGCTCGGCGGACATTGCATTCCCATCGATCCGTTCTATCTTTCCTGGAAGACCAAGCAGGCGGGCATTGAGGCGCGGTTTATCGAACTGGCCGGATACATCAACGGCCAGATGCCGCACTTCGTGGTGGACAAGATTCAGAATGCGCTGAACGACGCCGGCAAGCCGGTGAAGGGCTCGCGCATTCACGTCATGGGCGTGGCGTACAAGCGCGATATCGACGACATGCGCGAATCGCCCGCGCTGGATGTGATGCTGCTGCTGCAAAAGCGCGGCGGCGATCGTGACCTACAGCGATCCCCACGTGCCCAAGCTGCAGCCTGGAAGGCCTCGACCTTGACGCCGCACCGGAAACCGCGGCCGCAGATGCCGATTGCGTGGTGATTGTGACCGACCACTCCGCTTTTGACTACAAAGCGCTGGTGGAACGCGCGTCATTGATTGTGGATACGCGCAATGCGCTGAAAGGTGTTTCGTCCGGGAAGATTGTGAGATTGTAGGGAATTCCGCGGGAAAAAAAGCGCCGGAGGTTCACGAGACGCTCCGGCGCGAAAAGGAGACAATACGCTTGTAGAGGGCGGCCTGATCCGTCCGGCAGGACACGGACATGACTGGGAATCGGACGAACTAAGCCGCAAGTCCATCATGCCCCAGGCGGCGTGCCGAAAGACAGTACCGCCGGTACACCAGGGTAATGGGACTTTTTGGCCATTTCCAAAAAAAAAACGGCCGGCCCCGTCGGAGGAAATCCCGGGGCCAGCCAAAGCCTGCATCTGTGAAGCCGACTATACGGCAATGTACAGCGTATTGCCTTGCCGATTCACCAACAGGAGAGCCTGATCTTTCGAGCTGCGAATGGCGCGCTCGAAATCGGCGGAGTTCTTCACCGGTTGGCGATTGACTTCCTGAATCACGTCGCCGCGTTTCAGGCCGGATTCCGCCGCGGTGCTGTCAGGATCGACATTGGTCACAACCACGCCGGTGGCGCTGGCGGGCAGCCCAAGCTGCCGGGCGGTGCGGGCGTTGACGTCTTCCACCGGAATGCCTTGCATGTTGGCTTCCGGGCTATTCTCCGGGTTGTCAACCTTGGCTTGCTCGGTGGGCAGTTCGGCGAGTTTCACGCTGAAGTTCTTGTCCGCGCCGTCGCGCAGAACTCTCACGTTCACGGTGGCGCCAGGTTGCATCAGCGAAATGTTCATGCGCAACTGGGCGCTGTCGTTCACGGGCTGGCCGTTGATGTCGCGGATGATGTCGCCCTTCTGCAAGCCGGCGCGAGAAGCCGGGCTGTTGGGGGTTACATCGCCCACGAGCGCGCCGCGCACATCCTGGTCATGGAAGGCCTTGGCGATGGCCGGAGTGACTTCCTGCGCCATTACGCCGAGGTAAGCGCGGGTCACTTTGCCATTCTTGATGATCTGATCCATCACATTGCGCGCCACATTAATAGGAACGGCGAAACCGATGCCCTGGTTCCCTTCGCTTCCGTTCGCCAGAATAGCGGTGTTGATACCGATCAGCTCGCCGCGATCGTTCACCAGCGCTCCGCCCGAGTTGCCGGGGTTGATGGGAGCATCTGTCTGAATGAAGTCTTCGTAGTCCTCGATGCCGAGGTTGCCGCGGCCGGTAGCGCTTACGATTCCCATGGTGACCGTCTGGCCGACGCCAAACGGATTGCCAACGGCAAGCGCGTAGTCGCCGATCTGCGCCTTATCCGAATCGCCGATGGTGATAGTGGGAAGGTCGCTGGCGTCGATCTTCACCACGGCGATGTCGGTCTTGGGATCGGTGCCCACCACGCGTGCTTTATACTCGTGGCGATTGTTGAGGGTGACGGTCACGGTGGACGCGCCGTCCACCACGTGGTTATTGGTCAGGATGTAGCCGTTAGGGCTGACCACCACGCCCGAACCAAGGCCACGCTCCTTCTGCTGCGGTTGGCGCTGCTGACCGCGGAACTGGCGGGGCATGTTCGGCATGCCCGATCCGTCATCGTCGCCGCCAAAGAACTGGCGGAAAAACGGCTCCATCTGGCTGTCGCCGGAGAAGCCCGTTTTGACCATCTTCGACGATTGAATGTTAACGACGGCGGGCAATACTTTTTTCACCACCGGCGCGAAACTGTTGCGGCTGGGGCCCGCATCCGCGCTGGCAAGTTTCAACGTTGCCGGCGGAT
This sequence comes from uncultured Actinomycetota bacterium, assembly GCA_963703795.1. GTDB lineage: Bacteria > Actinomycetota > Actinomycetes > Mycobacteriales > Mycobacteriaceae > Mycobacterium. The sequence continues at coordinate 207,953 of CAVPFT010000025.1, read as the reverse complement.
TGATAATCCCCAGCTGCTCGGCGCCCTTGACGGCGAGGCCGCCCAATCCGACTGCCAAGGCCAGCACAACCGCCGCTGCCTTCGGACGCCGCAAAATACCTTGTGTGCTCATGGATCCTCCAAAAGATGATTCGTTGGGCCACTTTCCTCAAGTAGTCCTATACAGTAGGACGCAGGCGGGGTGTTCCCGATACATCCCGGAGATTGGGTATTCGGGCACGGGAAGGGTTGGTATACGCCCCCGGACCTCCGTCGCGGCTTTCGGTCCCGGTTTAAGCAGTTTCAGTAACTTGCCGCCGGATCGGGCTAGGAAATAATGCCCTTGCGCACGGCGTACAAAATCAGCTCCGGAACGCCTCGCAGATTGAGCTTTTGCATCAGTTTGGCGCGATGGGTCTCCACCGTATACACGCTGAGATTCAGGGTGGTGGCGATCTCCTTGCTCGATTTGCCTTCCGCCACCAGTTGCAGGATTTCCCGTTCGCGCGGCGAAAGCAGCTCGTAGGAATCCTCGGCGCCGGTGCGCTGCAGCTTGCGCATGTAATCTTCGAGCAGCACTTTGCCCACAGCCGGGCTGAAGAACGACTTGCCTTCGGCGGCGGCGCGGATGGCGCGGGCCAGATCGGCTTCGGCCGAGTCCTTGAGCAGGTAGGCGCGCGCTCCGGCTTTGAGCGAACGCAGCACGTAGCCTTCGTCGGAATGCATGCTCAGCATCACGACCTCGATCTGCGGCATGGCTCTCGCGAATCTGGCGGCAAGCTTCAATGCCGTTGAGTTCGGGCATGCCAATGTCGAGAACGGCGACATCCGGCTTGAGCGATTCGGCCATGGCGACTGCTTGCCGGCCATTCTCCGCCTCACCCACCACCGTGAAATCGGGCTGCTGCGCCGCCACCAGGCGGAGGCCGGCGCGGATCAGGGTATGATCGTCGGCCAGCAGGACGCGAAGCTGTTTCATGCCTTGGCCTCGATGGGCAACTCGGCGGTGATGGTGGTTCCCCGCCCCGGCTCGGAATGGAATTCGATACGGCCGCCAAGCCGCCGGACACGCTCTTCCATGCCGAGTATGCCCATGCCGCGCGAACGGGCAGGATCGAAACCGCGGCCATCGTCGTTGACGCTAACGCGGATCTGCTTACCGTTTTGTTCGACGCGCACCCGGGCGTTGCGCGCCCCGGAGTGGCGGACGGCGTTATTGAGAGCCTCCTGCACCAGGCGGTAGGTGGTCACATTGTACTCGTCGGGCAGATCTTCGGAGACGTTTTCGGACTGAACGTCCACCTCCATTTCGCTGTTGCGGGAAATCTCGCGTCCCTGCCACTCCAGGGCGGCCACCAGGCCGAGATCGTCGAGCATGGAAGGACGCAGCAGCAGCGCCAGGTTGCGCACGCTACGGACGCTGCGCTCGGCCACCGACTTCATCTGATCGACCATCGCCTTGACTTCCGGCGTGCACTCGCCCAGCGCCGCGCTGAGCCGCCCGAAATCCACCAGCAGCGCGCCCAGCGTCTGGCCCACTTCGTCGTGCAGCTCGCGCGAAAGATTGCGGCGCTCGGTCTCCTGCGCGTCCACCAGGCGGGCCGAGAGCCGCTCCAACTCGCCGCGGCTGCGGACCAGCTCGTCGTAGCGCAGGCGGGTCTGCCGCTCCAGGCGCAGAATGTACATCATGCTGGCCAGGATGAGCAACAGCCCGCTGCCGAGCGCCAGCACAATGGAGCGCGTGAGGTGGCCCTGCAATTCGCCGAACTGCGCCAGCAGGGCTTGATCCGTCTCGTGAAGCTGCTCATCGTTCATCAGGCGGAGCTGGTCGGAGCGGCGCAGAATCTCCATCTGCAGGGGCTGGATTTCGCGATCGATGAGGAGCGGAGCGCGGCGGCGGCGTTCGTCGGGCGCCCAGTCCAGCATGCCGTCCAGCATATCCTTCTGCTGCAGGTAGAGCCTCTGGATCACGCGCAGCGAGGCCACCTCGGGGCTCTGCTGCCCGCTGGGATAGCCGCTGAAAGCAAGATCGATATCGGTCCCCAGCCGGTTCAGGAGATCGCGCACGGGGGCGCCGTTCGCCGTCTCGGGAGAGGCCACATAGTGCTGGACGGTCTCGCTGTAGATCTGGATGGAGAGGCACAGGCCGCTCAGCGCCTGCGTGCGTTGAAAGAATTCGTGGCGGGCCGATTGCTCCCGCGCGTGCATCTGGTCGAGATCGTGCAGCGCGGTGGTGCCGGAAACGAGCATGAGGGCCACCATTCCGAGAAAAGCGGCGGCCAAAATCCAACGCGCCGTGGCGGGCAACGGCTGAGGCTGATCGGGAACGGGCGGAGGCATGGCTTGCTACTTTCATTATCCAGCCAAATGGCGGCGCTATTGCGAAGCTGGCATGCGCAGGATTCTTGCCCTGGATGGCCGGATGACCGCCAATTTCGCCAAATGCCACTTGTTTCGGGGCAATTATATAGTCCACGTGCCGGCAGACATAGAAATGGGCAGGCCGGGGGAGTGCGGCCTGCCCACAGTAAACCAAGAAACGGACCTTAGAACGTATAGAGCAGCGTACCTTGCGCGACTTCCACCGGCCCGCCGGCTGTCACCGGTGTTTCTGCGTCGGTAGCGACCACGCGATAGTAGATGCCGGTGTCGCCGAGATAGACTTCCAGCTCCGACGGCCGCGGCAGCGTGCCCTGGATCAGCGCTTCGGAAAGCGGATCCTCGATGTATTTCTGCAACGCGCGGCGCAGCGGCCGGGCGCCGTAGCTGCGATCGGCGCAGGTTTTTTCGAGGATGTACTTGGAGGCCTCGGGCGTCAGGCGGATCTTCACCTGCTTGGCCACCAGGTTGACATTTACCTGGTCTACCAACAGATCCATGATCTGGATCAGGTCCTCGTCGGTGAGCGACGTGAAGAGGATCACTTCGTCGAGGCGGTTCAGGAACTCCGGGTTGAACGCCTTCTTCACTTCGCTGCGCACCATGTCCTCGATCTTCGAGGGGATGCCTTCGCCGGCCGGAGCCGAGAAGCCCAGGTGGCCGCGCTTCTCGAGGAAGCGTGCGCCCAGGTTGGAAGTCATGATGATGATGGTGTTCTTGAAATCCACCTGGTTGCCGAGTCCATCGGTCAACTGGCCGTCTTCAAACACCTGCAGCAAAATGTTGTAGATGTCCGGATGCGCCTTCTCGATTTCATCCAGCAGGATGATGGAATAGGGATTGCGCTTCACCCGCTCAGTCAATTGGCCGCCCTCTTCGTAGCCCACGTATCCGGGAGGCGAGCCGATCAGCTTCGAAACCGAATGCTTCTCCATGTACTCCGACATGTCGAAGCGCACCAGGCTCTTCTCGCTGCCGAACAGGAATGACGCCAGGGCGCGCGCCACTTCGGTCTTGCCGACGCCCGTCGGTCCCAGGAACAGGAAGGAACCGGCCGGCCGCTGGCTCGCCTTCAGGCCCGCGCGCGAACGGCGGATGGCGCGCGCCAAGGCCGAAATCGCCTTCTCCTGGCTGATCACGCGGCGGTGCAACTCCTCTTCGATGCGCAGGAGCTTGGTGATCTCCTCCTCCTTGATGGAGGTCATGGGGACGCCGGTCCAGCGCGCCACCACTTCTTCGATATCGTCCTTGGTGACGCAGCCGGTGGAGGAATCGTCCAGGTTGTACTTCTCGCGAAGCTGGCGCATGTTCTCGCGTTCCTTGCGCTCCTCGTCGGAGTAGAAACGCGCCTTCTCGAACTCATGGTTCGCGATGGCGTTCTCCATGCGGTGCACGATGAACTTGATGCGCTTCTGAATATCGGCCAGGTCGGCTGGAAGCGTGGTCTGCCGCAGTTTGACGCGCGCGCCGGCCTCGTCGATCAGGTCGATCGCCTTGTCCGGCAGGTAGCGATCGGGAATGTAGCGGCTGGAAGTGAATACAGCCGTCTCGATGGCGTCGTCGGTATACGCCACAGCGTGGAATTTTTCGTAGCGGTCTTTGATTCCGAACAGGATCTTCACGGCATCGCTTTCGCTGGGCGGGGGAACCTTCACCGCCTGGAAGCGGCGCTCCAGCGACCGGTCCTTTTCGATGGACTTGCGGAATTCCGAGGGTGTCGTAGCGCCGATGCACTGGATCTCGCCGCGCGACAAAGCCGGCTTCAGGATGTTGGCGGCGTCCAGAGAGCCTTCCGCGGACCCGGCACCCACCAGCGTGTGGAGCTCATCGATGAAGATGATGGCATTCTGATTTTCCATCAGTTCCTTCATGATGGTTTTGAGCCGTTCTTCGAACTGGCCGCGATACTTGGTACCGGCCACGATCAGCGAAAGATCCAGCGCCAGAATCCGCTTGTCGGCCAGGAACGAGGGCACGTCGCCCTCGGCGATGCGCTGGGCCAGCCCTTCCACAATGGCGGTCTTGCCTACGCCCGGCTCGCCGATCAACACCGGATTGTTCTTGGTGCGGCGGCACAGGATCTGCACCACGCGCTCCAACTCATAATCGCGCCCAATCAGCGGGTCGAGCGTATTGTCCATGGCCGCCTGGGTGAGGTCGCGGCTGAATTCCGCCAGCAGCGAGCTTTCCTTGGGGCGCTGCGACGCCACTTTTTCACTTTGCGACCTGGCCAGTTCCTCGCGGATGGTGGAAAGCCGCAAACCGCGTTCGTGCAAAATCTCCGCAGCGAAGCATTTCTCCTCACGCAGCAGGCCCAGCAATAGATGTTCGGTGCCGATGTGCTTGTGATTGAGACGCTCCGCCTCTTCCGCGCCATAGGCAAGAACGCGTTTGCATTCATGGCTCAGCGGCAAATCCACGGAAGTGGATACCTTCTCGCGGATAGTTGTATGCCCTTCAATTTGCTTGCGAATCGATTCCACCGCGGCGTGAGAACGCAGGAACCGGTTGGCCAGCGCTTTGTCTTCGCGTAACAGGCCGAGGAGCAGATGTTCGGTCTCGATGTAGGGACTGCCGAACTGGCTTGCCTCGTAACGCGCGAAAAAAATGACCCTTCGCGCTTTCTCCGTGTATCGCTCAAACATAGATTGTGACGCCCCCTATGACTAAAGATACTCCGGCCCGGCTCCCGGTTGCGAACCAAATGGTTTGCCCGGTACCAAACCCCCTTTTTCCAGGTTCAAAACCCGGCCGCACCGTTGTGCGAAATGCAAAATTGTGCGTGACGAAAACCGATGTGAGCTGGTGGGTACGGTGCAGACCTTCCAGGAGTTCGAAGATCATTTCGCCGGTCCGGAAGTCCAGATTCCCCGTCGGTTCATCGGCGAGCAAAACGGATGGCTTTCCCACCAGTGCGCGAGCCAGTACGACCCGCTGCTGCTCCCCTCCCGACAATTCACCGGCACGATGCGACGCTCGCGCCCGCAAACCCACTTCATCCAACCTCGCCAGCGATTCGGCGGCGGCGGCGGCCTGCGACACGCCCCGAATCAGCAACGGCATCATCACATTCTCCTGTGCCGTAAACTCCGGCAGCAGATAGTGAATCTGCCAGACAAACCCTATTTCCCGGTTGCGAAAATCAGCCTGTTCCGAGTCAGCGAGTCCTGAAATCTCTGTTCCTCCGTAGTATATCGTACCGTTCGAAGGCCGTCCAGACCGCCCAGGAGATGCAGCAGGGTGGATTTGCCCGCGCCCGACTCTCCGACCAGAGCCAGCATCTCGCCGCGTTCCACATCGAGTGAGAGATCCGTGAACACTGCCAAATCGGCTCCGCCGGATTTGTATAGCTTCGACAGGTTGCGCGCGCGGATGTAGGCGTCTGCCATCAACGAATACGATAGCGCACGTACAGTCGAAAAAGATGTGTGGCGCACAGCACATAGCGGAACAGCGGGTATGGTTCATGATTGGAGAATGGCAACCATGCAACCCAACAAGCCTTTTCTTTCGGACATTCAACAGATCCGCGATCGCGCGCGGCGGCACATGGAAAAGGGCGCCGTAACCGACGCGTACAAAGCCGACCTTGTAACCGTTCTGCGCTTGCTGAACGAGGCTTTAGCCACCGAAATCGTCTGCGTTCTCCGCTACAAGCGCCATCAGTTTACAGCCCACGGGTTAAGCGCGCAATCCGTAGCCGATGAATTCAAAGAGCACGCGGCCGAGGAACAGCAGCATGCCGACTCCATCGCCCAGCGCATTGTGGAGCTCGGGGGCGAGCCCAATTTCAGCCCCGAGGGACTCTCCTCGCGGAGCCATTCGGAATACGTGGAAGGCGAAACGCTCACCGACATGATCAAGGAGGACCTGGTGGCGGAGCGCGTTGCCATCGAGTCCTATACCGAGATCATCCGCTTCCTGGGCGACAACGATTCCACCAGCCGGCGCCGATGGAAGAGATCCTGGCCAAAGAGGAAGAACACGCCGAAGACATGCTCACGCTCATCGAGCGAGTCGGAAAAGCGGGGCTGTAGCGCGCGGGCGCTCTATTGCAAGCCGTGCTCCGTACCGCAAATATTGACGGCGATGCCCATTTCGGCGAACATGGCGGCCTTGGCGGCCAGCGCTCGATTGGCGCCGTCCGCGTCGGGCGCCGTACGCCACCTGGATGTGATTCGCCTGTGCTTCGCCATCAACTGATCGCGCGACACGCCGTAGAGCACGGCATGCATGATGGGCCATTGTGGCGTGGTGATGCGCCAGCGGCGCTCGGTCTCTTCCGGCGGAAGCGTCGATCACCTTGGCGCGGCCGATATCCGCATGCAGCCGGCCGCCTTCCACATAAATGCGGCTCCACACGATCTCGCCCGGCTTGCTGATGCCCTTGATGGTGCCGCCGCCGAGGCGGAAATACATGGGAGGCTGGCGCTCGCTCACCGCGCCCGCATATCCGCCGATCAAATGCTTCGGCGGCACTGAGCCGAGATCTCGAACACCCAGACGAACTCGCCGCGTACATCTTCGCCATAGCGCACGTCGTGCAGCGTGGTCTCCGGATCGAAGCCCGAGCTTGTCCACACACGATTCGTGACCAGCGCGTCCAGCCCGGCGCATTCGTCCACCTCGTTGAAATGCGGCAGCGCGCGCCCTTCATACAGCACGCGGCCGTTGCCTGCGGCCGTTCACCGGAGGACGGTCGACGTTGTTCAACAGACCTTCGGCCAAGTCCGACGCCGGCGCCAGGTCCTTCAAGCCCTGCTGGTACTGAATGCCGATGACATCGCAGCCGAAATCGTCGGCGATGCGCAGGGCGGCAATGTACATCTTGCACTGCTCGAGGATCTGCTGCGTCGGTGAGATCGGTTTCGGGATCGGGGCCGGTGTGGAACTGCATCCCTTTTCGGTCCAGCCATTGCCGCACCGCGTGCGCCTCTTCGTCGGGCACCTTGCGCATGGCGGCATAAAGGGCCGACTGGCTGAGCCGTTCCTTGAACACGCCCATGGGCATGCAGATTTTCGTCCGGGATGATGGCGTTGTACATCCCCATGCAGCCCTCGTCGAAAACTCCCATGATGGCCTTTTCGCGGCGCAGTTGCGCGGCCAGTTCGTGGCCGACGGCTTCCGCTTCCGCCGGCAGACGGAGCCTTCGAGCGGGCGCGCATGGCGAGGTGTCGTGCTCCACCTGCCGCCGCCCAGCCACTGCCGCAGTCCGCTCAGGAATTGCCGTCCGTGAAATCTTCGCTCCACAGCGTGGAGTACTTGACGCCGGCTTTGGTCAGGCAGCCGTTCAGGTTCAGCATCCCCACCAGGCCAGGCCACTGCCCGCTCCAGTTGGCAACGGTGAGGATCGGGCCCGCGTTGGCCCACCAGCCCAGGCAGCACGTGATGGCTGTACTGCCACACGGCTTCGCACACCACCAGCGGCGCGTGCGCCGGAATGTCACGGAACACCCCGGTTGCCGTGCTTCTGGCTATCGATGAAGCCGTGGCTGCGCTCCGGATCGTACGGATGCGCCGCGCTCGATCTGCGGCCTTCGCGGCGGATGGCCTCCATGATCGCTTGTTCGGCCTTCTGCTGGGCAGCCCAGCAGTTACGGTTGGCGGACAGTCGCAAGTCGCCGTTCGCCATGAGATAAATGAGTTCAGACATAAAGTTCGCTCCCCGGATCAATAGCCCGCAGCCTTTTACCAGAGTCTATTATCTTAACTCCAATCGGTCAACTGCGTTACCGTTAAAAGCGCCAGTGCCTGCTTGAATCCGGCGTGGCAAGGGCAATACAATGACGGGGCGGCTCGCACCGCTTCTCATGTCCAACTACCTTGCCATCGACCTTGGAGCCGAAAGCGGCCGCGTCATCCTCGGCAGCCTCATTGGAGAGCGCCTCGCGCTGGAAGAATTGCACCGATTTCCCAACCAGCCGGTGCGCCTGCCGAACGGCCTGTACTGGGACGCGTTTCGCCTGCACCACGAAATGGTGGAGGGCCTGGCAGTTGCCGGGCGGCACCGCAAGCTGCGCGTCGAGGGCATCGGCGTGGATACCTGGGGCGTCGATTTCGGACTGCTTGCCAAAGATGGCGGCTTGATCGATTGTCCCCGGCATTACCGCGATGAGCGCAACCTCGGTGTGCCCGAGCGGCTCTTTACCGTGGTGCCGCGCGCCGAGGTTTTCGGGTACACCGGTATCCAGATCATGGCGATCAACTCGCTATACCAGTTGTTCGCCATGAAACTGGCCGATTCACCTGCTTTAGGCGCGGCGGAGCGCCTGCTGTTCATGCCCGACCTGTTCAGCTACTGGCTGACCGGCGTCGAACGCGCCGAGGTGACGATCGCGAGCACTTCGCAATTCTACAATCCGCGGACACGTCAATTCGCGACCGAACTGCTCGACCGCCTCGGCATTCCCACCAGGATTCTGCCCGAGCTGATTGAACCCGGCACGCGGCTCGGCAGTTTGCTGCCGCGGCTCGCCGAGAGCACCGGTCTCGGCCCCGTGCCGTTCTATGCGACCGCCGGGCACGATACCGCATCGGCCGTCGCCGCCGTCCCGGCCGAGGGTGACGACTGGTGCTACATCAGCTCCGGCACCTGGTCGTTGATGGGCGTGGAACTACCGGACCCGGTGATCGATGAGCAATCCGCCGCGCTCAATTTCACCAACGAGGCCGGCGTGGCAGGCCGCACCAGATTGCTGAAGAATATCGCCGGCCTTTGGGTGCTGCAGGAGTGCCGCCGTACCTGGGCGGAGCAGGGCGAGACCTTCAGCTATGCCGAACTGGCGGAGATGGCCGAGCAGGCGCCGTCGATCGGCAGCGTCATCGATCCCGACGATTTTCTACAGCCTGGCGGCATGCCGGCACGCATCGACGAGTGGTGCCGCGTGCGTGCCATCCAGCCGCCGCGCACAAAAGGCGAGACGTGCCGCCTGATTCTGGAGTCGCTGGCGCATCGCTATCTGGAAGTGTTGCAGGGACTGGAAAGCCTGATCGGGCGCAAGATCCGGACCATCCACATCGTGGGCGGCGGATCCCGCAATCGGCTATTAAATCAGTTGGTGGCCCAGGCGACAGGGTGCACGGTGATTGCCGGCCCGGTAGAGGCCACCGCCGCGGGCAATGTGCTGGTGCAGGCTATCGGCGCGGACGAAGTCCGCGATCTGGAGCACGCTCGCGACATCGTGCGGCAGTCGTTTGAGATCGAGCGATTTCAGTAGGGGCGGCGTGGCACCGGCCGCGCCTTCAATCCTGCAGGACGACGCTTAGTAACGACTGGTTAACCTCAATCCCACCGTTGTAATGGATGAAGCCTAGTTTTCGAAACCTGTTCATAAAGTAGCTGACTTTGGAACGGGTGGCGCCAATCCTCTCCGCAAGCGCTTCCTGACTGATCTTGGGAATGACTTTCTCAGGTTTTCCGTCATGTCCGAAATTGGCCAATAGGAGCAGCGTTCGAGCCAGTCTTTGCTCGCTGGAGCCGAAGAGATGGTCGACCAATTGTTCTTCGATCCGAATTCTATGGGCAAGCGCATAAGCGACCAGACGTGCCGCGAAGACCGGATCCGTCTTGAGCATCTGGATGGCGGTGTCTCGTTCCAGCCGCATAATGAGGCATTCCGACAGGGTCGTGGCAGTGGCCGCGCGCCGTTGTTGGCCCGCCAGACATCCGGCGCCGAGGAAGTCGCCGGCTTCCGCTATTTCAATGGTTGCTTCTTTGCCGGCTTTGGAGACAACCGTCAACTGGATTTTGCCTCTTTCGAGGTAGAAGACTGCGCCAGCTGGATCGCCTTGCGCGAAGATCACAATTCGCTCGCCTAAGTTCGCCAGTGTCCTCGCTTCCACGTGGTCGGGAGGACCGATTCCGTGTTCCAAAATCTTTCTTCTCGGCTTCATGCGCGTATACGCCCAAACCTTGGATCGCCGGCGCATGGATAAACCCCGGTCTCCCCCGAGATCCCCCAATGCAGCGGACCAATGCTTCGCCAATTCTGGCACAGTTCCCATCTGGAGGCTGTGCAAGACTGCTCACAGGCGTGGGAGGAAATTGCGGCGTGCCGCCCGGAGGAAGTTAATCGTGCAGCACGATATTCAACAGCGAGCTGTGCACTTCGAGTTTGCCGTTGTACTCGCCGTTATAGTCGATCAGGCCCATTTTGCGGAACCTGTTCATGAAGAAACTGACTCTCGAACGAGTGGTGCCGATCATCTTCGCCATGGTTTCATGGCTAATCTTGGCAATCACTGGCTCGGGCTTGCTGTCTTTCCCGAAGTTGGCCAGCAGCAAAAGCATTCGCGCCAGGCGCTTCTCACTGGAGTTGAAAAGTTGGTCTACCAGATCCTCTTCGATGCGGATCGTGCGGGAGAGCAGATAGGAGACGAACAACTCAGAAAAAGCCGCCTCTTCGTGCAGCACGCGGATCATGCTCGGCTTCCCCAGCCGAAGAATCGAGCATTCGGACATGGCGCTGGCCGAAGCTAAGCGCAGAAGCCGGCCCGCCAGGCATTCCTCGCCCAGAAAATCGCCCGCGCCCAAAATGGCGATGACTGCCTCTTTGCCGGCGTTGGAGACCACCGCGAGTTTGACCTTGCCCTTCTGTACATAAAAAACGGCGTCAGCCGTGTCGCCTTGCGAAAAAACTACCTGGTTCTTGCGGTAGACCGCCAGAGTTTTTCCTTCGCCGACCTTGGCCAGAAATGCCTGGGGATTGAAAGGCAGTGTTTTTCTCGGAGTCATATACCTATTTCCACCCCGGCGGCATCTGTGAACCATGGAACAAATGCATTCGAGATCAGTATGGCGCACGTGACCGGACCGCGGTATCGGGGATGCTTCCAGGAAATGTAGGTGTTTGTCAGGAGATCCCCGACAGGATGGAGCGGATCCCTATTAAACCGGGCGGCCCTCTTCGGCCTCGAGCGCTTCCGGGGTCAATAGACCCATCCGTACGGCAAAACGAACCACTTCGTCGCGCGTGCGAAGCCCCAGCTTGCCGGCAAACCGGGAACGGTACGTCTCGACAGTTTTCACGCCCACCCGGATCTGTTTGGCGATTTGTTGGCTGCTGTAGCCCCTCGCCACCAGTCCAAGGACCTGCAATTCACGCTCGCTGAGGATCCGAACAGGACGAGCTTTCGCGCCTCGCTTCACTAGCAAGTCCTTGACCAGCACATCGGCCAAACTCGGGTCCACAAAGACGCCCCCCCGGTGAACTGCCCGGATCGCGGCAAGTAACTCCGCATCCACGCTCCTTTTCAATACGTAGCCCGACGCGCCGGCAGCAAGCGCCGATCGTAAGTAGGCAGGATCGCTATGCATGGTAAGGACGAGCACTCGCGTCTCCCGGAAATCTTGCATAATCTGTCGAATCGCCGCCATTCCGCCGACTGCAGGCATGGTGAGATCCATCAATGCCACGTCCGGTTTCGATTCGCGTGCAGCTTGAACCGCCTGCGTTCCATCGGGAGCTTCGGCTACCACTTCCATATCCGACTGGGCATTCACCAGCATCTTGAGCCCGGAACGAAGAATGGCGTGATCGTCAGCAATCAGGACTTTGATTTTGGATTTTCGGTGGGGCATTTCAGATTCCTCTCCCGCCCAACGGGACGTCCTGGTCGACCAGGGGGATCTGCAGCAGAATCCGGGTCCCGCCGGCTGCCGACGTGAAATGGATGGCTCCGCCCAGGATTGCCGCTCTTTCCCGCATACTCTGAATCCCCAGCCGGGTCGAGGAGACAAGGCCCGCAGCTTGAGTGTCAAAGCCGTGTCCGTCATCGGTCAACTCCACCTCCAAAGCCGCCGGGGAACGCGCAAACGCAATGCCGACCTTCTTGGCTCCCGAATGCCTTGCCACGTTGGTGAGGGCCTCCTGGAGGATCCGATACAACCCGATCTGGACGGCCGGGGGCAGGTTGAGGGATTCGGACTCACTCAGCCTGAGATCCACAGCGATGCCGTGAGACTTTGTATACTCCGCAATGTGCCGGCGGAGCGCAACACCGAGGCCATGATCGTCCAGCACGGTTGGGTGAAGCCCCCGGGCCAGCCGTCCGACCTCGTCAATAGCCTGCGCCGCGATTTTACGCAGCCTCTGCCCCTCTCTTTTGGCATCCGCCATGTTCCGGGAGTCTTCCAGGGTACGAAGGCCGACCAAAAGAGAGGCTAGCAACTGACCGGCTTCGTCGTGCAATTCGCGCGCAATTCGCCGTCTTTCTTCTTCCTGCGCGGAAAGCACACGCTCCAGCAAAAAACGGCGAATGGTTTCAGCTTGTTTGATTTCCTCGGCCTGCTTGCGCTCGGTGATGTTCCGCGCCATGGCTGAAGCGCCTATGGTCTCGCCGTCGGGGGTCTTGATTGGCGACACGGCCAGGGAGACATCAATCACCACTCCTTCCTTCCGGCGGCGCCTGGTCTCGTAATGTTCTACTTTCTCGCCGTGGCGGATCCGTTCCATGATCGCCGCCAATTCGCTTTCGCGTCCGGGCGGCAGAAGAATGGATATCGGCTGCCCGATCGCTTCCTCCGCGGTATAACCGTAGATCGCTTCCGCGCCGCGGTTCCAACTGACGATCTTGCCGTCCAGCGTCTTCCCTATGATGGCATCCTGTGAAGATTCGACGATCGCCGCCAGTTGCAACCGCGACCGTTCGGCCTGCTGGCGTTTTGGCTCGGTCAGGTCGGTGGTCACCATGCCCAAAGCGTGCCAGCCGTATCCGCGAAACCGGTTCAAAGATAAATGGACCGGAATCACCCTCCCGTCGCTCGAACTCAAGTTGAATTCGCCTTTCGCAACGCTCTTTTGAGCCGCTGCCAGGAGCGCCTCAAAACGGTCCCGCTCGGCTTCCCCAACCAGCGACTGCATCATCATCCCGGAAACTTTCCCCGGTGGTCTGCAAATCAGTTCCGCGAACCTGCGGTTTGCGTAGAGCAGCGCGCCATCTCTGGAAAGCGTCGCCGCCCCTTCGCTCATCGCCTCCACCAGGATGCGGTAAGCGGGCTCTCCGCCCTGGAGGGTGACCGCGCGCGCTCCCCGGCCGCGCGAAACCATCAAAGCGTCCACTTCTCCGGATTGGATGGCCGCCAGAGTATCCTCCGCGGTTTTCAGGCGGGCGCGGAGTTTCGCCTCGAGATCGGGCCGTATCGGATGTTGCAGCTTGCGTAGAGAGGCTCCGCAAGCCACGACTTGCACCGGAACCCGGCGGCCGGAATTCGCTCGCTTCTGAGACATTTGCCTTTACCTGCCCCTACCTGCTCAGCCTGGCCTTCACCGCGCCGGCTGGAGGTCCAAACCGACCAGGGCACGCTCGGCCTTGGACAGGTTCCCAATGATCTTCTTGACTGGCGGCGGGAGCCTACGCACCAAGGTCGGAATGGCGATAATCTGATCGCCCTTTGCCAGTTGCGGTTTCTCTAGCAAGTCGATCACTTCAATCCGATACCTGCCCTGCAACTGATCCTCGCAGATCTTCTTCAAGTTGGCGATTGCCGCAGTCGAATTACGCGATTGGCCCGCGATGTAAAGCCGCAATTCCCAAAAATCAGGGCGTGCTTTCCTGGTGGGGCGAGGCTTCTTGTCTGAGGTCTTATTCATGTTCGTGTCCAGCGTCTGTTCCGGCAGGCGAAAACCGGCTGGTTATCCAATTGCGCTTTGGCCTGCCACCGAGGTGCCCAGTCTGTTGCCCGTCAGCAGGTTGCCCAAATCCATACCGCTGTCGCTGACAACCAGCTCGCGAAGTTCGCGGGAATGAGCCATCCCGCGCGATTTCACAACATAGAGTCCGCGCGTCCGCTGCCCATTCCGCTCGCCGTCCCACAACACAATCCAGGCGTCCATGAGAGACGAGATGCCCTCCTCGGTTTTCTCTTCGCGGCTGGTTCCGAATGTAAGATTCGTGAACATCGATGTGATCTGTTGCACCTTTAGAAAATCGACCAGGCGGGTGAGCATCGACTTCACGCCATAAATGCCCGAGAACGAAACGATGCTGGTGATCGGGTCGACGGCCACCACCCTCGGCCGCACCTCCTTGACCAGCTTTTGCATTCCTGCCAGGTGTCCTTCCAGCCCAGTGCTGGCTGGCCGTACAGCGTGGAATTGCAGGAGGCCTTTTCGTAGCCAGGGCCGGAAATCGACGCCAACCGAGCGCATGTTACGAACGATCTGCTCGGGAGACTCTTCGAAAGCGAAATACAGGCATTTTTCGCCACGGGCGCAGGCGGCAACGGCGAATTTCGCCGCCAGGCTGGACTTACCGGTTCCCGCCGTGCCGGATACCAGCACGCTGCTTCCACGGAAAAATCCCGGCCCTCCCAACATCTCGTCCAAGGCGGAGATTCCCGACGAAACACGGGTGGTGGGAGCCTTATGGCGCAGCGCGAGCGAAGTAATCGGGAGCACCGAGAGGCCGTCGTTATCGATCATGTACGGGTATTCATCGGTGCCGTGGGAGGTGCCGCGGTATTTGACGATTCGCAGGCGCCGCGTGGAAAGCTGTTCGTTTACGCGATGGTCCAGCAGAATTACGCAATCGGCGAGATATTCCTCCAATCCATGCCGTGTGAGCGTGCCGTTGCCGCGCTCCCCGGTGACGATGGCTGTGAGTTTGTGGTCGTCCAGCCAGCGAAACAGGCGGCGGAGTTCCGCCCTCAATATCGCTACATCGGATAATCCGGCAAACAGCGATTCGATGCTGTCCAATACAACGCGCTTGGCTTTAATCGTGTCGACGGCGTGGGCCAGGCGGATGAACAAACCATCGAGATTGTATTCTCCGGTCTCTTCGATCTCATTTCGCTCCACCCGAACATGATCCAGCAGCAACTTCTTGTGTCTGGTGAGTTCGTGCAGATCAAAACCCAAGGATTGGACGTTGGTGGCTAGCTTATCCGCCGCCTCTTCAAACTCCAGACAGACTCCCGGCTCGCCATATCGAACCGCGCCGTGCACCAGAAATTCCATTGCAAGTAAGGTCTTGCCGCAGCCCGCACTGCCACAGACCAGCGTGGTGCGGCCTCTTGGCAGACCGCCGCCGGTAACTTCATCGAGGCCTTCGATTCCGGTCGGAGCCTTGGGAAGCGGCGGGTGAGCAGTCTTGCGTTTGGCGTAGGGCATATCCGTACTGCTGAAACGAAACTCCTTTGGTATTCGGTGCCAGTATACTAGGAAACTGCGGTTCCGGCAGGCCTAGTACGGTCATTCACACCGCAGCGCCACAATCGGATCCACGCGGGCCGCCCGGCGCGCCGGGAGGTAGCGAAGCCGCGAAGAACGCCAGCAGCACCAGTGCTACCGGCGCTGTGCGATGGATTGCGACAGGAGTGCCGGGCCGCCAGTGGTTCTATATAGACGCAACAGGCTGCGATCGGTCAGCGTTCGAGGCCCGCCATCCGGTTTTCGTGAATCCTACATCATCTGCTTCTTACGAAACGCTTCCTGCACGCGGCTGTGATGCCTGCCGTAGGAGAAATAAACGATCAGTCCGATAAACAGCCAGATGAACAGCCGCGCCCAGTTGATCCAGCCAAGCTCATACATCATGAAGCCGTTGAAGATCACGCCCAGAATCGGCACCAGGGGCACCCACGGCGTGCGGAACGGGCGGGGCTGCGCCGGGTCTGTCCGGCGGAGAATCATGATGGCCACGCACACAATCACGAACGCCAGCAGCGTACCGATGTTCACCATCTTGCCGATGTCGTCGATGGGCGTCACGCTGCCCACTACCGCCGCCAGCGAGCCAACCAGGATGGTGTTCTTCCAGGGAGTGCGGAAGCGCGGATGGATATCGGCGAAGAACTTGCGCGGCAACAGGCCGTCGTTGGCCATGGCATAAAGTACACGCGTCTGCCCGAGCAGCATTACCAGCATTACGCTGGTGAGGCCGGCCAGCGCGCCCAGCGTGATCACGTGGGAAGCGGTGGTCAAGCCGCGGTCCAGGAATGCCAGGGCGATGGGCGCTTCGATGTTGACGTTCTGCCACGGCACCATGCCGGTCAGCACCGCCGCTACCGAGATATAAAGAAAGGTGCAGATCAGCAGCGAGGCGATGATCCCGATAGGCAGATCCCGCTGCGGGTTCTTGGCCTCCTGCGCGGTGGTGGAAACCGCATCGAAGCCGATATACGCGAAGAATATGTATGCCGCCCCAGCCCCAATCCCGGTGAATCCCATGGGCGCAAAGGTCGACCAGCTATGACCCCAGTTGCCGGGAGATACGTACATCGCTCCGAGTCCGATCACGAACAGTACCACCGAAACCTTGACTACCACGATGGTGGCGTTGAACCGGGCGCTCTCCTTGATGCCGAGGGTGAGAATCGCGGTGATGGTAAGGGCGATCAGAAAGGCCGGCAGATTAAAGCCGATCTCCACGCCGAATATGGTCGGTGCGCTCAACAGAGTGTGGGCGCGCTGCAATAAGTCAGGCGATTGGGCGGCCATGATCTGGGTCACCCGGTCGAGAAATGCCTGCGTGCCCGGCACCAGTGACCCGTCGGCGCCCGCGATCTGGCGCGCGATGGTCTTCTGTGCGGCATCGAGCGCCGTCCAGTGGTCGTAGGCCAACCAAAGCGGCATCTTGATGCCCAGCATGTCCAGAAGCTCGATGAAATGGTTCGACCAGCCCGAGGAAACCGTACTGGCGCCCATGGCATATTCGAGCGTCAAATCCCAGCCGATGATCCAGGCGAAAAGTTCTCCCATGGTGGCGTACGCGTAAGTGTAGGCGCTGCCCGCCAGAGGGATCATGGCGGCGAACTCCGCGTAGCACAAGCCGGCAAAGGCGCAGCCAAGACCGGAAAGCACGAACGAGAGCATGAGGCCCGGCCCGGCATAGTGCGCGCCCAGGCCCGCCATGACGAAGATGCCGGCGCCGATGATGGCGCCCACTCCCAAAGCCGTGAGCTGAAATACGCCCAAAGTACGCTTCAGGCTGTGCTCGCCGGTGTCGCCGGCTTCCGCCATGAGCATGTTCAGAGGCTTACGAATAAATAGGCTGGGCATAGGGTCTAAGTGCTGAAGTATAGCATCGTAGGGCACACGTCTGGGACCGCACCTGGCGGCCTGGAATCCAAAAATCGCTGCTGCCACGTTACAGTGAAAGAGAGGAGCCAAATCCCTTGTCCAGAATCGCCCTTCTCGCTTTGCTCTGTGCCGCCGCCTTGTATGCGCAGCCGGCATCCACGCCTCCCAAGCAACAGAGTCCGCTGCGTTTCGATCCGGCCAATATCGACAAGGCCGCAAACCCCTGCGTAGACTTCTACCAATACGCTTGCGGCACCTGGATTACGAAGAATCCCATTCCGCCCGACCAGTCCCGGTGGGGCCGGTTTTCCGAGCTCGAGGAGCGCAACCGCGCCGTGCTGAGGGAAATCCTGGACGAAGCCTCGAAGCCTGCGCCCAATCGCGATGCGGTGTCCACCAAGATTGGCGATTACTATGCCGCCTGTATGGACGAGAAGGCGATCGACGCCAGGGGGCTCGCTCCCATCGAACCGGAATTGGCGAGGATCCGCAATTTAAAAGATAAAGCGCAGCTTGCCGCCGAGATTGCGCACCTGCATCGCAACGGCGTCGATTCGCTGTTCGAGTTTGGCTCCGGCCCCGACTTTAAGGATGCGAGCACCAACCTGGCGCAGGCCGACCAGGGCGGGCTGGGCCTGCCGGATCGCGATTACTATTTGAAAGACGACGCCAAGAGCGAGGAGATCCGCCAAAAGTATGTGGCGCACGTACAGAAGATCTTCGAGCTGTCGGGCGAAAAGCCGGAACAGGCCAAGGCCGATGCGGCGCGGGTGATGCGGCTGGAGACCGCGCTGGCTAAGGGCTCGCTCGACCTGGTTTCGCGCCGCGATCCCGAGAAGCAGTACCACAAGATGACCACGCGGGAGCTGGAAGCGCTCAGCCCGCAGTTCCAGTGGAACCAATACCTGAAGGATACGAACGCGCCCGGATTCAGCAATATCAACGTGGTGTGGCCGGATTTCTTCAAGGCCATGAACAGCGAGCTTCAGAATAGCCCGTTAGACGACTGGAAGACGTATCTCACCTGGCACCTGCTGCACTCCGAAGCACGGCTGCTGCCCACTCCGTTCGTACAGGAGAATTTCAATTTCTACGGCAAAATCCTGACCGGCTCCGACGAGATGCGGCCGCGCTGGAAGCGCTGCGTGGAGTTCACCGACGCGCAACTAGGAGAAGCGCTGGGGCAGAAGTTTGTGGAACGCACTTTCGGCAAGGAAGGCAAGGCGCGCACGCTCAAGATGGTGGACGCCCTGGAAAAGGCGCTGGCGCAGGACATTGAGGGCCTCTCGTGGATGAGCGCGGCGACCAAGCAGCAGGCCGAGGTGAAGCTCAAAGCCATCGCCAACAAGATCGGATATCCCGACAAGTGGCGCGACTACTCCAGCGTGGTGATCCGGCGCGACGATCCGGTGGGCAATGGTTTCCGCGCCGACCAGTTCGAGTTCCAGCGGCAGATGAACCGAATCGGCAAGCCCGTAGATCGCAGTGAATGGGACATGACGCCACCCACGGTGAACGCCTATTACGATCCCACCATGAACAACATCAACTTTCCCGCCGGCATTCTGCAGCCGCCCTTCTTCGACAACGATATGGACGACGCGGTAAACTTCGGCGGCATCGGAATGGTGATCGGTCACGAACTGACGCACGGGTTCGACGACCAGGGCCGCCAGTTCGATGCCAAGGGAAACCTGCACGACTGGTGGACGCCCGAGGACGCCAAGGAATTTCAACAACGGGATGCCTGCATCGCACAGGAGTATTCGAAATTCCAGGCGGCGCCGGGAGCCAATGTGAACGGCGAACTGACGCTGGGCGAAAACACGGCGGACAACGGAGGCGCGCGCATCGCGCTCATGGCGTTACAGAATACGCTGGCCAACCGGACACGGCCCGAGATCGGAGGGTATACCCCCGAGCAGCGCTTCTTCCTCTCGTTCGGCCAGATCTGGTGCGAAAACGAGCGCGAAGAAGCATTGCGCCTGCAGGTGCAAACCGATCCGCACTCGCCCGCGCGCTTCCGCGTGAACGGCGTCCTCGAGAACATGCCGGAGTTCCAGAAGGCGTTCTCCTGCAAAGCCGGCCAACCCATGGCGCCGGCCAATGCCTGCCATGTGTGGTAGCGCGTTCGGTCTCTTAGCGGCCTCCCCGGCCTCCCGCCGCCGCGGCAGGCGCCGGCGGCAGGAACTTCGGATCGAGGATTTTCGCGATTTCGTCCCTGGAGGCTTCCAGGTGCGCTTTGGTTTCGTGATCGGTAGTCTTGGCTAGCGCGGCCTGGATGGCGGCGTTGAGCGTGTGTAGCTCAGCCCGGTACATCGGTTTCTCGTCGCCGCTGCTAGTGACGCGGAGCGGAGCCGGACCGCCATCGGGTTGGGGAAATGCCGGGGCCGCCGCGACAGCCGGGGCCGGATTCAGCTTGCTGTTGATGCTGGTCAGATACAGCCGCTGCAGCCCGCGCCGGTAGGCATCGATCTTCACCGACGGGGCATCCAGCTCCTTCCAAAGACCCTTGCGGACGGTGGCCAGAAACTCCACCGGCGAGTAGGCGGCCGTGCCATCCAGCGTTTCCTGCTCCACCAGGCGTGCGAAGCGCGCGCTGTTCAGCAGGTTATTCAGCACAGCCTGCTGCGCGTCGTGAATGCGGTCGATCGCCCCCACCGGTTCGATGCGCCGCAGAATCTCCGTATCGATCATCCAATTGGGCGTGATGAAGGCATTATCCATCAGGTACTTCACGGCTTCCTGCTGGCGGATCTTGGGCACCAGGGTGAAGACGCGGCCTTCCTGCCCGACCACTTTCTCCTGGCTGTTGAAGCCGCCCACCACCTGCGCCACATGGCCCATTTCGGTCCGCCATTGGCTCAGCATGCGGCCATAAAGCTCGTTGAGCTCCTCATAAGTGTCGCCGTCTTTGTAAGCGGTGGCCGACATCAGCATCTTTTCGACGCGCTGCAGATTCTTCATGCCCAGCGCGGTCGACTTCACGGCGTCCGCGTCGCCGACGGCTTCGGTCTCCTCGCCGGGATCGGAGCCCGCGGAATTGGCGGTGGAGAAGCGGAACCACGGCGTGTCGTCCTGCTCTTTCGACCACTTGTTGAGCGTGGGCTTTTCCTGGTCGGGAGTCTTGGCGCCGGGCAGCGGAGTGTAGCCCCACCTGGTGGCCCAGATGTCATAGGGCCCGATGCGGGGAACCAGGTCCTCCACGGCAATCCCATCTTCCGGCTGCGCCACGTAGTTGAAGCGCGAATAGTCCATGATGCTAGGGCGTGTGGCCCATCTTGTGGACCCACTCCTTGTCGCGGATCTTGTCGGCGGGGTACATGGCGCTGGCCTTCATGTTGTGCTGGAAGCCCAGCGTGTGGCCCACTTCGTGCGCCACCACGTATTCCAGCAGCCGCCCCATCAGCTCGTCGGGCAGCGGCAGTTTCTGCGCACGCGGATCGAGCGGTCCCACCTGTACGAAATACCAGTCGCGGGCCAGGTTCATGACGTTGTGATAGAACTGGATGTCGGCGTTCAGGATCTCTCCGGTGCGCGGATCGGAGATGTGCGGGCCGACGGCGTTCTCGGTGGTGGAGGGCAGCCATCGGATCACCGAATGGCGCACGTCCTCGGGGCTCCAGTCGGGATCTTCCTGAGGCGTGGGCGCGTCCTTGGCGATGATGGCATTCTTGAAGCCGGCCGCTTCGAAGGCTACCTGCCAATCTTCGACGCCCTTTTTCAGCCACGGCACCCACTTGGAAGGAGTCGCGGCGTCGATGTAATAAACGATTGGCTTCACCGGCTCGGAGAGGGCGGCGCCGGGATCGCGCTTCTCCAGGCGCCAGCGCGCGATATAGCGGATGCGCTCGGCCTTGTATTCGTCGTGCGTGTAATCCATCTGGCTGGTAGTGAAGTAGCCGACACGCTCGTCGAAGAGGCGCGGCATCATGGGATGCTCGGGCAGGCGCACCATGCTGTGATGCAGGAGCACGGTGGCGCTCCCGGGCCGCATCTGGCCGCCGCCCAACCCACCGCCTCCGCGGCCGGCGGTCACAGCGGCGCCGCCTGCCGTACGGGTGTAGGTCATGGTGACTTCGGCTTCCACGTTCTCCGGATAGGGTGCGATGCGTTCGATGAAGGAGCGCGTGGCATCCACACCGGTGGCGCCCAGATGCTGGCGGGCGCTGAATTCCTGCAGGTCGCTGGTAAAAAGGCGGCTGACCTCCACCACCGGTGCGCCATCCTTGGCGAAAGCCGCCACCGGAAACGCCTGAATGATGGCGTCGTTGTTGGCCGCCTTCACCGCCATGGCGATGGGATTCTTAGGATCGGCATTGATGCTGTAGTTCACGTCGAGCAGCAGCACCCGATTCCCCTTCAGCTCCCAGCGGACCACGCGATTGTTCAACTCGCCGCCGCCGTAGCCGACGCCCAACGTGGTCTTAGCGATCTGGGTGTTCCACAGATAATCGCGGCCCAGTTCCGATTTCGGAATCTCGTAGTAGTAGCGCTCTTTGATCTGATGGACGATGAAGGCGCCTTTCGAGGTCTTGGCGTCCTTGGTAATGACGCGGTCGTAGGGCTGCGGATCGGGTATCGCGGCGGCGGCGCCGCCACGGCCGCCTCCACCGGACCCGCCTTGCTGGGGCGTCTGTGCCGGAGGCTCATCCTGTGCGGCCAGTACGGCCGCTAGAGCAAGGCCCAGTAACAGGGCTGGTAAGCTTCGCTTCATGTGTGGCTCCTCGAAAAGGGGAATCGGACCCTAGTTTACCAAGGGCGCAGCCAGGATCGGGAGCGGCCGGACGGCTCGGCGGCTACACCACCCGCGCCACTGCTGGAAAGCCCCGGACGGTCGCCGCCGTGCCCCAACTCAGCCCGCTAGCCCCCACAAAAACGATGCCGGCCTTGCCAAGCGCCGGAACGGACGCTGGAAGCAGCGCGTACTGATCCACGCGCACACCTTGAGAGACTGAGGATCGGTTGTCGTGTCAAAACAAGGCTCGTGGGCCACTGCCCATGTGCGCCCATTTATGCTCCTCGTATTTATGGTTGCGGCTTGACGCTCAGACGAATGTGAGCTAAGCTTTCCCCATAGCTGGCTATAGGTAAGGATGCGCAAGCATAGCAACGATCGCCTGCAGGGAACACTCGACATGCTTGTGCTGAAGGCCCTGGCTTCGCAGGGTCGTATGCATGGATACGCCATCACTCTGCGGATCGAAGAGATTTCCGCGAGTGTTCTCCGCCTGGAAGAAGGCTCTCTTTATCCCGCTCTCCACCGAATGACGCAGTCGGGCTGGCTTCGAGCCGAGTGGGGCGCTTCCGAAAACAACCGTCGCGCGCGCTACTATTCGATCACTCCATCCGGACGCAAGCAGTTAGCTGAGGAAGAGCAGAACTGGGCGCAGTTGACCGAAGCCGTGACACGGGTACTCCGTTTCGTTTAGAAGGATGCCGATGTGAGCTGGTGGAATCGACTCTCGAACCTGCTGCGCCGCGAGGATCTGGGCAGGGATCTCGATGAGGAACTGCAGTTTCATATCGACTGTCGTATCCGTGACAACCTCAAGGCCGGCATGACAGCGGACGCAGCTCGACGGGATGCCGGGCGGCGATTCGGCAATCGGACCCTGGCAAAAGAAAGGACCCACGAAATGAACATCGTTGTGATGATCCAAACGGTCGGCCAGGACCTCCGTTATGCCCTCCGCAGTCTGCGCAAGTCCCCTGGGTTTACGGCATTGGCTGTTCTGGCGATGGCGCTCGGCATCGGAGCCAACACCGCGGTCTTCACTGTGGTAAACGGGGTGCTGTTGCGCCCGCTGCCTCTTGTCCAACCAGAGCGGCTGTTCCTGATCTCCTACATGCCGCGCCCTACGCCTTTTGCCGGGCCTTTCATCGATAGCCACGACTATCTCGAATTCCAGCGGCTGTCCCACTCCTTTGAGCGCGTCACGGCTTTTGTCCGCGGGCAGGTCACCTTGACGGGAGCGGGAGACGCCGTTCGCTTGCCGGTGGGGATCGTCACATCGAGTTTCTTTCCGGTTCTGCGTGTAACTCCGGCGATGGGCCGAACGTTCGCCGCCCATGAAGCGGAACCGGGCGCCCCAGATGTCGCTGTGCTGAGCCAGGAACTCTGGCGCGGCCGTTTTGCGGCGGATCCGAACATCCTGGGAAAGGCCATCACCGTGGATGGGATCAAACGCAGCGTGATTGGCGTCATGCCGGCCGGGTTTGCGTTTCCGGGCGGACACTCAATTGTGGCTGCCTCTGCCAGTGAGTGCCGGCCCGGGGAACTCCTTTCTCCCTTTCGCCTTCGGGCGATTGCGGCCGTCTGTTTCTCAGCGGCAGGCGCAGGCGGAACTGGAAGCCCTGGCCCCGCAGTTACCCAGGCAACATCTGGAGGCGGCAGCCGGCGTGGCTAGAAACGGCTGGGCCGCCTTGGTTCTCCCGCTCCAGGATCTGTTCGTCGGCCAGATTCGGAAATCGCTTCTCATCTTCATGGGAGCAGTCGCCTTCGTGTTGTTGATTGCGTGCGCCAATGCGGCCAATCTGCTGCTGATGAAGGGATCCCTGCGCCGCCAGGAGATGGCAGTGCGCACGGCGCTGGGGGCGCCGCGGAGCCGGCTGATTCGACAGCTGCTGACCGAGAGCGCGATGCTCTCGCTCGGCGGCGCCATAGGCGGACTCTTGTTCGCGATTCTTGGAGTCCGCGCTCTGCTGGCACTCGCGCCGGCCGGAATCATTCCTCGCGTCGCGGAGGTCCACTTGGATGGCAGGGTGATCGGTTTCGCTCTTGGGCTTGGGGCTGTCACCGGAATTCTGTTTGGCTTACTGCCTGCAGTTCAGGCGACGGGGCGGGAGTTGCGCACCTTCCTCAGTCAGGCCGGGCGCGCCGCAAGCGGCCGCGGCGAGGGCTTGCGTAGCGTCCTGGTTGTCTCCGAAATTGCCTTAACACTCGTGTTGCTCACCGGCGCCGGCCTGTTGCTCAAGAGCTTTCTGCGGATGCGCGCCGTGGATCCTGGTTTTCGCGTGGAAAATGTACTGACCATGACGGTGGATCTTCCGGAATCCCTGTACAATACCACCGCCGGCATTCAGGCATTTCACGCACACATTCTGGAAAAGCTATCCAACCTGCCTGGTATATCGGCGGCAGGTGCAGTCAACTGGCTTCCCCTCAATGGCGCCTTGATGTGGGGACACTTTCATATCTATGGCGGGCAGCCAATCCCACCTCGCTACATGTTGGATAAGCCTGCCGTGAGTCCGGAATACTTCCGGGTGATGGGAATCCCACTGCTGAGCGGTAGGGTTTTTAGCGACCAGGATAACTCTACCGCTCCGCGTGTCGCGATCGTCAGCCGGAGTGTGGAGCGAACCTTCTGGCCAGATGGCGATGCCCTCGGACAGCGGATTACCTTGGAAGACCACCCCAAGCCTGGGGCAGAGGATTGGCTCACGATTATCGGCGTGGTGGATGATGTGAGGCAAGTGAGTCTCACGGAAAAGGCACATCCGGCCATCTATCAACCTTACCCACAGGTGAAGAAGCCAGGTTTTCTCAGCCGCATGACCTTCGCTGTCCGCACCGGCGCTCAACCAGCGAGTATGGCGACTGCCATGCGCGGCGTTCTGCGGGAAGTGGACAGGAATCAGCCGGCACAATCGATCGCGACCATGACGGACCTGTTGGCGACAACCACCGCGGAGCCACAATTTCAGACTCGCCTGATTGCGATCTTCTCGATGCTCGCTCTTCTTTTAGCGGCAATCGGTGTGTACGGCGTCCTGGCCTGCGCGGTAGCGGAACGGACGCGCGAAATCGGAATTCGAATGGCGTTAGGCGCTGAGAAGAGCGACATCACCCGCATGATCTTGAGGCGCAGTCTTCTTCTGGTGACGGTGGGCGTAGCACTCGGAGTAGCAGGCGCTTTGGCCGTCACTCGCGTCCTCGCAAGGTTCCTGTTCGAAGTGAAGCCCACCGATCTTCCTACGTTCCTTCTGGTAGCCGCGTTACTCGTGGCTGTCGCGCTCCTCGCCGGCCTGCTGCCTGCGCAACGCGCCACCAGAGTGGATCCCCTTATCGCTTTGCGGTGGGAATAATGTTGGCACGCCCTAAGGCAAGGGCGAATCAGCGGCATGATAGTCTGAACAGGCAGCAGCGTCTCGATTACCGCCCACTCGCTTTCGCCTGTGCCGGTAACTGCGCCCTGTGCCCCCCGGTAGGATATCGCAGTTCAATTGAGATCCGGCCCTAGCTTTGACGAACTGGCCCGCCCACGTGACGAACCGGCTCGGACACGGCTTGCCAAGGTGACTCCCCGGCTGTCCAGACCGGTGCCGATGTCATATCATGGGTGCCATGAAAAATAGGGGATTTCTGGCCGCTTTGGCCGCTGCGTTGCTTTTTTCAGGGTGTAACACAGCGCGAAACGAGGCGCTAAAAGTTGAGGCAGACTCGCTCAAAGCATGTGCGGAAATGGTGAACGGCGGCCTCCGTCCCATTGCCGCCACGCGAGACCATCGATTCGAGGGGAAGGTGCAAGAGGCTACTGCCCGGTGCCGCGGCGGCGCGACGGCGACGCAATTCCGCCTGGTTCCCTGGGTCGATTGGTCGAACTACTGGGGCGCCGGCGACTCGTCTTCGCAAGTTGCCGATTTCGTCAAGAGCGCCGGGCTCCTGGGTCCGAACCTGCGCGGACTCAATGGGGCGCTGCTGGATCTGGAATATCAGCGCATTGAGCTGATCAAATTCAATCTCTTCGACAACAATGGCTCGTATCAGGATTATGTTACCGGCAGGCAGGGCATCGGCGGCGCCGCCCTCAAGGTGTGGGGTGCCATGCGTCTGCCCAGGAGCCATCCGAATTATCGCGATGTGGGAGGCGACGGCAAGCAACTTTGTAGCGGCGAATTGATTCGCAGCCGCACGCTCTCCGGCATCTGCAACGATATCCGCAATCCGATCATGGGATCCGCGGGGCAGCTCTTTGCCCGCAACGTCGAGTTTGACACCACCTTCCCCGACCAGGGGATGAATCCGTTGACCCGGAACCGGCACGGCGACCGCATCGGGTTGATGAAACCCGATCCGCAACTGGTGAGCCGTAAGCTGTTCACCCGGGCGCAATCCAAGCCGGATGCCTGCCGCGATGGCTACGGGCTGCCGGGATTCTCCAAGGATGCCGACTGCGACTACAAGAAGGCGCCTTTCTTTAATGTCCTGGCGGCTTTCTGGATCCAGTTCATGACTCACGACTGGTTCTCGCATCTGGAAGAAGGCCACAACGATGCTGCATTCATGAAGGTCGGTTGCACGACACCCGAGGCACAGCAGGCTGGCTGCCGGCCTGGCGACCAGATCGATAAAGCATTCGTGGCGGAGAGCAGCGCGCCGGGCAAATTCTCTTCTGAGGGAAAAGAGTACCTAAAGCGGGCACCGGAGACTTTTAAGAATACCGTGACTGCCTGGTGGGATGCTTCCCAGATTTACGGCTATGACGAGCGCTCGCGGAAACGCGTGAAACGCGATCCCGCCGATCCGGGGAAACTGCTGTTGGTCTCCGGCTTCTTACCCGTTCTGGCGGCGGACGATCCCATGAATCCCGATTGGGCCGGCCAGGAAGCCGTCGCATTTCCGGACAACTGGACCATTGGAATGAGTTTCTACTCCAATCTCTTCGCGCGCGAGCATAACGCCTTCGTCGACGAGTTCCGCAAGCGCGGCGCGCAGACGCCCGAAGCCGACTCCGGCCTGCGGAATCCGGCCTCGCCCGATCGCGTCATCCGCTACAAAGATGTCACTCCGGAAGAGCTGTTCCAGGTCGGCAGGCTGGTGGTGGCGGCCGAGATCGCCAAGATCCACACTACCGAGTGGACTCCTCAATTGCTCTATGACGAGCCGCTTTTCCGCGCCATGAATGCCAACTGGAACGGGCTGCTGGGCGGACCGCTCGGAGACAACCAGGCGGTGGCGGATGCGCTCAGCCAGATCGTGGTCCGCAGCTTCGGCAAATCGCAGGACGTGAAAAAAGCGGCGCAGTGGTATTCCGTATTTGCGTCGGGCCCTGGCATTTTCGGCCTGGGAAGCAAAGTGTATGTCGACGATCCCGTCTTTGCCTTTCTGGATCCGAACAAGAAAGATATCTGGGACTTGCGCAATCCCGACCATGTCAACGGGGGCGTGAATCATTTCGGCTCGCCTTTCAACTTTCCCGAAGAGTTCGTAACCGTGTACCGGTTGCACGCCCTGGTTCCGGACCTCATCGAGTACCGGGATCTCAAGCAGGATCCGAACCAGATCCGCAACAAAATTCCCGTGGTGGAGACGTTTCGGGGCAAGGCCACCGACGCGATGCACTCGCGCGGCCTGGAAAACTGGGCCCTGAGCATGGGCCGGCAGCGCCTGGGCCTGCTTACCCTGCAGAACCACCCGCGCTTTTTGCAGAACCTGAAGATGAACCGGCTGAAGAGCGAAACGCAGCAGATCGATGTTGCCGCTCTCGACTTGATCCGCGACCGCGAGCGCGGCGTACCGCGCTTCAACGAGTTCCGCAGGCAGTACGGGCTCCGGCAAATGAGCAGCTTCGATGACTTCATGGATACGCGCCTGTCCAAAGGGTCAGCCGCCTGGAGCGATCAGGCCGACATGGTCAAAAACCTCCGCGCCATCTACGGGCAGCACACCTGCGACGCCTCCAAAGTGATCACCGATGCGCAGCGCAATGAGGATGGAACGCTGATCAATGACTGCCTGGGCCATGCCAACGGCAGCACCGTGGACAACGTAGAGGACGTGGATACCGTGGTCGGATGGCTGGCCGAATCGGCGCGTCCGCACGGTTTCGCCATCTCTGAAACCCAATTCGTGGTCTTCATTCTCAACGCATCGCGGCGGCTTTTCAGCGACCGCTTCTTCACGTCCAGCTTCCGCCCGGAATTCTATTCCACTCTCGGGGTGAGCTGGGTCAACGACAATGGACCGGTCAGAATGATGGAAGCGGGAGCGCCGAACGGCCACACCATGCAGGTCTCGCCGCTAAAACGCGTGCTGATGCGGACCATGCCCGAACTAACAGCCGAATTGCAGCATGTGGTGAATGCGTTTGACCCGTGGGCGCGGGACCGCGGCCAGTATTACACGCTGGATTGGAAGCCGCGGCCCGACGCCAAGGCGGACGAGTCGTTTAAACAGAACTAGCCGGCATCGCCGCGGCCGCCTGCAAATGATGCGGCAGGCTCAGCGTAAACCGGATGCGGTCGATCTCCTGAATCGGTTTGAGGAACGCCGGTTCCTCGAGCGGCCATAGTTGCGCCGGGGGAGCGGTGGAAGCGGAAGCAACCAGCAGGCAGTTCACGGCGCGGCGTGCGGCTTCATTGGCGGCCTCCATGCAGGCAATATCCGTGTACGTCCGCACGTAGTCCGAAGCTACGAAGAAATTCTCCAACTCTACTTGGGCTTCGGGCCGGTACTGCAGCGATCCCGCCGTGTTGATCATCAGAGGCTCGGCATTGGTGGCCGCGCTCGGATTGGGAAACTCGATGTCCGGATCGAGAAACCAGCTAACCAGGTTTGCATCGTTAATCGGCGCGGCGCCGCTCACGTTCAGGTGCTGCTTGAGTTGGGCCCAGACCTCATCCTTGATTTCGTTCGCCGTGCACTCCTGGGCGGATTTGCCAAACAAGATGCCCGGCGCCTGCCACTCCGAGATGTCCACGGAAAGTATGCCTCGGACGCTACCGTCTCCGAATTGCGAAAGGTCCACATGGCTCCAGAATTGCCGCTGTGAGATGGAAGTCAGCGCCCACGGTGAGTCGAGATAGATCGCATGACCGTTTACCAGCGGTACATCCTGCGACAGATAGAACTGGATGCCATTCATCCAGCGGGTCTTCAACTTATCCAGGTTGGCGAGAGACGGCGCCGCTTTCTTGAGGCTATCGGTCATCAAAGGCGCCATCACTTCTACCGGCAGGGCGGCAATATAGAAATCCGCCTGGACCGAAGACGGCCCGGAAGCCGTCTCCACCGTCGCTCCGGTCACTCGCGCACCATCCGTTTCAATTTCGACCACTCGGGTTCCGGGATAGAACTCCACGCCCAGTTTCTCGAGATACCGGGTCCAAGGGTAGATCCAGACGTCGTTCGTAGGACCCGACAACAGGCGATCGAACACCTGGTCGGGCAGGGTCAGCCCGTTCAGAAGCTGCAATTGCGTGCCGCCCACAGTCCGCGTACTGCTTTCTTCGGCGCGCATCGCCACCAGCGAGCGAGTGAGTCCCTCCCCCAGGTACGCCTGATAGGCCTTCGACATCCGCGGCGCCGAAATAAAGTCCCACCAGGCGATGTTTTCGAATTCCGCCAGCCGGCGCTCGGGGCAGCTTGTGGCGAAGATCAGCAGGCGGCTGACGAAGTAAGCGGTCTCATCCGGTGAAACGCCAAAGGTGTGAACAGTTCCATCAGGAACGCGCGGAAGTCGTCCAGGGTAACCGGGCAGCGGGCCACCCATTTGATTTCGGGCTGTCCCGCCCTGCCAGCAGCATGCGCGTCGCCACGGTGAGGTTGTCGAAGGCGCTGCCGTGTCCCCGTACGGATGCGGCGCATGGTGTCGATGACATGCTTGTAGAATCCGGGAAAAAATCGAAACCGTGCTCCCCCGGAAGGGGCTGCCGTCCGCTACCGGCCGAATTCGGGACCGGGAATGCTGCGGGCCTTGCCTCCCAATACCGGCTTGCGCTCATAGACGCGAACCTGAAAACCGCGCTCCGCCAGTTCATGCGCCGCACTCAGGCCGGCAACGCCTCCGCCGAGAATAGCCACTGTCTGCTGCATTCCGCCATTCTATCGTACGTGGAAACCGGTTCCGCCGGAATGCCGGCTTACCGGCGTGGCCGATGGGTGCAGTGAGCCGGACCGGTGGTTGTGGAGGCCGGCCCTTTGCCATAAAGATCGAGGCTGTTCTCCTTGCGGTATGCCGCCCAACGCTTCTCGAGAGCATATGTGGGCTCGGCGGGAGCGATCCCGAATCGCAGCAGCGATAAGATCATGGCGCGGACGCTGACGTGGGGCGCGTCCCCTTCACCAACGCGACCGCACTGCGGGCACTTCACGACCGGCGGATGAATGTGGCGCTCGGATCGGATTTCCTGCAGCATGGCATCCAGGTCCTCGCGTAGTTTCACAATTGCATTGAAGGACATGTTCTCACGCCATTGGGAACGCAGGTCCTCGATCATTTCCGGGAACCACACCCTTTGCTCATCGCCTGCAGCCATAGCCGAATCGTTATTGCGGCGAACCGTTGGCAGGACCATCGCCACAACGCTAGATGAACATCTCTTCGTCTTGCGTGGCGGTGGCGGGAGTGGTTTTATGGGGGCCGCGCACCAGGGTGGAAACGGCGGCGGCAGATTCCGGCAGCCAGCCCGTTCACTTCGCGCACCGGCTTCAGCACGGCGTTCTTCACCGATTGTCCGACGTGTTCCACCTGCTCGACAGTGCTCTCGACGGAATGATCGATCTTCTCGATTTTCTGCCGCGCCCGGTCGCCCGCATCGTGTACCAGATCGGCCAGGCGTTCTACTTGCTCCCGGGCCGTTCGGGCGATCGAAACAGCGTCGTCGGTCACCTGAGCGAATTTAGGTCGAGTCTCCGCCAACGTTCCGCTGGCGTTTTCTACAATGTTACCAGCATGCTCCAGGATGGAATCGATTTTCGGCCGGCTCTCGTCAATGACCCGGTTCGTGTTATCGAGAATCGTATTGACCCTGGGAAGTCCCTCTTCCAGGAAACGGTTGCCGTTGGATAGAATTGCCACGACCTTCGGGCGATTCTCCTCGATAGTGCGGGTGACGCTCGTCGTAAGAGCATCGATTTTGTCCATCGCCGGGGCGGCTTTCACCATTACCGCCATCGCCTCGTCTACGAAGGGAGCCAGTCTTGGCCACAATCGGCTCGGCCCTATCGACCAGCGGAGATACTTTCTCCTGCATCTTGCGCACTAACCCATACAGCGCAATAACTACGCCGGCCTGCACCAGAAATGCGATGCAGGCCAGCCCGACACCAATCGTAATTACCAATCGAAAAAGATCTTCAGACATGCGCGGGGGTCCAGTTTGTCAGCACCCGGCCCTACGAGGAAGCTGCCTCGCCGCCAACGGTGTCATGATACGCACGCTTGCCGGCTTCCACCGCATCCGCCAGGTTTTCCTTTTGCCGGCCGACGACATCCTTGCCCTTGTCGACCCACTCCGCTGCCGTCTGTTTGATATCGGAACCGCGCTGCTTAATGAAGTCCGTGCCTTCGCCTGCCTTATTCTTGATCATTTCGCGCGTCTCCGCTCCGGACTTGGGCGCGAAAAGCATGCCAATGCCAACGCCAACGCCCAAACCGAGTAAGAAGCTGGAAAGCCCGTTCTTGTCCGATGATTTTCTCCTCTGCAATCGACTTTCAAATCAACGGGAAAGCCGTTGGCCTTCGCCAGTTTCCAGTATACTCCGCATATGAATCCCAATTATGCCGCAAGGTAAGATCCGTACGCTCGATGCCGATGGGCTGTGGGGTTACGCACTTAGGCTGCTGGCCGGGCGCGCCCAGTCCTCGGGCGAATTACGCGAAAAGCTCAAACGCCGCGCCGGGCACCCGGGCGACGTGGACACCACCATCGGCCGGCTGAAAGAACTCGGGTATCTGAACGATCAGCGCTACGCCGAGAGCTTCGCGGCCTCGCGCCTGGCCGGCGAGAAGTTCGGCAAGACGCGCGTAATCCAGGACCTGCGGCAGCGGCGGGTGGCGCCGTCGCTGGCCGAACGCATCGTCGAAAAGGTCTATCAGGACGTGGATGAGCAGGCGCTGATCGAAGACTGGATCCGCCGCAAGTATCGCACCGCGCCCCGCGAAGGCCTGTTCGCGGACCAGAAGGATCTGGCCTCGGCCTACCGAAAGCTGTTGCGCGCCGGATTCCGCACGGGCGAAATCGTAAAGTCACTCAAGCGCTTCGCCAAAAACCCCGACTTATTGGATGGCTTCGAACCGCCCGAAGAAACGGAAGAGTGAATCTACCGCCGGCTTTCACTTACAAACAGGACTTCTCGCGAAAGCGAACTCTTCCACCGTCCGGCCGGCGATCAGGTGCTCCTGGATGATGCGCTCCAGCACCTCCGGAGTCGCGGAATGATACCAGACCCCTTCGGGATACACCACGGCAATCGGTCCCTGCTCGCAGATCCGCAGACAGTTGGCCTTGGTCCGATAGACGCGGTCCAGCAGGCCCAACTCGGCCAGGCGGCGCTTCAGATAATCCCAGGCTTCCAGTCCTGTCTCTTTGTCGCAGCACTTGGGTTTGGTTTGATCGCAGCAAAGAAAGATGTGCCGCCCCACCTGCGGAACGAAGAGTCCGGCTGCCAGTTGCCTGAGGCGCTCGACGTCGGCCATCACTCTACCATCGCCACGGGATTGGATAGTTCGCCGATCTCGGGTACGCGAATGGTCACTACGTCACCCGGCTCGAGCGCCCCGTCCTGCGTCACGATGATGCCGGTGCCAGTCAGGACAACCGTCCCGCATGGCACATGATTGGCGCGCGTCAGATACTCCACCAGGGTCTCGATCTTACGATGCAGCTTGGCCACCGACACGCTGCCCGAAAAGCGCTCCCGGCCGTTGCGCGTGATGGTGCAGGTCATCTCCAGCTGGTATGGATCGGGAAGTTCGTCCGCCGGAAAAATGGCCGGGCCCAACGCACAGCATCCGTCGTACAGTTTGGATTGCGGCAGGTAGAGCGCGTTCTCGCGCTCGATGTCCCACGCGGAAACATCGTTGGCCAGGGTGTAACCGGCAATACGGCCGCGGCTGCCCAGCACCACCGCCAGTTCCGGCTCGGGCGCCGTGAAGTGCGAATCGGAGCGGATGCCGATGGCTTGTCCGGAGCCCACACACACGCGCGCCGTTCCCTTAAAAAAGATCTCCGGCCGCGCCTCGCGGTAGACATAGGCATACATGCCTTCACGCGTGCCGTGCTCGGCGTCGCGAAACGACGAGCTGGCTTCATAGGTACAGCCGCACCCGTAAACCTCCGGCGGATGAATCGGCAGTGCGGCCGGAAGGTCCTCGGCGTGGCGGCTGGCCAGTTCGCTGGCTAGCCTGGAAAGGGTCACTTGCTGCACCTCGGCCCGCTTCAGCAGGTCGATCATGGTGTGTTCGGGAATGGGCCGCGCCAGCCCGTTTTCGAAGACGGCGGCAACCACAGCACCTTCGGATCTCACTTGTCCCAGTAGCATCAGAATTGCACCTTCGGCACCTCGCGCGCACCTGGCTCAGTCTTGAAGTAGGCATCGTTACGCGAAAATCCGGCAATGCCGGCCACGATATTGGCGGGAAACTTTTGAATCTCCACGTTGTAGTGCTCCAGAGTCTCGTTATATTTGCGGCGTTCTACGGCAATGCGGTTTTCGGTGCCCGCCAGCTCGTCCTGCAGCCGCAGGAAATTCTCGTTCGATTTTAATTGCGGATAATTCTCCGCGATCACCAGCAGGCGCGACAGCGCGCCCGAAAGCTGATCGTTGGCGGCGATTTTGTCCTGTGGCGTCCGCGCGCCTCCCAGCGCCGCCCTGGCGTCGGCGATGGATTTGTAGACTTCCGTCTCATGCGCGGCGAAGCCTTTCACCGTGTTCACCAGGTTGGGGATCAGATCGGCGCGCCGCTGCAGCGCCACGTCCACGTCGGACCACTGCGAATTCACCGCCTCGCGCGCGGTAACCAGTTCGTTCCTCACACTATAGTACTTGCTCACGCCGATAAGGGCGATCAAGACAATCGCGCCAATTGCGATCAGAGCAGCTTTCACTTATCGTCTCCTATTTCTCCAGGCGGTCCACCGCGTCGATCACCTTCGAGATGGCCTCCAGGTATGCACCAAGCAGCGGAACCGGCTCGAGCTCGCGGGCCTTGGTGCGTTCCTCGCGAACGTCGAGCAGCTTCTCAAATGGTAGCGGATCGAAACCGAATTGCCGGCTGGCCTGTTGGATCACGTCCCGCTTGCGCGGGGGCGCCTCGGCTCCGTGAAGCGCCAGCGCGTGGCGGAAGAGCACGCAAAACGTGGAGACGGAATCCAGCAGCAGACGTCGCAGCAGATCGACGTCGGCCAGCATCCCCGACGCCTTCTGCCGCAGGCGCAGCAGTTTGGCCCGCAAATCGTGCTCCACCTGCGCGCGGTAAAAGCAGCGGTCCACCACCAGGGTCGATACCACGTCCTTACCGTAGAGCAGCTGGTGATGCTGCTGCATGTCGGTGAACTCGATGGGAAAGCAGTCGGTGGAGGTTGCCACTTCGTTCTCGGTAAGCAGCAGCGGCGCGGGGCTTCCCTGCTCCCGCCACCAACGGAAAATCCCGGTGCTGGCGCCCAATTCCCGCGGCGCGATCTCGCTGAGCACACATAGCACGTTGTAGTCGGAGAACCTGGCCTGACGATCGCCCGCGGCAGCCGATCCGTACAGCACCACCGAGACCAGGCGCTCGCCGAATGCTTTCTGCAGCCTCTCCACCAGTTGGTTCAGTATCTTGTCCATGCGTGGATCCTCGCCTGTCGCCCTCTCACCAATCGCTGGATGCTCCGCCGCCGCCCGAATCTCCGCCGCCGAAGCCGCCGAAACCGTCGCCCGAATCCGAGCCGCCGAACCCGCCGCCGCCGCGACTGCCCCAGGAGCCGCGATTCATCATCGAACCCAAAAGGAGGCCCGGCAGGAATCCGCCGCCACCGCCGCCATACCCGCGCGGCCCGCCGCTGCGCATCAGCCAGCCAATCAGCACCAGTGCGCCGATGATCATGGGCCAGGGAATCGATTCGGAAGGATGCGGCCGCGCCCGCCGCGGTAACTGCGTTTGAATGGTAACGTGCTTGGCGGCGGCAATGGCGTTGCCCATGGTCTGCGCGGCGGCCATCAGGGCATCCGCGTAATCCTGATTCCGTAGCGCCGGCCGCATCTCGCGCAGGATGCTGCCATCCAGGCCGTCGGGCAAAATCGGTTCCAGGCCATAGCCCACTTCGAGGCGATCGCGCCGGTCGTTGATGGCCAGCAGCAGCATAATGCCTTCGTTCTTGCCTTTCTGACCCACGCCCCACGCGCGAAAAATCGTGTTGGCGACCTCTTCGATGGGTTCGCCTTCGAGCGAAGGAACTGCAACCAGCGCCATCTGCACGCCGGTGGACTGTTCGACCTCTGCGCAATAAGCTTCGAGGCGAGCCTTGCTGGAGGCGTCGATGACGTTGGCGAAGTCACTGACGTAGCCCTGCGGCCGCAGCGCGTTCCAGTTGACTGCCCAAGCGGCGCAGCCCGCAAACGCCAGCGCCACGCTTAGCCGCAACCACTTCTTCATGTTGAAACTCCAGTCTACTACGCACACCGATCTGGATTCCCGATGCGCGTGTCTGCTAAAATGGAGATTCATTGGGACGTCGTCTAACGGTAAGACTGCAGACTCTGGATCTGCGTATCGGGGTTCGAATCCCTGCGTCCCAGCCACTCATTCCCAACGATTTTCTGCAAACGCTTTCCTCATTCCCGATCAATGCGTCCCGTCCGATGAGCTGCACCTCCATCCCTTCCAGCTTCCCTGGGGGCCGCTTGGTCCACGCCTCATCGAAGCTGACGCCGGAATCGCCGTCAACAAGTCTATGCGATCAGGCTGCACTCCCAACTGAATCACTCTTTGCGACTGGAGATCGGCTGCCTGGATAGCGAGGCCGCCAAATCCGAACTGCGAGAGCGCGCGCATCACCCGCTTCGTTTTCGGCGGCCGGGCGCACCAGTGAGTCGAGATCCGCGGTGTACCGGGGGAAACCGGGAAAGCGACTTCGAACGCGCCCACCACCAGTGAGTCGCGCCGCAATCCGGCGGTTATTCGTACCGCAGCGCATCGATCGGATTGATCCGCGACGCCTTCATCGCCGGATAAATCCCGAAAACCACTCCCACCGCTACCGACACACCGAAGGCAATCACCACCGAAGCGTCCGTCACGATGGTCTTCCATTCCGCCGTCTGTGCGATCAGCCATGCCAGGAAAAAGCCGAAGGCGATTCCCAGCAACCCGCCCACTACCGAGATCAGCACCGATTCCGTCAGGAATTGCCGCACGATGTCGAACCGCCGCGCTCCGATCGAGCGCCGGATGCCGATCTCCCGCGTCCGCTCCAGCACCGTTGCCAGCACGATGTTCATGATGCCGATGCCCCCAACCAGCAGCGAGATCGCCGCAATCGCCACCATCACGTAGGTGAAAATCGTCTGCGTGCGCTGTTGCTGCGCCAGCAGCGCCGCCGGAATGGTGACCGTAAAGTCCTGCACGTCGTGATGCGTGTTGTTCAACACCGCCGTCACCACCTTGGCCACTTCGATACTATCGGCGTTCGCCTTGAGACGGATCTCGATGCCGTCCAGGTCGTCTTTCATCTGGCTGCTCTGGTCGTAAAACCGGTACTGAAACGTGTTCAACGGTATATATACAATGTTGTTGGGATCCTGCATGGCTCCGCCGTTATTGGTGGAACCGGCCATCAACTGCTCGCGCAAAACCCCCACCACTTCCAGCCACGCGTCGTTCACTTTGACGAACTTCCCACCGCCGAACCGTATCCAACAGGTTGACTTTGGCCCCCTCGCCCAGCACGCACACCGTGGCGCTGGCGGCGTCGTCTCCTTCGTCGAAAAACTTGCCCTCCTCCAGCCGCAGGCTGTGAATCGTGCTGTACGAAGGCTGCACCCCGTATAACTCCGGAAGATCGCGCGAAGGCTTGGGCAGCACCCGCCCGGGATGCAGCGTGCGCCGCGCCGAAATCGTTTCCAGCCCCTCGATGTTGGCTTTGAGAATCCGCACGTCGCGATCGTTCAGCCCCGGCGACGATCGCCGCCTCTGCTGGAACTCTTCGCGGCTGGCCGTCGGACGCGCGTCGATCAGCACGTTGCGCACGCCCAACTGCTCGATAAACCGCAGCGACTCCTCCTTGGCGCCCGAGCCGATCGCCAGCATGCCGATCACCGAACCGACGCCGAACACGATGCCCAGCGCCGTCAGCAGCGTGCGCGTCTTCTGCGCCCGCAGGTTGGCAAACGCCTGGGCGAGATCCGAAAATATTCTGGGCGTGCGGATGGTCATTTCTGTAGCGCCTTCATAGCTCCCCCGGGCTGTTGACCGGCCTGCTTATTCTGCTGGTCTGGATTCGACATGGCCACCTGGTCGCCCTCCTTCACCCCCGTGATCACCGCCTGGCTTTCACTGCTCCGTACCAGCGTCACGTCATGCGGCATGAAGCCTTTGGGAGTCAGCAGGTATACATATTTGCGGCTGTCGCTTTCATATAGCGCCTGCGAAGGAATCCAGGTTACATTGTTCAGCGTCTCCACCGTGATCATCATGTTGGAGGTCTCGCCCGGCCGCAGTTCCGGCGCCGGCTTGTCCAGCGTAATGCGGCATTCGAAGTGACGGTCCCACGGCGAACCTGCCGTGCCTCCAATCGACTTCACATGCCCCGCAAACTCCT
This sequence comes from uncultured Actinomycetota bacterium, assembly GCA_963703795.1. GTDB lineage: Bacteria > Actinomycetota > Actinomycetes > Mycobacteriales > Mycobacteriaceae > Mycobacterium. The sequence goes on along the minus strand of CAVPFT010000025.1, from coordinate 170,042 downwards.
TTCCGGGCAGCGCCACCACTGACACGGTCACCGGTTGCCCCGTGCTCAAATGGCCGCGATCCAGCTCGCCAATCTGCGCACTCACTTCCCAGTTCTTGAGATCGGGAATCTGCGCCACCGCCAGCCCTGGACGCGCCGTATCGCCGAGTTGGAACGGCTCCAGCTGCATCCCCGTATAAATGAAGTTGACGAACGTGTTCGCCTGGATATTCACATAGCCGGACGTCTTGGCCTTCAACGTCATGCTGTCGATCACGCGCTGCGCGGTATCGGCGTCACCTTGGCTTTATTGAAGCCGCCTCCTGGATGGCCGTTCCCGCATTGGCGTTTTCCTTCTTGTTCGTCACGTCCGTCTCCGCCTGGTGCAGCCGGTTCTTGGCCTGCTCCAGGGCGATGTCGTTCTGCCTGGCTTGAATCGCCGGCAGCAACGGATTACGCCGCACTTCCAGTTCCGCCAGCTTCACCGCCGATTGCGCCGAGAGCAGCGCATAAGCCGTTCTTCGTTAGTCGATTCGGCCGTCGCCTGCGCTTGAATCACCTGCTGCCCCGCTTCCGCTAAATCCGCTTGGGCTTCGCGCAGGTTGTATTCCTGTGTTGTGATGTCGAACTGCACCACCACGTCGCCCGCTTTCACCAGTCCGCCAGGTTCGCGGAGATACGTAATCGCCAGGCTGTCGTTACCCGTCATCGGCGCCGACAGCATTTCCGAATTGCCGCCCTGCAGCTCGCCGCGCGCCGCCACCGAAATCACTACCCGGCCCTTCTTTACTTTGGTGGTGGGCACTTCCAGTGCGGATCACTGCGGCGTCCATGGTCGCCGACGGTCTCCTCGACCTCCTGGCCAATCGATCCGCGATAGCGGCGATCAATTCATACGTTCTCGCTGTCGGCGCAACCGCCGTCATAGGCAAAGTGTGCCACTGCACACCACAATCCACGCAATGTAAAGACCAACCGGGGCGTGCGCGCGCGCCAGCAATGCCTCAGATATATGCCACGTGGACGCGATCGATTCGGCCGTCAAAGGCGAACGGCGCCTTGTCGTAGTAATCCAACGACACCGGTGAGCCCAGGCAGACAGCCGATGTCGAAGCAGTCATTGGCCGTGAACAACAATGGCGCGCTGACCGGCACCCGCCCCTTCGCGAAGACGTCCTGGCCGACTTGGATGGTGACGTCGAGCGGTCCCGCCGGGCGCGGTTCGGCATAGCGGGTCTCCACCACGATCGTCGTCGGCCCGGCTGGAAGCTTGGCCGTCGAGCGAATCTTGGTGCGAGAGATGATGAATAGGTTGTACTCGTAGCACAAGTACCCGTCGTCGAGATAGCACGTGAGCCCGCCGGCCACCCCGCCCAGCGCGTACAACACACCGTTGGCATCGGCGGGCAGGTCGGCTTCAATGGTGACGGTGTTGTTCTTGTTGCCGAGCGCCGGCGCGCAGAACTCGGGTATGCGGGTGATTTCGCCGGGAAACTCCCACTCGCGGTACGGCGGCGTGATGCGCAGCTCGGGATGGAAGACGGGCACCCACAAACCACCGCCGATCGGCAGCACCGAATTTCGCGCGGCTTCGATGGCGAACAGTTCGCGCATCTGCGCCAGCTTGTCGGGCATCTCGACGGCAAGGTCGTGAGCCTGGGACCAGTCCTCGTCGAGGTGATACAGCTCCCACCGGTCGTTGTCGGGTGTCCAGTCTTGGATTCCGGGCGGCAATCCCGGCAGCCACGGCACCCGCGGACCGAACGTTGAGGCCATCCAGCCGTCGTGATAGATGCCCCGACTGCCCATCACCTCGAAGTATTGAGTCTTCTTACCCCCGGCCGCCGACGGGTCGGTGAGCGTGCGGGCGAAACTGGCTCCGGCAATCGGAATTTGCGGCACACCGTTGACGACGAGCGGGGGCTCGATACCCACGATGTCGTAGATGGTCGGCACGACATCGTTGCAGTGCAGGAAGTGATCCCGCGGCACAGGGTCGGCCGCGACTTTCTTGGGCCAGCGGATCGCCAGCGGGTTGCGGGTCCCGCCCAGATGCGAGGCGACCAGCTTTACACCCTTGTAGGGCGTGCTGCCCGCCCAGCCCCAGCCGGAGTGGTATTGATTGTCAGTCTTCGGCGAGCCCAGCACGTCAAGGCCGCCGAGCTGCTCGAGCGCGTCGATGTGCATCCGCGGAGTCGTCGGAATGCCGTTCTGCGCAAGCAGTTCGGCGATGGTGCCGTCCTGACCCTCAGCCGAGGATCCGTTGTCACCCCAGATGTAGAGGAACAGTGTGTTCTCGCCGTAGCCGAGCCGATCCAACTCATCGACGATCCGGCCGACCTGCACGTCACAGTGTTCGGCGAACCCGGCAGCCACCTCCATCAGGCGGCGTTGAAACGGCCTTTCGTCCTCGGGGATGTCGTCCCACGCCTTCATCCGCTCGTCGCGAACCGTGAGCTCGCAGTTTTGTGGGATCCAGCCCTTCTCCTTGGCGCGCACGTAGACCCGCTCCCGGTAGGCGTCCCATCCGTCGTCGAACTTCCCGGCGTAGCGGTCGGCCCACTCCTTCATGATGTGGTGCGGGCCGTGCAGGCAGCCGCTGGCCCAATACATGAAGAACGGCCGATCGGCCTGCAGCGCCTTGTGGTTGCGCAGCCAGTTGATCGCGTCGTCGGCCAGGTCCTCCGACAGGTGATAGCCCTCCTCAGGGGTCTTCGGCGGCCGCACCACCGTGGTGTTGCGCACCAGATGGGGTTCGTACTGGGAAGCCTCCCCGGCCAAGAACCCGTAGAAATACTCGAAGCCCAACCCGGTAGGCCATTCCTCGAACGGCCCGCCCGCCGTGGTGTCCTCGGCCGGGGTGTTGTGCCACTTGCCCCACGCCCCGGTGCTGTATCCGTAATCCTTGAGCACCTCGGCCACCAGCGCGCTGCTGCGCGGGATCTTCCCGGCGTAGCCGTCCCAGTCGTTCGCCAACTCGGCGATCTGCCCGTTGCCGATCTCGTGATGATTGCGTCCGGTCAACAGCGACGCCCGAGTCGGTGAGCACATCGCGGTGGTATGGAACCGGTTGTACGAGACCCCCTCGCCGCAGATCCGGTCCATCGTCGCGGTACGCACCTCGCCGCCAAACGTCGTCGGCAGACCCGGCCCGGCGTCATCGATCAAAACGATCACGATGTTCGGCGAATCCTCATGCAGCCGAGGCGGAGTGACACGCTGGGCGTACGTGGACTCCTGCAAAGTTCGCCCGGCGATGCTGGCTGACGGTGTCGGCGGGAACGGCAACGTCGCACCGCCTGGCAGCTTTGGCGCCACTACGCTACCAGTCGAATTGACGCTGTTATTTGTGGACGCATCCGACATCGCTGCTCCCCTTCTCGAAGCTGCACCGGTAGGTGATCGAAGCGGAATTGCTCGACGTGAGACCGAATCTACTAGTAACTTTCGGTGCGCTTGACGGATCGACCTGTCAAATCCCGATGAATCGCTGGGAAATGGATCTAGCGCCGAGCACCAACGGAAGCTGAAGCCCGTATTTGCCGTGTCGTGTTCGACGCCGGCAACATCGCGTGCTGGTCACCGTGAATTGCCCCGGCACTGAACCAGGCGATTCATAATGTCTTGACACCCATGAGAGAGGGAGAGGCATGATGACGAGCCAGCCCGACCAGTACGACGCTCGAGGTCTTCGATTCCAATTCCATGGATTGGCTAGAGCTGCCGATCGAACAGATCGGCAGAAGTCTGCCGCTCAAGCTATTCACGGCAGACCCCGACACCGGAATGTCCTGTGCGCTTTTGCGTTACGACGCCGGGTTCATCAACCCGTGGCATACCCACGGCTGCGCGCACGGCATGTTTGTGTTAAGCGGCACCCTGCGGACCAACAAGGGCGATTTCGGCCCGGGGAGTTTTGTCTGGTTCCCCGAGGGCATGACGATGTACCACGGTGCGACCGAGGACAGTGACTGTCTCATGCTTTTCATCACGAACAAGCCGTTCAATATTCGCTACACATTTGAGAATGAACCGAGCGGAAGCGAGGCCGAGCGACTGGGCCGGGAGAAGGCGTGCCTGTGCTCGATGGCTTCCGTAACCTGACTTACGCGCCCATCGCGGAAATCATCTTCTTCGTCGGAGCGGTGTGGGCCCTATCGCGAGTAGCATTTCACGCTACGACGCATCAACCCGGGCCGCGATCTCGAGGAACAGCCAGTTCGACCAGCTCTGCGAACACGGCTCACGAAGGAGCGGGATATGCGCATTGTGGTTGATCTGAATCGGTGTCAGGGATATGCGCATTGCGTCCCGCTTGCGCCGGAGGTGCTGAAGCTGAAAGGCGAGGAGGCGCTCGCCTACGACCCCAATCCCGATGATTCACAACGCCAACGGGTCGTGCGGGCGGCGGCGGCCTGCCCGGTGCAGGCCATCCTGGTGGACGAGCTCGACCTGGCCGAGGGCCCCGCGAAGTGACCCCGATCGCGACCAGAGAAGCGCTGCTGAACAGCGTCGTCGACGCCTTCAAATCCGAAGGCAAGATCGTCATCGTCGGCGCCTCCCTCGCCGGGCTGCGCGCGGCGGAAGCCTTGCGCGACGAGGGTTATAACGGGTCCCTCACGATCATCGGCGACGAGCCACGCGAGCCGTACGACAGGCCCCCGCTGTCGAAGCAGGTGCTGACGGGATGGGTGCGCGCCGACCACACCAAGCTTCCCCGGATGCGCGACATCGACGCGGAGTGGAGGCTCGGCGTCACCGCCGTCGGGCTGGACCGGACCAACAGGCGGGTGCACCTCGCCAATGGGGACACGGTCCCGTTCGGCCGGATGCTGATCGCGACGGGCACCCGCGCGCGGCCGTGGTTCAACCCCGAAGAGGCCAAGCTAGAGGGAGTTTTCACGTTGCGGACCAGTGATGACGCGGCCCGCCTGCAGGCCGCATTGCTGGCCGGACCGGGGCGGGTGCTGATCGTCGGTGCGGGCTTCATCGGCTCGGAGATGGCCTCGGTCTGTCGCGAGCTAGGCCTGAACGTCACTGTCGCCGAGCGCGCTGATTCACCATTGATCGGGGCACTCGGCGGCGTCATCGGCGAGATCGCTGCCGAGATGCAGCGCGACGCGGGGGTCGACCTGCGCACAGGTACCTCGGTCGATGCGCTGGAAGGAGACGCGGCCGGCCACGTGCGGCGGGCGAAGCTCTCCGACGGGACCACGCTCGACGTCGACGCGGTAGTGGCCTCGCTGGGGTCGATCCGCAACACCGAATGGCTGGAGGAGCCGGTCTGGCGACCGGCTTCTGGGGGGTCGCCTGCGACGCCGGCTGTCGCGCTTTCGACGTCAACGGGGTGGTGACCGACAACATCTTCGTCGCCGGCGACATCGCCCGCGCTCCCCATGTGCTGTACGGCTACCAGTTCCTCTCGCTGGAGCACTGGGACAACGCCGTATCGGGGGCCAAGGTGGCCGCCCACAACATGGTCCGGATCGAGACCGAGCGCGTGCCGCACCTCCCGCTGCCGTCGTTCTGGTCGGGCCAGTTCGGCGTGAATATCAAAGGCGTCGGGGTGTGCCCCTTCGGCGACGAGATCGTCTTCACCCAGGGCTCGGTGAAGGAGCGCCGCTTCGCTGCCGCCTACGGCCGCAACGGCCGCATCGTGGGAGCCGTCACCTTCAACCACGGCAAGTGGCTGGAGTACTACGGGGCATTGATCGAGCGATCGGCGCCGTTCCCGCCGCCGCCACCGGGCTACGACCAGCCCGCGCACACGGCGCCAGTCCCTGCTCAGTTCCGCGATCCGCGCGTCCCGACGGGAATCCCCGATGTGGTGTTGACCGGCTACGACCCGACCGAACGCGGGGCCGAATATGTGTACCGGCCGAAGAGCCCCATCTCGTAGAGCGGAGACAAGACGCCGTGACACCGGAAACCGCCTGGGCCGAGGCGATGCGCTACGAGAATCGTGCCGATCCGTTCCCATTTTTCGACGAGCTGCGCAAGACGCCGGTGGCGCAGGTGCGCGACGACCTTTACGTCGTCACCGGATACTGGGAGCTGCATAAGCTGCTCCATGACCCCAGGCTCAGTTCCGAGGCGAACCGCAGTCCGTTGCTACCCGGAGGGTCGCGCGCGGCAACGGACGGCGCCGACGACAGCGGGGCGTACGCGCCGATGCGGAGCTTCATCGCGAGCGACCCGCCGGATCACGATCGCATGCGCCGCCAGGTGATGCGGCAATTCGGTCCTCCGCACTCACCTGGCCTCATCCCGAGCATGGAGCCCGTCATTCAGCGGCTCTGTGACGACCTGCTCGACAACGTCAACGGCAAGAACAGGTTCGACGTTGTCGACGACTACGCCTATCCGGTGCCGGTGGCGGTGATCTGCAAGATCCTGGGCGTTCCACTCGAGGACGAACGCATGTTTCACGCCTTGATCTTTGACGAATTGGCGGGCATCGACTTCAGCCCTGAGGCAGCCACCGAAGAGGGGCAGGCCCGCGCTGCGAAGGGCAGAGAGGCCGCCGCCAAGTTGAAGCGGTACCTGCGTGAGCTGATCGACCGGTACGCGCGAGAACCCGGCGAGGGCCTGATCTCCAGGCTGCTCCACGATGACGGTCCCGATGGACCGATGTCGCCCGAGGAGGCCGTGCCCAACACGTCGCTGATGTTTATCGCCGGTCATGACTCCACGGTCAACACGATCGCCCACTGCGTGCTGACCGCGCTGCGCAACCCTGGGTCCCTGGAGCTGCTGCGCAGCCGCCCCGAACTGATCCCCCGCGCCATCGAGGAGACGCAGCGACTGCAGTCGGCGGTTCAGTTCTTTCCCACCCGCAGCGCCACCAGCGACATAGAAGTCGGTGGCACTGTCATCCCCGCAGGCTCGGCGGTCATTCTGCTCTACGGCGCCGCCAACCGCGACCCGATCCGGTTCCCCAACCCAAGCCATTTCGATCCCGAACGCCAGGACAACGAACACCTTGGCTGGGGCGGCGGCATCCACGTCTGCGCTGGTGGTCCGCTCGCACGCCTGGAGGTTAACCTCGCATTCGAGACCTTCATCCGCCGCGTGGAGAATCCGCGGCTCGTCGAAGACCCGCCGCCGTACCGGCGCAACGCATTCTTTCGAGGCCCGCTGCACCTGTGGATCGACTGCGACGGCATCAGGGACTAAGGCCGGCGACCAGCGAAATCGACAACCCGTCGCTGATCACCGCGAACACGGCCTGATACCCCTGCTCAGCCACGCTCAACTCCCTCATCCAGGGAGTGTTAAGGATCAGCCGAAGTAACTGTCAAGCATCAACCGAGGTCATACGAAAACGAGTGGGGCGGGCGGGGCTCGAACCCGCGACCAACGGATTATGAGTCCGCGGCTCTAACCAACTGAGCTACCGCCCCAATGTGCGGCCACCATGGTGCCATGCCGCAGACAGCTGGCACACGCCACCGTCAGGCGAACACCGTCTGACCATCGGCGTCGAGCAGGTAGCGTTCGGTTCCGTGCCCCACCCGAGGGGCATCGGCACCCAGCGACACAGCCACCTTATTGCTGGCATTGCGCATGATGTCGAAGGTGAGCTCGATGGCCTCAGCCTCCGAGAACCGGGCGCGCACCTCGGCGGCGACGTCGGCGACGAGGTGCGCGGGAGTCCAAATTAGCGCATCGGTATAGCGCAGCGCTGCTTTAGCGCGGCCGGTCAATGACGCGGATTTCTCGAAGTCCTCGATATCGTCGTACAGCGCCTCCGAACCCCCGGCATCCAGTGCTGTGCTCTCGCGCAGCGACTTGCACAGCCGACAGTTGTGTTGGGCCGCGCCCCGCAGCCGGGCCAGCTCGGAGGTGACCGGGTCGAGAGAGCGCATCCGGGCCACCGCGGGCAGAAAGTCGTTGAATACCAAATCCGACGGCTCCGTGGTGTGGTCCCACGAGATAGGCCCGTTCACCCAGCCGAGATACTGCGGTCCGATATCGAGCGCTTCCAGCCCGGCCCGCACCCGCGGAATGAAGTCGGCAAGGTACATCTGCACCACAACGCCAAAGGTGCGGTCCCCCAATTGTTTCCACAACCGCGACCGCTGTTCGCCACTGATTGCCGAGACGTCCACGCTGAACTGCTCGGCGAATTCGGCGATGACGGCCTCGGTCTCCGATTCCGGACCGCTCACCTCGACCTCGGCGGGCAACGGCGGCAACGACAGCGTCTGCGCGCACACCCGCCGAGCCAGACCGGCAACTCGACCGTCGCCCGGGGACAACGCCACTAACCGAGTCAGCTGATCTTCTCGAACCGAAACCGGAGCCGCCATTTCCCTAAGTTACTGCGCCTGGCTCACCGACGACATGTAAAAGTCCGGTATCCGTAGCGACGGCATCGCCGCCCGGGTGGCCCAATCGCCCCATTCCCGCGGCAGGGTCTTCTCACTGGCACCGGCCTCGGTGGCCCGTCGCAGCAGATCCAGCGGGCTCTCGTTGAAGCGGAAGTTGTTGACCGCCGCGGTCACCTCTCCGTCTTCGACCAGGTAGACGCCGTCGCGGGTCAGCCCGGTGAGCAGCAGCGTGGTGGGGTCGACCTCGCGGATGTACCACAGCGTGGTCAGCAACAGGCCGCGCTCGGTGGCCGCGATCATGTCGGCGAGCTTGGCCGACCCGCCGGTCATCACCAGGTTGTCGGCCGCGACCGCGACTTTGGCATCGAATTTGGCGGCCGTGGCCCGCGGGTAGGCAAGCGCATTGATCACCCCGTTGCGGATCCAGTCCACCTGGCCGATCTCCATGCCATTGTCGAACACCGACACCGTCTCCGACGAACTGCTCACCGCGACGAACGGCGTACACGCCAGGCCCGGCGCCAGCGGGTCGGAGAACAGCGTGAGCGGCAGTTCGGTGAGTCGCTCCCCCAGCCGGGTTCCGCCACCGGGTCCGGAGAACGCGGTGCGGCCCTCCTGCGCCCCGCGGCCGGCCATCGACCACGCCAGGTAGATCATCATGTCGGCCACCGTGGACGGCGGCATGATCGTCTCGTAGCGCCCGGCGGGCAGCGCGACGCTGCGCTGCGCCCAGTCCAGTCTCGTCGACAGCTGCTCGAGGAGCGAATCTGCGGGCACCTCAACGAAATCGGCCGTACCGGTCCCCGCCCAAGCGCTGGCGTCGCCACGCTTGGCGTTGATCTCCACCGTGCCGGTCGGCTGGGTGTAACGCCGGCGCAGACCGGTCGACGACGCTAGAAATGTCGTCGAAACACTATGTTGGGCAAAGCCGTACAGCCGGTCGGTGCCACGAAAACCCCGGCTCAACGAGTCGGCGACGTCGGCGAACACCAGGGGCCCGGTGCCCGGTGCCGGCGCGTCCCAATCGGGGGGCTGCCCGGTATCGGCCAGCAGCGGCGCGGCATCGCTGGCCTCCGGCGCCGAGCGGGCCGCCTCCTGGGACGCCGCGACCAAACCGGGAATCACCCGGGGATCCACCTCGGCGGAGACCATCGTGCCGATGCGGGCGCTATCACCATGACGCACAACGGAAATCACCGTGATGCCGCGGCTGACCGAAACCCCGTTGGTGGTCATCGAATTGCCCGCCCAGCGCAACGTCGCCTCGACCTTGTCGGTGACCAGCACCATTGTCTCGTCGGCGCGACCGAGCTTCGCGGCCTCCTCCAAAACCAGGTTGACGACGTGCTGCGCGGTGATCATCGGGTGCCCTCGGCAACCGTGTTGAGGACGTTGACCCCTCGGAACAACGCGGGCGGACAGCCGTGGCTGACCGGAGCGATCTGACCGGGCTGAGCCTTGCCGCAGTTGAACGCGCCGCCCAGCCGCCAGGTCGACGGGCCGCCCACGGCTTCCAGGGAATTCCAGAAATCGGTGGTGGTGGCCTGATAGGCGACATCGCGCAACTGGCCATCCAGGCGGCCGTCGCGGATGCGGAAGAACCGCTGACCGGTGAACTGAAAGTTATACCGCTGCATGTCGATCGACCAGGACTTGTCGCCGACGATGTAGATGCCGTCCGCGACCCGGCCGATCAGGTCGGCGGTGCTGATCTCCTCGGCGGCCGGCTGCAGCGATACGTTGGCCATCCGCTGGATCGGCACGTGATGCGGGGAATCGGCATACGAGCACCCGTTGGAGCGCGGCTGTGAAAGCCCCGGTTGGAGTCTCAGCGCGAACACCCGGTCGAGCTGATAGCCGACGAATATCCCGTCGCGCACCAGATCCCAGCTTTGCGCGGCCACCCCCTCGTCGTCGTAACCGATGCTCGCCAACCCGTGTTGGACGGTGCGGTCGGCGGTTACGTTCATCGCGGGTGATCCATAGCGCATGGTGCCGAGCTTGTCGGGGGTGGCGAATGAAGTTCCGGCGTAGGCAGCTTCGTAGCCGATCGCACGGTCGTATTCGGTTGCGTGGCCGATGGATTCGTGAATGGTCAGCCACAGGTTGGTCGGGTCGATCACCAAATCCTTGAGCCCCGGAGTCACGCTGGGCGCCTTGACCTTTTCGGCCAGCAGCGCCGGCAGCTGCGCGAGCTCGTCGGTCCAGTTCCATACCTCGTCGTCGGCCAGCGCTTCCCAGCCCCGCCCCATCGGCGGGGCCAGGGTGCGCATCGAATCGAAACTGCCCGCCTCGGCGTTGACGGTCACCGCCTCCAGCGACGGCAGCACCCGCACCCGTTGCTGGGTGATCGACGATCCGAAGGTGTCGGCGTAGAACGTCTGCTCCTTGGCGGCCGTCAGGCCCGCGGACACATGATCGATGCCGTCGGCGCCCAACAGCCGCCCGGAGTACTCCTCCAGGAGGGCGATCTTGTCGGCCGCGGGGATGGCGAACGGGTCGATTAGGTAGTCCGACACCCAGGAGGCATCGCTGTACACCGGCTCGGGCGCCAGCTCGACGCGCTCGGTGTTCAGTACCGCCAGCGTGGTGGCCACCTGCACCGCGCGGCGCGCGGTCTCGGCCGCGACGGCCGGCGCCAATTCCGCATGCGAGGCGAATCCCCACGTGCCGTTGACGATCACCCGCACCGCCAAGCCGATCTCGCGGCTGACGACCGAGGTCTCCAGCTCGCCGTCGCGCAGCTGGATGGTTTCGGTGCTGATGCGGTGAAGCCGCAGGTCGGCGTGGCTGGCCCCGGCCGCTTTGGCCGCCGACAGCGCGGCTTCGGCAAGTTCGTGGCGCGGCAGGTCCAGGAAGTCGGCATCGATCCCCCGGTTCGGTGTCACGACCCCACCGTATCGACCGTTCACCACCAACCAAGGCGGCGGCCGCTTAAATTACCTCCATGGCCAGCGCTGTGTCGGGGAGACAACCTCGATCCACCGCGCTCGGCTATGCCCTGCTGGCCCCCAGCCTGTTCGGTGTGGTCGCCTTCTTGCTGCTGCCCATCTTGGTGGTGATCTGGCTCAGCCTGTACCGGTGGGACCTGCTGGGCCCGCTGCGCTATGTGGGCCTTGCCAACTGGCGCTCGGTGCTGGCCGATTCCGGCTTCGGCAACTCGCTGATCGTCACCGCCGCCTTCGTGGCGATCGTGGTGCCCGCGCAGACGCTGCTGGGCCTGCTCGCCGCCTCGATGCTGGCCCGCCGGCTTCCCGGCACCGGCCTGTTCCGCACCCTGTACGTGCTGCCATGGATCTGCGCCCCGCTGGCGATCGCGGTGCTGTGGCGCTGGATCCTGGCCCCCACCGACGGCGCGGTCAGCACGGTGCTGGGACACCGCATCGAATGGCTCTCCGATCCCGGCCTGGCGCTGCCGCTGGTCTCGGCCGTCGTCGTCTGGGCCAACGTCGGGTATGTCTCGCTGTCCTTCCTGGCGGGGCTGCTGGCCATCCCCGACGACATCCACGCCGCCGCGCGCACCGATGGCGCCAACGCGTGGCAACGGTTCCGGCGCATCACGCTGCCGATGCTGCGGCCGACGATGTTCTTCGTCCTGGTGACCGGGATCGTCAGCACGGCACAGGTTTTCGATACGGTCTACGCGCTGACCGGCGGCGGGCCGGCCGGCAGCACCGACCTGGTGGCGCATCGAATCTACGCCGAGGCCTTCGGCTCGGCGGCGATCGGGCGGGCATCGGTCATGGCGGTGGTGCTGTTCGTCATCCTCATCGGCGTCACCTTCGTTCAGCACCTGTACTTCCGGCGGAGGATCAGCTATGACCTCACCTAGCCGGCCCGCCAACGTCGTCATCTATACCGGGTTAGCGCTCGGGGCGCTGATCACGTTGGCGCCGTTCGGACTTGGCTTGCTGACGTCGTTCACGTCGGCACACCAATTCGCCACGGGCAACCCGTTGCAATTGCCGCGACCCCCCACGCTGGCCAACTACGCGAATCTGGGCGGGGCCGGCTTCGGGCGCGCGGCGGCGGTGACGGCGTTGATGACGGCGGTGATCCTCGTGGGCCAGCTGACCTTTTCGGTGCTGGCCGGATACGCGTTCGCGCGCTTGCAGTTTCCCGCGCGCGATGCGCTGTTTTGGGTCTACATCGCGACGCTGATGGTGCCGGGGACCGTCACGGTGGTGCCGATGTATCTGATGATGGCCCAGCTGGGATTGCGCAACACGTTCTGGGCGTTGGTGCTGCCGTTCATGTTCGGCTCGCCGTACGCGATTTTCCTACTGCGCGAGCACTTTCGGATGATCCCGAACGACTTGATCAATGCCGCGCGCCTCGATGGCGCCAATACCTTGGACGTGATCGCTCATGTGGTGCTTCCGTCCAGCCGCCCGGTCTTGGCCGCGCTGACGCTGATCACGGTGGTCTCGCAATGGAACAACTTCATGTGGCCGCTGGTGATCACCAGCGGGCACAAGTGGCGAGTGCTCACGGTGGCCACGGCTGACCTGCAGTCGCGGTTCAACTCCCAATGGACGTTGGTGATGGCGGCGACGACGGTCGCGATCGTGCCGCTGATCGCGCTGTTCGTGATTTTCCAGCGTCACATCGTCGCGTCGATCGTCGTCTCGGGGCTCAAATGAGCCCCCGCCCCCGCTTTTCCACGCTGATGGCCGGGGCGCTCGTGCTCGTCGCGGTGTTGTTGGCCGCTACGGCGGCGCTCCTGAACTACTCGGGCGAACCCCACGGCGGCAAGACCGTCGTGCGGGTACGGCTCTGGGCCGACCAAATTGCCGCGGCGTACCGGCAGTCGTTCGATGCGTTCAACCGCACGCATCCCGATATCGAGGTGCGCACCGACATCGTGTCGTATTCGACTTACTTCGATACGCTGCGCACCGACGTCGCGGGCGGCAGCGCCGACGACATCTTCTGGCTGTCCAACGCCTACCTCGCCGCTTACGCCGACGGCGGCCGGCTGATGGACATCGGCAAGGCTTTGGGCCCCGGTGCCGCCTCGGGCTGGGAGCCGGCGGTGGTGGACCAGTTCACCCGAGGCCGTGCGCTGTGGGGCGTGCCGCAGCTGACCGATGCCGGGATCGCGCTGTACTACAACGCCGACCTGCTCGCGGCGGCCGGCGTTGATCGCGTCCAGCTCGATGAGTTGCGGTGGAGCCCCCACGACGGGGACACGTTGCGCCCCCTACTGGCCCGGCTGACCGTCGACGCCAACGGAAACGCCGCGGGAACCCCACGTTTCGACGCCGGACGGGTTCGACAATGGGGATACAACGCGGCCAACGACCCCCAGGGGATCTACCTGAACTACATCGGTTCGGCCGGTGGCGTATTTCAGCACGGCGACGAGTTTGCGTTCGACAATCCCGCCGCGGTGGAAGCCTTCCGCTATCTGGTCGGTCTGATCAACGACGACCACGTGGCGCCGCCCGCCTCCGATACCAACGACAACGGCGACTTCTCCCGCAACCAGTTCCTGGCCGGCAGGATGGCGCTCTTCCAGTCCGGCACCTACAACCTGGCGCCGGTGTCGCGTGACGCCCGCTTCCGCTGGGGTGTCGCGATGATGCCCACGGGACCCGTGGGACGAGTGAGCGTCACCAATGGCATTGCCGCGGCAGGCAATTCGGCGACCAAGCACCCTGATGCGGTGCGCCAGGTTCTGGCCTGGATGGGTAGCAGTGAGGGCAACGCATATCTGGGCCGCAGTGGCGCGGCCATCCCCGCGGTGCTGTCGGCTCAGCGGGTCTACTTTGACTATTGGGCCGCCCAGGGCGTCGACGTCAGACCGTTCTTTTCCGTGTTGAGCGGTCCGCGCATACCGGCCCCCGGCGGCGCCGGCTTCGCCGCGGGGAACACTGCGCTGCAGAGCTATCTCGACGAAATGTTCCTGGGCCGAGGCGATGTCGCCGCAACGCTGAAACGGGCTCAGGCGGCGGCCAACGCCGCCGCCCGGCGCTAGCCTCCGGTGCCGCGAAAACGCCCGCATCGCGTCACCTGGCGGTACGCTGACCGGACTTGCGCTGAAGCTGCTGCGGTTGCCGGATCTCGATGACTCTTTGATGGCGCAAAGGTAAATCAAGGAAAGGAATGTCATGCCTGGGTGGTGGATCGTGGCGATCCTGTTTTTCCTGCTGGCCGTCGTGGTGGTCATCGCGAGCGTGTTCGCCGGCCGGCAGGGCCGGTTGACCTACTGGGGCATCGCCGCCGGCGCCATGTTGTTTGGCGTGCTCTTGACGCTCGTCAGCGCCTATGACCGAGTGGACACGCGCAACGTCGGCATCATCACCGAGTTCGGCAAGCCGGTCGGGGTCCACGGTGCCGGGATCGTGTGGCATGCGCCGTGGCGCAAGGTCAGTGAGCTGTCGGAGGCTATCCAGTTGCAGGCGTTCGAGTCGAACAGCTACGACGACGCCAGCGCGGGCAGGGGCGCCAACGGCAACCCGGCGGCGATCAACGTGCGGCTGGCCAACAACTCCAACGCGTACGTGGATGAGAACCTGAACTGGCGGCTGCGGGAGGGCGCGGCCCCGAAGCTGTTCCAGGATTACGGCGGGGCCAACGTGTTCCAGACAATCAAGGAGCAATTGGTAGACCGGCAGGCCCAAGTGGCGCTGTCCAAGGTGTTCGCGACGTTCAACCCGCAGGTCATGCTGGCGGCTGCGGCGAATGCGGCGGGCGCACCGGCGCAAATGACCGCGCCGGCCCAGGGCGCGGACTTGCCGGCGATGGCCGCGCAGGTCAAAAAGGATCTGCAGGACGCGGTGGGCACCGAGATCGAGATCCTCGACGTGCGGATCCCGCGGATCTTCTACGACCAGCCGACACAGCAGCGCATCGACGCCTACAACCAGAAGGTTCAGGAAACGATCAACGCCCAGCAGGACGTCAAGACCGCGGAGCAGAATCGGTTGGCCGCCGAGCAGCGCGCCAACCAGCCGCCACCGGATCTGCGGATCGCGATCTTCAACTGCCTGACCGATCAGGTGAAGAACGGGCGCGACCCCGCAGGGTGCTGGGGCCAGATCGGTGGCCAGCCGCTGGTGCAGGTGCCGCGCTGAACAGTTGGCACCGCACTGCCGAGCAGACGCAGAATCGCATATTTAATCACTGAAAACTGCGATTCTGCGTCTGCTCGCCGCGCGGGTCCTCGCTGTCGTTAAGCGCGCTGTGGTGGCGACCCCACCCGAAGTAGAAGAGCAACGCCACGGAGATCCATCCGGCGAACGCGATCCAGGTGTACCAGTGCAGGCTGATCAGGATGTAGCCGCATGCCAGCACCGAAAGGACGGGCGTGACGGGGTAACCCGGCACCTTGAACGCCCTTGGCAGGTCGGGTTGGCGCACCCGCAGCACGATCACTCCGACGGACACGACGATGAACGCCGTCAGCGTGCCGATGGACACCATGTCCGTCAGCTTGTCCAGTGGAACGAAAGCGGCCAGCATCGCCACGGCGATCGCGACGATCACGGTGTTGCTCACCGGGGTCATCGTGCGCGCGTTCACCGTGGCGAACCGAGACGGAAGCAGCCCGTCGCGACCCATGGCGAACAGGATGCGGGTCTGTCCGTACATGGTGATCAGGGTGACCGTGAAGATGGAGATCACCGCGCCCGCCGACAGGATGGTGCCGGCCCACCTGCCGTGTGTGACATTGTCGAGGATCGTGGCCAGGCCGGCCTCTTGCTGGCCGGCGAAGTCCCGCCATGGTTGGGTGCCCAGCGCGGCCACCGCGACGAGCAAATAGACGGTGGTGACGATCACCAGCGCCGCGATGATCGCGCGCGGCATGGTCTTTTGCGGGTTCTTTACCTCGTCGCCGGCCGTCGATACCGCGTCGAGGCCGATGTAGGAAAAGAAGATGGTGCCGGCCGCCGAGCCGATGCCGGCGACGCCGAACGGGGCAAAATCCTTGAACTGGTTGGTGTCGAAGGCGGTGAGCGCGATGATCACGAACATGACCAGCACGCCGAGCTTGATCATCACCATGATCGCGTTGACGGTGGCCGATTCGCTGGCGCCGCGGATCAGCAGCAGGGCACACATCACGATCAGGACGATCGCGGGAACATTCACATAGCCCGGTGGCGAGTCCCACGGCGCGGCCGACAAGGCATGCGGCAACTGGAATCCGAACAGATTGCTCAGCAGCCTGTTGAGGTACCCGCTCCAGGTGACCGCGACAGCGGCGGTAGACACCCCGTATTCCAGCAGCAGGCAGGCCGCCACGCCCATCGCGACGAGCTCGCCGAGCGTGGTGTACGCATACGAGTACGACGAGCCAGAAACCGGTACGGCGGAAGCCAATTCGGCGTAACAGATCGCCGCGAGCCCGGCCGCGACGCCGGCGATGACGAACGAGACGATCACTCCCGGACCGGCTTCCGGCACCGCCTGGGACATGACGAAGAAGATCCCGGTGCCGACCGTCGAGCCGACCCCGAACATCGTCAGCTGGAACGTCCCGATACTGCGCTTGAGGTGGTCCGCGGCCCCGGATGCGGCATGCGCGCCGACGACTGGACGACGCCGCAGCATCTGCACTGTCAGGCTGATCGACGTGGACGGCAATTGCGCCTCCTGTGGCTGGATCAGCTGATTATGCGCATGCCTCCCGCAATGCCGCAGCAAACTGGTCAATCGCCCAGTCGATCTCCTGCTCGGTAATCACCAGCGGCGGCGCGAACCGCAGCGTCGAGTCGTGGGTGTCCTTCACCAGCACACCGCGGTCGGCCAACCGCAGGCTGATCTGCTTTCCGGTGGCCAGCGACGGTTCGATGTCGACTCCGGCCCACAATCCGAGGCCCCGCACCGCCAGCACGCCGTGGCCGATCAGCTCCCGCAGACGCCGGTGCAGGTGCGCGCCCAATTCGGTCGAACGGGACTGAAATTCGCCGCGCGCCAGCATCGAGACCACCGTGGTGCCGATCGCCGCGGCCAACGGGTTGCCCCCGAAGGTCGAGCCGTGTTCGCCGGGATGCAGAACGCCGAGGATGTCGCGGTCGGCGACCACCGCCGACAGCGCAACCACGCCGCCGCCCAGCGCCTTGCCGAGCAGGTAGACATCGGGTACGACGCCCCATCGATCGCAGGCGAACGTGTAGCCGGTGCGGGCCAGCCCCGATTGGATCTCGTCGGCGATCATCAGCACGTTGTGCTCGCTGCACAGCGCCCGCACGGTCGGCAGGTAGTCGCCGGGCGGAACGATGATGCCGGCCTCGCCCTGGATCGGCTCCAGCAGCACCGCCACCGTGTTGTCGTCGATCGCCTGGGCCAGAGCCGTGGCGTCGCCGAACGGCACCGAGCGGAATCCCGGGGTGAACGGCCCGAAGCCGTCCCGCGCCGTCGGATCCGACGAGAAACTGACGATGCTGATCGTGCGGCCATGAAAGTTGTTGTCGGCCACGATGATATTGGCCTGGCCCGCGGGAACACCCTTGACGTCGACGCCCCATTTGCGGGCGACTTTGAGACCGCTCTCCACGGCTTCGGCGCCCGAGTTCATCGGCAGCACCATGTCTTTGCCGCACAGCTGGGCAAGCGCGGCGCAAAACGGTCCCAGATTGTCGGCATGAAATGCGCGGCTCACCAGCGTGACGGTGTCGAGCTGCGCGTGAGCCGTCGCGGTGATCTCCGGGTTGCGATGACCGAAGTTGACGGCCGAGTAGGCGGCCAGACAATCCAGGTAGCGCCGACCGTCGACATCGGTGATCCACGCGCCCTCGGCGCTGGCCGCCACCACGGGCAGCGGCGAATAGTTATGCGCCGCATGATTTTCTACCAATGCGATGGCGGTCTGTGCTGCGTTCGCGGCGACCCTTTCATCTCGGGCGTCGAGAATCGTCATGGAAACACCTCCAATGTGCAGCACTTGACGGAACCGCCGCCCTTGAGCAGCTCGGCTAGGTCCACCCCGACGGGCTCGAAGCCGGCTTGCCGCAACTGACTCGCGAAACCCGTTGCAGCGGAGGGAAGTACGACGTGCAGGCCGTCGGAGACGACGTTGAGCCCAAGCACGTAAGCGTCCGCGCTGGCGACGACGATGGCGTCGGGGAACAGCGCGCGCAGTTGGTCCCGCGCCGCCGCGCTGAACGCCGGCGGATAGAACGCGATCGTGTGATCGTCGAGAACGGCCAGCGCGGTGTCGAGGTGATAAAACCGCGGGTCCACCAGTTCGAGCGAGACGACCGGCAGGCCCAGCGCCGCCGAGATCTCGGGGTGCGCGCGCCGGTCGGTGCGAAAGCCGTAGCCCGCCAGCACCGTTTCGCCGATCATCAACAAATCGCCCTGTCCCTCGTTGACGTGACGAGTGGACACGGGCCGGTAGCCCAGCGACGACATCCACTCGGCGTAGGCCCGCGACTCGCCCGCGCGCTCGGCGAATCGAAACCGGGCAACGATGGCGATGTCGTGCGCGATCAACCCACCATTGGCCGCATAGACCATGTCCGGCAGCCCGGGCGCGGGTTCGACCAGGTCCACGCGGTGGCCCAGCCGCAGGTAGGTGTCGTATAGGCCCTCCCACTGGGCCTGCGCGACATCAACGTCGACGGGCGCGGTGACGTCCATCCAGGGGTTGATCGCGTACTCGACGGCGAAGAAGGTCGGCGGGGTCATCACGTACCGGCGCGCCCGGGGTGTGCGGCTGAGCTTGGCCGGCTCGGCCCGTTGCCAGGCCGCGGGCGCGGGGGCGTCGACGTAGGAATCCGTCATAAATCAACGATATTTTGGCGCTGTCGAACAATCAAACGATGATTCTTGCGTGTCGATGAATAATCTATTGCGCTACAGTAGCGAATACAGCGATTTGTTGCGCGTCAAACAAGGAGCAGCGATGGACCGCCTGGACGACACCGACGAGCGCATCCTCACGGAGTTGACGCAGCACGCGCGGGCCACCTTCGCCGAAATCGGGCAGGCGGTGAATCTGTCCGCGCCGGCGGTGAAGCGTCGGGTCGACCGGATGGTCGACAACGGCGTGATCAAGGGCTTCACCACGGTCGTCGACCGCAACGCGCTCGGCTGGAACACGGAGGCCTACGTGCAGGTGTTCTGCCACGGCACGATCGCGCCCGATCAGCTGCGCGCGGCCTGGGTGGACATGCCCGAGGTGGCCAGCGCCGCGACGGTCACCGGCACGTCGGACGCGATCTTGCATGTGCTCGCCCGCGACATGCGGCACCTCGAGGCGGCCCTCGAGCGCATCCGGTCGAGTGCGGACATCGAACGCAGCGAAAGCATCGTCGTGCTGTCGAACCTCATCGACCGGATGCGGACCTAATGGGAGCGCACCCGCGCGAGCTGGGGGCACCTCCCGCTTGCGGGGGAAACGCCACTGCGAAAATCCGGCCGAAATTCGCAGTGGCGCTACGCTCGCGATGCCGACACGAAAGGTGGCCGCGCATAACCGCTTTTCCCACCTAGGGGTTCGTGTGCAAAATGATCTCGAGCACCACGGCCGCGCCACAGGTCGCAATGGTGATCGCGATTGTCACCCAGTCCGCCAGCTTCGCCCGCGCCGGTTTGGCCGAGAGCTGACCGGTGCCGCCCCGCGCGGTGATCGCGTCGCCCATCTCGTCGGCCCGCCGCAGGGTCACGGTGATGGCCGCGGCCAGCAGGTCGATCAGCTCCAGGGCGTGCCGCCGGCGATGGGCCTTGCGGCTCTGTGGCATCCGCTTGGGCCGCAGCCGACGCGCCGCGTAGAGCACCTGGAATTCGTCGATCAACATCGGAAAGGCGCGCAGCGCCAGCGCCAAAGCCACCGCCCATTCGTCGACCGGGACCCGCAACAGCCGGAACGGGCGGCCCAAAGTCGCCAGCGCGGGCCCTATTTCGGCGACATTGGTGGTCCAGGACACCATCGCGCCGAGCGCGAGCAACACGACCGACAGCGCGGTGAACCGCAGGAAGTTCAGTCCTCCGCCCAGCCCGATCTCGAGCCCACCGATCGAGACGTTCGGGCTACCGCCGGCCAGCGCGGCCGTGATGCCGCCCAGGGCGAGGACGACCCACAGCCACCGCGGCACCGACGGCAGCGCGCCGCGCGGAATGCGTGCGATCCTGGCCGCAAGGAACACCAATGCCGCGACCAACCCGATCGTGACCCACCCGGGGTAGAACGTCAGCAGCACCGAAAAACCGGAAACGACCAGCAGTTTGGTGCCGGCCCACAGATCGTGGATGGTCGAGGTGCCGGGTACCGGAACCAGCAGCACAACCGGACGAGACGGGCGCCGGGTCGAACCGTCCACGGGGGCCGAGGTTGTGGTCACGTCATACCCCCCGCGGCGGCCGGCACCGATTCCAGCATGCCGTTGCGCAAATGCAGCGTCCGCGGGCACAAGTCCTCCAGCCCGACGAAATCGTGCGAAATGACCACCACCGTCAGCCCCCGCTCGCGACGCAGGTCCTCGAGCAGCCGCAACAGGCCGCGCTGGCTGGCGGCGTCCAACCCGGCCAGCGGCTCGTCGAGAATCAAGGCGCGCGGCGAACGGGCCAGAAGCCCGGCCAGCACCACGCGACGCATCTGACCGCCGCTGAGCTGGTCGATCCGCCGCTTGGCCAGCGTCGGATCCAGCCCGACGACGCCCAGCGCCGCGGCGACGCGATCTTCGTCGCGAGGCGAAAAGCCTGCTGCCGAAGCCACTTCCAGGTCGACGCGGCTGCGCATCAGCTGCAGCCTTGCCGCCTGGAAGGACAACGCCACCGCGCCGACCTGCTCGTGGGTGGGCCGCCCATCCATCAGGCAGGTGCCGGCCGTGGGAACCGTCAGTCCGGCCATGATCCACGCCAGCGTCGACTTACCCGAGCCGTTGCCGCCGTGGATCAGCAGCCCGTCCCCTTGCTGCACGGCGAAGCTGACGTCGCGCAGCGCGGTCTTCGCCCACGGGGTGCCGCTTCCGTAATCGTGTCCGACGCCGAGAAGTTCGATCACCGGCTCCTGCTGCCGGTCATCTACCACGACGGTCGGTGTGGGTGCGTTCGACGTCTCGACCATGCCGGTGTTATCCGGTGAATCGCTGAGATCGATTGTGCGCTCGGCGGAATCGGCCTCGTTGTTGTAATGCGTGATGTGCACCAGGGCGGTCCGGTGTCGCTTGGTGAGACCGGACAGCACGCCCAGCAGGTCATCTCGGCCGTCCTGGTCGACCATCGTGGTGACCTCGTCGGCGATGAGCAACGCCGGCTCCCGGGCCAGCGCCGCCGCGAGCGCGAGCCGCTGCAGTTCGCCGCCGGACAGGCTTCCGGTGTCGCGTTCGGCGAGACCCTCCAGGCCGACCTCCCCCAGCAACCGGTCGACATCGATCTCGGTGCCCGGGGGCAGGCCCCAGACCACGTCGTCGGCGACTCGGGTGCCCAGAACCTGGCTTTCGGGGTGCTGTAGCACGAGCGCGGTGCCGCCCAGCTTGCCCAGACCCACCGCGCCCGGGCGCTCCACCGTGCCCGACGTCGGGTGCCGGCCGGCCAAGATCAGCATCAGCGTGGTCTTGCCGGAGCCATTGGGTCCGGTGATCGCGACGTGTTCGCCAACCCGGAGCTCCAGGCTGAGCTCGCGCAGCGCGTCCTGGCCGGCCCCGGGGTAACGGAAACGCACCTTGTCCAACCGCACCGGCACCGGCCCGACGGGGCCTTCCTCGCTCTGACTTCCGCCCCAAACGTCGAGTTTGTGCACATCGGGGATCCGGCGCATCCGCTCCAACAGACGGGACAACGCCCACCAACCGATCAACGAGACGATCATGATCCCGATGCTGTAGTAGACCAGCATCACCCACTGCCAGTAGTGCAGCCCGACTGCGAAGTACCGCTTCAGATCGGCGGCGGAGCCTTGCATGTGGGTTCTGTTCATGAAGGCCGCAACCCCGTCCACGTTCGCGGTCATCACCTTGAAAATCAGGTGCCGCAGCCGGGTCATCAGGGTCAGCGCGCCGACGCTCACGGCACCGAACGCGATGCCGGCGATCAGGGACGAGACGATCACCGTGGGCGTGCCCCTGCCCTTGCGCTTGATGATGCCGGTCAGGCCGCCGATGTAGACGCAGTGGACGACGGTCATGAAACCGCCGAGGCCGGCGATCAGGAAGGCGATCACGCCGGCGGCAACGGTCGCGGCCGTCAGCACACGCAGCCGGTAGCGGTAGGCCAGGAGTCCGGTGGGCACGGTGCCCAGCAACGCGAGTCCCGCCGCGAACGGGACAACGACGGAGATGATCGCGATCACCGCGCACAGCGCCCCCATGACGGAAGCCTGTGCCAATTCGACCGGCCGCAGCGGTCCGCCCCGGTGGTGCGGGCGGAGTGGGCTGGGGACGATCACCCCATCGATTGTGCCAGGCCGCAGCGCCAAGTCGCCGCACCACTCCACGCCGCCTTGGGCTTTCGCGTCGAGGCCGGTGAAATTCGTCTCGCTTAGCAAAGCTATGCAACGATGGAGGCATGAACGCATCCGCCGCCAACCACAGCGATGTCGTTGACGCCGCAAACACCGAGTCCCAGTCCGGACTGGGCGCGGATCTACTCGCCGTGGTCGCGCGCCTCAACCGGTTGGCCACCCAGCGCATCCGGATGCCCTTGCCCGCCGCGCAGGCCAGGTTGCTGGCCACCATCGAAGCCCACGGAGAAGCCCGGATCGGTGACCTGGCCGCCGTCGACCACTGTTCGCAACCGACGATGACCACGCAGGTGCGCCGACTCGAAGACGCCGCCCTGGTCACCCGAACCGTCGATCCCGGAGATGCCCGGGCGGTGCGGATCCGCATCACGCCCGAAGGGATACGCACGCTCAACGCGGTTCGGGCCGACCGGGCCGCCGCGATTGAACCGCAATTGGCCCTGCTCGAGCCCGCGGACCGTCGGGTGCTGACGGAGGCGGTCGAGGTGCTGCGCCGGCTCCTCGAGAACTCCGCGACGTCGACGCGCCGCAATACCCTGTGATCAGCGCCCGTCCGTCCGTGGTGAAGAGACCGTCGTCGGTGGGTAGACACTTGAATCAATGTCTCAAGGGATCAATGTCTGGGAGCGATTCGGTCTGACCGGTGACGAAAGGTGGCGGTTATGCGGCCAGAGGCTTCCGCCTTGCCGGTTTCCCCGCTGACCGTATGGGTCGGATCGACAAGGTACGTCTTCGCCCCCGGCCGCGACGTGCTGGTGGGCTACGGCCAAGGGGTCGACGTCCCGCTTGATCGCGCCGGAAGCGCCGCGCCGCCACCGCCGGCACCCAGCCCAGACGTCGTGCTGCGGTCCACCGACGGCCACTGGGTAGCCGTCGACAGGAGCCTCCAGGGCATCTTCGTCAATGGTTCCCGGATGTCGAGTGTCGACATCCGCTCCGGCCAGGCGATCATGATCGGCGATCCGCGGCGAGGTCCGCGGCTGGTTTTCCAGATCGGTCCCCCCTCCGATCCGCCCGGACGGCCTTTCGGTCCACCGCAACCCGCCGCCTTGCCACCGGAGCGGCCGCACGTCCCGCCACCGTCCGAAGCAACGACAGACCCCGGGCTACTGAACCACCTCGACGACCCCGACCTGCAGGTCCCGACGCAGCGCGACACCCAGCAAATGCGCATAGTCCAACCGCCGCCGCCCGCGGCGCCACCCGTCCCGCCGCCGGCGCCACCCGTCCCGCCGCCGGCGCCGCCCGCACCGCCGCCGCGGCCATGGCCCGCGGCACCGCGCGTCGCAACGGACGAGCACGCGAATGGTCAAGGTCTGATCGAGCGGATGATCACGCGAAGCCTGCGTGTCTCGCGCCGCTCCTTCCGCGCCCAAGAGGACAACTCCACCCATCGATTGCCGCTCAAACCCGGGGCACGCACCATCGGGGTGACCGCGTACCAGCTGGGACTCGCCGTTCGACGGGCGCGACGTACTCACCGATATCTCGTTCACCGCGCGTCCGGCCACGTTGACCGCGGTCGCCGGGCCATCCGCGGCGCGCAACTCCGCGCTGCTGGGGCTGCTCGCCGGCGCCAGGGCACCGGGCTCCGGCCGAACCACGGTGGACGGACACGACGTGCGCGCCGAGCCCGAGTCGATGCGCGCCCGCGTCGGGATAGTGCCGCGCGCCGAGCGCGTTCACCCGCGGCTCACGGTCGGACAAGCCATGGGGTTCGCCGCCGAACTGCGCCTGCCGCCGGACACCTCATCCGAGCACCGCCAACGGGTGGTCAACCAGGTTCTCGAAGAGCTCGAGCTTTCGCCCCACCGCGCAACGCGGATCAACAAACTCTCGCCTGAGGTGCGCCGCTGCGTGTCGATGGGTATCGAACTCATCACCAGACCGACGATGCTCGTGGTTGACGAGCCCGGCGCCGGGCTGGATGCGGCGCAACAGAGCCATGTGATGACGATCCTGCGGCGCCAGGCCGACATCGGCTGTGCCGTGGTGGTGGCTATGTCATCGCAGACATCGCTGACCAACCTCAATATGTGCGACCAGGTATTGGTGCTCACCTCGAGGGGCACCCTGGCTTTCGTCGGGACGCCCCTGCAGATCGAGTCCTCGATGGGCACCGCCGACTGGTCAAAAGTCCTCGAGCTGATGAACGCCGACCCCGACGGCGCGCATCGCGCGTTTCGAGCCCGGCAACACGCGCTTTCGCCGAGCACCCCGCCAGAGGTCGCCGCACCGTGGCCACTCCCCGCCGAGCTCACCACGGGGCGGCAAATCCGGTTGCTGGCCCGTCGCCAGGTACGCCTGCTGTTCGCCGACCACCTTTACTCCTTCTTTTTGGCGGTACTGCCGCTCGTGCTGGCGGCACTAACCCTGCTGATTCCCGGCGATGCCGGGCTGGACCGGCCCAAGCCGAGCAGCTCCAACCTCCACGAATGCATCGAGATCCTGGCCGCGCTCAACATCGCCGCGGTGATCGTGGGCTCCGCGCTGACCATCCGCGCCGTGGCCGAGGAGCGCCGCGTGTTTCGGCGCGAGCAGGAGATCGGGCTGTCGACGTGGGCCTACCTGGCGGCCAAGCTCACCGTCTTCGGCCTGGCGGCGGCCATCCTGACGGCCATCTTGTTCGGCGTCGTCATCGCGGTCAAAGGCGGACCGGTGCACGGGGCTGTCTTGTTGCACAACGCGACGTTCGAGCTCTACGTGGGCGTGGCTGCCACGGCTATCGTCTCGGCGATCATCGGGCTGGCGCTGTCCACACTCGGGAACCGGCTGCGCGAGGTCCTGCCGCTGCTGGTGCCCGTGATCTTGGCCTCGCTGCTGTTCGACGGCAGCCTGGTTCAGCTGGTGAGCAAGTGGGGCTTTCAGCAGCTCTCCTGGTTAGTCCCGGCCCAATGGGGCTTCGCGGCGTCGGCGTCCACCGTTGATCTGCGCAGGGTCGACACGCTGGCCGCCGACGCCGAGATGTGGACCCACTATTCGGGCTGGTGGGTCTTCGACATGGGCATGCTCGCGCTCTTTGGCGCCGTGACGGCCGGTTTCATCCTGTATCGACTGCGTGTGCCCGCATCCGATCGGCTTACACGTACCGTCTGACGTGCCGGCAGTAGTCGGCGAATAGATGGCCGTATTGCTGCCTCATGAAGTCTTCCTCGCGCAACACTTGCCGATGAAACAGCGCGGTGGCGGCGACCAGATAGATCAGCGGAACCCAATCGGGCGACACCAACAGCTGACCGAGCAGGAAGATGAAGAAGCCGACGTAGATCGGGTTACGGCTGACCGCGAACACACCCGTCGTCACCAATTGGCCGGGTTGGTCAACATCGATGCCGACGCGGAAGCTCTTGCCGAATGACACCAGGCTGAGCACCAAGATCAGTATTCCGACCAGGCAGAGCGCCACCCCCAGCCAAGCCGCAACAGTCGCTTGGAAGAAGCGCTGGCGGTTGGCCAGCGGCCAGCCAAACGCGGTGGCGAATACCGTATAGAAGTAGAACAACGCGACCGGCGGTATCAGGAAGTCCGTCTTGTCGAGGTTCCCGAAATGCATTGCCTGAGTGCCGGTTCTGCGCAACAGCAAGACCCTGCTTACCACCGTGCCGATCAGGAGCACCACCATCAGAGCGGCCAGATACTGGGGCATTGGGTGATCATGACATCCCATGGCCGCGCCGAGCGTGTACTCAGCGCGAAAATCCGGCCTCGAACTCGCACCCCATACACGTTCGGCGAAAGCTTTCGGAGGCCCGAGCGGAGGGTTACCGTCGCACTATGGCGCCAGACATGACAAACACTGCGGAACATCTGCGCAACGCGTTGGACGGGCGTTGGCGGGACGTGAAGAACCAGACGCGGGCCAAGTTCGAACATGAACAGTTCCGCCCGCACTACACCCCGAACACGGTCATCGCCCGCGCCAAGGTGGCGGAGCAGATGAAGATCATCGCCGCCGCGGGCATCTCCGACGAGGGGTTCCGGAAGGAGCACGGCGGCACCGGCGACGTCGGCGCGGCGATCACCATGATCGAGATGCTGGCGATGTCGGACCTGTCGCTGATGGTCAAGGCCGGTGTTCAGTGGGGTCTGTTCGGCGGAGCGGTAGAGAACCTGGGCACCGAGCGCCACCACGAGCCGTACGTGAAGAAGATCATCAGCCTCGAGATGCTCGGTTGTTTCGCGATGACCGAGACGGGGCACGGCAGCGATGTTCAGTCGCTGGAGACGACCGCGACCTACGACACCGAGACCGAAGAATTCGTCATCCACTCCGAAACCCCGACCGCGCGGAAGGACTACATCGGCGGGGCCGCCGAGAGCGCGACCATCGCAGCGGTTTTCGCCCAGTTGATCACCACCGAAGACGGCAAGCCGGTCAATCATGGCGTGCACTGCGTGTTGGTCCCGATCCGCGACGCCGAAGGTAACGACCTGCCCGGGGTGACCACGTCGGACTGCCAATACAAGGGTGGTCTGCCCGGTGTCGACAACGGCCGCATCATGTTCGACCATGTCCGCGTCCCGCGGGTGAACCTGCTGAACAAGTACGGCGACGTCGCGCCGGATGGCACCTACAGCTCCCCTGTCGACAACCCGAATCGGCGCTTCTTCACGATGATCGGCACCCTGATCCGTGGCCGGGTGACGGTGGGTGGCAGTGCTGGCAACGCCGCTCGCGTCGCCCTCGATATCGCCACCCGGTATGCGTTGCAGCGCAAGCAATTCAGCGCGCCCGACGACGAGGGTGAAGTGTTGATCATGGACTACCTGATGCACCAGCGTCGGCTATTTCCCTTGATAGCCAAGTCATACGCATTGCAGTTCGCGCAGAACGAGCTGGTGTCCAAGTGTCACGACCTGCAGACCTCGGACGTGGTAGATGCCGAGGAGCAGCGCGAGCTGGAAGCGCGCGCCGCCGGACTGAAAGCGGCCAACACGTGGCATGCATCCCAGGCCATCCAGGAAGCCCGGGAGGCCTGCGGCGGCGCCGGCTACATGGCCGAGAACCGGCTGATCGCGCTGCGCGGCGACACCGACGTGTTCACCACCTTTGAGGGCGACAACCATGTGCTGATACAACTGGTGGCCAAGGAGCTGCTGACCGCTTACGCCGACGACATCAAGAGCATGAGCCCGGTCGAATGGGTGCGCTTCGCGGCCAACACGGTCGGTGAACGGGTGATGAAACGCACTGCGGCCGAGCAGATTATGCAGCGGATCGTGGACGCCCGACAGGACAGCGAAGAAGAGGGCAGCCTGTTCAACCGCGGCACCCAGGTCAACATGTTCGAGGAGCGCGAGCAGTATCTGATCTCATCGGTCGCACGGCGGCTGCAGGGCAAATCCAAAGAGATGTCGGCATTCGACGCATTCAACGCGGTGCAAGACCATGTGCTGCACGCGGCGACCGCGCATATCGACCGAATTGTGCTGGAAGCCTTCGTCGCCGGCATCGACTCGTGCGAACACGCCGAGGCCCGCAAGCTGCTAGAGCTCGTGTGCGACCTGTACGCGTTGTCGGTGATCGAGGATGACAAGGCCTGGTACGTCGAGCATGGGTACCTGTCCAGTGGACGAGCCAAGGCGGTCACCCGGGGTATCAACGACCGATGCCGCAATCTGCGCCCGCATGCCGAGACGCTGGTCGACGGATTCGGGATCCCGGAGCCGTTGCGCTACGCCGAGATGCTGCACCCCGAGAATCTGTCCGGCTGAGCCGCCTACTGAAAGCGATTGGGCGCCATGGCTACTGGTGTGGGATCTTGTCGAGCGCCTGCAGCTTGCCGTCCGATCCGATTTTGAACTTCACCGTGCCAATTCCGGTGGGACAGCAAGGCTGATCACTGCCGACCTGCCATTGGTACTGAACCGTGATGGTGTCATCCGAGGGCGGCAACACGGTGATGTACGGCTTCGGATTAGGGGTGGGCGTGCCCAGCGCAGCGTTGTGATCGAAGAACAGCAGCTGCTGGGGAGTCGATTCGCTGGCGATCGTCGGAATGATCTGCACCCAGGACAACCGGCATTTCTTGGTGTGTCCCCGCGCGATTTCCACCCAGTTCGACCCTGGGACCGTGATCGGAACCGAGGCAATGGCCTGCCGCACCGTCTCGGGCGTCGGCCCGTCTGAGCCCTTGCAGTTGTCCGGTGCCGACGCCGGCGGTGTGGTGGGTTTTCCGCCGCAAGCCGAAGCCAACAAAATCAACAGAATCACAAGCGGACGACGCACATTGTGAGCTTAACGAAAACTGTGAATGTCCCATTTGTTTCGTCCGAATCCCGGTTCTGAGGGGCAATTCGGAAGGGCTCGCGGCTAATCTGGGCGTAATCGCAGATCGGCGTTGACCTGCGGTTACCCGGTCGGCCGCCGGTTTTACGGACGCTTCACACATCGGGTCCGGATTCGGTGAGAGGAAGCCGTAAAGCGGCGGAAACATCGGACGCCCGGTGCCGAAACATCCTTTGCGCACTATTTAGCGCAGCGGCCCTTGCACGCTCGATGGGAGGGAAGTAGGCGTGGCCAACGAGCCTCGTGGCACTGGTGCGGACGCCGTCAAAAGCGTCTGCGCCTACTGCGGCGTGGGCTGCGGCATCGTGTTACAGGTCACAACGGATGCGAAGAACGGGCGCCGTCACGTTACGAAATCTGTTGGAAACACGAGCCACCCGGCCAACTCCGGCCGATTGTGCACGAAGGGCGCGACCACCGCGGACCTACTCTCCGCGTCCGGCCGGATGGAATCGGCATACCTGCGGGCCGACCGCGGCGAACCCTGCGAGCCGATCGGCATCGGCAACGCGATCGCCCAGTGCGCGAAGCGGTTACGCGCGATTATCGACGAGCACGGCCCGGACTCCTTCGCCATGTACGTGTCGGGCCAGATGTCCATTGAGGCTCAGTACTTGGCGAACAAGCTGACCAAAGGGTTCATCGGCACCAACCAGATCGAGTCGAACTCGCGACTGTGCATGGCCAGCGCCGGCACCGGCTACAAGCTGTCCCTGGGTGCGGACGGACCGCCCGGTTCATACCAAGATTTCGACCGGGCCGACGTGTTCTTCGTCATCGGCGCCAATATGGCCGACTGTCACCCGATTCTGTTCCTGCGCATGATGGATCGCGTCAAGGCCGGCGCCAAACTGATCGTGGTCGACCCGCGACGCACCGCGACCGCGGAGAAGGCCGACCTGTTCCTCCAGATCGCCCCCGGGTCGGATCTCGCGCTACTCAACGGCCTGCTGCACCTGATCGTCGAGAACGGGCACATCGACACCGAGTTCATCTCCGAGTTCACCGAGGGCTGGGAGGTGATGCCCAGTTTCCTCGAGCAGTTCACCCCCCAGATGGTCAGCGAAACCACCGGCATCCCCGTCGAAGACATCCAGACGGCCGCCCGCTGGATCGGCGAAGCCTCGAACTGGATGAGCTGCTGGACAATGGGACTCAACCAGAGCACCCACGGGACCTGGAACACCAACGCAATCTGCAATCTCCACCTGGCCACTGGCGCCATCTGCGAACCCGGCAGCGGCCCGTTCTCGCTGACCGGACAGCCCAACGCGATGGGCGGCCGCGAAATGGGCTACATGGGACCGGGACTGCCGGGTCAGCGGTCGGTGGCGTCAGCGGATGACCGCGATTTTGTGGAGGACCAATGGGGCATTTCCCGCGGGTCGCTGCGCACCGAGGTCGGCAGGGGCGCCGTCGACATGTTCGCGCGAATGGCTGACGGTGACATCCAGGCGTGCTGGATCATCTGCACCAATCCCATTGCCTCCGTGGCAAATCGGAAGACCGTGTTGGCCGGGCTGGAAAGCGCGAAGCTGGTGATCGCACAGGACGCCTTCTTGGAGACCGAGACCAACGAATACGCCGACGTGTTGTTGCCTGCCGCCCTGTGGACGGAGTCCGAAGGGGTGATGGTCAATTCCGAGCGCACCCTGACGCTGTTCCAGCCGGCCGTCAGGGCGCCGGGGCAGGCGCTACCCGACTGGCAGATCATCGCCCGGATCGCCTGCGAGATGGGGTTTTCCGAGGCGTTCAGCTACAACTCCGCGGAAGATGTCTTCGAGGAGATCAAGCGGTTTTCGAACCTCGCGACGGGGTATGACCTGCGCGGGGCCGGCTACGACCGATTGCGTGCCACACCGCTGCAGTGGCCGTGCCCGCCCGGGGACAGCAGCGACCGCAACCCGATCCGGTATCTGAACGACGGCGTCAGCCAGACTCGGTTGATCCGCGAGGACGGCAGTGCGCCCCGGTTGGCCTTCCCGACGTCAAGTGGTCGCGCGGTGTTCTTTCCCCGTCCGCACCTGTTGCCCGAGGAAATGCCCGACGACGACTTCCCGTACTTGCTCAATACGGGGCGGCTGCCGCACCAATGGCACACGATGACCAAGACCGGCAAGGTGGCCAAGCTCAACAAGCTCAACCCCGGACCGTTCGTCGAGATCCACCCCGACGACGCCGCGCGGCTGCAGATTTCGGACGACGATCCAGTCGAGATCGCTTCCCGCCGTGGCCGGGCCGTGTTGCCCGCTGTGGTCACCGACCGGGTCCGGCCCGGCAACTGCTTCGCACCGTTCCACTGGAATGACGTGTTCGGCGAATACCTGTCGATCAACGCCGTCACCAACGACGCCGTCGACCCGCTTTCGCATCAACCGGAATTCAAGGCGTGCGCCGTGACACTGGCGAAAGTGTCCGTCGCCGAACCCGATCCGGCCACCGAACCGTCAACGGCGGACACGCCGGAACGCGAAGGGCGCGTCCAAGCGGCGGAGATCAGCCTCGCCCGGGTCAACGCCTTCGCCGAAATCGTCGGGTTGGCAAGCGAACCGGCGCCGCAGTTCGGTCCGCTCGGTCGCTCCTACCTTGCGGGACTGATCACCGGGTTGCGTTCGGAAGCCGGTCGCCGCAGCGCCGGGGTGCCTACGGTGCCGCAGAGCGCACCGTTCGACACCAGCACCCGGCTGTGGGTGGACGGGCTGCTCGCGGGGCTGTTCGCGCGCACCGAGACGCCGCAACCCACGCCGGCGCCGGCCGTGAACGAACCGGCGATCCAGATGCCCGACGCCAAACCGGCATCCGAGCGGGCCCCGATCGCGGTGTTGTGGGCCTCGCAAACCGGCACCGCCGAAGAGCTGGCCGCCGATGTCGCCGCGCAATTGGGCGAGGCCGGGTTGCCGGTCGTATTGCACGGGATGGACGACTTCCCGATGAAGGAGCTGCCGACAACCCGGCAACTGCTCCTCATCACCAGCACCACCGGTGACGGCGAGCCACCGGACAACGGCGCCGGCCTCTGGCGGGCGCTATCCGCCCACGACGCGCCGCATCTCGCCGACGTCCGGTACGCCGTTCTCGCGCTGGGCGACTCCAATTACGACGATTTCTGCGGCCATGGACGCAAACTCGACGAGCGCCTCGTCGAGCTGGGAGCGACGCGCATCATCGACCGGGTCGACTGCGAACCCGACTACGACGACTCCGCGGCGAAATGGCTGGGTGACGTCATTGAAGCGTTGACCCAGACCCCCACGTCGGTCAGCCGGGATGGCAGGGCCACGGCACCGGCATCCTCCACAGTTACGGCGCCGTCCCGCGGAAGTCGGCCTGCAACAAGCACCTACAGTAAAAGGCGTCCGCTGATCACCGGCATGGTCCGCAACACCGTGCTGAGTCAGCCGAAATCGACAAAAGACGTGCGGCATTTGGTTTTCAGCCTTCCGGAAGAAACCGTGAGCTACGAGGCCGGTGACGCGCTCGGGGTGTGGCCACGCAACAGCGACCGGCTGGTCGATGAATGGCTGTCCGTCACCGGACTGGACGCGCAGACCCCGGTCGAGGTCGGCGAGCATGGTCTGATGTCCTTGCGTTCCGCGCTCACCGAGCGAATCGAGATCGCCCACATCAGCCGGGACCTCGTGCGCTTCGTGCAGGAGCGCACCGGTAACCCTGAACTCGCAGAGCTGCTGAAGCCGGAAAACAAAGCCGCCCTGGGCAATTGGGTGTGGGGGCGCCAGTCCATCGACCTGCTGGCGCAGCTGCCGGTCTACGCATCGGCCCACGAGTGGCTGAGGGTCCTCAAACGCCTTCAGCCGCGGCTGTACTCGATCTCGTCGAGTCCCAAGGAGTGCCCGGGGGAAGCTCACCTGACGGTCTCGCCGGTGCGCTACAACTTCCAGGGCGTGCCACGCCGCGGGGTGTGTTCTACCTACCTTGCCGACCGCTCCCCCGGCGATCGAGTCGCCGTCTATCTGCAGCCGTCGAGCAATTTCCGGCCTCCGAGCGATTCGGACACGCCGATGATCATGATCGGTCCGGGCACCGGGATCGCGCCCTTCCGCGGTTTCCTGCAGGAACGCCGCGCGCTCGGCCACACCGGACCCAACTGGCTGTTCTTCGGCGAGCAGCACGCCGAAACCGACTACTACTACCGGGACGAGCTCGAGAAGATGCGTGACGACGGGTTCCTCACCGAGCTCGACCTGGCGTTCTCCCGGGACCAGCGGGACAAGGTCTACGTACAGCACCTGATGCGCAAGCGCGGGGCCGAGCTGTGGGCGTGGTTGCAAGATGGCGCGCAACTTTACGTCTGCGGCACCGCTGACCCGATGGCCAAAGACGTGGACCGCGCGCTCTGCGAGATCGCGGCCGAACACGGCAACCTCGATCCGGATGCGGCGCGGGCCTACGTCCAGTCGTTGAGCGCCGATAAGCGCTACCAACGCGACGTCTACTGAAGCATTCCTCCTGCGGCGTGCGGGGAACCTCGTAATGCGACGGAAACGTCGCACACCCGCCGCCGAAACATCCCTGTCGCACGATTCACTCATTAGGTCGCGCACCTGAAGGAGTGACGTAGGGCATGACTCGGAAGTATGAGGAGCCCAACGGGGTCGTGAAGACAATCTGCCCAGTGCACGGTCGGCCGGCGAATGGCGCCGCAAATGACGACCAGGCGGCACGGGCCGACCAGGTCAATTGGGCGGGATTGCCCATCAACTTGGACTTCGCGTTCTCCCGGGAGCAGCGCGACAAGGTCTACGTGCAGCACGTCATGCGCAAACAGGGACGCCGGCTGTGGCCGTGGTCGCACGATGGCACGCAGGTGTGCGCCTGCGACGTCGCTGCCGGGTCAATGTCCAGCCAATAGCTCGCTCTCGCCCAACATCACTTGACCACAATCGAAATCGTCTGGATTGCATTGCCGCCGTATCCAAGGCGATTCCATTCCGGTTGTTCGGGCTGAGTCGCAGCCCACGCCCATCGGCCTAAATTCACCGCGAGCCAATCACTTGGTCCGCCGACGTCGGCCACGCAACCATTGGGGCGTGGCAGACGAAGGAGCACCGCAGTGGCGTGGTTGGCTCGAGCGGGTCGGTGACGATTGGTGGGCGACGCTCGTGGCCGGGGTCATCGTCGCGTTGGCGGTCGCCAATGTGCTCCCGAAGGTCCCCTGGTGACCGGCGTGAGCACGGCTCGGGTCGAACCCGATGAAAGGTCCGCCGAAGCCGCTTTCACCAGCACCCGCCCCCTCGACTATGTACCGGGCATCCTGCTATTGATCGGCGTCGGCGTGCTGGGCAAGTACGCCCAGATCTGGTGGAACACGCTGGCCAAACACCACCACTGGACCGTGCCCGACATCGAATATGTGTTGTGGGCCATCGTGATTGGGCTAGTCATCACCAACACCATCGGTCTGCACCCGGTGTTTCGGCCCGGCGTGCTGACATATCAGTTCTGGCTCAAAGTCGGGATCGTCGCGCTGGGCTCGCGATTCGTCCTGGGTGACATCCTCAAACTGGGCGCCACCAGCCTGGTCCAGATCCTGGTGGACATGGCGGTCGCGGGAACCACCATCCTCGTCGTTGCGCGCGCATTCGGGTTGTCGGGCAAGTTGGGCTCGCTGCTGGCGATCGGCACCTCAATCTGCGGGGTGTCGGCCATCGTGGCCGCCAAGGGCGCGATCCGGGCACGCAACGCCGACGTCAGCTACGCGATCGCGGCGATCCTCGCATTGGGCGCGGTGGGGCTGTTCGTGTTGCCGCCGTTAGGTCACGCGATCGGCCTCACCGACTACCAATTCGGGCTGTGGGCGGGCCTTTCGGTCGACAACACCGCCGAAACCACCGCGACCGGCTACCTCTTCTCCGATCACGCCGGCAAGATCGCCGTGTTGGTCAAGTCGACGCGCAACGCCCTGATCGGGTTCGTCGTCTTGGGTTTCGCGCTGTATTGGGCCGCACGCGGGCAGGCCGACGAGATCGCTCCCGGCGTCAAAGCCAAGGCCGCATTCATCTGGGAGAAATTCCCGAAGTTTGTCCTCGGGTTTCTGGCTGTCTCGGCGATCGCGACCGCGCACTGGCTGACCAAGGGCCAAACGGCCAACCTCGCCAACGTGTCGAAATGGGCATTCCTGCTCACCTTCGCCGGCGTCGGCCTCACCACCGACATCCGCCAAATCGCGCGCACCGGATGGCGGCCGCTCGTTGTCGCGATCATCGGACTCACCGTCGTCGCATCGGTCTCGCTGGGACTCGTGCTGCTTACCACCAACGTGTTCCATTGGGGTGTCGGCACTTAAGGCGAACGACGGACGAATCGTAGGACCGCCGCGCGGGTACCCCGGCGAGAAGCCGTAGTTGAGGGCTTAAGCGCAGGGTGCGGCAAACCGACACAATGCACCGATGTCCTATAGTGGGGCCATGCAACAGGCCACACAGCCGCGCCTTGTCCTTACGCGCCGCCCCGCCGTGGACTCTTGTTGTCGTTGTTGTTGTTGTTAGGTTCCTGACGCCTTCTGTCGCTCAAGCCGAGCCTCGCGCATTTCCCCCGATGCGGGCAACACCGAGATGCGGGCAAACACAAGTCCTCAGGAAGATAAATGGCCATCCGATTCGACATCGCCGGCAGACCGACGAGCCCTGTACCGACAACGCCTAAGGAAGTTTCATGAGCATCGCTGAGGACGTCACACAGCTAGTCGGAAACACGCCGCTGGTCCGGCTGCACCGGGTCACCGAAGGCGCCGTCGCCGACGTCGTCGCCAAGTTGGAGTTCTTCAACCCGGCAAACAGCGTCAAGGACCGCATCGGGGTCGCCATGCTCGACGCGGCCGAACAGGCGGGTCTGATCAAGCCCGACACGATCATCCTCGAGCCGACGAGCGGGAACACCGGCATCGCGCTGGCGATGGTGTGCGCGGCGCGCGGCTATCGAATCGTGCTGACCATGCCCGAAACCATGAGCGTCGAGCGGCGGATGCTGCTGCGCGCCTACGGGGCGGAACTCGTCCTGACCCCGGGCGCCGACGGCATGCCGGGCGCGATCGCCAAGGCCGAGGAACTGGCCAAGACCGACCAGCGCTATTTCGTCCCCCAGCAATTCGAGAACCCGGCCAACCCGGCGATCCACCGCGCGACGACCGCCGAGGAGGTGTGGCGCGACACCGACGGGAAGGTCGACATCTTCGTTTCCGGGGTCGGCACCGGCGGCACCATCACCGGTGTCGCCCAGGTCATCAAGGAACGCAAGCCTTCGGCGCAATTCGTCGCCGTGGAGCCGGCCGCGTCGCCGGTGCTGTCCGGCGGGCAGAAGGGACCCCACCCGATCCAGGGCATCGGCGCCGGCTTCGTCCCGCCAGTGCTCGACCTGGACCTGGTCGACGAGGTCATCACCGTCGGCAACGAGGACTCGCTTAACCTGGCCCGGCGGCTGGCCGCGGAAGAGGGCCTGCTGGTCGGCATCTCCTCGGGCGCCGCCGCGGTGGCCGCCCTGCAGGTGGCCCGGCGGCCCGAAAACGCCGGCAAGCTCGTCGTCGTCATCCTGCCCGACTTCGGCGAGCGATATCTGAGCACGCCACTGTTCGCCGACGTGAAGGACTAGCCATGCTCGCGGCCATGCGGCAAGAAATCCGGGCGGCCAGGGAGCGGGACCCGGCCAGGCCCACCACGCTCGAGGTCATCTTTGCCTACCCGGGCGTGCACGCCATCTGGGGCCACCGGATCAGCCACTGGCTGTGGAACCGCGGCGCCAGGCTGGTCGCGCGGACGTTCGCGGAACTCATCCGCATCCTGACCGGCGTCGACATCCACCCCGGTGCCGTGCTCGGCTCCGGCCTGTTCATCGACCACGCGACCGGCGTGGTGATCGGGGAAACCGCGGAGGTCGGCGACGACGTCACGCTCTACCACGGCGTCACCCTCGGCGGCTCCGGCACGGATACCGGCAAACGGCATCCCACCGTCGGTGACCGCGTGATCATCGGGGCCGGCGCCAAGGTCCTCGGCGCGATCAAAATCGGTGACGACAGCCGGATCGGCGCCAACGCCGTCGTGGTCAAGCCGGTCCCGTCCAGCTCCGTGGTCGTCGGGGTTCCCGGGCAGGTCATCAGCCAGGCCGGCCGAGGCAGCCCGGACGACTCGATGATGCCCGACCTCGTGGGTGTCAGCCTGCAGTCCCTGCTCACCAGGGTGGCCAAGCTGGAGGACCCGAACGACGGCCAGCAGACCGGCCGCGTGATCCGGCCCCCCGAGGCCGGGGTGTGGCACGGCGAGGACTTCTCCATCTGAGCCCATCCGAGCCCGGGGTGGCCTTCAGGCGCTCTTCAAGATGCGTTCACTGGGTTCACCAAGATCGGCGCTACCGTGACCTGATGGGCCAAGGCATCGTACGGAGGTTGTGATGAGCGATCCCCACATACCGAAGATCCCGGCGGCATTGGGCTCGCCGAGCCTGAATCGCGGTGTCGGCTTCACGCACGAACAGCGGCGCCGGCTGGGCCTGACCGGTCGGCTTCCGCCGGCGGTCCTCACGCTCGACGAACAAGCCGACCGCGTATGGCATCAATTGCAAGGCATGGCAACGGATTTGGGCCGCAATCTGCTGCTCGAACAGCTGCACTACCGCCACGAACTGCTGTACTACAAGGTGTTGGAAGACCATCTGCCCGAGCTGATGCCGGTGGTGTACACACCAACCGTCGGTGAGGCCATTCAACGTTTCTCCGACGAGTACCGCGGACAGCGCGGACTCTTCCTGAGCATCGACGAGCCGGACGAGATCACCGAGGCCTTCGAAACCTTCGGAATGGGACCCGACGATGTCGACCTCATCGTATGCACCGACGCCGAAGCCATCCTGGGCATCGGCGACTGGGGTGTGGGTGGAATCCAGATCGCCGTGGGCAAGCTGGCGCTCTACACCGCCGGCGGCGGCATCAATCCCTGTCGTTGCATCGCGGTGGTACTCGATGTGGGCACCGACAACGAACAGCTGCTGCAGGATCCGTTCTATCTGGGCAATCGCCACGCCCGGCGCCGCGGCGAGCAATACGACGCGTTCATCGAGCGTTACATCGAGACCGCCCACCGGTTATTTCCGCGGGCAATCCTGCATTTCGAGGACTTCGGGCCGCTCAACGCGCGAAAGATCCTGCAAACCTACGGCGACGACTACTGCGTCTTCAACGACGACGTGCAGGGAACCGGCGCCGTGGTGGTCGCCGCCGTGTATGGCGGATGCCATGTCACCGGTATCCCGCTGCGCGACCAGAAAACGGTCGTCTTCGGAGCCGGGACCGCCGGCATCGGTATCGCCGATCAGATCCGGGACGCGATGGTCGCCGACGGCGCCACCGCCGAAGAGGCCGCGTCTCAGATCTGGCCGATCGACAAACAGGGCCTGCTCTTCGACGACATGGACGACCTGCGCGATTTCCAGGTGCCCTACGCGAAAAACCGACACAAGCTGGGCTTGGGAACGGGTAAAGCCGCCGGGGATCGGGTGGGATTGGTGGACGCGATCAAGCTGGCGTCACCGACCATCCTCTTGGGCTCCTCAACCGTATTCGGCGCGTTCACCCAGGAGGTCGTCGAGGCGATGACCGCATCCTGCGAACGCCCGATGATCTTCCCGCTGTCCAACCCGACCTCCCGCATGGAGGCGATGCCGGCCGACGTGGTGCAGTGGTCCGACGGCAGGGCACTGATCACTACCGGCACTCCGGTCGCCCCCGTCGAATACAACGGCACCACCTATACCATCGGCCAGGCCAACAACGTGCTGGTGTTCCCCGGAATCGGGCTGGGTGTCATCGTTGCCCGGGCCAGGGCGGTCACCCCGGGCATGCTGCAAGCGGCAGCGAGAGCCGTTGTGCACCAGGCGAATCCGACGAATCGCGGAGATTCGCTGTTGCCGGATGTGCAGAACCTGCGCGACATCTCGGCGGCGGTCGCCGAGGCCGTCTATCACGCCGCCGTCGACGACGGCGTGGCCACCACGACGCATGAAAATGTCCGGCAAGCCGTCCTGGACACCATGTGGCGGCCGAAGTACGAGTAGGCCTCACACCGCTCCCCCGGGAGGACTCGAACCTCCAACCCTTCGGTTAACAGCCGAATGCTCTGCCAATTGAGCTACAGGGGACTAACCCGATCGCGGGACGACTCTAGCGTACTGGCATAACCGCACCCAAGTAGAGGGACCACACCATCTGCTCCGCAGGTAGAGGGATCACCCGCGCACGCACCCGGCCCCTTGAGGCAGGATGGAGCCATTCGACCGTCGGGAGGAACGCTTTGATCCGGTATGTCGTGGTGCTTGGACTGGGTTACGTGCTGGGTTCGAAAGCGGGACGTCGCCGATACGAGCAGCTCGCCGGCACGTATCGCGCGCTGACCGGCAGTCCCATCGCCAAGTCGATGATCGAAGGGGGTCGCCGCAAGATCGCGAATCGAATCTCACCCGATGCCGGTTTTGTGACCGTGGCCGAAATCGACGACCAGACGGCCGTCGTCGAGCGGCCGGCCGATGCGGCCCTTACACCGTCAGATCGTCGCCGCTAGCCCGCTCCAACAGACTGCGCCGGTACGCCTCCATGGCGACCAGGTCGCCGAACAACGCGTGATACTCGTCGCCCTGCTCGATGGGCGACATGCGCTGCAACTTCGACTTGACCTCGGCGATCTGCCGGCCCATCCAGACTTCCTGCAGCCGAGCCAGCACCCCCGCTATATAGCGGGGCAGCTTGTCCTCGTCGACCTGAATGGCCTCCACCCCCAGCTCGCTGATGAGGCTCGCGGTAAGCGCCGACGTGGTCTGCTGGCGCACCGCGTCGATCCACTCCGCCCCGGTTACCCCGGTGGATGTGCCACCGGCCGCCTCGATGGCCGCGCGGACGGCCGCGTACCCCGGGTGGGTGAAGCTTTCGACGGTCAGCGTGTCGAACACGGGGCCGGCCAGCGCGTGGTACTGCAACGCCGACTTGAGCGCCTCGCGCTGGGGCCACAGGGTTGGATCACGCGGATCGGGACGCGCGGCGGGCTCGGTCGGGGCCGCGGCGGCCGGCCGCTGGGCGCCCCCGCGGGGGGCGGGGTGTCCGGAGCCGACCCGCACCGCCGATTTGGACCTCTTGGCCTCGCCGCGCACCCGGTCGATGACGAGTGGGACGTCGTCCCAACCGACCCAGCCGGCGAGCTGGCGGGCGTACTCGTCGCGCAGCGTGGGGTCCTTGATCTGACCCACCATGGGTACGCAGCGGCGCAGCGCGGCGACCCTGCCCTCGGCGCTCTCCAGGTCCATTTCGGCGATCGCGGTGCGAATCGCGAACTCGAACAACGGGGTTCGCCTGGCCACCAGGTCGCGCAGCGCGGCGTCGCCGGCCTTCAGGCGCAGGTCGCAGGGATCCATGCCGTCGGGGGCGACGGCGACAAAGGATTGTCCCGCCAGGTTCTGCTCGCCGTCGAAGGCCTTGACCGCCGCGGCGCGGCCGGCCGCGTCGCCGTCGAAAACATAGATCAATTCGCCGCGAAAGAAGCTGTCGTCCATCATAAGTCGGCGCAGCATGGCCAGGTGCTCGTCGCCGAACGCGGTGCCGCACGACGCGACGGCGGTGGTGACCCCGGCCAGATGCATGGCCATCACGTCGGTGTAGCCCTCGACGACGACGGCCTGGTGCCCCTTGGCGATGTCGCGTTTGGCCAAGTCGA
Source organism: uncultured Actinomycetota bacterium (assembly GCA_963703795.1). GTDB lineage: Bacteria > Actinomycetota > Actinomycetes > Mycobacteriales > Mycobacteriaceae > Mycobacterium. The sequence goes on along the minus strand of CAVPFT010000025.1, from coordinate 129,320 downwards.
TGCCGAACATCACCGACGACTTCTTGTACAGCAGCGTCTCGGGCGTATTGATGTATTTGGCTTCCATCGGGTCGTCGTCGAATATCCGCCGCGCCCCGAACCCGATCACTTCACCGGCCGATGTGCGGATGGGCCACAACAGCCGCCGGTGGAAGCGGTCCATCGGGCCGCGGCGGCCCTCCCGTGACAGGCCGGCCGCCTCCAGCTCTTTGAACTCGAAACCCTTGCGCAGCAGGTGTTTTGTCAGTGACTCCCAGCCCGACGGAGCGAATCCGCAGCCGAAATGTCGGGCCGCCGCGAGGTCGAAGTTCCGCTCCGTCAAATATTGGCGGGCCGGTGCCGCCTCGTCGGACTCCAGCGCCTCCGCGTAGAACTCGGCCGCGGCCGCGTTGGCCGCGATGAGCCTGCTGCGACTACCGCGATCGCGCTGCACGCTGGTGGCCGCGCCGGTGTACCTGATCGTGTGGCCGATCCGGTCGGCGAGCAGTTCGACCGCCTCGACGAAGCTGACGTGCTCGATCTTCTGGACGAATGCGTAGACGTCACCTCCCTCGCCACAGCCGAAGCAGTGGAAGTGGCCGTGGTTGGGGCGGACATGGAACGACGGCGACTTTTCGTTGTGGAAGGGGCACAATCCCTTGAGCGAGTCGGCGCCAGCGCGTTTCAGCTGGACGTAGTCGCCGACGACTTCCTCGATACGGACCTTTTCGCGGATGGCCGCGACGTCACGATCGGGGATCCGGCCAGCCATCGCCCCAGTCTAGAGCCCGCGGCTGTTCAGCTGGCCGGGCCGATGATGCCGCAGGCAACCCGCTCCATTGCCATCCCCGGCATGTCCATGTCGCCGCCTTCGGCGCCGTGCAACATTATCGCCGTCTTGGTCCCCGCCAGCAGCTCTTCCCTGTTGAACGCGTCGGTGGTGGTCACCAGGTACGCGGAACCGTCCGAGCGCACCTCGAGCGATGTGAGGTCGCCGCTTTCGGGTTTTCCGGTGTGTCCGGGCGCCTGAAAGTGACCGCCCGCGGACATGAAATTGCCGGGCGGACCGCCCGCGGGAGCGACCGAGTTCGGCTCACACTTGCCGATCTCGTGAATGTGCAGGCCATGGAAACCGGGCGCGAGGATTCCGCCAGCAGCGGTCTTGACGGTGACAGTGACATAGCCGCCGGTGAAATCGAAGGTGGCCGTGGCCGCTTCCCGGCCGTCGGGCGTCTTCAGTTGCGCCGTGAGCGACCCGCCGCCGGGCGCCGGAGTGGTCGTCGCCGACGACCCTGGGGCACCGCTTTGGACCGCGGGCGTGGTGCCCGGCTGGCTGCTCGCATGCTGGGGCGAACTGCATGCGCCCGCGGCAACGACGGGAACCGACAGCAAGAGGGTGGCGACGGCGGTGAGTTTGGTCATGTCGGCAGCCTAACCCGAGCCGGCGCCCGGGCAACCCGCTAGCCGGTCGCCTGACGGGCGTCGATGCGTTCCAGCCGACCCTCGGTATAGGAAGCGATCTGATCGACGATGACCCGTAACCGGGCGCGCTCGTCGGCCGCGGTGTTGAACGCCGCGGAAAACATGGGATCGAGCGTTCGCGGGGCCCCGGAATACAGCCAGCGCGCCACCCGGTGGATCCGTTCGCGTTGTCGGGCTTGAGATTCCAGATGCTGCGGGTCCGACATGATGAACTGCAGCGCCAGGATTTTCAGTAGGGCCACCTCGGCACGCACCAGGTCGGGCACCCGCAGGTCGGCCCGGAACCGCACCAGCGGCCCGGGCCCGGCGACCGCGCGCGTGGTCGCAATGGCGGCCGAGGCGAACCTGCCCACCAATTCACTGGTCAATTGCTTGAGCGCGACCGACGCCGCCAGCGTGGCGTCGTACTTGCCGACCGCGGCGACCACGGGCAGACCCGACAGCCGTCGCGCGGCCGCCATCAAGTCGTCGGCACTCACCCGGGAGAATTCGCTCTCCCCCAGTTTGGCCAGCGCGGCCGCCTCGTCGTCGTCGCCGAGCACGCGCATGTCAATGCGTTGGGAGACGACGCCGTCCTCGACGTCGTGCACCGAGTATGCGACATCGTCGGCCCAATCCATCACCTGGGCTTCCAGGCACATCCGATCGGCCGGCGCGCCCCGCCGGACCCAGGAAGCCTGCTCTTGGTCCTCGTCGTAAAAGCCGAACTTGCTTTTTCCCTTCCCAAGCCCGTCACCCCGGGTCCACGGGTACTTGGTCACCGCGTCCAGCGCGGCGCGAGTCAGGTTCAGACCCGCGCTATTGCCTTGTTCATCAAGTACTTTGGGCTCGAGGCTGGTCAGGATCCGGAAATTCTGGGCATTGCCCTCGAAGCCGCCGTGCATGGCGGCGAACTCATCGAGCGCGCGCTCGCCATTGTGCCCGTAGGGCGGGTGCCCGATGTCGTGGGCCAACCCGGCCAACTCCACCAGGTCGAGGTCGCAGCCCAGTCCGACCGCCATTCCCCGCCCGATCTGGGCCACCTCCAGCGAGTGGGTCAGCCTGGTGCGCGGGGTGTCACCTTCCCGGGGCCCGACCACCTGCGTCTTGTCCGCCAGCCGGCGCAGCGCGGCGCTGTGCAGTACCCGGGCCCGGTCCCGGGCGAAGTCGCTACGGTGCTGGCCTTCCGTGCCCGGCAGACCCGCAGTCTTCGGCGCTTCGCGCACCCGCCGCTGACGGTCGAAGTCGTCGTAGGGATCTTGCTGATTCGTGTTCGCCTTCTTAGTCACCGGAGCACAGTCTGCCAGGCAACGGCCTGCATCGTCGCCGGGATAAATCAGCTCAAGACAGAACCGTCCCCCGGGTACCAGGTACCCGGGGGACGGTTCAAGCTCTATTCAGCGGTAGGGCGGCGCACTGCATTGCAGCGCGCCGCCGCAAACCGATCTCTCGCTACGCCCAGCTGCCGCCGACGGAGCTGTCGGTGTTGAACATGTTGCTGCCGGCGCTCTGCACCTTTGACCCGTGCGAGTTGGCCTGCTCGTAGATCACCTGGAAGTTACGACCCAACTGGGTGATGAACTCCTGGCACGCCACCGAACCGGCGCCACCCCAGAAGTCACCGGCGGCCAGCACATCGCGCACGATGGACTGGTGCTCGGCCTCAAGCGACGCGGCCTGGGCGCGAATCGTCGCACCGTGGGCGTCGACGTCGCCGAACTGGTAATTGATGCTCATGTTTACGTTCTCCTAAGTTTTGAAAGTTTTGGACAGCAGCGCTTTTCAGCGGCTAGCTGCTGAGGATCTGCTGGGAGGCCTGCTCTTGCGTCTCGTAGTTGTTGGCGTCGCGGACCAAACCGTCGCGCACACCGTGCAGCATGTTCACAATGTTGCGGAAAGCCTGGTTCATTTGACCCATGGTGTCGTACGAGGTCGCCTGAGCCTGCCCGCTCCAGCCCGCGCCGGCGATGTTCATCGACGACGCCCACATCCTGCGGGCCTCGTCCTCAACCGTCTGCGCGTGCATCTCGAAACGCCCCGCCATCGCACGCATTGAGTGCGGGTCAGTCATAAAGCGTGTTGCCATGTTGGCTGATCTCCTTCTGGATTAGTTTCCTGGACTTGTCATACAGATTGCCTCGCGATCGGCCAGCCACAGGGATATCGGAGCCTGCCGATCACGTCTGAAACACCGACAGTCTGGCCCCCTCTCTTAACCGGCCGCCGGAGAATGCGGTACCACGCTGCTTGTGCGCGGCATCTCGAAGCGAGGTTCGGCTTCGCCTTCCCACTCGCTCCATTCGGCCCACTCGTCGAATTCTTCCAAGCCCTCGTCGGCCGCCTCCGGGTTGACCCCGTCGGCGACCTTGTCATCGGTATCCGCGCCCTCTTCGGGCTCGGGTGCCCAATGGTCATAGTCGTCGGGCGGAACGGCCACGCCCCACTTGAGCGGAACGGATAAGCCCCCGAGCATGCCCGACTCACCCCGAAGCGCCGACACCGAATCGTCTGGCAGCGGCGAACCAAGAGGCAAAAGCACGGTGCCCCCTTTCACAGCCGATCTCCACACGCTCGCACTGGATGGTGAACTAATCACCACCTAGCACTCCCGCATCGTAAGTCAGTTCTTAGGACAATATCTGGAATTCACTGATTTCGCGCCCCTTTACGGCAAGCACTTTTCGCCGACATGAGCCCGTGTGGCGTGGGATCGTTCGCGCCCCGGACCGGAGGGTCATTCGTCGCGCGGGGTATTTGGTTCGCGAACTCATGACATGCCAAAGGCGCGAGTAACCCCTCAGTATCCCCCCGGGGGTTACCCGCGCCCTTGGTTGCTGGTCAGGCCCAGCTGCCGCCGACGGAGCTGTCGGTGTTGAACATGTTGCTGCCGGCGCTCTGCACCTTTGACCCGTGCGAGTTGGCCTGCTCGTAGATCACCTGGAAGTTACGACCCAACTGCGTGATGAACTCCTGGCACGCCACCGAACCGGCGCCACCCCAAAAGTCACCGGCGGCCAGCACATCGCGCACGATGGACTGGTGCTCGGCCTCAAGCGACGCGGCCTGGGCGCGAATCGTCGCACCATGGGCGTCCACGTCGCCGAACTGGTAATTAATGCTCATGTTTACGTCCTCCTAAAGCCTGAAGCGACTAACTGCTCAAAAGTTGCTGCGAAGCCTGCTCTTGCGTCTCGTAGTTGTTCGCGTCGCGGATCAGCCCGTCACGCACACCGTGCAGCATGTTCACAATGTTGAGAAACGCCTGGTTCATCTGACTCATGGTGTTGTAGGACGACGCCTGAGCGCCCCCACTCCAACCGGCGCCAGAAATGCTCTGCGACGAGGCCCACATCCGACGCGCCCCATCCGTAACCGTCTGCGCGTGCACCTCAAAACGACCAGCCATGGCCCGCATTGCATGCGGGTCGGTCATAAACCGAGTAGCCACGGTACCGCTCCTTTCATAAGACAACCGAAATTCGATCCTGCGCCGCGCCGCACCGCACATCCCGGTCCGTTACGGCAGGTCAATCCCCCAAACCCCGACGTATCACCTCCGCCCTATCCGATACCGGTCCGCGGCACCACGCTGGGCCGCGCTTGCACCACATGGTTCGGGCTGGCGCCGCCGCGGCCCATCATCCCGCCGGGCATGCCACCGCCGGCGCCGCCGCCCATCGGCATCGGCATCGGCATCATCCCGGTGCCGCCGGCCGCCGCCCCAGCCATGCCCGGGGGCATCTCGCCCATCCCCGACATCGCCGCGCTGACCATCCGGGCCGGCGTGGACCCCTGCCACGTCGGGGGCACCGACATCGCCCCGACCAGCCGCGCATTACCCAAACCGCCCCCCACGCTGCCCAAGCCGCCGAGCCCCCCAGCGCCCAGCCCCTTGGGAACAGTGTCCCCAACGAACTTCGGCGCATCGGCTGCCGCCAACCCCGCGGCACTGGCACCGGCCATTGCTCCCGAATTGCCCGCGCTCGTTGCGGACTGGACCGCCATCATGATCGGCGACATCGCCATGCTCGCCGGGTACATCGCGATCTGTATAAGCGAGCCGTACTGCCCATACAACGACTGGAACCCGGACAGGGCCCCTGAAGCGACACCTTGTACTGGCGACAGCGCCGACGTCAACGTGCTCCCTCCCGACCCGGCCAGCGCGGTAACCTGCGACACCACGCCGCTCAGCGGCGTCGACGCCAACAACCCTGTCAGGCCCGACAGGTTGAACGACGGCAAGCTGAACGACGGCAACGCCGCCGCAACCGCCGCCGCCCCGCCGTGATAGCCCAACATCGCGGCGACGTCTTGGGCCCAAAACTCCATGTACTCGAACTCGGTCATGAAAATGGCCGGCGTGTTCTGGCCCAAAATGTTCGTCGCGATCAACGTCATCAGCTGAGCACGATTCGCGGCGATCGCGGGCGTCGGTATCGTCGCCGTCAGCGCCGACTCAAACGCCGTCGCCGCCAACCGAGCCTGAGCGGCCGCGGCCTCGGCTTGGCCTGCGGCCGCGCTCAACCACCCCACGTACGGTGTCGCGGCCGCAACCATCGACAGCGACGCGGGACCCGCCCACGGCCCGTTGGTCAACCCGGTGACCACCGCGTCAAACGACGAAGCCGCCCCCGACAAATCCGACGCCAGCCCGTCCCAGGCCGACGCCGCCCCGAACAGCGGCCCCGAACCCGCGCCAGCAAACATCAGCGCCGAGTTGATCTCCGGAGGAAAGAACGTGAAAGCAGGAATCATCACAACCCCAACATGTCCAGCCGCATCAACGGCTCTGAAACCAACGCGGCCCGACGCTCACCCACAGCGCGTAGGCGTAGGCCTATCACCACTGCTGGATCGTAAGCGCATCGCACAGCAAAAGTCTGCACTTTCGCGAAATGATTTTCACCAATCCCGCAGCGTCGGTTGGAACCCGGTTACCTACCGCCGTTAACCAGGCAAGTGTGCAGACACCCGACGCCGCGCTGTAAAGATTCCTGGCAAAAGCCTGGCAAGTCAGGTCATACGGGAGGTGAACGGTGGTCGACTCCGTGTCCTACAACAGCCGCGTCCCCGGCGACGTGTTTTCAAGAAACCCGGAGCCCGTCGTCTGAGACCGGCACGCCCGAGTCGCCCGTCCCGGCGGCGAACCAGCCCTGCCTCATAGCCCCTTAGCAAAGTGAAAACTGGCATTTTCGCTTACCAGCAGCCCTTGAGCCGCACAGCCAGATAATCGGCGACAGCGCTTATCGCGACCCGGTCTTGGGTCATGGCGTCGCGCTCGCGCACGGTGACGGCGTTGTCCTCGAGCGAGTCGAAATCCACCGTCACGCAGAACGGCGTACCGACCTCGTCCTGGCGCCGGTAGCGCCGCCCAATGGCGCCGGCGTCGTCGAAATCGATGTTCCAGCATTTCCGCAGTTCGGCCGCCAGGTCACGCGCCTTCGGGGTGAGGTCGGCGTGCCGGGACAATGGCAGGACCGCGGCCTTGATCGGCGCCAGCCGCGGATCCAGCCGCAGTACCGTGCGCTTGTCCATCCCGCCCTTGGCATTCGGAGCTTCATCCTCGCTGTAGGCGTCGATCAAAAATGCCATGAACGACCGCGTCAGACCCGCGGCCGGTTCGATGACGTAGGGCACGTATCGGGTTTCGGTGCCCTGGTCGTAGAACGACAGGTCTGCGCCGGAATGCTTTGCGTGCGTTGATAAGTCGAAATCTGTTCGGTTGGCGACGCCCTCCAGCTCGCCCCACGGATTGCCGACGAAGCCGAACTTGTACTCGACGTCGACGGTGCGGTCGGAGTAGTGCGAGAGCTTCTCCTTGGGGTGCTCGAACAACCGCAGGTTGTCGGGGCGGATACCCAGGTCGACGTACCACTGCAGCCGCGTATCGATCCAGTACTGGTGCCATTCCTTCGCGGTCGACGGCTCGACGAAGAACTCCATTTCCATCTGCTCGAATTCGCGGGTACGGAAGATGAAGTTGCCCGGAGTTATTTCATTGCGGAAGCTCTTACCGACCTGAGCGATGCCGAAGGGCGGCCTCTGGCGTGCGGTCGTGACCACATTGGCAAAGTTGACGAAGATGCCCTGCGCCGTCTCCGGGCGCAGATAGTGCAGGCCCTCGTCGGTTTCGATGGGTCCGAGGTAGGTCTTGAGCATCATGTTGAACTCGCGGGGCTCCGTCCACCGGCCGGGCTCGCCGGTCTCCGGGTCGCGGATGTCGGCCAGTCCATTGGGCGGTGGGTGCCCATGTTTGGCTTCGTAGGCCTCGATGAGGTGGTCGGCGCGATAGCGCTTGTGGGTGATCAGCGATTCGACCAGCGGGTCGTTGAAGACCTCGACGTGGCCGGAGGCCACCCACACCTGCCGCGGCAAGATGATCGAGGAGTCCAGGCCGACCACGTCGTCGCGGCCGGTGACCACCGAGCGCCACCACTGCCGCTTGATGTTTTCCTTGAACTCCACCCCCAACGGTCCGAAATCCCATGCCGACTTGGTGCCGCCGTAGATCTCCCCCGAGGGATAGACCAACCCGCGTCGTTTGGCCAGGTTGACGACGGTGTCGATGACGGACGCCACTAGTGGGCACTTCCTTTCCGGCTCAAGGCAGACGTGTGCGGCGGCGAACCGCCGCCCGCAAAACATCAGCCATGGTATCGACCGGCGCCGCGGTCTTTGACATGCGTCATCATGCATGTGACAGTGGAAGGCGGCCGATCGTAGTCCCGACGGCGGGTACCCCCAATATCCGGCACTTTTCGAGGTGATGACGCTCCCATGGTGACGTCCTCCGCAACGCCGGCCACGGCCGGCGACGACATGGGATCGGACCTGAGCGTGGCCGAACACGAGCACGGCGGAGCCGGGTCCGGTGGACACGCCACGTTCTCCGACCATCCCGTCCCGCCGTCGCGAGAGATTCTCGACGCCGCCGGCGAGCTGCTTCGCGCGCTGGCCGCACCCGTGCGGATCGCCATTGTGCTGCAGTTACGCGAGTCCCACCGCTGCGTACACGAGCTGGTCGACGCGCTCGGCGTGCCACAGCCGCTGGTCAGCCAGCATTTGAAGATCCTCAAGGCGGCGGGCGTTGTCGCCGGGGAGCGGTCCGGCCGCGAAGTGCTTTACCGGCTGGCTGACCACCACCTTGCGCACATCGTCGTCGACGCCGTCGCCCATGCCGGCGAGGAGGAGCGGTGCTTATGACCGGAGCCAGCGTCCGTTCCACCCGTCAGCGGGCGGCGATTTCCACCCTGTTGGAGACGCTCGACGAATTCCGCTCGGCGCAAGAGCTGCATGACGAACTACGGCGCCGCGGGGAGAACATCGGGCTGACCACCGTCTACCGGACGCTGCAGTCGATGGCAGCGGCGGGAATGGTCGACACGCTGCGCACCGACACCGGCGAGTCGGTCTATCGCAGATGCTCGGAGCATCATCACCACCACCTGGTGTGCCGCGGCTGCGGTTCCACCATCGAGGTGGGCGACCACGAGGTCGAGGAGTGGGCGGCGCAGGTGGCCGCCAAACATGGCTTCTCCGAGGTCAGCCACACCATCGAGATCTTCGGAACGTGCTCGGAGTGCGCGTCCTAGGACGCTGACCCGAGCCGTCCGGGTCCACCCGGCGCGACACCCCGAAAAAAGCGTTGAAAAAAGTGTCCGACACGCGTCCGCCGCGTGCTCCTACCCATGAGTGGCCCACGGGCCGAGGCAGCACCTCAAGGGAAGTGAGAACACCATGCGGAACCAACAATCGCCCCACCTGCGGCCGGTACGCGACGTCGAAGCTCCGTCACTGCAGTTCCGGACCATCCACGGCCACCGCCGTGCCTTCCGGGTCGCCGGGTCGGGACCGGCTCTTCTGCTGATCCACGGCGTCGGCTGCGACTCCAGGTCCTGGGAGCCCGTGCTCGCCAAGCTTGCCCAACGGTTCACCGTCATCGCACCGGACCTGCTCGGTCACGGAGAGTCGGACAAACCACGCGCCGACTACTCGTTGCCGGCCTTCGCCAATGGCATGCGCGACCTGCTCGCCGCGCTCGGCATCGACCGCGTCACCGTCGTGGGGCATTCGTTCGGTGGCGGCGTCGCGATGCAATTCGCCTACCAGTACCCCCAGCTGGTGGAGCGCGTCGTGCTGGTGAGCGCCGGTGGCGTCGCAAAGGACGTGAGCATCGCGTTGCGGTTGGCGGCGATGCCGATGGGCGCTGAGGCGATGGCCATGCTGCGCGCGCCGGGCGTGATGCCCGCGGTACGGGGCTTCGGCCGCGCTGTCGGGAGCCTGCTCGGTTCCACCAAGTTGGGTCGCGACGCGGCCGATGTCGTGGAGATGCTCGAGGGCTTCCAGGATCCCGCCGGGCTGGCGGCGTTCGCGCGCACCCTGCGCTCGGTGGTGGACGCGCGCGGCCAATTCGTCACCATGCTGGACCGCACCTATCTGGTGCAATCCCTTCCGGTGCAAATAATTTGGGGCGAAGACGACTTGATCATCCCCGTGGACCATGCCCACAAGGCCCACGAGGCGATCCCCGGTTCACGCGTCGAAATCTTCGAAGAATCCGGGCACATGCCGTTCCACGACCACCCGGATCGCTTCGTCGAGGTCGTCGAGCGGTTCATCGACTCGACCCAACCGGCCGATCACGACTTCGAACTAATGCGCTCGCAGCTGCGGACCGGCGGTCGCGAGGACCTCGCCACCGGTTCGGTGGCTGTCGCCTCGGCCGACTCCGCGGTGTCCTGACCACGGCGCCGGCCTAGGCCGTCAGCGCACGACGTATCTCGGCGCCGGTATCCAGCACCAACAGAATCAGGGTGCGCAGGGCTTCGTCGGTCAGGCCGCCGCCGGGAAAGTTGTAGCGCAGCATCACGTCCGCGATCTTGGACGCATTCTTGCCGGAGTTGCGCCGCACGGCCTGCTCTTCGACCTTTTCGACCAGCGTTACGCTGCCGAAGTTGCTGTCGTGCGCCCGCTTAGCGACCTCGTCGCTGATCTTCTTGGTCAACGGCAGATCCCAGGCCAATATCTGGGTGAGCGAAATCAGGTCGAGACCCTCGGCGATGTTTACCACCCGCAACGACGCCAACGTGCCGTCGTGGCGCAGCGTTAGCGCCCCGTCGGCTTCCTCCTCGACGGGGAGGACGTCGCGCAGTAGCGATGCCAGACGCTCTTGCAGTGATGGCACTAGGCGCTCCCGAACCGTCGATTGCGGGCCGCGTATTCCTCGCAGGCAGCCCACAAGTCGCGGCGGTCGTAGTCGGGCCACAGCTTGTCCTGGAAGATGAACTCGGCATACGCCGCCTGCCACAGCATGAAATTGCTGGACCGCTGCTCCCCCGAGGTCCGCAGAAACAGGTCTACATCGGGGATGTCTGGCCGTTGCAGGTGGCGGGAAATCGTCGACTCGGTGATCCGTTCGGGATTCAACCGGCCGACCTCCACCAAACGAGCAATTTCCTTTGTGGCTTCCGCGATTTCGGCGCGGCCACCGTAGTTGACGCAGTAATTGACCGTGATCACTTCGTTGCCGGCCGTCATGGCCTCCGCGATCGCCAACTCATTGATGACACTGCGCCACAGGCGGGGCCGTGAACCCACCCATCGGATCCGGACCCCGATCGTGTTGAGGTTCACGCGGCGCATGCGCACCACGTCGCGGTTGAACCCCATCAGGAAGCGGACTTCCTCGGGGGAACGCCTCCAGTTTTCGGTGGAGAAGGCATAGAGGCTGAGCCACTTGATCCCGAGTTCGATTGCACCGCAGACGATGTCAATGACAACCGCCTCGCCGGCCCGATGGCCGTCGGTACGGCTGAGTCCGCGTTGGGTGGCCCAGCGGCCATTGCCGTCCATCACGATGGCGACGTGAAAGGGCAAGCGGTCGGCCGGAATCCGCGGCGCGGCCGCTTTGGAAACGTGCTGAGGTGGCCGGCACGGGCCACCGTCGGGAGACGGCGGGAGCTCGGGGAAGACGACGGGCCATGTCGACTTGTCCGGAAAGACCGGGTAGTCGTCGGGCGCGGGGGGCAGTTGAGGGAAGTCGGTTGACTTCGACTTGCGCTCAGCCACAGGCCGTATCCTGCCCGATCAGCGCTGCGCGCCGGTCGGCGACGGTGCGGTCGACCTGATATGTCCGCTCTACCAGCGGCAACGTTTTGAGCTGCCGCTCCAGATGCCATTGCAGGTGCGCGGCCACCAATCCACTGACGTAGCCGCGGTGCGATTGCGGCGCCTCCTCGGCGGCCTCCCAATCGCCGTCGTGCAGCGCGGACATCAGCTCCAGCACACCCAGCGGCGGTGTGGTCGAACCGGCCGGGCGGCAATGTGGGCAAACGCTGCCGCCGGCGGCGACGTGAAACGCCCGATGCGGACCGGGTGTGGCGCAACGGGCGCACTCGGTCAGTGCGGGCGCCCATCCGGCGATGCCCATGGCACGCAGCAGATAGGCGTCCAGCAGCAGGTCACGGGGCCGGCGTCCGTCGGCCACCGCCCGCAGCGCGCTCACCGTGAGCCGGTGCAGGGCCGGGGCCGGTGCCCGCTCCTCACCGGCGAGGCGTTCGGCGGTTTCCAGCATCGCGCACCCGCAGGTGTACCGGCCGTAATCGCTGACGATGTCTGTGGCGAACGCGTCGATGGACACGACCTGGGTGACGATGTCGAGGTTGCGGCCGGCGTGCAGTTGCGCGTCGATATGAGCGAACGGCTCCAGTCGCGCGCCGAATTTGCTGCGGGTGCGGCGAACACCTTTGGCCACCGCGCGAACCAGCCCGTGATCGCGGGTCAGCAGGGTGACGATCCGGTCGGCCTCGCCGAGCTTGTGCTGGCGCAGCACAACAGCCCGGTCTCGATATAGCCGCATCACATTAGTTTTGCACCCCACCGCGACATTGCGGGTATCCGCGCCGTTAGTCTCGTACCCCGTGATTGGCGCTTCTGGGTCCGGTCGTGGGTCCATCTCCGCATCCGGCGGCCAGCGCCTGCCCACGCTGACTGACCTGCTCTATCAGCTCGCCAGCCGCTCGGTGACGTCCGTCACACTGGTGGGCCGTTCCCTGCAAGCCATCCATGCCAGCCAGTCGACACTGAACGCCTTCCGGGTGGTGCTCACGGAGTCGGCGCTCGCCGACGCGGCGCGGGCCGATAGGCGGCGGGCCGCCGGCGACACGGCCCCGTTGCTGGGCATCCCGATCGCCGTCAAGGACGACGTCGATGTTGCGGGAGTGCCAACCGCCTTCGGCACCGAGGGGTATGTCGCGCCCGCCACCCAGGATGCGGAGGTGGTCCGCCGTCTCAAAGCGGCCGGCGCGGTGATCGTCGGAAAGACGAACACCTGTGAACTGGGTCAGTGGCCGTTCACCAGCGGACCCGGGTTCGGACACACCCGCAATCCCTGGTCACGTCGGCACACCCCGGGGGGATCGTCGGGCGGCAGCGCGGCCGCGGTGGCCGCGGGCCTGGTCACCGCCGCGATCGGGTCCGACGGTGCCGGAAGCGTCCGCATCCCCGCCGCGTGGACGCATCTGGTCGGTATCAAGCCGCAGCGCGGACGCATCTCCACCTGGCCATTGCCCGAGGCGTTCAACGGCATCACGGTCAACGGCGTGCTGGCCCGCACGGTGGCCGACGCGGCGCTGGTGCTCGACGCCGCGTCCGGCAACGTCGAGGGCGATCGGCACAAACCGCCCCGGCTCACCGCATCCGACTATGTCGGGATCGCGCCCGGCCCGCTGAACATCGCGCTGTCAACTCGCTTCCCCTACACCGGTTTTCGGGCCAAGCTGCACCCCGAGATCCTCGCCGCGACGCGAGCCGTGGGCAAGCAACTGGAGCTACTCGGCCACCACGTGGTGCCCGGCAACCCCGACTACGGCGTGCGGTTGTCGTGGGACTTTCTTGCCCGGTCCACCGCGGGCCTGCGGGATTGGGAGGAGCGCCTGGGCGACGGTGTCATTCTGGACCGCCGCACCCTGTCCAATCTGCGCATGGGCCATCTGCTGGGACAGGCGATCCTGCGCGGCGCGCGCAAGCACGAGGCCGCTGCCCAGCGCCGGGTCGGCTCGGTCTTCGACATCGTCGATGTGGTGCTGGCACCGACCACCGCCCAACCACCGCCGTTGGCGCGCTCCTTCGACAAGTTGAGTGGCCTGGCCACCGACCGCACCATGATCGCCGCGTGCCCATTGACATGGCCGTGGAACGTGCTGGGGTGGCCGTCGGTCAACGTGCCGGCGGGGTTCACCTCGGACGGCTTGCCGATCGGTGTGCAGCTGATGGGACCGGCAAACAGCGAGGGCATGCTGATCTCGCTGGCCGCGGAGCTCGAGGCCGTCTGCGGCTGGTCGACCAAGCAGCCGACGGTCTGGTGGAACGCCGACACGGGTACGCCGCCGGAACGGTGACGCCGCCGAGACGGTGACGTGTCGCACGACCCCGACTCCAGGTCGCTGGTGTATGCCGCGATAGCCGGATGCCGACGGCAAATGGTCGAGCACGGTCACGACTTGCTCGGTCCTGCACTGGATCTGGCGTGTCAACTGCGCGCGGATACGTCGAACGGGTTCCGGATGTGCAGGTGCTCGACGACGAGCTGCTCGGCGTGCAAGAACGTGGTTGTCACCATCGCAGCGGCACACTGCTCGGCACGATCGCGCCGCCATGCCTGAAGGTGAAGCTTGGGGTGAAGCCACGTTCTAATTCGAAGTCCGGTATGGCGCGCAGCCATTCGGTCACGACCACGTTTAGTTCCATGCGGGCCAGGGTCTTGCCCAGGCAGCGATGGATGCCGCCGCCAAAGCTCCTGTGTTGCTTGGGGCGGATCTTTCCGTCTTCGCTCACGGTCACCGATGATTCTTCGCTGTCGCCAAGGTTGGCCGACGCCAGGCACAAGCGCACCGGTGAGCCCGCCGGTATCGTGACGCCGGCGATGGTCACATCTCGTGTGGTGAAGCGTCCGATGAACGGAAGCGGCGTCTCAAGTCGCACGACTTCCTCCGCGAACACCCTGATCTTGTCGGGGTTGTCGCGAAGCAGGGAACGAAGCCGGGGACTGCGGGCCAAGTGCAGTAGCGCCGACCCGATGGCTGCCTGCATGCCATCCTGGGCAAAACAAAGAAGGGCATGAAACCCAATCACTTCGTCTTGGGTGAGCGGGTCGTCGCCGGTGAGCAGCTGGGCCGCAAGGGCCGGCCGCTCATCCCCTTCGATCGCCTCGACAAGATAGTTGAGTAGTTCAGAAGCCTCCGCCGCCCCGGGCATATTCCAGTCAACGGCGTCCGCCCAAGCGACCAGCTTGTCTCGATCGTCCAACGGGAGCCCGCATAGAATCGTCAACGCCGCGAACGGGAACGGGTCGGCGATGTCACTTATCGCCTCACATGCACCGTTGGCCGCGACAGTGCCGATGAGCGCTGATGCCTGCTCCCGCAACGCGGAGACAAGCCGATCCACCGCCCGCGGGCTGAAGTAGGGTTTCAGAATGCGGCGGAAGCGCGTGTGGTCAGGCGGATCGTATGCGATCGGGAGTGGAATCGGCACGGATTTCACCCCGCCGCCGTATGGCGTGAGCCGCTTCCTGCGTGAGACGAATGTGTCGGTGTCGCGCAGCGCCGCGCGCACGTCCTCGCGGCGGGTCACGACGTAGTAGCCGCTTAGTTCGCGAAACACAGCGCCGTCCCGGAGCTCGCGCCAGTAGTCCCTGGGGTCTTTTGCGATGAGGGATCTACTTTCGTCCACGAACGGGGGCGGCGGCGGGGCGAAGCTGCTCACCTAAGGCACCGCCACGCCGCTGGATTTGTTGCACTCACGGCCCGATCGTAGGGCAGGATTTCGATCCTTTCGACAGCTGACTTCCGGCCGCGCCACGCCCCGCTCGGGGCGATGACCTTGATTCGGTTTTGATCTGAGGCTCGGCCACGGCCACCACCGGATTGACCACCCATTCGACCTTGCGCGCGCCGGGTGAACCGAACGGCGCTCCGTTAAACGCCTCGAACCCAAGACGCGCGACTCGCGCGGGGTCATCTCTTCCCCAATATGGATTCGGTCATTTTGGAGCGCATTACCCGCCCGTCCCCCATGAGTCCTAGAAGCCAAGCCGGCCAAGCTGTTTGGGGTCGCTCTGCCAGTTCTTGGCGACCTTGACCCGCAGGTCGAGATAGATCTTGGTGCCCAGCAACTTCTCGATCTGGCCCCGCGCGGCGGTACCCACTTCCCGCAGCCGGGCGCCACCCTTGCCGATCACGATCCCCTTCTGGCTGTCGCGCTCGACGTAAAGCACCGCGTGCACGTCGACCAGGTCGTCGCGCCCCTCCCGCGGGTTGACCTCGTCGATCATCACCGCCAACGAATGCGGCAACTCGTCGCGAACTCCCTCCAACGCGGCCTCGCGGATGAGCTCGGCCATCAGGACCTCCTCCGGTTCGTCGGTCAGCTCACCGTCGGGGTAGTACGCCGGGCCGGCGGGCAAAGCCGCGGCAAGCACCTCGGTCAGCACATCGACCTGCTCGCCGGTTATCGCGGACACCGGAACGATTTCGGCCGAATTGCCGGCCAGCTCACTGACCGCGACCAGCTGAGCGGCGACCCGGTCTTTGGGCACCGTGTCGATTTTGGTGACGATGACGACGAGCGTGGTCTTGGGAGCGATCGCGCGAACCTGATCGACGATCCACCGGTCACCCGGACCGATCGCCTCATCGGCCGGGATGCACAACCCGATCACGTCGACTTCGGCGTAGGTGTCGCGGACCAAGTCGTTGAGCCGCTTGCCGAGTAGGGTGCGCGGCCGGTGCAGGCCCGGGGTGTCCACCAGGATCATCTGGAAGTTCTCCCGGTGCACGATCCCGCGGATGGTGTGCCGGGTGGTCTGCGGCCGCGTCGAGGTGATGGCCACCTTGGTCCCGACGAGCGCGTTGGTCAGCGTCGACTTGCCGGTATTCGGCCGACCAATCAAACATACGAAACCCGAACGGAATTCAGTCATGATCGCCGGTCGCCGAGCGTGCACACACTGCGATTTTCGCGTGGTTATTGCGCGCTGAGTGCACGTTCGGCGTCATAACACCACACCGTGGCGGTCGGTGAGGATGATGACGGCCGTCGGCGACAGCTCGCGAACCGTGGCGATCCCCGGATCATCCGCGGAGGCTGCCACCAAAACGGCGGCCTCCAGCCCGGTCGCGCCACTGGATGCGGCCGCGGCCACCGCCGCCTGCAGGCCGGTCAACGTCAGCGTCGACAAGCCCACCGGCGCGGCAGCATACGTGCGGCCGTCGGCATCCCGGACCGCGGCGCCGCTGGCGGCTTCGGCGCGAGCCATCGCCGCCCGCGCCAGCACCACCAGCTTGGCGTCCTCGGCATCCAGCTGCTCAGCCATGGTGATTGGCCTCCCCACCATTGGACCCGTCGAAACCCTCGGATTCGGGCTTGCTCAGCAAAACCGTGTTGATCCGCACCCGTCCTCGATGATCGGGGCCGCCCTCGGCGCGCAGCCGCAAGCCATGCGACACGACCTCCGCGCCGGGCAGCGGCACCCGGCCCAATTCCAGGGCCAGCAGGCCGCCCACGGTATCGACGTCGAGATCGTCGTCGAACTCCATGCCGTACAGTTCGCCGACGTCTTCGATCGGCAGCCGCGCTGAAACCCGAAAACGCTTGTCGCCCAAGTCTTCTATCGGCGCCGTCTCCGCCTCGTCGTACTCATCGGCGATCTCGCCGACGATTTCCTCGAGCACGTCTTCGATGCTGACCAAACCGGCTATCGCGCCGTACTCGTCGACCAGTAGGGCCATATGGTTGCGGTCGCGCTGCATCTCGCGCAGCAGCGCGTCCAGCGGCTTGGAGTCCGGCACGAACACCGCGGGGCGCATCACCTGCGACACCTTGGTGTCCCGGCTGCCGTCGGGCGACAAGAACGTGTGCTGGACAAGGTCTTTCAGGTACACGACGCCGACGATGTCGTCGACGTTCTCGCCGATCACCGGGATGCGGGAATGCCCGCTGCGTACGGCCAGGTTTGTCGCCTGACTGGCGAACTTGTCGCTTTCGATCCAGATCATCTCGGTGCGCGGCACCATCACCTCGCGGGCCGGGGTGTCGCCGAGTTCGAAGACCGACTGGATCATGCGGCGCTCGTCGGCGGCGACCACGCCGCGCTGCTGGGCCAAATCGACGACTTCGCGCAGTTCGATCTCGGATGCGAACGGCCCGTTCCGCAAGCCCCGGCCGGGTGTGAGCGCGTTGCCCAGGACCACCAGCAATCGGCTCAGCGGCATCAACAACCACGAGATCACCCGCAGCGGAAGGGCCGTCGTCAACGAAATGGAATACGCGTGCTGGCGGCCCAGTGTGCGCGGGCCCACCCCGATGACGACGAAGCTGGTCACCACCATGATGGTCGCCGTACCCAACAACGCCCAGGTCATGCTGAAGTTGTCGTAGAGGAACACCACCAACAACACGGTTGCGGTGATCTCGCAAATGATGCGCAGCAGCACCACCAGGTTGATGTAGCGCGGCCGCTCGCCCATCACCTTGGACAGGGATACCGCACCGGGCCGTTCGTCACGAACCAATTCCTGCACCCGGGCCAGCGACACGGTGCTGATGGCGGCGTCGATCGCCGCGAAAAGGCCGCCCAGAGCGATCAGAGCGATCGCGCCGACCAGCTGCGACAGGCCGGTCAATTCTCGAAATACCTTGGCTTGATAACTAGCTCCCTTGCGGGGTTTAGCTGCGGTTTTATGGGCAAGTCCGAAGATATCACTGACCCGAATCACCAATTTCTCATCAGGGCTCGCCCGAGGCGATCGACGCGGACCCGCGCCGGGCTCCCATAGCCGACGACGCCAACCACGATCGTGACCGCGCGGTTCGTCGAGACAACGGCGCATGACATAGCCGGCGTGTGCAGGCGGTGATGTCTGCGCGGACGTAGTGCTGCTGGCGGTGGTGGTGCGAGCGGCTTCTAGCAGGTGCCGGCGATGACATCCGGCAATCGTTTTGTGACACAACGCATTCGATCCCTCAAACAGTTTCCTCCGTCTGGTCACCGATTAGCTGCGCGCCCGGGTCGCGGGAGCCTGCCCATAATGGAAGTCGTTGTACGCGTGTCGAGGAGCTTTCTTCGACAAATCGAGCCGCACGGTACAAACAGTTTGCCATCACGGCTGGATTATCGGGGCGGTGTCGGCGTACGCTTCCCAATACTTTTCATATCAATGTCATATTCATCCGATGCAGCGATGTGTCGACGACCCTGTCGGGGGTTGCGGTGTCGTATGTGGTGCCTAGTCGATGGAGGATCAGGGTGATATCGGGCAGACGACGTCGGGGCGGCTGGGGGACTATCGTGGGTTGTTCGATTGTTTCGCTCTTGATTATCGCCTTCGGGGGGTTCTTTACGTGGGTCCAACACTCCGGCGTTCCTGATCGAATCACGGTCCAGTCGTGTCGGCCACATTCTGGGAGTCGCATTTCAGATCGTTTGACTGACTACGCCTTTGGCGACTTCTGCCTGGCATCACCGGGCAGCGCATATCAGCAGAGATATCCGCACGAAAGTTATCCGGAATTCTGGGGCGTGTACACGAAAGACGTCGGTCATAACATCGACGTCCACATCACACGGGGCAGCGGGCAGTGGTACGAAGCCGTCGCCGACGCGTGGATCGTGCCGAAGATTGCGGTCGGAGTAGGTGGCGTCCTGGGCGTCGCCGTTGTCATCGCAATCGTGCGCCGCCTACGTCCTGCCCCAGTGGCGGCGGAGTGGGCGGGCCAGCCGTGGCCCGGAACCAATCGCTAAGACACTCGCCGGCGAAGCCGGCGGGAAGCGGGACATCGGGCACCGGAGTGGTTGCGGCGGTTGGCGCGACGGCACCCCATTCACCTGAAGGGCGTTAGCCAAGTCGAAGATATTTCAGAGCACAGCGTATGGTCGGCTCAATTCTCGAAATGCCTTGACTTGTCCAGCAACCGGCGATCCCGTTCCTCCTGGCGATCGTGCTCGTAGGCCTCGACCTGCTCGGCGACCCACTCTTCGAGCAGCCGCTCCTGAAGGGCGAACATCTCTTTTTCCTCGTCCGGCTCGCCGTGGTCGTAGCCGAGCAGATGAAGCACACCGTGAATTGTCAGCAGCGCCAACTCATGTCCGAGGCTGTGGCCCGCCGCGACCGCCTGCTCGGCGGCGAATTCCGGGCACAGCACGATGTCGCCCAGCATCGACGGACCCGGCTCGGGGGCGTCGGGGCGGCCGCCGGGTTCGAGCTCGTCCATCGGAAAGCTCATCACGTCGGTCGGCCCGGGCAGGTCCATCCAACGCATGTGCAGGTCGGCCATCGCCGCGGTGTCCAACAGCACCATCGACAGCTCGGCGCTGGGGTTGACGTCCATGCTGGCGATCACAAACCGCGCGACGCTGACGAGTTCCACTTCGGAGACGTCGATGCCCGACTCGTTGGATACTTCGATGCTCATCAGACGCCCGCCGCACGCATCATCGGCGACTGCGGGCACCCGAGGCCCGCCGGGCCGCCCGGTTCATCCCCGAGCCGGGCTCCTCGTACCTGGCGTAGGCGTCGACGATCTCCGAGACCAGCCGGTGACGCACCACGTCCACACTGGTCAGCTCCGCGATGTAGATGTCGTCGACGCTCTCGAGGATGTCGACCGCCGACCGCAGCCCGGACCGGGCGCCGCCGGGCAGGTCGATTTGGGTCATATCCCCGGTGACGACGACCTTCGATCCGAAACCCAGTCGCGTGAGGAACATCTTCATCTGCTCGGCGGTGGTGTTCTGCGCCTCATCGAGCACGATGAAGGCGTCGTTCAGGGTGTTGTGCGTGAGCAAGAAATCTTCTGTCACGTACAGCGAATCCGCGGCCGCCACCTGGATGCACACCGCTTCCTCGGTACCCGCGGACTCGATGCGATCGACGAACCGCATGGGTCGGCCACCACCCGTCGCGTCGTACTTCGAGGCTTTGCGCGCGAGCCGGAACGGGACGACACCCCGCGGCAAACGAATGTCGAGGACGTGCGCGTCGGATCGATGATGCACCTCGCGACCACGGGCCAGTCCCGGCTTGCGACCCGCGGCCACCCTGGTGCGCTGGTAGACAACTCCGCCGAGCGATTGCACCAATAGGACCACGTCGTCGCGCAGCCGGTCGGATACCGTCACGAACTGGATGCGGCACGTACGGCGCTGCTGCGTAACCGGACCACCGTCGGAGTCGAGAAGGCCTTGCAGAACCGCCAGTCGCACATCGGGTGTGTTGAACAGGTAGTCCGTGGGGATGAATTTGGTATTCGATCGTGTACCCGCCAGCCCAAGTCGACGCATGGCGCCGGTCACCGGGTTCTCAATGGTGATGACCTCGCCGGGACGAGTGATGCGGTTCAGTATGTAGTCGACCTCTGTTTTGCGCCGTACTTCGACCCCGGGGATCAACTGCCCTAAAGAGGCAGCAAGCTCTGGATCGGTGGTCGCGAAACTTGGTGTCGTCGAACATGTCACGCATCCGTCGCCGAGCAGGAGACCGAGACCATAGGGATCGAGCGGCACGGGACGCGCAGCAAAGCTCACCGGGGCGCTCAGCAGTGGCAACTCGTAGCGGTGGTAGTGCGCCGCGCGGAGGTTACCGATCATCTCCTTGGTCTGGAGCACACGCGGCGGCTTGCCGCGACGCCGGTCATCACGGGTGTACACGGACCACAGATGATCGCCCGACGCGAGTGTCGAGGAACCATCCTGCGTATAAACCCGGTAGATCTCCTTGAAGCCCTGCGGGTAGACACCCAAAACTTCCGTGGGGCGTCCATCGGAACCGATCACGGAATCACCAATCCGCAATTCACCGATAGGCCGAAAGCCGTTGGGGGTCAATACTTTAGTGAACACTGGTTGTGCTCGACCCCGCATGTATGCGAGCGGCGCAACCTCGATCACCCCGGCGGACATCAGCTTTGGGACCAGCTCGGCGTCCATCATGTCGTACAGCGCGTCATACAGCGGCCGCAGATAGGGGTCGATCTTTTCGCTCAGCGTGCCCGGCAAAAAGCCAAGGCGCTCACCGGCTTCCACCGCCGGCCGGGTCAAGATGATCCGGCTCACCTGCTTGGTCTGCAACGCGTGGACGGCCTTGGCCATGGCCAGATACGTCTTGCCGGTACCGGCCGGCCCGACCCCGAAGACGATGGTGTTGGCGTCGATGGCGTCGACGTAGCGCTTCTGATTGAGCGTCTTGGGACGGATCGTGTGACCCCGGCGCGACAAGATATCCAGGGTGAGCACCTCGGCCGGCGATTCGTTGCCGGTGCCGACCAGCATGGCGACGCTGTGACGCACCACCTCCGGCGTCAAGGGCTGGCCCCTGTCCACGATGGCGACCAGCTCGGAGATCACCCGCTCGGCCAGCGCGACGTCGGCCGGCTCGCCGGAGATGGTGACGGCGTTGCCGCGCACATGAAGGTCGGCGCTGAGGATCCGTTCCAGGGCGCGCAGATTCTCGTCGGCCGAACCCAGTAGGCCCACGACGAGATCGGGCGGAACGTTGATGCTGCTGCGAACTTGAGAGGTCGATGCTGTGTCAGCAGCGCTGGTCTCGCGGGGCGTCACGTGGTTTCCGATGCCTGCTCTCCGAATTCAACGGGTGAAATCCTGGTTTGTCAGTCTACCGCTGGTCAGGACGGTGCCCCAACGGTTCGCTCGTCATTCCCGCCGCCGAGCGTGAATCCGGCGACAGATTATCGGCGCGTCGCGTCGCCGGATTCACGCTCGGCGGCGGGAGACTTTGGGGCAGGTGCGGCCGCATCCCATCGCGGGGTAAGCACGCCGAGCGCGCCCAACGCCACCGCGGCGGCCGTCGACGTTCGAAGGACCTGCGGACCGAGCCGGACCGCGACCGCGCCCACGTCGGTCAACCCTGCGATCTCTTCCGGCGCGATACCGCCCTCCGGACCGACCACCAAGAACACCGAGTCCGCTTGTGCCACATGGATATCCGAAAGCCGGTCGGTCGCCGACTCATGCAAAGCCAGCACC
Source organism: uncultured Actinomycetota bacterium (assembly GCA_963703795.1). GTDB lineage: Bacteria > Actinomycetota > Actinomycetes > Mycobacteriales > Mycobacteriaceae > Mycobacterium. The sequence continues at coordinate 106,837 of CAVPFT010000025.1, read as the reverse complement.
GCCGACCCGGCCGCTACCTCATCGCGCACCCGCTGGACCAGCGCCGCCGTGGACAGCACGCCCTCGATTGGCGGGATGTGCGCCCGGCGGGATTGCCGGGCCGCCGAACGGGCGACCGCACGCCACCGGCGCAGGCCCTTGTCCACCCGGGCGCCCTCCCAGCTGGCCACACAGCGGGCCGCCTGCCAGGCCAGGAACGCGTCGGCGCCGGCTTCGGTGGCCAATTCGATCGCCAGTTCCGAGCGCTCTGACTTGGGCAGTGCCTGCACGACCGTCACCGCCGGGCGCCCGGGCGCGACGCTCCAACGGCCCAGCACCCGCGCATGCAACCCGTCGCGCCCGGCATGCTCGACCTCGCACCGGGCGAGCCCACCGGCGCCGTCGCCGAGCACCAGTTGCTCGCCGGGTCGGATGCGGCGCACCGTGGCGGCGTGGAAGCCTTCGTCGCCGTCGACGATGGCCAGCGCGCCGGTATCGGGCAGCGCGTCAACGTAGAACAGCGTCGCCACCATGGGTTTCTCCTACGCCAGCCGCTGCCGAGCGTGGGCACTAGGTACGAAATTTGGCCTGAATTCGTGCATAGACCCCACGTTCGAGGACATGAGCCCGCCCGACTAGCGCCCGGTGAAGGTCTCGCGGAGCCGGCTGAACAGCCCGCCGCCGGCGTGCGTCGAACGGACCTCGGCCACATCGCGGCTGCGACGGTTCTTCAGCTCGTGCAGCAGTTCGGTGTCATGGTGGTCCAGCCGGGTGGGCACCACCACCTCGACGTGGACATGCAGATTGCCCCGGACACCCGACCGCAGGTGCGGCATCCCGTGGCCACGCAGCGTGATGATCGAACCCGGCTGCGTGCCAGGCGGAATGGTGATCTCGCTGTTGCCGTCCAGGATGGCGTCCATCGGTCACGGCAGCGCCCAGCGCCGCGTCGACCATCGGCACCGAAACGGTGCAGTGCAGGTCGTCACCATCGCGCACGAAGATGTCATGGGCCTGCTCATGGACCTCGACATACAGGTCACCGGCCGGCCCTCCCCCGGGCCCGACCTCACCCTGGGCGGCAAGCCGGACGCGCATGCCCTCGCCGACGCCGGCGGGAATCTTGACGCTGATCTCCCGACGGGCCCGCACCCGGCCGTCGCCCATGCACTGGTGGCATGGATCGGGGATCACCACTCCGACACCGCGGCAGGTGGGACACGGCCGCGACGTCACCATCTGGCCCAGCAGCGAACGCTGCACCGTCTGCACCTCGCCGCGACCACCGCACGTGTCGCAGGGAATCGGCGCGGAATCACCGTTGGTGCCCTTGCCCTGGCATCGATCGCACAACACCGCGGTGTCGACCGTGACCTGCTTCGTCACGCCCGTTGCGCACTCTTCGAGATCCAGCCGCATCCGCAGCAGCGAGTCCGAACCCGGCCGAACGCGACCGATGGGACCACGTGACGCCGAGCCGCCGCTGAAGCCGCCGCCGAAGAAGGCCTCGAACACGTCGCCCAAATTGCCGAAGCCGCCGAAGCCGCCGCCGGCCGCGGCGACGTTTTCCAGGGGATCCCCGCCCAAGTCGACGATCCGGCGTTTCTCCGGATCGCTCAGCACCTCGTATGCGGCGCTGATTTCCTTGAACTTCGCCTGCGCGGCCTCGTCGGGGTTGACGTCGGGATGCAGCTCGCGCGCCAACTTGCGGTACGCGCGCTTGATGTCCGCATCACTGGCGTTCCTGCTCACGCCGAGCAGCCCGTAATAATCGCGTGCCACGCCTGACCTTCCTTGTGCCGCGGGTTACGCGGCCGTCCCCAAACTGAGCAGCGGGTGCGCGTTCATCGAGCACCCAGAACTTCGCCAATATAAAGAGCAACCGCGGCCACGCTGGCGATAGTTCCCGGATAGTCCATCCGGGTGGGCCCCAGCACACCCATGCCGCCATACACCGTATCGGAGGTGCCGTAAGCCGTGGACACCATGGAGGTGCCCACCATCTGCTCGGCGGCCGTCTCGTGGCCGATGCGCACCGTCACCTTGCCGGCTTCCTGCTGGGCCGCCAGCAACCGCAGGACCACGACCTGCTCCTCGAGCGCCTCCAGGATGGGGCGGAGCGAACCACCGAAATCCGCGGCGTTGCGGGTCAGGTTGGCGGTCCCCCCCATCAGCAAGCGTTCCTCGGTGTGTTCCAGCAGCGACTCCAGCAGCACGGTCGCCGAGCGGCCGACGGCATCGCTCAGGTTGTTGGACAGCCCGCTGCGCCCGTCAATCTCACCGGCCAGCTCACCGGCCAGGTCGGCGACCGCGGTCGACGCCGCGGAGAGCCTCTTGCCCACCAGCGCCTGGCCGAGCATCTCGCGCAACTGGGCAAGCTGGTGATCGTCGATCACGTCGCCGAGTTCGACGATGCGCTGGTCCACCCGGCCGGAGTCGGTGATGACCACCATCAACAGCCGCGCCGGTGTCAGCCCGATCACTTCCAGATGGCGCACGCTCGACGTCGACAGGGTCGGGTATTGCACGACCGCCACCTGGCGGGTCAGTTGTGCGAGCAGCCGTACCGCACGCCGCAGCACGTCATCGAGGTCGACACCGGACTCCAGGAAACCTTGAATGGCGCGCCGCTCGGCCGACGACAGCGGCTTGACGTCGTGGAGCCGGTCGACGAACTCGCGGTAGCCCTTTTCGGTGGGCACGCGTCCAGAGCTGGTGTGCGGCTGGGTGATGTAGCCCTCGGCCTCCAGCACAGCCATATCATTGCGGACGGTCGCCGACGACACGCCCAGGTTATGGCGCTCCACCAAGGACTTCGAACCGATCGGTTCCTGGCTTGCGACGAAGTCGGCGACGATGGCGCGCAGCACCTCGAAGCGACGGTCGTCGGCACTTCCCATCGGCTCCCACCTCCTTGATCGCGTCCATTTTACGGTCTCAAGCGCTGCTAACTGTCACCGGCGAGTGTCGCGCGGCGATCGTCGGCAAACTCGCGACTAGCCTGTCCAGCATGTATCCGTCTTGCCTGGGGGACGCGGCAAGGAAAACCCGCCAATGATTTTCAAGGGCGTGCGCGACGGCAAGCCGTATCCCGAGCATGGGCTGTCCTACAAGGACTGGTCCCAAATACCGCCGCAGCAGATCCGGCTCGACGAACTGGTCACGACGACGACGGTGCTCGCGCTGGACCGCCTGCTGTCGGAAGATTCCACCTTCTACGGCGATCTTTTCCCGCACGCGGTGCGGTGGAAGGGCATCATCTATCTCGAGGACGGCCTGCATCGCGCGGTGCGCGCCGCGCTGCGGAATCGCACCGTGCTGCACGCCCGGGTGTTCGATATGGACGTGCCGCTGAGCCAGCAGACGCAGGGATCGGGTTCGACTTCGGGCATTAGCCGGTCACGTTTGCGCGTCGCCGGGTGTCGACGTAGTGAGGGCCACACAGGTCCCCACCGCGACTATTCGGGAGGTTCGCCATGTCCCGGCTTCAGGGAGTCTCCGACCGCGACGCCGGCCTGGGCGCCAAGATCGCCTTCTTCTTCACCAAGCGCAAGCTGGCGCAGATGGCCGGCCTTGAAACGGCCGGCATGCTCGAACCGCTGCGGATGTATGCGCACATCCCCCGCTTGCTCAGCGCCATCGGCAAGCTCGAACAAGTCGAGTCGAAACTGGACATCCTCAGTCCGCGCCACCGCGCGCTGGCGGAGCTGAAGGCGGCGACGACGGTGCGCTGCGAGTACTGCATCGACCTCGGGTCGCAGATCGCCCGCCAGTGGGGGATCACCGACGAGGAGCTGCTGGCCCTCTCTAATTACAAGGTCGACTACCGAAACGCCGCGTGCTTCTCCGACGTCGACAAGCTGATCCTCGAGTACGCCACCGCGATCAGTCGCACCCCGGTCGAGGTGACCGACGAGCTGTTCGACGCGCTGCGCGCCCACTTCGACACACCGCAGCTCGTCGGCCTCACCCACGTCATCAACCTCGGCAACCTGCGGGCGCGGTTCAACATCGCGCTCGGCATCGGATCGTCCGGCTTTTCCGGCGACCGGGTATGCGCGCTGCCCGAAAAAGGCCGCGCATGACGGCCTCGGATGCATCGGCCGCGTCCCTGTCGGCGCGTTTCGAGTCGGCGCGGCCGAGGCTGGGGGCCATCGCCTACCGGATGCTGGGCTCGATCGACGACGCCCAGGACGCCGTGCAGGAGGCGTGGTTGCGGCTCAGCGCGGGCGCCGGCTCGGCGGCCGGGGACGGCATCGCCAACCTCGATGCCTGGCTGACCACGGTGGTGGCCCGCATCTGCCTGAACACGCTGCGCGACCGCCATGGACGCGGTCGGGAGGAGCTGACCGGGCACCTGCCGGATCCGATCGTGGATGCGGAGGGGGAATTCGATCCCGAACACCGGGCGATGCTGGCCGACGCGGTGGGACTGGCCTTGTTCGTGGTCCTGAATACGCTGCCACCGGCCGAGCGGCTGGCCTTCGTGCTGCACGACGTGTTCGCCGTCCCATTTGACGAGATCGCACCCATCGTCGACCGGACGCCGGAGGCAACGCGCAAGCTGGCCAGCCGGGCGCGCCGGCGCATCGAGCAGGCCGCTCCCGCCCCCGACGGCGACATGGCCGCTCAGCGCGAGGTCGTCGACGCCTTCTTTGCGGCGGGCCGCGCGGGTGACTTCGACCGGCTGGTGTCGGTGCTGCATCCCGACGTCGTGTTGCGCGGCGACTTCGGCCGGGGCGCCACCGGATTCCGGGCCGAGGGCGCGTCCTCGGTGGCCAAGCTGGCGCGCAGCTACGCGGGACCCGGGCGCGAGGCGCGCGCCGCTACCGTCAACGGCGCGGCCGGCGCGGTGATCTTCGTCGACGGGCGGCCAACGGCGATCATGGGGTTTGTGGTGCGCGACGGACGGGTCGCCGCGATCGACGTTCTGGTCGACCCGGAGCGAATCGCCAAGCTCGACCTGAGGGCGGTAACCGGTTAGCCCGTCGCCGCCTGTATCAGACCGATCGCGGAGTCGTGCTGCAGTATCCAGTTGCCACCTTGGTCGATGAACGCTAGGTGCTTCGTGACCGGCCCCGCGAACTTCGGTCCCGAGATGGCCACGTCGGCCTGGGCCACGTTCGGACCCGCCGGCGCGATGTTGGTCACGTTGAACGTCTCCGGGAACTTCCCGTCGCGGAACGCCTTCCTCAGATCGTGGTCGGCCACATGGCCCTCGCCGGGGCTGATGCCGTTTTCGACGAGATTGGTCTTGGTCGTGTACGACACGCCGGGATCGGTAACCTGGTTGCACAGGTTCGCCAACTGGTCCGGGGTCGGCAGGTTTTGCGCCACACTCGGCGGCGCGACGGAAGTGATGCCTGCGGCTGCGCCGCCGATGACGGCCAACGCCGCGACGCTGGTAGCTACGGATTTCACGGTTCCCCCTTAGATGTCCATGTCCATGGATTGGACGGACGCGATTTCAGTATCCGGCCCCTCGCAACAGCTTGACCAGCTGGATCGCCGAGTGGCGCGACAGGATCCAGTTGCCCTGGTTGACGAACGTGACGCTCTCGGTCACCGGGCTGGAGTGCTTCGGACCCGAGAACGCGACATCGGCCGTGGCCGAACCCGGCGCACCCGGTTGGATGTTGGTGACGTTGAACGTCAACGGCAGGTCCCCGTTCTGGGCCGCCTTCTGCAGCTCGCCGTCGGCGATGTGGGCCTGCATCCCGCCGATGCCGCCCTCGACCAGATTGCCCTTGTCCGCGAACGAAACGCTGGGGTCGGTGAGGCTGGTCAGCAGCCCGCTCACCTGAGACGCGGTCGGCAAGTTGGCACCCGGGGCCGGAGCCGGCGGCGGGTCCTGCGGCAACGGCACGCCGACCGCGACCGTCGAGAGTTGCAGCTGTGGCGGCCCGGCGTGCGGTGCGATCGAAACCACGCCTGCGGCTGCGCCCCCGATGGCGGCCAGGGCCGCCACGCCGGTGGCAATTGATTTCACGATTTCCACGTTTCCCCCTTCGCCGCGCATTAGACGCGACAGAGTGATCACGACTGCCACGTGCACGGTATGGATGATGCCAGTGTGCCTTGTGTCACTCTTGTTTCGCGTTTCGAGACGGTCACGTTTCGAGCAAGGTATGTGGAGACAACATAAACAATCTACGCTCCGGCTGTATAGCGACCCAGAAACGTAGCACGGGGGGACGGCCCTCCTGCCGTTGCCTCACCCAGGCTCTTCGGCCGGAGAAAACGGCGTCCGCGAAAGGGTCATGCGGCAGAAGGAATACCCCGGCCGGATTGGGACGAACTGGATCTCGAATACGGATACGGAACCGTTGTCACACGCACACTCAGCTGTTTTCGCGGTCTCCCTCGGGCGCTTCGGGATCCCAAGTATTGGGCAGCATCGGCATCCTCGGTCCCCCGCCGAATTCATCGCCGGAAAGCGTGGTCAACCCCGCCAGCTGGGCATTGTCCTTCGACGCCGTCCCGGCAAACCCCAGGGTTCCCCCGTCACGATCCGAGGCCACCGTCGACGCGGCTGGCTCGCCACTCGGCGGCGCGCCCCAGTCCGGATCGACCTCGACATTCATATCGATAAACTCGTCGCCGTACCCGCGCTGCTTCGCGCGCCGTCGCCGCCGCGCCCGCGCCTGCTCCCGCGCGGCCGCCGCGGCCGCCGCCACGGCCGTATCCGGCTGCGGCGCCTTCCTTTTGGCAGAGGAGCTGGCGCTGGCGCTCATCCCCGAGCCGAACCCGATGCCGGGAGGCCCCACCGCGTAGGGGGGCACAAAACCCACCCCACCCGCGGCCGGCGGCGCCGGCGGCGGCGCCGAACTGGCGACAGCGCTCGCCGTGGGCGCGGGAGCAGGGGCTGGGCCAGGGGACGGGGCCGTGCCAGGGGCGACGACCGACGCAACCGCAGTCGGAGCCATCGCGGCAACCGGCAACACAGCGGGCGCGGCCGCGACGGGAGCCAGCACCGGCGCGACAGCGGGTTGAGGGAGGCCGACCAGCTCGGTCAGTCCGGCCAGCCCCGAGAGGCCGCCCGCAGCCCCGATGGGGGCCACCACTGGGATGAACGGGGAAAGCACGCTGTAGGCGATGGATGGAAAATCGTCAGGGCTCAGGACCAGTAAGAACGGATTAGTCACCAACAACAACGGATCCGCCAAGAACTTGTTAATTATGTTCTGCACGAACCCCACCGGATTCGACAGTAATTCAAAGAGGTGGTCCTGTCCCAACCCAAAATAAAGGTCCGACAGCAGGGGGAACTGCCCCACGAAGGACTCGACGATCTGCTGGGTGTACCCCACCGGATCCTGCATGAAGGCCGCGACGCTGAAGTTTTGGATCACGTTCAGCAACGACGACAGCACGTCGTACGGGTTCAGCGTCGACGCGTCTTGGACGACCTGCTCGACGGTCTGGATGGCGTTACCCACGGAGTCAACCCAGGTCGACACCGGGTTTACCACCGCCGGCGCCGGGGTGGTTTGTGGCGTCGACGCCACCGCGGTGCCGGAGACCCCTTCGTAGATGCTCATCGTGGCGGCAGCCTGGATCCACATCCGCACATATGCGGCCTCGTTGAGCGCAAGCGGGATGGTGTTGATCCCGAAGAAATTGGTCGCCATCAACACACCGTGGACGATGTGGTTGGTGGCCAGCTCGGGCAGCGTCGGCATGGCCGCCAGCGCGGCGGTGTGAGCCGCAGCCGCGGTCTCATGCTGGGCGGCCGCCGCGGCACTGTTGGCGCTGGCCTGCATCAACCACGCCAGATATGGCAGATGCGCCGACACGTAGGACTCCGCACTCGGCCCCTGCCATGCCCCCGCCCGAACGTCGGCCAACACCGCGGCGAGTTCCTCGGCCACCGACGCATATTCGGCGCCCAACGTGTTCCACGCTCCGGCCGCCGCCAGCAGCGACCCCGGCCCGGGACCACTGCTCAGCAATGCCGAATGCACCTCCGGTGGTGCGGCCATCCACATAGGCGCCGTCATGAGCCGCGGCCACCCAGATACGATGACGCCGCAGCATCACCGATCGCATACCTGGCGACCGACTCGCCGCCTGCCCGAGCCGGAAGCGTGCCGACGTCGCGGTTGTCCACGCCTCTGCCGTCCCGTCCTAACCCTGAGTTAACCCGCTGAAGTTAGCATTGCATAACCTAACTTGTCCAGGCCACCCCGGCCCAAGGAGTCAGATGCCCCCAAACACAATGCAGCCTTCGGCGGTGAAACCATCGCGGCAGCGGACCTCGAAGAGCAGATGCTGAGTCATTCCGCGATCTTCTCGGCCGCGGCGGTTGCCCTGCCCGATCCCTACCTGGGCGAAAAGATCTGCGCTGCAGTCGTTTTCCGCCGGGTTCGCGCAGTAATCACCTACCTCGAAGCCAGCTAAGCCCGGCCCTTACTTTCCTGCGGTTGGTGGACCACAACGGCAAGGAGCGTAACGCCGCCGCGAACGTCGGGCACATCCGCGGCGGGCGCTACGCCTGCGACCCTGATACCCGGATAGCCTCCCTCGGAAACTGCCATTGACTAATGTCACCATTTGCGATTGACTCCGTTGCATGACGGACGGCGTTCCGGCCCGTGGCTCGTTGCGATCACGCGGCGCGGCGGCGGTAACCAGGCACACATTGCGGCCGGTCAGCGGGCTGATACCGCCCGAACGAGCGTGGGGCATTTGGCTGTCGCGCCGGCTCATCGCCGGGGTCATGGGCGCATTCGGCCCCCCGCTGGCGGGCACCCGCATCGACCAGGTCGACACCGTGTTGCCCGACGGCCGCCGCGTCAAGGGCGAATGGGTGTACGGGCCACGTACGCCAACGAGCCAGGCCCCGCGATCGCCGATCAGCGCGGGGGCCATCTACTACGTGCACGGCAGTGGTTACGCGGTGTGTTCGCCAAAAACCCACCGGCGGTTGACATCCTGGCTGTCGTCTTTGACCGGCTTGCCGGTGTTCTCCGTCGATTACCGGCTGGCACCCCGCTATCGCTTCCCCACCGCGGCCGACGACGCCCGGGCCGGCTGGGACTGGCTGGTGGAAATCTGCGGCGTGCCGACCAAACAGATTGTGGTTGCAGGAGATTCGGCGGGTGGTCACCTGATCGTCGACTTGCTGCTGCAACGCGAGGTCGCCGCGAATCCTCCTGCCGCGGCGGTGCTGTTCTCGCCGCTGTTCGACATCACCTTCGGGCTCTGCCTAGCTCGTGAACGGATACGTCCCGATCCCGCCGTCCGGGTGGCCGACGCGGTGCGCCTGGTCGGCCTCTACCACGCCGGCGTCGATCTCGCCCACCACCGCTTGACGCTCGACGTGGCCGGCGGCCCCGCGCTTCCACCGACCCTGATCCAGGCCGGCGGGGCCGAAATGCTGCAGGACGATGCGCGGCAACTCGCCGCCGACATCCGGGCCGCCGGAGGCAGGTGCGAACTGCAAGTCTGGCCGCACCAGGGGCACGTATTCCAGGCGTTGCCGCGAATCACACCCGAAGCCGCCAAGGCCATGGCGTACGTCGCGAAATTCATCGCCCACGCGCTACAAGATGCGCAAGCTCTCGCCGCCGAGGTGGGCTGAGAAATGTTCGGCCCGCTGGACAGGCTGCTGAACAGGTCCAACACCACCAGCCACGGTGCGTCGGCGGTGGTGACCGGCGCCGGCAGCGGAATCGGTGCTGCGTTCGCCATCGAACTCGCCCGTCGTGGCGGCGCGGTGGTGTGCAGTGATATCGACGAATCCGCCGCGCAACGGACCGTGGACGCCATCACCGAGCGGGGCGCAAAAGCCACCGCGATCCGCTGCGACGTGTCGCGATTCGACGACGTCGCCGCCTTGGCCGAGGGGTCGCGATCCTGGTTCGGCGCGGCGCCGACGCTGGTGATCAACAACGCCGGCGTCGGTGCCGGCGGTGCGGCCATCGGCGATGTGTCCCTGGACGATTGGGTCTGGACCCTGGGTGTCAACCTGTGGGGACCCATTCACGGCTGCCACGTGTTCGCCCCGATCCTGCGCGAGGCCGGCCCGTCGCCCGCCCCCAGGGGGATCATCAATGTCGCGTCGGCGGCGGCGTTCGGCTCGGCTCCCGGCATGGCCGCCTATAACGTCAGCAAGGCCGGCGTGGTCTCCCTTTCGGAAACCCTGGCGGCCGAATTGGCCGGCAGCGCAGTCAAAGTCACCGTGCTGTGCCCGACCTTCGTCAAGACGAACATCGTCGAATCCGGCCGAATCACCGAAGAGTCCAGCGAACGGGCCGCCAAATTGATGCGCTGGACCGGATTCTCGCCCGCCAAGGTGGCGCGGGTGTGCCTGGATGCCCATGACCGCGGCGAGTTGTACTGCATGCCACAGCTCGATGCCAAGCTTGCCTGGAATGTCAAACGCCTTGCCCCGCAGGCCTACACACGAGCCGTTGGCCTGGCATCGCGCGTAAGCCTGTCCTAATCACCAAGCCGGAAGGAGGTCCTCGTGGCCGTCGACATGGACGCGATGCTCGCGAAGATCAAGGATCGCCAGTGGGCGCTCGCCGATATCGACTGGGAGGCGCCGGGCGCCGATACCATCCGGCCCGAGTTCCGGCCCAAGCTCAAGGCGTTCATGGCCGACCTGTGCTGGATCGAAAACGTCGGCGCCCGTGGATTTGCCGCGCTGGCCAAGAAGGCGCCCGACCCGACGCTGGCGGAGATCTACCGCTACTTCCACGCCGAGGAGCAACGCCACGCCAACGCCGAGATGGCGCTGATGAAGCGCTGGGGCATGCTCGACGACGGCGAGGTCCCCAAGCCGAACGTCAACATCCGGCTGGCCATGGAGTGGCTGGACACGTATTCGGACAACATGCCGCTGTCGGTGCTCGGCACCGTCATCCCGATGCTCGAGGTCGCCCTCGACGGCGCACTGCTGAAATTCCTGCTGGACACCGTGGAGGACCCGGTGTGCCATCAGGTGTTCGAGAAGATCAACAACGACGAATCTCGGCACATCGCGGTCGATTTCGCGGTGCTCGACATGATCGGCCACACCAAGGCCCGCCGGCTGGCCATCGAATTTGTCGGCACCGTCGCATCACCGGGCGTGATCATCGGCACGCTCATGTACGTCCCGCTGCTCAATCGGGTGCGCAACGAGATGGCCGGAATGGGCATGGAACCCGAGCGCCTCTACAACGCGGTCAAGCGTTTCAAACAACTCGGCGAGCGGGGCGAACGCACTTGGCGGGTTCCTACCTATCAACTCCTCAAGCGGCACGCCGCGATGGTGGTGAACCCCAATCACCCGTATCACCTGCTGGCCAATTCCATGGTGTGGCTGTCGGATCGCTACCCCAAACCCTTGCTGCGACCGGTGCCCAGCTGGTTCAAGGAACTCACCTACCGGCCGGCGGCGTGACCATGGCGGACAACCGAACCCGTGCGGCGCTCATCATCGGGGCCGGCTTCACCGGGCTGGGGGCGGCAATCCGGTTGGCCGAAGCCGGAGTCGACGACATCGTCATACTGGAACGCGCAGATCGGGTCGGCGGGACCTGGCGCGACACCACGTATCCGGGCGCGAGCTGTGACGTCCCGTCGCTGCTGTACTCATACTCGTTCGTCAAGAACCCGGCATGGTCGCGAACGTACTCGCCCGCCCTGGAGATTTGCCGTCACCTCGAGGACATGGCGACCAGGTTCGACATCCGCCGCCACATCCGATTCGGCCACGAGGTCGGTGAATTGGCCTTCGATGAGGAAAGCGGCATCTGGACCGCAAAAACCAAGAATCGGAAGCGCTTTCGCGCGCGCACCGTCGTGCTGGCTTCCGGTCCGCTGTCCGACGTCAGCTTTCCCGACATCCGGGGCCTGGACAGCTACCGCGGACACAAGATCCATAGCGCGCGCTGGGACCACGACTACGACTTGACCGGCAAGCGGGTCGCCGTCATCGGCACCGGTGCCAGCGCCATCCAGATCATCCCGGATTGGTAAAGCGCGCCGAGTTCGTCAAGGTGTTCCAACGCACCCTCTGTTGGGTGCTGCCGCGGCTGGACGTCCCCACGCCACCGGCGATGCAGGCCTTGTTTGCCAAAGTTCCTGCCACCCAACAGCTTGCGCGGCAGGCGCTGTTCTGGGGCCACGAGGCCAGCGCGACGGCTCTGGTGTGGAACACCCCGCTGACCTCGCTGGTCGCCCGGCTGGGGCGAGCGCACCTGCGCAGCAAGGTCAAGGACCCATGGCTGCGCCGCCAGCTGACCCCGATTTCCGGCCCGGTTGCAAGGCATGCTCGTGTCCAGCGACTACTACCTCGCCCTGCAGCGCGACAACTGCAAGCTCATCGACTGGCCGATCGCGACGGTGAGCCCGGTCGGCATCCGCACCAGCGACGGCATCGAACACCACCTCGACTGCATCGTGTTCGCCACCGGTTACGACGTCCACCTGACCGGGCCACCGTTTCCGGTCACCGGACTCGGCGGTCGGTCGCTGGCCGCCGAATGGCCCGACGGCGCGCAGGCATACAAGAGCATCAACGCGCACGGTTACCCGAATTTGTTCTTCATGACCGGACCCAACTCCGGGCCCGGCCATAACTCCCTGCTGGTATACGTCGAAGGCCAACTCGATTACGCGGTGCGCGGGATCACCACGATCCTCGGCAACGACCTGCGCTATCTCGATGTGCGCGAAGACGTCCAGCGCCGCTACAACGAGCACATCCAGCGTCGGCTCACCAAGACGACCTGGATGTCTGGTTGCCGCAGTTGGTACCTCACGAAGGATGGATTCAACGGTCGATGTACCCCGGCTTCGCCACGCAGTATCTTCGCCAGATGAGGGATTTCCGGTTCACCGACTACGACGCCGTAGCGCATCATGCCGGGGCGCGCGTCCCCCGCGTCCCTTTCCTGGCCTGAGCCCACTGCACCGACATGGCACCGGACAGACCGTCACGACCCGAACCCGGCACGATCGCCAGCGTGCTGTACAACGTGCGACGTGCGCCCCGACGTGTTCGACGCCAGTCGCGCGACTTCATTGAGACCGCGGTGTCACAGTTGTTCGACGCGGCGGTGCGCCACCCCCACGGCGTCGCGGCGTCCGGTGAGTACCGAATCGACGACCTGGCCGGCTCGCCGGAACCACGACGCGCAATATCCGGGTCTACCGCGACCGCGGGTTGCTACCTCCGCCCTTACGCGTCGGCCGCATCGCCTTGTTCAACGACACCCACCTGACCCGGTTGCGACTGATCACCTCGATGCTCGACCGCGGTTACAACATCGCGCACGTGCGGGAAATGCTCAGCGCGTGGGAGGAAGGCAAAAACCTCGGCGACGTGCTGGGGCTGGAGACGGCCATCGTGGGCACCTGGACCACCGAGAAGCCGGAGACCATACCGCTCGTCGACGCCGAGCGGCTGGTCGACGACCCGCGCGCATTCGATCGGCTGGTTGCGCTGCAGGTGATCCGGGTCGACGGCGCGCGGGCCACGATTACCCGGCCCAAACTGATCGAAGCGTTCAACGAGATCCGCGGCTACGGCGTCGAATTGGCCAAGCTCATCGACCTGCACGAGCAGATCGTGCCGGAGATCGACAAGATCAGCGACCTGCTGGTGCGCGCCGGAGCCGAACACGTGATGGACCGCATCAAGCCGGGCCGGCCGCTGCCCCCGGATGCCGAGATCGCCGAGCTGCTCACCAGCTGGTCCGGTTCCGCACCCAAGCCGTGGCGACCGTCACCGCCACCCTCGCATCCTCGATCGAATCCAATATCGAGTCGCTCGCGAGCCGCATACTCGCCGACTACCTGGAAAACTCACCGAAGCCGAGCCTGAACCGGTCGCCGACGAACTCGCTGCACGCCGGCGGAATATCAACTAAGGACGCTATTGGCGCGCAACAAGGTACGGGGCGACGTGACAGCTTTTCGCAGGTCTCCTCGAACTCACGCTCGGGTTCTGACTCTTGATGATTCCCGCACCGGCCCGCAACCACGTCTTCCCTTCGCATTCGTATGCCGCTCGCAGCGTCAACGCGGCGTCCAGCCCGCCGTCCGCCGAAACCATCTGACCGCACCCGACCGCTGGCCAGCACCCATTGACCGTCGCGCTCGTAAACCAGGTACTCCTCGTCGACCCGCTCGGGCAGCACCGCGGCCAGTTCTGCTACCAGGTCGGCCGGATCGACGTGGTCGGGGAGCGGAATGGACGGTGACGTGGAGCCCGCGGAACTTTTCTCGACGCCGACCTGGGTCACAGCTAGTAATGTCGCCTAACCTATATAGGCCCGCGCAACCCCTCGTCAACGACACGCGTGCGGGTATGCGACATGCCCGAACAGCAGTCGAGCGAAGAGGTTTAACAAACCCTTAACGACGACGGAGATGGCCGTCACAGCAAGACCCGAGCGCGATCCGGCCCACCGTTCGCGCGGTGCTAAACCGCCTTCGAGCCCGATCCGCACACGGCCACGAAGGTCACGCATCCGAGAGTCGAAGAGTGCCGGATTAACCATGAGCGCGACGCGCCTTCGGTCTCCGGCCTTACCGGCTTCGGGGAAATCACAACGGACTACTCGACTTTGGGTGACCACCCGTGACACATTGCTCCTCCGGAGCCGGGTCAGCCGGTGGCCGTTTCTTCGGCACGGTGGCGACACGCTTATCCCCACAGCGAACCCACATATAACTCACAGTGGTTCCCAGCTAACTCACGTCACCCATCGCTACCAGCGACGCTGTGACCACTAGTTTTAACAAAGCCAGCCATTCCGCTACCTGGACGCCGATCCGGGGCTTTTTGCGCCGTATCCGAGTGGCGGCCCCGCCCCGGCCCGGCTAAATTTCTGCTCGGTCTCGGGATGTTCGTGGTTGCCCCGGTTGCGGACGGTGCTTCCCCGATTAGCGCGCTTCAATACGAGAGGCACCAATGCTGCAAGAGTTCTGGCACAACTTCACCCACAACCTGTTCAAGCCGCTGCTGCTGTTCTTCTACTTCGGGTTCCTCATCCCGATCCTGAAGGTGCGGTTCGAGTTCCCCTACGTGATCTATCAGGGCTTGACGATGTACCTGCTGCTGGCGATCGGCTGGCATGGTGGCGAAGAGCTCGCCAAGATCAACTCCGGCATCTGGGTCATCGTGGGATTCATGGTGTTGGGCTTCATCCTGAACTTCCTGATCGGCGGCCTGGCTTACGTGCTGATGGGTTGGCTGACTTCCCTGCGAAAAGTCGACCGGGCGACCGTCGCCGGCTATTACGGGTCAGACTCGGCAGGAACGTTCGCCACCTGTGTGGCCTTCTTGGCCGCCGTCAACGTCGCCTTCAACGCCTACATGCCGGTCATGCTCGCCGTTATGGAGATTCCCGGCTGCCTGGTGGCGCTCTACTTCGTGGCGGTACTGCGCCACCGGAACATGGACGCGGCGGGGAACATGCCCGACGAGCCCGGGTACATCCCGCCGGTCAAGGTCGGCGTCGGGCCCGGCACGGCGGCAAAGCCCTCGCCTGGCCAGAGCCTCGACGCGGAGCGCGAGCGGGGAATAGAGCAGGAGCTCGAGCTCTCGATGGAAAAGCTGGAGCATCCGGATTGGGAGCCCGACCAGAGCCCGGCTCGCGGGAAGCCCAAGAGGATGCCCATGTTCTCCCGTGAGCTCCTGCAGGAGGTTTTCCTCAACCCCGGGCTCGTCCTCCTCATCGGCGGCATCGCCATCGGGCTTATCAGCGGCCTGCAGGGACAGAAGGTCGTTGCCGACGACGACAAGTTCTTCGTAATGGCATTCCAGGGCGTGTTGTGTCTGTTCCTGCTGGAGATGGGCATGACGGCCTCCCGCAAGCTGAAAGACCTGCGAACGGCGGGCCCCGGTTTCATCCTCTTCGGTCTGCTGGCACCGAATATCTTTGCGCCGCTGGGGATCATCGTCGCCCACATCTACGCATCGGCCACCCATGCCGATTTCAAGCCGGGAACCTACATCCTGTTCGCGGTGCTCTGCGGCGCGGCGTCTTACATCGCCGTCCCGGCGGTCCAGCGGCTGGCCATCCCCGAGGCCAGCCCCACCCTGCCGCTGGCCGCATCGCTGGGTCTGACCTTTTCGTACAACGTCACAATCGGAATCCCGCTCTATATCGAGATCAATCGGTTGGTCGCGCACTGGTTCTAATCTCCCCCTACCTCCGATCACCCGCATGGTGGGTACTCCTCAACGACGTCTGCGGTAGCTAGTCGTGAAAGTTCTAGCTGCACAGGCCTTCACACCGTAAGGCCGATGACCGTGAGCGCTAATTCGGCCGCTCGTCGCATCTCTTGCCGCCCGGAGGTACCACCCACCCCGACACCCGGCGGCTGGCTGAAGGTTTGCGTGCTGCCACAGTGCGGTGTTCATCGTTCGTAAATGTGGTGTCAATTGTTCGTAAAGACCATGAGTGTGGTGTCAATTGTTCGTAAAGACCAGTTCACTCACGTCGCCACGGGTGCTGTGAGAGGGATAGTGCATGAGTTCCATGTGAATCTCACCAAACCACCTCTTCCACCTCTTCGAACCGGCGTTGAGAAGGGTCTCACCGATGCAACTGGATGTAGCCGCTGCGACCGTTCCGACCGCTGCGACCGAAAAGCCCCGCAATGGCCTGGCGGGTCTCAAACACTGGCGCTATGACCTTCGCTCGGGTTTCACGGTGGCGATGATCTCGCTGCCGTTCTCGATGGGAATCGCGATCACCTCTGGCGCGCCGCCGATCTGCGGGATCGTGTCGGCGATCATCGCCGGCTTCGTCCTGCCGTTCCTGGGCGGCTCGTACGTGACCATCAGCGGCCCGGCCGCGGGACTGGCCCCGGCCCTGTTCGCCGGCATGATCCTGCTGGGACACGCTCACCTGGGGCGAGGCGCCTCCCAATCCGACTTGCTCGCAGTGGGATACCCTCTGGTCCTGGTCGCCATCGCCATCGTGGGCGTGTTGCAAGTGATCCTCGCCAAGTTGAAGGTGGCCCGCCTCAGCGCCATCTTCCCGGCCGCGGCCATCCAGGGCATGCTGGCGGCGATCGGCCTGATGATCATCGTCAAGCAGATCCCGCTCTTCATGGGAGTGAAGTTCGAGGCCCACCAATTCTGGGCGGTCCTCGGCGAAGTGCCCCACCATGTCCGGTCGATGAGCCCCCAGGTTTTCGCGCTGGGGGTCGGTTGCCTGGCGGCGCTCTTCGCGCTGTCGGCCCTCCCCGGGCGGCTGTTCAAGGTCATGCCGCCTCCGGTCTGGGTGTTCTTCGCCGGCACGGTCGTCAGCGTATTCATCCTGAAGTTGCGCAAACCCAACCTGATCAACGTGCCCGATCCGCTCAAGCATGGGATCGTCTTCCCCCAGTTCGGTGCGGTGTTCACCGATGCCGGACTGTTGCTACCCCTGGCTTACGTGGTCGTCACCTTGCTATTGATCGACGCGACCGAGTCCCTGGCGACAATCAAGGCCGTGGACAATATCGACGTCTACCGGCGCCGGTCCAACCCAGACCGCACCCTGCTGGCGATGGGTGTTTCCAACGGCGCCTCGAGCCTGCTCGGTGGATTGACGATCATCCCCGGCATCGTCAAGAGCACGGCGAATATCCTGGCGGGTGGCCGGACCCAGTGGGCCAACTTCTACAACGCCGGCTTCCTCCTGACGTTCCTGCTGTTCGGCCGCGAGCTGATCAACATGGTCCCGATGGCGGTCCTCGCATCGATCCTCGTCTTCATCGGCTTCAAGCTGTGCCGGCCCGCGGTCTGGCTCAAGATCGCGCGGGTCGGAACGGAGCAGTTCGTCGTCTTCACACTTACCGTGTTCGTTACCGTGACGACGGACCTGCTCATCGGCATCCTCACCGGCGTCGGCGTGGAGTTGCTACTGAACCTTTGGTACGTGGGCCTTTGGCACACCCTGAGGAACGGCTCGGAATCCGCCAGGCCGAGCCTTGCCGTGCGCTTCCTCAGTCTCTTCCGCAACCCGGTGTCGCAACGGGAATTCGATGACGGCACCTACCATCTGTATTTGGATGGTCCCCTGGTGTGTTTCAACCTGTTCCACGTGATTCGGGAGCTGGGGCAGCTTCCGCACGATACGCGGGCGGTGTATCTGCATTTGAGCTCGCGGGTGCCTATCGTCGATCACACGACAGGTGAGTCCCTCCGTCATTACCTGGAGGAGTTCAGCGGCCAAGATGAGAGTCCAAGGCTGGTGATCGAGGGATGGGACCACATGCGGCCCCTGTCCAAGCATGAGACGAGCACGCGGATCGCCCTGGCCAGCGTCGAGGAGTTGGGCGACCCGCAACCAACGGATTGACGGTCGATCAACACTTCGCTCGGCGGCCGCGAGGTCCCCGCTCGTATGCTCGAATCGTGCTCCCCGGGGAAAGTAATGTCGTGCAGCGGGCCGAGAACCCTGGCTTACCCCAGCAGAGTGCGCACCACCGCGTCGGCCAGCAGCCGGCCACGCGGGGTAAGCACCAGCCTGTCGCCATCGGATACCAGCAACCCGTCGGCCACCACGGCCTGCGCGCGTTCGCGTTCGGCGTCGCCTAGCCGGTCTAGCGGAAGCCCTTGGCGCAGCCGGGTTTTCAACATCACGTCTTCGGTGTGCAGCGCGTCCGTGTCGAGCTGCTCGAATCCCGCTGTCGGCAGCGCAGCGCGCGACAGCATCTCCGCATAGGCGTTGGGGTGCTTGACATTCCACCAGCGCGTCGCACCGACGTATCCGTGCGCCCCGGGTCCTGCGCCCCACCACTGACCGCCGTCCCAGTAGCCGAGGTTGTGCCGGCACTCACCGCCGGCCCGCGACCAGTTGGATACCTCGTACCAGCTGAGCCCGGCCGCGGACAGCCTGGCATCGGCCAGCTCGTAGCGGTGCGCCAGCACGTCGTCGTCGGGGGCGGCCAGTTCGCCGCTTCGAACTCGCCGGGCCAGTGCGGTGCCTTCCTCGACAACCAGGGCATACGCGGATACGTGGTCGACGCCGGTGTCGACCGCGGTGTCGACGGACCGCAGCAGGTCGTCATCGGACTCCCCCGGCGTTCCATAGATCAGGTCGAGGCTGACATGTTCGAAGCCCTCGGCCAGCGCCTCGCGGGCCGCGGCCGCCGACCGGTTCGGTGTGTGTACCCGGTCGAGGACCCCAAGCACCCGCGGCGACACCGACTGCATGCCCAGCGACACCCGCGTGTAGCCGGCGGCGCGAATCGCCGCGAAGAAGTCCGGCCAGGCCGACTCCGGGTTGGCCTCGGTGGTGACCTCGGCGTCGGGCGCCAGCACGAAGTGCGCGCGCACCATGTCCAGCATTTTGGCCAGGCGCTCGCCGCCCAGCAGCGATGGCGTCCCACCGCCGACGAACACCGTGCTCAGCGTCGGCCCGTCCAACCGCGCGGCCGCAAGCTCGAGCTCCGTCCCCAGCGCGTCCAGCCAGGCGTCCGGGTTGACGCCGCCCAGTTCGGCCGGGGTGTACGTGTTGAAGTCGCAGTACCCGCAGCGGGTGATGCAGAACGGGACGTGCAGGTACAACCCGAACGGCCGCCCAGAAATCGGCTGTAGCGCGGGCAGATCGACCGGGGCCTCGCGAAGGGGCATGCCACATGATCCCACGTCCGTCACACGCGAACCGCTCTCAGCGCATTCTCGGGTTTGTCAACCCAATCACCCAGGATTGAGCGGTAGTTTTGATCAGCGTGAGAAGAAATTTGACCTGGTGGCATAGCTGGTCGCCCATCCATGGCAGAATGGGCGCGTGATCGCCGCCCAGTCCCGCTCGCGCATCGCGCTGGTGATGCGGCGGCATATCGATCTCAAGCGCGTTTGCAGCTGTAGCTGTCTTTCTTGATGCCGTAGACCCGCACCCTACGTCCCGCTGGCTGTCGGATCTGCGCCGCCGAAATAAAACCGGTGAGTTGCGCGTCCATGCCTGCAACGTTCGCGAAGGAGAATCCCCCGAATGACCACAGCCCGTCCCGCAGTGCCGGACAAGAAGGCCCGCAGCGAGGGCCAGTGGGCGCTGGGAGATCGCGAGCCGCTCAACCCCAACGAGGAGATGAAGCAGGCCGGCGCCCCGCTCGACGTGCGCGAACGCATCGAGAACGTCTACGCCAAAGCCGGATTCGACAGCATCGACAAGAGCGACCTCCGCGGGCGCTTCCGCTGGTGGGGCCTGTACACCCAGCGCGAGGAGGGCTACGACGGCTCGTTCACCGGCGACGAGAACGCCGAGCTGCTCGAGGCCAAATACTTCATGATGCGGGTGCGGTGCGACGGCGGGGCGCTTTCGACAGCCGCGCTGCGCACTGTGGGCCAGATCTCGACCGAGTTCGGACGCGACACCGCCGACATTTCCGATCGGCAAAACGTGCAGATGCACTGGATCGAGGTGGAAAACGTCCCCGAGATCTGGCGTCGGCTGGACGAGGTCGGACTGCAGACCGCCGAGGCGTGCGGCGACTGCCCGCGTGTGATTCTGGGCTCACCGCTGGCCGGCGAATCGCTCGACGAGGTGATCGACCCCACCTGGGCGATCGAGGAGATCGTGCGTCGCTACATCGGCAAGCCCGACTTCGCCGACCTGCCGCGCAAGTACAAGACCGCCATCTCGGGCCTGCAGGACGTCGCCCACGAGATCAACGACATCGCTTTCATCGGCGTCAACCATCCCGAGCACGGTCCCGGCCTGGACCTGTGGGTCGGGGGCGGTCTGTCCACCAACCCGATGCTGGCCCAGCGGGTCGGCGCCTGGGTTCCGCTGGACGAGGTGCCCGAGGTGTGGGCGGCGGTGACCTCGGTGTTTCGCGACTATGGCTACCGACGGCTGCGGGCCAAGGCGCGGCTGAAGTTCCTGATCAAGGACTGGGGCATAGACAAGTTCCGCGAGGTTCTCGAGACGGAGTACCTCAAGCGCCCGCTGATCGACGGTCCGGCCCTCGAGCCGATCAAGCATCCGATCGATCACGTCGGAGTGCAACGGCTGAAGAACGGGCTCAACGCGGTCGGGGTCGCCCCGATAGCCGGACGGGTGTCCGGCACCATCCTCGCGGCCGTGGCCGACCTCGCCGAGGGGGCCGGTTCGAACCGGATCCGGTTCACCCCCTACCAGAAGTTGGTCATTCTCGACATAGCCGACGACAAGCTCGACGATCTCATCGCCGGCGTGGAGGCGCTGGGTCTGCAGTCGCGCCCGTCGCACTGGCGCCGGAACCTGATGGCGTGCAGCGGGATCGAGTTCTGCAAATTGTCGTTCGCCGAAACCCGGGGCAGGGCACAGGGTTTGGTGCCCGAACTTGAGCGCCGGCTCGAGGACCTCAACGCCGGGCTCGATGTGCCGATCACGGTGAACATCAACGGCTGCCCGAACTCGTGCGCGCGAATTCAAGTCGCCGACATCGGGTTCAAGGGCCAGATGGTCGACGACGGCCATGGCGGCTCGGTCGAGGGTTTCCAGGTGCACCTGGGCGGCAGCCTCGGCCTGGACAGCGGCTTCGGCCGAAAGCTGCGCCAGCACAAGGTCACCAGCGAGGAGTTGGGCGACTACATCGAACGGGTGGTGCGCAATTTCCTCAAACACCGCAACGGCGGCGAACGATTCGCGCAGTGGGTCGTCCGCGCCGAGGAAGGCGACCTGCGATGAGCGGCGAAGCGACCAAACGGACCGAAGACCAGCTGCGTGAGCTGGCCGCCCGTGGCGCGGCGGAACTCGAGGGCGCCAGCGCCACCGAACTGCTGCACTGGACCGAGGAGAACTTTGGCGGGGTCAACGGGCCGCGCGGCTGGGCGACGTGCAATTACGTGGTGGCCTCCAATATGCAGGATGCCGTGCTGGTGGACATGGCCGCCAGGGTGCGACCGGGCGTACCCGTGCTATTCCTCGACACCGGCTATCACTTCGTGGAAACCATCGGCACCCGGGACGCGGTCGAGTCGGTCTACGACGTGCGGGTGCTCAATGTCGCTCCGGAGCACACGGTGGCCGAGCAGGACAAACTGCTGGGCAAAGACCTGTTTGCCCGTGACCCCGGCGAGTGCTGCCGACTGCGCAAGGTCGCTCCGCTCGGTAAGGCGCTGCGCGGTTACTCCGCTTGGGTGACCGGGCTGCGCCGGGTCGAGGCGCCCACTCGCGCCAATGCGGCGATGATCAGCTTCGACGAGGCGTTCAAGCTCGTGAAGATCAACCCACTGGCGGCGTGGACCGACAAGGACATGCAGGAGTACATCGACGAATACGACGTGCTGGTCAATCCGCTTGTCTACGAAGGCTATCCGTCGATCGGCTGCGCCCCCTGCACGGCCAAGCCCGTCGAGGGCGCCGACCCACGCAGCGGACGCTGGCAGGGACTGGCCAAGACGGAATGTGGATTGCACGCGTCGTGACGACACTCGTCCTCACCGCCCACGGAAGTAGGGACCCGCGGTCGGCGGCCAATGCGCACGCGGTCGCCGGCCAAGTGGCGCGCATGCGGCCGGGCCTCGACGCACGGCTGGCCTTCTGTGAGCTGAACACGCCGAACCTGGTGGATGTGCTCAGCAGGTGTCCCGCAGCAGCCGTCGTGACTCCCCTGCTGCTTGCCGACGCCTACCATGCCCACGTAGACATCCCCGCCCAGATCGCGCGCTGCGGCGTCAGTCACCGGGTGCGGCAGGCCGCCGTGCTCGGCGAAGACGATCGGCTGGTGTCGGTGCTGCGTCAGCGCGTCGTGGAGTTGGGGGTTTCCCCGTTCGACGACGGCATTGGCGTGCTCGTGGTGGCGATCGGGTCATCTGACCCGCAGGCCAACGCCCGCACCGCACGGGTGGCGCCGAAGTTGATGGCGGGCACCCGGTGGTCGGGCGCGACGACCGCGTTCGCGACCCGTCCCGAACCGTCGCTGGCCGAAGCCGCCGACGTGTTACGCCGGCGGGGCGCCCGACGGGTGGTCATCGCGCCGTGGTTCCTGGCGCCGGGCCGACTGCCCGACCGCGTGCGGACATTCGCTGACAGCGCCGGCATCGAGATGGCGGCTCCTTTGGGCTCGCACCGGTTGGTCGCCGAGACGGTGCTGGACCGCTTCGATCAGGCCCGCAAATCTCGAGTCCTTTCCGTCGCGGCCTAAAGGATCGTCGGAGGCGTTTTGTCGGTGGGTGTGCCTCCGCCACCACGGCTTAGGGTTCTACGGCGTCGGTCGTGAACGGTCGGCTGGAGCGGTTCGGTCGGCGTTAGTGTGCAGATATGGACCCGCTAGAGCCAGCCCAGGCCGCGGTCGCTGGACGGGTCGTCGCTGCGTCTCTGCTGGCCAATGTGTCCAGCCTGGCTGACGACATGCTGAGCTATATAGTCGAGCGGATCCCGGAGGTCGGCGGGGATGCCGAGCTTCGCGGCCTGACCCTGGGGTCGTGCTCGTCGAACCTCGAAGCGGTACTTTCGATGATTCGTCACGGGATCGATGTAGCGGCTGCGGAGGCGCCGGTAACGGCGCTCGAACACGCGCGAGCAATGGCATCACGAGGGCACAGCGTCGATGTGATGCTGCGGTTTTATCGGTTGGGTCATGAGTATTTCACCGAGATGCTTTCCGACTCGCTCACTGACTGGATCGACGACCCCACTGTCGCGCTGAGGACGTTTATCGATCTCGAGCGGTTCGGGTTTCAATACATCGACCGCATTTCCAGTCTGGTGGCTGCCGAGTACGTCGCTGAGCTGGACCGACGCCAGAACCAGGCAAGAGCCGAGCGCGCCGATGTCGTTCGGGCACTGCTGGCTGGGGAGCGTGTCGACATCGCTCGGGCCGAACGTGTGCTCAGCCACCGGCTCACCGGCCGGCAGATCGGTTTCGTGTGCTGGGTCGACGACCGCGGCGTGGACCTTGAGGGATTCGCGAGGCGGGTTGGCAGGTTTCTCGGGGCGGGTCACTCACTCGTCGTGGCGGACGGCCCACTCGCGGTATGGGGATGGGCATCGATCACCGGGGACGTAAGGACTTCGCTCACGGGCATGACGACGGAGTTTCCCGGCGAATGCGAAAACGTTCACATCGCGGTGGGCTCGCCCCATCCGGGGGCTGCGGGCTTTCGTACCTCCCACCTCGAGGCTCTACGCACTCGCCGGGTCATCGAACTGTCTGGGCGCGCGACGCCATCGATCACTGAGTTCAGCGATGTTGCGTTGGTGGATGCCATCTCGCGCGACCTGGATGCGGCGAGGGCCTTCGTTGCCGCTCAGCTCGGCGATCTCGCACGGGACGACGCGAAAGCGCGCGGCGAGCGCGCCACCCTCCTGGCTGTTCTCGACGCGCAAGGGAGTCTGACGATGGCAGCACGCACCTTGGGAATCCACAAGAACACGGTCCTGCAAAGGGTGCGTCGTGCCGAAGAGCGCATGGGCCGGCCCGCAACGATCAAGATCGCCGAACTGCACGCCGCCCTACTCGTGTGCGACGTGCTGGGGGCCTCGGTGTTGCCCGAGTCACAGCCTCACTGACAGGAGCCCGAGCGCGCCGGATGTGCTCACAGCACACCGGAGAGGGCTGAGAGGGCCTTGTTGACCGACACCGGCCGTTTATAGGTTACGAGGCATCTCACCCCGAAGCGCGAAGGAAAATTCCCATGTTGACTACGATTCAACACTCCCAACCCCGAGTAGCGGCCTCGCAGCACGCCTTGCCTGATCCGGGCGAGCAGGTTCCGACGCTGTCCTGGCCGATAATCGGCATCTTCACCTTCGCGCTTGCGCTCTTCGGCGCATCAACCTGGGCTGCCCTCACCGACACTTTGCCTGCCATCGCCACCGTCGCCGCGAGTGCTGCAGCTATCTTCGTCCTGTTCACCGTGTTGCACGACGCCTCGCATTACTCGATCAGCTCACATCGCTGGGTCAACGTCGCCTTCGGTCGGGTGGCAATGTTCTTCGTCTCGCCGCTGATCTCATTCAAGTCTTTCGCGTTCATCCATATTGAGCACCACCGCAACACCAATGACGGTGGGTCCGATCCCGATCACTTCGTCAGTGCCGCGCCCTGGTGGCAGCTGCCCATCCGCTTCCCGGCAATGGACCTGCCATACATCAGTTTTTTGGTGCGTAACCTGCGCCGGCGCCCGCGCACCGAGATTCTCGAAACAATCGGCCTTGATGACCTTCTCGGTGGCGGTGATCGTGTCGGCCGCCTTCGCCGGACATCTGTGGACGCTCGCGCTGATCTACCTGATTCCCGAGCGGGTGGCGATTTTCGTGCTCGCTTGGTGGTTCGATTGGCTACCGCACCACGACTTGGAAGACACACAACGCGAGAACCGCTATCGCGCGACCCGCAACCGCGTCGGCTCGGAGTGGATCCTGACCCCCCTGCTGTTGTCGCAGAACTACCATCTGGTCCACCACTTACACCCCTCCATCCCCTTCTACCGCTACGTCGCGGCGTGGCGACGCAATGAGGCCGCCTACCTCGAGCGCGACTCGGCAATAGGCACCGTCTTTGGGCAGCAGCTCGACGCCAGGCAGTACCGCGAGTGGAAACGCCTCAACGGCAAACTAGCTGCACTGCTCCCGGTCCGAATGCCGCGTTCCTCCGCGGCGCGCCATGCCAGCACCCACCCAATCCCCGTCCAAAGCGTCGAGCCCCTGACTCCAGACAGCGTCAAAGTCACTTTCGACGTTCCCGATCACCTCAGCGACCAGTTCCGATTCCAGGCGGGCCAACACCTGACGGTTCAACACCGCATCGGTGGGCAGGAGGTGCGACGAAACTACTCGATCTGCGCCTCGGCCACATCGGGAGAACTGGCGATCGGAGTACGGCACATCGCCGGCGGGATGTTCTCGACCTTCGCGGTCGAAACACTGCGAGCCGGTGACGTCCTGGAGCTGATGACGCCCACTGGGAGTTTCGGCGCACCCCTTGATCCCCTCGCTCGGCGCGACTATGTCGCGGTAGCGGCCGGGAGCGGCATCACGCCCATCCTGTCGATCATGCGCACCACGATGGAGATCGAGACCGAGAGCCGCTTCACCCTCTTCTACGGCAACCGAACCGCAGAGTCGACCATGTTCGCCACCGAACTTGATGAGCTCGAATCTCGATATGCAGACCGGTTACGCATCTTCCACATCCGCTCAGCCGAGGCGCACCACTCCCCCGCTCTTCGCGGCCGTATCGACCTGGCGGTGGTTCAACGGCTGCTCGCCAGCGACCTCACTTCGATCGACCGGTGGTACCTGTGCGGGCCGAGCGCCCTCGTCACGACATTGCACGATGACCTCGCATCTGACGGGGTGCCGACCGAGCGGATACACCTCGAACTCTTCCGCGGCACGAGCCGACCCACACACGTCGATGGCTTCCCGAAGTCCGAAGTGACCATCACGCTGTCCGGTGCGGATCACACCGTGGAACTCGCCGCAGGTGAGACCGTCCTCGAATCCGCGCTGAAAAACAACATCGACGCGCCGTATGCCTGTCTTGGCGGCGCGTGTGGCACTTGCAAAGCCCGGATCACAAGAGGCGCAGTATCAATGGAGCAAAATTTTGCACTTAACACAGCTGAGGTCGAGGCCGGCTTCATCTTGACCTGCCAATCCCATCCCACCACCCCAGCGGTCGCAGTCGACTACGACAGCTGAGCCAACACATGCGCGAACTCCGCCAGAAGGCCGCACTCGTGCTGAAGACCCGAACCGACCGGATTGCCGCCTGGTTGGCCCGATTCGATGCCGTAAACTTCGTGTCTTGAACACGCCCTTGCGAATTCGCGCTTCGCTGGCTGCGCTGGTGTTGTGGCTGGCCGGGTGTAGCGGCCACCACGTGGCCGCGCCGAACGCGGCGGGTCCCTGCGAGATCGTGGCCAATGGCACGCCCGGCCCCGGCGCGCCGTCGGCGCCCGTGGCTTCGGCACCCGCGCCGAGGAACACCAAGAAGAATCCCGAGATCGCGACCGGCTACCGCAGCGACATGACCGTCGTGCGGACCGCTCACTACGCCGTGGCCACGGCCAACCCGCTGTCGACCCAGGCGGCCTGTCGGGTATTGCGCGACGGTGGTACCGCCGCCGACGCCTTGGTGGTTGCCCAGGCGGTGTTGGGTTTGGTCGAACCGCAGTCGTCGGGGCTCGGCGGCGGTGGATTCGTGGTCTATTACGACGCTCGCACCGGCTCGGTGCAGGCCTACGACGGCCGCGAAACCGCTCCCGCGGCGGCCGGCGAGAACTACCTGCGCTGGATGAGCGACGCCGATCACGCCGCACCCATGCCCAACGCGCGGGCCTCGGGACGGTCGATCGGAGTCCCGGGCATACTGCGGCTACTCGAGCTCGTGCACAACGACCACGGGCGCACGCCCTGGCGCGACCTATTCGGCCCCGCGGTGGCGCTGGCCGACGGTGGTTTCGACATCAGTCCCCGGATGGCCGCCGCCATCTCTGACTCGGCGGCCCAATTGCGCGTCGACCCGCAGGCCCGCGGATACTTCCTCAATCCCGACGGCAGCCCCAGGCCCGCGGGGACGCGGCTGGCGAACCCGGCATACTCAAAAACCTTGTCCGCCATCGCCTCCTCGGGTGTCAACGTGTTTTACACCGGCGCTATCGCTCGCGACATCATCGCGGAAGCCGGCGATACCTCCGATGGCCGCACGCCAAGCCTGATGACCAACGAGGACCTGGCGGCCTACGCCGCCAAGAAACGCGAGCCGGTGTGCACGACCTATCGCGGCCGACAGATCTGCGGCATGCCCACCCCATCGTCGGGCGGCGTCGCGGTGGAAGCCACGCTGGGAATCCTCGAGCATTTCCCGATGGGTGACTACCCACCCACCAACGTCGACCTCAACGGCGGTCGCCCGAGCGTGATGGGCGTTCACCTGGTCTCCGAGGCCGAGCGGCTGGCCTACGCCGACCGGGACAAGTACGTCGCAGACACCGATTTCGTCGGGCTGCCCGGCGGCTCCCTCAACACGCTGCTGGACCCGGGTTATCTGGCCGGACGCGCCGCGTTGATCTCGCCGCGGCACAGCATGGGAACCGCCAAGCCGGGAGACTTCGGCATGCCCGGCGGCGTCGCACCACCGGCGACAGGGCACGGCACCAGCCACGTCAGCATCATTGATTCCTACGGCGACGCGGCCGCGTTCACGACGACCATCGAGTCGCCGTTCGGTTCCTTCCACATGGTCGACGGATTCGTCCTGAACAACGAGCTGACCGATTTCGCCGCCGAGCCCCGCGCGCCCGACGGATCGCTGGTGGCCAACCGCGTCCAGCCCGGGAAACGACCGCGAAGCTCGATGGCGCCGACGTTGGTGCTGGATTCCTCGCCGGCGGGCCGGGGCGCGCTGTACGCGGTGACGGGCTCGCCCGGCGGTTCCACGATCATTCAGTTCGTCGTGAAAACCCTTGTGGCGATGCTGGATTGGGGCCTGAATCCGCAGCAGGCGGTGTCCTTGGTCGATTTCGGTGCCGAGAACTCGCCCCCAACCAATGTCGGCGGCGAGGATCCCGAGATCAACACATCCGACAATGGCGACCACGACCCGCTGGTGCAGGGCCTGCGCGCGCTGGGACATCAGGTAAATCTGGCCGACCAATCCAGCGGGCTATCGGCGATCACCCGTAGCTCATCGAACTGGACCGGCGGCGCCGACCCGCGCCGCGACGGCCTGGTCATGGGCGACAACCCATAACACCGGCCCCCCGTAACTCAAGCCGACGTCAGCGTGCTCTGATCTTCGTCAGCGCCGCCACGGGGGATCACGACATCGCTCGGAATGGGCGGTACCCGGGTGGCTCGCACGTAGACGGTGTCGCCGTCGCGCAAGTCCAGCGCTTCGGCGTCGCCGCGGGTGATCTGGGCGGTGAACGGGCGCCCGGTCGCCGCGCTGGTCAATTCGACACGCACCTCGAAGCCGAGCGCGACGACCCGGTCCACCGTGGCGCGCACCACCCCGATGGACTCGGCGGTGCCGTCCCCGCCGGCGACCGCCATGTCGGGCTTGCGGCCGACCCGGATGTCGTGCGGGCGGACGAGGGCGCCGTTCAGCTCGGACACCGCACCCAAGAAGGACATGACGAATGTGCTTGCCGGGGAGTCGTAGACCTCGGTCGGGGATCCGATCTGCTCGATCCGACCCTTGTTTATCACCGCGATCCGATCGGCCACATCCAGCGCCTCCTGCTGGTCATGGGTGACCAGCACGGTGGTGACATGCACCTCGTCGTGCAGGCGCCGCAACCACGCCCGCAAGTCCTCACGCACCTTGGCGTCCAACGCCCCGAACGGCTCGTCAAGCAACAGCACCTGCGGGTCCACCGCCAGCGCGCGGGCCAGCGCCATCCGCTGTCGTTGACCACCGGAAAGCTGGTTGGGATAACGCGTCTGAAACCCGCTCAGCCCCACCACGTCCAGCAAGTTGTCGACCTTTTGCTTGATCTCGGCCTTGGGCCGCTTGCGGATCTTCAGCCCGTAGGCGACGTTGTCGCGAACGGTCAGGTGCTTGAACGCCGCATAGTGCTGGAACACAAACCCGATTCCGCGGCGCTGCGGCGCCACCCGGGTGACGTCGCGGTCGTTGATCGTCACCGTTCCGCTGTCGGGCTGATCGAGGCCGGCGATGGCCCGCAACAGCGTCGACTTGCCCGAACCGCTGGGACCCAGCAGTGCTGTCAGCGAACCGGTGGGTACGACGAAGTCCACATGGTCCAGCGCGACGAACTCGCCATACCGCTTATAGGCGTCCCGCACGACGATCGCGAGGTCGCCGCGCTCTGTTCCGGTGTCGCTCATGTACGAGTCTCCTTGTCGGGCCTATCTGGTCGCTCGTGCCCGGCGCACGTCGAGAATCACTTGGAAGATCAGGACCAGCACGGCAACGCCCATCAGCAACGTCGACAGCGCGTAGGCCCCGTACTCGGCCCCGCGGTTGTACCGGTCAGCGACAAGCAATGTCAGTGTTTGCGACGTGCCCGGCAGGTTCGACGACACGATGATGACCGCGCCGAATTCGCCGAGGGTGCGCGCGATGGTGAGCACGACGCCGTACGTCAGTCCCCAGCGGATCGACGGCAACGTGATCCGCCAAAACGTTTGCCACCAGCCCGAGCCCAGAGTCGCCGCGGCCTCCTCCTGGTCGGTTCCCAGCTCGTGCAGCACCGGCTCCACCTCACGCACCACGAACGGCAGCGTGACGAAGATGCTGGCCAGCACGATGCCGGGCAGGCCGAAAATGATCTTGAACCCCAGGTCCCGTTCGACAAACCCGAACGCGCCGCCCACTCCCCACAGCAGGATCAACGCCACGCCAACGATGACGGGCGAGACCGCGAACGGCAGGTCGATGGCCGCCTGCAGCACGCCCTTGCCGCGAAAGCGGTTGCGCGCCAGCACCAAAGCGGTGGGAATGCCGAAAATCACATTGAGCGGCACCACGATGGCCACGACCAGCAGCGTCAGGTTCAGCGCCGATATCGCCGCCGGTGTGCTCACCCAGTCGAAGAACTGGCCCGGTCCGGGTTGGAAGGTCCGCCACAGGATCAGCGTCACCGGAACGACGAGCAACACGAAGATGTATGCGAGCGCGGCGAATCGGATGAGATAGCGAACCCGGGACGACGACGTCATGGCGCCAGCTCCTCACGCTTGGCCGCACGCCCGCCGACGATCCGCAAGATGAGCAGCACGACGAACGAGATCGCAAGCAGCACAATGGATATTGCGGCAGCACCGGCACGGTCGTCGTTCTCGATCAAGGTTCGTATCCACTGCGAGGACACTTCGGTCTTGCCCGGTACCGCACCGCCGATCAGCACCACCGAACCGAACTCGCCGATCGCACGCGAAAACGCCAGCCCCGCACCGGATAACAACGCGGGGGTCAGCGACGGCAGGACGACCGAGGTGAAGACCTTCGGGCCGGTGGCGCCCAGGGACGCGGCCGCCTCCTCGGTTTCGCGATCGATTTCCAGCAGCACCGGCTGAACCGCGCGCACCACAAACGGCAGCGTGACGAAGGCCAGCGCCACCGCCACGCCCCAAGCGGTGTGCTGCAGATGAATACCCACGGGGCTGTTGTGCCCGTACAGCGCGAGCATCACCAGGCTGGCGACGATGGTCGGCAGCGCGAATGGCAGATCGATGATCGCATCGACGAGCCGCTTGCCGACGAAGTCGTCGCGCACCAGCACCCAGGCGATCAGCAGCCCGAAGACCAGGTTGAGGACCGTCACCGCCGACGAAATGGTCAGCGTCACCCGGAACGACTCCATCGCGGCGTGCGACGTGACCGCGAGCCAGAAGGCGTGCCAGCCGCCGCTTGCGGCCTGCCACGCGATGGCCGCCAACGGCAGCAGCACAATCACCGAAAGCCACAGCGTCGCCACACCCAGCCGAAGTGACGTGGTACCCGATCCACGGCCGCGTCCCGGTCGTGGTGGCGCCTGCGGGGCGTCACCGTCGAGTTCGGGCCGGATCGCCTCGGGGTCCGGCGTTACCGTGGCCGTCATCCGGTGGCCTGCGTGTAGATCTTGGTGATGCTGCCGGTGTTCTTGTCGAACAGTTGCGGATCCACCGTGCCCCAACCGCCGAGGTCGGCGATCGTCCACAGTTTCGCCGGCATGGGGTATTGGTCGCGGAAGTCGGCGGCAACGGCCGGATCGACCGGCCGAAAGCCGGCCTGCGCCCACACCTTCTGCGCCGCGGCCGTGTACTGGAAGTTCTTGAATGCGATCGCGGCCGGCAGGTGCGGGCTGGTGGCTACCACCGCCAGCGGGTTTTCGATCTTGAACGTCTGCTGCGGGATGACGTGTTGGACCGGTTTGCCCGCGCGCTCGGTGGCGATCGCCTCATTCTCGTAACTGATCAATACGTCTCCGCTGCCCTGGACGAAAACGTCGGTGGCTTCCCGCCCCGATCCGGGCCGCAATTTGACGTGCTCGCTTACCAGCTTCCGGATGAAATCGACGCCCGCCTGACCGTCCTGGCCCCCGCTGCTCTTGACGGAATACGGCGCAAGCAGATTCCATTTGGCGGAGCCGGAACTGAGCGGGCTGGGCGTGATTACCTGAATGCCGGGCCGCAGCAGGTCATCCCAATCCTTGATGTTCTTGGGATTGCCCGCGCGCACCACCAGGGCCACCACCGACCCGAAGGGGATGCCCTTGGTGACGTCGGCATTCCAGTCCTTGGAAACCTTGCCCGCCTTGACCAACCGGGTGACGTCCGGTTCGACCGAGAAGTTCACGACATCGGCCGGCTTACCGTCGACAACGCCGCGCGACTGGTCGCCGGAAGCGCCGTATGAGGTGATCACCTGCACGCTCTTGCCCTCGTCGGAGCCATTGAACGCGGGAATCACCTTGCTCCAACCGGGTTCTGGGGCGGAATAGGCGACCAGGGTGAGACTCGTATGCGCGTTGGCCGGCCCGCCGCCGCCAACGACGTCGCTGGGACCACCCTGACACGCGGTAACCACACCGACGGTCAGGGCGAGTGCCCCGACACATCGGACAGGCCGCCGGCGCGGTCGGCTGCCGATGTCTTTGCGCATTGGTGGCCTTTCGGTGCGGGACATATGGATTTCGGTCCCGTGCCCTGTAACTAGCCTGGAAGGCGCTCAAAGCTCAAGGAGAATTCACGACTCCATACCAGACCGCGCACGGGTTCGGGAGTCAGGGACAACAGTGCACGAAGACACCGCATTCCAAAACATCGGAAGCCGGGCGCATGGCGCGAAGCCTAACAGGAATTCGCTGGGCCGCCACCGCAACGCGAGCAGGCGCCGATCTGCGACGCGCGCGCCTCAGTGCGTTGTCAGCAGCCACGTGACGATCACCAGAACCACGAGCGTGACCAGAACCAACGTCACGTGCGACCGAGGCATGCGCGTTACCCGGGCGCCTCATCGGCGTGGCGGATACGGCGCATCAACCGGATGCTCTTGCCGAGCAAACCGTCCAGCAATGCCGCTGTGACGTAGGCGACCACCAGCACGACGGGCATCACCACCATGGCCTGGAGCACGAACGGGAGCCCCGAAAGCCACAGCTCGTTGCCGTCCCACCAATTGAGAAACCCGTTCACCGCGCTCACACTATTCGCCGCGGCAACGTAAGACCAATGTGCCAAGATCGGCGCATGCCACCCGGACGCTCCGAATCTGAGGCAACTGCCTGTCTGATCGCCGGCGGCGGACCGGCGGGCATGATGCTTGGCCTGCTGTTGGCCCGCGCCGGCGTTGAAGTCACGGTGATGGAAAAGCACGCCGACTTCCTGCGCGACTTCCGGGGAGACACGGTGCACGCGAGCACCTTGCGGATGCTTGACGAACTCGGCTTGGGTCCGCGGTTCGCAGAGATTCCGCATCGCCTCATCGACACCATCCGGATGGAGATAGCGGGCGACGCGGTGAACGTGGACCTGAGCCGCCTCCCGGGCGCGCATCAGCACATCGCGCTGGTGCCGCAGTGGGACTTCCTCGAGATGGTGGCCACCGCCGCCGAGGCGGAGCCCAACTTCCGGCTGTTGCGCAGCACCGAGGTGACCGGGGTGATTCGCGACGGTAAGCGCGTCGCGGGTGTCACCTACCGTGACCAGGCGGGCGAAATCAGGGAAATGCGGGCCGAGTTGACGATGGCGTGCGACGGCCGCTCCTCGACCGTGCGCTCAGCGATGGGCCTGACACCGCAAAGCTTCGGCGCCCCCATGGACGTGTGGTGGTTCCGGCTGCCGCGCCGGCCCGACGATCCGCCCGGACTGGCCGGCGTGCTGCACGCGGGGCACGCGACGATCACGATCGACCGCGGCGACTACTACCAGATCGCCTACATCATTCCGAAGGGGACCGACGCGCAGATGCGCGCCCAGGGCATCGAGTCGCTGCGGGGCGCGCTGGTGAGCATGGTGCCCTGGCTCGCCGACCGCGTTGACACGTTGACATCCTTCGACGATGTGAAACTGCTTGATGTGCAGCTCAATCGGCTCCGTCGCTGGTATTCGGACGGAGTGCTGTTCATCGGCGACGCCGCGCACGCGATGTCACCCGTGGGCGGCGTCGGCATCAACCTGGCGGTGGCCGACGGGGTGGCCGCCGCGCGCATACTGGCCGGTCCCTTGCGCGCGGGACGCGTTTCCCGACGCCAGCTGGCGCGGGTGCAGGCGCGTCGCTGGCTCCCCGCGGCGCTCGTGCAGGCGGCACAACGAACGATCCACGCCAACGTGATCGCGGTCGCGGTGGGCGGCGGCGATCAGGGACCGCCGCGGGGTGTGGGATTGGTCAGCCGAACACCGGCATTGCGACGACTCGTCGGCTACCTGGTGGCGATCGGCCCGCTACCCGAACACGTGCCCAAGTACGCGAGGCGAGCGGGGTAAACCGCACGCGAGAGCCCGTGAGGTAACGGCAAACGTGGACGCCGGGCACGTAGACGGTCGATGATGTCGGGATGGTCCTGCACGACCAACCCGGCGACCAGCCCGCCGACGCCGGCCCCGACGGGGCGTTGGAGTCGGCCCCCGAACCGCCCCCGGACTCGGCGGTCGAGTTCAACTCTCCGGGCCCACTGGCGGCCAGCGGTTCGCTGCGTAACGCGTTTCCGCCGATCGCCGATTACGCATTTTTGTCGGACTGGGAGACGACGTGCCTGATCTCGCCCGCCGGGTCGGTCGAATGGCTGTGCGTGCCGCGGCCGGATTCCCCGAGTGTGTTCGGCGCGATCCTGGACCGTAGCGCCGGCCATTTCCGGCTGGGCCCCTACGGCGTCTCGGTGCCCTCGGCCCGCCGCTACCTTCCCGGCAGCCTGATCATGGAGACCACCTGGCAGACCCCCACCGGGTGGCTGATCGTGCGTGACGCGCTGGTGATGGGGCCGTGGCACGACATCGAGCGCCGCTCGCGGACGCATCGCCGCACCCCGATGGACTGGGACGCCCAGCACATCCTGCTGCGCACGGTGCGCTGCGTCAGCGGCACCGCCGAGTTGATGGTGAGCTGCGAACCGGCGTTCGACTACCACCGCGTGGGCGCCACCTGGGAATACTCGGCCAACGCGTACGGCGAGGCTCTCGCGCGCGCCAGCAGGCAACCGGATGCACACCCGACGCTGCGATTGACCACCAACCTGCGAATCGGTCTGGAGGGTCGCGAAGCGCGGGCGCGCACCCGGATGAAAGAGGGCGACGACGTGTTCGTCGCGCTGAGCTGGACCAAGCACCCGGCGCCGCAGACCTATGAAGACGCCGCCGACAAGATGTGGCAAACCACCGAGTGCTGGCGGCAGTGGATCAACATCGGCAATTTCCCCGACCACCCGTGGCGGGCTTACCTGCAGCGCAGCGCGCTCACGCTGAAGGGCTTGACGTACTCCCCCACCGGGGCGCTGCTGGCCGCCAGCACAACGTCGCTTCCGGAAACGCCACAGGGCGAACGCAACTGGGACTACCGCTACGCCTGGGTCCGCGACTCGACGTTCGCGCTGTGGGGGCTTTACACGTTGGGATTGGACCGCGAGGCCGACGACTTCTTCGCCTTCATCGCCGATGTCTCCGGCGCCAACAACAACGAGCGCCACCCGCTGCAGGTGATGTACGGCGTTGGCGGCGAGCGCAGCCTGGTCGAAGACGAGCTGCACCATCTGTCCGGCTACGACCACGCGCGCCCGGTGCGGATCGGCAACGGCGCCTACGACCAGGTGCAGCACGACATCTGGGGTTCGATCCTGGATTCGTTCTACCTGCACGCCAAGTCGCGCGAGCAGATCCCGGAAACCCTGTGGCCCGTGCTGAAGAAACAGGTGGAAGAGGCGATCAAGCACTGGCGTGAGCCCGACCGCGGAATTTGGGAGGTACGCGGGGAGCCGCAGCACTTCACGTCGTCGAAGGTGATGTGCTGGGTCGCGCTTGACCGTGGCTGCAAGCTGGCCGAGCGGCAGGGCGAGAAGAGCTATGCCCAGCAGTGGCGCGCCATCGCCGAGGAGATCAAGACCGACATTCTCACGCACGGGGTGGACTCGCGCGGCGTGTTCACCCAGCGCTACGGCAGCGACGCGCTCGATGCCTCGCTGCTCCTGGTGGTGCTGACCCGGTTCCTGCCGCCGGACGACCCGCGGGTGCGCAACACCGTCCTGGCGATCGCCAACGAACTCACCGAGGAAGGACTGGTGCTGCGATATCGGGTCGAGCAGACCGACGACGGGCTGTCCGGCGAGGAAGGCAGCTTCACGATTTGCTCGTTTTGGCTCGTGTCCGCGCTGGTCGAGATCGGCGAGGTGACTCGCGCCAAGCGGTTGTGCGAGCGACTGCTGTCCTATGCCAGTCCCCTGCACCTCTACGCCGAGGAGATCGAGCCGCGCACGGGGCGGCACCTGGGCAATTTCCCGCAGGCGTTCACCCACCTGGCGTTGATCAACGCCGTCGTCCACGTGATCCGCGCGGAGGAGGAGGCCGACAGCACCGGAGGCTTCCAGCCCGCCAACGCGCCGATCTAAATACCCCGGCGTCAGATCAGCGCGCCGACCTTGTCCATCATGCCGCGCGCGACTTCGATGCCGGTGGCGTCGAAGTCCCCCGATCCGTGGCCCGATTGGATCGATGCATCAAAAAAGTCCACCTCGACTTCGACGAGGCAGTTGTCCCGCACGGCGATGGCCCGCCCCGCCGGAATGGATGCCGAATTTGAGCCGGACGACTTCCACCCGATCGAAACAGTCGCCGCGAGAACAGAAGTGGCGGCTATTACGTTAGTAATCCTGGCGTTGAACCTGAACAAGGTACCCGGCAAGGACAGCGTCGCGCCATCGCATTTTTGCCACTGCCGAGAGAATTTCGCGAACAGCGCGTGGGCGTCGGCGGCCGCGGGCAAGCTGACCACGCCCTCCTTCACGCTGGTCACCTCGGACCTGGCAGCGTGCCTGAAGGCCTCAGCCGCAACACCTTTGACGTTGCCGGCTTGGTAGACGTTCTGCTGCAGCATCGATGCGACGCCGAGGCAGTCAGCGGGCGAGTCCCATCCATCGGCCCGCAGCATCTCGGCACCTCCGAACCGCGGTGGAAATCGAGAGTCAATATTCAAGGGCTGCTTGAGAATTCGCGACAGCGCCCTGCCCCCAAGTAGCACCCGATCGATGGTTTGCCCGGTGAGCGGTCGCGGCGTCGAGTTCGCGGCCGGCTGCGCTGTGCCGCCGACCCCGCCCCCGCAGCCGGCGGCCAGCACCACAATTGCCGGCAGGGCCACGAATCGCCATCGGCACCTCAACCCGCGAAAGCCCTCCACTTCTTCCCTTGTCGCCCGATTCACCCGCAGTTTACGTTTGCGTGTGGCGCGCTCGCCGCATGCCGCACGGAAGACACAGCCCACCGGCAGCGTTGTCTCAGACTGCTCGTAGGTTGGCGACGCTTCAGCTCAGGGCGCTGATTTCGTCCATCATGGCGTGCGCGATGTCTGCGGGGGTGGTGTTGATGTCGGCGGTCCCTTGGTGCGACGGGTTCGATGCATTGAAGAAGTCGACCTCGACCTCGACAAGGCAATTCCCGCGCACGCCAACGGCTCGCCCCGAAGGAATGGATGCCTCATCCGAGCTGGGCGATCCCC
The DNA here is from genome assembly GCA_963703795.1 of uncultured Actinomycetota bacterium. Classification (GTDB taxonomy): domain Bacteria; phylum Actinomycetota; class Actinomycetes; order Mycobacteriales; family Mycobacteriaceae; genus Mycobacterium. Next base: position 69,334 of record CAVPFT010000025.1, on the reverse strand, counting down.
ACCCGATCGAAACGGTTGCCGCGACAACCGAATCGGTAATTTGAACGTGCGTGGTCTTGGCCTTGAGCCTGAATACGCTTTCCGGCAGCAGCGCCGTCATGCCTTCGCACCTTCGCCACTGCCGAGAAAATTCGGCGAACAGCGCGTCGGCGTCGGCGGACGTGGGCAGGCTGACCACGCCCTCCTTGACGTTGGTCACCTCCATGGACCTGGCAGCCTGCCTCCAGGTCTCAACCGCGACGTGTGTGACCTTGCCGGATTGGTAGACGCCTTGCTGCAGCATCGATGCGACGCCGAGGCAGTCGACGGGCGGGGCCGATCCATCGTCCTGCAGCGTCTCGGGGCCCCCGAACCGCGGCGGAAAGCGAGGATCAATTCTGAAGGACTGGTTGAGAATTCGCGACAGCGCGCTGTCGCCGAGGAGCACCTGCTTAATGGTGGGCCCGGTAAGCGGTCGCAGCTTCAGGTTCGCCGCCGGCCGCGCCACACCGCTGACAACCCCGGAGCAGCCGGCGACAAAAAGAACGACCGCAAGCGGGGCCACCAAGCACCAACGGCTTCTCGCGCGGTCGCGGCCGCTTTCTGTGCCCCCGCTACCGGCCCGATGCGCCGCATTCACTTATTGGCTCCTTTTGATTCACCGGGAGTTTACCTTGGGGCGGGCGGTGTCCGCTGTAAAACACGCGATAAATAACGCCGGCGAAATCTCGGCCCGCTCGCAGTGCGGCGCCGCGTCAGCTCAGGGCGCCGATTTTGTCCATCATGGCGTGCACGAGACGCGTTCGATGTGTCAGCAGGCCGGCGTTCAGCACGGCAACCGCTCGCGCCAACACCACGGCTACTTCTTGCCCTTGTCTCCCGCGGCGTCCGTGGACAGGGCGGCGACGAACGCTTCCTGCGGCACCTCGACCCGCCCGATGGTCTTCATCCTCTTCTTGCCTTCCTTCTGCTTTTCCAGAAGTTTGCGTTTGCGGGTTATGTCACCGCCGTAGCACTTGGACAGCACGTCCTTGCGGATCGCGCGGATATTCTCGCGCGCAATGATTTTCGATCCGATGGCCGCCTGCACCGGCACCTCGAACTGCTGGCGTGGGATGAGTTCCTTGAGTTTGGTGGTCATCTTGTTTCCATAGTCGAACGCCGAATCCTTGTGCACTATCGCGCTAAACGCGTCGACGGCCTCGCCCTGAAGCAGAATGTCGACCTTGACCAGCTGGGCTTCCTGCTCGCCGGCCTCCTCGTAGTCGAGGCTGGCGTAACCGCGGGTGCGCGACTTCAGCGAGTCGAAGAAGTCGAAGATGATCTCGCCGAGCGGCATGGTGTAGCGCAGTTCCACCCGCTCGGGTGAGAGGTAGTCCATGCCGCCCATCTCGCCGCGGCGCGACTGGCACAGTTCCATGATGGTGCCGATGAACTCGCTGGGCGCGATGATGGTGGTCTTGACGACGGGCTCGTAGACCGTCCCTATCTTTCCCTCGGGCCAGTCCGACGGGTTGGTCACGACAATGGATCCGTCCGCCTGACCTTCCAAGATCACCCGGTACACGACGTTCGGCGACGTCGAGATGAGGTCCAGGTCGAACTCGCGCTCCAGTCGCTCGCGGGTGATCTCCATGTGCAGCAGACCCAAAAAGCCACACCGGAACCCGAAGCCCAGCGCCACCGACGTTTCGGGCTCGTAGGTCAGCGCCGCGTCGTTGAGCTGCAGCTTGTCCAGCGCGTCGCGCAGGTTCGGGTAGTCCGAGCCGTCGACCGGATACAGGCCCGAGTAGACCATCGGCTTGGGTTCGCGGTAGCCGGTCAGCGCTTCGGTGGCGCCGCGGCGGGCCGTCGTCACGGTGTCGCCGACCTTGGACTGCCGGACGTCCTTGACCCCGGTGATCAGGTAGCCCACCTCCCCCACACCCAGGCCATCGCTGGGCTTGGGGTCGGGAGAGACGATGCCGACCTCCAGCAGTTCGTGCGTGGTGCCGGTGGACATCATCAAGATGCGCTCACGCGGAACGATCTTGCCGTCCACCACGCGGACGTAGGTCACCACGCCGCGGTAGATGTCGTAGACCGAGTCGAAGATCATCGCGCGGGTGGGCGCGTCGGCGTCGCCCTGCGGGGGCGGCACCTCACGCACCACATGGTCGAGCAGGTCGGCGACGCCCTCTCCGGTCTTGCCGGACACCCGCAACACATCGCCGGGTTCGCAGCCGATGATGTGGGCGATCTCGCCCGCGTAGCGGTCCGGATCGGCCGCCGGCAGGTCGATCTTGTTCAGCACCGGAATGATGTGCAAGTCGCGGTCCAGCGCCAGGTAGAGATTGGCCAGCGTCTGCGCCTCGATGCCCTGGGCGGCGTCGACCAGCAGGACCGCGCCCTCACAGGCTTCCAGCGCGCGCGACACCTCGTAGGTGAAGTCGACGTGACCCGGGGTGTCGATCAGGTGCAGCACATAATCGTCGTCACCCACCCGCCAGGGCAGCCGCACGTTCTGCGCCTTGATGGTGATCCCGCGCTCCCGCTCGATGTCCATCCGGTCGAGGTACTGGGCGCGCATCGACCGCTCATCGACAACGCCGGTGAGCTGAAGCATCCGGTCCGCCAACGTCGACTTGCCATGGTCGATGTGAGCGATGATGCAGAAATTCCGAATCTGCGCCGGCGCAGTGAAGGTCTTGTCGGCCAAACTGCTGATGGGAATCTCCTGGAAGCGGCGGTTTTCGAGTGTCCAGCGTATCCGTGGACGGCTGTCGGGACCCAATCGTGACCGGGTGCTCGCGTCTATGCTGCGAATATGGCGTCTGCGGGGAAATCGCAGTGGAAGACGTTTCAGCGTTTCGCGGAGAACCTGGTGTTCGATCGTGCTCCGCGGCTGGTTCGGCAGGTGCAGAACTCGCAGAACCTACTGCGGGATCTCCAGCAGGCCGTGAAGATCACCGCGAACGTGATCGCCGCGGCCACCCCGCAACCGTCCGTTGCGATCGCCACGGGCCGGCCGGTGACCAGCACGAGCTTTCCCACCGCCCAACGGGCGCGCAAGCTGGTGTACGCCCCAAACCTCGACGGCCGAGCCGATCCCGGGGAGATCGTTTGGACGTGGGTGGTCTACGAGGACGATCCCACCCGCGGCAAGGACCGACCGGTCCTCGTCGTGGGCCGTGACCGCAGCGTCTTGCTGGGATTGATGGTGTCCAGCCAGGAGTGTCACGCCGGCGACCGGGACTGGGTCGGGATTGGTTCCGGCGCTTGGGATTACGAAGGCAGGAAAAGCTGGGTGCGGCTGGACCGGGTGCTGGACGTGCCCGAGGAGGGCATTCGCCGCGAGGGAGCGATTCTGGATCGCGCGATCTTCGATGCGGTGGCCGCCCGCCTGCGCGCGGAATACTCCTGGAGCTAGCCCTTCGCCCAGCGTGTAACCAGCGCGAAAAAAACGCGAAAATTTGGCACCGATTACACGTTCGGCGAAGCCGGCCGCTCAGCCCTGCGTGATGTAGGACTGCAGCTGCTGCTGTTCGGCCTCGAGTTCTTCCATTCGGGTCTTGACCACGTCACCGATGCTGACGATGCCGATCAGCTTCTTGCCGTCCAGCACCGGGACATGACGCACCCGCTTATTGGTCATCAGGGCGCTGACGGCATCGACCGTGTCGGCCTTCGTGCAAGACGCAACCGCGGAGGTCATGATCTTGCTGACCGGGCGGGACAGCAAGCTGGGGCCATGCCTGTGCAGTTGACGCACGACATCGCGCTCGGAAACGATCCCGGCGACCCCCTCGGCCCCGACCACCACCATCGCGCCAATGTTCTGCTCGGCGAGACCGGCGAGCAGCTCCTGAACGGTCGCGTCCGGGTTGATCGTCACCACCGCCGCGCCCTTGTTTCGCAATACGTCCGCAATCCGCATCAAGGCCTCCAGCCGGTTGTGAGCTGACTCACACCAGGCTACGGCTAACTCGCCCGGCGGGAAAGCCAACGCGAGAACCCGCAACCACGAGTGTCAATACCCTGACATCCGCGGCCCAAACGCGGCGGGCCTCCCCCATCCCGGGCCCTGATGCGGCGCGGCGGGGTCGAGCCGCGGGCCGTCGGCGCCGCCGTGGCCGGTGTCGGCGCCCATCCGGTGGCCGGGCCGCATCCAAACGCTGATCCTCTTGTCCCCCAGCCGAATCGGTGAAAGGCCCCTGCGGGCCCGAGCGGCTTGCAAGGATGGGGCCATGATCGAGATCACGTTGCTGGGAACCGGAAGCCCCATCCCGGACCCGAACCGCGCCGGGCCGTCGACCCTGGTGCGGGCGGGCGAACAGGTGTTCTTGGTGGATTGCGGGCGGGGAGTGCTTCAGCGCGCGGCGGCGATCGGCGTGGGCGCCGCCGGGTTGTCGGCGCTGCTGCTCACCCACCTGCACAGCGACCACATCGGCGACCTCGGCGACCTGCTCATCACGCGCTGGATCAGCACCTTCGCACCCGATCCGGCGCCCCTGCCGATCATCGGACCACCCGGCACCGCGGAGACGGTCGAGGCGACGCTGAAAGCGTTCGGCCACGACATCGGCTACCGGATCGCTCATCATGCCGATCTGAATGCGCCGCCGTCGGTCGAGGTGCACGAATACACGGAAGGTCCGGTGTGGGACCGCGACGGCGTATCGATCCGGGCGGCCGCAACAGATCACCGGCCCGTGGCGCCGACCCTCGGGTTCCGCATCGAATCGGGGACGACGTCGGTGGTGCTGGCCGGGGACACCGTGCCCTGCGCCGGCCTGGACGAGCTGGCAGCCGGCGCCGACGCATTGGTGCACACCGTGATCCGCAAGGACATCGTCGGCAACATCCCGCAACAGCGCCTCAAGGACATTTGCGACTACCACTCGTCGGTGGAGGAAGCCGCGGCGACCGCGGCCCGCGCCAAGGTGGGCACCCTGGTCATGACGCACTATGTGCCGGCGCTGGTGCCCGGCCAAGAAGAACAGTGGCGCGCGCTGGCGGCCGGCGCGTTCGGCGGGCGCATCGAGCTCGGCGACGACCTGCACCGGGTCGAGGTCAACTAGGGCCGTCGTACTCACGCCGCCCCAGCCGCAGGCCGGCCGCCACCAGCCAGGCCAGCACCGCGACTCGCGCGATCGGCAGCATGACGCCCAGTTCCGGCCATACCAACACCAGCGTCGTCAGTTCGGCAAGCGCGGCGATCGCCAGGCCCGTCCAGGCCAACGGTCCGGGCATCACTCCCAGACTGCGGCCGGGCACGGCCATACCGGCGACCAACAGGCCCAACGCCACGAGGTGCCCCGGGCTGCCCACGAGAAAGACCAGGAAGTAGATCGCGCGAACCAGCGCACAAACCCGGGGCTTCGTGTTTTTCGCGGACGAAACGACCGACGTCGGCTACGAGTCCGGCACCACCGTCAGCCCGGATTACACCGCCCACACCAGCAAGTTCACGGGCGAGATCGATTGGATTCGCATCGACCTGGGCGACGACGCCAAGGACGCCGACCACTACATCGAGCCAGACGAACGCTTCCGGGTGGCGATGGCACGGCAGTAGTCAGGTTTGCGACCTCGCCCCCACGATGTCGTGGAAGAGGGCCTGACGAAGCGCGAGTTCCCTTGGGTCGTTGTACAGATGGAAGCCGGCCTTGTTCATGGCGTAGGCGAACCCGATTCCGGTATCGGGATCGGCAAACCCGAAAGAGCCTCCGGCTCCGGGTGTTCCGAACGCTTTGTCCGACGAACCGAACCTGAGCTTAGGGAACGGTTTGAGATATCCAAGCGAGAATGTGGTGTCGACATGGAGCACTTTGTCGCGCAACCCTTTGGTGGGTGAAATCGCGGGTTCGGCCAGAGCGTCCAGGACGTCCGCGGTCAAGCCGAGCTCAGTACCGCCGGTTGCGACGCTGCCGTATGCCTTGGCCACCGACCGTGCGGTACCGATGCCGTTGGCGGCTGGTATCTCGACCGCACGTACTTCTTCGCGGTTGAAGGCGTCCAGATTACCGATGCCTTTGGGGTTGGCCAGTGTTCGACCTGTCAGGCCGAACGGATTCAACAGAGCCGCCACAAAACGTGCCGGTATCGAGTTGAGGTGCCGGAGCAGTTCGGTCCAGGCATATGCGTGCACGTAGGCCACGCGGTCGCGGTCTACGAAGGTCGGCAACCCGATGTAGAAGTCCAGCTCGAGTGGCCTGGCGACTTCCTGTGCGAAGAACTGGCCGAGGGAGCGGCCCAAGGGATCCGCGCGGCGGATGAGTTCGGATTCGTACCAGCCCAGTGTGACGGCGTGGTAGCCGTGTCTGGTCCCGGGTGCCCAGGCGGGGGCTTGCGCAGCGAGCGCACGTGCCACCTTTTCGGGATCCGCTAGGTCATGCAGTGTCAGGGGCGTGTCGATAGCGGGTAGCCCGGCTTGATGGGAAAGCAGCTGCCGGACGGTGATTGAGCCTTTGGACGCTTGGGCGAACTCCGGCCAGTAGTCGGCCACCTTGGCGTCATAGGAAATGAGTCCCCGAGAGGCAGCGACGGCCATCGCGAGTGCGGAGACACCTTTCGTGGTCGAGAACATGTTGACGAGGGTGTCCTCTGCCCACGGCGCTTTGCTGATTCCGTCGCGGTAGCCGCCCCACAGATCAACGACTTTGACGCCATCGCGGTAGACGGCAACAGCCGCCCCGACCTCTTGGCCGCTGCTCAGGTTGCGACGGAAGACGTCGGCAACCTTGCCATACCCCTCGTCGACATCTCCACCGATGAGATCGGGCGACACGGTGACTTTGAGAACCATTATTGGATGATGTCCTTACGGGCGGCGAGCCAACGCCCGATTGCTGGCGCAAAACGGCGTGCGTGATATGCGACGTGAGCTTCAGGAGTCACTGGCAAGATCGACTTCTTCTTCGCCACTGCCGCCACGATGCGTTCGGCCACCTTGTCCGGTGTGTAGTGCCGCTTCTCGTACAGCCGATCGAACTTCCGTTGCTTCTCGGCTTCAGCTCCCGCGCTGACGCCGGAGAACTGAGTACTTGCAACGATATTGGTGTGGACAATCCCGGGACAGATGGTGCTGACGCCGATGCCGGATTTGGCAAACTCGGCGCGCAGCGGCTTTCCGCGGAAAGTGGACATGTTCTTAGTCATTTCATGTCCTTCATGGTTGTCGGGCAAGGGTTATGACGCTGTAGACCGGGGCTGTCGCTCGCGCGGCAGGCCCAGCCGTGCACCGTCCGGAGCCGAAGTGTTCAGGCGGTAAACGGGTTATGTGTCGGGAGCGGCTTGATGAGCGGGTCGAGCAACTTGCGGGCCTGCTCGACACTGAGCACCTCGGTCGGATCGAGCGCAATGAACTCGCGGACCGTATCGTCGAACTCCCATACATCCTCACCGATCAAGCGGCCGCTGTCGTCGTAAGGCCATATCATGTGCTCGGCGGACTTCACCAAGTACATGGCGTCGGGGTCGACGGGTGCACCCTCGGCGGCCAAGACGGATCCCAGGGTCTGCTGATATAGAACGGACCTCGAGACGATCATCTCGTCGCTGACGGCGAGCTTCTCGCCTTCGGCGTAGAAGATGCACTGAGCGGTTTCGGTCCAGTCACGGTAGACCGCCTGGACCTCCTCAGCGCCGTTGAGGGTGAAGGACTTACCGAGCATGGTGAAGTGATAGACAGGCTCGTCGACCGTCATCTCAGGAGCGAAGATCTCCTCGTACCGTCCGGCCATCTCAAGGTTACGGTGCCGGTCGTATGCCTGCAGCAGATAGCGGTGGCGCGGGTTCTCGGTCGTCTCGATCAATCGGCGCACGGCGATGTTGGTCTCGGTAATATCGAAGCGGGTCATTTCGTGTTTCCTTCCGGGGTGTGGTCAGGCTGACGCGAATTGGTCGCGCAGCTCCGTCTTCTTGAACTTGCCGGTGGCAGTACAGGGGATGGCCGCCACAAACTCGAAGCGGTCCGGCAGTTGCCACTTGGCGAACTCCTGCGCGAGGTGCTCACGCAGCTCGTTTGGCGACGCCTCAGCGCCGGCACATAGTGATACGACCGCGAGTGGACGCTCACCCCACCGGTCATCAGGTATGGCGATGACCGCGGCCTGGGCGACCGCAGGATGACACATGAGCCGGTTCTCCAGGTCAACTGAGGAGATCCACTCGCCTCCGGATTTCACGAGATCCTTTGAGCGGTCGCAGATCCGGATACAACCATGTGCGTCGATACGCACCACATCCCCGGTCTTGAACCAGCCGTCGGCGGTGAAGCTGTCAGCACCACGGCCCCCGTGATAGCTGGACGCCACCCACGGTCCGCGGACTTCCAGCTCGCCAGTGGCTGCGTCGTCCCAGGCGATGAACTGGCCATCGTCATCCCGGGCACGCGTCTCGAAGAACGGGCTGGCGACACCCTGCCGGCTGCGGTAGCCGTACTGTCCGTCGGCATCGCTCTCGTCGAGGTCGACGGGCAGTCGACAGACCGAGCCCAGCGGCGCTGTCTCGGTCATTCCCCAGGCTTGGATGACGGTCAGGCCGTGGCGGTCGAACCCCTCGAACATCGACCGCGGCACCGCCGCTCCACCGACGACCAACCGATCCAGCGCCGACAGGTCCCACCGTGTGGGTTCGGCGTCAAGCGATGCCAGCATGGCCATCCAGACAGTGGGCACGCCCGCTGCCATCGTGACGCGTTCGGAAGCGCACATGGTCGAGCACGCTCTCGGCGTCCAGGCGTGGACCAGGTAAGACCAGAGCTGCTCCGGCGAGCGCCGCGGCATACGGCAGTCCCCAGGCATTTGCGTGAAACATAGGAACGACGGGAAGAATTGTGTCCCTTGCCGATACGGATAGCTGATCGGGCAGGGCGGCAACCAGCGAGTGCAGCACCTGTGCGCGGTGCGAGTACACGACCCCCTTGGGGCGGCCAGTAGTGCCCGAGGTGTAGCACATCGCCGCCGCGCTACGCTCGTCGAGCGTGAGCCACTCCACCGGTTGAGCGTCGGCCACCAGCGACTCGTAGTCGAGCGTCCCGGCTGGAGCCTCGTCATCGTGGGTGACGACGATGATGTGCGCGAAATCGTGTGCAGTACGGAATGTTTCGAAGACCTCCAGCAGTGACTCGTCGACGACGATCACCTTGTCCTTCGCGTCGTCGACGATGTAGGCGAGCTCCTCAGGAAACAGTCGCGGGTTCAGCGTGTGGATGACGGCGCCCATCGCGGGGACCGCGAAGTACAACTCGAGGTGCTCGCTCTGATTCCACAGCAGGGTGGCAACCGGGTCGCCGTCACGAACGCCGAGTTCGGCCAGCGCCCCGGCAAGCTGCCGGGCTCGACGGGCGCAGGCGCTCAGTGTTGTGCGGGTGATCGCTCCCGAGGGGCGGCGCGACGCCACCACGCGGTCGGTGTGAAAGCGCTCAGCGCGCTCGATGATGCTCGTCAACGTAAGCGGGTAGTCGTCCATGCTGCCGCCGTTTTGAATGCGTTCGGTCATCGGGTTGTCTTCTTGGTCAAAAGCGTGACGGGGGAGTGGTTTTTTGCCAGGTCGCGAAGCTCTTCAAGTCCGACCCGGAGGGCGTCGAGCAGGGGCCACGGGTCATCGAGCTGGTCGCGATCCACGACAATCCCGAACTCCAGGGAGTCCTGATAGCTGAACACGGTGATATTCAGGCCGATTCCGTCGAGCACCCCGGAGATCGGGAACTGTGCACGCTGGCGTGCACCGCCGAGATACAAGGGCGTCGGTGAACCCGGAACGTTCGAGACCGCGACGTTGACAGGCTGATTGATACCGCGGATGCCGGCCAATCGGGATGTCGCCCGGCCCGCTTGGGCCAGTAGAGCCGGCGGTATGAAGTGGTTGGCATCTTGCATCAGTGATGCGGGCAGCGCCTTATGGCGATCCTTCGCCGATTTCATCGACTCGTGGATTCGGCGCAGGCGCTGAACGGGGTCGGGCGTCTCGGTCGGAAGTTCAGTGATCATCACCGAAACCCGGTTTCCGAAAGTCCCCATCTGTTCGGGTGTTCGGACGGATACCGGTATGAAGCCCAGCAGCGATTCCGCCGGAAGTTCGCCGCGCTCATCCAGCCAGGAGCGCAGCCCCGCTGTGCAGATGGCCAGGACCACGTCGTTGACTGTGCAGCCGAAAGTGTTCTTGATCATCTTCACGTCATCGAGCGACATCGACTCGAAGGCGACCCGGCGATGCGCCGAAATGCGGGTCTGAAATCGGGTCCGGGGCGCGACGAGGGTGTTTCCTTGCAGAGCCGGTCCGCCGCGGCCCATCGGCAGCGCCCGCTTGACCAGTCGGCTACCGCGCGCGATCGCCTTGACCCCGGGTACGTGGCGCAGCGTCGCTACGTCGTCCAGGTGCGGCAACGTGGTCGGTGCTGCCCTTAACGCGCGGAGTGGCTGGCGCCACATCCCCACCAGGCCGCGGCCCAGCATCTCGACTTCGGACGGAAACCGCTCAGCCGAAATCGCCGGCGCAGACTCGAGGTCCCGGCCAGTCGCCGAGTCGTCGAGCAGCACGCTCAGCACCTCAGCACCCGAGACTCCGTCCACGGCCGCGTGATGCATCTTTGTCAACACCGCCACGGAGCCGTCCTCCAGACCCTGGATGACGTAGAGCTCCCACAATGGGCGAGCCCGATCCAGCTGCCGCCCGATCAGGTGAGCCACCAGGTCGGCCAACTGCCGCTGAGTGCCCGGCGCTGGCAGCGCGGCGTCCTGAACATGGTACTCGACATCGAACGTGCCGTCGTCGACCCAGTACGGATGGTCGAGGCCGAACGGGACCTGGGCCAGGCGCCACCGGAACGTCGGCAACAGGTGCATACGCGCTGTGACCAACTCCCGCACCAGCGCCGCGTCCAGCGGGCGTCCGGAAGCGGTTTCGGCGTCGAACACCCCCAAGATGCTCACGTGACCTTGGGTGCGGCCGTTTTCCATGGCCAAGAACTGGGCATCGAGGCTTGTAAGTTGTCGCATGCATTGATGGTCGTTTCCGAAGGCCGCCGACGGCTCGTCTGCTCGCGCCAACGATGGGGGCCGACATTGTCGAATTTCCACACCTGCCCGACGTGCGGCGATACCGTCGACACATGGAGCCGGCCTGGCTGGGTGCCCGGGGCGAGGGTGCGCGACGTCTGTGGTCGACGGTTGTGCAGAAGGCCGCGGTTGAACTCACCGAACGCGCTCGCGAGATCTCGGACGCGGTCACGGTCTACACGAAAGAGCGGCTTCCCGATCTGTTCGATAACTCTGAGGGGCTGGAAGCGAATCGGGCGAGCACCGAGGCGAGTATCCGCGACTTTGCCGAGGTCCTGCGGTCTGGTGCCGATCCTGTTGAGGCGGTAAAACTTCCGCTCCGCGACCCTCGACTACGCCGTGGATGGCGCACAACACGGCGTGCTGTTGACCACGTTGATGCGCAGCTACCGACTAGGCCACGCTGCGACGTCTCAACACCTGAGGGCGATCCTGGCCAAGCACGCAGCGGACGCCGATGAACTGGACTCGGCGACCGACCTATGTTCGGCGTGGATGTTCGCATATGTCGATACCGCGCTGTGCCGGGTCGAGGACGTCTACGTTACGGAGCGGGAACGGTGGATCCGAAGTGCCGCCGCCAGCCAGGCCGAGGCGATCAGCACGATCTTGTCCGGGCAACCCATCGATATAGACGTCGCCGGCCGACGGCTGCGCCACGACCTACGCCGGGTACACGTCGCGGCAGTCGCTTGGCTGGACGCTCACGAGGAGGGCCGAAACACCCTTGCTCTGCTCGAAGCCGCCATTCGCGACATCGCCGCGGCGATCGGCAGCCAGCGACCTCTCATTCAGCCGCTCGGCACTCTCTCGGTCGCCGCTTGGGTCAGCACCAGCAGTCCGGTGCCCTCCAGGGTTCTCGACGAGCTGCGGTTTCGGACGGCGACTGCGCCAGGTGTCCGCGTCGCGATCGGCGAGCCGGCCCGCGACATTGCGGGGTTTCGTGCCAGCCATCTCGAGGCGCTCGAAGCGCAGCGGATCGCGCAGCTGGCGGGCTTCGGCGAGGGCAGCATTACCCGCTACGGCGACATCTCATTGCGCGCACTCGCCACCGCGAACATCGACCAAGCCCGGGGCTTTGTCGCCTGTGAGCTGGGCGCACTGGCGGCTCCCGATGACACCACCCGCCGGCTCGCCGCGACGGTGCGGACGTATCTCGACGAGAACGGCAGTCGCGGCAGAACCGCTAAACGACTGAGCATCCACGAGAACACGGTCGCTTACCGGCTCCGGCAGGCCGAGGAACTATTGGGGCGGTCAGTGGACAAGCGCACCCTCGAGTTGCGGGTCGCGCTCGCCCTGGCCGATCTCGTCGACGAGACGCGCACACTGGCAGGCACGTACGACTAGACGGCTCAGAGGCCAGCGCCTCCAAGGTTTGCGCAGCATCGTATTTGGGTGCCCAGCCGAGGAGGGCCTTGGCCTTGTCGGTATCCATCACGACCGACGTCCTTGCCACGTGAAAGATGCCGGCTTCGGCGGGAAGGAACGGCAGTCGGGCCACCACCGCCGACCCGATGGTGGCGGTAGCGGCGGGCACCCGTACGGGCCGTCCGCCCAGCGCCGCCGCGATCTTCGACAGCGATGTCTCGCCGTCCCCGGCGATGTTGTACGCCCCGGCGGAGCTGACGCCGTCGCCGCCAAGGCGATGGCAGTGGCGACATCGTCATGATGAACAAGTTGAAGCGGGTGCCCGGGGTCAGGGAAGGGCAGCTTCAGAATCGGTATCGCGCGCATGATCGACCGCATTGCAGAAGGAAACCGATTCCACGGCATGGAGTCGGCGAGTGCGGTCGCTTTCGGCCCGGCGACGATGCACGGACGAAGCACGAAGACTTCCAGTGAAGTGCCATCGGTGATTTCGTTGAGCGCGGCTTCGCAGGCGGCCTTTTGTGCGGAGTAGTCGTGCTCGGGTGATCCGCGGGGCGGAACATCTTCGGTGATCGGATCCGGGTTCTCGGAGTAGTACCCGTATGCCGCGGCCGACGACGTATAGACCAGTCGCTTCACCCGCTCAGCGGCAACGGCCGCCTCGAAAACAATACGGGTGCCCGCGAGGTTGACGCGCTCACTTTCTGTGCGAGATCCCAGAACGATGAATGCGAGGTGGATGACAACGTCGGCCTCGGCGACCAACGCGTCAACGGCGTCGCGGTCCATAATGTCGCCTTGCTGGTACGTCGTCTTCGTCCATCCGTGCGAGGCTGGATCGAACGGCCGGCGCGCCATCCCGATGATCCGGCCCACGGCGGGTTCCTGCTCCAGGGCTGTCACCGCCGAGATTCCAATCTCGCCGGTCGGTCCGGTCACGGCCACGGTGAGTCCGGCCGCCGCTTCCCCGCTCGTTTGGGAAGAATCTGTTGGCTGCTCTGCCCACTTGCCGCGGTTATTGGTTCCGTGTTGTCCCATAGAGAGATGGTCGCTGAGCGACGCCGTGCCGCGCTTGTCTGGCTGCGCCATCAGAAGAGCACCTGTTTGTCGAATCTCCGCACTCGACTACCTCTCGGCTTCGAGTCATGCGAAAACGAACTATCGTTCAGGCCAGCCGGGTGATCTCCACGATCACATCGAGATCGGTTGCGCCCTCGCCCGAGTAAATGCCTTTGAGCGGGGACACGTCGGTGTAGTCGCGGCCGACGCCCACGCTGACGTATTGCTCGGTGATCCCGGTGTCGTTGGTGGGGTCGTAGTTCCACCAACTACCGGTCCAGGCCTGTATCCAGGCATGGCTTCGCCCGTCCACGGTATCCCCGACGACGGCGTTCCGCTTCGGGTGCAAGTAGCCGGACACGTACCGACCGGGAATTCCTATGCTGCGCAACACAATCAGCGACAAATGCACGAAGTCCTGGCAAACCCCCTTGCCTTCGGTCAGCGCGTCCAGCCCGGACGTGTGCACGCCGGTGGTCCCGGGGAGGTAGTCCAGTTCGGCGCGCACCCATTTCGCCGCGGCGACGACGGCTTCGGCCGGGTCGCAAGTCTTGGCGATCCTTTTGGCGACGGACCCGACGCGCTTGCTTTCCGGGGTGTGCGCAGTTGGGCGGAGCAGCTCATCGAAACGATCGATCACCGCCTCGGATTGCAGGTCGCTCCAGCTGGCCTGCGTCGCCGGTGGCTCCGGCCGCTCGGTCTCGACGACCGATGACGACGTCACCGTGAGATCGGTGTGCGGCGCGTGCAGGTCGAACGCCGTCACGGCGGTACCCCAGTAGTCGATGTAACGGTGGGATCGGGTCGCCGGAATGGTTTCGACGCGGTTGAGGATGACGTTTTGCCTGGTGTCCGAACGCGGGGTGAGGCGGGCTTCGTTATAGGAGGCGGTCACCGGCGATTGGTAGGCGTACCCGGTGGTGTGCACCACCCGCAGCCGCCACATCAGACCTCGCCCTTTCTGGTGACACGTCGCGCGCGCTGGCCGGCATCCGACCACGCCACCCAGGGAGTGACGTGGAAGTACTGCAGCGACAACGCTTCTGCCACATCACGGCAGGTTCGCTGCAACCCCGCCAACCGGCTCTCCAACGACTCGAGGAGCACACCGGGTTGTACGAATTCCAGTTCGCTGCGGGCGCGCCCGAGCAGCCGCTGCGCCTCGGCGGTGGACCCGATCCGGCTCTGCGGATTGCGCAGCAGCTCGTCGAGATTGTGTTCGGCCAACTCTCAGCGAGTAGTACACCGAACGCGGGAACAGGCGGTCGAGCAGCATGAACTCGACCACCCGGCTTGCGTCCAGCACACCGCGGTAAGTCCGCAGATAGGTGTCGTGCGCACCCGCCGAGCGCAACAGCGTCACCCATGCCGGGGACGACGCGCTGTCCCCGACCCGCGATAGCAGCAGCCGCACCGTCATGTCGACGCGCTCGATCGCGCGGCCCAGCAACATGAAGCGGTATCCGTCGTCGCGCGAAAGCGTCGAGTCGGCCAGGCCCGCGAACATGGCCGCCCGGCCTTCGATGAACGACAGAAACTCGTGTGGGCCAAGGCGTTTCGCGGCGCGCTCGCGTTCGGCCAGAGCATGGTAAGTGGTGTTGAGACATTCCCAGATCTCGCTGGACGTCACTTCCCGGGCCGACTTGGCGTTTTCCCGCGCCGCCGTGATGGCGTCGACGATCGAACAGCCGTCCGAAGCGTTGTTGCTGAAGGCCACCACATCGGTCAACGACCAGACATCCAAGTCGTGATCCGGCGGGTCGATACCGAGCACCCGCAACAACAGGCGAGACGCCTGGTCCGGGTCGACGCTGGAATCCTCGAGCAATTGGTGCAGTGCCACGTCGAGAATCCGCGCGGTGTCGTCGGCGCGCTCGACGTAGCGACCGATCCAATACAGCGCCTCGGCGTTGCGGGCCAGCATCAGTCCATCGCCTGTTGCTGTTGCTGTTGCTGTTGCTGATTCTGCTGCTGCTGAGTCTGCTGGGTCTGCTCGTCCTGGCGCTGAGTCGGCTGTGGCTGCTGTTGGGCCGGCCTGTGCGAGCCGTCGAGCACCGGGTCTGGCATGGACTTCGGCAGCGAGCGCACGACTTCGGCGGCGCCCAGCTCACGGTCGCGAGCCGCCGCGCGCGGCGCCAGCACCCAGGTGTCCTTCGAACCACCGCCCTGGCTGGAGTTGACCACCCGCGAGCCCTCGACCAGGGCCACCCGGGTCAGGCCGCCGGGCAACACCCATACGTTGTCGCCGTCGTTGACCGCGAACGGCCGCAGATCGACGTACCGGGGAGCCAGCGTGCTTTCGATCTGCGTCGGCACCGTCGACAGTTCCATCATCGGCTGCGCGATCCAGCTTCGCGGATCGTCGCGGATCTTCTTGGCAACGGCGGCCAACTCCTTCTCGGAAGCCTCCGGACCGAACACGATGCCGTATCCGCCGGACCCCTCGACCGGCTTGAGGACCAATTCGTCGATCCGGTCCAGCACCTCTACGCGTTCGTCGTCCAGCCAGCACCGGTAGGTCTCCACGTTGGCCAGCACCGGTTTCTCGCCCAGGTAGTACTCGATCATTGTCGGCACGTAGGTGTAGACGAGCTTGTCGTCGGCGACGCCGTTGCCGATCGCGCTGGAAATGACGACGTTGCCGGCGCGGGCGGCGTTGACCAGGCCGGCCACCCCCAGCACCGAGTCGGCCCGGAACTGCAGCGGGTCCAGGAAGGTGTCATCGATGCGCCGATAGATGACGTCGACCTGGCGCTCCCCCTCGGTGGTGCGCATGTACACCTGGTTATCCCGGCAGAACATGTCGCGGCCTTCGACGAGTTCGACACCCATCTGGCGGGCCAGCAGCGAATGCTCGAAGTAGGCCGAGTTCGCCACGCCCGGAGTCAGGACTACGACGGTGGGATCGGCCTCGTTGGTGGCCGCGGAGTTGCGCAGCGCCCGCAGCAGGTGGGAAGAGTAGTCGTCGACCGCACGCACCCGATGGGTGGCGAACAGGTTCGGAAAAACCCGCGCCATGGTGCGCCGATTCTCCATGACGTACGACACGCCAGAGGGCGAGCGCAGGTTGTCCTCGAGGACCCGCCAGGTGCCCCGTTCGTCACGGATCAAGTCGATGCCGGCGACGTGGATTCGCACGCCGTTGGGCGGGACGATGCCCACGGCCTGACGGTGAAAATGCTCGCAGGACGTAATCAGGCTACGCGGGATGATGTTGTCGTTCAGGATCTCCTGATCGCCGTAGATGTCGTCGAGACACATCTCGAGGGCCTTGACCCGTTGGGTGATGCCGCGCTCCAACCGGCTCCACTCGGCGGCCGAAATCACGCGTGGCACCAGGTCCAACGGGAAGGGCCGCTCCTGACCCGACAGCGAAAACGTGATGCCCTGGTCGATAAACGCACGGCTCAGGGCCTCGGCGCGGGCCTTGAGCTCGGAGGCGTCGGAGGGCGCAAGCTCGGCGTGGATGCCCTTGTACGGGCCGCGGACGTTGCCCTGGGTGTCGAACATCTCGTCGAACGCCATCGAATACAAATCCGATGTGCTGTAGCCGCCGAAGATGCGCGCAGAACGCCCGTCCAGACGCCCGGCACCGCCGCGCGATCGCCGCCTGGTTTCCTCGAGCTGGCTGGCAAGACTCACTTTAGAGATCGTGCCCTAGTCACGTTTGTCGCAGGCCACGGGTTCCCATTTTGGGAGAAAACGTAACGGACTGCTAACCTGGGCAGTCGCTATCGGGTGTTTGGGGGCACCCGGAGCAAATACCGATTCGCAGAAGGAAATGACGCGTGGCCAACATCAAGTCGCAGCAGAAGCGCATCAAGACGAACGAGGGCGCCCGACTGCGCAACAAGGCGGTGAAGTCCTCGCTTCGGACCGCCGTGCGCGCTTTCCGCGAGGCCGCCCACGACGGGGATAAGGCAAAGGCCGCGGAGTTGCTGGTGTCGACCAACCGCAAGCTGGACAAGGCGGCCAGCAAGGGCGTGATCCACAAGAACCAGGCGGCCAACAAGAAGTCCGCGCTGGCGCGCGCCCTCAACAAGCTCTGAGGCCCACCGGCCAACGCGCGTCCCGTCAGCGGCTCCGGTCGGCCACCAGCTCGGCAACCTGCCTGACCGCGGATTCCAGCGCGTAGTCCGCGTCGGCGACCGCCCCCTTGACGTTGGCGTTGAGCTCGGCCACCACTTTCATCGCGGTTGCCACCGTGTCGCGCGACCAACGCCGGGCCTGTTTCTGGGCCTTTTGCACCCGCCACGGCGGCATCCCCAGCTGCGCCGCCAGCCGATACGGGTCGCCGGAGAGCGGACCCACCCGACCGATCGTGTGGACGGCCTCGGCCAGCGCGTCGGCCAGCACCACCAGCGGCTCGCCGCGCATCATCGCCCATCGCAGCGCCTCGGTGGCTCCCCCGACATCGCCGGCCACGGCCTTGTCGGCGATGTCGAAGCCCTTCACCTCGGCCTTCCCGCTGTGATAGCGCCGCACAGCGGCGGCATCGACGTCACCGCCGGTGTCGGCGACCAACTGCGAACAGGCGGCGGCGAGTTCGCGGATGTCGGAACCGACGGCGTCCAGCAGCGCGGTCACCGTCTCCTCATCGACCTTGACCCGCAGCGCACGAAACTCCTTGCGGACGAAGTCGACGCGTTCGCTTGGCTTGACGATCCGCGCGCACGGATGCACTACGGCGCCAAGCGACTGCAGCTCGGTGGCCAGCGCTTTGGCTCGCCCGCCCCCCGCGTGTACCACCACCAGCACCGTGCCCGACGGAACATCGGCGGCGGCCGCAGCGATCAGCGCGGCCGCGTCCTTGCCCGCTTCGGCGGCAGCCTCCAGGACGACAACGCGCTCGTCGGCGAACAGTGACGGGCTCAGCAACTCGGCGAGCTCGTAAGTACCGACCTCGCCGGCCCGCATCCGGCTGATCGGGACCGTGTCGGCTCCGGCGTCGGCCCCCGCGCGCTTGCGCGCCGACCGCAGCACCTCGGCAACCGCCCGCTCGACCAGCAGTTCCTCGTCCCCCAGGACGAGGTGCAACGGCGAAGTCTCGCTCACCCCACGATCGTGTCATGGAGGGCCGACCGTTCGGTTCTGGGATCCAGCAGCTCCGACACCGACCAAGCCAGCACGCAAACGACGGTTACCAGCGCTGCGACCCGAACCGCCGCGCGAAACCAGGGCCGCCGCCACAGCAGCATGGCCAGCAGGAGTAGCAGCACTGTGGCACAACCGACCAACAGCACACCGGCCACACCGTCCGGAACCGGCACCGTCGCCACGGGGGCGTCGGCCGCCCAGCGCGCCACATCCAACACCCACCACACCTCGGGCCCGGTGAAACGGATCAACAGCTGGGCACCGGCCAGCCACACCACACCCAACACGGCCGCCGCACTGCCCAGCACGGTGATCGGCGGTACCACCGGCGCCACCGCGAGATTGGCGCCCGCGGCCACCAGGCTGACCCGACCCGAAATGCCGGCCACCAGCGGGGCGGTCACCACATGTGCGGCCCACGCGATCGCGAGCGCATCCGCCAGCGGCTTGGGGCAGCCCCTGTCGACCAGACGCCGTGACCAGACCGGCGCGATGACGACCAGCGCTGCCGTCGCCAACACCGACAGCGCGAAGCCAACGTCGACGGCCAGGTGAGGAGCGACCGCGAGCAATATCAGCACCGCGGCCGACAGAGCCGGAATCGCTTGCCGCCGACGCGAAGACAGCATCCCGGCCAACGCGATGGCACCCATCACGGCCGCCCGCAGCACGCTCGCCGTCGGTTGCACGACGATGACGAAGGCCACCAACGCCAGCGCGGCAAGCACGACGGCGGCGCGCGGGCCGATCAAGCGGGCCGAGAACAGCACGGCCGCGCAGACGATCGTGACGTTGGCCCCCGATACTGCCGTCAGGTGCGACATGCCCGCCGCGCGAAAGTCGCGGCCGGTCTGGGCCGTAACCGCCGATGTATCGCCGAGGACCAGAGCGGGCAGCATCGCGGCCTGGTCGGCGGGCAAGGTGTCGCGGACGGCGGCGGCGAACCGGCTACGCACGGCGTGAGCGGCCCGCTGCGCCGCGCCCGCGGTGCCCATGGTCGGCCGACCCGACGCGATGAGCACCGCGACCGTGAGGTCGCGGCGGGCCGGACGATCGATGCGCGCCGTAAACCGCACCGGCCGGCCCACCATCGTCTCGCCGAAGTCTGACGCCCGGGCAAAGACGACCACCCGGCCAGAGATCGCGTCGGCGCGCAGGCGCTGCAGGGTGGCGCGAAACATCAGGCGCCCGCTGCCCAGCGACAGCGCGCTCTCGGTGGGGGTGACCGTCACCGGGGCGGCCGTTCCGAACGCCGCGGTAATCGGGTGGCGGCCTAGCGCGTCGACGCGCAGCGCGATCGCGAACCCAAACCCCGTGCCCACAACGCCGATCGCCATCAGGCCCGCGCTGATCGCCGCCAGCCGCCTTCGGCCGGGCCGGCGCGCCGCATAGCACGCCAACCCGCCCGCGGCCGCGATCAACGCGAAACAGCACGCGGCCACCACACGTCCAACCGACCACCAGATCCCGGCAGCGGTCACCATCCAGCCGGTGAGCGCGGCAGGTACCAACCGCACATCGACGCGCGCCGCCGATTCGCCGAGGCCCGGGTGGCGCACCGGTGTCAGACACGGACCAGGGGGCGCAGCTTGTCGAGCCGCGCCGGACCGATGCCGTCAACATCCGCGAGCTGGTCGACGCTGGTGAATTTGCCGTTGGCCTGCCGCCACGAAACGATCGCGGCGGCGGTCACCGGCCCGACCCCGGGCAGGGCGTCCAGTTGCTCCACGGTCGCGCTGTTGAGGTCGAGCACCTCGCCGGCCTTCGGCTTCACCGTCCCCGAAACTCGCGGTCCGGGCGCCCCGGACACCGGGGCCGAGCCGGATGCCACCGAGCTGCCAAGCGCCGTCGGCTGCCCCGAGACGGGAGCGAGCCCGACCACGATTTGCTCGCCGTCGCCGACCGGGCGGGCCATGTTCAATCCGATGGTGTCCGCACCGTTCACCGGACCGCCGGCGGCCTGCAGCGCGTCGGCGATGCGTGCGCCGGGCGCCAGGGTCACCAGCCCGGGCGTGTGCACCAGGCCGACCACGCTGACCACCACCGGTCGGTCGGAACCGGCCGGCTGGCCGGCGGCCGGGCTGGCCGAGGACCTGGGGCTTGCCGTCGACGCCTTCTCGACCGGGGGGAGCTTGGCCGACATCACCGGCGCCGGCCGGTCGCGCATCAGCGTGAACACCGTGACCAGTACCGCGAGAGCGGCCACGACCGCCAACGCGATCGCGCCGGCGCGTCCCGGGTCGGCCCGCATCCGGGCCACCCAGCCCTGACCCCGGGACGCGTCGGGAAGCCACCGCGGCAGCAGCGAGTTCTGGTCCTCATCCGACCGTGTCCTGGTCGGACTCCAACTCCGTGGCGTCGGAGTCGGCGGGTGAATCGGTGTCCGGATCGGCACCGAGTCGCCGATGCAGTCGCTCGGCGGGAAGTTCTGTTCGCATGCGCCGACCGTAGGTGCGCCGACCGCCACAACGGCCCCGCGCGACGCGTCGCGTCGCCCGCTTGTGGATCAACCCGAGGCTGTGCACAGGGACGGAGTGGGATGGGTGAAGATGGAAGCCGGCGAACAACCAGGACCGGAGACTCACACCACATCGGGTCGCCACGTTAGCCCTCAAACGACAGGAGGCCGCCATGAAACTGGCGCTCACACCCGAGGAAGCCGCGTTCCGCGACGAACTGCGCACCTTCTACACCACGCAGATCCCCGAGGAGCTCCGGGAGGCGGTGCGTCAGGGCGCGCCGGTGACCAAGGACCTCATCGCCACCAGTCACAAGATCCTGAACGATAACGGGCTGGCGGTGCCGAACTGGCCGGTCGAATGGGGCGGCAAGGACTGGACGCCGACCCAGTACCAGATCTGGGCCGACGAGATGCAATTGGCGTGCGTCCCCGAGCCGCTGAACTTCAACGTCAAGATGGTCGGCCCGGTGATCGCCGAGTTCGGCTCCCAGGCGATCAAGGAGCGCTTCCTGCCGCCGACGGCCAGCATCGACATCTGGTGGTGCCAGGGGTTCTCCGAGCCCGAAGCCGGGTCCGACCTCGCCTCGCTGCGCACCACCGCGGTGCGAGACGGCGACAGCTACGTCGTGAACGGGCAGAAGACGTGGACGACGCTGGGCCAGTATGCGGACTGGATCTTCTGCCTGGTGCGCACCGACCCGCAGGCACCCAAGCGCCAGGCCGGCATTTCGTTCCTGCTCATCGAGATGACAACACCGGGCATCACGCTGCGACCGATCAAGCTGATCGACGGTGGCCGCGAAGTCAACGAGGTGTTCTTCCAAGACGTTCGCGTGCCGGCCGATCAGCTTGTGGGGCAAGAGAATCAGGGCTGGACGTACGCGAAGTTCCTGCTGGGCAACGAGCGCACCGGCATCGCCGGGGTGGGCCGGACCAAGGTACGCCTCGCTGAGGTGAAAAAGCACGCCAGGCAGACCGGATTGCTGGACGATCCGCTGTTCGCGGCGCGGCTGGCCGAGGCCGAAAACGAAGTGCTGGCACTGGAACTCACGCAGTCCCGAGTAACCACGGACTCCGCGGACGGTAAGCCGAACCCGGCATCATCGGTGCTCAAAATGCGCGGCAGCCAACTGCAGCAGATCGCCACCGAGCTGATGGTCGAGGTCGCCGGACCCGACGCGCTGCCGGTCGACGGTGATGACATCGCGTCCCCCGCCTGGGCGCAATCCAGCGCCCCGCGCTACCTCAACTACCGCAAGACATCGATCTATGGCGGCAGCAACGAAGTGCAGCGCAACATCATCGCGTCCACCATTCTGGGATTGTGAGGCAGCCATGGACTTTCAACTGAGCGACGAGCAGGCCCTGCTCCGCGACACCACCCGCGACCTCCTGTCGCGCACCTATGACCCGGAAACCCGCAACAAGATCATCGAGACCGATCTCGGCTGGAGCCGCGACGTCTGGAGTCAGCTCGCCGACACCGGGATCCTGGGCCTCGGGTTCGAGCCGGACGAGGCGGGCCAGATCGAGATCATGGTGGTGCTCACCGAGATCGGGCGGCGGCTGGCGCCCGAACCCGTCGTGCACGCCGCCTTGGCGCCCGGTGCGCTGATCGCCGAACGCGGCAGCGACGCGCAAACGCAACTGCTGGACGAGGTCGCAGCGGGTCAGCGGCTGCTCGCTTTCGCCCACCTGGAAACCGGCCACCGGAAACCGACCGCCGCCGTCACCACTCAGGCTGCGCGGCAAGGCAATTCGTGGACCCTGACCGGAACGAAGAACCCGGTCCTGGCCGGTGACTGCGCCGACACCCTGGTGGTCAGCGCCGCGTTGCCGGACGGCGGCACCGGACTTGTTCCTGGTGGACAGCTTGTCAGACACCCGCCGTGGCCCGCCATCCCTACCCGACGTTCGACGGTCAGCGCGGCGCCCAGATCGACCTGGACTCCGCACCCGCCGAGCCCCTTGGCGACCCCAAGCGGAGGATGCCTCACCGCGATCCGCGACACCATCGTCCGCATCCAGTCGGCGTTGTGCGCCGAGGCCGTCGGCGCGATGGAGGAAGCGCTGCGCCTGACCACCGACTACCTCAAGACCCGCAAGCAATTCGGCGTCACGCTCAACAAGTTCCAGGCGCTCACCCAGCGGGCGGCCGACATGTACGTCTCGCTGGAATCGGCCGCAGCATGAGTTTCTACGCCGCGATGTCCATCGCCGACGGCAACCTGGACCCGCTGATCGCGTCGCGGGCCAAGTTGCAGGTCGGCCAGTCCGGCCGGCACATCGCGCAGGAGTCGATCCAGCTGCACGGGGCATCGGCATGACCGCCGAATACCCGGTCGGCCATTACGCGGCCCGGCTCACCGCGATCGAGCACTCCCTCGGCTCCTCGCGGGACCACCTCCAGGTCCTCATCGACCACATCGGCGACTACGAGTTGGCCCGGCTCTAGCCGCATGGCCGAATCCCCGACGCTGTCAGAGAAGGTCATCGAATTCCTGTCGGCGGCACCCGCACCGGAATGCTGGGTTACGTTGCCGCCGACGGCAGGCCGCTCGTCGCACCGGTGTGGTTTGTCTTAGACATGGGGCAAGACGACGGCCGGCTGGCGTTCAATACCGGCCGCGACACATCGAAAGGCCGTGCCCTGGCGCGTGATTCGAGAGTGGTCATCGGCGTGGACGACCCACACCCGCCCTATTCGTTCGTGCAGGTGCAGGGTGTGGCCACCGTG
Organism: uncultured Actinomycetota bacterium; assembly: GCA_963703795.1. Taxonomy (GTDB): domain Bacteria; phylum Actinomycetota; class Actinomycetes; order Mycobacteriales; family Mycobacteriaceae; genus Mycobacterium. Next base: position 45,588 of record CAVPFT010000025.1, on the reverse strand, counting down.
ACCGAGGATCCGCAGGACGTGCTGGACATCGCGACCCGGACCGGCGCCCGCTACATGGGCGCCGAGCGCGCCGACGAGTTCGGCCGCCGCAACGCCGTCCCCGGTGAGCTCGTGGTGCGGGTGCGCCCGACAAAGGTCATCACCGGATTCGATATCAGCGAATGATTGCCCACCCCGCGCCGAGTGTCGAATTGTTGGGGCGACACGCCGGGGGTTCGGCCCAACGAGTCGACGTTCGCGCACAAACAAAGGAGCCCCGATGAGCACAGCCAGAACCGACCGTCCCCTGCGGGTGATCCAGTGGACGACCGGCAACATCGGGCGGCGATCGCTGCACGCCATCATCGGTCGGCCCGACATGGAGTTGGTCGGGGTGTACGCGCACGGGCCCGACAAGGCGGGTGTCGATGCCGCCGAGCTGGCCGGCCGGCCGGAACCCACCGGGGTGCAAGCGACCAATGACATCGACGCGCTACTCGCCCTGGGCGCCGACGCGTGTTGCTATAACCCGTTGTGGCCCAACGTCGATGAACTCGTGCGGTTGCTGGAATCGGGCGTCAACGTGTGCTCCAGCGCGGCCTGGATCACCGGCGGCAAGCAGACACCCGCGGATCGCAAACGCATCGCGGACGCCTGTGCCCGGGGCGGTTCGACGATCTTCGGCAGCGGCGCCCATCCCGGCATGACGAACATGGTCGGTATGGTGCTCAGCGCCTCCTGCGAGCACGTCGACGAGATCCGAATCACCGAGTCGGTGGACTGCTCGACTTACGAGTCGGCGGAAACCCAAACGGCGATGGGGTTCTCCCAAGATCCCGACACGCCCGGGCTGGCCGAGAGCGTGCGGGCCGAAAGCGAGGTCTTCGCGGAGTCGGCCGCGATGATGGCCGACGCCATCGGGGCGAACCTGGACAAGATGACCTTCGACGTCACCTTCACCGCGGCCACCGCCGACTCCGATCTGGGCTTCATGAAGATCCCCGCGGGAACGGTCGGCAGCGTCTACGGCTACCACCGCGGCTGGGAAGGCGATCGCAACGTCGTCAGCGTCGGATTCAACTGGACGATGGGCAGTCACGTGGTCCCGCCCAAACCGCTCGAGCACGGCCACGTCATTCAGGTGTTCGGGCTACCCAACATGCGCACCGTCCTGCACCGCCTGCCGCCGAAGGATTTGACGGAGCCCGGCTTCATGGGCCTGGGCATGATCAACACCGCGATGCCGGTGACCAATGCGGTCCCCGCGGTGGTGGCCGCCAAACCCGGCATCGTCACCCTTGCCGATTTGCCGCCGGTCACCGGTCGGGTGGCGCGATGACCCGATGTCGTTCGCCGCATCGAAGAGGCCCCCGGAGGAACGCTTTCGTGCATTACCGTTTAGCATACTTAGCCGAGCAAAGGTTCTGCCAGATCGGTTAGCGGAAGGCGGTCGGGTGCGGGCTAGTCCAAACACCGGTGCCATAACCCGCGCGATCAAGCGGGCGTGGATACCCCTGGTGTTGGTGGTCGTACTGGCCGTTTCGGCCTTGGTCGTGTCGCGGCTGCACAAGATCTTCGGCTCGCAGGACCTCAACGCGAATGCCGGCGCCGGGATCGAGATCGTCCAGTTCAACCCGAAGGTCGTCATTTACGAGGTCACCGGTCCCCCCGGGACCACCGCGAACATCAACTACTGGGACGAGAACGCCAACACGCATCAGGTCAATGGCGCACCGCTGCCGTGGACGTTCACGATTTCGACGACACTTCCCGCCGTCAGCGCCAGCCTCATGGCGCAGGGCGACGGCAACGACATCGGCTGCAAGATCACCGTGGACGGTGTCGTTCGGGAACACCAAAACGCCGATGGCCACAACGCCCAGACCTTCTGCCTGGTGAAGTCCGCATGAGCGACATCAACAGCAAGAGCCAGGCCGGAACCGACGACACCGCGGCCACCGCGCCGATCGGGGTCCAGAAGCCGGGGCGCCCCGAGCGCGGCCATTGGCCACTCATCCCGCACATGATCCGCTGGTTCGCCGTGCCGATCATTCTGGTCTGGGTGTTTGTCACGGTCCTGGTGAATGTCATTGTTCCCCGACTGGAAGTCGTCGGCGAAGCGCATTCGGCGCCGATGGCCCCCCTGGACGCGCCGTCCATGAAGGCGATGATGCTCCTGGGTCACAACTTCCACGAATTCGATTCCAACGCCACGGTCATGATCGTGCTGGAAGGTCAGCAACCCCTCGGCGACGACGCACACCACTACTACGACAACCTGATCCGACAGCTGAGGCAAGACCCCAAGCACATCCAGCACATCCAGGACTTCTGGGGGGACCGCCTGACGGCCGCGGGAGCGCAGAGCGCCGACGCCAAGGGTGCCTACGTCATGTTGAACCTCGCCGGCAACCAGGGCACGACGCTGGCCAACGATTCGGTCGACGCGGTCCGCAAGGTGATCGAGCGGAGCCCGCCGCCGCCCGGGGTGAAGGCCTACGTCACGGGTCCCGCGGCGCTGTCCGACGACATGCACATCATCGGGAACGCCAGCCTGGCCAAGATCACCCTGTTCACCTTGGGTGCCATCGCCATCATGTTGCTGCTGGTCTACCGCTCCATCGTCACCACGCTGGTCCAGCTGTTCATGACCGGTATCGCGCTGGCATGTTCCCGGGGAGTCATTGCGGTTCTCGCGTATCACGATGCGTTCGGGCTGACCACATTCGCCGCGAACATCCTCACGATGCTGGCGATCGCGGCCGGAACCGACTACGGGATCTTCCTGGTGGGCCGTTACCAGGAGGCGCGCGCGGCCGGCGAAGATCGGGAAGCCGCCTACTACACCACGTTTCGTAGCGTGGCCCCGGTTGTGCTGGGGTCGGGTCTGACCATCGCCGGCGCGACGTACTGCCTGAGCTTCGCCCGGCTGCCCTGGTTCAACACCATGGGCGCGCCCGTGGCGATCGGAATGCTGGTCGTCGTGCTGGCCGGGCTCACGCTGGGCCCGGCGGTGATTTTCGTGGGCAGCAAGGTCGGTCTTTTCGAGAAGAAGCGGGCGGTCAGGGGCGGCTGTGGCGGCGGGTGGGCACCGCGGTGGTGCGTTGGCCGGCACCGATTTTGGCGGTAAGCGCCGCCATCGTCCTCATCGGCATGGTGGCCCTGCCGGGATACGTCACCAGCTACAACGACCGCTACTACCTGCCCACCTCGGCCCCGTCCAATGTCGGGCAGCAGGCCGCGGACCGGCATTTCTCTCAGGCCCGGATGAACCCCGACATGTTGATGGTCCAGGCCGACCACGACATGCGCAATCCGGCCGACATGCTGGTGTTGGACAGAGTGGCCAAAAATGTCATGCGCACCGTAGGCATCGCCATGATCCAGGACATCACCAGGCCGCTGGGCATTCCCATTCAACACAGCTCGATACCGTTCCAGACCAGCATGCAAAGCCAAACGACCATGCAGAATTTGGACTTTCTCAAAGAACGCATGGCCGACATCTTGAAGTTGGCCGACGACCTGCAGGTCATCATCGACACCACACAGCGTTTGTACGATGTCACGAAGGATCTTTCCAGCGCCGCCGATGACAGCGCAAAGACCACGGCGGAGACCTCCCAAATCACCGACCAATTGCGGGACCACCTGGCGGATTTCGATGACTTCTATCGGCCGATACGCAGTTACTTCTATTGGGACAAGCACTGCTACGACGTTCCCATGTGCTGGTCGATACGGTCCCTGTTTGACTCCTTGGACGGGATAGACCAAGTCGCCGACAAGTTTCACGATCTGACCAAGGACATCCAGCGCACCGCCACGGCCACGCACGAGACGGTGGTGTTGATCCCGATATTGATTCAGACGACGAAGGCAACGAAAGCCATCACGCTGACGCTGTACCAGACGTTCTCGGCGACGATCAATCAACTCGAGGCCTTCAGCAATACGGCCGTCGTCATGGGGCAGAGTTTCGACGCCTCCAAGAATGACGACTTCTTCTACCTGCCGCCGGAAGCCTTCGATAACCCGGACTTCCAGACGGGGCTCCGAATGTTCTTGTCACCCGACGGTAAGTCGGCACGCTTCTTCATCACCCACCAGGGCGATCCGATGACGCCGGAAGGCATCTCGCGTGTCGACGCCGAGCGCACGGCCGCCCAGGAGGGCCTGAAGCAGTCCTCCCTTTCGGATGCCAAGATCTATCTCGGCGGTACCGCCGCCACCTTCAAGGACATGCACGACGGCGCCAAATATGACCTCATGATCGCGGTGGTATCGGCGCTCACACTGATCTTCATGATCATGCTCCTGCTCACCCGAAGTATCGTCGCCGCGCTGGTGATCGTCGGCACCGCCGCCAGCTCGATCGCCGCGTCGTTCGGCCTGTCCGTGCTCATCTGGCAGGACCTGTTCGGCATCAAGATCCACTGGATCGTCATGGCGCTGTCGGTCATCATCCTGTTGGCGGTCGGATCCGACTACAACCTGCTGCTGGTCTCGCGATTCAGGGAAGAGATCCACGCCGGGCTCAAGACAGGGATCATCCGATCGATGGCCGGTACCGGCGGCGTGGTGACGGCCGCGGGTCTGGTGTTCGCCTTCACCATGGCGTCCATGCTCGGCAGCGAGTTGCGGGTGCTCGGTCAGTTCGGCTCGACGGTCTGCATCGGTCTGCTGCTCGACACGCTGGTCGTGCGCACCTTGCTGATGCCGTCTATCGCCACCCTTCTCGGACGCTGGTTCTGGTGGCCGCAGGTTGTCCATCCGCGCGGTGACAACGCTCGACGAGCGGTGCGCGCCTAAGACGCTCAACCCAAATTGAGGCAAGTCGGGTTCAAACATTCCAGCCACGCCGTGGCGGGGCAGCTGCAGGACATGCGGTGTTGTCCGCCTCCCAGCGACAGCTGCATTTGCGCAGGTCAAATACTCTTTCTGATCTAGGCGACGAGCGACGATACCGGGTGAACTCACAGGTCAGGGGATTGTCGCTCAGAGGCGGACAAACGCGGCTCCCCCTCCGCCGAGAGATAGGTGTGGCGGCTGTGACTCTCCACCAGACGACGTCAGCGAAGCGCTGCCCAAACGCCGCGCCGACGGTACGCATCAATTGGGTTGTGCCGGTCTGGCATTGTCACCGCGGGGGTGGCGCCGGCAATTCCAGACAGACGGCGACAGCTCCCCCGCCGACATGCAGCGCGAGCACCGGCCCCAACTCGGTGATGAGCGCGGGCTCGCACGCCGGGAGCCGCCGCGCCAGCGCCGCAGCCACCTCGTTGGCGCCGTCCGGGTTGGCGACGTGGTGCACCGCCAGGGCGGCCGAGCCCTCACCGACGACCTCGCAGACCCGGTCGAGCATCGCCGCCGTCGCGGCGGTGGCGGTCCGCACCCGTTGGGCCAGAACGAGTTTGCCATCATCGACGCGCAACAGCGGCTTCAGCGCCAGCGCGGTGCCCAGCCACGCCCTGGCCCCGCCGATCCGCCCGCTGCGGCGCAGGTTGTCCAGCCGGTGCACCACGATGAACGCATGGCCGCGCGCCAACGCCGAAGTCGCGGCGTCAGCGACGGCCGCCAGATCGGCGCCCGCGGCTGCCGCCCGCGCGGCGGCCAGCGCGACAAAGCCGGTGCCCATCGCGGCCGATTTCGAGTCGATGACCCGCACGTTCGGGTCGAGGTCGGCCGCGGTCCGCTCGGCGGCGCCGTAGGTTCCCGATAGCGCCGCCGAAATATGCACCGCCACAACGCCGTCCCCGTCGCTGTCGACCAACGCCTGCTGGTAGGCGTTGGCCAGTTCGGCCGGGGTGGCCGCCGCGGTCGTGGCGTGTTGCTTGTGGATGTCGTCGGGGATGTCGTCCATGCCGTCGCGCAGATCGTGGCCGTCGAGCAAGATATGCAGGGGGACCACACGTATCGCCCACTTTTCGAGCAGATCGGCCGGCAGGCGCGACGACGCATCGGTCACCACCACGACGGTCACGAGCGTGGTTTCTCGCCCGGCACCCCGGCTTCGGCCAGCGCCTTGAGCATCAGCTCCGCGACCGCCCGGTGGGCTTCGAAGTTCCAGTGAATGCCGTCGGGATTGCCCCGTCCGCTCATAATCTGTTCGGCCACAGCGACTTTGTGGTCAACCAACGGCACATCTTGGCGCTGCGCCCATTCCGCGATCGCCGACACGGTCGCCGCCCGACCCTGGTGCGCCCTGCCGTATGTGTCGGCGATGTGCACCCCCGGCAGCGACGCCACGATCGGAATGCCGGGCCGGTTGAAATCGATTGCGCCACGCGTCTGTTCGAGGTATTCGACGGTCAGGTGCGGGGGTAGCGCGGACCTCGCCACCGGAGAGAGCCTGGGCTGTAACCACCCATAGCCTTCGCGGACCCAGCGCCGCAGCCATGACGGCCGCACGTAGCGGATCAGCTCGCGCAACGCGGTCGGCAACACCGACGGCAGCGAATCCATCCCGCCGGTCGCGAAGATCACCGCGCCCGCCCTGGGCAGCGCCGCCCAGGCCCGCGGGTCCTGGGTCGCCGCCCACCAGATGTCGCGGCAGGTCCAGCCGATCCGGCCGATCAGTTCCAAATCCCAACCTAGGTGCGCCGCAACAATATTGGGCCAGATGCGCGGATCGTCTGCGGGCAGGCCCCCGGTGGGCCCGTAATACGCGAGTGAGTCGGCGAACACCAGCAGCGTGGGCCGTGTCTCAGAGGACATCGTTGGCGACCTGAGCAGAAGCGTTCCACACGTCCAGCCGCCAGCGGATGCTGTCAAAGCCGACATCCGAGTCTTCGGAATGCCCACTCAGCTGCACCCAGCTGGCATTGCCCATGCCGCCCAGAATCGGCCAATTGACGACCGGCAGCTTGAGCAGTGCGGCCGACAAGGCCGCGATCAAACCCCCGTGGGCCACCAGTATCACCGGTCGATCCGGCCCACTGGGGTCACCCCATTCCGGCTCGCCGGACACCAGCTCGGTGACCACCGGCAGACTTCGGTTGGCGACATCGATCCGGCTTTCCCCGCCGTGCGGCGCCCACGTCGCGTCTTCGCGCCATGCCACCCTGGCGCCCGGGGCGTCGGCGTCGATCTGGGCATGGGTCAAGCCCTGCCAGTCGCCCAGGTGGGTCTCGCGTAACCGGGAATCCACCCGGACGCGCAGCCCGGTCCGCTCCCCAAGCTTGATCGCCGTGTCGTAGGCGCGATGCAGGTCCGACGACACGATCAGCAGCGGCTGCAGCTTGCCCAGCACCTCGGCGGCGGCGACCGCCTGGGCGCGGCCCAATTCGGTGAGCGCGGAGTCCAGTTGCCCCTGCATCCGGCTGCCGGCGTTGAAATCGGTTTGGCCGTGCCGCAACATCACCAGACGGCGGATCCTCATTGCGCGCTCGCCGAGTCCTGAGGGTCCCCGGACTCCTCGGTTAAGTCGACCGGCACGATCGGGCAGTCACGCCACAGCCGGTCCAGGGCGTAGAAGTTGCGGTCGTCCTGATGCTGGATGTGCACGACGACGTCGCGGTAATCCAGCAGCGTCCAACGGCCTTCCCGCGCGCCCTCGCGACGCGCCGGCCGGTAGCCCGCCTTGCGCATCTTCTCCTCGACCTCGTCGACGATGGCGTTGACCTGCCGCTCATTGGACGCCGAGGCGATGACGAAGCAGTCCGTGATCACCAGTTGGCCCGAGACGTCGATGACCACCACATCGTCGGCCAGCTTGGCGGCCGCCGCTTTGGCGGCCACGGTCGCCATATCGATCGCTTCCTGGGTGGCGCTCACGTGTTCTTCCCGGTGGTCAGGCCGGACTCCGTTGGGCGTGCGGTGCCTTCGACCCCGCGATACAGCCGACGCTTTTTGACGTATTGCACGACGCCGTCGGGCATCAGGTACCACAGCGGCCGGCGCTGCTCGGCGCGCCGGCGGCAATCGGTCGACGAGATCGCCAGCGCCGGGATCTCAACGAGGCTCAACGCATCCTCGGTCAGCTCGCCCACCACGCCGGTGATGTGTTCGCGCCGCAGCTCATATCCGGGTCGGCTGACGCCAATGAAGCGCGCCAGCTCGAACAGCTCTTCCCAGCCTTGCCACGACAGAATGGAGTCCAGCGCGTCGGCGCCGGTGATGAAGTACAGCTCGGAGTCGGGGTTGAGCGTGTGCAGATCCCGCAGCGTGTCCCTGGTGTAGGTCGGGCCGCCGCGGTCGATGTCCACCCGGCTTACCGAGAAACGTGGATTGGACGCGGTCGCGATCACCGTCATCAGGTACCGGTCCTCGGCGGCGGAAACATGGCGGTCCTTTTGCCATGGCTGGCCGCTGGGCACAAAAACCACTTCGTCGAGGTCGAACAGGTCGGCGACCTCACTGGCAGCGACCAGGTGACCGTAATGGATGGGATCGAATGTCCCACCCATTACTCCCAGCCTGCGAAGCTGCTTTTGCACGATGTGCCAGCTTACTTGAGCGCCCGGGCTCTAATTTTCGGCCGAACGTGAATCTGACGACGGATTTGCGGCGTGTCCCGTCGTGATGTTCACGCTCGGTCAAAAATTAGCGCCGGCCGGACCGACCGATCAGCCCAAGACGGCGCCACCGAACCAGTGGCAGAGCAGCAGCGCAACCTCGACATCCAGCCGGTCGTCGGTGATCGGGCGGCCGCGACGTTCGGTCGCGCGCCGGATGCGGTATTTGACGGAGTTGACGTGGAGGTGGAGCTCCTCGCCGGCGGCTTTGAAGCTCGAGCCGGTGCGCAGGAATACGCGCAGCGTTTCGCGAAGCCGTTCGTCGCTCTCCGTAGGGGTGGCGAGCGGTCCGAGCACCTCGCCGATCCAGCTCGAAGCGGCGTCGACATTGTCGCCGAGCAGCGCCGCCACCGCGAGGCCGGAATCGCTGGCCGCGATGACCCTATGCGCCGAAGCGCCCAGCGCGATCGCGACTGTGCGGCTGTCTTGGGCCTGCCGATGCGAACGCCGAAAGCCGTCGACGTCGGGCAGCGGATTGCCAACCGCGAGCCATGGCGCATCTTCCACCGTTTCGGTGAAGGCCCGAATCCGCGCCACGGCTTCCGGTGCTGCATCCGCGCCGAGCGGAATCCATGCCCACGAGGTCACGCGGTCCACGGCAATGAACAACGGATTCTCCTTGGCACCAGCAGATTCGGCAAGTCTATGGACGAAACGTTCCATCGCCGCCAGCTCATCGCGTTCGCGGGATTCGCCGCACCAGATGACGACTGCCAAGTGGATTCGTCTGAGCGCATAGCCGATCGCGGTGGTTATTGCGTCCACATCGACGTCGACCCCGGAGAGAAGCTCGCGAACTCCAAACGCGCGTACGCTGTTTCGATTCTCCAGCCAGTGGTCGCGCTCGGCTTGGTAGGTGGCGACGACTTGCTGCGAGATCCGGTCGATGTAGTCGAACGAAACCGCCTCGACGTGCTCGTAGACGTCCAGACGCAATTTCGGCTGCAAGTCGGCAGCCCGAATCTCGGCGACCACGGCTTTCAGTGCCGCCCGATGGCCCAGCCGGTAGGCACGCACCAATGCGTTCGCCGATACCTCGCGCTGAGCCAGGCGCCGTGCATACTCCAATGCGGCCGCCGGCGGCTCGATATTCCTGACCGCGATGTCATGGCGGATTGACGAGAAGAAGGTGTCGATGTTTGCCGCGACGGTGTCGTGCAACAACTGCTGCAACTGTGCGTCCCCGCGCAGTTCCGAGATTTCGGCGACCAGCAACTGCTGGATTGACTGCGTCACCTCGCCGAGCCTGTCGTAGAGCCGGCCGGTGATCGCCGCGACGCTCTTCGCGACGATCGCGTCGTCCTCGCGGCTGCTAGCGGCCATAAATGAACCGTAGTTCGCGCCCGGTCCTGCGTGTAGTGCATTCGGATCGGCTCTTTGGCTCCGGAGGCCAAGAACACGCCGATAGTTGGTCCCGCCGGGACGTCGCCACGTCGAGGCGGGCTCCGTAACGTTTCGCGACGAACGCAACGGCCCGAGCGGCAAGATCCGCAACCGCGACATCGCTGCATCGGGGGAAAAGGATGATGGAATCACTTGTAGTACAAGGATTTTGCTAACAACAAACTCGCGCGGCCACCCGAACCGACGTGTCCGCGACGTCTTTCCATCTTTGCCGTCGAACCATTTACCGTCAAGGCGCGGCGGAGCACACTGAACTACATCAGCCCCCTCGACGGCAGTTCCCACGCCGTAAACCGAAGTACCAAGTAATTCAACGCGAGTGCAAGGAGCACCAATGACGACAGCCGACCTACAGGACCTCGACAGTGTCGATCTGGCTGACCCTGCCGTCTGGGACGATGGCCCGCCCTATGACCTCTTCGAGAGGATGCAGCGCGAGGCGCCGGTGCACTTCAGTCCGCAACGCAACTTGCCGGACGAGGGCGGCTTCTGGTCGATCACCCGCTTCGACGACGTCCGCGCCGTGAGTCGCGACCACCGGACGTTCTCTTCCGAGCGCCGCGGCATTTTTCACATGGACGACATCGGCGTCCCGCTGGATATGCAGCGGCTGCAATTGATTTCGATGGACCCACCCCGCCACGACCGACTCAAGGCGCTGGTCATCAAGGAATTCACCCCGGAAGCGGTCGGCGCGCACGAGGATGCGGTCAAACAAATCATCAACCACACCCTCGACAGCGTCGCCGACCGGGAGCGATTCGATCTGGTCGTCGACGTCGCGCGGCCGATCCCGTCCCGCGTGATCGGTTCGCTGCTCGGCACGCCGCCCGAGGACGACGCCAAGCTGGTGCACTGGACCAACGTCTTCACCGCATTCGAAGACCCGACGATCCGGAACGAATGGCAGGACACGATGGCGATCGTCACCGAGATCGTCGAGTACACCCAAAACAGGATCGCGCAGCGCGACGACTCGCTTGGCCGCAACCTGCTCACGGCCATGGTCGATGCCGAGGTTGAGGGCGACAAGCTCAACGAGCTGGAGATCGCCACGTTCTTCGTCTTGCTGATGTCGGCGGGCAACGACTCGACCCGGGCAACCTACAGCGCGACGATGCTGGAGTTGCTGCGCAACCCGGAGTTGCTTGCGCACGTGCGCGAGCACCCCGAGCTGATCGACGCGGTGGTGGAGGAGGGGCTGCGCTGCTACCCCGCGTTCTCCTTCATGGCACGCGCCGCCGCTAAGGACACCGAGCTGCACGGCAAGACGATCAAAGAAAACGACCGTCTGCTGCTGTGGTACATCGCGTCCAACCGCGACGAGAGTGTGTTCCCCAACCCGGGCACGTTCGACATCACCCGGCCCGGGCTGGCCGAGCAGCACCAGGCGTTCGGCGGCCGTGGCAAGCACTTCTGCCTGGGTGCCAACCTCGCCCGCCTCGAGCTGAAGCTGTGGATCCGGCAGACGCTGGAACGCTTCCCGGACCTCGCCCTCGACGGGGAGCCGACGCGGGTGCGGGCGCTGTTCCTCAACCAGTACAACTCGGTCCCGGTGCGGAGGACGTCGTGACCCGCGCCGACGACGATGCAGAGCGAAGCGATGGGGTGGGGGCACCTCCCGCTTGCGGGGGAGAGTGGCGCTCATGACCTCAGTGGAAACGGCCCGCGCCAGGCCCGCCTACCGCGAGGTCGAGGTCGACGTCGAGATTCGGCGCCGCGAGGCGGTCTCCGAGGGCGTCGTCACGCTGACGCTTGCCGATCCAACCGGCGCGGACCTGCCGGAGTGGGCACCGGGCGCGCACATCGACCTGATGATGACGCCGTCGCTGGTGCGGCAGTACTCGCTGTGCGGCGACACCGCCAACCGGGCCGAATGGCAAGTCGGCGTGCTGCTCGATCCGAACAGTCGCGGCGGATCGCAGTTCGTGCACGACAAGCTGCACGAGGGCACAACGATTCGGGTGCGCGGGCCCCGCAACCACTTCCCACTGGTGGGTTCGCCGCGATATTTGTTCATCGCCGGCGGGATCGGCGTCACGCCGATCTTGCCGATGATCGCTGCGGCCGAGGCGGCCGGTGCGGACTGGCGTCTGCTCTATGGCGGCAGGACACGGTCATCGATGGCGTTCGTCGACGAACTGCAGCGTCACGGTGACCGCGTAACCGTCTGCCCCCGAGATGCGCAGGACGCGGCGAACTTCCGCGCAAACCTCGATGCGGTGCTGTCGTCGGCGCCGGAGAACACGCTGGTGTACTGCTGCGGACCCGAAGGGCTGCTGAGCGCGGTCGAGGGCGCGTGCAAAACCTGGCCGGAGGGCAGCCTGCACATCGAGCGGTTCTCGGCCAAAGAGCTCGAAGCGCCGTCACCGGATGCGCTGGCGACATTCGAGATCGAATGCCAGCGCTCCGGCATCACCCTGACCGTGCCGCCCGACAAGTCGGTCTACGAAGTCTGCGAGGACGCCGGCGTCGACGTGCTCGGCTCCTGCATGGAAGGTGTCTGCGGCACCTGCGAATGCGATGTTCTCGAAGGTGAGCCCGACCATCGTGACTCGGTGCTCAACGATGCCGAGAAGGCACGCAACGAAGTCATGATGATCTGCGTTTCACGCTCTCGTTCGGAAAGGCTGGTGCTGGACCTATGAGGCCCAACTATCCATTCAACTGCTGGTATGTGGCCGCGACCAGCGACGAGGTCGGGCCGGGATTGCTCGCGCGCCGGCTGCTGGATAAGCCCGTGCTGCTGTATCGCCGCGGCTCGGGCGAGGTTGTGGCGATGGAGGACCGCTGCGTCCACCGGGCCTATCCCCTGTCGGCCGGCCGGCGCGACGGCGATCGGGTGGTCTGCGGTTACCACGGGTTCGGCTACGACCCCGACGGCTGCCTGGTCGACGTGCCGTCGCAGGAAAACGTGCCACCGGGCGCCCGCGTGCGCACCTATCCCGTGCATGAGCAGTCACCGTTCGTCTGGATCTGGCTCGGTGACCCCGGCATGGCCGCGCTGCGCCCGCCGCCGCGGGTGCCGTGGTACGCCGACGGGACGGGGTGGGCGAGCACCCATGAGGTGCTGCGGGTTGAGGCCAACTACCTGCTGTTGCACGAGCACTACCTCGACCTCACCGACGTGTTCGTGATGCATCCGGAGGTCGTGCCGCCGGATATCGGGGTGCTGCCGCAGCTGGACGAGGTCGAAGTCTCCGAACGGTCCGTCTCCTACTCCCGGACGACGCCGCCCAGTCGGCTCGCGCCGTGGGAGGCCGAGGTCACCGGCCTTCCCGCCGACACCGCCGGCAGCCGCCGTGAGGAAGGAACATTCGTCTCGCCTGCGCTGCATGTTCAGCATTACGTCATCGCTCCCGAGGACGGAAAAGGGCATCAGCTCTTACGGATTCAGGGCTTCACGCCCGAATCCCCGGGAGCGACCCACATCTTTTTGCAGATGGCCCGCAACTTTGCGACCGACGATGGCAGGGTCGCCGAGTTTCTCCGGACCATGTTTCACGAGTGGGCGATGCGGGATTCCGTTGTGCTGGAGACGATTCAACGCCAACTCGGCGAACGAGACCGTGGCCCGACGCGATATCAACGTCAAGGCGGACCGCGCCGCGGTCCGGGCGCGCCGCATCGCCATGGAGATGGTCGACGAGGAAACCGGCCGGTTCGCGCTGAGCCGGATTCTGGTGACGCCATGACCACCGGCCTGCGTGCGCTCAGGCGAATGCCCGGCGTCAAATAGGAGAAAACCGATGTCCAACAATCAATTCGACTACGACGTCATCGTGATCGGGTCCGGGTTCGGCGGCAGCGTCACCGCGTTGCGGCTGACGGAGAAGGGCTACCGGGTCGGCGTGCTCGAGGCGGGCCGGCGTTTCACCGACGACCAATTCGCGAAAACCAGCTGGGATGTGCGCAGTTTCGTGTGGGCGCCGAAACTGGGCTGCTTCGGCATCCAGCGCATCCACCTGCTGCGGGACTGCGTGATCCTGGCCGGCGCCGGTGTCGGTGGCGGGTCATTGAACTACGCGAACACCCTGTACAAGCCCCCCGCCCCGTTCTTCAACGATCCGCAGTGGGAGCACATCACCGACTGGGAAGACGAGCTGACGCCGCACTACGAGCAGGCCCAGCGCATGCTCGGGGTGGTGCGCAACCCGCACATGACCCCGGCCGACGAGATCATCAAATCGATCGCCGAGGACATGGGGGTGGGTGACACATTCATCCAGACACCGGTCGGCGTGTTCTTCGGCGAACCCGGAAAAACCGTTGCCGACCCATTCTTCGGCGGCGCCGGGCCCGAGCGCACCGGCTGCATCGAATGTGGTGACTGCATGGTCGGCTGCCGATACGGCGCCAAGAACACGCTGCTGAAGAACTATCTCGGCCTCGCCGAACGCGCCGGTGCCACAGTGCATCCGCTGACCACCGTCGCGTCGCTGCAACAGCGCCCCGACGGAGTGTGGAACGTCGACACCGTGCGCACCGGCGCGGTGCTGCGCAAGAAACGCCAAACCTTCACCGCGCCCTACGTGGTGCTGGCCGCCGGCACCTGGGGCACCCAGAACCTGCTGCACAAGATGAAGGACACCGGCACGATGCCCAGGCTGTCGGACCGGCTCGGCGCGCTCACCCGCACCAACTCCGAGTCGATCCTGGGCGCCACGAAATACAAGGTCGACCCCGCCCTGGACCTGACCCACGGCGTGGCCATCACCTCCTCGATCCACCCCACCAGCGACACCCACATCGAACCCGTCCGCTACGGCAAGGGCTCCAATCTGATGGGCATGCTGCAGACCCTGATGACCGACGGCGGCGGCCGGTGGCCGCGCTGGCTGAAGTTCCTCGCGGCGGCCGCGAAGAACCCGGCAGCGCTGCTGCGCGTGCTGACCGTGAAGACCTGGAGCGAGCGCACCGTCATCACCTTGGTGATGCAGCACCTGGACAACTCCATCACCACCTTCACCAAGCGGGGACTGCGCGGGCGGCACCTGTCGAGCAGGCAAGGCCACGGCCAGCCCAACCCGACGTGGATCCCGGTCGGCAACGAAGCGACCCGCAGGATCGCCGAGAAGATCCACGGCGTGCCCGCCGGAAGCTGGGGTGAACTGTTCAACATCCCGATGACCGCACATTTCCTCGGCGGCTGCGTCATCGGCTCCGACCCCGAACACGGTGTCATCGACCCCTACCACCGGGTGTACGGCTATCCCACCCTCAGCGTCGTCGACGGCTCGGCGGTCTCGGCAAACCTGGGGGTGAACCCGGCACTGACGATCACCACGCAGGCCGAGCGCGCCGCGGCGATGTGGCCGAACAAGGGCGAGCAGGACCAGCGACCCGAGCAAGGCCAGGGCTACCGCCGGATGCAGCCGATCGCCCCGAAGAACCCCGTGGTACCGGAAGGCGCGCCGGGCGCATTGCGGCTCGTGGAATTTCGAGCCGAATTGGAGGCCTGACCTGCCAATCGCATCCGACCAACCCGACCGTATCGGTCGACTACGACGCCTCAGGAGATTGACATGACATCGACGACACCCAAAGCGCCACAGGGCTTTCTGCAGCAGCTGATTGCGCGCCGCATCGGCGACGCGTCGTCTGTGCGTGAGCCCAACGAGCGGTTCATGCGCTATGTGCAGAACCCCGTCTTTAACTTCCTATGCGACCACTACTTTCGGCTGGAAATCGACGGCTGGCACCGGATCCCCGACGAGCCGTCGCTGCTGATCGGCATTCACTCCGGAGGTGCCCTGACGATGGACGCATGGACGCTCGTGCATTCGTGGTATCGCCATTTCGAGGGCCGCCGGGTTCTGCACGGCACCGCGCACGACGTGCTGATGTCTGCGCCACTGCTCGGTGATTACTTCAAGGCGGTCGGGGTGATCCCGGCGTCGCGTCGCGGGGTTACCGATGCACTGGCCGCGGGCCGTGACGTGATCGTGTGGCCCGGCGGCGAGCAGGATGCGATGCGTCACTGGCGCCATCGCGACAAGGCGATGTTGTTCGGCCGCAAGGGATTCGTGCGTCAGGCCATTCGCTCTCGCGTGCCGATCGTCCCGGTGGCGACGGTCGGCGGCCACGACACCGTGTTCGTCCTGTCCGAGGGCCGGTTCCTGGCCCGCTGGACCGGGCTGGGCAAACGGCTGCGCGGCGCGACGGCGCCGATCATCACGGGGTTTCCGTTCCCGCTGGCCATCGAGATCCTGCCCGCCCACCTGCCGCTACCGGCCAAGATCCGCACGGAGTTCCTGGACCCGATCCGGGTCGACACCGACCCGGATCGGGTGGACGACGTCGACTACGTGGACAAGATCTACGACGAGGTTGAGGGTGCGATCCAGGACGGTATGGATCGGCTGGCCAAGCGACGTAGCTTCCCGATTCTGGGGTGATCGGCGATACGCCGGCTGACTAGCCTCGAGGTTATCCGGAGAAGACGCGCTGAGCGTCACACGGGCAGGAGCTGGTCGATCACCCCGGCCAGCTGCTTGGCCGACCGGCATTCGTGCATGGTGATCACCTCTTGATAGCGCGGCACGGCGGAATCGCCGCTGCCCCACAGATGTTTCGGCTCGGGGTTGAGCCAGTGCGCGTGCCGGCTGGCGGTCACCATGTCGGCCAGCAAGTCGATGGCCGGGTCGCGGTAGTTGGTGCGCCCGTCCCCGAGCACCAGCAGCGAGCTGCGCGGCGACAGCACGTTCGGATGAGCCTGCATGAACGACACGAACGCGTTGCCGTAGTCGGAATGCCCGTCGCGGCCGTACACACCGGCTTCCCTGGTGATCCGCTGGATCGCCACGGCCAGGTCGGCTTCCGGCCCGAACATGTGGGTCACCTCATCGGTGGTGTCGATGAAGGCGAACACGCGAACACGCGAGAACTGTTGGCGCAGGGCGTGTACCAGCAGCAGGGTGAAGTGGCTGAATCCGGCGACGGAGCCGGACACGTCGCAAAGCACCACCAGCTCCGGTCGGGCCGGGCGGGGTTTGGCCAGCACCACGTCGATCGGCACCCCGCCGGTGGACATCGACTTGCGCAACGTCTTGCGCAGATCGATCGAACCGGCGCGGCTGCGTCGCCGGCGGGCCGCGAGCCGGGTCGCCAGGGTGCGGGCCAATGGTGCCACGACGCGTTGCATCTGCCGTAGCTGTTCACCGGAGGCACGCAGGAACTCCACGTTCTCGGAAAGCTGTGGGATGCCGTACATCTGGACGTGGTCGCGACCGAGCTGCTCGGCGGTGCGGCGCTTGGTCTCGGCGTCGACCATCTTACGCAGCTGTGAAATTCGCTGTGCTGCAAGCGCTTTAGCGATCTGCTCCTGGGTGGGTGTGGGCTCGTCCCCGTACGGGGCGAGCAGCCCCGCCAGCAGCTTGCCCTCCAATTCGTCGAGCGCCATCGCCTTGAGCGCCTGATACGACGAGAACGACGGGCCGCGACTGGAACTGTATTTGCCGTAGGCCTCCACGATCCGCGCGACCATCGCGACCAGGCGCTCGTCCATGTCGGCGAGGTCGGGGTTGTCGGAGAGCAAGTCCAGCAGCATCTGGCGCATCGCCTCGACGTCGTCGAGCGGCAGGGAGTCATCGCCGGACTCCCCATCGGCTCCGTCTTCCGAGACGACCGCCCGGGCGCCCAACGCCGGCGGGAACCACAGGTCGAACATGGCATCGTAGGTGTCGCGGTGATCCGGACTGCGCAGCACCGCGCACGCGAGGCCCTCGCGCAGCACCTCGCGATCGTGCAGGCCGAGGGTGGCCATCACCCGGCCGGCGTCCACCGTCTCCGACGGGCCCACCGAAATCCCGCTTCCGCGAAGCGCTTCCACGAACCCCACCAAATGTCCAGGCAGCCCGTGCGGGGCGAGCGGGCGGGAGGGTCGGATGCGGCGGGCGGCCATCAGTTGAGCCCCATTAGTTGAGCCTGAGCTCCCCGGCCGCGCGTTGCTGATCGGATTGGTGCTTGAGCACCACGCCGAGTGTCTGGGCGACGACGGCGTCGTCGATGGTGTCCAGGCCCAGCGCGAGCAGCGTGCGGCCCCAGTCGATCGTCTCGGCGATCGATGGCACCTTCTTGAGTTGCATCCCGCGCAGCACGCCGATGATGCGCACCAATTCCTCGGCCAGGTGCGCGGGCAGATCGGGGACCCGGGACAGCAGAATGCGCCGTTCCAGCTCGGGGCTGGGGAAGTCGATGTGCAGGAACAGGCAGCGACGCTTGAGCGCCTCGGACAGTTCACGGGTGGCGTTGGAGGTCAGCAAGACGAACGGCGCCCGTTCCGCGGTGAGCGTGCCCAGTTCGGGGACGGTCACCGCGAAGTCGGACAGCACCTCGAGCAGCATGCCTTCGATCTCGATGTCGGCCTTGTCCGTCTCGTCGATGAGCAGCACCGTCGGCTCGGTGCGCCGGATTGCGGTCAGCAACGGACGCTGCAGCAGGAATTCCTCGCTGAACACGTCGTCCTTGGTCTGATCCCAGTCCCCGTGTCCGGCAGCGTTGCTGGTTTGAATACGAAGTATCTGCTTGGCGTGGTTCCACTCGTAGAGCGCGCGAGCCTCGTCGACCCCCTCGTAGCACTGCAGGCGGACCAGGCCCGAGCCGGTCGCCTGGGCGACGGCACGGGCCAGCTCGGTCTTACCGACGCCGGCGGGTCCCTCCACCAGCAGCGGCTTGCCGAGCCGGTCGGCCAGGAACACCGCCGTCGCGGTGGCGGTGTCGGGCAGGTAGCCGGTCCCGGCCAAGCGTCGCGAAACGTCGTCGATGTCGGCGAACAAAGGCACGGGCCGGGCGGGCACACTCACGATCTCAGTTCTCCTAAAGCTTCGGGGACGTCAGGCCGGACGGATCTGCCCGTCTCCCCACGCAATCCACTTGGTCGAGGTCAGTTCCGGCAACCCCATCGGGCCGCGGGCATGCAGCTTCTGCGTCGAGATTCCGATCTCGGCACCAAAACCGAATTGCTCGCCGTCGGTGAACGCCGTCGACGCATTGACCATCACCGCGGCGGCGTCGACCCCGTCGGTAAACCGTTGAGCCGCAGCCATATTCGTGGTCACGATGGCCTCCGTGTGCCCGGTGCCGTACTCGTTGATGTGGGCGATCGCCGCGTCGACCCCGTCGACCACCGCCACCGCGATGTCCATCGACAGGTATTCGCGGCGCAGGTCGTCCTCACCCGCATCGAGGTGCACCGTCACGCCGGCTTCTTGCAGGGCGGCCACCAGCCTGGGCATGGCCTCGCCGGCGATCGGGGCGTCGACCAACAGCGTCTCGGCGGCGTTGCACACGCTCGGCCGACGGGTCTTGGAGTTGAGCAGGATGCGTTCTGCCACGTCCAGGTCGGCGCCCTCGTGCACGTAGACGTGACAGTTGCCGACACCGGTCTCGATGGTGGGCACCTGCGCGTCGCGGACCACCGCGTCGATCAGGCTCGCTCCCCCGCGTGGGATCACGGCGTCGACCAGGCCGCGGGCCTGGATCAGATGGGTGACCGTCGATCGATCGGCGGCCGAAAGCAGCTGGACCGCGTCGGCGGGTAGGTCCTCGCTGGCCAGGGAGGCGCGCAACACGTCGACGAGGGCCTGGTTCGACTTCGCCGCCGACGAACTTCCGCGCAGCAGCACCGCATTGCCGGACTTGAGCGCCAACCCGAAGGCGTCGACGGTGACGTTGGGCCGGCCCTCGTAGATGATGCCGATCACACCGAGCGGAACCCGCTGCTGGCGCAGCTGTAGCCCGTTGGGCAGCGTGTACCCGCGCAGCACCTCACCGACCGGGTCGGGCAACCCGGCGACCTGGCGCAGACCCGCGGCAATCCCGTCGACGCGCTTGGAGTCCAACGCCAAGCGGTCGAGCATCGCGGTCGGTGTCCCTATGGCCCGGGCGGCGTCGAGATCTTCGGCATTGGCGGCCAGGATCTGCTCGGTGTGGGCGCCGATCGCCTCCGCAGCGGATCGCAGCGCCGCATCCTTGGCGGCCGTCGGCAACAACGCCAGCGCGTGGGCAGCGACCCGGGCGCGCCGCGCGGCGTCGTGTACCTCTTGGCGCAAGTCTGGGCGCGATGGAGCTTGCACACTCATTTATCCAGGGTATCGGTCCTTGGGCGGCCATGTCAGGCTGCCCCACCCCGGTGCCGGATCTCAAACATCAGCCGAGTGGGCGCGCCGGCGTCTCACCGACCCGCTCACCGCGCCGCGCCTGCCGCACTTTGCTTTGACGCTCGTCGAGGATGCGGCCAAAGTTCTGTAGCAGCAACGGTTCACGCATCACCAGGGGCTCGAGGTGTTCGCGAGCGATCTCCAACGCGGTCACCTCCTCGAGCGCGTAGGCGCTCGCCATGTTCGGTTGCCGGGTCAGCGCGGTCAGGCCCAGGAACGAACCCTCTTCCAGCGTGCTGATCGGCACGATCGACCCGTCGTCGGCCGTCGCGGTCAGCTGCACGCGCCCGGCGACCAAAAACGTCATCCCCGCCGGCACCTGACCGGGGTACTCCACGATCTCGTCGGCACCGTATCGGACGAGCCTCGCACAGGAATACAGTTGCCGCTGTTCGTCGGCGTTCAGCCGTAACGCGGGCGCCACCACGGTGCGCACCGCTTTCTGCACACGTTCGCTGGTCGAGAAGTCGTCGGTGGCGTCGTCGAGGTGCAGCTCTTCGCGCCGTGCGGCGTACCAAATCCAGCGCAGGAACGTCGCTCGCGCGGCGCCATCGTCGGCGGGCGAGTTCAGCCCGATGGTCGTGCGGTATCCGGCGCCGCCCACCGGTACCGAGCGGGGCACGCTGTCGGACTTGAGCTGCGGCAGCGCGCAGGCAACACGCGACAGCATCGCGCAAACCTCGTCGGGCGGGTCGGCGGCCGAAAATGTGGTCTCCATCGCCAGTTTGTGCGTACCCGCCGGGCGACTGAGGTTCGTGAACGACGTCGTGGCCAGCACCGAGTTCGGCATGATGCGCATGCCGCTGCCGGTGTCGATGTGCACGGCCCGCCAGTTCACCTCGACAACACGTCCCTTCCCCGAGGGCGTGTCCAGCCAATCGTTGATGCGGAAGGGTTGCTCGAACAGCATGAACAGGCCCGACACGATCTGGCCGACGGAGTTCTGCAGCATCAGGCCGATCACAACCGACGTGACGCCCAGCGCGGTGAACAAGCCGCCGACCCGGACGCCCCAGATATAGGACAGAATCACGGCCAGGCCGACGCCGATCACGCGTGAAGCGGCCGACGTCCAAAAAGATGCCGGGCACCCGTTTGCGCCAGCTGTCTTCGGGCGCGGCTTCGAACACGGTGGCGTTGAACCCGGACAGCAACACCACCAGCACGAGGAAGCCCATCAGCGTGGTGAGGATCCGCACGGTGACCGCTCCGGCCGGGATCTGCGAGGCCTTGACAAGCAGTAGCAAAAGCACCACGAGCGGCAGCAGGTAGTTGCGGAGCATGCCTACCTGCCGGGCCAGGCGGCTGTTGCGGCGGACGAGCGCTTGGTGCAGCTCGGTGAGAACGATCAGCCCGACCGGAAATCCGATCGCGGTACCAACCGCCCAGTAGAACCACGAGGAGTGCCAGGCGGCGTTCATCATCGCTCCGACAGCCGGTAGATCGCCTGGTCGGTTCCGCCCACCGAAATCGTGCCGGCGGGCGCGAAATGGTGCACGTCGCGCATCGCTTCGTAGACCTGGGAGCTGACGTAGATGCCGGGCTGCGGTGCGCCTCTGTGCATTTGATAGGCGAGACTGACCGCGGCACCCCACATGTCGTAGACCAGGCTTGATCGGCCCACCAGTCCACTGATGACGTTGCCGGTGTTGATGCCGACCCGAAGCCCCAGCTCGTGACCGCTCTCGCTCTCGAACCGGTCGATGATGCGTTGCATTTCGAGGGCAAACTCGATGCTTCGGTGGATGCTGTCCAATCGCGGGGTGATCATCCCGCAGCTGGCGAGGTAGCCGTTGTGGAAGGTGCGAATCCGTTCGACGCCAAGGGTTTCGGCCGCCGAATCGAACTGCCGGAAGAGTTCGTCGACGATCCCGACCAATTCGTCGCCGGAGAGATCGTTGGAAATCTCGTCGAGGCCGACGATGTCGGCATAGATGACGGCGACGTCCTGGTGTTTCTGGGAGATGGTCGCCTCGCCCTCGCGATAGCGTTGGACAATCGACTCGGGCATCAGCGCCAGCAGTAGGCGATTGTTTTCGCTGCGCTGCTCGTTGAGGAGCTCTTCCTTGATCGCCAGGTTCCGGCTCATCTCGTTGAAAGCCGCGGTGAGATCGCCGATTTCGTCGCGCGTCATTGCCGGAATGTTGATGTCGTAGTCGCCGGAGCTGATCTTCCGCGTGCCCTCCTCGAGCCGCCGGACCGGCCGCATCGCCGCCTGAGCGATGAGCATCGAGGCCACGCAGATGGCGAAAATCAGCGCGCTGATTGCAATCACGAGCGTCTTACTGAACTTGCCCAGCCGCGCAAACGCATCGGAGTCGTCTCGTGTCGCCAGGATCGACCAGTGCAGGTCGGAGTTGGGAATGTTCACTGGGGCATAGGCTTCCAATTCCCTGTTACCCAGGTAATCGGTGGCGCTGACAACCCCGCTCTCGCCGCGTTGCGCGGCACGCAGACCCGCGGTGTCAACCGGCTGCACCAGCGTCGTGCCACCCAACCGGATCGCTTTTTCCGCGACGTCGGGAGGGGTGCCGGCGGCAATCGCCTCGCGCTTGTATTCCTGCGGATCTTCCACGAAATCCCGCGAATCGGAACGCATCAGGTCGTCGGGGCCCGCCAGATACGTCTCGGTCGAGGGGCCCATGCCGGAGGCCTCCCATTGTTTGTTGGCGGTCATGATCCTGTTGATCTTCGCGATCGGAAATGGCACGGCCATAACCCCGTCGATTTTGCCGTTCATGCCGACCGGCGACACCACCCACGCCCTGGGGGCGTCGAGCGCCGGCTGATATGGCTGGAAGTCGGTGATCCAGACGAAGTCTAGGTCGTTGGAGCGCAAAGCCTTTTGGTATGCGTCGTGCAGATTTGATTCGCGGTACGGGCCGGTGAGGATGTTGGTTCCGAGGTCGGGGCCTTTGTCCACGCTGTAGACGATATTGCCCTGCAAGTCCAGCAGCAGCGCGTCCGGAAAATCGAAGCGGCTGACGACGCTGCGCAGGTAGAAATCGAAGCGGGCATTTGCCGCCGACCATGCGCTGCCGTCGCCGGCGTCCTCAACGGGCAGTGGATCGTTGGGCGACCTCGGCGGCGCGGTGTAGTACGCCTGAAGGTATTTCTGCGCGGGGGAACTCGGTAGTACCGCGTTGAGGTCGATGGTGTTACCCGTCAATCGTTTGATCGGTTTGATCATGTCGTTGTCGTAGTAGTTGACGAGAGCCTGCTGTTGGGCCGGGTTGATCGTCGAGTTGGCCAATTGGTTGAAGCCCGCGGTGAGCGCCGCCGTAGCCTCGTTGATGCTGAATCCACTGCTGTAGACGATGAGCGAATTCGTCACTTCCCTGAACAGCGCCTCGACCTGCCGCTTCTGCGTCTCGCGCAGCTCGGTCAACCGCTCGGACTCGACTTGCCGCAACGCGTTGCGGCCGGATATGGCCCCGATGAGGCCAATCACCCCCACGCCGAGGATGCCCGATAGCAGCATTGCCACCATGATCTTGGACTGAATGCCGAACCGGAAACGGCGCCACGGCAAAAGCCTGCGCATACTCCTGTGGGTCTTTTCGCCCGGCGCGGCTTCCGGTGCGGTTGCCGCTGTGGCGTCAGAGGCCGCTGCGTTTTCGGAGGCCGCTCCGCCGTCTTTCAGCTCGGTCAATCGCCTTCCCTCCCTGTGACGGGATTCAGCACCGATCACGCAGCAGACTAACGCGCTGACATCAAGATATTGGCGATTGCCGCAAAAGCGACTAACAACCGTGGTACCGCCGTTACCAGTCTCGTCGTCTTCGTCTGCCAGGAGATTTTCGGGAACCGCGAAACCGGACCCGACTAACGTCGGCGGGATGGCGACGCGGGTCTGCGTGGTGGGCAGCGTGAACATGGACTCGACGTTGCGCGTCGGCTCCCTTCCGCGCCCGGGCGAGACGGTGCTGGCGTCTTCTGTGACCCACGCACCCGGCGGCAAGGGCGCCAATCAGGCCGTGGCGGCGGCGCGGGCTGGCGCGCAGGTGCAGTTCGTCGGCGCGGTCGGCGACGATCCGGCCGGCGAACAGCTGCGGGCCCACCTGCGGGCCGGCGGCGTTGGCCTGGGCGCGACCATCGGGCTGACCGGACCCAGCGGCGCGGCGATCATCGTGGTCGACGCCGGCGGCGAGAACACCATCGTGGTGGCGCCCGGCGCCAACGGGCAGTTGACGCTGACCGCCGCGCACGTGCGCGACGTCATCGCCTCCTGCGATGTGCTGTTGACCCAGTTGGAGATTCCGGTCACAACGGCGGTGGCGGCGGCACGCGAAGCCCGTTCGGCCGCGGCGGTCGTCATCGTCAACCCCTCACCGGCCGGTCGGGACCAGAGTTCCCTGTCCGAGCTGGCGGCCATCGCGGACGTGGTGATCGCAAACGAAGCCGAAGCCGATGAATGGCCCTGGCGGCCAACCCACTTGGTGGTCACGCTCGGCGCGCGCGGCGCACGCTACGTCGGCGCCGACGGCGAGTTCGCGGTGCCCGCCCCGGCGGTCAAAGCTGTGGACACCGCCGGCGCCGGCGACGTGTTCGCCGGAGTGCTGGCCGCGAGCTGGCCAGGCAATCCGGGTTCGCCGGGCGAGCGGCTGGCAGCGTTGCGGCGTGCCTGTGCCGCGGGTGCGCTGGCGACTTTGGTGCCCGGCGCCGGTGACTGTGCCCCGGATGCCGAAGCGATCGAGGCCACACTGCGGGAAGGGCTTTCGTGACTACAGCCATTGATGTAATCTCGCTGGCCATGAACGCGGTCAGAGGAGGCTGCTGATGCCGGCGAGCGCCGCCGGCGACATGGCCGTCGTGCTCTTCTCGGTGTTCGGATTGCTCGGATTCGGCTGGCGCAGTTGGCTACAGTATCGGCGCACCGGCTCGACCGGGTTGCGTGGCATCAAGACCGGCGGTTTGTTGGAATACCTCGCCGGGGTCGGCTTTGTCGTCGCGCTGATCGTGGCGGTCAGCGCCGCGATCCTGCAGGAGATCGGGGTCGTTGAACCAGTCAGGGTGCTGAGCGTGGTCTGGGTCCAGACGGTCGGCATCGTCATCGCGACGGCGGGGATCGCGGCGACGGTGTACTCACAACTCGAGATGGGCGATTCCTGGCGAATCGGAGTGGACCAAAGGGAAACCACCACGCTGGTGCACACCGGCGTGTTCGGGCGGATCCGCAACCCCATCTACACCGCCATGTTCACATTCGGCATCGGGATCATTCTGGTGACCCCGAACCTCGTTGCCTGCGCGGGTTTTATCCTGCTCGTCGCGTCGATCCAGCTCCAGGTCCGCCGCGTCGAGGAGCCCTACCTGTTACGGACACACGGCGACACCTATCGCGCCTACGCCGCGCAGGTGGGTCGGTTCATACCCGGTGTGGGGCTGATTCGCTAGCGAAACTCGCGGCGCACGTCGTGGGTGATGGCCAGCCCATCACTGGTTTCGAGCTCGGCCGCCGACTGGTTCATCACCACACGACTGCGGCTCGGCGATAACAAGACAGACAGGTAGTGGTGCGGCGCGCGCCCCCCACGAATGCCAGGCGGTTGAGGCGCAAGAGAGCGGCGCCGATCGGCGTGTCGGTTGTAATGCTGACCGGGTCGGGCGGACATGACTGTGATGGGACTCTCGTGACGTCAGGCTCCTATTAGGTCACTGCCCACCCGGTCAGCACCGGAACATGACTGCTCGGCAGGGAGATCAATCTAGAAAGACACCCAAAAACGGGGTCAGTCGCTGTGCGGGCACGTCGCGTATACCTCGCTTTCTGTGACTGCTGGGAACGTTGAGCACGCTAGGCGAACCGGCCGTTGACCTGCGACTGGCAGCAGTTGGCAGCGTGTGGCGTCGATCTGGCAGCGGTTTGCGAGCAGCCTCAGTGGAGACCGATGTCAGCCTTCGAGAAAGGAAAATTATGTCCGCCACCACCATTGACCGCACGGGAACCCGGGACGGGTTGCTACGCCTGGCCATGCGTGCCGACGCTGCCATCAGCGGACTCGTTGGCCTCGCCGGTATCCCACTGGTCGGCTGGCTCGCCGAGCTCTCGGGCACCACGACGACGTTCGAGTACGGCATGGGGGCGTTCTTGATCGCCTACGGTGTGGTCGTGTTCGGGCTCGCCCGCCTGCCGTCGGTACGCCGCGCCGGCATGGGCGTCATCATCGCCAACTTGCTGTACACGGTGGGCGCCGTTGGTTTCGTGCTCGCAGATGTCTTCCCATTGACCTCGGCCGGCGTCGTATTGAACCTGGCGGCCGGCGCCTACACGCTGGTTTTCGCGGAGCTGCAATACCAGGGCTGGCGTCGCGCGAGGGCGTGAGCCGCTGCTAGTCCTCGGGCACCTCACGCTCGATCTCGTCGAGCCAGATGCGCGCGGACATATCCGACGGGGCGCGCCAATCACCCCGCGGCGACAGCGAACCGCCATGGGACACCTTGGGACCGTTGGGCAATGCCGAGCGCTTGAACTGGCTGAACGAGTAGAACCGCTGCACGAACACCTGCAGCCAGTGCCGGATCTCCTTGAGCGAGTACGACGGTCGCTTGTCCTCGGGGAATCCGGCCGGCCAGGTCCCATGTTCGGGATCATTCCATGCATGCCAGGCCAAGAACGCGATCTTCGACGGCCGGAATCCGTAGCGCAGCACATGGAACAACGAAAAGTCCTGCAGCGCAAACGGCCCGACCTTCGCCTCGCTGCTCTGCAGCTCTTCCTCCTCACCGCTCGGAACGAGCTCCGGGGTGATCTCGGTGTCCAGAACCGACTGCAGCACCTCGCCGACCTCCGACTCGAACTGCCCGGACGAAATGACCCAGCGGATCAGGTGCTGGATCAGCGTCTTGGGCACGCCGGCATTGACGTTGTAGTGCGACATTTGATCGCCGACACCGTATGTCGACCAGCCCAGCCCCAGCTCCGAGAGGTCTCCGGTGCCCAGCACGATTCCGCCGCGCTGGTTGGCCAGCCGGAAAAGGTAGTCGGTGCGCAGGCCGGCCTGGACGTTCTCGAAGGTGACGTCGTAGACCTTCTCGCCGCGCGAGAACGGATGATCGATCTCCTTGAGCATCAGCCTTGCGGTGTCCGTGATGTCGATTTCGGAGAAGGTCACACCGAGCGCGCGGCAAAGCTCGATCGCGTTGCGTTTGGTGCGGTCTCCGGTCGCGAAGCCCGGCAGCGTGAACGCGAGAATGTCGCCGCGCGGCCGTCCTTCGCGATCCATCGCGCGCGCCGCGACGATCAGCGCGTGCGTCGAGTCCAACCCGCCGGAAATGCCGATGACGATCTTCGGATAGTCGAGCGCACGCAGCCGCTGTTCGAGCCCGGCGACCTGGATGTTGTAGGCCTCATAGCAATCCTGTTCCAGGCGTTGCGGATCGGCCGGGACGAACGGGAAGCGCTCAACCTCGCGCCGCAGCCCGATGTCGCCGGCCGGCGGGTCGAGCCGGAACTCGATGCGCCGGAACGACTCCGCCGACGTCCGGTGGTGGCGCCGGTTGTCGTCGAAGGTCCCCATCCGCAGCCGTTCCGAGCGAAGCAGTTCCGTGTCGACGTCGGCGACGCTGCGTCGCCCTCCTTTCGGGAAGCGCTCGGATTGGGCGAGCAGCACGCCGTTCTCCCAAACCATGGTCTGCCCATCCCAGGCCAGGTCGGTTGTCGATTCGCCCTCCCCCGCGGCGGCGTAGACGTAGGCGGCCAGGCACCGCAACGACGCCGAGCGGGCCAGCAGGCACCGGTCCTCGGCGCGGCCGATCGTGATCGGGCTGCCGGACAGGTTCGCCAGCACCGTCGCCCCGGCCAACGCCGCCTCCGCGCTGGGCGGAATGGGCACGAACATGTCCTCGCAGATTTCGACGTGCAGCACGAAGTCGGGCAGGTCGGATGCGGCGAACAACAGATCGGGGCCGAACGGGGCCTCGATGTCGCCGATGCGGATGACGCCGCGTTCGTCGTCGCCGGGTGCGATCTGGCGGCGCTCGTAGAACTCCCGATAGGTCGGCAGGTACGACTTGGGCGCCACGCCGAGCACCACACCGCGGTGGATGACCACCGCGGTGTTGTAGATGCGATGCCGGTGGCGCAGCGGCGCGCCGACGACCAAAACCGGCAACAGGTCGGTCGAGGACGCGACGATTTCCCTAACGGCGGCTGCGACGTCGTCGAGCAAGAGGTCTTGCAGGACGATGTCCTCGATGGAGTACCCGGACAGCGTCAGTTCCGGGAAGACGGCCAGCGCGATGCCGTCGTCGTGGCACTCGCGGGCCACCCGCAATACCGACGCAGCGTTGGCCGCCGGATCGCCGATCGTGGTGTGGTGCGTGCACGCGGCGACCCGGACAAAGCCCTGGCTGTAGCTGTTGTAGAAGTCCATTGCCCTTCCATTGTCGCCTGAACAGTGTCAAATCGTCTCTATCGGGTATCAAGCGCACATGAGCGACACCGCCGTCCTTGTGGTCGACATGATGAACACTTACCAGCATCCCGACGCTGAAGAGCTGATACCCAATGTCGGCACGATCATCGAGCCGCTGGCCGATCTCGTACACCGCGCAGCTGAATCCGACGACGTCGACCTGATTTATGTCAACGACAACTACGGCGACTTCACCGCCGAGTTCTCCGACATCGTCCGCTCCGCCCTCGACGGCGCGCGGCCCGACCTGGTGAAGCCGATCCTGCCGACGCCAATTTCAGGGGTGGCCGCCTGCCTGACCAAGGTCCGTCACAGTGCCTTCTATTCGACGGCGCTCGCGTATCTGCTCAATCGTCTGGGCACGAAGCGGTTGATCCTGACGGGGCAGGTCACCGAGCAGTGCATCCTCTACAGCGCGCTCGACGCCTATGTGCGCCACTTTCCCGTTGTGATTCCGACCGATGCCGTCGCCCACATCGACGCCGAGCTGGGCGCGGCGGCGTGCAAGATGATGGAGCGCAACATGTCCGCCGAACTCACCACCGCCGCGGACTGCATGGGCTAAGTCCGGCGCGAGCGTGCGCAAAATGCCAGTTCTGTCGGCGTGTCCTCTGCACAAACACGCACGCTCGCGGGGGCTGCGCCACGGCTTCATACGCTCGAGTGGGTGACCGCCCGTTGCGCAGAATCGCCCGAGTTGGTCGCGATGCTGACCGGTCGCCGGGTCGCGGTGCTGACCGGTGCGGGAATCTCTACCGACTCCGGCATCCCCGACTACCGGGGACCCGATTCGCCGCCGAGCAATCCCATGACAATCCATCAGTTCACCTCGGATCCCGTCTTCCGCCAACGGTATTGGGCGCGCAACCATGTCGGGTGGCGGCACATGGACGACACGCTGCCCAACGCCGGGCACCGCGCGCTGGCCGCCCTCGAGCGCGCGACGGTGGTGATCGGCGTGATCACCCAGAACGTCGACCTGCTGCACACCAAGGCCGGCAGCCAAACCGTCATCAATCTGCATGGCACGTACGCGCAGGTGATCTGCCTGAGCTGCCGCTACGGCATGAGCCGCGGCGCGCTTGCCGAACGGCTGGAGGCGCTCAACCCGGGATTCATCGAGCGAGCGGAAGCTATCGGCGGGCTGGCGGTGGCTCCCGACGCCGACGCCGTCGTTGCCGACACCGCCTCGTTCCGTTATCTCGACTGTCCGCGCTGCGGCGGAATGCTCAAGCCGGATATCGTCTACTTCGGCGAGAGCGTGCCCAAAGACGTTGTGGCGCACGCATGTTCACTCGTCGAGGAGGCCGAGGCGCTGCTGGTCGCGGGTTCGTCGCTGACCGTGTTCTCGGGCTACCGATTCGTCCGCCAAGCCGCCGCGTTGGGCATCCCGATCGCCATCGTCAACCGCGGCCGCACCCGCGGCGACGACCTGGCCACCGTCAACGTCGACGGCGGGTGCTCGGAATTGCTGACGCTGCTGGCGTCCGAATTGGCGGGTGCGCCGGTGCCGGAACCAGTCCGCTAGAACGTGCAGGGCATGCTGCGGATGCCGTTGATGAAGTTACTTGGCACGTACGCCGGATCGCCCGCCTGGATATCCGGCACCTGCGCCAGCAACTCGGCGAAGATGGCGCGCAGTTGCGCCCGGGCCACATGGGCTCCGAGGCAGAAGTGCACTCCGCCGCCACCGAAGCCGACGTGCGGGTTGGGATTGCGGCTCAGGTCGAACCGCTCCGGGTGGTCGAACGCCTCGGTATCCCAGTTGCCCGACGGATAGAACATCACCACCTTTTCACCCGCGAGGATCTGCTGGCCGCCCAGCTCGAAATCCATTGCGGCCGTGCGACGGAAGGTCATCACCGGTGAGGCCCATCGGATGAATTCCTCGACCGCCGTGCCGATGCGGTTGTCGAAATCCTCGCGAAGCCATGCCCTCTGATCAGGAAAGTCGGTGAGCGCCTTCATGGCGTGGCTGGTGGTCTGGCGGGTGGTGTCGTTGGCGGCCACGGTAAGCAACACGAAGAACGCGGCCACGTCGTTATCGGACAGCCGGTCGCCGTCCACCTCGGCGGTCACAAGGCTGGTGAACAAGTCATCGCCGGGATGCTCGCGGCGCTCCGCGGCCAACGCGCCGGCGACCTGGTGGATGTACATCTGAGCCTCCAGCAGGACCTCCAGCGCGTTGCGACCGTCGAGGTAGACCGAGTCGGCCCACGACACCATCGCATCGGCGGCGTGCGCCACGTGCTGACGCTCGGATTCCGGGATCCCCACCATGTCCGACAGCGCGCGGATGGGCAATTCCTTGGCGCACTGGTCAACGAAATCCGCACCGCTGCCGGCGGCGCGGAGCTCTTCCACGATGGTCTTCGCGTTCGACTTGATCGAGTCCTCGATGCGGCGGACCTGCCTTGGGGTGAACGCCGCGCTCACGACCTTGCGCAGCTTGGTGTGTCGCGGTGGATCCATCGCCAGGAAGGATTGCGACGCCTCGAGCAGTTCCACGGGGACGTTCTCGAAAATCACCCCCTTGCCGGACAGGAACACCTCGTTGTTGCGGCTGACCGTGGCGATGTCGGAGCGCCGGGTGACCGCCCAATAGCCGTGGTCGTCGGGATCATGCATTAGAGATTCTTCGACCGGGGCATGCCAGCTCACCGGGCGTTCGGCCCGTAACACCGCGAACGAACGTTCCCGCTCGGCGGCCGTCGTGGACCAGAACGCGAGCGAGGACAGATCGATCGCGTCGTAGGCACGACCAGGCTTTTCGGTGCCAGACGTCCCGGTCATCACCGTCATCGTTGCTCCTCCATCGCTTATGACCCCAGTCACAGTCTCCGACCGACAATATGCCTAGACATGATGTCTAGTCAATATGTAAGCGGCCGGTTATGCTTGGCAAATGCCGTCCGTCACCCGGAAGCCGCAGGCCAACCGCGAGCAGGGGCGTCAGCAACGAAGAGAGCAGCTGGAGCGCCGGTTGTTGGATGCCACCGAGCGGCTGATGCGCGACGGCGCCAGTTTCACCGAGCTAAGCGTGGACCGGCTGTCGACGGCGGCCGGGATGTCACGCGCCAGCTTCTACATCTACTTCGAGGACAAGGGCCACCTGCTGCGCCGCATGGCCGGCCAGGTGTTCGCCGATCTCGCCGACAGCGCGGATCGCTGGTGGAGCGTGGCGGGGCGGCACGATCCCGACGACGTCCGCGCCGCGATGGCCGGCATCGTCGGCACCTACCGGCGTCACCAACCGGTGCTCGTCGCGCTGAACGAGATGGCCGCCTACGACGCCGTGGTCGGAGCGACCTACCGCAACCTTCTGACCGCTATCACCGGCCGGCTGACCCGGGTCATCGAAGACGGCCAGGCCGACGGCCATATCCGCCGTGAGCTGCCCGCGGCGACGACGGCCAGCGTGCTGACGTGGATGGTCGAGCGCGCGTGCCAGCAAAATCTTCCCACCGCACCGGACTCCTACGATGCGGAGCTGGCCGCGACGATATCCGAAATCATCTGGAACACCCTGTATCTCAAGCCGATGCCACCGAGCTGACTGGTTAGCGAGGCGACTCGGCGGGCAGAGACGCTGCTGTACCGACGTGGGCAAGCCGAGGCTGAAGCTCTGGTGCTGCAAGATTATTCGCGGGTGGCCAGCGCGAACGCGAGATGCGAGACCGCCTGGCGGTCCAGGACCGGAATCCGGATGACCACGTAGCAAACCAGGCCGCGTCCTACCGAATGGGTCGTGCACACACAAACGCAGCAACGGCGCCGGGCCATTGTATTACTCTTGTCCAATAACGCTGTCCGCGAATAGCCGTCTGATGCCGTCATAATCGGTTGTCATTAGACGAGATTCAACATCATCGGTTAGCAGGCTGCGGAGTGCCGCGACGACACGCTTCCAAATTGACTGTACAAGCAGTCAGTCAAAGGTTACGATCGCCTGCATTAGAGGCAGGAGGCGAGGTGGCAAACTTGAACGGCTCGCCCGGCCCTGGAAAGGCTCCGGCAATACTGGAGGCTTTCACGCGCAGCGTTGCCCGAAATGGCTACAGCGGAACGCGTTTCAGCGCGATCGCCGCCGAACTCGGCGTTTCACAGGGTTTGATAGCCCATCACTACGGCACGAAAGAACGGCTGCTCACGACCCTGCATCTCCAATACATGGCCAGCAGGGTCGACGAAGCGAAGCGGATAGTGTCGGAGTTCGTCACGCCTTCTGAGCAGCTTGCCGGGTTGCTCTATGCGTCCATCTTGTACCAGGTACACGACCGGGATCGCACTGTCGCGTTCCAGCGTGAGGTCGCAAGGTTTGCCGGCGAGAAGCAGCAATCCAAGGGGCGCAAGCTGCAAACCGAATACGTCGGGATCGTCCACAGAGTGCTCGATGCGGGCATGGCGTCTGGCGAATTCCGCGACGGTGACACAAATGTACGAGCTCTGTTGATCTTTGGCGCCACGCGTTGGGCCTGGACGTGGTTCGACCCTGATGGGCCCAAATCCGCCGAGCAGATCGGCGCGGAACTCGTGGACCTCGTATTGGGATCGCTACTCGTGACGCGTCGCCGGCTTGCGCAGCTCGCCGACGATCAAGGCGCAATCGTCACCACCGTGCGGAAAATCATCGCCGCGCAAGACGAGCCGGGTTCGTAACGATCAAGCTCCTATCCCCCGGCGCGAGAAAGGTTGACGGACATGCGAAACGGCACTGACGTGTTCTTCCCCGCGACCGAACCGATCGTCGCCACGATCAGCGAACCCGTGCGGAGAACACAACCGTGACGATGGCGACGGGAATAACGGGTTACGTCCGTGATCAGGTCAAGCCGGGGCTGGCAGCGGTGGGCGGCTTCGCGCAGATGACCGTGCAGACCGCCAAGGCATTGGTTCGCCCCTTCCAGTGGCGCGAGTTCATCCTGCAGAGCTGGTTCTTATTTCGGGTGTCGTTTTTGCCCACGGTCATGGTCGCCATCCCGCTGACCGTGCTGATTGTCTTCACCCTCAACATCTTGCTCACCGAATTCGGGGCCGCCGACATCTCCGGCGCGGGGGCCGCGCTGGGCGCCGTGACGCAGCTCGGACCGCTGGTGACGGTACTGGTGGTCGCCGGCGCGGGTTCCACCGCCATTTGTGCCGACCTGGGCGCTCGGACCATCCGCGAGGAGATCGACGCGATGGAGGTGCTCGGCATCGACCCCATCCACCGGCTGGTCCTGCCGCGCGTGGTGGCCTCGACCTTCGTCGCCCTATTGCTCAACGGGGCGGTGATCATCATCGGTTTGGTCGGCGGATACGTGTTCGGTGTGTATATCCAAAATGTCTCCGCCGGTGCGTATGTCGCGACGCTGACACTGATCACCGGCTTGCCGGAGGTGCTGATCTCGATCGTCAAGGCCACGAGCTTCGGGCTGATCGCCGGACTGGTGGGGTGTTATCGCGGGCTGACGACGGCCGGTGGCGCCAAGGGCGTGGGCACGGCGGTCAACGAGACGTTGGTGCTGTGCGTGCTTGCGCTGTTCGCCGTCAACGTGGTGCTGACCACCATCGGCGTCCGGTTCGGAACGGGGCGCTGACGTGAGCACCGCAACGGTTCTGCGTTCTCGCTACCCGCGCACCTATGCACAAGTAACCCGGTGGGCCGGCACGCTGCCGAGAGGGCTCGACAGCGTGGGCGACGTCGCCCTGTTCGTCTTCACCGCGATACGCGAGACCGCACACGCGGCGCGTTACTACCGCAGGGAGACGCTGCGGCTGATCGCGGAAATGGGTATGGGTACCGGGGCGATGGCGGTGATCGGTGGCACCGTGGCCATCGTCGGGTTCGTCACCTTTTCGGCCGGTTCGCTGATCGCCATCCAGGGCTTCTCGTCGCTGGGCAACATCGGGGTGGAGGCGTTCACCGGGTTCTTTGCCGCGCTGGCCAACGTCCGCATCGTCGCGCCCGTCGTGACCGGCCAGGCGCTCGCGTCCACGGTCGGCGCCGGCGCCACCGCAGAGTTGGGCGCCATGCGGATCAGTGAAGAAGTCGACGCCCTGGAGGTGATGGGCATCAAGTCGATCTCGTATTTGGTGGCGACCCGGATCACCGCCAGCTTCGCCATCATCGTCCCGCTGTACTCGATGTCGATCATCCTGTCGTTTTTGGCCGCACGGGTGGTCACGACCGCGTTCTACGGGCAGTCCGTCGGCACATACGAGCACTACTTCGAAACATTCTTGCGCCCCAACGATGTTGGGTGGTCATTCCTGATGACGATCATCCTCTCGACGTGTGTGATGCTGAACCACTGCTATTACGGCTACAACGCCAGCGGCGGTCCCGTCGGCGTCGGCGAGGCGGTCGGCAAGTCCATGCGCGCATCGCTGATACTGATCGTTTCGGTCGTCCTGCTCGCGTCTTTGGCGCTGTACGGCGTCAACGCCAATTTCAACCTCACGGTGTAGGCGACAATGACGGCCCCGGGCAGGGAGAACAAGCCACGCACGCCGCGGAGAAAGCCGGCCGCGGTGCTGGCGCTGCTCTTGGCGACGCTCGTGCTGGTGTTGGTGTACAACCAGTTTCGGGGCGAATTGACACCGAAGACGACCTTGACGATGTTGGCCAGTCGCGCGGGCTTGGTGATGGATCCCGGCTCCAAGGTGACCTACAACGGGGTAGCGATCGGCCGCGTTGCCACCGTCGACGAGGTTTCCCACGACGGCCGTCCGATGGCGAAGATCACGATGAACGTGGAACCGAAATACATCCCGTCGATTCCGGAAAACGTGGTTGCCAACATCTCGGCCAGCACGGTGTTCGGCAACAAGTATGTGGCCTTCACGACACCGAAAGATCCTTCACCGCAACAAATCACGCCCAAGCACATGATCGACGCGAGCTCGGTGACTACGGAGTTCAACACGCTGTTCGAGACGCTCACCGAGATCGCCGAGAAGGTCGATCCGGTCAAGGTGAACCTGACACTGTCGGCCGCCGCGGAAGCATTGACCGGACTGGGCGACAAATTCGGAAAGTCGATCGTCAACGGCAACGCCATCCTCGACGACATCAACCCGCGGATGCCCCAGATCCGCCACGACTTCGCAGCGCTGGCCGATCTCGGCGGCGTCTATGCCGACGCTTCACCGGATCTGTGGGACTTCCTCAACAACGCGGTAACCACGGCGCGCACCGTCAACGCCCAGCAGCGCGATCTGGACGCCGCGTTGCTGGCCGCCGTCGGAGCCGGCAACACCGGTGCCGACATCATCCACCGGGGCGGGCCCTATCTGGTCCGCGACGCCGCCGACCTGCTACCCAGTGCCGAACTGCTGGACACCTACAGCCCCGAATTGTTTTGCACCATCCGAAATTTCCACGACGTTGCGCCCAAGGTCGCCAAAATATTCGGCGGCAACGGCTACGAGGCCAACTCCACCGCCATTGTGATAGGTGCCGGCAACCCGTATGTCTACCCCGACAACCTGCCGCGGGTGAACGCCAGGGGCGGCCCGGGCGGGAAGCCGGGCTGCTGGCAGTCGATCACCCGGGATCTGTGGCCGGCCCCCTTTCTGGTGATGGACACCGGCAACAGCCTCGCCCCGTACAACCACTTCGGAATCGGTTCGCCCTATGCAACCGAGTACGTCTGGGGCCGTCAAGTTGGGGAGAACACGATCAACCCATGAGAATCACCGGCACAGCAATCAAACTCGGCGCCTTCGCGACGGTGCTGCTGTTTTTCACCGCGGCCGTCATCGTGGTGTTCGGCCAGTTCCGGTTCGACCGGACCATCGGCTATTCCGCCGAATTCTCCAACGCCAGCGGGCTGCGCGCCGGGCAGTTCGTCCGCGCGTCGGGTGTCGAAGTCGGCAAGGTGAAAGACGTCCGGCTCATCGAGGGTGACAAACGGGTTCAGGTCGACTTCGCCGTCGACCGCTCGTTGCCGCTGTATCAGTCGACGACCGCGCAGATTCGCTACCCGAACCTGATTGGTGACCGCTACCTCGAGCTCAGCCGTGGCGAGGGCTAGGGGGCTGACCAGAAACTGCCGCCCGGTGGATTCATCCCGCTGTCTCGCACCCATCCGGCGCTGGATCTCGACGCGCTGATCGGCGGCTTCAAGCCGCTTTTCCGGGCACTCGACCCGGAGAAGGTCAACACGATCGCCTCTTCGATTCATCACGGTCTTTCAGGGCCAGGGCGGCACCATCAACGACATCCTTGACCAGACCGCGCAATTGACCTCCGCGCTGGGCGAGCGCGACCAGGCGATCGGCGAAGTCATCAAGAACCTCAACACCGTGCTGGACACCGCGGTCAGGCATCAGCAGCAATTCGACCAGACGCGTCAACAACTTCGAGACGCTGATCACCGGCCTGAAAAACCACGCCGACCCGTTGGCCGCGAACGTCGCGCACATCAGCGACGCCGTCGGGAACGGTGGCCGACCTGTTGGCCGACAACCGGCCGTCGCTGCACACACCGTGCAGCTACCTGGACGTCATCTCCCAGCCGCTCGTCGATCAGCGGGATCGGCTCGACTGACATTTGACCAAACTGCCGAACGCGTTTAAGACCATCGGTCGCGCCGGGGGTATCTACGGCGACTTCTTCAACCTCTACCTTTGCGATCTCACGTTCAAGCTCAACGGTCTGCAACCGCGGTGGCCCGGTCCGCACGGTCAAGCTGCTGTGGTCAGCCCACGGGGAGGTGCACAGCGCAATGAGGGCGCTGCAGAAGCCGACCGGGTTCGCGTCGGGCTGATGGCCGTCGTCATCGTGCCGCTCGTGGTCGGGCGTGGGCCAAAGCTTCGACCATGTACCGATGTTGTTCGCCCAGCCGACCTACTACGCGCAATTCACAGACGCCGGCGGCATCAACACAGGCGACAAGGTACGCATCGAGGGCATCGACGTCGGGCACGGTGCAATCGACTACCGATCGAAGGCAACCACGTCTTGGTGGGTTCACGCTGGGGGTACACCATCGGCACCGACGCCGACTGGCCATCCGGACCGACACGCTCCTCGGCAAAAGACATGAGGTCGAGTCGCGCGGCTCCAGACCGCTGCCCCCCAGCGGTATGCTCCCGGTCGGTCAAAGCACCACGCCCTATCAGATCTACGACGCTTTCTTCGACGTCACCAAGGCCGCCGAGCGGCTGGGACATCGACACCGTCAAGCGGTCGCTGAATGTGTTGTCGCAGACCTCGATCAGACCTACCCGCACTTGAGCGCCGCCCTCGACGGGGTGGCCAAGTTCTCCGACACCATCGGCAAACGCGACGAGGAGGTTCAAGCATCTGCTGGCTCAGGCCAACCAGGTGGCCAGCATCCTCGGCGATGGCGGCGAACAAATCAACAGCCTGCTGGTCAACGCCAACACGCTGCTGGCCGCGTTCAACGAACGCGGTCGGGCCATCGACGCACTGCTGGGAAACGTCACCGCGTGTCTCGACCCAGCTGCGAGGGCCTGATCAACGACAACCCGGACCTCACCACGTGCTCGAGCAGTTACGCACCATCACCGATCTCCTGGTCAAGCGCAAGGACGACCTGGCCGACGCGCTGGTCACGCTGGGCATTACGCCGCATCGCTGTCGGAGGCTCTTGCGCTCGGGTCCGTACTTCAAGGTGATGGTGGTCAACCTGTTGCCCCCCGAGATCCTGCAGCCGTTCGTGGACGCGGCGTTCAAGAAGCGCGGGATCGATCCCGAAAATTCTGGCGCAGCGCCGGATTGCCGGCGTTCCGGTTGCCCGATCCCAACGGCACCCGGTTCCCAACGGCGCACCGCCGCCGGCGCCGCCGGTGATGGAGGGCACCCCCGATCATCCGGGACCGGCCGTCGCGCCGGGTTCGCCGTGTTCCTACACCCCGACGCCGAAAGACGGCTCCGCGGCCGGGCAATCCGCTGCCGTGCGCCGGTCTCGACCAGACCGTCGGGCCCTTTGGCCCGCTATCGGCCCCCGGGCCCCGGCTTGGCTCCGCCCGAACGTCATGACGTCGCCGCCGCAGCCCCACGGTTTGCCGCCGACACCGGGTATCCCGATCGCCGGGCGGCCCGGCGTGCCACCCCCGACCTCCCTGGCACCCCGGTGCCGCTGCCGCCCAATGCGCCGCCGGGCGCGCGTACCGAACCGTTCGGACCGGCCGGTCCCACCCCGCCCCCATCGACCTTCGCACCGGGGTTCCCGCCAGGCCCGCCTTCACCACCGGGGCCCGGCCCCAGCTGCCAGCCACCGTTCGTCACCCCGGTGGAACGGGAGGCAGCAGGCCAATGAGCATCATCTTCAATATCCAGTAACGCTGCGCCTGCCGCACGTTTCTCGCGCCGCGGTTGATCGCCGCACGCGGCGGTGGTCGCGTCGGCCTCACCATCGGGGTCGGTCGGCTGGCAGCTCTACAAGAAGCTGACCACCAACGACCGTCGTCGGCCTACTTCCCGGAGGCGCTGGCGCTGTACCCAGGGCGACAAGGTCCAGATCATGGGCATGCGCGTGGGCTCGGTCGACAAGATCGAACCCGCCGGCGACAAGATGAAAGTGACCTTCCACTACGCCAACAAGTACAAGGTGCCCGCCAACGCCTCGGCGGTGATCCTCAACCCCACCTGGTGGCCTCACGGCTTATCCAATTGGAGCCGCCCTACAACGGCGGTCCGGTCCTGGCCGATGACGCGGTGATCCCGATCGAACGCACCCAGGTGCCGGTGGAGTGGGACGACCTTCGCAATGACATCACCAAGATCATCGACAAACTCGGCCCCACCGAGGAGCAGCCCAAGGGGCCATTCGGTGACGTCATCGAATCCTTCGCCGACGGCCTGGCCGGTAAGGGCAAGCAGATCAACACCACGCTGAACAACCTCTCGGACGGCGTTGACCGCCCTGAACGAGGGCCGCGGCGACTTCTTCGCGGTGCTGCGCAGCCTGGCGCTGTTCGTCAACGCACTGCACCAAAACGACAAGCAGTTCGTGGCACTGAACCAGAACCTGGCGCAGTTCACGACCAGCTTCACCAACACCGACCACGAACTCGCGGACGCGGTCCAGCAGTTCGACAAACTGCTTCCCACCGTGCGCAAGTTCTTCGCACGAAAACCGCGACGTGCTGGCCCACGACATCGGCAACCTCGCCGACGTGACCACCGCGGTCGTGCAGCCCGAACCCTTGAACGGGCTGGAGACGGCACTGCACGTCTTCCCGACGTTCGGGGCGAACTTCCAAGCGATCTACGACCCGGCGAACGGCGGGCCGTCGGCCTGCCGGCATTGACCAACTTCGCCAACCCGATGGAGTTCATCTGCAGCGCGATTCAGGCCGGCAGCCGGCTGGGCTATCAGGACTCGGCCGAATTGTGCGCGCAATACCTGGCGCCGATTCTCGATGCGATCAAGTTCAACTACCTGCCGTTCGGCTTGAACCTGGCCAACACCGCCGCGCTACTGCCCAAGATGGTCGCCTACTCCGAGGAGCGGCTGCGGCCCCCGCCCGGGTACAAGGACACCACCGTCCCCGGGATCTTCTCGCCGGACACCCCGTTTTCGCACGGCAACTACGAGCCGGGCTGGATCGTCGCGCCGGGCATGCAGGGATCCAGGTGCAGCCCGCCACGGCAGACGCCTGTTGACTCCGGACTCGCTGGCCGAACTGATGGGTGGCGCCGACTCGCACCCCCGCCGGCGGGGCAAACCATGCCCGGACCGCCGGATGCCTACGACGAGACACAGTCCCCTGCCGCCGCCGTGGTACCCGCAACCGGGGCCGCCACCGCCTCCAGGACCGGACGGATTCCGGGTCCGGTGCCGGGCGGCTCGCCGCCGGCAGGACCGGGCCAATGAGAGCGCCGTGTAAGCGTGTCGAGCCGGATCGCGCCGCGGTCGTGGTCCGCGCCGTGGCGGTGTCGTGGTCGCTTTGGTGTTGACGTCGTGCGGATCTGGCGCGGCATCGCGAACGTGCCGCTGCCCGGGCGGCCCGGGCACCGGTCCGCGAGCCTACACCGTCTATGTGCAGATGCCGGACACGCTGGCGCTCAACGTCAACAGCCGGGTAAGGGTGGCCGACGTCTTTGTCGGCACGGTGCGAGCCATCGAGATGAAGAACTGGGTCGCCACCCTGACCCTGCGCATTCAGAAAGGTGTCCAGCTGCCGAAGAACGCCACCGCCAAGATCGGGCAGACCAGCCTGCTGGGTTCTCAGCATGTGGAGTTGGCCGCGCCGCCCGACCCGTCGCGGCAGCTGCTGACGGATGGCGACACCATCCCGCTGAGGAATTCGTCGGCGTACCCCACCACTGAGCGAACCCTGGCCAGCATCGCCACCGTACTGCGCGGCGGGGGCATCCCGAACCTCGACGTGATCCAGAACGAGGTCTACAACATCCTCAACGGGCGGGCCGATCAGATCCGGGATTTCCTCGGCAAGCTCGACACCTTTACCAAGCGGCTGAGCGAGCAGCGCGAGGACATCACCCGCGGCATCGACTCCACCGACCGGCTCCTGGCTTATGTGGGCCCCCGGTCGGAGGTCCTGGATCGCGTGCTCACCGAAATTCCGCCGCTGATCAAGCATTTCGCCGACATCCGCGACCTGTTCGTCAATGCGGTCGAGTCGACGGGCCGACTCGCCGCTGAGGCCGATCAGACGCTGTCCGCCGCGCGCGAAAATCTGCATTCCGACCTGCAGTTGCTTCAGCGGCCGCTGAGGCAACTCGGTCGCGCCGCGCCCTATGTGGTTGGCGCCCTGGCGGTGGCATTGACCGCGCCGTTCGAGATCGACAATGTTCCGAAGTTGGTCCGGGGCGACTACATCAGCCTGGGCGGATATCTCGACCTGACGTTGAGCGCCCTGGACAACGCGGTCCTCACCGGAACCGGACTCTCCGGTTCACTGCGGGCACTCGAGCAGTCGTGGGGTCGTGATCCCGCCACGATGATCCCCGACGTCCGGTTCACCCCGAACCCGAACAACGTGCCCGGGGGACCGCTGGTGGAACGGGGTGAGTGAGAAATGCTGACCCGTCGCATCAAAATCCAGCTGTCCGTATTCGGCACCTGACACTGATCGCGGTGGGCGTGCTGGCTGGTACTACCTGCACATGCCAACCTTGATGGGTGTCGGCCAGTACACGCTGAAAGCCGACCTGCCGGCGTCGGGCGGCCTGTATGCGACGGCCAACGTGACGTATCGCGGCATCACCATCGGCAAGGTCACCGATGTCGAACCGACCGAGAAAAGGTGTGCGTCGCGACCATGCGCATAGCAGACCGGTACAAGATCCCGATCGACGCGTCGGCCAACGTGCATTCGGTATCGGCGGTCGGTGAGCAATATCTCGACCTGGTGTCAGACGGCAACCCGGCCAATACTTCTCCGACGGCCAAACCATCACCAAGGGCACGGTGCCCGCCCAGATCGGGCCGGCCCTGGATGCGGCGAACCGGGGACTGGCCGTGCTGCCCAAAGACAAGATCGCAACACTGCTCGACGAGACCGCACAAGCGGTCGGCGGATTGGGTCCGGCACTGCAGCGACTGGTCGACGCCACTCAGGCCTTTGTCGGTGACTTCAAGACCAACATCTCCGACGTCAACGACATCATCGAAAACTCCGCGCCGATCCTGGACAGCCAAGTCGACTCGGGCGACACGATCGAGCGCTGGGCGCACAACCTGAACACCCTGGCCGCACAGACCGCGGACCAGGATCAAATCTGAAAAGCATTCTCTCCCAAGCGGCGCCGACCACCGATCAGGTCAACGCGGTGTTCAGCGACGTCCGCGACTCCCTGCCGCAGACGCTGGCCAACCTCGCGATCGTGCTCGACATGCTCAAGCGCTACCACGACAACGTCGAGCAAGTGCTGGTGCTCCTGCCGCAATTTGGTTCGTTCGCGCAGACGGTACTGTCGTCGGACACGATCGTGTTGGACATCGGGCTCGGGATCAACCAGCCGCCGCCGTGTCTGACCGGGTTCCTGCCCGCATCAGAGTGGCGGTCGCCGGCGGACACCAACCCGGCGCCGTTGCCGTCGGGAACCTATTGCAAGATCCCGCAAGACACCCCAGCAATGTGGTGCGCGGCGCGCGCAACATCCCGTGCGTCGATGTCCCCGGCAAACGCGCGGCCACCCCGCGGGAGTGCCGCGACAACAAACCGTACGTTCCGCTGGGCACCAACCCGTGGTACGGGGACCCGAACCAGATCCTCACCTGTCCGGCGCCGGCTGCGCGCTGCGATCAGCCGGTGAAGCCCGGCCAGGTGATACCGGCGCCGTCGGTGGACAACGGCATGAACCCGGCGCCGGCCAACCGGGTGCCGGGGACGCCACCCCCGGTCAACGATCCGCTGCAGCGGCCGGGTTCTGGCACCGTCCAGTGCAACGGCCAGCAGCCCAACCCGTGTGTCTACACTCCCAACGCCACCGCGATCTACAGTCCGCAAAGCGGCGAGTTCATCGGACCCGACGGTGTTAAATACTCCGTCGAAAACTCAAGCCACACAGGCGACGACGGGTGGAAGCAGATGCTGGCGCCGGCCCGCTGAACCGACGAACGATAGCGTCGAATCACGTGACCGCCGTCCCCTGTTCGGGTCCCGGAAGGCCGTGTTCGATGATCGGCACGAACACCGTTTGGGCGAACCAGCGCGCCTCGGCTTCGGTCCGCAGCGGCAGTATCGGTGTCGGCGCGACGAGTAGGGATGCCGTGATGCGCAGGATCAGCTGGACCCCGACGGCAACCCCCGCGGCCATCGTCGCTTCAATCCGCCGCTGCCCGCGATCACCTCTGCCGACGAGCGGCGTGACACAGCCAAATGCTCGAGCGTTTCCCTGACGCAAGCCCGCGAACAAGCGTCCGCATGACGACGGGCACAGGCCGACGTGATCGTGTGTCAGGCAGAGCAGCGACGTGACGCCGCCAAGGCCAGAGCCGGAATGCTTCTGAACAGTTGAGCCGTCTGGGAGGATAGCCACGTGGCCGACATCAAACGTGGGCGCGCCGCGCGCAACGCGAAGCTGGCGACCCTTCCCGTCGGGATCGCCGGTCGGGCAGCGCTCGGGTTCGGCAAACGACTGACCGGCAAGTCGAAGGACGAAGTCACCGCCGAGATGATGGAGAAGGCGGCCCATCAGCTATTCACCGTTCTGGGTGAGCTCAAGGGCGGCGCGATGAAGGTCGGCCAGGCGCTGTCGGTGCTGGAGGCCGCGATCCCCGCACAGTTCGGCGAGCCGTACCGCGAAGCGTTGACCAAGCTGCAGAGGGAAGCCCCGCCGCTGCCGGCCAGCAAGGTGCACCGGGTGCTCGACGCCCAGCTCGGCACCAAATGGCGGCAGCGGTTCAGCACCTTCGACAACACACCGGTGGCTTCGGCCAGCATCGGTCAGGTGCACAAGGGGGTGTGGGCCGACGGCCGTGAGGTCGCCGTCAAGATCCAGTACCCGGGGGCCGATGATGCGCTGCGCGCGGACCTGAAGACGTTGCGCCGCATGGTCGGGCTGCTCAAGCAGGTCGCGCCGGGGGCCGATGTGCAGGGCGTGGTCGACGAGCTGCTCGAACGCGTCGAAATGGAGCTCGACTACCGCCTTGAGGCTGAGCACCAACGGGCTTTCGCCAGGGCGTACCGCGACCACCCGCATTTCGTGGTTCCCGCGATTGTGGCAAGCGCGCCCAAGGTGGTGATCGCGGAGTGGATCGAGGGCGTCCCGCTGTCGCAGATCATCGCGAAAGGCACAGTCGCGCAACGTGATCTCTGCGGTGCACGGCTGACCGAACTCACGCTCGGTGCGCCCTCGCGGGTGGAGATGATGCACGGGGACGCCCATCCGGGGAACTTCATGCTGATGTCCGACGACCGCCTCGGCGTCATCGACTTTGGCGCGGTGGCGCCGCTACCCGGCGGCTTCCCCGCGGACCTCGGCCGGATTTTTCGGTTGGCGGCCGATAAGGACTACGACATGCTGCTGCCCATGCTGGCGCAGGCCGGGTTCATCGCCCGGGGCCAGCAGGTTCCCGCCGGCGAAGTCGACCAGATGTTGCGCCTCTTCGTCGAGCCCCTGCGAGCCGACATGTTCCACTACCGGCGTAGGTGGCTGCTGAAAGCGACGTCTGACCAGATGGACCGGACCGTTGCGAACCTCAAGATCGCCCGCCAGCTCGACCTACCTCCCCTGTTGGCGATGCCTCTGCGGGTGATGGCTTCGATGGTCGCCATCTCGGTGCAGCTGGATGCCCACGTGCCGGTCAGGCCCCTGGCGCTCGACTTGCTTCCCGGCTTTGCCGAAACGGGGTAACGCTTGCCGCGGAATCGAATTCTGCGACACTTCCACGCGCAGTAGCGCCTGTGACGAGAGCGACATAGTTAGTACGCTAACTATTAGGGTACGATGCCACTATGGCCACGCTGACCGCACCGGACATCGATCCGCTCGCCCTCGAACAGCAGGTCTGTTTCGCGCTGAGCA
This sequence comes from uncultured Actinomycetota bacterium, assembly GCA_963703795.1. Taxonomy (GTDB): domain Bacteria; phylum Actinomycetota; class Actinomycetes; order Mycobacteriales; family Mycobacteriaceae; genus Mycobacterium. The sequence goes on along the minus strand of CAVPFT010000025.1, from coordinate 658 downwards.
TCACCAACCGCGCCGTCTTGGCGGTCTACCGGCCGTTGCTGAAGCCGTTGGGGCTGACCCATCCGCAGTATCTGGTGATGCTGACGCTCTGGGATCACCAGAAGGCATCGGCGGGACAGCAGAAACCGCTGTCGGTCAAGGAGATTGCGACCACGTTGCAGATGGATTCGGCCACGACGTCGCCGATGATCAAGCGCCTGGAGGCGCTCGGGCTGATCACCCGTACCCGAAACGCGGTCGACGAGCGCCCACCGACGTCAAACTCACCGACAAGGGCACCGCCTTACGTCGGCGCGCGCTGAAGATTCCGCCCGCGGTTGTCGCACGTCTGGGCGTCGACATGGGCGAGCTGCAGCACCTGCATCGGGTGCTGACCCGGATCAATGCCGCCGCCCTGGCGGCCGGCGCACTGCAGTCCTGAAAGCGCCCAGAGGAGCCAGCATGACCAACACCAAACCCAACCTTTGGCAGCACATCGCCTATGCGTACGGTCGGTGCCTGCCCGACTCGATGCGCAACTGGGTCGCCAACGATCTGGCGGGCAAAGAAGCGGTGCGCCGGCTCATGCTTTGGTGGGCCATACCACCACTGTTCGTTCTCGCGCCGTTCTGGCTGCTGCCCGCCTCGGTGTACGAGCACGCGGAGATGACGGCGCCGC
>CAVPFT010000024.1:0-40436 GCA_963703795.1 uncultured Actinomycetota bacterium | reverse complement strand
CGGTCCGCGGCGTACTGCCCGCCGTGGTGGCCGCCAAACGCGACGGCTGGCCGGCCGTCGTTGTCCCGGTGGACAACTTGGCCGAGGCCAGCCTGGTCGACGGAATCGACGTCTGGGGCGTGCGCACCCTACGGCAACTGCAGAGCTGGCTCGGCGGGTCCGGCGGGTTGGACAGCAGGATCAGCGGGGAGCCACGGACCCCGAGCCCGCAACCGATCTGGCCGACGTGATCGGCCAGGCACAGGCGCGGTTCGCGGTGGAAGTGGCCGCCGCCGGGGCGCATCACCTCATGTTGACCGGGCCGCCGGGTATCGGCAAAACGATGTTGGCACAACGCCTTCCGGGGCTACTGCCGCCGCTGTCGGAGAGCGAGTCCCTCGAGGTCACCGCGGTTCACTCGGTGGCCGGCCTGCTGTCGGCCGATACACCGCTGATCACCAGGCCGCCTTTCGTGGCGCCGCACCACAGTTCCAGCGTCGCGGCACTCGTCGGCGGGGGCTCCGGGATGGCCCGGCCGGGCGCCGTCAGCCGCGCGCATCGCGGAGTGCTCTTCCTCGACGAATGCGCCGAGATCAGCGTCAGCGCGCTGGAAGCATTGCGAACACCGTTGGAGGACGGGGAAATTCGCCTTGCCCGCCGTGACGGGGTGGCCTGCTACCCGGCCCGATTCCAGCTGGTGCTGGCCGCCAATCCCTGCCCCTGCGCACCGTCCGATCCGCAGGACTGCATCTGCGCGGCGGTGGTCAAACGCCGCTATTTGGGAAAGCTGTCCGGGCCGTTGCTCGACCGGGTGGACCTGCGGGTGCAGATGAATCCCGTACGCGCAGGGGCATTGTCGGTCACCGACGGTGAGTCGACGGCGCGGGTTCGTCATCGGGTGGCGGCGGCTCGCGAGGCCGCCGTCGAGCGTTGGCGGCCACACGGATTTCGCACCAATGCCGAAGTCAGCGGGGCGCTGTTGCGGCGAAAGTTCCGTCCCGGCCACGCCGCGATGGCCCCGCTGAAGGTGGCGCTGGACCGTGGCCTGCTCAGCATCCGGGGCCTCGATCGCACATTGCGGGTCGCCTGGAGCCTGGCCGACTTGGCCGGCCGGGCGGCACCCGGGCTCGACGAAGTCGGCACCGCGCTCAGCTTCCGGGACCTCGGAGCGCAGCGATGACGGCCGCGGTCGACGATCCCGTATTGCGGGCATGGGCCTACTTGTCCCGGGTGGCCGAACCGCCCTGCGCGGAGCTTGCCGCCCTGGTGCGCCGGGTTGGCCCGGTGGAGGCGGCCGACCGGGTCCGGCGCGGGCTGGTCGATGACGACGTGGCCCAGCGCACCGAGGCGAGGCGCGAAATAGACCGGGCCGCAGCGGATCTCGAATTGCTCGCCAGCCGCGGAGGACGATTGATCACCTCCGACGGCGACGAGTGGCCGCTGCTCGCATTCGCCGCGTTCGGCAGTGCCGGTATCGGGGCCGAGGTCAGGTCCCGGGGCGGGCCGCCGATGGTGTTGTGGGCGCTGGGTCCCGAACGCCTCGACGCGGTGACGGAACGCGCGGCCGCCGTGGTCGGAACCCGGGCCGCGACCGTATACGGCGAGCGGGTGGCCGGAGACTTGGCGGCCGGGCTGGCCGAGCACGACGTCGCCGTGGTCTCCGGCGGGGCCTACGGCATCGACGGCGCGGCACACCGCGCGGCGCTGGACTGCGACGGAATCACCGTGGCCGTCCTCGCCGGCGGGCTCGACATCCCGTATCCCGCCGGCCATTCGGCACTGCTGCATCGCATCGGCCAGCACGGGCTGTTGTTCACCGAATACCCGCCGGGCGTCCGCCCGGCCCGGCACCGGTTTCTGACCCGCAATCGCCTGGTCGCCGCCGCCGCGGGGGCCGCGGTGGTGGTGGAAGCGGGCCTGCGCAGCGGCGCGGCGAACACCGCCGCGTGGGCGCGTGCGCTGGGTCGGGTGGTGGCCGCGGTTCCCGGCCCCGTGACGTCGTCGGCGTCGGCGGGGTGTCACGTCCTGCTGCGCAACGGCGCGGAGCTGGTCACCCGGGCCGACGACGTCGTCGAGCTGGTCGGTCAGATCGGTGAGTTGGCGGCCGAAGAACCGCGCCCGACAACCGCGCTCGACGGGCTGAGCGACGCCGAGCGTCAGGTGTACGAGGCGTTGCCCGGCCGCGGCGCCGCGACGGTCGATGAGATCGCGGTCGCATCGGGGTTGGCGCCGGAGCAGGTGCTGGGGCCGCTGGCGATCCTCGAGGTGGCCGGGTTGACGCGGCGCGACGACGGGCGGTGGCGGATTGTCCGCTCCACCGCTGGCCGGGCTGCCGCGACGGTGCGGCTCGTATAGTCGACGGGGGCCGGGTCAGGACGGGAGGATAAGTGGCAGGTCGACCTCTGCAGAGCTTCGAAGTTGTGCGAACCCGGCAACTCGCGCCGCACATGGTGCGGGTAGTGGTGGGGAGCAGCCGGTTCGACACCTTCGCGCCGAGCAAATTCACCGACTCCTACGTCAAGCTGGTATTCGTCGAAGACGATGTCGACGTGGCCAGGTTGCCGGGGCCGTTGACCCTGGACAGCTTCGCCGATCTACCCCCAGAGAAAAAACCCTCGGTGCGGACCATGACGGTCCGCGACGTCGATGTTGCGGCCCGCGAGCTCACGATCGACATCGTGGTGCACGGTGAGCACGGGATCGCGGGCCCCTGGGCGGCAGCGGCCCAACCCGGACAGCCCATCTATCTGATGGGCCCCGGCGGCGCATACACCCCCGACCCGGCCGCCGATTGGCATCTGCTGGCCGGCGACGAATCGGCGCTGCCGGCCATCGCCGCGGCGCTGGAAGCCTTGCCGCCCAACGCGGTTGGCAAGGCGTTCATCGAAGTGGCTGGGCCGGAAGACGAGATCCCGCTGATCGCACCGGAATCCGTCGAGGTGAGCTGGGTCTATCGCGGTGGCCGCGCCGATCTGGTTCCAGAGGACCGCGCCGGCGATTTTGCGCCGCTGATCGAGGCGGTCACCACCGCCCAGTGGCTGCCGGGCCAGGTGCACGTTTTCATCCACGGTGAAGCGCAAACCGTCATGCACAACCTGCGGCCATACATCCGCAAAGAGCGCGGCGTGGATGCCAAGTGGGGGTCGTCGATCTCGGGTTATTGGCGCCGCGGCCGCACCGAAGAGACGTTCCGGCAGTGGAAGAAAGAACTGGCCCAGGAAGAGGCAGAGGCCGAGGCAGGGGCTTAAACCGGGCTCGCGCCCGGCTGGCATCCTTTACCGCATGGCATTCGGGGATTTCCAGAACGAGATTTACCTGCAGGGTCTGGCCGGAGTCGTGCCGTCGCTGCCGATGGTGTTCGCGGAGTGGGAGGCCAAGGCCAAGATGGCGCTCCCGCCGTCGGTCTGGTCGTATGTCGCCGGGGGAGCCGGCAACGAGCGAACCCAACGGGCCAACTGTGAGGTCTTCGAACGCTGGGGTCTCATCCCGCGCATGTTCGTCGGCGCCGCACAACGTGACCTCTCCGTCGACCTGTTCGGCAGCACGGTTGCGTCCCCGGTGTTCATGGCGCCCATCGGCGTCATCGGGTTGTGCGCCCAGGACGGCCACGGCGACCTGGCCACGGCACGCGCGGCGGCCCGCACGGGAGTCCCCATGGTGGCCTCGACGCTAACCGTCGACCCGATGGAGGACGTCGCCGCCGCCCTGGGCGATACGCCCGGGTTCTTCCAGCTGTACACACCCACCGACCGCGAGCTGGCCGCCAGCTTCGTTCATCGCGCCGAGGCGGCCGGGTTCAAGGGCATCGTCGTCACCCTCGACACCTGGGTCACGGGCTGGCGCCCCCGCGACCTGAGCACGTCGAATTTTCCCCAGTTGCGCGGGCACTGCCTGGCGAACTACATCAGCGATCCCGTCTTCCGCGCCAGCCTCCAACGCCCGCCCGAGGAAGACCCCCAGGGCGCGGTGCTGCGCTGGATACAGCTCTTCGGAAATCCCTTGACCTGGGACGACCTCGGCTGGCTGCGCTCGCTGACTGAGCTGCCGCTGCTGGTCAAGGGCATCTGCCACCCCGAGGACGCCCGGCGCGCCAAGGACGGCGGCGTCGACGGCATCTACTGCTCCAATCACGGTGGCCGCCAAGCCAACGGCGGGCTGCCCGCGCTGGATTGCCTGCCGGGGGTCGTCGAGGCGGCCGACGGGCTGCCGGTGTGGTTCGACTCGGGGATCCGCAGCGGGGCCGATGTCGTCAAGGCGCTGGCATTAGGGGCCACGGCGGTGGGCATCGGCCGCCCGTACGCCTACGGCCTGGCGCTCGGCGGCGACGACGGCATTGTGCACGTTTTGCGCACGTTGCTCGCCGAAGCGGACCTCATCATGGCCGTCGACGGCTATCCGTCGCGCAAAGATCTCACCCCGGACACACTTCGGCGCGTCACCTGAGCCGACCCCCGGCGCCTGCGAACGTGGAGCCGTGGAGACGATACTCGACGAGTTCGACGAGTACCTGGCGCTGCAATGCGGCCGCTCGGCGCACACCCGTCGGGCCTACCTGGGTGACGTGCGTTCGCTGTTCGCGTTTCTCGACGGCCGGGGGATCGGCCAGGACGAACTGAGCCTGCCGGTGCTGCGGTCGTGGCTGTCCGCGGCGGCCGGTGCCGGTGCGGCGCGCACGACGTTGGCCCGACGCACCTCGGCGGTCAAGGCGTTCACCGCCTGGGCGGCGCGGCGCGGCGTGCTCACCGCGGATCCGGCCGCTCGGCTGCAAGTGCCGAAGGCCCACCGCACCCTGCCGGCTGTGCTGCGTCAGGATCAGGCCCTGCGGGCCATGGCGGCGGCGAAATCCGGTGCCGAGCAAGGCGATCCGCTGGCACTGCGCGACCGGTTGATCGTCGAGATGCTGTATGCCACCGGCATCCGGGTCAGCGAGCTGTGCGGGCTGGACATCGACGATGTGGATACCCGGTATCGGCTGGTGCGTGTCCTCGGCAAGGGCAACAAGCAGCGCTCCGCGCCGTTCGGGGTGCCGGCCGCCGACGCGCTGCGCGCCTGGCTGGCCGACGGGCGTCCCGCCCTGCTGACCGCGGAGTCGGGGCCGGCGCTGCTGCTGGGCGCGCGAGGCCGGCGGCTCGACGTGCGCCAGGCACGCACGGTCGTGCACCAGACCGTCGCCGCGGTGGACGGCGCACCCGACATGGGACCGCACGGGCTACGCCACAGCGCGGCCACGCACCTGCTCGAAGGCGGAGCCGACCTGCGGGTGGTCCAGGAGCTGCTCGGGCATTCCAGTCTGGCGACCACCCAGCTCTACACCCATGTCGCGGTGTCCCGGTTGCGGGCGGTGCACGACCAGGCCCACCCCCGGGCCTAGCGGTTCAGTGGCTTGAGGCGGATCGGCGTGGACCTCAGCAGGCCCAGCGGATCGACGTAGTGGGCGCCCGATGCCGGACCCCACATCGCTCCCCAGTGCAAGCACGCCGCGGACCGGACAGCCGGCATGCCCGGCCACCAACTCGCCGATCACGGTCCCGGCCGTCACCCGTTGACCGACCCGGACTGCCGCGCGGACCGGCTCGTAGCTGGTGCGCAATCCGCCGGGATGGGCCAGCGACACCACGGGCCGCCCGGCCAGCAGCCCGGCGAACACCACGGTCGCGGGGCCGGCGGCATATACCGGCTGACCGGGCGTTCCCGGCAGGTCCACGCCCCGGTGCCCGGGATTCCAGTCGGGGGAGGGGGCGTCGAATCCCCGGGCGACGGCCGGGGGCGGACGCAACGGCCAATCCAGCCGGACGTCGTCCGCGACCGCCGGCGCCGCGCTGACCAGCCACATGCCCAGCATCAGCGCCACCCACCGCACCCATCCAGTTCACCGCTGCGGCGACTCCGAGGCCAACCGCATTCGCCGGTTCTGTGCACGAACCGTCCGCTGTGGATACCGCTGGCAAAAACCACCTGCTGAGTCGGTGTAAACTGCTGGTCGCAGCTCGTTCGCGGGCTGACTTCGCGCGCCTGCAGCCAACCGATTGCCGTGCGGTCCCGTCCAGGACGTTCCAGGACGGGTGCGGCATTCCGCAGGCGCCAGGGCCCGGCCTCACCCGATGCCGGGCGACAACCGACCACAAGTGAGGCATAAGCATGGCCGTAGTGACCATGAAGCAGCTGCTTGACAGCGGCACCCACTTCGGGCACCAGACCCGTCGCTGGAATCCCAAGATGAAGCGGTTCATTTTCACCGACCGCAACGGCATCTACATCATCGACCTGCAGCAGACGCTGACCTTCATCGACAAGGCGTACGAGTTCGTCAAGGAGACGGTCGCCCACGGTGGGTCGGTGCTGTTCGTCGGCACCAAGAAGCAGGCGCAGGAGTCCGTCGCCGCCGAGGCGACCCGCGTCGGCATGCCGTATGTGAACCAGCGCTGGCTGGGTGGCATGCTCACCAACTTCTCCACCGTGCACAAGCGGCTGCAGCGCCTCAAGGAGCTCGAGGCGATGGAACAGACCGGTGGCTTCGAGGGCCGCACCAAGAAGGAAATCCTGGGCCTGACGCGCGAGAAGAACAAGCTCGAGCGCAGCCTCGGCGGTATCCGCGACATGGCCAAGGTGCCGTCGGCGGTCTGGGTCGTCGACACCAACAAGGAGCACATCGCCGTCGGCGAGGCCCGCAAACTCGGCATCCCCGTCATCGCGATCCTGGACACCAACTGCGACCCCGACGAGGTCGACTACCCGATCCCGGGCAACGACGACGCGATCCGCTCGGCCGCGCTGCTGACCAAGGTGATCGCCTCCGCGGTTGCCGAGGGCCTGCAGGCCCGCGCCGGGCTGGGCCGCGGCGACGGCAAGCCCGAGGCGGAGTCCGCCGAGCCGCTCGCCGAATGGGAGCAGGAGCTGCTGGCCTCCGCTACCGCCAGTGCTCCCTCCGCCGGCCCCGCTGTCGGCCCCCGTTCCGAAGCGCTGCGGCGCAACCGAATCAACCACTGACCACATAGGAAGGCTGAGTATGGCGAACTTCACCGCTGCCGACGTCAAGCGGCTTCGGGAACTCACCGGTGCCGGCATGCTCGACTGCAAGAACGCGCTGGCCGAAACCGACGGCGACTTCGACAAGGCCGTCGAGGCGCTTCGCATCAAGGGCGCCAAGGACGTCGGCAAGCGCGCCGAACGGGCCACCGCCGAGGGGCTGGTCGCGGCCAAGGGCGGGGCGCTGATCGAGCTGAACTGCGAGACCGACTTCGTGGCCAAGAACGCCGAGTTCCAGAAGCTCGCCGACGAGATCGTCGCGGCGGCCGTGTCATCCAAGGCCGCCGACGTCGACGCGCTCAAGGCGGCCGGCGCCGGCGACAAGACCGTCGAGCAGGCGATCGCCGACCTGTCGGCCAAGATCGGCGAGAAGCTCGAATTGCGCCGGGTCGCGATCTTCGACGGCACCGTCGAGACCTACCTGCACAAGCGGGCCGCCGACCTGCCACCCGCGGTGGGCGTCCTGGTCGAATACACCGGCGATGGCGCCGACGCGGCCCACGCCGTCGCGCTGCAGATCGCCGCGCTCAAGGCGCGCTACCTGTCCCGCGAGGACGTGCCCGACGACGTCGTGGCCAGCGAACGCCGCATCGCCGAGGAGACCGCGAAGACGGAGGGCAAGCCGGAGCAGGCGCTGCCCAAGATCGTCGAGGGCCGGTTGAACGGGTTCTTCAAGGACGCCGTGCTGCTCGAGCAGCCGTCGGTGTCCGACAGCAAGAAGACCGTCAAGGCGCTGCTCGACGAGGCCGGCGTGACGGTGACGCGGTTCGTCCGCTTCGAGGTGGGCCAGGCCTAACGCCCGATGCACCCGTACACGCCTTCGAAGACGACGCCCTCGGCGACCACGACGCGGTCGGCCTCGCCGAGGCCATCCGAACCGGACGCGTCGGCAGAGCCGAGGTGGTCGAGGCGGCCATCGCGCGCACCGAGGCCGTCAATCCGTCGCTGAACGGCTTGGCTTACAACGGTTTCGAGCAGGCCCGGCGCGCTGCACCGACTGAGGGCTTCTTTGGCGGCGTCCCGACCTTCATCAAGGACAACGTCGACGCCGCCGGACAGCCGACGATGCGGGGCACTGACGCGTGGGTGCCTTTCGACGCCCCCGCCGACGGCGAGTTCACCCAGCTGTACCTGGCCACCGGAACGGTTTCGCTGGGCAAGACGCAACTGTCCGAATTCGGCTTCAGCGCCGCCGCCGAACACCCTCGGCTGGGACCGGTCCGCAACCCGTGGGACACCGAATACACCGCGGGCGCCTCGTCATCCGGATCGGGTGCGTTCGTCGCCGCCGGTGTCGTGCCGATCGCGCATGCCAACGACGGCGGCGGTTCGATCCGAATTCCGGCCGCCTGCAACGGGCTTGTCGGGCTCAAGCCGTCGCGCGGCCGGCTGCCGCTGGATCCAGACCTGCGCCGGATGCCGGTGCCCATCGTCACCAACGGAGTGGTGACCCGCTCGGTCCGTGACACCGCCGCCTTCTATCGGGAAGCCGAACGGATTTGGCGCAACCCCAAACTGGCGCCCATCGGGGACGTCACCCGGCCGGGCAGGCAGCGGCTGACGATTGCCGTATTGACCCGCTCGGTCCAGCGTGACTGCAGCCCCGAAGTGCGGGACCTGACGCTGAAGTCGGCAAGTTTGCTCGAGGAACTCGGCCACCGCGTCGAACACCTCGACGAGCCCCCCGGTGCCGGACAGTTTCCCCGATGATTTCGTGCTGTATTGGGGTTTGTTGGCGCTGGCGATGGCGCGCGGCGGGCGGCACGCGTTCGGCGATTCCTTCGACCGCACCCGGCTGGACGGTCTCACGCTCGGACTGGCCCGCCACGCGAGTCGCAACCTGCACCGGCTTCCTTTGGCGATTAGGCGGTTGCGGGGGCTGCGACCGGCGCACCGCGAAGTTCTTCGCCACCTACGACGCAGTGCTCACGCCGACCCTCGCCGAACCGACCCCGCGGGTCGGATACCTCGACCCGACCGCCGACTATCACCAGGTCATGGACCGGCTGACGAGTTGGGTCGCGTACACGCCGCTGCAGAACGTCACCGGGGAGCCGGCCATTTCGCTGCCGTTGTCCGAATCCGCGGACGGCATGCCGGTGGGCATGATGCTCTCGGCCGCGATGGGGCAGGAGGCGCTGCTGCTCGAGCTGGCCTATCGAACTCGAAGCGGCCCGGCCGTGGGCGCGGATCCAAGCCGCCCAGTGATCGCCTCAGTCGGATCCGAGCCGGTCGAGCATGCGTTTGAACTCGCGCTGTTGGGCTTCGCTGAGTTTGCCCAGGATGCGGGCGTCGGCGGCGCGGACGGCGCCTTCCGCACGTTTCAGCAGGGTTTCGCCCGCAGCGGTCAGTGTGGCCGGTAGCGCGCGGCCGGATGGTACCGACGCCGGCCGTTCCACCGCGCCAATGTCTTCCAGCTTGCGCAGCACCGTGTTCATCGCCTGCGGCGTGACGTAGGTGTGCCGGGACAATTCGGCGCTGGACATTCCCGGGAACATCGAAAGGATGCGCAGGCAAACGAATTCGGGGAGTGTCATGCCGAGCGGACCCAATACGGCGGAAACCTCCGGTTGCAGAACGGCTCTCACCCGGTAAAGCAGATATCCGAGCGGAGCGTCTTCAGCGTGACCCATGTCAATGATATTGACATACATCCGGCGCTCTTACCTGCATCTTGGACGGCACGGCCTGCAATCGCGATTTCGAGGCGCCTAAAAATGGCTGCACGGTTGGGGGAATTGATGTCGATGTTAATTCTGAGGTGCGAAAAGTGCTGGGGCACAAAATAAAATCTGGCTGTCCGCGCAGGTAGTCGGCCCTGCCCTGCCAATTCGGGGTTATTCGCGTTTAGTGGCGACGGCGAATGGCTATGCAATCCGAGTTGCGGTTGTCGCCCGACGAGGGCGCGACTGTTCGAAACGAAAGGAATGAGAATGAAGGTCAGCACAACCGCTGTAAAGACCGCTCTTGCCGCTGGGGGGATAGCCACGGCAAGCGTCTTCACCGCAGCAATTGCTGCTGCTGCGCCGCCCAACATCCAGGGATTCGGCGCGAGCGAGCAACTCGTGGACGGGCCCCTGATCACGAACTACACCGTGAGCAACCTGCAGCCGAGCAGCGCCGCGATTCCCGGCTACACGCCCAAGGGAACGCTCTACCAGGCGGACATCACCGCCAGGTCGGACGGCGGACTCGTTACCCCGATGGTTAACGACTTCATCGCCCGCGGGCCGAATGGTCAGAACTACCGGGTGATCGACAAGGTCGGGACCCCGGGTGGCCTCAACCCGGCGCCGATCCCGCAAGGCACCGAATCGACCGGCACCTTGTACTTCGACGTGACGGGCGCACCGCCGAATGGCATCGCCTACAACGACGGTGGGCAGGACATCCTGATGTGGACGTCGAACGTGCCGGAGGCCTCGACGCCCGGCACGCCGAGCGCAACTCCGCCCCCGGGCGCCCCGCCTGGTCCGGCACACACCTAATCCGTAATCCGGTTGCAAATCTCCCCGCGCCGCGCCTAGTGGCACGGGGAGATTTGCGTATGCGCGAATCCCGCGCGGCTGAAAGGGGTACCCAGCGGATATGACCGACACCGATCACAGGCCAGTGCAACTACGTGAACGGGCGCAGCGACACGCCGAGCAAGCGCGGGCGTCCATGCAAGACAAGCGGGACAAGCAGGACGGCGGGCTCAGCGGCTGGGTGGCCCAGCGCGCCGGTGAATGGGATCTCGGCGGCCAGGATGAAAGGACACTGCAGCGTCAGAAGTTTTTCTGGAATGTGCTGGTGGACTACTGGTTCCGCATGGAGATTGACGGCTGGGAGAACGTCCCCGGACCTCCGGCGCTGTTGGTGGGGATTCACTCCGGCGCCCCGTTCGTCTGGGATGCGTGGACCGTCGGTATCCAATGGTGGCGACGCTTCGGCCAGGACCGCCCTTTGCACGGGACGGCGCACGACGCGTTGATGGCCATCCCGGTCATCGGGCAGTACTTCCGGGCGATGGGCGTGCTTCCGGCGGCGCCGGATGCCATTGCCACGGCGTTGGCCGAGGGGCGCGACGTGGCGTTGTGGCCCGGTGGGGAAGTGGATTCCCTCCGTCCGTGGACCGAGCGTGATTGCGCCAACCTCGCGGGGCGAAAGGGCTTCGTGAAGATGGCGATTCGTGCCGGTGTGCCGATAGTGCCGATCGCGACCGTCGGCGGCGCCGACGCGATGCCGGTGCTGATCCGGGGCGACCGCCTGTCGAGGGTGTTAAAACTCGACCGCCTGCTGCGGCTCAAGGTCTTTCCGCTGGCGATCTCCCTACCCTGGGGGATCGCGCCGGCGGCGCTACCGCAGCTGCCGCTGCCGGCCAAGATCAGGACCCGGTTCATGCCCGCCGTCGAGCTCGACCACGATCCCGCGCGCGCAGACGACGACGAATACGTCGACCGCAAGTACCACGAGGTCGAAGACGCGATTCAGGAGGGCATGGATGCGCTGGCGCGCAAGCGGGCGTTGCCCCTGTTCGCCTGACTAAAGTTTGCGAAAGTCGTTGGCCCGTGAGGTATTTTGCGCAGGTACCGCCGATGTCCAGACCGTGGTCAGCGGCGCCTCGGTGAGAATCCATTCCGGCTGCGGCGGCGTCGCCGCCATGTAACCCACGCCGCGGACCGTATCGATCATCGATTCGTGCCCGGCTCCGAGCTTGGCCCGTAGTCGTCGCACGTGAACGTCGACCGTGCGGACCCGACCGTTGACGTCATAGCCCCACGCCTCGTGCATCAGCCGGGTGCGCGTGAACGCCCGACCCGCGTGCTGCACAAGGAAATTCAGCAACCTGAACTCGGTGAGCGTCAGACTCAGGTCTTGGCCGTTGAGCGACCCCGTGAAACTGGCCGGGTGAAGTAGGAGATCACCGAATTTCAATGTGCCGTCCACCGCGGTGCGCCGGCGGGTGACCGCCAACCGCAGCCGTGCCTGTAGCTCGTCCGCGCCGGCGGCGGGTAGCAGCACATCGTCGCAATGCCAGTCGACGTCCACCGCCGCGAAATCCGCCGGTGCCACGACGGCCACGACCGCGGTGGCCGGTGCGTCGGACGTCAGGCGCCGGCAGGCCGTCCGGGCCGCCGCCAGGTCGGTGCGCGCGTCGACGACCGCAACGTCAGCGGTATCGCGGTGGCCGTTGATGCCGTCGGTAAGGGGGCCGCGCCGGACGGTTTGCGTGACCGACGTCAGCGTCGGTAGCGCCGATTCGAAATCCTCTTCATCCGTGAGCAGCAGGACGTCCAACGACAACTCCAAATCTCATGAGGCCGCCTGTTTGACCTCGACCGCGGAGGCACCCCATCGAGAGATGTCCGCAGCAGCGCCGTATACCCCGGTTCGCACAAATTTATGCAAACTATATTCCTCGGCTTGTCAGAGGCTTGTCAGATCAGTGCGGTTCGACCTGATCGGACGCCGTCGATGTGTTCGCTCCGGCCCGGGAATGTCGATGGTCCGGCCCGTTTTCAAGGACCGGACCCATCATTGCGGCAAGCTACTGGTTGGACTTCTGGCGCTCCTCGGCCACCTTGGCGCTACCGCGGGCCGCGTCCGCTTCGGCTTCCTTCTTCGCGGCGTTGCGCTGTGCCTCTGCCTTGTCCTGCTGGGCCTGGCCCTCGCGAGTGAGGTCGTCACGACCGGTCACCGCACCAACGGCCTCCTTGGCCCTGCCCTTCACGTCCTCGACGACGCCCTTCACTGCTTCAGCAGGTCCCGATTTGTTGTCCGCCATGGACTGATTCCTCCTCATTGGCGTACGAGCTTGAGCTACTTCGGCTCAAACGCCGATCCGCAAAACGCGATCGGCCGGTCACATGACGGGGCTGGTCCTCATTCTTAAGACCGTTTGGTTGTCCCCGCCTCGATGCGGATTCCCCGCGCCCTACCGGCTCAAACATCTGATGCCAACTGCGCAGATAACGCACCCCGCTCACGCAACGTTGTGCTGCGATGAGGCAGGATGTGAAACGCCGTTCCGGACGCGATCGCCCGGAATGGCACTCTCGTGCGAGGAGTCTGATGACGGAGCCGACCAAAAGCACCAACGGCGTACCTACGAGTCGATCCAAGTATTCGAGGGTGTTACTCAAGCTTGGTGGCGAAATGTTCGGCGGCGGGCAGGTCGGCCTGGATCCCGACGTGGTGGCGCAGGTAGCCCGCCAGATCGCCGAGGTGGTCCGCGACGGCGTGCAGGTCGCGGTGGTGATCGGCGGCGGCAACTTCTTCCGTGGCGCGCAGCTTCAGCAACGCGGTATGGAGCGCACGCGTTCGGACTACATGGGGATGCTCGGCACCGTCATGAACAGCCTCGCGCTGCAGGACTTTCTGGAGAAGGAAGGCATCGCCACCCGAGTCCAGACCGCGATCACCATGGGCCAAGTGGCCGAGCCCTATATCCCGCTGCGGGCGGTGCGCCACCTGGAAAAGGGCCGGGTGGTGATCTTCGGCGCCGGCATGGGGCTGCCCTACTTCTCCACGGACACCACGGCCGCACAGCGCGCACTCGAGGTCGGGGCGGACGTGGTCCTGATGGCCAAGGCGGTCGATGGGGTGTTCGCAGAGGATCCGCGGGTGAATCCGCAGGCCGAACTGCTCACCGCGATCAGTCATCGTGAGGTCATTGACCGCGGGTTGCAGGTGGCCGATGCGACCGCCTTCAGCCTGTGTATGGACAATGGCATGCCGATCCTGGTGTTCAACCTGCTGACCAATGGGAATATCGCTCGCGCGGTCGCCGGTGAGAAGATCGGAACGCTGGTCACCACCTGACTGGTCACCACCCGAGGGGAAGACGCAAATGATCGACGAGGCTCTCTTCGATGCCGAAGAGAAGATGGAGAAGGCCGTATCGGTGGCCCGTGACGACATGTCAACCATTCGAACCGGCCGCGCCAATCCGGGGATGTTCTCCCGGATCGCGATCGACTACTACGGCACCAGCACCCCGATAACGCAGCTGGCCAGCATCAACGTCCCCGAGGCGCGACTTGTCGTCATCAAGCCCTACGAAGCCGGTCAGCTGCACGCCATCGAGACGGCGATTCGCAACTCCGACCTCGGGGTGAATCCCACCAACGACGGCACCCTCATCCGGGTGGCGGTGCCGCAGCTGACCGAGGAGCGTCGCAGGGAGCTGGTCAAGCAGGCCAAGCACAAGGGGGAGGAAGCCCGGGTGTCGGTGCGCAATATCCGTCGCAAAGCGATGGAGGAGCTGCACCGGATCCGCAAGGACGGCGAGGCCGGCGAGGACGAGGTCGGTCGCGCGGAAAAGGATCTGGACAAGACAACCCACCAGTACGTCAACCAGATCGACGAGCTTGTCAAACACAAAGAAGGCGAGCTGCTGGAGGTCTAGCGACCGCTCAGCAACCAGGTCCGTGGCAACGACTGATGCCGACGCAGCCACCCCGCCCGACGAGCCGGCTGCCAAGAAAGCCTCCCGGGCGGGACGCGACCTGCCCGCCGCGATCGCGGTGGGCGGCTCGATCGGCGCGGTCCTCATCGCGACGCTGGTGTTCGTTCCGCGGGGATGGGTGCTCCTGTGTTCCGGGGCCATTCTCGTCGCCAGCCATGAGGTGGTCCGGCGGCTGCGTGAAGCCGGATACGTCATTCCGCTCATCCCGCTGCTGGTCGGTGGCCAGGTCACCGTCTGGCTGACTTGGCCATTCGGTGCCCGGGGCGCGTTGGCGGGTTTCGGCGCCACGGTGGTGGTCTGCATGTTCTGGCGGCTGTTCATGCATGACGAAAGCCGGCATCACGATCCGGCCGCCGGTCCGCCACCGCCGTCGAATTACCTGCGCGACGCGTCGGCGACGATCTTCCTGAGCGCGTGGGTCCCGCTGTTCGCCTCGTTCGCCGCGTTGCTGGTCTACCACCCGAAGGAAGGCGCCGGGCGGGTGTTCTGCCTGATGATCACGGTCGTCGCCTCTGACGTGGGGGCCTACGCCGTAGGGGTGCTGTTCGGAAAGCACCCGTGGGTTCCGATGATCAGCCCCAAGAAGTCGTGGGAGGGGCTCGCCGGTTCGCTGGTCTGCGGAATCACCGCGGCATTACTGACCGCGACCTTCCTGGCCCACCGGCCGGCGTGGGAGGGCGCTCTGCTGGGGGTGGTGCTGGTGTTCACCTGCGCGCTGGGCGACCTGGTGGAATCCCAGGTCAAGCGAGACCTCGGCATCAAGGACATGGGCCGGCTGCTTCCCGGCCATGGCGGTCTGATGGACCGGCTCGACGGCGTGCTCCCGTCGGCGGTGGCGGCCTGGACCGTATTCACGTTGCTGCCGGCCTGAGAAGACCGAGATACTGGACACGCCATGGTCCAACAGTTGATATTCGAGGCACCGCGCGCCGCCCGCCCGCCGCGGCACCTGGCCGACCTCGATGAACAGGGTCGCGCGGCGGCCGTCGCCGAACTGGGCCTGCCGGCGTTTCGCGCCAAGCAGCTCGCGCACCAGTACTACGGGCGGCTGATCGCCGACCCGCGACAGATGACCGACCTTCCGGCGGCGGTGCGTGACCTGATCGCCGAGGCGATGTTTCCCGACCTGCTCACCGCGGCCACCGAAGTCACCTGCGATGCCGGCCAGACGCGAAAGACATTGTGGCGCGCGGTCGATGGTGCTGCCGTCGAGTCGGTGCTGATGCGCTACCCGCAGCGCACCACGGTGTGCATTTCGTCGCAGGCCGGTTGCGGGATGGCCTGCCCCTTCTGTGCCACCGGTCAGGGTGGTTTGACTCGCAACCTGTCGACCGCGGAGATCCTTGAGCAGGTGCGTGCGGCCGCCGCGGCGCTGCGTGACGATTTCGGCCCGGTTGGTCTGCGGCTGTCCAACGTCGTTTTCATGGGCATGGGGGAGCCGCTGGCCAACTACGCCAGGGTGGTGGCCGCGGTGCGGCGCATCGTCGAGGCGCCGCCGCACGGTTTCGGCATTTCGGCCCGTTCGGTGACGGTGTCGACGGTGGGCCTGGTTCCGGCGATCCACAAGCTTGCCGACGAAGGGCTGGGAGTGACCCTGGCGTTGTCGCTGCACGCCCCCGACGACGAACTGCGCGACACGTTGGTGCCCGTCAACAACCGGTGGAAGATCGGCGAGGCCCTCGATGCCGCTCGCCACTATGCCGACGCGACCGGTCGGCGGGTGTCCATCGAGTACGCGTTGATCCGCGACGTCAACGACCAGCCGTGGCGGGCCGAGCTGCTGGGTAAGCGGCTGCATCGTGCCCTCGGGCCGCTGGTTCACGTGAACCTGATTCCGCTCAACCCCACCCCGGGCAGTGATTGGGATGCCAGCCCCAAGGCGGTGGAGCGGGAGTTTGTCCGGCGGGTCCGATCGAAGGGAGTTTCATGCACCGTGCGGGATACCCGTGGCCGGGAGATCAGCGCCGCCTGCGGACAGTTGGCCGCTAACAATTGAGCCGTCGAACTGAACCGCGGCGGCCGCTATCACGTCTCTAGGACATAACACCAGCAAATAAGGAGTGCCAAGATGGTTCGGCTGATGTCCCCGCTCAAGCTATTTGCTGCGGCGGTCTTCGCTGCCGCCCTGATATTCGGGCTGGCCGAGGCGCCGCACGCGAAGGCCGCAGACGATCGTCTGCAGTTCACCTCAACCACCCTGAGCGGTGCGCCGTTCAACGGCGCCAGCCTGCAGGGGAAGCCGGCGGTGCTGTGGTTCTGGACGCCGTGGTGCCCGTTCTGCAACGCAGAAGCTCCCGGCGTCAGCCAGGTGGCGGCGGCCAACCCGGGCGTCACATTCGTCGGCATTGCCGCTCGCTCGGATGTCGGTGCGATGCAGGGCTTTGTCTCCAAGTACAACCTGCGCTTCACCAATCTCAACGACGCCGACGGCTCGATCTGGGCCCGCTACAACGTGCCCTGGCAGCCGGCCTACGTGTTCTATCGGGCGGACGGCAGCTCGACGTTCGTCAACAACCCCACCTCGGCCATGCCCCAGGACGAGCTGGCCGGCCGGGTCGCCGCGCTGACCCACTGATCCCGTGAATCAAGGCCTGATAAGCCTGGCCTTCGCCGCCGGACTGGTGGCTGCAGTCAACCCCTGTGGGTTTGCCATGCTGCCCGCGTACCTGCTTCTGGTTGTGCGCGGGCAGCAGCCCGGCGAACGGCGCGGATTGGCCCCCGGATTGGCCCCGGTGGGGCGGGCCCTGGTGGCCACGGTCGGGATGGCGCTCGGTTTCTTGACGGTGTTCGGGTTGTTCGGCGCGCTGACCATATCGGCGGCCGCAACCGTGCAGCGATACGTGCCGTACGCGACCGTGGTGATCGGCGTTGTGCTTGTCGCGCTTGGGGTTTGGCTGCTGTCGGGTGGGGAGTTGACGGCGTTGGCGCCGCGGCCACTCGGCCCCCGCTGGGCGCCGGATGTGCGGCTGGGTTCGATGTTCGGGTACGGCGTCAGCTATGCGATCGCCTCGTTGTCGTGCACCGTCGGGCCGTTCCTGGCGGTCACCGCCGCCGGCCTCCGGGCCGGATCGACGGCCACGGGTGTCCTGGTCTACCTCGCCTATGTCGCGGGTCTGACCCTGGTTGTGGGGGTCCTCGCCATCGCGGCGGCGATGACAAGCTCGGCCGCGGTGAATCGCCTGCGGCGAATCTTGCCGTTCGTCAACCGGATCGGCGGCGCGCTACTGGTGCTCGTCGGGCTGTACGTCGCCTACTACGGCGTCTACGAGCTGCGCCTGTTCAATACCAGGGCCAACCCCGACGATGCGGTCATCAGGTCGGCCGGCCGCCTGCAGGGCGGGCTGGCCGGTTGGGTGCACCAACACGGCGTCTTACCGTGGCTGGTGGCGCTGGTCGTGCTGGTGATCGCCGCGTTCGCGAGCGCCTGGCGGCGCCGCGCGCGGCGGTGACGGCTTACCTGAGCCAGCCGCGCCGGCGGCCCCATATGTCGCGGACGAGCACGAAGAGCGCGAGTGCCGCAAACACGAACAGGTACACGTCCTCGACGTGGCCGACGTGGTTGCCGCGCAGCATCGCCAGCAGGAATATGACGGAGATTGCCCCGGTCACGTACCAGGTGCGGCGATTGATCCTGCTCCAGCCCCATGCGGCCGACGGGACCTCGGCGACGTCGACGCCGTTGTAGTGCTCCACCTCGGTACTGGCCACGGCGAATCCCTTTCGGATGGATCGGCTTCTCCGTGGTGATTCTGGCACACCGTCGCCGGGCCCCGCAGGGACCGCGAGCGGGGCACAATGAGTGAGTGACCAACCCGACGGCCGAAGGACACGCCGAGGCCCGCCTGCGCGTGCTGGTGCTGGGCAGCACCGGCTCGATCGGCACCCAGGCGCTGGAGGTCATCGCGGCCAATCCGGACCGCTTCGAGGTGGTCGGGCTGGCCGCCGGGGGTGCAAACGTGGAGACGCTGCTGCGGCAGCGCGCCGAGACGGGAGTCACCAATATCGCCATCGCCGACGATCGCGCGGCGCAGCTGGTCGGTGACGTCCCGTTCCACGGGTCCGAGGCGGTGACCCGACTGGTCCAGGAGACCGACGCCGATGTCGTCCTCAACGCGCTGGTCGGAGCGTTGGGCCTGCGACCGACGCTGGCCGCGCTGCAATCGGGGGCCCGGCTGGCGCTGGCCAACAAGGAGTCGCTGGTCGCCGGGGGTCCGCTGGTGTTGCGGGCGGCGCAACCGGGCCAGATCGTGCCCGTCGACTCCGAACACTCCGCGCTCGCGCAGTGCCTCCGCGGCGGTACTCCCGACGAGGTCGCCAAGCTGGTGCTGACGGCCTCGGGCGGGCCGTTCCGCGGCTGGACCGCCGCCGAGCTCGAGAACGTCACCCCCGAGCAGGCGGGCGCCCACCCGACCTGGTCGATGGGTCCGATGAACACGCTGAACTCGGCGTCGCTGGTCAACAAGGGGCTCGAGCTCATCGAAACCCACCTTTTGTTCGGCATTCCGTACGACCGCATCGAGGTCGTCGTGCACCCCCAGTCGATTGTCCATTCGATGGTCACCTTCATCGATGGCTCGACGATTGCCCAGGCCAGCCCGCCGGATATGAAGCTGCCCATTTCGCTGGCCCTCGGCTGGCCGCGGCGGGTAGCTGGCGCCGCTCCCTGCCTGCGACTTCACTACCGCCGCCAGCTGGGAATTCGAGCCGTTGGATGCCGACGTTTTCCCCGCGGTCGAGCTGGCCCGGCATGCCGGCCAGACTGGCGGCTGCATGACCGCGGTCTACAACGCCGCCAACGAAGAGGCGGCGGAAGCATTCCTTGCGGGCCGGATCGGCTTCCCGGCCATCGTGAGAACCATCGCCGAAGTGCTGCACGCCGCCGACCAATGGGCCGTTTCACCCGCTACCGTGGATGACGTACTCGACGCCCAGCGCTGGGCACGCGCGCGAGCGCAACGCGAGGTTTCCGGCAAGGTCTTAGAAAGGTCCTGACAGCGGAGATGATGTTCGTTCTCGGCATTGTGCTGTTCGCACTCGCCATCCTGATCTCGGTGGCCCTGCACGAGTGTGGCCACATGTGGGTCGCGCGCGCCACCGGCATGAAGGTGCGCCGCTACTTCGTCGGCTTCGGGCCCACGCTGTGGTCCACCCGGCGCGGTGAAATCGAATACGGCGTCAAGGCGGTTCCGCTCGGCGGCTTCTGCGACATCGCCGGCATGACCTCGGTCGAGGAGCTCGCACCCGACGAAACCGAGCGCGCCATGTACAAGCAGGCGACCTGGAAGCGGGTCGCGACGCTGTTCGCCGGTCCCGGCATGAACTTCGTCATCTTCCTGGTGCTCATCTACGGCATCGCACTGGTCTGGGGGCTGCCGAACCTGCACCCGCCCACCAATGCGGTGGTCGGCGAAACCGGCTTGTGTCGCAAAGGAAGTGACCGCGCAAAAGTACGAAAAATGCGACGGGCCGGGTCCGGCGGCGCTCGCCGGGATTCGCCCCGGCGACGTCGTCGTCAAGGTCGGTGACACCCCGGTGTCCACCTTCGACGACATGGCGGCGGCGGTGCGCAAATTGCACGGCACCGTTCCGGTCGTCGTCGAGCGTGGCGGCACCACGATCACGACCTACGTCGACGTCACGCCGACCCAGCGCTTCGTGACCAATGGGGCCAAGGGGCAGGGCAGTCAACCCGAGCCCGCCACGGTCGGTGCCATCGGCGTCGGCGCGGTCAGGGTCCCGCCCACGCACTACGGCGTCCTCACGGCGATACCGGCCACGTTCTCCTTCGCGGGAGACCTGACCGTCGAGGTGGGCAAGTCGCTGGCCACCATCCCGACGAAGGTGGGTGCGCTGGTGCACGCCATCGGCGGCGGACAGCGCGACCCGGGGACGCCGATGAGCGTGGTCGGGGCCAGCATCATCGGCGGCGACACCGTCGACCATGGGCTGTGGGTGGCGTTCTGGTTCTTCCTGGCCCAGTTGAACCTCGTTCTGGGTGCGATCAACCTGGTGCCGCTGCTGCCCTTCGACGGCGGCCACATCGCCATCGCGGTGTTCGAGAAGATCCGCAACCTGGTCCGGTCGGCGCGCGGCATGGTCGCCGCGGCGCCGGTGAACTACCTCAAACTGATGCCCGCGACCTATGTGGTGTTGGTGTTCGTCGTCGGGTACATGCTGCTGACCGTGACCGCCGATCTGGTCAATCCGATCAGGCTGTTCCAGTGAGTACCGAGGTGACCGTCGGCCTGGGCATGCCGCAGCCGCCGGTGCCCACGCTTGCCCCGCGGCGCAAAACGCGCCAATTGATGGTGCGCGACGTGGGGGTGGGCAGCGACCATCGGATCTCGGTGCAGTCGATGTGCACCACCAAAACGCACGACGTCAACACGACGCTGCAGCAGATCGCCGAACTGACCGCCGCCGGCTGTGACATCGTCCGGGTGGCCTGCCCGCGTCAGGAGGATGCCGACGCGCTGGCCGAGATCGCCCGGCACAGCCAGATCCCGGTGATCGCCGACATCCACTTCCAGCCGAAGTACATCTTCGCCGCCATCGATGCCGGGTGTGCCGCGGTGCGGGTAAACCCGGGCAACATCAAGGAATTCGACGGCCGGGTCGGCGAGGTCGCCAAAGCCGCCGGCGCCGCCGGTATCCCGATCCGCATCGGCGTCAACGCCGGCTCACTGGACAAGCGGTTCATGGAGAAGTACGGCAAGGCCACGCCCGAGGCGCTGGTCGAGTCGGCGCTGTGGGAAGCCTCGCTGTTCGAGGAGCACGGCTTCGGCGACATCAAGATCAGCGTCAAGCACAACGATCCGGTAGTGATGGTCACCGCCTACGAGCAGCTGGCCGCCCAGTGCGACTATCCGCTGCACCTCGGCGTCACCGAGGCCGGGCCCGCCTTCCAGGGCACCATCAAGTCCGCGGTGGCCTTCGGCGCGCTGCTGTCCCGTGGCATCGGCGACACGATCCGGGTGTCGCTGTCGGCGCCGCCGGTCGAAGAGGTCAAGGTCGGCACCCAGATTCTCGAGTCGCTGAATCTGCGACCCCGCGGGCTCGAGATCGTGTCCTGCCCGTCGTGCGGTCGCGCCCAGGTCGACGTCTACACCCTGGCCAACGAGGTCACGGCCGGGCTGGACGGTCTCGATGTGCCGCTGCGCGTTGCCGTGATGGGCTGCGTCGTCAACGGTCCGGGCGAGGCGCGCGAGGCCGACCTGGGCGTTGCGTCGGGAAATGGCAAGGGCCAGATCTTCGTTCGGGGCGAAGTGATCAAGACGGTGCCCGAAGCGCAGATCGTCGAAACGTTGATCGAGGAGGCGATGCGGCTCGCGGCGGAGATGGGTGTCGATCACGGTCCCGGCACAGAAACGAGCGGTTCGCCGATTGTGACCGTAAGCTGATAGGGGCCTCGCGCCCGTTCACCGATCAGTTCGCACCACGGAGAGTTCGCCCGATGTCGGCTCCGCCCCTCTTTCGTCTTGTCGGCGAACGACGAGTGTCCGTGGTGCGCGACGCCGCCGCGGTCTGGCGGGTATTCGGACGACGACCCGGTCGGCTCGTGCATGGTCGCGGCCCGCGTCGCGGACCACGGCATCGACCCGAATTCGATCGGCGGGGAACTGTGGACGCGCCGCGACCCGGACGAGTCCCTGTGTTTCGCCGGTGCCAACCTCATCCCGCTGCGTGGCGCCCCCGACGACCTGAACGCCTTCGCCGACGAGGCGATGGCCGGGACGCGGCGCTGCTCGTCGCTGGTCGGCCGGGCCGACCTGGTGATGCCGATGTGGAAGCGGCTCGAGTCGGCCTGGGGCCCGGCGCGCGACGTGCGCGACCAGCAGCCGCTGATGGCGCTCACCGCCCACCCGAACTGCGACATCGACGCCGGGGTGCGTCAGGTCCGGCCCGACGAGTTGGACGCCTACCTGGTGGCAGCCGTCGACATGTTCATCGGCGAAGTGGGCGTCGACCCGCGGCTCGGCGACGGCGGTCGCGGCTACCGCCGACGGGTGGCCAGCCTCATCGCGGCCGGGCGGGCCTGGGCCCGCTTCGAGCACGGTCAGGTCGTCTTCAAGGCCGAAGTGGGGTCGCAGTCTCCCGGGGTCGGTCAGATCCAGGGGGTCTGGGTGCACCCCGAGTGGCGTGGCCTGGGCCTCGGCACGGCCGGCACCGCAACGGTGGCCGCGGTGATCGTCGGGACCGGGCGCATCGCCAGCCTGTATGTCAACAACTTCAACGCGGTGGCACGCGCCGCGTACGACCGAGTGGGCTTCGCCGAGATCGGCACCTTCGCGACGGTGCTGCTGGACTGATCCGGCGGCCTCCGGGGATCGCCGCCCCCGCGAGTGTGCAGCTCGCCGCACACTCGGCGCCCAATGTGCGGCTGGCCGCGCACTCGGCACGAGGGAACGCGCCCAATCTGCACGGGCGCTGGATTACGGTTGGGTCTCGGTGTGTCTGCGCCCGACTCGCCGCCACAGTTCCTAACATCAGCATCGATGGTAACTCGAACAACACTAGCCTCATCTGCCTCAGGTCTGCTGCTGGTCGCCGCCGTCGCGCTGTCGGGGTGCACGCCGCGGCCCGAGGGCCCGGGCCCGGCGGCCGAAAGGTTCTTCCGCGCCCTGGCTATCGGGGACACCGCGACGGCCGCCCAACTCAGCGACAACCCCAACGAAGCCCGCGAAGCGCTCAACGCGGCGTGGGCCGGACTGCAGGCCACCCACCTGGATGCGCAGATCCTGAGCTCCAAGTACGCCGAGGACACCGGCACGGTCAGCTATCGCTACACCTGGCATCTGCCCAAGAACCGGACCTGGAGCTACGACGGCCAGCTGAGGATGGCCCGCGACGAGGGGCGCTGGGAGGTTCGGTGGGCCACCACCGGGCTGCACCCCAAGCTCGGCGAGCACCAGACGTTCGCGTTGCGGGCCGACCAGCCACGGCGCGCGTCGGTGAACGAACTCGGCGGCAGCGATGTGCTCGCGCCGGGCTATCTGTATCACTACACGCTGGACGCCACCAAGGCCGGACCGCCGCAGTCGCTGAGCTTCACCACCCACTCGATCGTCGACGTGCTGCGGCCGTTCAACGACACGCTGACCGACCCGCAGCTGCTTGCCGAGCGCGCCAGCTCGACATCCCAACAGGTGGACCTGGGCGTCACCCTGCTTCCGGCCGACAACGACAAGGTGTTTCCCGTGATCGGCAGGCTGCCCGGCATCGTGGTCACGCCCCAGGCCGACATGCTGCCGACCGACCCGCATTTCGCACCGGCCGTCGTCGGCGAGGTAAAGAAGGCGGTGATCGACCAGCTCGACGGCCAGGCGGGCTGGCGCGTGGTCAGCGTCAACCAGAACGGCGTCGACGTCGAGGTGCTGCACGAGGTCGAGGGCTCGCCGGCGCCGTCGGTGTCGATCACGCTGGACCGGGCCGTGCAGAACGCCGCCCAGCGCGCAGTGAATACCCGGGGCGGCAAAGCGATGATCGTCGTGATGAAGCCGTCGACCGGGGAGATCCTTGCGATCGCGCAGAACGGCGGGGCCGACGCCGACGGCCTGATCGCCACCAACGGCCTGTTCCCGCCGGGGTCGACGTTCAAGATGATCACCGCCGGCGCCGCGATCGAACGCGATATGGCCACGCCCAACACGATGCTGGGCTGCCCCGGCCACATCGACATAGGGCACCGCACCATCCCCAATTACGGCGGCTTCGATCTCGGCGTGGTGTCGATGTCACGCGCGTTCGCCAGTTCCTGCAACACCACATTCGCCGAGCTGGGCAGCAAGATGCCGCCCCGCGGCCTCACCCAGGCGGCCACGCGCTACGGGATCGGGCTCGACTATCAGGTGGACGGCATAACCACGGTGACCGGGTCGGTGCCACCCACGGTCGACCTGGCCGAGCGCACCGAAGACGGCTTCGGCCAGGGCAAGGTGCTGGTCAGTACCTTCGGCATGGCCCTGGTCGCGGCAACCGTCGCCGCCGGAAAAACCCCGGTGCCGCAGCTGATCGCGGGGCGGCCGACGACCGTCGACGGCGACGACACGCCGATCTCGGAGAAGATGGTCGACGCGCTGCGGCCGATGATGCGCCTGGTGGTGACAAACGGGACCGCCAAGGAGATCGCCGGCTGCTGTGGCGAGGTGTACGGGAAGACCGGTGAGGCCGAGTTCCCGGGCGGATCGCACTCCTGGTTCGCCGGTTATCGCGGCGACCTGGCGTTCGCGGCGCTGATCGTCGGGGGCGGCAGCTCGGAATACGCGGTCCGGATGACCAAGGTGATGTTCGAATCGCTGCCGCGGGATTACCTGGCCTGAGTCCGGTCCTCGCGGCGGTAGGTTAGCGAGGATGGGCGAAGTATCCGGTGGAGACATGGTGGCTCCGATGACCCTGCGGGTCTCGGACGCCGACCGGAACGGCACGATGCGGCGATTGCACAACGCCGTCGCGCTCGGGCTGATTGACATCGACGAGTTCGAGCAGCGCTCCTCCCAGGTGTCCTACGCGCGTACCCGAAGCGAGCTCGACGGGCTCGTCGGCGACCTGCCCGGCCCGGGCGCCATCGTCACATCCGCGGCCGACCGGATCGAACTGCGTGGCTGGGCCGGCTCGCTGAAGCGCCACGGCGAGTGGACCGTGCCCACCCACCTGTCGCTGGTTCGCCGGCTGGGCTCGGTCGAACTCGACCTCACCAAGGCCCGATTCGCGGGGCCGGTGGTGGTCATCGAGCTCGACATGCGATTCGGCTCGGTAGAGATTCGGTTGCCCGACGGCGCAAGCGCCTCGATCGACGACGTCGAGGTCTACGTGGGCAGTGCCAGTGACCGCCGCAAAGCCGCGCCGGGAGAAGGAACGCCGCACGTCGTGCTGACGGGCCGAGTGGTGTGCGGGTCGTTGATCATCCGCGGAGCCCGCCGCTCGCTTCTGCGCCGTGGCAAGCCCTGATCGTGCGTTGACGGCGTCGCGTGTGCTTTGGCGGCGGGAAAATCGATGAAAACCCGCCCTACGCGCACGCTCAACGCCGCTGATGCACACTCGATGCCCGGCGCGCCAGGCGCGATTAAGCTGACGTCATGCCTGCTCGCACCGCGCTTTCCCCCGGAGTGATATCCCCGACCCTGCCGGTGCCCGGCCGCATCCCGCGTCCGGAATACGTCGGCAAGGCGACGGCCAAGGAGGGCACCGAGCCGTGGGTGCAGACACCCGAGGTGATCGAGAAGATGCGCGTCGCCGGCCGGATCGCGGCCGGCGCGCTGGCTGAGGCGGGCAAAGCGGTCGCGCCCGGGGTGACGACGGACGAACTGGACCGCATCGCGCACGAGTACATGATCGACAACGGCGCCTACCCATCGACGCTGGGCTACAAGGGATTCCCCAAGTCGTGCTGCACGTCGCTCAACGAGGTCATCTGCCATGGAATCCCCGACTCGACCGTGGTCGCCGACGGCGACATCGTCAACATCGACGTCACCGCCTACATCGACGGCGTGCACGGCGATACCAACGCGACCTTTCTGGCCGGCGAGGTCGCAGAGGAGCACCGGCTGCTCGTCGAGCGGACCCGGGAGGCCACGACGCGCGCGATCAACGCCGTCAAACCGGGTCGCGCGCTGTCGGTGGTTGGCCGGGTCATCGAGTCGTACGCAAACCGGTTCGGATACAACGTCGTTCGTGACTTCACGGGCCACGGTATCGGCACCACGTTTCACAACGGCCTGGTCGTGCTGCATTACGACCAGCCGTCCGTGACGACGATCCTGCAGCCCGGCATGACGTTCACCATCGAACCGATGATCAACCTCGGCGCGCTGGACTACGAGATCTGGAACGACGGCTGGACGGTGGTCACCAAGGACCGCAAGTGGACCGCGCAGTTCGAGCACACCCTGCTGGTCACCGACACCGGCGTCGAGATCCTCACTTCGGTATAGCAAGCCGTGAACCCTTGAGCGGGGCGCTGCTGGTCGCGGGCACCAGCTCGGACGCCGGGAAATCCGTGGTGGTCGCGGGTCTGTGCCGATTGTTGGCGCGCGGCGGTGCCCGGGTGGCGCCGTTCAAGGCGCAGAACATGTCCAACAACTCCGTGGTCACCGTCGAGGGTGGTGAGATCGGCCGCGCGCAGGCGATCCAGGCACGCGCGGCGGGCCTGGAACCCAGCGTGCGATTCAATCCCATCCTGCTCAAACCGGGCAGCGATCGGACGTCGCAGCTGGTGATCCGCGGGCAGGTCGCCGACTCGGTCACCGCGGCCGGCTACATGCAGCATCGCGACCGGCTCGCCTCTGTCGTCCTTGACGAATTGTCTTCGCTGCGCGACGAATTCGACGCGGTGATCTGCGAGGGAGCCGGTTCGCCGGCCGAAATAAACCTGCGCGCGACGGATGTCGCCAACATGGGGTTGGCCAGGGCCGCGAACCTGCCGGTGATTTTGGTCGGGGACATCGACCGCGGCGGCCTGCTCGCGCATCTGTTCGGCACGGTCGCGGTGCTCGAGCCAGACGACCAAGCGCTGATCGCCGGCTTCGTCGTCAACAAATTCCGCGGTGACCCCGCACTGCTGGAACCCGGGCTGCGCCAGCTGCGTGCCATGACGGGCCGTGAAACCTATGGGGTGTTGCCATACGCCGACGAGCTCTGGTTGGACGCCGAGGACTCGCTGTCCGTGGTTGCCAACCGCGTCGTCGGCACGCCCGCGCCACCGCACGGCGACGACTGGCTGCGCGTGGCCGCGGTCCGGCTGCCCCGGATCTCCAACTCCACCGACGTCGAGGCGCTGGCCTGCGAGCCCGGCGTGTTGGTGCGCTGGACCACCGACCCCGCCGACCTGGTCGACACCGACCTGGTCGTGCTCCCCGGCACCAAGGCCACCGTCGCCGACCTGTCCTGGCTGCACGAACGCGGCCTGGGCGGCGCGATCGTCGATCACGCCCGCGCCGGCAAGCCGGTGCTGGGCATCTGCGGGGGATTGCAGATGCTGTGCCGGCGCATCGAGGACACGGTCGAATCCGGCGCGGGGGTGGTGGCCGGTCTGGGCCTGTTGGACGCCGACGTCGCATTTGGCGAGGGCAAGATCCTGCGCCGCTGGCACGAGCCGCTCACCGGGTATGAAATCCATCATGGGCGGCTCGCCCGGTGTGCCGAGGGGGGCTGGTTCGGGGTCGACTCCGAACCGCAGGGCATCGTGCGCGACGCCGTCTTCGGCACGCATTGGCATGGCCTGCTCGACAACGACGACTTCCGTCGGGCGTGGCTCACCCGTGTCGCCGATGCGGCGGGCCGGCGCGGATTCGTTGTCGGCGAGACCAGCGTCGCCGCGCGACGCGAAGCCCAGCTTGATCTGATCGCTGACCTGTTGACGGCCCATCTCGACGTCGATGCCGTCCTCGGCCTCCTCGACGGCCCACCGCCGCAGCGCCCCCACATCGCAAGTCGGTTGCGGCCCTAATGCCTCGCGCGCGCACGCCGATTGGCTGTAACTTTGCGTAGGTGCCCTCGATGATGACCACGCTCGACGGGTTTCCCGTCCCGGTAGCCGTCGCCGGTCCGGAGAAGGGCGTCGTCGTCGTCATTCTTGCCGACGAGCAGCGCGCGCCCTTGGCCTACGACGCGGTGTGCGAGCGCCTGCATACCGCCTCGATTCGGACCGTTGTCATCGGTCTGGACCGGCGGCTGACCCCCAAGTCGGTGGTCGGCATCCTCGATGGGCTGGGGATGGCGTGGGCGGTGGTGGTCGGCGATCGCGCGGGCGGTGAGCTCGCCTGGGAACTCGCGGCAACGAAGCTGGGCCGATTCGTCGGTCTGGTGGTGATCGACCGCGGACATCCGCGGGCGGCCGACGCCAACGGCAAGGTGCTGGACGAACACTGCCCGCCGGTGGAGATCGCGACCACCATGCTGGTCAGTTCCCCGGCCGGTCGGGCGGTGGCCCGTGCCAGCCAGCGGTTCGTTTACGCCGAATACCGCGTGGTGGACCTTGGCCGGCGCAGCGTGCAGGAGTCGACCGCCCAATTGGCCGCCGAGATCGTGTTGCGCACCAGCACCTGGTAGCCGCCTGGTTGACTTAGCAGCTGTGGCTGGCACAGAAGGCGCTGAAAGCGCAGGAAGCGCGGCGACCGGTCCGGATTCTCCGATGCTGTCGTTGGTCGCGCTCGAACAATTGGTGGAGATCGGCACGGTGGACACCGTCATCGTGGCGTTCACCGACATGCAGGGCAGGCTGGTCGGCAAACGGATGGCGGCCCGGCTCTTCGTCGAGGAAGTGGCCGCGCACGGCGCCGAGTGCTGCAGCTACCTGCTCGCCGTCGATGTCGACATGAACACCGTGGCCGGCTATGCGATGTCGAGCTGGGACACCGGCTACGGCGACATGGTGATGCTGCCGGATCTGTCCACGCTGCGGCTCGTTCCGTGGCTGCCCGACACCGCCCTGGTGATCGCCGACCTGCGTTGGTCCGACGGCGGCGAAGTTGCCGTCGCGCCGCGTGCCATCCTGCGCCGCCAGCTCGACCGGCTCGGCGAGCGCGGACTGATCGCCGATGTCGCCACCGAGCTGGAGTTCATCGTGTTCGATCAGTCATATCGCGAGGCGTGGGCCGGCGGGTACCGCGGGCTGACCCCGGCCAGCGACTACAACATCGACTACGCGATTTTGGCGTCGTCGCGCATGGAGCCGCTGCTGCACGACATCCGGCAGGGCATGCAGGGCGCCGGTCTGCGGTTCGAGGCCGTCAAGGGCGAATGCAACATGGGTCAGCAGGAGATCGGCTTTCGCTACGACGAGGCGCTGATCACCTGCGACAACCACGCCATCTACAAAAACGGCGCCAAGGAGATCGCCGACCGGCACGGCAAGAGCCTGACGTTCATGGCGAAATACGATGAGCGCGAAGGGAATAGCTGCCACATTCACCTTTCGCTGCGCACTGCGGGCGGCTCCGAGGACGGCACCGCGGTGTTCGACGACGGCAACGGCCCGCACGGCATGTCCGAGACGTTTGGCAGTTTCGTCGCGGGCCTGCTCGCGACGTTGCGCGAACTGACCCTGTTCTGCGCGCCGAACATCAACTCCTACAAGCGATTTGCCGACGGCAGCTTCGCGCCCACCGCGGTGGCCTGGGGGCTGGATAACCGCACCTGCGCGCTGCGGGTCGTCGGTCATGGGCGCAACATCCGGGTGGAATGCCGGGTTCCCGGCGGCGATGTCAACCCGTACCTCGCGGTGGCGGCGCTGATCGCGGGCGGGCTGCACGGTATCGAACGGGGCCTTCAGCCGCCCGCGCCGTACGCGGGCAACGCCTATGAGGCCACCGGTGTCGAGCGGCTGCCCGCCACGCTGGCCGAGGCGGCGGCGCTGTTCGAGACTTCCGTGCTGGCCTCCGAAGCCTTCGGCGACGACGTGGTCGCGCATTACCTGAACAACGCGCGCGTGGAGCTGGCGGCGTTCAACGCGGCGGTCACCGATTGGGAGAGGATGCGTGGTTTTGAACGCCTCTAGGTCGGATCGCCCTGCGAGACCGATAGTGGGCCTGACCAGTTACCTGGAGCAGGTGCGGACCGGGATCTGGGACGTCCCCGCGGGTTATCTGCCCGCTGACTACTTCGAGGGCGTCGTCATGGCCGGCGGTATCGCGGTGTTGCTGCCGCCGCAGCCGGTGGACCCCGAGATCGTCGGCTCCGTGCTCGACAGCCTGCACGCGCTGGTGATCACCGGGGGTTATGACCTCGACCCCGCCGCGTATGGCCAGCAGCCGCATCCGACCACCGACCAGCCTCGCGCCGCCCGCGACGCCTGGGAGTTCGCGCTGTTGCGCGGCGCGCTGGACCGGGGGCTGCCGGTGCTGGGGATCTGTCGCGGCGCGCAGGTGCTCAACGTCGCGTTCGGCGGCACGCTGCACCAGCACCTGCCCGACGTTCTCGGGCACAACGGGCATCGGGCGGGCAACGGCGTGTTCACCAGGTTGCCGGTGCGCACCGTGGCGGGCACCCGGCTGGCCGCGTTGGTGGGGGAGTCCACCGATGCGCCGTGCTACCACCATCAGGCCATCGACAAAGTCGGTGCGGGCCTGGTGGTCAGCGGGTGGGACCCCGACGGCGTGGTCGAGGCGCTAGAGCTACCCGGGCGACAGGTTCGCGCTCGCGGTGCAGTGGCACCCGGAGAAGTCCCTGGACGATCTGCGACTGTTCTCGGCGATCGTCGACGCCGCGCGGGCGTATGCGGACAGCCGATGAGCGCGACGCAGCTGATCAACCCCGCGACCGAGGAAGTGCTGCGCTCCGTCGACCTCTGCGACGCCGCCGCGGTCGACGACGCGGTGCGGCGGGCGAGGGCGGCGGGGCGGCGGTGGGCGCGGTTGTCGCCGGCGGAGCGCGCGGCGGGCCTGCGGGCATTCGCCGCCGTCGTCGACGCCCACACCGACGAACTGGCCGCTCTCGAGGTGGCCAATTCGGGACACCCGATCGCATCGGCCGAATGGGAAGCCGGCCACGTCCGCGACGTGCTGGCGTTCTATGCCGGCAGCCCGGAGCGCTTGTCCGGCAAGCAGATTCCCGTCGCGGGCGGGCTCGACGTCACCTTCAACGAACCGCTGGGAGTGGTCGGCGTCATCACGCCGTGGAACTTCCCGATGACGATCGCATCCTGGGCCATCGCACCGGCCCTGGCGGCCGGAAACGCGGTACTGGTCAAACCGGCCGAGTGGACGCCGCTGACGACGATCCGGCTCGGTGAGCTGGCGGCGCAGGCCGGGCTCGACAGCGACCTGCTCCAGGTGCTGCCGGGCAAGGGCGCGGTGGTCGGGGAGCGCTTCGTCACCCACCCGGACGTTCGCAAGATCGTGTTCACCGGCTCGACGGAAGTGGGCAAGCGCGTCATGGCCGGGGCGGCGGCACACGTCAAGCGGGTGACGCTGGAATTGGGCGGCAAGAGCGCCAACATCGTCTTCGCCGACTGCGACCTGGAGCGTGCGGCGGCGACCGCGCCCGCCGGGGTGTTCGACAACGCCGGGCAGGACTGCTGTGCGCGCAGCCGAATCCTGGTGCAGCGCAGCGTTTACGACCGGTTCATGGAATTGCTCGAGCCCGCGGTCAAGGCGGTCGCCGTCGGGGACCCCGGTTCCCGCGACACCGAGATGGGGCCGCTGGTGTCGGCCGTGCACCGCGACAAGGTGGCCTCCTACGTGCCCGACGACGCCCCGGTCGCGTTTCGCGGCGCCGCGCCGACCGGTCGCGGGTTCTGGTTCCCGCCAACGGTTCTCACCCCGCCGCGCACCGACCGCAGCGTCACCGATGAGATTTTCGGCCCGGTCGTCACCGTGTTGCCGTTCGACGACGAGCACGACGCCGTAACGCTGGCCAACGACACCGCCTACGGCCTGTCGGGATCGATCTGGACCGACGACCTGTCCCGCGCGCTGCGGGTGTCGCGGGCGGTCGAGTCCGGCAACCTGTCGGTGAACTCGCACTCGTCGGTCCGCTACAACACGCCGTTCGGCGGTTTCAAGCAGTCGGGGTTGGGCCGTGAGCTGGGCCCAGACGCGCCGTTGCAGTTCACCGAGACGAAGAACGTGTTCATCGCGATCAGCGAGGAGGGCTAGTGGTGGCGCTCGATCTCACCCGACGGCTGGCCGGCCGGGTGGCGGTGATCACCGGCGGTGGCGGCGGCATCGGATTGGCCGCCGGGCGGCGGATGCACGCCGAAGGCGCGACCATCGTCGTCGCCGACATCGACCGCGACGCCGGTGCCGCGGCGGCCGAGGAGTTGTCGGGTTTGTTCGTGCCGACCGACGTTTCCGATGAGGACGGCGTCAATGCGCTGTTCGACGCCGCGGCCGAGACCTACGGCCGGGTCGACATCGCGTTCAACAACGCCGGCATCTCGCCGCCCGAGGATGACCTGATCGAAAACACCGAACTTGGGGCGTGGCAACGAGTCCAAGACGTCAACCTCAAATCGGTGTACCTGTGTTGCCGGGCCGCGCTGCGGCACATGGTGCCCGCGCAGAAGGGCTCGATCATCAACACGGCCTCGTTCGTCGCGGTGCTGGGATCGGCGACGTCACAGATCTCCTACACCGCCTCCAAGGGCGGGGTGCTGGCCATGTCGCGTGAGCTGGGCGTGCAATTCGCCCGGCAGGGCATCCGGGTCAACGCGCTGTGCCCGGGCCGGTCAACACCCCACTGCTGCAAGAGCTTTTCGCCAAAGACCCCGAACGGGCCGCTCGTCGGCTGGTGCACGTGCCGTTGGGTCGCTTCGCCGAGCCCGACGAAATCGCCGCTGCGGTGGCCTTTTTGGCCAGTGACGACGCGTCGTTCATCACCGCCTCGACATTCTTGGTCGACGGCGGGATCAGTTCGGCCTACGTCACCCCGCTCTGAGGCCTACGCGACGGTTCCGCGGTAGACGGGGGTCGGCGTCGTCGCGGCGCTCGCCCAGGCCTGTGGCACCGACAACCCCCCGATCGACGTCCCGCGACCGAATCTCCCGATAACCGTCGGACCGCGAGCACCGCCCTGGTTTGGCAACAGCCACCGCAACGCCGCCGCCTTGTTCAGTGAATTCAGGTGGCTGATCGCGGCGCCCGACGGCGCACTCAGCGAACTCAGTCTCGACAGCGACGATGTCGCCGGCCGAAGGGGCGTATCGAATGTCGTCTGCGGCGACAACGAAAGCCCCCGCAGCGCTTCGGGAATCGTCGTCATCACTGGTGGCCGGCCGATACGAGCTCCGGCGCCGATTTCACGGCCCAGGTGGTACCCGGGTTGGCCGGCACCGCGGCAGTGGGCGGCGACGTGAACGGGGTAATCGCTCGAGGCATCGGCCGAGGCGCCGGCGTAGGCGTGCATGGCGTCGGCGTCGGCGGCCCACATCCGTTCGTAGTGGGCCTCGATGTCCGCGATTGCCGGGCTGGTTTGGCCGAGGCAGTTTCGGATGGCCAGCGATCTTCGCTGCGCGCGGTTGGCGTCGATCGCCGGCGGGGGCACCATCGCCGCTAACGCCGTTTCATGGGCACTCGCCGCCGCGGCGGCCAGGTTGGCCGCGCGCTCGGCGTACGCGGCGGTGGCGGTGAGCCAATCTACATAGGGCGCAACGGCTTCGGTCATTCCCGCCAGCTTTGCGGTCACCGCGTGATAGTCCGCCGCCGCGGTGTACAGCCGCGTGGCCAATCGTTCCCAGGCCGCTGCGGCCTCGGTCATCGATCCCGAGCCGGGACCGTCATACATTCGCCCGGAGTTGATTTCCGGCGGTAGCGTCGCAAAATTCATATCAGCTGTTCCTGAAACATGGACCATTCCTTCAAGACATAGACGCGCGGGTTACAGGCCCCGCGGATGGCAGCGTGCGCAAGTCGCGTGAAGCGTTGGCGCTGCCCGATCAGCGACGGGCGACGCAGAGCTGGGTCAAGATATCGCGGTCGGCACGAATTGCCGCGGGTGCAGCGGCCGGGCGCCGCCCGGCGCAAACACCGACGCGACGAACGAAGCCGGCAATGGCGTCTTGAGCGATTGCGCGGTCAACCGCGTCCACGTGGGCGGCCGATCGCGGGTCATCCACGCGTCTTTGCCCGGGTTTCGATGCCGGTGTGGCTTCTGTGGTGATGCCGGTGAAAAGCCATGGGCGGCTCGGCTTGTGGATTGGGATTGATGACCGACCAAAGCGGCCGGCCGCGGCGGCGCGGTTCCGGCAGGCGCGGACGGTCGCGGAGCCCACCCCGTGGTGACCGTCGCGAAGAGGCCAAGCGCCGCGACGACCGCGACGACTGACTGCCATCGTCGAGGTCTACCGGGCCCGCGAAATGTCACAGTGGGGCCGAATGTACAACACGAAACTCGGGCAGAACCCGCAGCGAGCTGTGAAAACGGTCAGAGTCCAATGTGTGTCACGCCTCACGAGCCACCGAGGGCGGGTGTGAAAGCGATCAACGGAATCGCCATCTCGGCCGCGGTGGCCGCGCCGTGAAAACCTATGAGACGGGCCGTTTCCGGGGGCTCATGGCCGGTTGCCAGCACGGCCGTGTCGCCGGTGCACACGACGACGACGTCGCCGATGCGCGCCAGGTGCCGCGGGCTGACCGGCTCCGAACATCCCGGTGGCCACGGCCTGCTCGCGGCTGTGCACCTGTGCCCGGCCGTCCAGCACTTCGCTCCAGGCGGCCTGCACGTCAGCCGCGGCCCCCGGCTCGGTGTGCAGGTAGCGCACCCGCGGCTCGCCGGCGACCACCCGCACTCCCGCGGCCAGCCGTGGGTCGGTGTCGAGGTCGGCGCGAGCGTCCGGCGGGACGTTGAGGCCGCCGTGGTCGGCGGTCACCAGCAACGCCGCGGTCGGGGGCAGCGTTTCGACCACGCGGGTGAGCAGCGCATCGACGTGGGCCGCCGCCGTGTGCCATTGGGGCGATCCGATACCGAACAGATGGGCCGCGGTGTCCAGACCGGCCGTATAGCCGTAGACCAGGCCCGGCCCCGCGTGCAACTCGTCGGCCAGTTCCCGGGCGTAGTCGTCGGTCGGGTTTGTTGGGCGAAAGCGGGCGCCGCGATACGCGGCCTCGGTCAGTCCGCTGCCGATGAAGTGTGCGGGCAGCACGGCGCGCGCATCGATGCCGGCTTGCCGCAGCCGCCCGAACCAGGTTGGCAGCGGTTGCCATTCGGCCGGCGGCGGGTCGTCGCGCCACCGGACGTGGATAAGGACCCGGTCGGTGCCGGGCACGTTGAGGGTGAAACCCAGGATGCCGTGCTCGCCTGGCTCGGCGCCGGTACCCAGCGACACCAGGCTGCTCGGCGTGGTTGACGGAAAGGTACAGGTGAGCTCGGCGAGGCGTCCGGCGTCACCGGCCAGCACGGAGGCGAGCAGCGGGGCGCTGCCGGCCAACTCCGGCAACAGGTGCCAGCCCATTCCGTCCACGAGCACGACCGCGACGCGATCGACCCGATCACCGCCGATCCAGTCGGCCAACCCCAGCTTGTCGACGGCACCCGGGGCCCCGAGGAGCGCGGCCGCGGCGGGCAGCACGTCGCAGATGGAACCGGGCGCTGGACCAGGCATTGGGCCAGTCTGGCACGAACTTTCTGCCGGCCGGATCGCCGTGGCGTACTCGAATGCATGTTCGATACTCGCCCTCGGTCAGGCGTGGTGTGGGATGGCACCGGTCCGGGCGCAAATTTCTTGCACGGTGTGAAGCGGCCGACCCTCTGCCACTGACGCAGCTTGCGGTCAAGATTTCGGTTTGCGAGCGTCGACAACCAGAACGATCACCACGAAGAGGCCAACCAGGCCCCAAAAACCTACATAAAATAACTTTTTGGAGATCATTCCCTCGTCATACGCCCACGCCTCGTCACCGTGGATGCGGACGTTCGCGGTTCCCTGAGGGGCCTCACCGTGGATTGTGACGGTCTTTTCGGGCTCGCCGGTTGGCCGCCACACCCCGGTGCAATAGTCTTCCATACCCTTTGAGGACTGCGTGGCACTTGACAACTTCGACGGGTACGACGGGGCCCCAAACGGCGAACAAAACGTCGCGCCCCTCCGCAATCAAGATCGCCGCAAGCGGCACCGCGAACAACAGGTACACCACCCAGCCACCCCGAACGCGACGACCACCTCCGGTCTGCTCCGTCACGACGACCTCCGCCCACGCTGCCGCGCTGATCGTAGTGGGTTGTGACTTTGCTGTGGGTTGCCTTGCTGGAGCGTGTCGACACCGCGATGACGCCCAAACGCCGTCGCCCCCGCGCCCGTAACCGAGCCTTCGGGCCCGCCCCAACCCAGACCGACAAGACCCGCCACCGTTTAGGCGGGAGGATATTCACATGAGCTGCGCCGGGTGCGGCCTGAACGTGCGCCAGCCGTTGACTGGTCACCCGCAGCTGGCGGTCCGTGCTGTCGGCGAGCGCGCGGATCTGTTCCGGTGACAGCCGGCCGCACAGCCGGCCCCAGTGCACCGCGACGTCGTCGCCCACGACGACATCGGGCACCGCGCTGTACCCGTCGGCCCAGACATCGAGCGGACGCACGGCGGGTTCCGATAGCGTCAGCGCGTGGCCGTCCCAAACGAGCTGCCGGCACATGACCTCGACGTCATCTCCGGAACGGGAAACGACTGTCCCCCAGGTGATCCGGCAATTGTCGAGCACGCCCATCGGGTGTTCGTCCATGCCGCGGCCCAAAAACCGGGTCCAGGGATACACGCCGAACACGTGGAAGCAGTGATTGCCGGCCGCCTCGCAAGCCAGGTCCGTCGTCAGGTGCGACCAGTACCGGCCCGCCTGCGGGCCGATGATGTCCAGCAACGCGTCGAAGAACTCGCCTGGATCGATGCCGGCGCCGACGCCGCCGCCCAGCCAATACGACTCGACGAGCCGATAATCCAGCGGGTCGGCGATGCCGGTCAGCCGGGACAGCACCCGCAGGTACGGCCACGCCCCGGAAAACTTGCGTTGCCGCGCTGCGCACCCCGTCGGCCGAACCGTCACGCAGGGTAGCCCCCAGCGGGGGACCGCAATAGCCCAGCGCATTGGGCGCATACGCGTACCGGGCGAACATCTCGACGCCGTTTTGAGAGCCGCCGGCGTCGGGCTTGGCCGTATTGGTCAAGTGCGCCCCACGAGTTTGACGGCATCGCGGTGCATGCGGCCGAAGTTGTAGTAGGCCGCACACGCCCCCTCGGGGGACACCATGCACGTTCCGATCGGGGTCTCCGGGGTGCACGCGGTGCCGAAAACCTTGCATTCCCAGGGCTTGAGCACCCCCTTGAGCACCTCACCGCACTGGCAGGCCTTCGGGTCGGCGACCCGCACGCCCGGCATCGCGTAGCGCAGCTCGGCGTCGAATTCCGCGAAATCGTCGTGCAGCCGCAGCGCGCTTTGCGAGATGAAACCCAGCCCACGCCATTCGAAGTGCGGGCGCAACGCGAACACCTTGCCCATCAGCGCCAGCGCGGCCGGGTTGCCGTGCTCGGGCACCACCCGCTTGTACTGGTTTTCCACCTCGCAGCGGCCCTCACGGATCTGGCGCAGCAGCATCGCGACCGCCGCCAGGATGTCCAGCGGCTCGAATCCGGCCACCACCAATGGCTTTCGATACACATCCGGGACGAACCGGTAGGGCCGGTTGCCCACCACCGTCGACACGTGCCCCGGCCCGATGAAGCCCGACAGCCGCAGATCCGGCGATTCGAGGATGGCCTTGATCGGCGGCACGATCGTGACGTGGTTGCAGAACACGCTGAAATTGGGCAGGCCCAAATCGCGTGCCCGCACCAGCGTCACCGCGGTCGACGGGGCGGTGGTCTCGAAACCAATGGCGAAGAACACCACGTGCTTGTCGGGGTTGTCGATCGCGATCTTCAGCGCGTCCAGCGGGGAGTAGACGAACCGCACGTCGGCACCCCGTGCCTTGGCATCCAGCAGGCTGCCGTTGGATCCGGGCACCCGCATCATGTCGCCGAAGCAGGTGAAGACGACGTCGGGTTGGCCGGCCAGCCACATCGCGTCGTCGATGCGGCCCATCGGGATCACGCAGACCGGGCACCCCGGGCCGTGCACCAGTTCGACATTGTCGGGCAGCAGGTGTTCGATGCCGTGCCGGTAAATGGTGTGGGTGTGCCCGCCGCACACCTCCATGAACTTAAAGGTTTCGTCGCCGCTTGCGGCCGGGTCGGCTAAGTGCTCGATGGCGCCCAGCAGCTTGCGGGCCGCGGCCGGATCACGGAACTCGTCAACGAATTTCATTTCCTGTTCCTCCCTGGCCTCAAACTATGGCCGACGAGTCGAAGGCTTCGATCTCGGTCGTGTAGGCGTCGCCGAGTTTCTGGATGGCGGCCAGGGTGAGCAACGCCTCGGTCTCGTCGATCTTGGCCATCGCGAACCCCACATGCACCAGTACCCAGTCGTCGGGCTCGGGCATGTCGTCCTCCAGCAGCCGCACGCTGATCGCGCGCTGCACGCCGCTGACATCGACCTTCGCCAAATAGTTGGCGGGATCGGTGATTTCGACGATCCGACCCGGAATTCCAAGACACATGTCGCTTGCCTTCCTTCTTCTATCGAGC
Organism: uncultured Actinomycetota bacterium; assembly: GCA_963703795.1. GTDB lineage: Bacteria > Actinomycetota > Actinomycetes > Mycobacteriales > Mycobacteriaceae > Mycobacterium. The sequence goes on along the minus strand of CAVPFT010000024.1, from coordinate 1,937 downwards.
CGGTTCAGCAGATCCGCGGCAGCGGGTCCCCGACGAGCATGTCGACGATCCGCGTTCCGCCGAACCCGGTGCGCAGCACCACGGTTTCCGCCGGTTCGGGGACGATTTCCCCGACCTCGGCCGCCTCGGCGCCCAGGGGATGCGATCGCAACGCGGCCAGCCCGGCCTCGGCCTCCTCGGGCGCGACGACGGCGACGAGCTTGCCCTCGTTGGCGACGTAGAGGGGATCGATGCCGAGCAACTCACACGCGCCATTTACCATGAGGCCGCACGGGTAGTCGCTCCTCTTCCAGCAGCGACCCCAAGACCGCAGGCCTGGGCGAGTTCGTTGCACACCGTGCCGACCCCGCCCCGGGTCGCGTCCCGCAGCCACCGGGTCGCGGGGGCGGCCGCCATCAGCAGTTCCACCAACGGGCTGAGACAGGCGGTGTCGGAGGCGATATCGGCCTCGATGGCCAGATCGCCCCGGGCGAGCATCACGGCCATGCCGTGATCGCCCATCGACCCCGACAACAGCACCTTGTCACCGGCGCGCACCGACGCGGGCGACAGCGCGCGCCCCGCTGGGAATGACACCGGCCCCCGTGGTGGTGACAAACAGGCCGTCGGCGGCACCCTTGGGCACCACCTTGGTGTCGCCGGTGACGATCTGGACACCCGCGTTGGCGGCCGCGGCTGCCATGTCGGCGACGATCTCTTTCAATTCGGCGATCGGGAAGCCTTCCTCGAGCACGAACGCCGCAGAGATCCAGGCCGGCACGGCGCCGGCCATCGCGACGTCGTTGCAGGTGCCGTGGACGGCGAGTTCGCCGATGGAGCCACCGGGAAAACGCCTGGGCTGCACCACAAACGAATCGGTGGACATCGCCAGGCGCTCGCCGCCGGGCAACGTGAGGACCGCCCCGTCGCCGAGCGACTCCAACGCCGGGTTGCGGAACGCCTCCATGAACACCGCATCCACCAGCGCCGCCGAGGCCTTTCCGCCGGCGCCGTGGGCGAGGGTCACGTGGTCGTCGAGCAGCCGGGGGCGGCGCCTGCGGAACAACTCGATCCGCTCGATGACCTCGCCCTCGCGGAACCCCGGTCCCGACGACAGGTAGTCACCCGCTGATTTGCTCATGCGGCCCCCAGACCTTGATCGCTACCCAGATGTTGGTGGACGGTCGACCACAACCGATAGCCCAGCAGGGCTTGGGATTCCTGAATCCGGTGCACGCTTTGCGAACGAACGACGAAGCAGGCGTCGACGTTTGGGTTGTTGGCGAAGGCACCGCCGTCGTAGCCGGCGAAGCCGACGGTGTACAGGCCGCGCTGGCGCCCCTCGGCCAGGGCGGTGAGCAGGTTGGGCGAATTACCGGAAGTCGACATGGCGATCGCGATGTCGCCGGCCTGTGCGCGGGCGATCAGCTGGCGGGCGAACACCAGCTCGAACCCGACATCATTGCCCAGTGCGGTCAGGATGGCTTGGTCGGCGGTCAACGACCATGCGGGTAACGGCCTACCGATCGGCGGCCGGGCGAACAACCCCGCCAAAGTGGTGGAATCGGTGCAGCTGCCGCCGTTTCCGAAGGTGAACAACCGTCCGCCCGCCGCGAAACGGCGCGCCATCTCGGTGGCGGCCGCCTCCAGCAGGTCGGCGCAGGCCTGAAGGGTGGAGCTCCGCAGTGCCAGGCTCTCGGCCGCTTTGGCTTGCGCCGACGCGGCCAGGTCGGCGAGCAGCGATTTGGGGTCGTCTTCCTCGGCGTCGATGAACGGATACAGGAAGTTGGTCGGTTCGTCGCTCATGAAACCCCCTCCTCCTCATCGATTTTGCTGATCGCCGTGCCGGCGTGCACCAGCACCAACTCGCCGGCGGCGACCGGGTCGACGAGTGTGGTCACCACGTTCTCGACACCGCGCGCGGTGCGCACAGGGGCCTGCCCGGCGGCCGAGGGTTA
>CAVPFT010000023.1:0-15154 GCA_963703795.1 uncultured Actinomycetota bacterium | reverse complement strand
GATCACGGCAGGGCAGACTCAGCTGATAAGCCGGGCCCTGCTCGCCGGTTTGGAAGCCTGCACGCGAGGGGGTGGTGGAGTTGTCGCGCCTGTTCCTCAGCCACTCCAGTGCAAACAACCGCGAAGCGGTCGCGCTCAAGCAGTGGCTGGGCAAGCAGAACCCGCGGTTGGCGAACGAGATCTTCCTCGACCTCGATCAGGGCACGGGTATCCATATCGGTCAACGGTGGAGGGAGGCGCTGAACAACGCCGCCACGCGCTGTGAGGGAGTGGTGTGCCTGCTTTCGACGAATTGGGAGTCCAGCGAATGGTGCCGTTGGGAGTACAACTATGCGGCAGAGCTTGGGAAGCGGATCTTCGTGGCCCTTTTACAACCGGGCACGGGCGCGGAGATGTTGGAGTGGCAGCAGTGCAAACTCTTCGGCGAAGGCACGAAGACTGCGATCGACATCGGGGACGGCGAGCCGGTGCTGTTCAAGACCGACGGGTTGTACCGGCTGCGTGAAGGAATCCGGCGTGCGGGTATCGGTTCGGATTCTTTTGAGTGGCCAATCAACGATCCGGAACGGGCTCCCTACCGTGGTTGGCGACCGTTCGAGCCCGTCGATGCCGGCATCTTCTGTGGCCGTGACGCGCAGATCGTGGCAGCCATGGACGCGCTGCGTAGCGTGCGCCAGGCCAAGACCAAGCAGTGGTTCGTGATCCTCGGGCCGTCAGGTTCTGGCAAGTCGTCGTTCTTGAGGGCGGGACTGATTCCGCGGATGCAACGCGACGATCGTCAGTGTCTCGTCCTCGGCATCGTGCGCCCCGAGCGCGATGTGCTGCTCGGCGCGAATGGCCTTGCAACGGCGATCCATTCGGCACGGGAGGAGAAGGGCCTTAATGAGCCTCCGCTGAAGGACATCGAGGCGGCGTGTGCCGGCGATCCCGCCGAGGTCCGCCGGCTGTTGATCGAGCTGCAGGAAGCGGCGCGGTTGCAGTTTCTCGGCGCAGGCGACAACGAAGCGCCGCCTACGATCGTGCTGCCACTTGATCAAGCAGAGGAGTTGCTGTCACCGGACGGAGCCGAGCCGGCCAGTCGATTCCTCGCGCTGATGCAGGAGCTCGCCGAACCTGCGGAGGACTCGCGGCTCGACATGATTGTGGTCGCAACGATTCGGAGCGACCGTTTCGGAGGATTGCAGGCCCGCCCGGAATTGGCCCAGGGCAAGATATTCGGCGAGCTCCAGGCCGATGCCGACGGAGCGGTTCGAGGAGGTCATCACTGGTCCCGCCGAGCGGGTGACCGCCGATGGCCGGCCATTGGAATTCGCGCCAGACCTGGTCGATCAGCTACTGGCGGACTGCAAAGAGGGTGGCGACACCCTGCCTCTCCTGGCCCTGACTTTGTCTCGTTTGTACGAAAAGTACGGTGCGTCAAAGAAATTGACACGCGCGCAGTACGAGGAGATCGGGGGACTGCGGCGCGTGGTGCAGACGGTGATCGACGGCATCCTCGACGACGATCCCCTCACCCGCCATAATCAGCAGCAGCTGCTCCGCGCTTCATCCCGTGGCTGGCGACCGTGAACCCCGACAACGATCAACCGATGCGCCGGGTGGCGCGCGAGGCCGACCTCCCGATCGCAAGCCGGCCATTGATCGACGCGTTGGTCGAAAAACGGCTACTGGTACGGGATGAAGCGCGGCGGCCAGGTGGTGGTCGAGGTCGCGTTGGAAAGCCTGCTGCGCCAATGGGACGACCTTGCGGGTTGGCTGGCGGAGCAACGCGGCAACCTAAAAAAGGCCGACGAACTGAACGCACCGCCGCGGCATGGCAGAACAGCGGTCGCAGCCCGGACTGGCTGATGACCGGTACCCGGCTGGCCGAGGCCCAAACGCTGGCGGCCCGATCGGAGTTCTTCGCCCGCCTGGACCACACTCATGACTACCTCGCTGCCGCCCGGCTCACGGAGAACGAGCGCCTGCGCGCCGAGCAAGAGCACCGGGAAGCCGAACTGCGCCACGCCCAGGAAACGGCCCGCACTGCCGAAGAACGCCAGCAGACCGCCGAAGCACACGCGGTCGTACTGCGGCGGCGCTCCAAAATCCTGCGCCGTGTGCTGGCCGCCACGGCCGTCGTCGCGGTCATCGCCGTGGTCGGCGCCGTGGTCGCAGTGATCGGATTCAACCAGGCCACGACGGCCAAACACCAGGCCCAAGCACGCTATCGCCAGGCCGTGGCGCTGCGCTTGGCAACCGACGCCCAGGCCACCTTGGCCGGGACCAATGCCGGAGGCGATGTCAAAGCCTTCCAGGAAGCGCTCGCGGTCGGGGCGATCGCACCCGCGTCCGGCGCCGCTTCCACGTTCGACGCCCTGGTCAACCGATTCAGAACCGTCAAAATCGTCACCGGGCACACCGACAAGGTGCACGAAGCGGTGTTCAGTCCCGACGGGCACCGGCTGGCTTCGGTCAGCAGCGACAAAACGGTGCGGTTATGGAACGCCGACACCGGCCAGCCGATCGGCGCACCGTTGACCGCACCCACCTTTCCGGCGGGGGGTGCGCCGTTCAGTCCGGAGAGCGTGGCGTTCAGCCCCGACGGACACCGGCTGGCCTCCGGCAGCGACGACAACACGATCCGGTTATGGAACGCCGACACCGGCCAGCCGATCGGCGCGCCGCTGACCGGACACACCGCCACGGTGTGGAGTGTGGCGTTTAGCCCCGACGGGCACCGGCTGGTTTCCGCCAGCGGCGATCACACGATCCGGTTCTGGAACCCCGACAGCGGCCAACAACTCGGACCACCCCTGCCCGTCCAAACCGACCCGGTCGACAGTGTGGCGTTCAGCCCAGATGGCCACCGGCTGGCCTCCGCCGGGTGGGACAGCACCGTGCGGGTGTGGAACGCCGACACCGGCGAGACAAATCGGGCCCCCGCTGGCCGGACACACCGGACCGGTGAACAGCGTGGCTTTCAGCCCGGATGGGCACCGGGTGACCTCCGGCGGCAACGACAACACGATCCGGGTGTGGAACGCCGACACCGGCCAACAGATCGGCGCCCCGCTGACCGGGCACACCGCCGGGGTGAACAGTGTGGCGTTCAGCCCCGACGGGCACCAGTTGGCCTCCGCCAGCCACGACAAGACGATCCGGTTCTGGAATTAGACACCGGCCAACCCACCGGTGCCCCCCTCATTGGGCACACCGACGGAGTGAACAGTGTGGCGTTCACTGCCGACGGGCACCGGCTGGTCTCCGGCAGCGACGACGACACGGTTCGGGTGTGGAACGCCGACGCCGGCCAATCCCTCGGCACCCCCCTGACCGGACACACCGACGCAGTCACCAGTGTGGCGTTCAGCCGCGACGGGCACCGGCTGGTCTCCGGCAGTTTCGACGGCACGGTCCGGGTGTGGAACGCCGACACCGGCCAGCAACTCGGGTCACGATCGACGGATTCCAAAACAGTCGAGGGTGTGCCGATTAGCAACCCTGTCTACGGTGTGGCGTTCGGCCCTGATGGCCACCGGTTGGCCTCCGCCGGATGGGACACGATCCGGGTGTGGAACGCCGACACCGGCCAACAAATCGGGTCACCGCTGACCGGAGGCAACGGCGCAGTGAGCAGTGTGGCGTTTAGCCCCGACGGGCACCGGCTGGTCTCCGGCGGCGCTGACGGCACAATCCGGGTGTGGAATCCCGACACCGGCCAACAAATTGGGCCGCCGCTGACCGGGAACACCCGGGACACTGGCGAAGTGACCAGTGTGGCGTTCAGTCCCGATGGGCACCGGCTGGCCTCCGCCAGTTACGACAAGACGATCCGGTTGTGGAACGTCGACAGCGGCCAACAGATCGGCGCCCCGCTGACGGGGCACACCGCCGGGGTGAACAGTGTGGCGTTCAGTCCCGACGGGCACCAGCTCGCCTCCGGCGGTGACGACAAGACGATCCGGGTGTGGAACGCCGACACCGGCCAACCCCTCGGCGCCCCGCTGACCGGGCACACCGACAAAGTCACCAGTGTGGCGTTCAGTCCCGACGGGCACCAGCTCGCCTCCGGCGGTGACGACAACACGGTCCGGGTGTGGAACGCCGACACCGGCCAACCCCTCGGCGCCCCGCTGACCGGGCACACCGGCGGAGTGACGAGTGTGGCGTTTAGCCCCGACGGGCACCAGCTGGTCTCCGCCAGCCATGACAACACCCTGCGGGTGTGGGCCGGGCCGGCGGCTTGGCCGGAGATGTTGTGCGACAAGCTGACCGCCAACATGAGCCACCAGCAGTGGCACGACTGGGTCGCATCCGACATCGCCTACACGCAATCCTGCCCGGGGCTGCCGGTGCCCGCCGACAATCCCCGCTGACCACGTCGCGCGGGACGGTCGCGACGTCTAGTCCAGCGGTTCCACCGGCACCAACGCCCGCCTCTCCGGAAAGCTGACGATCGGCGTCACAGCGGGTGGGCGCACCGTGCGGATCGGCTGGACCATCATTGGGGCACGAAGAACGACGCCGGTTACCGCAATCTCGTGAGTGGATCGAAAGAGCCCGCGGCCCGGAGATCAGGCGGAATGCGGGCGCCCGGCGACTACCTTCACGTCAGGCGCCGCAATCGGCCCCATCAGGGGTGTCGTTGCAGTAATTTCCGTACCCGCCGCCATGGGGGTTCAGCTGAAGGAACTGGCCTTTGGGCACGCCGGGGGCGAGCCTGGCTAACACCGGCGTGCCTACGATCTCTGTATGGGAGGCGGCGGTGATGCTTCCGCTGGCCACGCCGTCGGAGACCGATGTCAACGTGAAGTCCACGGTGCTTATCGGTGCGTCGGCCATGGAACAATTCGGACAGCGGGTGAAGTCCGTGTACGAGTAATGACCGTGGCCGGCGCTGTCGATGGCGAGCCGGTGGTCGTGGGTGTGCCAGGACCCGGCGAAAGAGGCCAGGTTGGCGGGCAGGGCGGCGGGCGTCGTGGATACGGATGCCCAAGAACTGGGCGGGGCACTATTGGCCGGCGTTGCGGTCGGGCCTGTTGCGGCCGGACCGGCGCCGCCGCATCCACCCAGAAGCGTGATTGCTGCGACGCACTCGAGTAGTGAAAGGAGCCGCCTCACAGGTCTGCGTCCAGCAGACCAAGGTACATCTGGCACGGCCGTGCGCCCCTTCCTCCGGGTCTGAGCGTTCGCCTGGGTCGGCTCCCGCGAAGTCGCAGCACACAACCGCATTGTGCGGCCCTCGACAGTTAGCATGGTGACCAGTTTCCGAGCATGAAGACACATGGTAAAAGCAACCATAGATCGTCGACGGCGGGAAACCCATCCATTCGGCGCCCCCGTTCCGCCAATTCCGACGACGTGGAAAGTGTGGCGTTCAGTCCTGGCGGCCAGCACCTAGCATCCGCCAGCGGGGACACTGTGCGATTATGGCCCGCCGTCGCCAGCCGAGAGGACTTGTGGGCCAAACTGACTGCCAAACATGAGCCGAAGGCAGTGGAGCGAATGGTTTTTGTCGCCGAATCCCTTGGCGTGCATGGGCTGATCGCGGTCGTCGACAGAACACGTTGCCGCGAAATGTCACGACGTTTTCGCAGCTAGGTGCGAGTTGAGGAGTCGGCGGGGACGGCTCGAGGCGGATTCGGCTGATCAGGCGGCGTCGAGAGTCATTGCGAGACCAAGAATTCCAGCGGATGTCCGATTAGGAGCCAAGGCGGCGCAGGTTCAAATCCTGTTAGTCCGAACGAAGTTTGCGCAGTCAGCGGCCGTTTTGGCGGGCCGCAGTGAGAGGTAACGCGGTCCATCGTGTGATGGATTGGGCCGCCCGGTTAATGATAAGTCGTTCCACAGCCTCGGGGACTGCGTGTGCTGAGAATTGCGATATTCCATTATCAACGCCGCGTAGTTACTATTCAGCTCGAACTAGCCCCACTTGAAGGGAGCGTCCGATGATTCCTCGCTCTTCGTTGCCGGCGATCTTGATATCGGCGGTCGGACTAATCATCCTGGGATCCCTGGCACCGTGGGGCGCCCCGAAAGCTATCGCCGACGGCGACCGGCTCGGGTGTGGAACGTTTTGCCAGAACGCGGGCGGCTACGGCGCCCCAGCCGATCCCCGCAAGCCTGCAGTCACGATTGTCTCCAGCGGAACCGTCACCGCCGGTTCGGATGGCTACGTACCGGTGACCGTGACATGCGATCTGAACGTGCAGTGCAGCGGCGCCCTCCTCCTCTGCCTGAGAACCAACGACCCCGCATTAGTAAATTTGGGGATGCCAGGGGAATGCGGCCGGTCGGACCTTGTGGCGAACGCGGGCGCGACCCGGACGATCGGTGTCCCAATGCCGGCCCCGGCGCTCGCCTTCCTGCGATCTCATGGCCCGACCACTTCCACGTTGGCCGCTCCCATCGCCAACGCCCCCGACGGATTTAAGGGCGACTCGGCCAGCCTGACGGTGGCAGCTCCGGGATGACGTGAAGCTGGCGAGGCCCAGGCTCGGTCGCCGGGAGGCGCTCGGCGGTGCGGTAGGTGGGTCGGTCGTGCTGTTCGTGCTGGCCCTGTACGCGTCGGGCGTTTTGAATAACCTTGAGCGGCAAAGCGTCGACACACGGTTCTCGTGGCGGGGTGACCAACCGCCAGGAAGTCAGATCGTGATCGTTGCGATCGATCAGACGACCCTGCAGACGCTGGGAATCAGGCCACCGTTGCCCCGATCCGATTTCGCCAAGGTTCTCGACCGCGTGCATGCCGCGTCACCGCGCGTGATCGGCATCGACACGCAATTCATCGGACGATCCGATGCGGAAGAAGATAATGCCCTGCTGGCTGCCATCGCCCGGGACGGACCCGTCCTGCTGGCCACACACGACGGGCCTCAGGGACCGATCCCGGTGCCCGCTGGTGTTGTCGATGCACCCGGAGCGGTGCTCGGCAGCGCCGCGATCGATAAGGACCCCGACGGTTTGCTGCGCCGGATACTCTATGCGCCGGTGGGGCTGAAAACACTCGCGGTCCGCGCCGCCGAGATGGTTCGCAACCGGCCGGTGAATGCGGCCGACTTCCCAGACAACCACGCCTGGATCGACTTCCGCGGTCCCCCAGGCACATTCCCGCGCTACTCGTTCGCCGATGTGCTGGCCGACAAGGTTCCGGCGAGTTCGTTCACCGGCAAGGCGGTGCTCATCGGTTTCACCGATCCCGTCAACGATGTGTTTGTGACGTCGATTTCGTCCGTCCCGATGCCCGCAGTCGAGATCAACGCCAACGCACTGTGGACTGTGCTCGCCGGCCTGCCCCTCAAGTCGGTAGGTGCACCGCTGGATGTCGCGCTCATCCTCGCGCTCATCGGGATCCCCGTCGCCATCGGCGCTCGAAAATCGGGCCTGTTCACACTGGCCAGTTCGGCCGTCCTGTTGGCGGTGTTCATCGCCATTGCGCAACTGGCCTTCAACGCGGGCTGGATCGTGACCGTTGTGTACCCAATCGTTGGGCTGCTCGTCACCACCGCGGGCATGATCGGCGTGGATGCCTATGTGGAGCGACGGCAGCGCGCAGATCTGCAACGGCTTCTGGGCGATCTGCTACCGCCTCAGAAACCTCCCGCCTTCTTCATCAGCTACCGACGCAGTCAAAACACGTGGCAGGCACGCGACATCCGAAAAGAGCTCGTGCGGCGCTATGGAGAATCGCGCGTATTCATGGACGCGTCGTCGATCGACTACGGCGAATCCTTCCCCGACCGCATTGCCAGCGCCATCAGGGGGTGCAGCGTGATACTGGGGTTGATTGGGCCACATTGGCTCGAGCCCGCCGGCGGGAGTCGGCGCATCGACGATCCGAACGACTGGGTCCGTCGCGAGCTTGAAGCTGCATTACAACGCCAAGAAGCCCTCGTCATACCGGTACTCCTGGACGGCGCGTCCGCCCCGGCCGCTACGGAATTACCCGAATCGATCAAACCGTTGGCCATGCTGCACGCAGTCGTGGTCGTTGGGGAAGACCTTGCCACCGATATCGACAACCTCCTGAAGTCCATCGAACGAGGGCAGCGAAGGGCCGCGAATCGGGATACCTCTGAGAACACCGCGGCCCGAAACGTGGACGCCGAGAACGATACGTAATCCGCACCACAACACCGCAAAGCACCTCCGGGGCCAACTGTCGCCGATATTCTGTGCCGATGAGCCGACGGTCGATGCGCGCGGCGCGGGCCGATGCACCGGATACTCCGTCTGAATGACTCCGCGCTCGGATCGAGACCGCAAACACCGACTGACCAAACGCCGGTGGGGCAGCGGCCTTTCGGTCGGCGGTGTGCGCCCGCGCCTGGCTGCGATGAGCCACCCGTTCTTGCGAATCACCCAGGTACTGCTGCTGGTGGTGACGGTCGGCCTCGTCGCCTGTCTGGCGCTGCAGGCCTCTCAATGGGAACGGAAGTGGCCGCCATGGCTGCAGTGGCTGGGCCACGGCGCCGACTGGGTGCCCGTCGTGCTCGTCGCCGCGGTCATAGCGCTGCTGTGCATCAGCACTTACCGGTTGCGGCGCAATCGTTCGTCGGCAGCGGTGCCGGTCATGATCGTCACCGGCCTCACCGCGATCAGCCTCGTCCTGGGCGTCAGCTCGTACTGGAGATGCACCGACGAGCACAATCCGGTCTTCGTCACCCCGCTGCTGTGGACGGTAGCCCTTTTGAAGGGGAGCGTCGGCGAACAGGACCTGGCAAAAGGGGGACCCTGTCTGGGGCCGACGCCGACCGCGCTTGAGGTCGCGCGGTTGACGATTGTCGCCGCGATCTTCATCAGCCTGGTGGGAGTCGTCGCCGCGGCATTCCGCGCGCAATCCGACCGGCTGCGTGCCGCCTTGGCGAGATCGGTGACGGTCGTGGTGGATCTTGACGAAGACTCGGCGTCGATGATCAGCCCTATCGCGCGCACGCTTCGGCCCAAAAGCACGCTGGTGCTCATGACCGACAGCCCCGATCAGCGTTGGGTAGCTGAGGCCCGCAGACAGGGTGCGCGCATCGTGCAAGTGGACTTCGATAGACCGGAAAGTATCGTGTCGCATAGGTTCTGGCGTCGACTGAACCGTCTGTATCTGCTCTCCGCCGATCCGTCGACGAACCTGTTGCGGCTGTCGGTCATCAGCCAGAAACTAGCGCCCATGTTCACCAGGCGGCGCGTCCCCCTGATCGTGCGGATCGATGACCCATGGCTGGCTGAGGCGTGGCGAGCCCAACAGTTCGGACAGCACGCCCCCGGCTCCGATCACCTCTGGGCCGCCGACACGGCTTCTAAGTACGAGGTGACCGCGCGCCGGTTGATCGACCAGGTTCTGGACAACAAGGCGGTTCGGCGGCTGATCGTCTGCGGCACCTCACAGTTGACCCTCGCCCTGTGCGCCGAAATGGCCCTTCGGCATGTCGAACGTCGCTTCCACGCGGCGGAGGGGCAACCCGAGCTACCCGAACTGACACTGGTTGCACCCGATGCCGATGAGTATGCCCGTGATCACGTGGCGCGTCAGCAGCGGAAGGGATTGGGCAGCGACCCGCCGCCCGTCGACGCGGTCGCCGCCGTTCCCTCCGCCGCGGAGGTCAGCGAGCTCGTCGAACAAGCCGAGGGCGACAACGCCACCACGGCGGTGATCGTGGTCGACTCGGCGGCCGCCGCCAACCCGATCCTGGGTACGCGGCTGGCCGCACGCTATTCCACGATGCCCATCTTCATGTGGGATCCGGCTGCCCGGCTGAACACCGAACGCTTACCGGTAGCCGGCGAGCTGCGCACGTACCGACTCGGCATGGAACTGCCAGATGGCCACGCCCACGACAACTTTGAGCGCGCCGCCATGTTGATCCATGAGCGATACGCGTCATCGCGAGCCGACCGAACCGAGCCCGCGTCGCTGCCGTGGGCAAGGCTCAGCGACTTCTACAAGGGCTCCAATCGCCGCCAGCTGGTTAATGCCCTCTGGATGGTGGAACAGATCGCTGGACATACCTGGAGGACCGGAGACCGGCCCCCAGATCACGTTTCGCCGGAGAGCCTCGCGGAGCTGGATTTGCTCGGCGACGGCGAAACCACTGCGCCCGACGACCCAGTCGAGGCCGCAGTCAAGAAGCTCGAAAGGCTGGGATTCGGCGAAGACACCATTTACGCTATGGCACAAGCGGATTGGGAACGCTGGAGTCGATACCTGCGTGACCGCCGATGGACCTGGGGCCCCGAGCGGGACACCAAGAATAAGCGGCACGAACGATTGGTGGACAGCTGGGACGCCACGCTGGCCGATCCCACGTTGAAGGGCATAGCGTTGAAGAGTTTGGCGGACGGGCAGGTCGCGCTGGCCAAACTAAAGCGGCTCGGATTCAGTGAAGATACCGCCTACGCGATGGCGAAAGCGGAATGGCAGGACTGGAGCGGTTACCTCCGTCGCTACGGATGGACCCTGGGCGACAAGCGGAACGAAGCGAAGAAGAAGCACGAGAAGTTGGTGGCCGACTGGGAAGCAACCGTCGTTGATCCGGAATTGAAAGCCGCAGCACTGACGAGCTTGGCGGGCACGCTGATCGAGCTGATGATGCTCGGTTACCGCTCACGACCGATGTGGGAGACATACGAGCGCGCCGGCACCGTGACCGCGAAACGTCGCCGCACGCGCTGGAATTGGACCACCGAGGCCGGGGAAACAGCGCGAGCCTCGGCCGGCCACTGGGAAGTGTGCGACGACGGCCGCAGCTGGCCGGTGCGCAACGATATCTTCCACGTGTCCTACCGGCGTGATCATGGAAAACATTGGGAACGCAGGGGAAAGGTCCTGGCGCGGTCCGCGCGGCCCGGCGAGACCATCCACACCCTGGGGGGCCCCGTAACGGTAGCCGACGGCGACTGGGTGATCCAGGGCAACAGAGGCGAACAATGGCCCGCGCCCCACGACGAATTTCAGCGGCGCTACCGCGGACCGGTGCCGGTCTACGACGGCTCGGACGTACCGCCGGCAGCGCACCAGGACGACACAGCTAGCACCGACCCGCCCGCACCGAGTCAGCGCGAACGCTGACGACCGATTGGAAAAACGCGCGCACAATACGTTCAGCGGGGTCGGTCGCAGAGACGACGGAAGGTCATATGTCCTATAGGGACCGCATGAGCTCGCCCGGACCGAAGAAGCTGCTCGCCTTGGACGGCGGCGGCATTCGGGGCGTAATCACCTTGGAGATACTGCAGCGCCTGGAATCCATGCTGGCAAATCAGCTTGGCGCGGGAGACGAGTTCGTGCTGGCCGACTACTTCGACTACATCGGCGGGACCAGTACGGGGGCGGTGATCGCTGCGGTGCTGGCCAAGGGGCTGCGTGTCGGGGAGCTGCTGGACCTCTACGTGACAAGGTGCGAGGACATGTTCGACCATGCCTCGCTGCGGCGTCGCTATCACTACCGGTACGACAGCCTGCGGCTTCGGGATATGTTGCAGGGCATCCTCGGCAGGGACACCACGCTGGGCAGCGAGGAGCTGAAGACTCTGCTGCTGATCGTCGTGCGGAATGCGACCACGGATTCGCCCTGGCCGCTGACCAACAACCCTAACGCGCTGTTCAACGACCCGAGCCGGGCGGACAACAATCTGGCCATCCCGCTGTGGCAGCTGGTGCGAGCCAGTACCGCTGCGCCGACCTATTTTCCTCCGGAGGTCGTCACTTTGGGAGAGCGTGACTTCGTGTTTGTCGATGGGGCGATGACGACGTATAACAATCCCGCCTTCCAACTGTTCCTGATGGCGACGCTGGATGCATACCGGTTGTGTTGGCCGGCAACGGAATCCGATCTGCTGCTCGTTTCGGTGGGCACGGGGACGTGTCCCAAGGCTGATGACCATTTGCATCCGGGAGCCATGAATTTGCTGTACAACGCAAATTCAGTGCCGGCGGCGCTAATGGATGCCGCGCTGTACGAGCAAGACCTGCTGTGTCGGGTGTTCGGCCGCTGTCGACACGGTGCGCCCATCGATTTGGAGGTGGGTGACCTGATGGGCGGCCGCGGGCTGTTAGAGAAGCGGTTTTTCAGCTATGTCCGTTACACCGCGGAACTGTCGCGGCGCGGTCTCGATGACCTAGGCCTTCACGACGTGATCCCCGAACAGGTGCAAAGACTGGACTCGGTGCAACACGTCGGCGAACTTAGGCGGGTCGGGCAGGCCGCGGCACGCGATGTGGCCGTGGAACACTTCGCCGGCTTCCTCGGGGCAAGCCGGTGATATCGCGGTTCCGGATTGAATTGGCCGATGCGGGTTCCGCGCCCGCGGTGCACGTCACCGAGGAAAACGAATTGCGCGCCGCGCTTGACGCGCTCGAGCTGTACCCGCCGCGACCGACACTGGTGGTCGTCGGCGGAGCCGCTGGACTGGAGGAGGCCCGGATGGACGGCCTGCGTCCGGTATTCGCGGTCGGCATTGCGCCGGTAATCCAGAAGTATGGGGCCGTCGGTGTCGACGGCGGGACCCGCTTCGGTGTCATGCGCCTGTTCGGCGAAGCCCACGCGGCCAGGCAAGCGACATTTCCGCTCGTGGGCGTGGTGGCCGCTGGGGCGGCGGGGCTGCGCCGCGAGCAGGCCTTCGTGCAGGTCGACACGTGCTGGAACCCAATCACACGGACTTCGTAGTCGTGCCTGGTGAACAGTGGGGCGCCGAGGCGCCGTGGATCGCTCAGACGGCGACCGTCCTCGCCGGGACCGCGGGGTCGATCACAGTGCTCGTCAACGGCGGGCAGATCGGGTACTCGGATGTCCAGCACAGTGTCGAAGCGGGCCGCCCGGTCGTGGTCATCTCCGGTTCTGGGGGCACCGCCGATGTGTTCGCCGCCGCGCTGGCCGGCGCTTCCGCTGACGAGCGCGCCGCGGCACTGGTCAAGTCGGGGCTGATTTCTTCGGTACCGATGGATGAGCCGGCGGTTCTCGCTGAGTTGCTCGGTGCGGCTCTTGGCGGATCGACGGCTAAGTGAGTGCGCGCATCGCAATCGCTTAATCAATTGCCCTACCCCGCCTCGCGCTCGATATCCCCAAGCACCGCTGGGCCTTTGCCCTCGCGGACGCGGCGCAGCAGGAACATCCGGAGCCGCCCGTAATGTTTGGCCATCTCGGTGTTGCCGACATAGTCGCACGAAAACTGACCGGCGTTGTGCAGCGCCAGCACAGCGGCAAAGGTTTCGGTGACGTAGACACAGCCTTCCGGTGTGATCGGCTCGATGCGGGCGGCGCGGCTGACATGGGCGCCGTAATAGTTGGGCCGGTCGGTGATCGGATCGTCCAGCTCATAGACCGGCCCCAGATGGCCGCCGAGGCGCAACTTGAGTGTCTCGGGCAGTCCAGCCGCCTTGAAGTCGATCGCGCTCATCACGTCCTGCATGTCGAGCGCACAGGCGGCGGCGCGGTCGGCATTGCGAAAGACGACGAAAATGCCGTCGCCCCAGGTATTTACGAAGGTGATGTGCCGCTCGTGGCGGCGCACCACCTCGCCCAGCGTGCCCATGACCTTCTCGGCGAAAGCCGGCAGCTGGGCGTCGGTCAGCTTGCTGAAGCCGTGCACGTCGCCGAAGAGCATCGCTCGGGTGTCGCGCCGGCCGCGGGCGATCCCCGGACGGTGCCAGGGCGGAAGCTTCTCGATGTTTGCGTCCGGGCCGACCGGCACGATTCTGACGGGATGGCCAGCCTTGCGCCAAACGCTCATGTCGGCGGCGGTGGCGGCGCCCGCGCCGTCATCGACGACCCCGTCCCACACCGCCAATTGCATCAGCGGCGCATGCAGATGGCGGGCACAGAGGCTGGCAAGGCCCATCGCCAGGGTGCTGCAATAGGTGAAGAGCTGATCGTCGCCCAGATAGGCGTCCTCGGTCGCGAAGCGCACCGTCTTGGCCGCGGCGCGACAGGCTTCGAAGCGCTTGACCCAGTCCTCTCCCGCTGGGCGTACTGACTGTTCGATGAAATCGCCTGTGGCGAAGGGAAGGACGACATTTAGGGCGACGCCCCGCTCGAGCAGCGCCTCAGCGAACAAGATGTCCGCGCCAGAGGCGAGCGAGCCATACGCCGCGCCGATGCGGATCCCCTCCAGCAGAGTGGCGACATCGGCGGCCACGGTCGCCGCCCGCGGCGTCGCGATCAGAGGGCCGAGGAAATGAACGACGCTCGGCGGCTCGAAAGCGGCGAGCACGCCGGGATCGAGTTTCTTCGCTTGGACGATGCGCTCGAGCTGCCGGCCGGTGGTGGCCAGCGCGGCGTAGTCGCGGCCGCATGCCGCGACGACCTGCTCGACCAGCCCACGCGCCGCGTCAAGATCGCCCCGGACAAGATGGGCCTCGAGCGCCGTCGCCAGCACCCAATAGCGGTCGGCCGCATCACCTTCGTCCATGCTTGCAATTCGCGGCGCGAGTAGATCGAGAACGTTGCCGGCGAGCCGGCCCGCCGCCGCGGCGTCGCCGGCAAGTAGGGCGAGGGTCGCGGCATTGATGGCCGGATAGTAGGCCTCCGGGTCGTCGGCGGCGGTGGCGGCGCGGAAGGCACTCTCATAGAGTGCGCGGCCCTCGCGGAAGATGGCGGCCCGCGCTTCGCCCGTCACGGCGAAAGCCTCGTCCTTCTTCAGCCGGCCTAGCAGGCTGCGGGCGTCGGTATCCGGTTGTTTATCGAGGCCGAGTTCGTAATATTTGCTGAGCGCGAGCGCGGTCGCGCCGGCATTGGCGAGGCTAAGCACCGCCCGGTGGGCGAGCGCGACATTGCCGGGAAACAGCTCCAGCGTCTCCGCCGCCAGATCGTAGGCGCGAAAGAATTCACCTTGATTGAAGAGGGTCTTGACCTCGTTCAGCCGCCCTTCGGCGGTGACAGGGGGGCTCTGCATGTCGGTCATACGCGCCTCCAATTGCGTCGGCGCCGCTAGGCTGGCGCGCCGTATCCTATCTCCACTATCGACGAATCTTGAAGCACCTCAATGCGACTCAGTTCTGCGGGACGGGCAGACTGGGGCAGAGGGTGATGTAGCCGATGGTGGGTGAGATCCAGTCGTGCCACTGTTGGTGGCTGATGTTGGAGGTGAGTTTCGAGCATAGGGTCGCCGCGGTGGCGTCGAAGGGGGGCCATGCAGCCATCCTTACCACGACAAGCGCCCCGCTATGCCGAACCGGTTCGATAGC
>CAVPFT010000022.1:0-8351 GCA_963703795.1 uncultured Actinomycetota bacterium | reverse complement strand
CTCTCTGACACCGGGGCCACCGGGCCCTCGGAGGCGTCGCTGAGGTTGCTCGGGTAAACCACGAACTCGACGACGGCGAACTCCCCCCGCTCTACGACTACCCAGACGGGTACGGGACGTGGGTGCGGGCGAATTTCATTGCCAGTGTGGACGGCGGCGCCACCGCGGACGGCAAGACGGGCACCCTGGCGGGACCCGCAGTTTGACTGAGTTTTCACCTGCTGCGGGAACTCGCGGACGTCATCGTGGTCGGCGCGGGCACCGTGCGGATCGAGGGTTATTCGGGCGCGCAACTGGGGGTCGCCCACGGGCAGCGGCGCAGGCCGCGGGCAAAGCGAGGTCCGCAACTGGCGATCGTCACCAAGTCGGGTCGCCTGGACCGCGACATGGCGGTGTCACCCGGACGGAGGTGCCGCCGCTGGTGCTCACCTGCACGGCGGCGGCCGAGCCGAGCCGTCTGCTCACCGGTCTGTGCGACGTCCTCGACTGCTCGGGCGGCGATCCCGACAGGGTCAACGAGTTCGTCTTGCTGGATTCCCCGGGCTCGGGAATGCGCCGCCTCCGACCGAAGGCGGGCCGATGCTGCTCGGCGCGTTCATCCAGCATGACATGCTCGACGAGCTGCCTGACGTCGCGCCGTATCTGGCCGGGGGGCTGGCCCGACGGATCGCGACGGGCCCGGTCCAGGTGCTGACCCATCGCTGTGCCCACATCCTGACCGACGATGCCGGCTACCTCTACACCCGCTACGTGAAGGACGGCCGAGCCGGTGAAGCCGGGACGGATGGTTACCGTGGTCGGCATCAGTCGGCAGATCACCTCCGCCACCGTCCGGGGAGTGGTGGCCGCCGGTGATCACGGCGCTGGCCGCTCGTCCCGGGCCTGGCCGCAGACCCGCGCTTCGCCACCAATTCCGGCGCCCGCCCCCAGGGCGTGCCGACAACGAAGCCTCCGCCCAGCGGTCCGCCGCCGATCGCCGCACCCCCGAACGACCTGTCCTGGCACGACTGCACGTCGCGGGTCTTCACCGACGCCGCCGTCCCTGCCGCGCCCGGCGTCCAGCTGGATTGCGCCAACTACGACGCCGACCTGGACCCGGTCAACGGCGGGTCCGGGACCCTGAGCATCGGCGTGGTCCGCGCGCGCTCGAGCCAGACCCCGCACGATGCGGGCCCGCTCGTCTTCACCACCGGCTCCGACCTGCCGTCGTCGACGCAGTTGCCGGTCTGGCTGTCCCTGGCGGGTTCCGACGTGCTCCAAACCCACCCGTCGTCGCCGTCGACCGCCGCGGCATCGGCATGTCGAGCCCGATCGACTGCCGGGATCAAACCGACCGTCAGACGATGCGCGACCAGGCGCAGTTCCGCACCGGCGACGACCCGGTTGCCAACCTGTCCGACGTCTCGAACAACGCGACCACAAACTGCACCGACGCCCTCTCCCCGGGCGCCTCCGCCTACGACAATTCGCACGCCGCCTCAGACATCGAGCGACTGCGCAACCTCTGGGACGTGCCCGCGGTCGCACTGCTCGGGATCGGCAACGGCGCCCAGGTGGCGCTGACTTACGCCGCGTCGCGGCCTGACCGGGTCGCCCGCCTGATCCTCGACTCCCCGGTTGCCTTGGGCGTCAACGCCGAAGCGGCCGCCGAGCAGCGGGTCAAGGGCCAGCAGACCGCGCTCGACGCGTTCGCCGCCCAGTGCGTCGCGGTGAACTGCGCGCTGGGTCCCGATCCGAAGGGGGCCGTCAGCGCGCTGCTGGCCGACGCCCGCGCCGGCAAGGGGCCCGGCGGCCTACCGGTGGCCGCGGTGGCCAACGCCATCACGGTCGCCCTCGGCTTCCCCTCCGGGGGCCGCGTCGGCGCCACCACGAACCTGGCCAACGCGCTGGCGGCCGCCCGGTCGGGCGACGCCAACCCGCTGAACAACTTGATCAAGCACGCCGACGCCACCGCCGACTCGGACGGCCAGTTCGTCAACTCCTGCAGCGACGCGGTCAACCGCCCAACGCCGGACCGGGTGCGCGAACTCGTGGTCGCGTGGGGCAAGCTCTATCCCCAATTCGGCACGGTCGCCGCCCTCAACTTGGTCAAATGCGTGCACTGGCCCACCGGTTCACCGCCGGCGCCGCCCAAAGACCTCAAAATCGACGTCCTGCTTGCGGGCGTGCAGAGCGACCCGATCGTGGGCACCGAGGGGATCGCCGCGACGGCGGCCACCATCATCAACGCCAACGCGGCCAGCAAGCGGGTGATGTGGCAGGGCATCGGCCATGGCGCCAGCATCTATTCGCCCTGCGCGGTCCCGCCGCTGATCGGCTACGCCAATAGCGGCAAGCTGCCGGCGACCGACACCTACTGTCCCGCCTGAGACTTGGCTTCCGCCTGATTGCCCGGCTTTCCCCGGACCGCGGCGCGGCCGCATCGTCGTCGGGCTGAGCATCCGGTGTACGGTGCGCTGGTGACGGAAGCTGACCCGGTCCGAACCGGCTTGCGCGACTGGATACTGGCCGCATTTCGTCCCCGCACCGGCGCACCGAGCGTGGCGACGGTACTGCGGTCCGTGTTGTGGCCGGTGGCCATTATGTCGGTGCTGCACCGCAGCATCGTGGTCACCACCAACGGCAACATCACCGACGATTTCAAGCCGGTCTACCGGGCCGTGCTGAACTTCCGGCGCGGCTGGGACATCTACAACGAGCACTTCGACTACGTCGACCCGCACTACCTGTACCCACCCGGCGGCACGCTGCTGATGGCGCCGTTCGGATACCTGCCCTTCGCGCCGTCGCGATATTTGTTCATCCTGATCAACACCGTGGCCATCCTGATTGCCTGGTACTTGATGCTGCGGTTGTTCAAGTTCACGCTGTCCTCCGTGGCCGCCCCCGCCCTGCTGCTGGCCATGTTCTGCACCGAGACCGTGACCAACACGCTGGTGTTCACCAACATCAACGGCTGCATCCTGCTGCTGGAAGTGCTGTTCTTGCGCTGGCTGCTGGACGGCAGAGTCGGCCATCAGTGGTGGGCCGGACTCGCCATCGGGCTGACCCTGGTGCTCAAACCGTTGCTCGGGCCGCTGCTGTTGCTGCCGCTGTTGAACCGTCAGTGGCGCGCGCTGGTGCCCGCGTTCGTGGTTCCGATTGTCGTCAATGTGGCGGCGTGGCCGTTGGTCAGCGATCCGAAGGATTTCGTCACGAAAACGGTGCCCTACATCCTGGGCACCCGCGACTACTTCAACAGCTCGATCGAGGGCAACGGCGTGTACTTCGGCCTGCCCACCTGGCTGATCGTGTTCCTGCGAATTCTGTTCACGCTGCTTGCGATCGGCGCTCTGTGGCTGTTGTACCGCTACTACCGCACCAGCGACCCGCTTTTCTGGTTCACCAACTCGACGGGCGTGCTGCTGTTGTGGTCGTGGCTGGTGCTGTCGCTGGCCCAGGGCTACTACTCGATGATGCTGTTGCCCTTCCTGATGACGGTCGTGCTGCCCAACTCGCTGATCCGCAACTGGCCGGCGTGGCTGGGAATCTACGGCTTC
Organism: uncultured Actinomycetota bacterium; assembly: GCA_963703795.1. Lineage (GTDB taxonomy): Bacteria > Actinomycetota > Actinomycetes > Mycobacteriales > Mycobacteriaceae > Mycobacterium. The sequence goes on along the minus strand of CAVPFT010000022.1, from coordinate 4,812 downwards.
ATGACGCTGGACCGCTGGCTGCTGTTCAACTGGATGCGATACGGCCGCGCGCTGGAATACCTGAAGATCACCTACGGCTGGTCACTCTTGTTGATCGTGGTGTTCACCGTGCTCTACTTCCGCTACTCCGACGCCAAGGACGAGAACCGGCTGGACGGCGGCATCGACCCGGCGTGGCTGACGGCCAAGCGCGAGCGCGCTAGCGTGAACGCATGACCCGTCCCAAACTCGAGCTGACCGACGACGCGTGGCGTAAGAAACTCACTCCGGAGGAATTTCAGGTCTTGCGTCGGGCCGGCACAGAGCGGCCATTCATCGGTGAGTACACCGACACCAAGACCGAAGGCGTCTACCAATGCCGGGCCTGTGGTGCCGAATTGTTCCGCAGCACAGAGAAATTCGAGTCGCACTGCGGCTGGCCGTCGTTCTTCGACCCGGCGAATTCCGACGCGGTGATCCTGCGCCCCGACCATTCGCTGGGCGCGACGCGCACCGAGGTGCTGTGCGCGAACTGCCACAGCCACCTGGGCCACGTGTTCGCCGGTGAGGGTTATCCGACCCCGACCGATCAGCGCTACTGCATCAACTCGATCTCGCTGCGCCTGGTCCCGACGGGGGCGTAGCGCGGTCTGACGGTCGGCTATGTCCCGGGCATCCCGGGCCCGCCGATCAGACTCCCGCCGGCGCCGCCGGCGCCGGGCTGGCCCGGGGTTGGGCCGGGCCCGGGCTCGGCGCCGTTGCCGCCGTTGCCGATCAGATCGGCGTTGCCGCCGTTACCCCCGTTGCCGCCGGTCACCAAGCCCTCCCCACCGGGGCCGCCACCCCCGCCATTGCCGATCAGCCCGGCCTTGCCGCCGACGCCGCCGTTCCCGCCTGCGATTAAACCGAACCCGCCGACGCCTCCGGGCCCACCCGTGCCGTTGAACGTGGCGCCGTTGCCGCCGGCCCCGCCGTCCCCGCCCGTGGTGGCGCCGGAGCCGCCGCGGCCGCCGGCCCCGCCGGCGCCCTGGAAGGGGTTGGAGTTGCCGCCGTTTCCGCCGTTACCACCTTGGCCCGTGACGCCGGTGCCGCCGGCACCAGCCGGGCCGCCGTTGCCGGAGATCCCGCCCGCGGTGCCGCCGCCGCCGCCGACACCGCCGTTGATCTGCCCGGTGCCGCCGGCGCCGCCGAGCCCGCCGGAGCCCTCGAACACGCCGCCCATACCGCCATGACCGCCGGCACCGCCGTCGCCCGTCGTGCCGGTGCCGCCGATGCCGCCGGCCCCACCATTGCCCCAGAACAAGCTGCCCCCGCCTGATCCGCCGGACCCACCGGTCGCGCCGGTCCCGCCGGCGCCTCCGAACCCGCCAGACCCTATGAGCCCGCCAGCCCCACCGGCCCCACCGGTCCCGCCGATCCCGGCGGAGGCGCCCCCCGCGCCACCGGGGCCGCCGTGGGTCTGATCGGGTCCGCCGAAACCGAGCAGCCCGCCGGCCCCGCCGGCCCCGCCAGTACCACCTTTCGCCGCGCCGAAGCCCCCGTTGCCGCCGACGCCACCGGCGCCGAACAGCCCACCGCCCCCGCCGGCCCCGCCAGTACCGCCAATGCCGCCGGGGTTGGGGTCGGACCCGCCGGCGCCACCGGCACCGCCCTTGCCGAACAACCCGGCCGACCCGCCCTTACCACCGGGCGCCCCGGGGTTGGTGCTGTTCCCGCCGGCACCACCGTCGCCGATCAGGAGCCCGCCGGCCCCGCCGTTCTGCCCCAGGCCGTTCACCGTGGCCCCGTTGGCGCCGTTGCCGATCAGCGGGCGCCCCAGCAGCGCCTCGGTGGGCGCGTTCAGGACGTCGACCAGGCTCTGCTGGGCGCTGGCCTCGGCGCCGGTGTATGCGGCGCCGCCCGAGGTCATGTTCTGCACGAACTGCGCATGAAAGGCGGCGGCCGTGGAACTCAGTCCCTGAAATGCCTTCCCGTGCCCGGAGAAAACCGCCGCGATGGCCGCCGACACCTCATCGGCGGCCGCGGCCAGCACACCCGTCGTCGGGCCCGCCGCCGCCGCGTGGGCGTCGGTGATTGCCGAGCCGATGCTCGCCAAATCGGTTGCCGCCGCGGTCACCACGTCGGGGGCGGCGATCACAAACGACATCGGAGACCTCCCTCTGCGCCATGATCAATAAGTCATGTCCCCCGGGACCGCCGGTCACCATCGGACGATCGGCAGGAGCCTACGCGATCCGGCGGCACGATATCCCGCGTTTGACGAGATAACTCGCCCGGAGTCAGTCCGTCCGGGTGGCGTGGGCCTCCCAGAACGGGGCGTGCAGCCTCCCGTTGACCAGCCAGGGCTCCATCACCCGAAACCGCTCGATCAGCGGCTCGACCCGGTCGGCCATGTCGGGATTGCGCTTGGCCATCTCCTCAAGGGTCTCGAGGCTCATGTTGACCTGGTAGGTGGTCGTTCCCAGGTAGGTGAGCTCCCACCCGCCGAGCGGAAGCACCTGGCGGAAGTCGTCTTCGGACAACGACCGCGGCATGCGGAAGCCGTTCACGTCGTGCTCGCCGAACTCGAACATGTACAGGCGCGCGCCGGGCTTGGTGGCCCTCCGCAACGCCTGCACGTAGGACTTCTGCAGCTCGGGCTCGGTGCTGAAGGTGTGGTAAAAGGCGCAGTCGACGACGGTGTCGAAGCGGCCGTCCAGTCCCTCCAGCTTGGTGGCGTCGGCCAGCTGGAAGTCCACCGACACCCCGGCCCTGCGCGCGTTCTCCCGGGCGCGCTCGAGGGCGCCGGCCGACCCGTCGACGCCGGTGGCCCGGTAGCCCTTGGAGACGTAGTAGATCGCGTGGTGACCGGGGCCGGTGCCCGGGTCGAGCACCTCGCCCTTGATCGCGCCCAGCGCGACCAGCTGCTGGACCACCGGCTGCGGACCGCCGATGTCCCACGGCGTGGCGGCGGGCAAGCCGTGCTGCATCCGCTCGTCGCGATACATCTCCTCGAAACGGGTCGGATCGGTCGGATCGAACTGAGTCGTCATGTGTCCCCTTATCTATCGGATCAAGGCAGAGAGTTGACCAATTGCTCGACCGGCACCCGCGGCCCGGTGAAAAACGGCGTCTCCGCACGGGTATGCCGACGGGCGTCGGTGGCGCGCAGTTCCCGCATCAGATCGACGATGCGGTCCAATTCGGGGGCCTCGAAGGCCAGGATCCATTCGTAGTCGCCCAGCGCGAAGGCCGGCACCGTGTTGGCGCGGACGTCCTTGTACCCGCGGGCGGCCATGCCGTGCTCGGCAAGCATGCGGCGGCGTTCCTCGTCGGGCAGCAGGTACCACTCGTAGGACCGCACGAACGGATACACGCAGACGTAATTGCCGGGCTCCTCACCCGCCAGAAAGGCCGGGATATGGCTCTTGTTGAACTCGGCCGGCCGATGCAGCGCCACGCTGCTCCACACCGGCGAGCACGCCCGGCCCAGCGCGGTCGTGCGCCGGAAATCGGCGTAGGTCGCCTGCAGCGCTTCGACGCGTTCGGCGTGGGTCCAGATCATGAAATCGGCGTCGGCCCGCAGGCCCGCCACGTCGTAGAGGCCACGCACCACCACCCCGCGCTCCTCCTGCAGCTTGAAAAAGGTGGACGCGTCGTCGATTACGGCCTCACGCTGCTCACCGAGCGCGCCGGGCCGCACCGAGAACACCGAAAACATCAGGTACCGAAGCGCCGAGTTCAGGGCTTCATAGTCGAGTTTGGCCATGAAACCTATCGTGCCACTTCCGCGTCCGAGCCCGCCAAGCCCTCCAAGGCCCTGATGGCGCGCTCGACCGCCCGGCCGGCCGCACCGATACACGCGGGCACACCGATGCCGTCGAGGTAGCTGCCGGCCACCGCGATCGTCGGCGGCAAGCCGGCGCGCACCTCGGCGACCACGTCGGCGTGGCCGGGGCCGTACTGCGGCATCGCGTCGATCCAGCGTTGGACGCGGGCATCGACGGGTTCAACGGTCAGACCGAACACGGCGGCCAGATCGCTCACCGACCAGGCCAGCAGCTCGTCGTCGGAGGCGCGGGAGGCCAGGTCATCGCCGAACCGCCCGAACGACAGCCGCAGCAGTTGCGTGTCCGCGCGCGAGCCCCATTTTCGGGAGGACAGCGTGATCGCCTTGGCGCGCAGCGGCTCGCCGCTGGCCGCCAGCACCCCGGAACACTGCGGAAACGGGGTATCGAGCGGCACCGCGAGCGCCACCACCACCGACGACGCGCTCCGGATCCGGCTCGCGGCCGCGCAGGTCCGCGGGGCGATCTCCCGCAGCAGCGCCGCCGCCTGCGGCGCGGGAACCGCGAGGATCACCGCGTCGGCGTGCCAATGCGCGCCGGTGTCGTCGAGCAGCGCCCAGCCACGCTCGTCACGGTCGAGCTTTTCCACCGCGGCCCGCACCCAGTGCGGTCGGCCGCGGTCGACGAGTTCGTCGGTCAGCACCCGGTAGCCGCCGTCGATCGCGCCGAAGATCGGCGCCCCGGTCGCCGGCGGCAACCCCTGCCGGACCGCGTCGGTCAGACTCGGCGCGCCGCGGTCCAAGGCCGCCGCCACGCCGGGGGCGGCCGCGCGCAGACCGATAGTCGACGCGGAGCCCGCATACACCCCGCTCAGCAGCGGCGTCCACCGAGCGAGCCACGACCTGCTCGCCGAATCGGTCGCCCACCAATTCCGCCACCGCGGGATCGCCGCCCGGTTGCCAGCTCAGCGAACGGTCCGGTTCGGCGTCGATGCGCGCGACGGTGGCGTCATCGACGAGCCCGGCCACCGAAGTTCCCGACGACGGAATTCCCACGACCGTGCCCG
>CAVPFT010000021.1:0-35046 GCA_963703795.1 uncultured Actinomycetota bacterium | reverse complement strand
AGGTTGGGCGGTACGCCAGGCGCAGCTGCGCGTCGGCCAGGCCTTCGCGCAGCGCGAACTCGCGCAGCCGCGGCGTGAGCAGGGGCTGGAACGGGTGGGCCAGCGGACCGCCGAGCAACTCCACGCTGCCGGCGTCGATCAGGCTGCGCAGCAGCGGCCGCCGCCGTGCCGCCAGAGGGTGGCGAAGTCCTTGAGCGCCAGGTCCGCCTCGGCGCATTCGCGAATCCCGAAGGCACGCAACGCTTCCGGCGTGCACGACTGGTAGCCCGCCGACTTCGATTTGGGAACCCATCGCACGCTCGCGGCCTCGGTCGCCCGCAGCCGCCAGTTGGCCAGCCAGTGATGCATGCCGTCGAGGCAGTACGGGTCGTCGAGCTGTGCGTTGACCACGGGGGTGACGCCGAGGGTGATCAGTCCCTGCCGATCCTCCTCGGCGAGCGTGCGTAGCACCCGCAGCAGCGGCAGGTAGGCCGCCGCCCAGGACTGGTACAGCCATTCCTCGCCGACCGGCCAGCGGCCGTGGTGGGCCAGCCACGGCAGGTGGGTGTGCAGCACCAGCGTGAACATGCCGGGCACCCGGGCTCGGGATGTGCTCAAGGGCGTGCTCACGGCCGCACCGCGATCGCGATCAGATCCAGGCTGTCGTCTATGTCGCGGCCGTCACTGCCATCGAAGCCGTCGCCGACGATGTCGAAGTCGTCGATGGTCACCGCGGCGACGTCCGCGGTCAGCTCCGACGGCCACGGTGCACCGGCCAACGCCCGCGCGATCTGCGCGTCGATGATCGAGCCGCCGTGACGGGCGTCCATCTCGCGTAGGCGCGGTCCGTGGAACAGGCCGCTGATCGACGCCTGGGAGAAACCCGCGTCGGCCAGGAGCTCGGTCAGCTCGCCGGCGCTGAGTTCGCGGGTGTGAAAGGGATTGATCGGGGTGTCCCGGCCCGGCGAGAACGTGATCCGGTTGGGGGTGGACACCATCAGCAACCCGGAGGGACGCAGCACCCGGGCGCACTCGGCCACGAACTGTGCCTGATCCCACAGGTGCTCGATGACCTGGAAGTTCACCACGACATCCACCGACGAGTCGGGCAGCGGCAGCTGGGCCAGGTTTGCCTGCACGGCCTCGACTCTTGGGTAGCGGCCGCGGACGTGGGCCACCGCGGCCGCGTCGTAGTCCACCGCGACGACCCGGCGGGCGAAGCCGGCGATCAGATCCGCGCCGTAACCTTCGCCACATCCGGCCTCGAGCACCTCTCGTCCCGCGCAGCGTGGCGCCAGGCGCTGGTAAACCACCTGGTGACGGCGAAACCAGTAGTTCTCGATGTCCAGGTCGGGGATGGTGCGCTCGCCCGTCAGCGTCAGCACCGCGTCAACCGCCGCCGAGGTGTCGTCGGGGATCGGCTGGGGACCGTTGGGCAGGAATGCGCTCATTGCATAGGCAGGCTAACGCGAAGTGTCTGATTCGCGAACCGGGCCGAGGGAACCTGCATTACGACCGCTATGGTGTGAGAGCCCGCAGTCGACCGCTGTGGGGCCACTTCGAGGAGGACGAACCACAGTCATGACGAACATCGTGGTCCTGATCAAGCAGGTCCCGGACACCTGGTCGGAGCGCAAGCTCACCGACGGCGATTACACGCTGGACCGCGAGGCCGCCGACGCGGTCCTGGACGAGATCAACGAGCGCGCCGTGGAAGAGGCGCTGCAGATCCGGGAGAAAGAGGCCGCCGACGGCGTCGAGGGGTCGGTGACCGTTCTGACCGCGGGCCCCGAGCGCGCCGCCGAGGCGATCCGCAAGGCCCTGTCCATGGGCGCCGACAAGGCCGTCCACCTCAAGGACGACGGCATGCACGGCTCGGATGTGGTCCAGACCGGGTGGGCGCTGGCGCGTGCGCTGGGCACCATCGAGGGAACCGAGCTCGTCATCGCCGGCAACGAGGCAACCGACGGCGTCGGCGGCGCGGTGCCGGCCATCATCGCCGAGTACCTGGGCCTGCCGCAGCTAACCCACCTGCGCAAGCTGTCCGTCGAGGGCGGCAAGGTCACCGGCGAGCGCGAGACCGACGACGGCCTGTTCACCCTCGAGGCCACGCTGCCCGCAGTCGTCAGCGTGAACGAGAAGATCAACGAACCGCGCTTCCCGTCCTTCAAGGGCATCATGGCCGCCAAGAAGAAAGAGGTCACGGTGTTGACCCTGGCGGAAATCGGGGTCGAGGCCGACGAGGTCGGACTGCAAAATGCCGGCTCGACGGTGCTCGCGTCGACGCCGAAGCCGCCCAAGACCGCGGGTGAGAAGGTCACCGACGAAGGCGAGGGCGGCAACCAGATCGCGCAGTACCTGGTCGCCCAGAAGATCATCTGAACGAGCACTCCACCTACTCAAACAGTCCCCCAAAAGACGAGAAGAGCGAAATCAACCCATGGCTGAAGTACTGGTGCTCGTCGAGCACGCTGAAGGCGCGATAAAGAAGGTCACCGCCGAACTGATCACCGCCGCCCGGGCGCTGGGCGAGCCGGCCGCCGTCGTGGTGGGCGCGCCGGGAACCGCCGCGCCGTTGGCAGACGGGCTCAAGGAGGCCGGCGCCGCCAAAATCTACGTCGCCGAGTCCGACGACGTCGACAAATACCTGATCACCCCGGTGGTCGACGTGCTGGCCTCGCTGGCCGAATCGAACTCGCCCGCCGCCGTGTTGCTGGCCGCCAGCGCCGACGGCAAGGAGATCGCGGGCCGGCTCGCGGCCCGGCTCGGGTCCGGCCTGCTGGTCGACGTGGTCGAGCTCAAGGAGGGCGCCAAGGGAACCCACTCCATCTTCGGCGGCGCGTTCACCGTCGAGGCGCAGGCCAACGGCAACACCCCGGTGATCACGGTGCGCGCCGGTGCGGTCGACGCCGAGCCGGCCGCCGGCGCCGGTGAGCAGGTCAGTGTGGACGTGCCGGCTCCCGCCGAGAACGCGACCAAGATCACCGCCCGCGAGCCGGCGGTCGTCGGCGATCGTCCGGAGCTGACGGAAGCCACCATCGTGGTGTCCGGTGGCCGCGGCGTCGGCAGCGCGGAGAACTTCAGCGTGATCGAGGCGCTGGCCGACTCGCTGGGCGCGGCCGTCGGGGCTTCCCGCGCCGCCGTGGACTCCGGCTACTACCCGGGCCAGTTCCAGGTCGGCCAGACCGGCAAGACGGTGTCACCCCAGCTCTACATCGCGTTGGGCATCTCCGGGGCGATCCAGCACCGCGCGGGCATGCAGACCTCGAAGACCATCGTCGCGGTCAACAAGGACGAAGAGGCGCCCATCTTCGAGATCGCCGACTACGGCATAGTGGGCGACCTGTTCAAGGTCGCTCCGCAGCTGACCGACGCGGTCAAGGCGCGCAAGGGCTAGCGCACCGCCGCGAGGCAACAACGACGCAAAGCCCCTTGGTGATCCCCACCAAGGGGCTTCGTTGCGCGGCGGGCTGGCAAAAACAGCTCCGACTTCCCGGTGACTCGAGTGACATATGCGACACCGGAAGACACAGTTCGTCATCTGACGTGCACCGACATGTCATAGCGCCGATGCCGATTAGCACAACGATTGCGCCACGTTGTTGGCATGAGCATTGCTTCTGTCCTGATAGCGAGCGACAAACCGGACGGCGCGGCGACCAGCTCGCCCGGGCCCCGCTACTCGCTGTTGCTGTCCACCGACCCCGGGTTGATCGAGGCGGCGCAGCGGCTCCGATATGACGTGTTCACCAGCACGCCCGGCTTCGCATTGCCAGCCACCGACAGGGACCAAATCGACGTCGACAGGTTCGATGAATACTGCGATCACCTGCTGGTTCGCGACGACGACACCGGTGAGCTGGTGGGTTGTTACCGGATGCTGGCGCCGGCCGGTGCCATCGCGGCAGGGGGCCTCTACACCGAGACGGAATTCGACATTCGCGCCTTCGACGCGCTGCGGCCCTCGCTGGTGGAGATGGGACGCGCGGTGGTGCGGGACGGCCACCGCAACGGTGGCGTGGTGCTGTTGATGTGGGCCGGCATCCTGGCCTACCTGGACCGTTACGACTACGACTACGTGACCGGCTGCGTGTCGGTGCCCATCGGCGACGAATCCGACGGCGAAGTGCCGGGCAGCCAGCTGCGCGGGGTGCGCGACTTCATCCTGAGCCGTCATGCCGCGCCGCCGCAGTACCGGGTGCATCCGTATCGGCCGGTCCGCGTGAATGGGCACGCCATCGACGACATTCCGTCGCCGCCACGGCCGTCGGTTCCGCCGCTCATGCGCGGCTACCTGAGGCTGGGCGCACAGGTGTGCGGTGAGCCGGCGCACGACCCGGACTTCGGAGTGGGCGACTTCTGCGTCCTGCTGGACAAACGACGCGCCGATACCCGATATCTCAAGAGATTGCGGTCGGTGTCGGCGGCCACGGAGATGGCAGGCGGCGCTCAGTGAACAGCCCGGGGCGCGCTCCCGCAGTCACCGTCCACTCCTGGCTGCCTCGCGCAACGTGCGACGCCAGCTGCGTGGGTCACGACAACGCCGCGCGGTCGAGGCGGTTGTCGGTGGTGCTGCGGGTCGCGCTGCGCGTCACATTGGCGCTGTTGTTGGCACCGGGCGTGCCGTTGATCGCGATCCCGCTGCCCGGCAGGACGCGGGTGCAGCGCGTCTACTGCCGATTGGTCCTGCGCTGCTTCGGTGTCCGGATCACGGTGTCGGGTAACCCGATTCGCAACCTGAGCGGAGTCCTGGTGGTCAGCCCCCACATGTCCTGGCTGGACGCCTTCGCCATCGGTTCGGTGTTGCCCGGCTCGTTCGTCGCGCGAGCCGACATGTTCACCGGCCGGGCCACCGGCGTCGTGGCCCGCATGTGCAAGATCATCCCGATCGAGCGGACCAGCCTGCGCCGCCTGCCCCTGGTGGTGGACACCGTCGCGCGCCGGCTTCGCGCCGGCCGGACGGTGGTGGCGTTCCCGGAGGGCACCACCTGGTGCGGCCTGGCGTGCGGGTCCTTTTATCCGGCGATGTTCCAGGCCGCGATCGATGCCGGCCGCCCGGTGCAGCCACTTCGGCTGACCTACCACCACGTCGACGGCAGCGTCTCGACCGCCCCGGCCTTTGTGGGCGAAGACACGTTGTTGAGGTCAATCCGCCGGCTGCTTACCGTGCGCCGCACCCTGGCCTCCGTGCGGGTCGAATCCCTGCAGTTGCCGGGCACCGATCGGCGGGACCTGGCCGCCAGATGCCAGTCAGCGGTGCTCGTGGGAGACCCGCAACATTTCGGGCGGCATTCCGGGCGGCCCGCGGGCCACCGGCACGTGCTGGTGGCCTGACCGGCGCGTGGGCCAAATCGCCCGGCTTCTCCTCAGGCCGTTCCGGCCTGCATCGTCGCCGGGCGGTGCCGGTATCGTGGGGCGCGTCATGGTGTACCTCGATCACGCCGCCACCACCCCGATGCACCCCGCCGCCGTCGAGGCGATGACGGGCGTGCTGGGCACGGTCGGCAACGCCTCGTCGCTGCACGCCAGCGGGCGGGCGGCGCGGCGGCGGATCGAGGAATCCCGTGAGCTGATCGCGGACAAGCTGGGCGCGCGTCCGTCAGAGGTGATCTTCACCGCGGGCGGCACCGAGAGCGACAATCTCGCCGTCAAGGGGATCTATTGGGCCCGCCGCGACGCCGACCCGCGCCACCGGCGCATCGTCACCAGTGAGGTCGAACATCACGCCGTGCTGGACTCGGTGAACTGGCTCGTCGAACACGAAGGCGCCCAGGTGACCTGGCTGCCCACCGCTGCCGACGGCGCGGTGTCGGCGGCCGCGCTGCGCGAGGCGCTGCAAAGCCACGACGACATCGCGCTGGTTTCGGTGATGTGGGCCAACAATGAGGTCGGCACCGTCATGCCGGTCGCCGAACTCGCCGCCGTCGCCGCCGAGTTCGGGGTTCCGATGCACAGTGACGCCGTTCAGGCGGTGGGCCAGTTGCCCGTCGGCTTTGCCGCCAGCGGGCTGTCGGCGATGAGTGTGACCGCGCACAAGTTCGGCGGTCCGCCCGCCGTCGGCGCATTGCTGCTGCGCCGCGACGTCGCATGCGTGGCGTTGTCCCACGGTGGCGGGCAGGAGCGTGACATCCGCTCCGGGACACCCGATGTCGCGGGCGCTGTCGGGATGGCGGCGGCGGCCCGAATCGCGGTGGAGGGGCTGGAGTCCAACAGCATGCGGTTGCGGGGGTTGCGCGATCGGCTGGTCGAAGGGGTGCTGGCCGGCATCGACGATGTCAGCTTCAACGGCGCCCGTGATCCGTTGCGACTTCCGGGCAACGCGCACTTCACGTTCCGCGGCTGCGAAGGCGATGCGCTGTTGATGCTGTTGGACGCCAACGGAATTGAGTGTTCGACCGGATCGGCCTGCACCGCCGGTGTCGCGCAGCCGTCGCACGTGCTGATCGCGATGGGTGCCGACCCGGCCAGTGCCCGCGGATCGTTGCGACTTTCGTTGGGGCACACCAGTGTTGACGCCGATGTGGACGCGGTGTTGCGGGTGCTGCCGGGTGCCGTGGAGCGGGCGAGACGGGCGACACTGGCGGCTGCGGGGGCTTCCTAAGTGAGAGTCCTCGCCGCGATGAGTGGTGGCGTCGACTCGTCAGTCGCAGCCGCCCGCATGGTCGATGCCGGGCACGACGTGGTTGGTGTGCACCTGGCGCTGTCGTCGGCGCCCGGCACGTTGCGCACCGGCTCGCGGGGCTGCTGCTCGAAAGAAGACGCATCGGACGCGCGCCGGGTCGCCGATGTGCTCGGAATCCCGTTCTATATCTGGGATTTCGCGGACAAGTTCCAATCAGACGTCATCGACGACTTCGTGTCGTCATATGCCCGCGGGGAAACACCGAACCCCTGCGTGCGGTGCAATCAGCGAATCAAGTTCTCCGCGCTGTCGGCGAAAGCCCTTGCGCTGGGCTTCCACACGGTGGCCACCGGCCACTATGCACGGCTGTCCGAAGGGCGGCTGCGCCGCGCCGTCGATCGGGACAAGGATCAGTCCTACGTGCTGGCCGTGCTGACCGCCGAGCAGTTGAGCCATGCGGCGTTTCCGATCGGCGATACGGCGAAGCCCCGCATCCGCGCGGAGGCCGCCCGGCGCGGCCTGGCCGTCGCCGATAAGCCGGACAGCCACGACATCTGCTTCATTCCGTCCGGGAACACCCGGGCCTTTCTGGGTGAGCGGATCGGGGTTCGCCGCGGCACCGTGGTCGGCGCGGACGGCGCGGTGCTGGCCACCCATGACGGGGTGCACGGTTTCACCATCGGGCAACGAAAAGGCCTGGGCATTGCCGGGCCGGGACCCGACGGGAACCCGCGTTACGTGACGGCGATCGATGCCGACACCGCGACCGTCCGGGTGGGCGAGGCGGCCGACCTCGACGTGCACGCGCTGGTCGGGCGGTCTCCGGTCTTCACCGGGGGAGCCGCACCGGAAGGTCGGATCGAGTGCGCGGTTCAGGTGCGGGCACACGGCGAAATGGCCTGTGCTGTAGCGGAATTGATCGGCGACGAGCTCGTCGTCCGGTTGCGCACCCCGCTGCGCGGTGTGGCGCGTGGCCAGACCCTGGTGCTGTACCGCCCGGACCCCGACGGCGACGAGGTGCTCGGCAGTGCCACCATCGCCGAGACCCGGATTCCAAGGATTCATTGAGAATCCGCCAAGGGCTGTTTCGCAACATTTCCTCGACAGCCGCGACGCGGTGGGTGGCGGCCAGGAGCGGAAAGGAACGAACGGTCATGAGCAGCAACCAGGTGGCCGCGCGGGCGGTGCCGTCGGTCCAGACGAACGCCCTTGTCATCGCAGCGTTCGTGCTGAGCCTCATGGGCATGTACGGCAGTCCGCTTTTGAGCGGCATTCTGGCCCTCGTCGGATTGCACCAGGTCAGGCGGCGCGAGCAAAACGGTTTCGGTCTCGCGGTCGCCGCGTTGGCGGTTGCCGCCGCCGTCACGGCCCTCCACGTCGCGATGTGGATTCACTGTGGTCGCCCGAACTTCGAGCTGCTGACGACGGCACACTGGTGAGCCGTCCGGCTAGCCGGGGATGTTGGCCACGATGTTCGTCATCACGATGTCCGACACCGATTGTGGGAACCCGCAAATCGTGACTTCCAGCAGGGCCACCGACAGGACGCGATAGTCGCGGGCGCAGCCGCCGGGACCCAGGTGCAGCGAATTCGCGTTCGCGTGCCAGTCGTCGACGAGCGACTGGCCGGTCGAACCACCCGCACAGTCGCCCACGCTGCCCACCAGGGCGCCGAAGGCGCGCCGCGCGGTGTCGGCGTCCCGATAGGCCGCGGCGCCCTCGGAGATCAGCGCGCCGTCGGGCGGGTCCTGGAAGGTGGTCTTATGGAACTCCTCGATATCGGGCCCGAACGTCGCCGTCTCGGCGTAGAGGAAACGGCATTCCCGCGGCGTGGTGTCGGCGAGGGCGTCGATGTCCACCGGGCGGCTGCCATCCATCGAGGGAATGATCGTCAGGTGATCGCCGGCGCCGGTGATCGCGCGCATCCGGGACTGGTCCAGCAGGATCGTGTCGACGTTAACGCCGTGAACGCCCTTGGCGGCGGGGCCGAATCCCGGGACGGCCGTGCCGCCCACTACCCGGGTACACGCGGCCGCCAACAGCACCGCGCCACACAACAGCAGCGGCCGCGTCAATCTCGCCATCTGCCCCACCGTTTCCCACTCTTCTGGGTCGAACCTACCCGCGACAAACACCCCTCGCGACCGGCGTGCCTTATGACGTCGAATACGGTTGCCGGGTGAGTGTTTTCGCGACCGCCAGCGGCACGGGATCATGGCCCGGCGCCGCTCCGCGGGAGGCCGCCCAGGTTGTTGTCGGTGAATTGGCGGGCGCGCTGGCCCACATCGTTGAGCTGCCCGCCAGGGGGGTGGGCGCCGACATGCTCGGGCGGGCCGCCGCGTTGCTCATCGACGTGCCCATCGACACGGTCCCGCGCGGCTACCGCATCGCCGCTCGGCCCGGCGCCGTGACACGCCGCGCGGTCAGCCTCCTCGACGAGGACATGGACGCACTGGAAGAGGCGTGGGAGACGGCCGGGCTGCGCGGTGGCGGTCGCGCCGTCAAGGTCCAGGCGCCGGGGCCGATCACGCTGGCCGCCGGGCTCGAGCTGGCCAACGGCCACCGCGCGATCACCGATTCCGGGGCTGCGCGCGACCTGGCGGCGTCGCTCGGCGAAGGCGTTGCCGCGCACCGCGCAGCGCTGGCCCGGCGACTCGACACACCGGTGGTGGTGCAGTTCGACGAGCCGTCGCTGCCGGCGGCATTGGGCGGACGGCTGACCGGGGTGACCGCGCTGAGTCCCGTCGCCGCGCTCGACGAGGCGGTGGCCGACGCACTGCTCGACACCTGCGCCGCGAGCGTGGGCGCCGACGTGCTGCTACACAGCTGCGCACCGAAGCTGCCCTGGGATCTGTTGCAGCGCAGCGCAATTAGCGCGGTATCGGTGGACGCGAGCACACTGCGGGCGCCGGACTTGAACGGTATCGCCGCGTTCATCGACTCTGGCCGCGCCGTCATGCTCGGCGTGGTCGACGCCAACGCTCCGGAGCGGCGGCCCGCGGTGGAGGAGGTGGCCGCCGCGGTTGTCGCGGTGACCGATCGGCTCGGCTTCGACCGCTCGGCGCTGCGCGATCGCATCGGCGTCACCCCGGCGTGCGGCCTGGCGGGAGCGACGCCGCAGTGGGCCCGCACCGCGATCGGGCTCGCCCGCAGGGCCGCCGAGCTGTTCGCGGAGGACCCGGACGCGATCTAGCTCCCATATGCAACCAAAAGGTTGCGCTTTGCGAGCGAGTGTGGTGGGGTAATAGGCAACCAGGAGGTTGCATATGAACACGGATCGGATCGAAAAGCGCGCGCTGCTGCGCGCGCCGCTGGACAGGGTTTGGCGGGCCATCAGCGACGCCGAGGAGTTCGGCCGCTGGTTCGGCGTCCGCTTCGATGGGCCGTTCGTCGCGGGAGCGTCGGTCACCGCGGCGATCACCGGAACCACCGTCGACGACGAGGTCGCCAAACGCCAGCAGCCGCACGCCGGCGCGAAAAGCACCTGGCAGATCGTCGCGATCGAACCGCGACGACGGTTCGCCTACCGCTGGCATCCGTTCGCCGTCGACCCGGGCCCCAAAAGCGAGCAAGACTACGACCGGGAGCCGACCACGCTGGTCGAATTTTCCCTGTCGGAAACGCCCGACGGCGTGCTGCTGACCATCACCGAATCCGGTTTCGACGCGATCCCCGAGGCACGCCGCTCCGCCTCGTTCGAGGCCAACGCCGAGGGCTGGGCCATCCAGGCCGACCTAGTGCGCAGGTACACCGAAGGCCTGCGGGTGTGAGCGGGCACGGCGCAGTGGGCGCGCCTCTCTTCGACGCGCTCGGGGACGCCAATCGGCTGCGCATCATCGTCAGGCTCTGCGATCTCGGTCCGAGCTCGACATCCCAAGTCACCCGCGTCATTCCGGTCACCCGGCAGGCGGCCAGCAAGCACCTGCAGCTGCTGGAGTCGGCCGGGCTGGTCACCAGCAGCCGGCGGGGTCGCGAGCGCGTCTGGACGGTGCAGACCGAGCCGCTGAGTCGGGCCAGTGACTACCTCACCCAGCTGTCGCACCGATGGGACGTCGCGATGGACCGGCTGCGGGCCTACGTGGAAGAGGACTAGCCGGCCGCCACATTCGCCACACCAGTCCCCGCTTGGAGACAAGGTGTTTTCTGCCCGCCTCATAGCGACTCGAAGCTGCCGCCGGCCGGGTCAGTTGTCGCTTTGAGGCGGGCAACTTGTGCTCCGGCTCCGGCTCCGAGAGAGGCACGTGTGGCAGATGTGACCGAGGCGGTGCGGCGGCCACTGTCAGCGCCCTCCGATAGCCTGCGGAGGTGAGCTCGGCAGAAGCTGACCCGGTTGCGCCCGATGTTCGCCGTCTCTGGCGTGAACTGGCCGACGAGGTTCGCGGACACCAGTTCCGCTATTACGTGCGTGACGCCCCGATCATTTCCGACGCGGAGTTCGACCAGCTGCTGCGTCGGCTCGAAGGACTCGAGGAGCAGCATCCGGAACTGCGCACGGCCGATTCGCCGACGCAACTCGTCGGCGGTGCCGGCTTCGCCACCGATTTCACTTCGGCCGAGCATTTGGAGCGGATGCTCAGCCTGGACAACGTGTTCAGCGCCGAAGAGTTCGATGTGTGGGCGGCCCGCATCCGCGCCGAGGTCGGTAATGACGTGCCGTATCTGTGTGAGCTCAAGATCGACGGCGTCGCCCTGTCGCTGGTGTATCGCGACGGCCGTTTGGTCCGGGCGGCGACCCGGGGTGACGGCCGCACCGGCGAGGACGTCACGCTGAATGCCCGCACCATCGACGACGTCCCCGAACGGCTGACGGCCGGCGACGGCTATCCGATACCGGACGTTCTCGAGGTTCGCGGTGAGGTGTTCTTCCGGCTTGCCGACTTCGAAGCGCTCAACGCCGCGCTGGTCGAGGACGGCAAGGCGCCCTTCGCCAACCCCCGCAACAGCGCCGCGGGATCGCTGCGTCAGAAGGACCCGGCGGTCACAGCTCGTCGCAAGCTCCGGATGATCTGCCACGGGATCGGGCACACCGAGGGGTTTCGGCCCGCCACCCTGCATGACGCCTACCTCGCGCTGGGGGCCTGGGGTCTGCCCGTCTCCGAACACACCACCCGGGTGCAAGACGTGGCGGGCGTGCACGAGCGCATTCGCTATTGGGGCGAGCACCGCCACGACGTCGACCACGAAATCGACGGTGTCGTGGTCAAAGTCGACGATGTGGCGATGCAGCGCAGGCTGGGGTCCACCTCCCGGGCGCCGCGGTGGGCGATCGCATACAAGTACCCGCCCCAGGAGGTGCAGACCGAGCTCCTCGACATCCGGGTCAATGTCGGTAGGACGGGGCGCGTTACCCCGTTCGCGTTCATGACCCCGGTGAAGGTCGCCGGTTCGACGGTGGGGCTGGCCACCCTGCACAACGCCGCCGAGGTCAAGCGCAAGGGGGTGCTGATCGGCGACACGGTGATCATCCGCAAGGCCGGCGACGTGATTCCCGAGGTGCTGGGTCCGATCGTCGACCTACGCGACGGCTCGGAACGCGAATTCGTCATGCCCACAACGTGTCCCGAATGCGGTACCACGCTGGCCCCGGCCAAGGAGGGTGACGCCGACATCCGCTGTCCCAACGCCCGGTTGTGTCCGGCGCAGTTGCGGGAGCGCGTGTTTCACGTCGCGGGTCGGGGCGCATTCGACATCGAGGGGCTGGGTTACGAGGCGGCCATCGCACTGCTGAAGGCCGGGGTGATCGCCGACGAGGGAGACCTGTTCTCCCTCACCGAGGATGACCTGTTGCGCACCGAGCTGTTCACCACCAAGAGCGGCGCGCTGTCGGCCAACGGCAAGCGGCTGCTGGCCAACCTGGACACGGCCAAGGCCGCACCGCTGTGGCGGGTCCTGGTGGCGTTGTCGATCCGGCACGTGGGCCCGACGGCCGCCCGCGCCCTGGCGACCGAGTTCGGCAGCCTGGACGCGATCACGTCGGCGTCCACCGAGCAGCTGGCCGCGGTCGAGGGCGTGGGCCCCACGATCGCCGACGCGGTCACCGAATGGTTCACCGTGGACTGGCACCGCGCGATCGTCGACAAATGGCGAGCCGCCGGCGTGCGGATGGCCGACGAACGCGACGCCAGCGTGCCGCGCACGCTGGAGGGCCTGACCATCGTGGTAACCGGTTCGCTGCCGGGTTTTTCCCGCGACGAGGCCAAGGAGGCGATTGTGGCGCGGGGCGGCAAGGCCGCGGGCTCGGTGTCGAAGAAGACCGGCTACGTCGTCGCCGGCGACTCCCCGGGTTCCAAATACGACAAAGCGGTCGAGCTCGGGGTGCCGATCCTCGATGAAGACGGATTCCGAAAGTTGTTGGCCGACGGCCCACCTGACGCTCACCAGAAGTGACATAGTGGGTGATGCCGTTCTACCAATGCCTTGTCCCGGCAGGGTCGCTCAGCGGGGACACCCGCGCCGCGCTTGCCGAAGCGATAACCGACGTTCATTCCACCGTTACGGGTGCACCTCGCGGATTCGTCAACGTGGTGTTCCTCGAGTACGAGCCTGGGACCTACTTCACTGCCGGCAAACCCCACACGTGTTCGGCGATCAACGGCACGATTCGCGCCGGCCGAGACCGTGAGACCCGGGCGCGGCTGCTGACCGAACTGTCGCAGGCGTGGGTGTCGATCACCGGCCAGGAAGCGCGCGCGGTGCTGATCGGCCTGAATGAGATGGATCCCACCTCGATCATGGAGGCCGGTCTGATCATGCCGGCACCCGGCGAGGAGGCCGACTGGCTACAGCGCAACCACGACGTGCTCGGGGAGCTGCTCGCCAGCCAATAGGCGCCTCAGCGCAGCATCGTGGCCACGATCCCGGCGAGGTAGCCCAGCCGAGCCACCTCCGAGGGCCGGAATTCCGGGCCCGGACGGCCCAACACCACCGCCGTGTGCGGGTCGCCCAACGGAGCCGCGATCATCGTGGTGTCCATATCGCGCCACGCCTGCGGCACCCACTCGGCGGTGCTGTCCAGCATTGCGGCACGCTCGATCGGCAGCCACGGGGCGGAGTCCGCGCTGGTCTCCGGGGTGCCCGGGCTGCCGGCGAGCCGTTGAAGCTCTCCCTGCGAACTGCGCAAAACCACACACCAGCTGACGCGCAGCACCTTGGGTGTCTCGTTGACCAGGACTTGCAGTCGGGTCGCATTGTCGGCCGCCGCGGCGACATGGTCGAGCAGCTCCAGCTCACGATGCGCTTCCAGCAAACCGGTGTGTGGGCGGACGCTGTCCACCCGGACACCGCGAAGTGACTCGGCGGCGGTGATCAGCGTGTCGGGCATCGCCCCCGGCGGCAGTTCGATGACCAGGTCGTCGATCGCATAACCCCCGCCGCGGTCCACCACGTCGAGCGACAAGATGTCGGCGCCGGCCCCACCGAGCGCCACAGCCAGCGCGCCCAGGCTGCCCGGGCGGTCAGCGAGCTCGATGCGCAACAGATACGACGGCACGCGCCCACTGTTACATAGCCATGTATCCGTGGCATTTCGCCGAGCCTGAGTTCCCGGCGACCCCGGCCGCCCGGTTAGGCTTGTCGCTCGTGTCCCAGATCTCCCGCGACGAGGTGGCGCACCTGGCCCGGCTGGCCAGGCTGGCGCTGACCGATACCGAGCTGGACAGTTTCGCCGGCCAACTCGACGCCATCCTGACCCACGTCAGCCAGATTCGGGCGGTCGACGTCACCGGCGTCGAAGCGACCGACAACCCGCTCAAGGACGTCAACGTGACGCGCCCGGACGAGACGACACCATGCCTGACGCAGCGGGAAGCTCTCGCCGAGGCGCCCGAAGCCGTTGACGGCCGCTTCGCCGTCCCCCAAATCCTGGGGGAGAGCCAGTGACGGACATCATTCGCTCCGACGCCGCGACGCTGGCCGGCAAGATCGCCGCCAAGGAGCTGTCGTCGGTCGAGCTCACCCGGGCCTGCCTGGACCAGATCGAGGCGACCGACGACCGGTACCGCGCCTTCCTGCACGTGGCGGCCGACGAGGCACTGGCGGCGGCGGCCGCCGTTGACACCGCGGTGGCCTCCGGCGAGCGATTGCCGTCGGCGCTGGCGGGGGTCCCGCTGGCGCTCAAGGACGTGTTCACCACCGTCGACATGCCCACCACGTGTGGATCCAAGATCCTGGAGGGTTGGCGGTCCCCCTATGACGCCACCGTCACCGCGCGGTTGCGTGCCGCCGGCATCCCGATCCTGGGCAAGACCAACATGGACGAATTCGCGATGGGCTCGTCGACGGAGAACTCGGCCTACGGCCCCACCCGCAACCCCTGGAACCTCGACCGGGTGCCCGGTGGCTCCGGCGGCGGCAGCGCGGCGGCGCTCGCCGCGTTCCAGGCGCCGCTGGCCATTGGATCCGACACCGGGGGCTCGATCCGTCAGCCGGCCGCGCTGACGGCGACCGTCGGTGTCAAACCCACCTACGGCACGGTGTCCCGCTACGGGCTGGTGGCCTGCGCGTCGTCGCTGGACCAGGGGGGCCCGTGCGCGCGCACCGTGCTCGACACCGCCCTGCTGCACCAGGTGATCGCCGGGCACGACAGCCGCGATTCCACCTCCGTGGACGCCGAGGTGCCCGATGTCGTCGGCTCCGCAAAAGCCGGCGCGGCCGGTGATCTGCGCGGCGTGCGCGTCGGGGTGGTTCGGCAACTCCGTGGCGAGGGCTACCAGCCGGGAGTGCTGGCGTCGTTCGAAGGCGCCGTCGCGCAGCTGACCGATTTGGGTGCCGAGGTCAGCGAAGTCGATTGCCCCCATTTCGATTACGCGCTCGCGGCGTACTACTTGATCCTGCCGTCGGAGGTCTCGAGCAACCTGGCCCGCTTCGACGCGATGCGCTACGGGCTGCGGGTCGGCGATGACGGCACCCACAGCGCCGAGGAAGTGATGGCGCTGACCCGGGCCGCGGGATTCGGGCCGGAGGTCAAGCGGCGCATCATGATCGGCACCTACGCACTTTCGGCCGGTTACTACGACGCCTACTACAACCAGGCGCAGAAGGTCCGCACGCTGATCGCGCGGGATCTCGACGAGGCCTATCGATCGGTCGACGTGCTGGTGTCGCCCGCGACGCCCACCACCGCGTTCCCGTTGGGCGAGAAGGTCGACGATCCGCTGGCCATGTACCTGTTCGACCTGTGCACCCTGCCGCTGAACCTGGCCGGCCATTGCGGGATGTCGGTGCCGTCGGGGTTGTCGCCGGACGATGATCTGCCGGTCGGGCTGCAGATCATGGCTCCCGCCCTGGCCGACGATCGGCTCTACCGAGTGGGCGCAGCCTATGAGGCCGCCCGCGGCGCGTTGCCGAGCGCGATCTAGGCGCGAGCAGACGCAGAATCGCACCAACAGTGGCTTTTGGGTGCGATTCTGTGTCTGCTCGGCGTTGCTAACCGACCACGGGGCAAGATAAGGGCATGCGGATCGGAATTCTCACGGGAGGTGGCGACTGCCCCGGGCTCAACGCCGTCATCCGGGCGGTGGTGCGCACCTGCGACTCCCGGTACGGCTCGTCGGTGGTCGGATTCCAGGACGGCTGGCGCGGATTGCTGGAGAACCGGCGCATGCAGCTGGCCAACGACGACCGCAACGACCGGCTGCTGGCCAAGGGCGGAACCATGCTGGGCACCGCCCGCGTGCACCCCGACAAACTGCGCGCCGGCCTGCACCAGATCAAGCAGACCCTGGACGACAACGGCATCGACGTGCTCATCCCCATCGGCGGTGAAGGCACCCTGACGGCCGCCCACTGGCTGTCGGAGGAAAACGTTCCGGTGGTGGGCGTACCCAAGACCATTGACAACGACATCGATTGCACCGACGTGACTTTCGGCCACGACACCGCTTTGACGGTGGCCACCGATGCCATCGACAGGTTGCACAGCACCGCCGAATCCCACCAGCGGGTGATGCTGGTGGAGGTGATGGGCCGGCACGCCGGCTGGATTGCGCTTAATGCCGGGCTCGCGTCCGGTGCCCACATGACACTGATCCCCGAACAGCCCTTCGATGTCGAGGAGGTATGCCGGCTCGTCAAAAGGCGTTTCCAGCGCGGGGATTCGCACTTCATCTGCGTGGTCGCCGAGGGAGCCAAGCCGATCCCCGGCTCAATCGCATTGCGCGAAGGCGGAATTGACGAGTTCGGCCATGAGCGCTTCACCGGCGTCGCCGCGCAGCTGGGCGTTGACGTGGAAAAGCGGATCAACAAGGAGGTGCGGGTCACCGTGCTCGGGCACGTTCAGCGGGGCGGCACTCCGACGGCCTACGACCGGGTGCTGGCCACCCGGTTCGGGGTCAACGCGGCCGACGCCGCGCACGCGGGCGAGTACGGCCAGATGGTGTCGCTGCGTGGCCAGGACATCGGCCGGGTGTCGCTGGCGGATGCGACGCGCCAGCTCAAGCTGGTGCCCGAGAGCCGCTACGACGACGCCGCGGCTTTCTTCGGCTAAGTGGCGACCCGCTTCGCCCGGCTGCGCCGCCCTCGCGGTCGCCACGGGCTAAGTGGCGACCCGCTTCGCCCGGCTGCGCCGCCCTCGCGGTCGCCACGGGCTAAGTGGCGACCCGCTTCGCCCGGCTGCGCCGCCCTCGCGGTCGCCACGGGCTAAGTGGCGACATTGGCAAACAACCGGTAGCACCGACTTAACGACCGCTAAATTCGCTGCCGAATTGACCAGCTCACGCCGGGTGGGCCCGATATTGGTGGTTTTCTGCCAGTTCGAAGCGGTTATACCGACAGGTATGAGCAACCGCGGTTCGGTTCGCGGAGTCATTCACCAGCCCGTCGCACCGGCGCGGCCAGCGCCCCCGCCGGACCGTCCGCCGCCGCCCACGCGGCGCGGTGCCGCCGACTGGGCGCCTTCCACGGTGCCGCGGCCCTATCGCACGGATCCGTCCGTGGAGCGTTCAGCATCCCGATCCGTCCCGCCTCCACCGACCGCGCCGGGGCCGGCACGACGACGGGTCCCACCGCCATTTCGCCGTGAGCCGACGCTGGGTGGGACCGCACTTGACGGCCTCGACCAGCAGGACCCCGAGGACTCGGCCGGGTTCAGCTGGCGAGAACTGATCCATCGCGTCACCGGAATCGATCTCGGTCAGGACAAGAACTCGGCGTACAAAAGGGAGCTGCGCGATCGGGTCCGCGCGCCCGTTGGTGGCGCATTCCCCATCGCCGTACTCAACTTCAAAGGCGGCGTCGGCAAGACCGCTGTGGTTGAGGCGCTCGGCTCGACGTTTGCCGCCGTTCGCGACGACCGGATAGTCGCCGTCGACATTGACGCCGGGGACTTGGCGGAGCGTCACGGTCGCCGAAACCCGCTGGGCATGGCCGACCTTCTCTTGGACGACGCGGTCAGGCAGTATTCCGAGGTACGGGCGCACACCCACATGAACAGCTTCGGGCTGGAAGTGCTCGGGCTGCCGGACTATGCGCACACCGACTGGCGGTTGGAGCGGCACGACATAGCAAAAACGTTTTCGATTCTGAGACAACACTATTCGGTGGTCTTGGTGGACTGCGTCAAGACGGTCAATTCCGCGGTGATGGACGGTGTTCTGCCGGAGGCACGGGCCCTTGTGGTGGTCACCAGCACCTCCATCGACGCGATACGGAAGACCAAGACGACCCTGCAGTGGTTGTGGCACAACGGACATCAGCGGCTGCTGGGGTCGACGGTGCTTGCCATAAACCACGTCAACCCGGACAGGGTGGACGTGCTGGCCGCCAAGGAACTCGACGAATTGTCCGCGCTCGTCGCCGCCACCGTGGTGCTGCCGTTCGATCGGCATGTGCATGACGGCACGGAGATCGGGCTGGATCGACTGAGCAAGGAAAGCCGGCTCAGCTACCTGGAGATGGCGGCCGTGCTGGCAGACATGTTCCCTGGGAACCGTGTTGAGCAAAACTCCCGTTGGGGGTCCGGCGACCGCCACGCGGGCGCTGAGCAGCGGCATATAGATCACCATTAGGATCGACGGCATGAGTGTTGCCGCCGAGCCCGATTTGCTGGAGTACGACGACGTCCTCGCGCGCTTCGATCCGGTGCTCGGCCTCGAGGTGCACGTTGAGCTGTCCACCGCGACCAAGATGTTCTGCGGCTGCTCCACCACATTCGGCGCCGAACCCAACAGCCAGGTGTGTCCGGTGTGCCTGGGCCTGCCCGGTTCGCTGCCGGTGCTGAACCAAGCCGCGGTGGAATCGGCGATTCGGATCGGGCTGGCGCTGAACTGCGAGATCGTGCCTTGGTGCCGATTCGCCCGGAAGAACTACTTCTACCCGGACATGCCGAAGAACTATCAGATTTCGCAGTACGACGAGCCGATCGCCATCAACGGCTACCTCGAAGCGCCAACCGAAGACGGCACCACCTGGCGGGTGGAGATCGAACGGGCGCACATGGAAGAAGACACCGGCAAGCTCACCCACCTGGGCAGCGAGACCGGCCGCATCCACGGCGCGACGACGTCGCTGATCGACTACAACCGTGCCGGCGTGCCGCTGATCGAAATCGTCACCAAGCCGATCGTGGGAGCCGGGGCCGCGGCGCCGCAGATCGCCCGGGCCTACGTGACTGCATTGCGAGACCTGTTGCGCGCCTTGGATGTATCCGATGTCCGGATGGATCAAGGCTCGATGCGTTGTGACGCGAACGTGTCACTGATGCCAACGGGGACGACCGAGTTCGGAACCCGGACGGAGACCAAGAACGTCAACTCGCTCAAGAGCGTGGAGGTCGCCGTGCGTTACGAAATGCAGCGCCAGGGCGCCGTTCTGACGTCGGGCGGCCGAATCACCCAGGAGACCAGGCACTTTCACGAGGCCGGATACACCAGCCCGGGCCGCGCCAAAGAGACCGCCCAGGATTACCGCTATTTCCCCGAGCCCGACCTGGAACCCGTCGCGCCCAGCCGTGAATGGGTCGACCGGTTGCGGGAAACCATCCCCGAGCTACCGTGGTTGAGCCGCAAGCGGATTCAGCAGGATTGGGGGATTTCGGACGAGGTTATGCGCGATCTCGTCAACGCCGGCGCCGTCGAATTGGTCGCCGCGACCGTGAAGCACGGCGCGTCCAGCGAGCAGGCGCGCGCCTGGTGGGGAAACTTCCTGGTGCAGAAGGCCAACGAGGCGAACGTCACACTGGACGAGCTGCCCATCACCCCGGCCCAGGTCGCCGCCGTGGTGGCGTTGGTCGACGAGGGCAAGCTTTCCACCAAGCTGGCCCGCCAGGTTGTGGAGGGCGTGCTGGCCGGGGAGGGCGAACCCGTACAGGTGATGACCGGCAGGGGTCTGGCGCTGGTGCGTGACGACTCGGTGACGCAGGCCGCTGTCGATGAAGCCCTGGCGGCCAATCCCGATGTGGCCGAAAAGATCCGCGGCGGCAAGGTGGCCGCGGCCGGCGCGATCGTCGGCGCGGTGATGAAGGCCACCCGCGGACAGGCCGACGCGGCCCGGGTGCGCGAGCTCGTCCTGGCCGCCTGCGGCCAGGGCTAGCGGTTCTGCCCCTGGCGAACGGAGGCATACCGCACGCGGTCGCGACGCTGAGCCGGTTATGCCCGAGGACGGTCACGAAGCCCTGGACGCGTACTCTGCCGTGGTCACCGCGGTGGCGAACGCGGTGTTGCCCAGCGTGGCCAGCCTTGCGGTGCACACTCGACGCGGCCGGCTCGAATCACAAGGCGCGGGCAGCGCCAGCGTCATCACCCCCGACGGCTACCTGCTGACCAGCGCGCACGTCGTCGCCGGCGCCGGCTCGGCCGAGGCGACGTTCACCGACGGCACCACGGTGGCCACGGATGTCGCCGGACGCGACGAGCTGTCCGACCTGGCCGTGCTCAAGGCGCGCGGCAGCGTTCCCCCGCCCGTCACCATGGGGCGGGCGGAAGACCTGCGGGTGGGGCAACTGGTGGTGGCGGTGGGCAACCCGATGGGGCTGGCCGGCAGCGTCACCGCCGGCATCGTGTCCGGCCTCGGGCGGTCGCTGCCCACTCGCAATGGCCGCGTCGTCGACGAGGTGATCCAGACCGATGCCGCGCTCAATCCCGGAAACAGCGGCGGCGTGCTGGCCGACAGCCGTGGCCGGATGGTCGGCGTGAGCACCGCGGTCGCCGGCGTCGGTTTGGGACTGGCCGTGCCGATCAACTCCTCGACCCACCAGATCATTGCGGCGCTGATGCACACCGGTCGGGTGCGGCGCGCGTGGCTGGGCATCGCGGGCGCACACGTCTCGGTACCGCCGGTCGTCGCCGACAAGCTCGGCACGGCTCATGGCCTGCAGGTCGCCAGCGTCGTCACCGGCAGCCCGGCCGCGGAAGCGGGCGTGCGGCGCGGCGACATCGTGGTCAGCGTCGACGGCCGGCGCGTGGTCACCGCAACGGCGATCCAGCAGCTGATGGTCGAGGACGCTATCGCGCGCCGGATCGAGATCACGGTGTGGCGCAACGGGGCGCTCGTCGACGTGTTCGTGGTGCCCCGCGAGCTGGCCCACTGATTGCGCGGAAAGCGGCTCGAAAGCCCGCGCGCGGATTCATTATGTTGACGTGGCCGACGAATCGTTCGACGAGTGGATGTCGATGCTGGACTACCCGGCGTTCGTGGTGACAACCCAGGCCGGCGGTGTCCCGGCGGGTTGTCTGGTCTGTTTCGCCACCCAGACCAGCGTGGAACCGCCCCGATTTCTGGTCGGTGTAGCCAAGAGCAGCCACACCTTCGGGGTGGCGAGCCGATCCCAGCACCTCGCCGTGCACGTGCTGGCGCGGCACCACCGTGTCCTGGCCGAGCTGTTCGGCGGCCAAACGGGCCATCAGATCAACAAATTCGATCGCTGCTCGTGGCGCGCCGGCCCCGAGGGGATGCCGATTCTCGACGACGCGATCGCGTGGTTCGTCGGCAGGACGCTGAATTGGATCGACGCCGGCGATCACGTGGCCTACCTCCTGGAGCCGGTCGCCACGTGGGTAACCGAAACCTTCGAAGATCCGCTTTACCTGTCCGACATCGACGACATCGACGACATCGACGACGACGACGGCGGCCACCCGGACCCGCAGCGGTTTTTCGTGGGTGCACCGCGGAGCGACATCGTGCGTAAATACGGCCTGAGGTTCACGATCGGCGGGGTGTAACCCGACGCGTAATCCAACTCTTAGGTCTTGTCGTCGTTGTTCCGCGGGAAGCCGCCGCCCTGCGGGAACAGTGGAAACACGACGTCGTCGAGCTTCTCGGCGTCCCCGGCCGTCTTGTTAACCGTTGCGCCCCATACGTTTCCGTCGGGCGACATCCGCAGTGCCCACGCGTGGGCGTGTGTGTCCTTGCGCACGACGTCGGGTTCACCGGTGACCGCACCCGTCGATGGCGCGAGCCGGACCGCCACCGTCAGCTTGGTGTTGATCAGGTTGACCATCACGGTGCCGTCCATCGCCGCGCACCCGGCCACGCCGGGCTTGTCCGGCCACGTCCACACCGTGGAGACCGCGGAGGTCTTGGTGATGCGCTGCAACCGGTCCGCCGTTGGGGTGCGGTCGGTGACATACAGCGAGCCGTCGACCGGGTCGATGCACAGGCCGCCGCCGGAGCCGACGCCGGACAACGCCGTCGTGGGCGGCGCCTGGCCGACGGTGGTGGGCTGCTCGATGCGCAGCACCTTGCCGGCCAAGGACTTGGGGTCGGCGGCCAGTGCCGGGTTGCCCGCATCGCCGGTCAGCACGACCAGCGTGGTGGGACTGGTGAAGATCAACGCCCCGGTGTTGCCGATGGCGCCTTTCGGGATCCCGGTGAGGATGTCCTTCGGGATGTCGCCGTCGGCTATGCGGATGACCCGATTGTCGGTGGGCGTGCTGATGTAGGCGTACATCAGGCGGTCTTGGTTATAGGTGGGCGACAGCACGATGTCCATCAAGCCGCCGTCCCCGGACGGGTCGACCGGGATGACCAGCTTCACCTTGGGCTCGGCGTTGACGGAGATGTCCTTGACGGCACCGGTGGTGCGTTCCGCGACGAGCGCGGTTTTGCTGTCGGGGCCCATGATCAGGCCGCTGGTGCTCTCCAGGCAGCCCTGCATCACCCCGGGGGCCGGGCAGGCCTTCGGGAATGGAGTGGGCGGCAGCGGCGGCGGCGGGGGAGGCGTCGAGCTCGGCGGGGGAGTGAGTTCGGGGTTGGTGGTGAACGGTTGAGATTGGGCGTCGTTGAACCGTGCGCAGCCGCTGGTGACGAGCACGACCGCGCAGAGCGCAGCGAGCCCGCACCGAACCGACCGCCCTAGTCGCATGATCGACAGGCTACGGATAGTGCGGGCACCGCCGCCACACGCACCGCGTGTCCGCCCTGGAAGCGCGGCCGCACCGGTGCGCGTCTCACCCCTTTCCGGGCCTTCGGACGGGCGGGAAAGGTGATTTCTGGCTCATCGGGGCCGATTTTGGTGGACTAACCGCGCGAAAGCGCCGCTCAAATCCCCGGATTCGGGGCCAACTGCCCTTACCCTGGCACCTGTGACCAGTCAATCGAATGACGCACATTGGAGCCGACCGGGCGAATCGCCTGAGCCGATCCCGGGGCGCCCCGCCTCGGCGCGCGTGGTCGACCCCGAAGACGACCTGACGCCGGTCGGGTACCCGGGCGACTTCGGAAGCACCACCGTCATCCCATACACCAACCCCGTCGCCTCGGCTGGCCCTGTGGCCGGCGGATACCACGTGCTGGACCAGCAGGAGCCCTTGCCCTATGTCCAGCCGCAGCCCACGGCCCAGCCCGTAGCGACCCAGCTCCCCGAGATCGATGCCGACCGAGACAAGGGCCGGGACCGCGCCGCCGACCGGCGCGGCACCCAGCATTTGGGTTTGCTGGTTTTGCGGGCCGGGCTCGGGGTGGTCCTGGCCGCCCACGGGTTGCAGAAGCTGTCCGGCTGGTGGGGCGGCGAGGGCATAGGCGCATTCAAGAACTCGTTGTCCGATGTCGGCTACCAGCACGCCGACATCCTGGCCTACGTGAGCGCCGGCGGCGAGATCGTGGCCGGTGTGCTGCTGGTGCTCGGGTTGTTTACCCCGGTGGCCGCAGCGGGCGCGCTGGCGTTTCTGATCAACGGCCTGCTGGCGACCATCTCGGCGCGGCCGCACTCGCATTCCCTCGCGTACTTCCTGCCGGATGGGCACGAATACCAGATCACCCTGATCGTCCTGGCCGTTGCGGTCATTCTGTGCGGACCGGGCCGCTACGGCCTCGATGCCGGCCGGGGTTGGGCCCTTCGACCGTTCATCGGGTCGTTCGTGGCCCTGCTGGCCGGCATTGCGGCCGGCATCGCGGTGTGGGTGCTGCTCAACGGCGTTAATCCGATCGCCTGAGCGTCATCGGTAGGGATTGGGAACCCGCCCCGAGCTGGCCTCGGTCAGCAGCGGCAGCGTCGCGAACGTAACCGCGGGCAAGCGCAGCTCGGTGCCGCTTTTGAGGCGCGCGCGTGCCCACGAACCTCGGTGGAAGCGCAGCCCCTCGATGTCGTCCCAGCGCACCGTCTGGCCGCCCAGCAGGGTA
This sequence comes from uncultured Actinomycetota bacterium, assembly GCA_963703795.1. Taxonomy (GTDB): domain Bacteria; phylum Actinomycetota; class Actinomycetes; order Mycobacteriales; family Mycobacteriaceae; genus Mycobacterium. The sequence continues at coordinate 10,892 of CAVPFT010000021.1, read as the reverse complement.
CGAACGGTCACGCCCTGGCCGTCGGCCACGGTGCGCAGCCGGATGATCAACGCCGACAACAGGATCGGGATGAGCAGCAGTGGCGCGGACAACGGCCACGTCAGCACCGGTATCAGCAATCCCAGGGTCAAGAACCCGACGGCGAGGTGCGCCATCGGCGACACCCTGATCACCACGGGGGAACCAGTAACCACCCTCGCATCATTGCACCGCACTGATTGGGGCCGCCGCCATAGAGTGCGCCCTGGGCGACATCGCCCGGCGTGTCGACGCCCTGGACGCACAGCGGAAACCATGCGCGCGCACTCGATGCGGTCGCGGCCCGTCCCAGCCGGCGGGCACCGGATTTGACTCCTGAGCTGTGCGAAGGCTACCGTCGGGTGCTATGGATACGGCCGGGATGCTCGTAGTACTTAGTCAGCGCGTTGGTGCCTGACTAGTTCTTCGGCATTTGAAGCCACCCAGCACCAACGCGCAGCCCTCGTACAGCAGCCCAGCTGACGGGGGTTTTTTGTTGCCCACCAACGAAACTGCCGGACGAAGAGGACGAAGAGGACAAAGTGAGCGCACCCACCAAGCCAACGGCGCCGGCCGCCAATGGCGCGCCGGAAACCGCGAAACCCGCAATGCCCCCGGCGCTTAAGTCCAGACATGTTGCGCCGGAGCAACTTACCGGTGCCCAGTCGGTGATCCGGTCGCTGGAGGAACTCGACGTCGAGGTCATCTTCGGGATTCCCGGTGGCGCCGTGCTGCCGGTCTACGACCCGCTGTTCGACTCGAAAAAGCTACGCCACGTGCTGGTTCGCCACGAGCAGGGCGCCGGTCACGCCGCCAGTGGGTATGCGCACGCCACCGGCAAGGTCGGGGTCTGCATGGCGACTTCGGGTCCCGGCGCCACCAATCTGGTGACCCCGCTGGCCGACGCGCAGATGGACTCGATACCCGTTGTCGCCATCACCGGGCAGGTGGGGCGTGGATTGATCGGGACCGACGCCTTCCAGGAGGCCGACATCTCCGGCATCACGATGCCGATCACCAAGCACAACTTCCTGGTTCGCTCCGGCGACGACATTCCCCGGGTGCTGGCCGAGGCCTTCCACATCGCATCCTCGGGACGCCCCGGCGCGGTGCTCGTCGACATCCCCAAGGACGTACTCCAAGGCCAGTGCACGTTCAGCTGGCCGCCGAAAATGGACCTGCCCGGCTACAAGCCCAACACCAAACCGCACAACCGCCAGGTCCGTGAGGCCGCCAAGCTGATCGCGGCGGCCCACAAGCCGGTGCTGTACGTGGGCGGTGGCGTCATCCGCGGCGAGGCGACCGAGCAACTGCGCGAGCTGGCCGACCTGACCGGAATCCCCGTCGTCACCACGCTGATGGCACGTGGCGCGTTCCCCGACAGCCATCCGCAAAACCTCGGCATGCCCGGCATGCACGGCACGGTGGCCGCGGTGGCGGCGCTGCAGCGCAGCGACTTGCTGATCGCGCTGGGCACCCGGTTCGACGACCGGGTGACCGGAAAGCTGGACTCCTTCGCGCCCGAGGCCAAGGTCATCCACGCCGATATCGACCCGGCCGAAATCGGCAAGAACCGGAACGCCGATGTGCCGATCGTCGGCGATGTCAAAGCCGTCATCACCGACCTCATCGCGATGCTGAAAGACCGTGACGTACCCGGCCACATCGAGCTGACCGACTGGTGGGCATACCTGCACGGCGTGCAGTCCACCTACCCGCTGAGCTACGACCCGCAGAGCGACGGCAGCCTGGGCCCGGAATACGTGATCGAGAAGCTCGGCGAGATCGCCGGCCCGGACGCGGTCTACGTCGCCGGCGTCGGCCAGCACCAGATGTGGGCGGCCCAGTTCATCAAATACGAGAAGCCGCGCACCTGGCTCAACTCGGGCGGGCTGGGCACCATGGGGTTCGCCATTCCCGCGGCCATGGGCGCCAAGATCGCTCGCCCGGACGCGGAGGTCTGGGCGATCGACGGCGACGGCTGTTTCCAGATGACCAACCAGGAGCTGGCCACCTGCGCGATCGAGGGCGCGCCCATCAAAGTGGCGGTGATCAACAACGGCAGCCTGGGCATGGTGCGCCAGTGGCAGAGCCTGTTCTATCAGGAGCGCTACTCGCAGACCGACCTCGGCACGCACTCGCACCGCATCCCGGACTTCGTCAAGCTGGCCGAGGCGTTGGGCTGTGTCGGATTGCGTTGCGAGCGTATGGAAGATGTGGCAGACGTCATTTCTCAGGCGCGCGCGATCAACGACCGCCCGGTGGTGATCGACTTCATCGTGGGCGCCGACGCGCAAGTGTGGCCGATGGTGGCCGCCGGCACCAGCAACGACGAGATCCAGGCCGCCCGCGGCATCCGACCGCTCTTCGACGACGAAAGCGAAGGGCACGCCTGATGAACAGCGGACACGCACCAAGAACGCACACGCTGTCGGTGTTGGTCGAAGACAAACCCGGCGTGCTCGCGCGGGTGGCCGCGCTGTTCTCCCGGCGCGGCTTCAACATCGAGTCGCTGGCCGTGGGTGCCACCGAGCAGAAGGATATGTCGCGGATGACGATCGTGGTCTCCGCCGAAGAGACCCCGCTCGAGCAGATCACGAAGCAGCTCAACAAGTTGATCAACGTGATCAAGATCATTGAGCAGGACGACGTCGACTCGGTCTCGCGGGAACTGGCGCTGATCAAGGTGCGGGCCGACGCCGGCACCCGCAGTCAAGTAGTCGAGGCAGCGAACCTCTTCCGCGCCAACATCATTGATGTATCCGCGGAATCGCTGATTGTCGAGGCCACCGGCAACCGCGGCAAGATCGAGGCGCTGCTGCGACTGTTGGAGCCGTTTGGTATTCGCGAAATCGCCCAATCCGGAATGGTGTCGTTGTCCCGCGGTCCGCGCGGTTTCGGCACCGCCAAGTAGCCAAGAAAAAAGGAGACAGTCAGTGCCAGCAGAGGCTTTAGAGATGTTCTACGACGACGATGCGGACCTGTCGATCATCCAGGGCCGCAAGGTCGGCGTGATCGGATACGGCAGCCAGGGGCACGCACACTCGCTGAGCCTGCGTGACTCTGGCGTGCAGGTGCGGATCGGGCTGAAGGAGGGTTCGAAGTCCCGGCCCAAGGTCGAGGAGCAGGGCCTGGACGTCGGCACCCCCGCGGAGGTCGCCAAATGGGCCGACGTCATCATGCTGCTGGCGCCCGACACCGCCCAGGCCGACATCTTCAAGAACGACATCGAGCCCAACCTGAAGCCCGGTGACGCCCTATTTTTCGGTCACGGACTCAACATCCACTTCGACCTGATCAAGCCCCCCGCCGACGTCACCGTCGCGATGGTGGCCCCCAAGGGCCCCGGCCACCTGGTGCGCCGCCAATTCGTCGATGGCAAGGGCGTGCCGTGTCTGATCGCGGTCGACCAGGACCCGAGTGGCAAGGGGGAAGCGCTGGCGTTGTCGTATGCGAAGGCCATCGGCGGCACCCGGGCCGGCGTCATCAAGACCACCTTCAAGGACGAGACGGAAACCGACCTGTTCGGGGAGCAAGCCGTGTTGTGCGGTGGCACAGAGGAATTGGTGAAGACCGGTTTCGACGTGATGGTGGAGGCGGGTTACCCGCCGGAGATGGCGTATTTCGAGGTGCTGCACGAGCTCAAGCTGATCGTCGACCTGATGTACGAGGGCGGCATCGCGCGGATGAACTACTCGGTGTCCGACACCGCGGAGTTCGGCGGATATCTGTCCGGTCCGCGGGTCATCGACGCCGACACCAAGCAGCGGATGCGCGACATCCTGCGCGAGATCCAGGACGGCACCTTCGTCAAGAAGCTGGTCGCCAATATCGAGGGCGGCAACAAGCAGCTCGAGGACTTGCGCAAGGAAAACGCCGAGCATCCCATCGAGGTCACCGGCAAGAAGCTGCGCGACCTGATGAGCTGGGTCGACCGCCCGATCACCGAGACGGCATAGCGGGTTCGGAGCGGGTCAGACGGCGGCGATGCACAGCACCTCGTCGAGGCTGGCGGTGCCCTGCCGGGCCGCGGCCGCCCGCCGTCCAAGTGCCGCAATCGGATCCGGGTCGCTGTCGTGCACGCCGCCGGCTCGATCCAGTCGCGCGGTATCGAACATCGCCGGGCCGCAGGCCACCTGGTCGGTGAGGACGATAGCGGCCGGCGTCGGGTGTGCGGCGCACCGCCGCCTCGGGCGCGCTGGAGCCGGTCAGCTTGACCGCGTCAGCGAAATTGATTCCCACCTGGAACACCTGTGCTTCGGCCTCGAGCACCGCGGTCAGGCGGGTGAGCAAATTCTCGGGTGCAAAAAACCGCCAACCCTCCCCCAGGTGCAGCCAGAACCGTCCGTCGATCTGACCGCGGAGCTGCGCGAGTTGGGCGCCGGGCCCGTCGGCGGGACCCAAACGGTCAAACTCGAGGAACCCGTAGCGCTCGCGCAGCCTCGCGCGATCCGTCGCCGTCAGGCCGGCCTCGACCACCAGGAAGCGCCCGACCCGCGATACATCGGTGCAGCAGTTCAGAAATGAGTTCAGCGCTTGTTCGATGCGCGCCAGGTCGGGACCGGCGACCAGGCTGACGACCACCTCGGTATCGTGTGGACCGGCGGCCCGGCGCTGCAGGGACTGCACCAGCGCCTCCGGGTAGGACGACGCCGCTTCGATCATCGTCGGCACACAGACGTCGCGATTGGCCGCGATCCTTTGCCGGTCCCCATCGGGGATGTCGGCTCGAGCCAGCAGGCGGCGGTTCAACGTGAACGCCTCGGCATGCTTGCCGATCCAGGATGCGCACACCGCCTGCTCGTCGGCCGCACACCAGGCGTGGATGTCTGCGCGGACAAAGAGTGTGTCGTTTTCGGGAAGCGGGATTTCGGCGGCGCGCTGGGCGAACAGGTAGCCGAGCCGATAGCGCTCACTGAGGCGATACCGCCGGGCGATGGCATACAGCGGCTCCACGCGGGTCGGTCGAAACTCCCAGGCCCGCAGGTAGGCATCCTGAACATCCGGCCACGGCGCACCGAGGCCCGCCATCGCCTCCCCGATCCTGTACATGGCGTAGTAGACCTCTTCGTCCCAGCCGCCCATCTCGACGCGGCGCTCAAACCACTTGCGAGCGTTTTCGAAGTCGTTGACGTCCCCCTGGGTGATAGCCAGATCCATGTAGCTTTGGCCCAAGTAGTAGACCGACCGCGCATCCTCGGGGTTGCGTTCGAGTTCGGCCAGCAACAGATCGCGGTCGCGCGCATACTTCTGCGGATCCCGGTTGCGGGCACCGAGACGACGAGATTCGATGTGGTAGTCGCCCTCCAGGCGTGCACCGACGAAAGGGTCGTCACACCTGATGTGTCTCGTGAACGACACCCTCATAGCGCGCGTGCAACCCGTCGCGGAACAACAGCGGGCGCCAGAAGACGCCGTAGGGGGACCGCTGGCGCATTTGGTACATGTCAGCGTCTAGCCGGCCGAAATCGAGGGTGCCGACGACCCTGTCGTCGGCGTCGATGACCCAGATGTAGTCGCCGCGGCCCTGGGCGAGGTTCAGTGCCTCGGACCGGTTGTGGCCGAAGTTGCGCCACGGCCGTTCGTACAGCTCACCGGGGATGCCGCGACGGGCCATCTGATCGCGGATCAGGTCCTGGGTCCCGTCGTCGGAGCCGGTGTCCACGATCACCCACGAGCTGATGTACGGCGCGACCGTATCGAACGTCTCGCGGATGATGTGCGCCTTGTTTCGCACGATCATGTTCAGGCAGATCGCGGGGCGCGCGGTTCTTCGGTCGGACACGGCCAGATCGTACCCAGTAACCGCGGTTGTGGTGCGGGATCTGGTCAGGATGCCGCGGCCGGGGTAGTGGCGCAGTGCCGGATGCACCGACTATCGGTTGCGCGCCGGGCACCACCACAAACGCATGCGCGAGTGGGGCCTCAATTGGTGTGTCCGTGGGGCACTGACGCTACCGAGTGGCTATCCCGACGCCAGCCGGTCGGCGACCGACACCACCCGGCGGGCCATGTGGTCGAGGGCGTTCCGGGCGGCTCGGTCGGCTTCGGAGTCGACCTCGTGGATGTTGTCGTGGGTGGACAGCAGGCTCACCCCGTACGGGTTGCCGTCGACGAACTTCACCGGGTCGGTGTATCCCGGCGGCACGATGATGCCGCCGAAGTGCATGAGCGTGATGTACAGCGCGAGCAGGGTGGTCTCTTGGCCGCCGTGCACGGTGTTGGAGGACGTGAACGCCGCATACACCTTGTCGGCGAGCTTGCCTTCGGCCCACAGCCCGCCCAGCGAGTCGAGGAAGGTGCGCAATTGCGCTGCGGGGGAGCCGAAGCGGGTCGGTGAACCGAAGATGACCGCGTCCGCCCACACGATGTCGTCGCCGGTGGCCGCGGGAAGATCCTTGGTTGCTTCGTAGTTCGCCGTCCACGCCGGGTTGTGGGCGAACGATTCGGGGTCGTGGGTTTCGGCGACGTGCCGCAATCGGACCTCGGCGCCCGCCGACTCGGCCGCCGCGGCGACGCGCTGTGCCATGGTGGTGCCATGCCCGGTGGCCGAATAGTAGATGATCGCGAGTTTTGTCACGGCGCCATCTTAGGCACGTGCGTGATCCCGAACTCGTGCTTGAGCAACGTACGTGCGGCGTAGTAACCGGCCATGCCGTGCACGCCGCCGCCGGGTGGGGTTGCGGCCGAGCACAGGTACACCCTGGGAATCGGTGTGCGCCAAGGGTTCAGCCGCGGTGTAGGGCCGGCGATCGCGCGCCAGGCTGAGTTGCCGCCCATCCCGATGTCGCCGCCGACGTAGTTGGCGTTGTGGTCGGCCATCCGTGCGGCCGGCACGGCGCGGGCGGCCACCACGATCTCGCGAAAGCCGGGCGCGAACCGCTCGACCACCTGGGTCACAACCTCGGTCGCGTCGATGGTGGAACCCGACGGCACGTGCGCGTAGGTCCAAAATGGTCGGCGACCCACAATGTCCATGCGGCCGGGATCCGCGATGTGCGGCGAGGAGGCCAGCACCATGGGCCACTGCGCGTGGCGTCCTGACGGCGATGTCGGCCTCGGCACGCGCCATCTGCTCGCGGGTGCCGCCGAGATGTAGGGTCGGCGCCTGTTTCAGGCGGGGATCCGACCAGGGAATGTCATCGCTGAGCACAAAGTCGACCTTGGCAACTCCGGACCCGAATGTATAGCGGCGCAACGCTTTAGCGTAGCGATCCGGAAGCGCGTCGCCATAGATGCGCAACAGCGCGGTCGGCGCCGTGTCGAACGCGACGACTGAGCCCGGGGGCTCAGGAGGAGAAGTGATTTCGACGCCGGCCGTGAGCTCGCCACCGTGGGCTTCCAGGTCGGCGATCAGCGCATCGGTGATCACCCGGCTGCCACCCACCGGAATCGGCCAGCCGACCGAGTGGGCGAGTGTGGCCAGCATCAAACCGGCACCGGCCGCGGTCAACGACGGAATCCGCGAAATCACATGGGCGGCAACGCCGGTGAACAGAGCGCGGGCATCATCGCCACCAAGTGATCCCCACGCGGGGGTTCCTTGGGCCAGCATCCGCAGCCCGAGGATCAGCGCCAGACGGCAACGAGCTTGGCATCGAACGCTTGTCGCCGAGCAGCAGTCCCACCACGGCATCGGAGCGCTGGACCAATGGGCCCAGCAGGCGGCGCCACGACGCACCGCGCTCCAACTCGGCACAGGTTCGCTCGAGATCGCGGTAGGCGATTGCCGCGGGCCGACCCGGCAGCGGGTTGGCATAGGCGATCTCCGGCACGGCCAATTGCACCCCGCGTGCGGGCAGATCGAACGCCGCGAAAAACGGCGACGCCAGCGCCAACGGGTGAACCGCCGAGCACACGTCGTGCAAGACTCCCGGAGAGTCTTGGTCGGCCGCGGTGCGGGCGCCGCCGCCGAAGGTCGGCTGCGCCTCGACGACCTGCACTTTCAAGCCCGCGCGGGCGCAGATGACCGCCGCCGCCAGCCCGTTGGGCCCGCTGCCGACGACGGTGACGTCCACCGGTCAATTAGAGCCGATAGGTCGGCCTATAGCCTGGTCGGGTGAACCTGCCTGTTGTATTAATCGCCGACAAACTCGCCGAATCAACCGTCGAAGCCCTGGGAGACCAGGTCGAGGTGCGCTGGGTGGACGGGCCCGACCGGGAAAAGCTATTGGCTGCCGTGCCGGAGGCCGACGCGCTGCTGGTGCGGTCGGCCACCACCGTCGACGCCGAGGTGCTCGCGGCCGCGCCCAAGCTGAAGATCGTCGCCCGCGCCGGGGTCGGGCTGGACAACGTCGACGTGGACGCCGCCACGGCGCGCGGTGTGCTGGTGGTCAACGCCCCGACGTCGAACATCCACAGCGCCGCCGAACACGCGCTGGCGCTGCTGCTGGCCGCCTCCCGCCAGGTCGCGGCGGCCGATGCCTCGCTGCGCGAGCACACCTGGAAGCGCTCGAAGTTCTCGGGCACCGAGATTTTCGGTAAGACCGTCGGCGTCGTCGGGCTGGGCCGGATCGGCCAGTTGTTCGCCCAACGGATCGCGGCCTTCGGCACGCATGTGATCGCCTACGACCCGTATGTGGTGCCGACCCGCGCCGCGCAGCTCGGCATCGAACTGCTGTCCCTGGACGACCTGCTGGCCCGCGCCGACTTCATTTCGGTGCACCTGCCGAAGACGTCCGAGACGGCGGGCCTGATCGACAAGGAGGCGCTGGCCAAGACCAAGCCGGGCGTCATCATCGTCAACGCCGCGCGCGGCGGTCTGGTCGACGAGGCGGCGCTGGCCGACGCGGTGAGCAGCGGCCATGTCCGCGCCGCCGGCATTGACGTGTTCTCCACCGAACCGTGCACCGACAGCCCACTTTTCGAGCTGCCGCAGGTGGTTGCCACACCGCATCTGGGGGCGTCCACCGCCGAGGCTCAGGACCGGGCCGGCACCGACGTCGCCGAGAGCGTGCGGCTGGCGCTGGCGGGGGAGTTCGTCCCCGACGCGGTCAACGTCGGCGGCGGGGTGGTCAGCGAAGAGGTGGCGCCCTGGCTGGACCTGGCCCGCAAGCTCGGGGTGCTGGCCGCCGCGTTGTCCGACGGCCTGCCGGCGTCGCTGTCCGTGCAGGTGCGCGGCGAGCTGGCATCCGAAGACGTTGAGGTGCTGCGGCTTTCGGCGCTGCGCGGCCTGTTCTCGGCGGTGATCGAGGACGCGGTGACCTTCGTCAACGCGCCGGCGCTGGCCGCCGAACGGGGCGTTTCCGCCGAAATCACCACGGCGTCGGAAAGCCCCAACCACCGCAGCGTCGTCGACGTGCGGGCGCTGGCCCACGACGGCTCGTGCGTCAATGTCGCGGGCACGCTGTCCGGCCCGCAATTGGTCGAGAAGATCGTGCAGATCAACGGCCGCAACTTCGACCTGCGTGCCCAGGGCACCAACCTGGTGATCAACTACGTCGACCAGCCCGGCGCGTTGGGCAAGATCGGCACCTTGTTGGGGGCGGCCGGGGTGAACATCCAAGCCGCGCAACTGTCTGAGGACGCCGAGGGCCCGAGTGCGACGATCTTGCTGCGACTCGACCAGGATGTGCCCAGCGACGTGCGCTCGGCGATCGCGGCGGCGGTGGACGCCAACAAGCTTGAGGTGGTTGATCTGTCTTGAAGCGCGCCGGCGACGATGCAGAGCAACGCGATGAGGAGGAGCGGCGCCGATGAAACTGGCGGTGATCGGCGGCGACGGGATCGGACCCGAGGTGGTGGCCGAGGCGGTCAAAGTCCTTGACGCGGTTGTACCGGGCGTGGAGAAGACCGGCTATGACCTTGGCGCCCGTCGTTTCCACGCGACCGGTGAGCTACTGCCGGACTCGGTGCTCGCCGAGCTGCGGGAACATGACGCCATCCTGCTCGGGGCGGTCGGTGATCCGTCGGTGCCCAGCGGCGTGCTGGAGCGAGGCCTGTTGCTGCGCCTGCGCTTTGAGCTGGATCACCACGTCAACCTGCGACCGAGCCGGCTGTATCCCGGGGTGAGCAGTCCGCTCGCCGGAAAGCCCGACATCGACTTCGTGGTAGTGCGCGAGGGGACCGAAGGTCCCTACGCGGGCACCGGCGGCGCGATCCGCGTCGGCACGCCCAACGAAATCGCCACCGAGGTGAGCGTGAACACCGCGTTCGGCGTGCGTCGAGTGGTGCGAGACGCATTCGAGCGCGCCCTGCGGCGTCGTAAGCAGCTGACGCTGGTGCACAAGACCAACGTGCTGAATTTCGCCGGGAAGCTGTGGGCGCGGATCGTGGCCGAGGTGGGCGAGGAATATCCCGACGTCGAGGTGGCCTATCAACACGTCGACGCGGCCACCATCTTCCTGGTCACTGATCCCGGGCGCTTTGATGTGATCGTCACCGACAACCTGTTCGGAGACATCATCACCGACTTGGCGGCGGCGGTGTGCGGCGGAATTGGCTTGGCCGCCAGCGGAAATATCGACGCCACCCGGACCAATCCGTCGATGTTCGAGCCCGTGCACGGCAGTGCACCCGATATCGCGGGTCAGGGCATCGCCGACCCGACCGCGGCGATCATGTCGGTGGCGCTGCTGCTTGCCCACCTCGGCGAGGACGATGCCGCTGCCCGGGTGGACCGGGCCGTCGAGACTTATCTGGCGACTCGTGGGACCGGACGGCTTGCCACCAGCGATGTCGGCGAACGGATTGCGGCCGCGCTTTAGTAGCCCTGCCGCCGGAGTCGCCACCGATCGTCACGGGTCGGATGCTGACGACCCGCAGCGCCCGGCTGCGCCGCGCTCGCGATCGTCAGTAGGTCGGATGCTGACGACCCGCAGCGCCCGGCTGCGCCGCGCTCGCGATCGTCAGTAGGCTGACGCGAATGCGCCTTG
>CAVPFT010000020.1:0-109591 GCA_963703795.1 uncultured Actinomycetota bacterium | reverse complement strand
GGCCTACACGTCGAGCGCACCGAGTTTCTGCAAACCGATCAGTCCGAGGTCGGCCAGGAACTGATGCTCCAATACCTCTCGGATACGGACTCCACCGGCGAGCTGCCTCTCTACCGCCCGGACATTTACGCGCAAGCCCTCGAATCGGGCCGGGTGCCCGGGGTGTGCTCGACGAACGGGGCGGTGAGCCGGTGATGAGCACTTCACAGCCATTCACCCGTCACGACGTGACGTTCAGGTCCGGCGAGGACACCTGTGCCGCATGGCTTTACGTGCCGACAGGCGTTACTTCGCCGCCTGTGGTCATCCTCGGGCACGGTCTCGGCGCGACACGCGAGATGCGCCTGGACGCCTTCGCCGAACGGTTCGCCCAGGCCGGTATCGCCGCGTTGGCCTTCACCTATCGTCACTTCGGGGACAGTGGTGGGCAGCCTCGGCAGCTGTTGTCGATCAAGCGGCAGCTCGCCGACTGGATATTCTGCGCCATCGCATGGGCGAACAATCGCCGCGACGTCGACGGCACACGAATTGCCATCTGGGGAAGCTCCTTTGGTGGCGGCCACGCTATCACCGTCGCTTCACGCCATCCCGAACTGAAAGCGGCGGTCGCTCAATGCCCGTTCACCGACGGCCTGGCCTCTGCGTCGCGCTGGGCCCGACTGAATCCCTGAAGGTGTTGCCCACAGTCGCACGAGATTACGCTTCGATGGTCTTTCGCAGGCCACCCGCGATGATTCCGCTCGCCGGGCCCCCCGGTTCGCTGGCCCTGATGAACGCCCCGGATGCGCTGCCCGGCTACCACGCGCTGCTGCCACCCGAAACGACCTTCCGCAACGAGGTCGCGGCACGGGTTGCCCCGACCATCGCTACCTACCGGCCGGGACGTGCGGTCAAGAAGGTCAAGTTCCCAATCCTGTTCTGCGTCAGCAACACTGACAGTGTCACGCCACCAGCTCAAACCCTACGGTACGCCCGCACTGCACCCCGCGGTGAGGTCAAACGTTACAACGCCGGCCATTTCGACTTCTACCTCGGAGAGCCCTTTGAAGCACTGGTCCGCGACCAGGTCGAGTTTCTGATCCGCCAACTGCACCCGGCGGGAGCCGTTGTCTGATGTCCGATGAGGCCGACACGAAAGGAACATCCCTATGACTTCCCTGCGGGACCCGCTGACACTGCCGTGTGGCCAGGTATTGCCCAATCGGATCATGAAGGCCGCGTTAAGTGGGGTCTCGGCGACAAGCGCAACTCTCCTGAGGGTCGCCTCGAGCAGCTGTATTCGACGTGGAGTCAGGGCGGATACGGTCTGATCGTCACCGGGAATGTCATGGTCGACCGCACGCAGTTGGGTGAGCCGGGCAACGTCGTCATCGAGGACGAGCGCGACCTCGATGCGCTGTCGCGGTGGGCGAAAACGACGAAGGACGCCGGTGTCCCGATTTGGGTGCAGCTCAATCATCCAGGGCGCCAATCTTACCCGCTTGCGTTTGGCCACACCCCGGTAGCGCCCAGCCCGGTGGCCCTCAACTTGCCCGGCGCGACCACGCCGCGTGAGCTGACATCCGCTGAGATCGAAGAAATCATTGAGCGGTTCGCGGCCGCCGCGGTGGTGTGCGAGACGGCGGGTTTCGACGGTGTGCAGATACACGGTGCACACGGATACCTGGTCGCGCAGTTCCTCTCGCCGCTTTCAAACCAGCGCGACGACGAGTGGGGCGGTGACCCGCAGCGGCGGATGCGTTTCGTGCTCGAAGTCGTGCGCCGTATCCGGGCGCGGGTGTCGCCGGGCTTTGCCGTGGGGATCAAGCTCAACTCGGCGGACTTTCAGCGTGGCGGGTTCACCGAGGATGAATCCCGCTCTGTGGTGGCGGCATTGGCGGGTGAGGGCATCGATCTGATCGAGGTCAGTGGCGGTAGCTACGAGCAGCCCGCCATGATGGGCAAGGCCGCCGACAGCACCCGGGCGCGCGAGGCCTACTTCTTGGAGTACGCCCGCACGGTCCGCAGCCTTGCCGGCGACGTCCCGCTGGCGGTCACGGGGGGCTTCCGCTCCCGCGGCGCGATGCACGAGGCGGTGCATGCCGGTGAGTGCGACGTCATCGGTCTGGGCCGGCCAACAGCAACGACGACGGACGCCGCTAATGTGGTCCTGGGCGGGCGCCTCGTGACTCTCGCCTCACATCAGGTGCGCGCCGGTATGCGCCGTGTCCTTGGCAATTTCGTCGATCTCAAATCGCTCGACGGGATTCTCGAACTCTCCTGGCACACTGACCAACTGCACCGCATAGGCGCGGGCCTTAAACCTGACCTTAACCGTGGACGCATCGCCACCTCGCTAGCGATGCTCCGCCGCAACGGCACGGTGTCATTCGCCCGCAAGCGTGGCCTTTGACGTGGAGCGATATTCGCTGTCCGACAAGGTCGCATTCATCACCGGCGCCGGGCGCGGGCTGGGTGCGGCCACCGCCGCGGAACTGACTCAGCGCGGGTCGCGGGTGGTGATCGCCGACATTGACTTGTGTGCAGCTCAGTCCGTTGCGGAGACCCTCCCGAGGGGCCGTGGTCTGGCCCTGCAGTGCGACGTCACCGACCTCGCGTCGGTGCAGGAATCCGTTCGCCTGACCCTCGAGCGGTTCGGGCGCGTCGATGTGGTGATCGCCAATGCGGGTGTACTCGGGCGTGGCGGCACCTTTCGCGCCCTGCATCCCGATCAGGTGGGTGGGGTGCTATCCGTCAACGTGGACGGAGTCGTCAACACGGTGTCGGCCACGATGGAGTCGGTAATCGGCAGCCGCGGACAGATCGTCGTGGTGAGTTCGGTATTCGCCTACATCAACGGGGCGGGCGCCATCCCGTATGCGATGAGCAAGGCTGCGGTCGAGCAGCTCGGCCGCGGCCTCGGCGTCGAGTTGGCGGCCCATGGAGCCTCGGCTATGACCGCGTACTTCTCACTCATCGAGACCGACATGATCCGCCAGGGCGTGGATGCAGATCCGCACGTACTCGCCCTGCTCTCAGCGATGCCCAAATTCATACTCAAGCGCATACAGCCACAGGCTGCGGCCGCTGCGATTGCCGACGGCCTGGAACGGCGGAAACTCTCCATCACGGTTCCCGGACGGTGGCGGCCCGTCGCCGCACTTCGAGGAGTGGCGGGCCCGATCGTCGACGCCCGACTCGCGCGCGACGCCGGCATCCAGCGAGCCCTGGCGCAACTCGAAAACCGCTAGCCTAGAAAACTCGCTGGGCACATTTTGGGCACACTTATTGTCTACGGAGGTCAATTCTGGTGAATCACATGAAATGTCATTTCGCAGTTCGATGCCCGTCCGGCTCAGAGACCAGGACCCCGAAACGGGTTCGATTCCCGGCAGCTCCACCAAAACTGCAGGTCAAAGCCACTTTTCTGACTTCCACGTACGCACACACATCAACATCACATCAACACTGCCGTGGATGATCGCGGTCGTCACGCTGGCGCCGAACGTCGCCGTGACCGCCGCGAAGCGCTGAACCCTGGCGGCGACCGGTCGGGCTCGGACTAAAGACACCACCTAACCGCGAGCGCACATACTGTGCCCGCCGCAAACGCCTTGAGCTTGAGAAGGCACAATTGCGCTAATGACAACTCCGCAAGGGCCCTCGCGCGGCGATTCGCCCGAATGGAATCGCCCCTCCGAGCCGCCTGGCCCCAACAGAGGACCGGTATCCCCACGGCCCCAGCCCGCGCCTCCTTCGGGATCTCCGACCCGACAGATTCCTCAGGGCGGTCGGCCGTACCCACCGCCGCCGTCACCGAACCGACCGCAGCCGCCCGGTCCCCCGCCCACTCCGCAGCCGCATCCGCCGGGCCGCCCGCCGGCACCGCGGCAGGGTCAGTCCGGCCCGCCACCAAGGCAGCCGGAGCAGGCCACCGCCCGGCTGTCCACTCAGCCGCCGCCGAAGGAGGCACCGGCGCAAACCCGACGCCGCTTGCTGGGCAACCGGCGGTCGATGGCTCTGGTCCTGGCCATCGTGCTGGTGGTCATCCTGGCCGTCGCGGTCGGTGCTGAGCTATTGGCCCGGCACCTGATCGGCAGCAAGGTGGCAAGCGCAGTGGCATGCGAGGTGCAGGACAGCGCCACCGTGTCGTTTGCCTCCATGCCGCCGATGCTCTGGCAGTTAATCAGCAGCCAGTACCCCGACATCTCCGTGCAGACTGCCGGCAATCAGGTGCGCAGCGCCAAGGGCATGAAAGTCACCATCGATATCAAGGACCTCCGCCTGAGCGACACCAACAACTCCAAGGGCACCATCGGCGCGCTGAACGGCACCATCACCTGGTCATCCGACGGCATCAAGGAATCGATCAAGGACGCCATCCCGGTGCTGGGCAGTTTTGTGGCCAGCAAAGTCACCACCAACCCCAGCGGCGGAACCGTCGAATTGAAGGGTTTCCTTGACAGCGCCACCGTCAAGCCCCAGATTGCCAACAACGGGCTGTCACTTCAGGTGGTCAGCTTGACCGCGTTGGGCTCCAAGATGTCGACGGAGAAGGTGCAGAAGCACCTGGACGATCTCACGTCCAAAGCGACCCAGAACTATCCGCTGGGCATCCATGCCGACAGCGTCAAGGTCACGAATACCGGCGTGGAGGCTACGTTCTCCACCACTAACGCGACCATCCCGGCGGCATCGTCGTCGCCACAGACCGGTCAGGACTGCTTCAGCGGAGTCTGATTCGGCTCAGCCCGTCCAACACGGCGCGGCCGGTTGTTGATGCCATCAACACCTTCGCCGTACCCGCAGGTCATTTCGCGTCATTTCGCGTGGTCAAATTCCACGTGTCCGCAGCTCACAGCCATTTTGGGGCAGGTTCGATTCCCGGCAGCTCCACAGAGGATCGGCTGGTCAGAGCCGTAGCTCTGGCCAGTTCTCTTTCTCAGCAACATCTGTCGATTAAGCTCCCCACTCAAACCCGCCCGAATCGAAACCAGTGTCCATTGGGCCGAAGGCAGTCTGTCAGGGGAACACGTCGACGTCGGGCTTTCCTCGCGCAATGTGGTGCCATGGATGACTAGGCGGCCGCACGAGTCGAGAAGGAGAATTTCGATGATCGAGGTGCTGCCAGACATGCCGCAGGGAGTTACCGGCATCCGAGTGTCGGGACGGGTGGCCGGTGAGGAGCTTCGCGAGTTCAAACCGGTTATGGAGACCCTTTCGAAGAGCGGCGAGATCAGGATCGTGGAGGTCATCGCCTCCGATTACGAAGGTTTCGGGCCTGGCGGGTTGGTCGAGGACCTGAAGCTCGGCTTCGGCGCTCTCTTCCAACATCATTCGGCCTTCAGGCGAATCGCGGTTGTGTCCGACAAGGCATGGGTGGCCCACACACTGCATGCGCTGGCGTGGATGATCCCCGGGGAACTTGCCATCTTCGGCCTCGACGAGCTAGAGCGCGCCAAGGAATGGGCCGCCGGCTAAACCCAGCCTCGCAATTCGGCCGACGAGCACCACGCCGGTCGACTGTTGCGCAGACCGCGATGGCGGCCCGAGACAAGTACAACGCAGGGAGCCGCTGGTCCTCGAGGCGTAGGTGACTGCTCTTGACGCCGTCAAGAGGCAAGAACAAACCGCTCGGGATGGTGGACCTTTGCGCAAGGTTAGGTGGTGACCGCCATCAGATCGTTGCCGGCGGTCCATGCTTGGATGAAGAGCGCCAAGGGGATCTGCTCGTCGCGGCCCTCGCTGCTACCGCTGTCGTTGAGGTGCACGACTTCATTTCTGGTGTCGACACCGGTCACCACCACGCTGTGGTTGTGCGTCGGGTTGCCGTATTTGTCCCTGTCTTCGACGGGCTTGTGCCAGATGAGTTCGGAGTTGACGCGGGCGATCACCTTGTGGCCGGCGTCCAGGTGCTGCTCGAGTCCCCCGATGTCGCCGTTGATGATCACGGCGCCGACGTTGTACCGCGCCAGCAGCGTCGGGATGTCCCTAAACCAGGTGCCCTGGCCTGAATTCGGGTCCTTGGGGTCAGCCGGCCTGGTGTAGATCGGGCCGGGGCCCTGCGAGCTTGGGGTCGACTGGGCCATGTCGATGATGTCCTCCTCCGAGGGCTCCACGCCGGTCATTTCGCCGATCACGTCGGCGCTCGACATGAGGGTGCAGTCGTCCCAGTATTGCTGGTAGCGCCAGTACTTGGCGGCGGCCGCGGGGTCGCCGTGCATGGTGCCCGTTGTCGCGTTGGCCGGGCCGGCCAAGCCCAGCAGGACGCCGCCGGCGACTACAGCGACTGCGACGGTCTTGGCGAGGGCCGCGATCTTTATGGTCTTCACCGTGGCGCTTTCTCCTTCCGCGGCTGGTTTGGGAAAAGCTTCGGATGTCGGCCTTGTCGTTTTCTCAACGAATCCTTGGAGTGATCGGCGCTTGCACGGCTGCCGTGCCACGGACCCCGCAGCTCCACCACAGAAGACGCTGGTCAAAGCCGCCCCATCGACACTTCATCGGCGAAGCGGGTGGTCGCTAAAAGGTGAAGGGCGCGGGCCCCGTGGAGCGGGCTAGTATTCCAGGGCGCAGCGCCGGCAAGCGAAAGGGGGGCCATCGTGGCCGTTGGGTTGAAGGTCGATCCCGTCGCACTGCACCTCGGCAGCAGCGACATGTTCAACGCGGTCGGTGAGGCCGCTTTGGATTTCGTCGGCCATGAGGACGGGCTGGCCGAGGCCGAGCCCGGCTGGATCGGGTCCTCGCAGCTAGCGCTGGGTGAGCTGGCGGCGCGGTGGGAGGTCCGGCACGACCAACACAAGCTGAAGGTGGACGGGTTGGGGTCTCACGTGGCCGAGGCGATGTTCAGCTATGTCACGAACGAGGACGAGTCGGCGCGAGCTTTCAGGTCGTTGCGGAAGTAGGAGTAGCGGGTGGGGCCGTTTACCCCGTACGACGTCAAGCGATGGGATCTCGACGCGATTCAGCAGGTGTTCGAGACGGCGAGCGGACGCGCTAATACCTTGCAGCGCTTGGGGGAGAATCTGCAACAGGTCCACAACGTTCTCAGCGGCTGGGAAGGGGAAGCCGGAGAGGCATTTCGCGCCGATTTGGGTAAGGCTCGCAGCGACGTCGACGCAGACGGTCAGGAGTCCAGGCAGGTAGCCGCGGCGGTGTCGGGCGCCGAGGCGGACGTGCGCGCGTGCAAGCGCGAGCTGGATGACATCGAGCGAGCCGCTGATGCTAACGGCTGGACCATTACGCCGGACTGGCGAATAGACGTTGGTGACACCAGGATTGGGCGCGATCCCATGGAGTTTGCCGCACAGCAGCAGCTGATGCAGGACCAGCTCAATGCCTTGAAGGTGCATGCCCACAACGCCGACCACGAGCTCGCCACCGCGATCCGCGGTGCCGTGGGCGAAGTCCCGTTGGACGCCGGCGGACATCCGCCGGGCGGTGGCCCACCGCCGCAAGGCGTACCCAAGCCGGCCGGCGGGGGCCAGCCGCGGTCGTGGCAGGACATGCTGTTACCCGCTGGAGCCGCGGATGCCGGGCCCGGCACTGACCCGCCTTCGGGCGCGCCGAATCCTGTTGGCGCCGGGGCCACGCCACCGTCACTGCAAGACCTCCCGCTGCCCACCGGCAAGCAGCCGACGAGCGGCCAAGGCGACCAGCCCCCCCTGGCAGCCTGCCGGACCTCTTGAGCCGGCTTCATCAACCGGTAGTTCCCGGCGTCCCGGCGCCGCAGCTGAAACCCGCAGAGGTGGACAGTTTTAAGGCGATGGCCCGCCAAACCATGATCCGCGACGGTGTGCCGCCGGATCAGATCGAGGCACGCCTAAATGACATCGTGGGCCGCACCCAGCAGTGGATCGACAACGGGATGCCGAACTACGTTGCCCCCGAGCCACAGCGCCCGCCGCCACCCGGATTCGGCGAAGGATTCGGTGACCGCTGGTTTGCTACCGAACAGGGGATCAAAAACCTTATCGGGCAAGGAGGACCCGGAGCACCCGGAATGCTCGAGTCGTGGCAGCAGATGCTCAAGGGCACCGTCGAGATCGCCCAAAACCCGTTCGGTGCGGCGGCCGGGGAAATCAAAAACGCGTTTGACTCACCGAGCCCGGCCTACTACCTGGGCGCCAAAGCCTCCGATGCCGCCACCACGCTGCCCGGGCTGATGTTCGGTGGCGAAGGGGCCGCCGTTGAAGCAGGGCTTGGCGACATTGGCCCGGGTGTGCTCGAAACCGGTCCAGCGGTTTCACCGCATGTACCGATCGGCTTCGATCACCCTCCTACCTACAATCCGTGGGCAGACCAGGCGGCGTTTGACCTCAATTACGCGTTCGCGCACGGCGGGCCCACGCCAGGACTCAGCCAACAACTCGCTGACATGTCGACTCACTACGTCGGTGAGAACCCCGAGCGAGTAGTCCTGGGCAAGTTCGACTACCAGGAGGGTGGTTATATCGGCGAAGCTAGAGGCCACGGCGGAATCTACTACGACACGGGCACTCCGGCGTGGGATGCCATTGACGCAGGGGCTTAGCGAAGCTGGTAGGCAATGATCTCGCCTGGGAAGTCAACGAACGGTTCCTCCGCTGCCAGATGGAAAGCCACGTCGGGCGTATCGAATACATCCTCGACCACGATGAGTACGCTTCCTTAGAAGACATGGCTTAGGATCGCGCTACGTCGTTCTCCGCGATGGAGATAAACTTCCTTACCCATAATGGAGCCGCATACGGGTATGAACGAGTTGGCGACGCTTGGATTTATGTTGGGGGTAGGCAAAAATGACATCCCGCTTTTCTGCAGAAGTTCAAGCAACAGTGGGACCGCTGCTAACAGAACGCGGTTTCGCTTTGGAGGAGATAGACGACAGTCCTGATCGAGGCGGGATTGAAAGCCACATCGTCTACTACCGGTCAAGTGATTGCAAAATGCAAATTTATGAGTACTCTCGCGAAGGCGAGGTGAACTGCATGATTGCGCCCCTAAATGCTCCAAACGAGTTTGGCTTGATAAGCAAGCATTGGCATTATATTAGCAAGTTCTCGAAACGATCGAATGTTCCGCCTGAAGAACGCCTAAGAATAGCAATAGCTGAAGCCAATGCTTACGCGAATCCCCATGGCCGGCTCGCGTCCAGCATCCGTGACTCACGCACGCTGCGATCGATCGCGGCTCCGGATGAAGCTGAACCGTCCGTTTGGGAACTCGTGAGGTTAGGCATTTTCGATGAATACGGACCGCGCCTTGAACGATAAAATCTGCCGAACTCCAAACTGAGATCGATCAGTTGTCGGAAAAGCTCGGGGTTCGTCCCATGCGTGTCGGGTTCCGAACGAAAGATGGTCTGAATATTTACATTGCCGACGACGGCTCGTACCACTTCACGTTCTACGAGCGAGGGAAGCTCGGTTTCGACCGGTCGGGCAGTCTCGATGATCTTCTCTACTGGTATACCGAGGGCGTAGTTACGAGCCAAGCGGCTAAACGAGTGGGAGACCGAGCAGAGCGCTTTAGATACGAGTATCAGGTGCTAAGTAGTTTCAATGCTGATTGGGCTAAGAGACGTGTCCGGGAGACTGCGGCGATATTTCGCAGATACGGTCAGCCAGAGGACATTTCGTTGCTTCCGAACATTGGCGAAGCGCTATGACACGTCGCTGACGTGGCGTCGATGGGCGGGTCGCGATCCCGAAATCGCCGAAGAGTTCACCAAGGCCTTGCCCCGCGTATAAATCCCCGCGATGCTGTTGTAGCGCAACACCGTTCAGCGTTCGCCGCCGCACGCGCTCACGGCTGCGTTGACGGTCTCTTCAAGAAGTCTGTCGTCGATCGGGCCGATGGCGGGTAGGACGGCGCGGAGCACCAGCGGACCGGTCAGCAGGTCCGAGATGATGCGGGGCTCTTCGACTGGAGCGATCTCGCCACGCTGAGCGGCACGATCGAGCATCGCCGCAACCGAGCGCCGGCGGGGGGCCATGAAGCGCTCGTAGAACGCAGTGCTGAGGTCTTGGTCAGAGGTGATGTCACTGAGCACGCCGGCCAGCGCGGCCCGCACGACGGGGTCAGCGAAGAACTCGCGTTGGAGCTGCTGCAGCAGTTGCAGATCCCTTCGCAGTTCGCCACTGTCGGGGGCTGGATCGGATCCGAATCGGCTGATCAGCAGTCCGACGACAAGTTCGCCTCGCGTCTTCGCGCGACGATAAATCGCCGCACGGGTGGTGCCCGCGAGTTTGGCGACGCGGTCAATGTTCACGGCCCCGTAGCCGTCCGACAGCAGCACCGATTCCGTTGCGGCGGCGATCGCGGTGTCCACTGCAATATCGCGGGGGCGACCTCGAAGACCTGACATATCCGCTCAGTACCTTATGGCTTGACCTATTTACGATGCAGAGTGTACCGTAAATCGCATGGCAACAATCTGGATCTTCGGTGCAACAGGGGTAAGCGGTCGGGCGATCGCACGCGAGCTCGTACGCGGCGGCGCTGATGTCGTGCTCGTCGGGCGAAATGAGAACAAGTTGGCGTCGGTAGGCCGATCCATCGGGGGGTCGGCGAATCAGCGAGTGGTCTCCGGCTTGACCGAGCTGGTCGAGCTCATTGGTGCGGAGAAGCCCGACGTGGTGGTGAACGCGGTCGGCCCTTACGGCACCACCGGCCTGCCGCTTGCCCGCGCCTGCCTGGCGGCCGGCGCACATTACGTCGACCAGGCGAACGAACTCGAGCCCGTGCAGCAGCTGCTCGAACTGGACGCCGAGGCGCGCGCCCGGGAAGTCACGCTGCTGACCGGCGCGGGGTTCGGCGTGTTGGCAACCGAGGCGCTGGTGGTCGAGCTGCGCGACGGCCGGTCCCCGGCGGCCCGCGCCATGGTCGCGGCCCTACCTGCCGTGCAGCAGCTTGGATCGTCCGTATTGGCCAGCGCCGTCGACGCGATTGCGTACGGCGGCAGGCGATATCGGGACGGACGGCTGGTGCGTCGCCGGCTGGGCGCCGATCACGAACGTATCCCGCTCCGAACGCGCCGGCGAAAGACGCCCTGGCGGTACCGACCGGGGAACTCGAGGCAGCGCGGCGGGCGTCTGGAGCCGGTGACGTACTCGCATACTCCAGCGAGGTGCCCACCGGGCCACTAGTGCGGGCGGTTCTGCCTGCGGTCTCTGCATTGTTGGCGCTGCGGCCGATCCGTGCTGGGATCCAGCGTCTCATCAGCCGCATGCGCCTTACCCCACCGGCGAAGGTCGGCGATGTCTCGTGGGCCTATGCACGATTGGAATGGGCCGACGGATCACGGGGCGAGGCGTGGCTGCGCACCGGCGAGGGCTATGCGTTCACTGCACGGGTCGCCGCGTTGGCCGCCGAACGGTTGGGTGACGGAACCGCGGCGCCCGGCGCATTCACGCCCGGCGCTCTATTCGGCGCCGAGTTGGCCAGATTGGCCGGCGGCGAGATCGTCACGTCGCGGGAGGTCAACGCATGACAAGCGATCTCAACCAACGCAATCACGTTCGGATACCCGCGGGCCACGATGATGAGTTGGACGCCTGGCTTTACCTGCCGGTCGGACCGGGCCCCCACCCAGTTGTGGTGATGGCGCACGGCATTGGTGGGGTGAAGGCCGCAGGCCTGGCCCCGTTCGCCGAGCGGTTCGTCGACGGCGGGTTCGCGGCGCTGGTGTTCGACTATCGCCATTGGGGCGACTCAACCGGTCAGCCCAGGCAACTGCTGTCCATTCGGCGCCAGCGGGAGGACTACCGCACGGCGCTGGCCTGGGCGCGCCGACAGGATTCGCTCGACGCGACGCGAATCTTTGTGTGGGGCACATCTTTTGCCGGCATGCACATCGTCGAGCTGGCCGCCAGCGAAGCGGGCCTGGCCGGCGCGATCGCGCAGTGCCCTCTGGTAGACGGCCTCGCGGGGGTCATGAAGATCCCACCATCGCGCGGACTGCGGCTCGCCGCCCACGCGCTTGCCGACCTGATCGGGTCCGCGCTCGGCCAGAAACCGCACTATCTGCAAGTCAGCGTGCCGCCCGGAGAGTTCGGCGTGATCGCCACGGATGATGCGATGACCGGCCATGCCCGCCTGAACCCGGGCGACGGCTCGTGGCCCAACGACATCACCGCCCGCTCGGTGCTGGACGTGACGATGCACCGGCCGGTGCGTCGGGGCCGGCGCGCCCGGTGCCCACTGCTCATGGTCGTCGCGGAACACGACACCATGGCACCCACCCCGCCGGCCTTGCGCGTGGCGGCCCAGGCGCCACGCGGCGAGCTTTATCGCAGCCGCGGCGGACACTACGACGTGTACGCCGGCGGACTCGACCACGACAACGTGGTGCAGGTGGAGCTAGAGTTCCTACGCAGGCACAGCACCGTCATCGCGCGGTGAAAATCGTTCGGTGCCAATCCTTGTCGGCGACACAGGTAATGCGCTCATCGCACCATGTCACCTAAGGTTCAGCGTTACTCCGGCATCGTTGAAGACTTCCTGTATCGCATCGAACAACGTGCGCTGCCCTTGGCACACGTTGCTGAGGTGGTGCCGCGATAGGGCGCTGTGCTGCCATTCGAATTCGTAGGGCCGATTCTCGGGGGTGCCGAATCCGCCCCGCAGGCAGTCGGCCAATGCGTCGAGATTGCGTCCGAAGTATCCGCCGGGCCCGTTGACGGAAGTTCCGATCTCGCGATAGAAGTCCTTGGCTGATTTGATCTTTCGGCCGTCGATTCGGAAGATCACAGGTCGGTTTGCGTCTGGCTCTCGCGTCATCATTGCCTTCCCGCGCCAGTGACCAGACAAAACGAGTCATAGTGGTCGCCGGTGTAGAAGTATTGGGTCGGATTGGTCAATGGCGCTCCGCCCGTGACGATGCGCCTCAGCGACCGGTCTCGGGCACTCGGGGTGATCACGGTGTACTCGTGGTAGTACCCCCTGGTGTGCTCAGGCAGGTGACGCTCGTGGTTGGCGAACACCTCACCGTCGGTGCGGGGAAACGGGAAGGGGCCGTTGGAGTGTATAAGCCCGACGGTGTCGACCACCTCGGGTGGCAAGGTGGCCAGCGGGCACGTCGGCACACTGACTGTCGTCGGTGCCGGGTTGGATGAGTAGGTCCGCGCCAACACCAATCCGCCGAGGATGACGATTAGAGCGCCAAGTGTGACAAGTGCGACCTTGCGTCGATCCACCTGGGCTCCTCGCTGCCGGGCAGGCTCAATTACAACGCCGCGGTTGTCCGGTCTATCAAGGATGCCTTTCCCCGATTTCTCGTCCGAGTTGGCCGCGTGGTTCGCCAGCCATCGAAGCGCGCCTCAGGTTCGCGCCGAGTTCTCGACGATGATCTCGCACGCCGTCTCGTAGAACGCGCTGATCAACGTCGAGAACGAAAGCTGAAAGGGATGAATCATGTACACATCGATCCGCTCGAGGCTCCAGTCCGGCAGCACGGGCAAGATGCTTCCGTCGCGCAACTCCGCCGTGAGGATGATTTGGTTGGGCATCGCGCCGATGCCCAGTCCATGCAGGATGTACTGCTTGCACACCTGAAAGTTGTTGGCGCGCGCCCGGACCATGGGTGACAACTCATACCGGCGTTTGTTCTTCGCGACGGTGAGCTTCCGTGGTCCTTCGCAGATGCCGCAATCGATGAACGGCAGGGTATTCAATTGCGTCGGAGCGTTGATGGGCTCCTCTACCTGCCGCACGAAGTCAGGGGATGCGCAGAGAAAAAGCTCGAGGCTGAAGACCTTCCGCGCGATCAGCGTCGAGTCCTGCAGCGGCCCGGTTCCAAAAACCACGTCGAACCCATCGTTGACTGGATGAACAACGTTGTCTACCAAGCGAATATCGAGCCGCGAATTCGGATAGCGCTGTAGGAACTTCGCGCCGACTCTTGAGGCATAGTCGATACCCACAAAGACGGGGATCGCAACTCGCAGCTCACCCTGCGGCTCTTGCTTGCTGCCTTCTACCAGCGCACGCACTCCGTTGGCCTCGGACAAGATGTTCACGCCGTGGCTGTAGATCTTCTCGCCCAGATCCGTGACGGTGAGCTGATGCGTGTTCTTGCGCAGCAGCTTGGCGCCGAGGTCCGATTCCAGCTTGCTGAGCTTGCGGCTGACGGTTGATTTGGGCATGCCCAGCGACGCCGCCGCCTTTGACAGGCTGCGGCACTCGACCACCTTGCCGAATACCAGCAGGGCATCGATGTCGAACGGCAGGTTTTGTTCCATCGCGGTGTTCCATAAATGCAACAGGGTGTTGCAATTGAAGACCTATTTTGCGTATTTGGTCAAGTGCTACGTTCTGCCGGTAGGGGACCGGGGCCGATATCAAGGGAGGGCCTCATGAGTGCGGATGTCCTGGTGACCAAGCCGGAAAGCGGGCACTGGACCGATGCGTATCCCGAATTGGGCCGCGGCCCGGTATCGCTCGAGGACTGCGTCTCGCAGGAGTTCTACGAAAAAGAACGTGAGCACGTCTTCAAGAAGACCTGGCTCTACGTCGGGCGCGTGGAGCGGGTGCCGCGGTCCGGCAGCTACTTCACGCGCGAGCTGAAGTTCCTGAATACGTCGATCATCATCGTGCGCGGCAAGGACGATGTGATCCGCGCATTCCACAACGTCTGTCCGCACCGTGGCAACAAAATTCTGTGGAGTGACGATCCATTCGAGGAGGTGGAGGGCCGGGCCCCAGTGCTCTACTGCCGTTTCCACGGCTGGCGCTACAACCTGGATGGCTCGCTGCACGCACCCACCCGCAAGGATCTGCTGCTCGACTTCGATGCCGAGAGTTGCCGCGTGCCCGCCATTCGATGTGAAGTCTGGGAAGGCTTCATCTTCATCAACCTCGACCCGCACAACAGCCAGCCGTTGCGCTCGTATCTCGGTGAGCTCGCCCATGGCATCGAGGGGTATCCCTTTGACGTGCCGCATCAGGTGTACCGCTTCAAGGTGGAGTTGCAGTGCAACTGGAAAATATTCGTCGACTCTTTCGCCGAGAGCTATCACGG
This sequence comes from uncultured Actinomycetota bacterium, assembly GCA_963703795.1. Lineage (GTDB taxonomy): Bacteria > Actinomycetota > Actinomycetes > Mycobacteriales > Mycobacteriaceae > Mycobacterium. The sequence continues at coordinate 94,614 of CAVPFT010000020.1, read as the reverse complement.
CCCGTATCTGCACGCATCTTCGTTCGGGGCCGTCACCGCGGAGGCCAGAGATGCGTTCGACCAGCCCAATCCATTCACCGACGCGTTGGCCTACCGGCTCAAGGGGCCGCATCGCATGTTCTCCTTCGCGGGGGAACCGTCGTGTAAGACGCCGTACTCCAAGCCGATTGAGTGCGTGATGGAGGCCAGTGCTGCCGGCCCGTGGAACAAACGCACCGATCGCGGTCCGATGCCGGCGGGGCTCAATCCCACGCGCTCGGAGAACTACGGTTTCGACTCGTTCCAGTTCTTTCCCAATTTCGTGCTGATCTTTGGTTCATCCGGTTTCAGCACGCACACCCATTGGCCGACAGGCCCGCACTCCCACATCTTCGAGGTCGAGATGTTCTATCAGCCGCCCAAGACGCACAAGGAGCGGCTGGGTCAAGAGCTGACGGTGACGTTCCTCAACGACATCATTCTTGAAGACGCCAGCCCCTCTGAAGGGCTACAGGCAATGCTGAACAGTGGCGCACTCACGCATTTCACGATGAACGACGAGGAGATCCTGCTGCGTCATCTGCACAAGGTGGTGGGCGACTACGTAGCGGCCGGCGAGAAGGCCCACCTCATGTCGGAGGCAGGCCGATGAACGCGCTTCTGCCTCAGGAGTTTTCGCAACTCGAGCACCTGGTGGCCGAGTGGGCCATCGAGGACGGACACGAACGCTACGTGAAGCGCGTGAACAGTTCCATGGCCGAGATACAGGCGTTCTACGACGAGTTGTTCCCCCACGCCGAGGAAGCGGTCGTCTATATCGACAAGTTCGACTATTCCGAACCGCTGCCCGAAGACGTCGCGAACCTACGCAATCTGCTGTACTCGTTGATCACCGTCGCGTTGGCGGTTGAGCTGTGGAGGCAGCCACGGGTAAAGCATTCGGCGAACACCATCCTCACGAGGCTGAGCTGAAGCGCATGGAGCTTTCGTCACGGCAGCTCGAAATCGTCGACTGCACACCAGCAATCGGCAGTGAGATCAGGACCGAGCTCGAGACGCTCGTCAGTGGCCGCGAAGCCGAGAACATCCGCGCAACGCTGGAGCAACGTGGGGTGGTCTTCTTTCGCGGCCTGCAGATCAGCGACGAGCAGCAAGTCGCCATCGCCAAGACCCTCGGCAACATCGTGCAGAACGAGGGCGAGGGCGGGATCTACAAGATTTCGCTCGACAAGGACGTGAATCAGCGAGCCGAATACTTGAAGGGCTCGATGTTCTGGCATTTCGACGGCTCGCTGCAGCCCTATCCGAATCTCGCCACCCTGCTGCGGGCCATGAAGCTATCGGACTCCGGTGGGCAGACCGAGTTCTGCAACACCTACGCGGCATACGAGGACCTGCCCGACCACGACAAGGAGGCGATCGCCGAGCTTCGGGTGGTCCACAGTGCCGAGCGCTCGCAGTACTACGTGCGGCCCGAGATGAGCTACGACGAGATCGCCTTCTGGCAGAAGTCCCCCACGAAGTCTTGCCCGATGGTGTGGACGCACCAATCCGGGCGCAAGTCTTTACTACTCGGGGCGACGGCGGATTACGTGATCGGGCTGCCGGTGGAAGAAAGCCGCGCATTGCTTGCGCGCCTTCGTGACTGGGCGACCCAGCCGCGGTACGTCTATCGGCACGAGTGGCAACTCGGCGACCTGCTCATGTGGGACAACACCGGCACCATGCACCGAGCACTACCGTATGCCGTTGATAGCGGTCGTCTCATGCACCGCACGGTCCTTGCCGGAGAAGAGCCCCTGAATTGAAACTCGGCATCATGACGCCCGTCGTCACCAACGTCGGCGGTGCCCCGTTGACGTGGGAGAAGAACGCCACCATCGAGGACATCGGCCGCGTCGCCGAAACGGCGGACAGGCTTGGGTATCACCACCTCACGTGCAGCGAGCACATCGGCATACCGTCGAGCGAGGCCCCGCGGCGCGGTTCGCGGTACTGGGACCCTCTCGCCACGTTCGGCTACGTGTCGGCGCGCACCCGCCAGATCCGTCTCGTCACCTTCACCCTGGTGCTCGGCTATCACCACCCGCTCGCGATCGTAAAGCGTTATGGCACACTGGATCACGTCAGTGGCGGCCGGGTGACCTTAGGCGTCGGCGTCGGCACCCTGAAGGAGGAGTTCGATCTTCTGGGCGCGCCGTTCGACGATCGTGGTGCCCGTGCCGACGACGCTCTGAGGGCGCTGCGGGCAGCACTGCCAACGAATGAACCGGCTTATGAGGGCGAATATTACTCATTCGGCGGGCTCACCGTTGACCCCTGTGCGCTGCAACCGCATATGCCGATTTGGATCGGTGGCCGCACCAGGCGATCGTTGCGGCGTGCTGTGACGCTCGCCGATGGATGGTGTCCTTTCAATGTGTCTATTGCCACCGCCGCCGAGTGGTTGCAGGCGTGGGAGCTGCCCGCCGGGTTCGAGGTCGTCTTGCCCGCTGATCAACCGCTCGATCCGGTGCAGGAGCCGGCGTTGACCGAGGACACGCTGCAGACCATCGCGGCGGCCGGCGCGACCACTTTGTCAGCCATATTCATCCATCACTCGCTCGAGCACTATCTCGAGCTGATCCACGCGCTCGCCGAGTTGCGCGGCAAAGCGTTCGGTCAAGATATCGGCACATAGCTGGCCGAAGCGACCCACGCAGGCCGGTATCCCACATTCGAAACCGTTGTGGTCCTAACGTTGACGCGGGCGTAACAAATCTGCCATCGAACCTTTCTACAGTGAGGCGTCCATCTTCCGAAGCGAAAATCGCGGACCCCCTCAGCGATAGGAACTCAATTGAGCGGAAACCCAGTCCGCCTGCAGGCGATCAACGACGTCGAGGCCTACGTCCCCCCGGCGGTCAGCTTCGTCGCTGGTGAAGCCCCCGGCGAGATCTTCGGCTCCAACGTCTTTACCAAGGCCGAGATGCAGGCACGGCTGCCCAAGTCGGTATATAAGTCCGTCACGGCGACCATTGAGAAAGGCGCCAAGCTCGACCCCGCGGTCGCCGACGCCATCGCGGTAGCCATGAAGGATTGGGCGCTAGAGAAGGGCGCCACCCACTACGCCCACGTGTTCTACCCGATGACCGGCCTGACCGCTGAGAAGCACGACAGCTTCCTGGAACCCGTTGCAGACGGGCAGACGCTCGCCGAGTTCGCCGGCAAGACCCTCATCCAGGGCGAGCCCGACGCCTCCAGCTTCCCGTCGGGCGGGTTGCGGAGCACCTTCGAGGCCCGCGGCTACACCGGCTGGGACGTCACCAGCCCCGCCTACATCCTGGAAAACCCGAACGGCAACACGCTCTGCATCCCAACGGTGTTCGTCTCGATGACCGGCGAGGCGCTGGACTACAAGACGCCGCTACTGCGCAGCCAGCAGGCGATGGGCACGCAGGCCGAGCGCATTCTGAAGCTTTTCGGTCATAAGGACCCGGAGCGGGTTGTGTCGTTCTGCGGCCCTGAGCAGGAGTACTTCCTGGTCGATCGGCACTTCTTCCTGGCGCGACCGGACCTGGTCAACGCCGGGCGCACCGTGTTCGGCGCCAAGCCGCCGAAGGGCCAGGAGTTCGACGACCACTACTTCGGTGCGATTCCCGAGCGTGTCCTCGGCTTCATGATGGACACCGAGCGGGAGCTGTTCAAACTCGGCATTCCCGCCAAGACACGGCACAACGAGGTGGCCCCGGGCCAGTTCGAGGTGGCGCCGATGTTCGAGCGGGCCAACCTCGCCTCCGACCACCAGCAGCTGACGATGACGGTCTTCAAGACCATCGCCAAAAAGCACGGCATGGAATGTCTGTTCCACGAGAAGCCGTTCGCCGGCGTCAACGGGTCCGGTAAACACGTCAACTTCTCGTTGGGCAACTCCGAGCTGGGCTCGCTCCTGGTCCCCGGCGACACGCCGCATGAGAATGCCCAATTCCTGGTGTTCTGCGCCGCGGTGATCCGCGCCGTGCACAAGTTCTCCGGGTTGCTGCGGGTGTCGGTCGCGTCGGCCACCAACGACCACCGCCTGGGTGCCAACGAGGCGCCGCCCGCGATCATCTCGATCTTCCTCGGTGAACAGCTCGCCGACGTCTTCGAGCAGATCGCGAAGGGCGCAGCCACGTCGTCAAAGGGCAAGGGCACCATGATCATCGGTGTCGACACCCTGCCGCCGTTGCCGACCGATCCGGGCGACCGCAACCGCACCAGCCCGTTCGCGTTCACCGGCAACCGGTTCGAGTTCCGGGCGCCCGGCTCCGGGCAGACGGTTGCCGTGCCGTTGATCGTCCTCAACACGATCATGGCGGACTCGCTCGACTACATTTCCACGAAGCTGGAGAAGTCCGTCGGCGACGGAGAGGACTTCGACAAGGCGGTGCAGACACTGCTCACCGAGATCATCACCGAACATGGCGACGTCGTGTACAACGGCGACGGCTACTCGGAGAAGTGGCAGATCGAGGCGGCCGAGCGAGGCTTGCCGAACCTCAAGACCACGCTGGACGCCGTTCCGGAGCTGATCAAGCCGGAAGCGGTCGAACTCTTCGAGAAATACGGTGTGTTCAGCGAGCGCGAGCTGCACAGCCGCTACGAGGTCCGCCTGGAGCAGTACGCGCTGACCGTCGCGGTTGAGGCCAAGCTGACGCTGGAGATCGGCTCGACCATCATCCTGCCGGCCGCGATCCGCTACCAGACCGAGCTTGCCCAGAACGTCGCCGCATTGAAGGCCGCCGGCATCGAGCCGAGCATCGCTGCGCTGGAAGCGGTTTCGGCACCGATTGCTGATCTCGAGGCGGGCTTGGCAACGCTGAAAGCAGCGCTGTCCGACCATTCGGCGGAATCGGCGCTAGATGAGGCCAAGCATGCCCAGGAGGCGCTGTTGCCGGCGATGGAGGAGGTGCGCACGGCCGCCGACACACTGGAAAGCGTTGTCGCCGATGACTTGTGGCCGCTACCCACCTACCAAGAGATGCTCTACATCCTCTAGTCCGTCGTCGGGTGTGGGGGTGGGCCGCGCATGCGGACCCTGGTGATCCGAGACCCCCACGCCCGACGACTCGCGTCGCGAAGGGTCTACTTCACCCACGTAAGGCCTAAACGTCGTAGTAGAGAGCGAACTCGTAAGGGGTCACTCGGAGGTTGAACGGCGCGATCTCGTAGTCGCGCTTGTAGTTGATCCACGTCTCGATCAGGTCGGGCGTGAATACGCCTCCCTCGGTGAGGTATTCGCTGTCTTCCTCGAGACGGTCGATGACCGCGGACAGCTGGGTAGGGGCCTGTACGATTTCCGCGGCTTCTTCTGGCGGCAGCTCGTAGAGGTCCTTGTCGACCGGGGGAGGCGGCTCGATCTTGTTTTTTATTCCGTCCAGGCCCGCCATCAGCATGGCCGAGAACGCCAAATACGGGTTGCCCGACGAGTCGGGGCAACGAAACTCCAGCCGCTTGGCCTTCGGGTTGTTGCCGGTGATCGGGATACGCACGCACGCCGACCGGTTGCGCTGGCTGTAGACCAGGTTGATCGGCGCCTCGTAGCCCGGCACCAGCCGCTTGTAGGAGTTGACCGTGGGGTTGGTGAAGGCCAGCAACGAGGGCGCGTGGTACAGCAAACCGCCGATGTAGTGGCGGGCGGTGTCTGAGAGGCCGGCGTACCCGGTCTCGTATAATCAGCGGGACGCCGTCCTTCCACAGCGACTGGTGGCAGTGCATGCCGGAGCCGTTGTCGCCGAACAGAGGCTTGGGCATGAACGTTACGGTTTTGCCTTCCTGCCAAGCGGTTTGCTTGACGATGTACTTGTACATTTGAAGGTCGTCAGCCGCGTGCAGCAAGGTGTTGAACTTGTAGTTGATTTCGGTCTGGCCGCCGGTGCCCACTTCGTGGTGGCCCTTTTCCAGAGAAAAACCGGCGTTGGTCAGGTTGGTAAGAATGCTGTCGCGCAGATCGACGTAGTGGTCGGTGGGGGCCACCGGGAAGTAGCCGCCCTTGGGACGGACCTTGTAGCCGAGGTTGGGGCTGCCGTCGAACTCCGTCTCTTCTCCGGTGTTCCACCACCCGGATGTCGCGTCCACCTTGTAGTACGCGGTGTTCATGCGTGAGTCGAAGCTCACCTGGTCGAAGATGTAGAACTCGGCTTCCGGGCCGAAGTAGGCGGCGTCCGCAATGCCGGAGCTGACGAGGTAGTTCTCGGCCTTGCGGGCGACGTTGCGCGGGTCGCGCGAGTACAGCTCGAGGGTGAACGGGTCGTGCACGAAGAAGTTCACGTTCAGCGTTTTGGCGGCACGGAACGGGTCGATGGTCGCGGTTTCCGGATCGGGAAGCAGCAGCATGTCCGACTCGTGGATCGACTGGAAGCCGCGAATCGATGAGCCGTCGAAGGCCAAGCCTTCCTCGAATACGTTCTCGTCGAAAATGTAAATCGGAATTGTGAAGTGCTGCATGGTTCCTGGCAGGTCACAGAAGCGGACGTCGACATACTCAATTTTCTCGTCCTTGCAGAGTTTGAAGATATCGTAGGGCATGTTTTCGGGCACAGACTGCTCCTTTGCGTGTGTTCGCGACCGTACGAGGCGCCGCCAACTCATGCACGCCACGATGGTGTTGCCATGACTATCGGCCACTATGCTGGATCGTGCCACCCGAGGAACCCGGATAGATGAGGTCAACACCAATGTCCCGCAAGTGGAGTCGCCCACTACGACCGGTAACGGAAACGCGGCCCGGGTCAAATTGAAGCTGCGTCCTCTTGCGGCGCAACAGGTCCGACTCAAGCTCGTCACGCAGACGAAATAGTTGAGGTGTAGAAAAAACCGTCGCGCCACTAGAGGTGGGAGTACTTATGCCGCAGGACACAAAGCCACTGCCGAATGTCGCGATCGACCTTAACAAGCGATCGATAGAACCCGAATCCCGCCAAACGCGGGAGATCATGCATCGTGAAATCATCGTCAGCGGTGACGATGCGCTGGCGAGGACGATCGCCGAGGAGCTAAGGGGCGCCGGCGCGCGGATAATCCAGATCACCAACGCCGCCGATCTGCTCGGCGCCGGGGTCCATCGCGCACGCGCCGTCGTCTGCGCCGGACCCAATGACGCGGTAAATCTCGAAATCGCCTTGCTAGCAAGGCAGTACAGCCCGAATGTCCGTGTCGTGGCGCGTCTGGCCAACGACGTGCTGCGCGAAGCGGTGGCCGCCGTCAACGGCCCCGGCGCGATCTTGGACGTCGCCGAGCTCGCGGCGCCATCCGTCGTCGAGGCGGTTCTGTCGCGAAACGCGCACCAGTTCAACACGGCCGGTATCGAATTCGTTGTCTGGGGGACCGAGGCGCCGTACGACGGTACTCTCCGCGAGATCTATGCCGACCTGGCGCCGGTGGCGGTGGTCCACGGCAAGAACTCACCCGCCCCCGGCGAGGTGGTGCCATGTCCGGGACGGGATCTGCAGGTCTACGCGGGCGACTGGACCTCGATGATTGGCGTCAAAGACGAGTTGGAAGCCCGCGGGGTCACCGTGCCTCCCCGTACCGCGACGCGCTCTCGCCACTCCCGGGTGCGACGCGCAATCGATGCCGCGCGCGCCATACGCGAGGACGTAAACCCGACGCTTTATCCCTCGCTGGCCGTTGCGCTGCTTGTGGTCATCGTGTCAACGATCGTGGTGCACTTCGGCCACCAGAACCCGCGCCTGTCTTGGCTCGATGCCTTGTACTTCACCTCCGAGACGGTCACGACCGTGGGCTACGGCGAGTTCTCCTTCGCGCAACAGTCCGATTGGCTGCGACTGTTCGCCGTCGGGTTGATGTTCTCCGGCGCAACCATTACCGCGCTGCTCGTCGCGTTCCTCGCCGACCTGTTGCTGTCGCGTCGCTTCGTGCAAACGGCCGGACTCCGACGGGCGCGCCATATGCGCGACCACGTCGTCGTTGTCGGACTGGGCTCGGTTGGCATCCGTGTCGTCAGTGATTTGACCGCTGCCGGGTACGACGTCCTGGTCATCGAGAAGGACGATGACAATCGCTTCCTGCCGACTCTGGCCGACCTCGACGTGCCGGTGATTTTCGGAGACGCGACCATGCGCCAGACGCTCGAATCGGCGCGCGTCGCTCGCGCCCGCGGGGTGGCGGTGGTGAACGACGACGACATGCAGAACATCGAGACCGGAATCGTACTGCTCGAGATCTTGGGATCCGATACCAAGGTGCCGATCGTCATGCGCGTTCAAGGCCGCGCGCTGGGCGCCGCGGTGAACCAGCGGTTTGGTTTCGAAAACGTGCGGTCGATCGTCGATCTGGCGGCCCCCTGGTTCATCGGCGCCGCAATGGGCCTGCAGGTGCTGGGGACGTTTTGGGTCGGGCAGCGCTCCTTCATGGTCGGTGGAATGCATGTTGCGGCCGGCAGCGAGCTGGATGGGCTGCGAATGGTGGAAATGTCTACCCAAACGCGCGTCATCGCGATCACCCGACCGGAGGGACCGGTCAGCTTACGTCCCCGCCGCGACGCCCGACTGAAAGCCGGCGACACCGTCTACCTCATCGGCCCTTACCGTGAGCTGATCGCGACGCTACGCAAGGGCCAGCCTCCACAGCTGACCGCGATCGGCGGTGGGCGCGCGGCGACACTGGCGGCGGCGCGCTCGTCGCATAGGCCACAAAACCGCCCGCCAAGTTGGGCGCAGGACACCGGGGTTTGACGAACCGGTCGCAGCAGGACTTCGCGTGGCGTAGCACAACGCAAGAATCTCGCAAGGTTGTCGACGCAAACTTCACCGCGAACGGCCATCGGGGCCGAACGGCGACGAAAGGACGTCCTGGTGAAGCGCGCACTTGTCGGTTTGGGCGCAACTGTGTTGGTGTCCAGCGGTTTGGGGCTGGCCGGATTGGGGCTGGCCGGTACTGCCAACGCGTCTCCCATCGGGCCCGAACATTGGTGCCCGGGGCAACCCATGATGGGTTATCTGAACGGAGTGGTTTGGGACCTGGGTCACTGCCACACCTGGTGGGTAGTCGAGCACGGGCTCGGCAATGTTGAAACCGGCAACCACCAAAATCGTATTTGGGACGGAGACAATCCACCGGCTGACACTCCACCGCCGAATATGCCTCCCTTCCTGTGCCGCAGTGAGTTTCCGCCTCAGACGTGCGCCGGTTGGGGAATGTGACGGCCCTACTCAGAGCCCCAGTGTCTTCGCGATGATGTCGCGTTGGATTTCGCTCGTGCCACCGACGATCGTGCCGACGACCGCGGCGCGGACGAGCTCCTCCATGCCGTACTCGACGGCGTAACCGGCGCCGCCCATCATCTGCATGCCCTCCAGCGCTGCCTGCTTGGCCAGCTCGGTGGCTTTGAGTTTCACCATCGAGGCCTCGCGCGGCAGCAACTGGTTAGGGTTCTCGTCGACCCGCTGAGCGATGTCGTAGGTGAGCAGCCGCGTCGCCTCGAGTTCGGTGGCGAGGTCGGCCAGGCGTTGCGAGAGCGCCTGGAACGACCCGATTGGCTTGCCGAATTGCTTGCGCTCCTTGACATATGCCAATGTCTGGTCAAAGGCGCGCTGTGCCAGACCGATGTACAGCGCCCCGATGATGACGCGTTCGATGTTCAGGCCCGCGATTAGTTGTGGCCAACCCTGGCCTTCCACGCCGACCAGCCGATCTTCGGGCACGAAGCAGTCGGTGAAGTAGATGTCATTGACCTCGCTGCCGCCCATCGTCTCGATCTGTCGGACGACCATGCCCTCGCTGTTGGCCGGAACCGAAAACATTGAGATGCCTTCGTGCTTGGCTCCGGTGTTGGACGTGCGGGCGACGACGAGAACATAGTCGGCCAAATGGGCGCTAGAACACCACGTCTTCTGGCCATTGAGAACCCACCCGTCACTGACTTTGTCGGCCTTGCAGGTCAGCGACGCGACGTCGGACCCGGAACCGGGCTCGGACATCGCGATCGACGTCGGCGTGCCCGCCACAACACCGGCGAGCACCTCCTTCTTGATGTCCTCGCTGGCGAACCTCAAGTAACTGTGCGCCACGATCAGGCTCACCGGGTAGCTGGCCACAGGTGCACGTCCCCGGGACATCGCCTCGACAAACAAGATGGCGTCAAAGAGACCGCCGCCGGACCCGCCGTACTCCTCGGGAATCGACAGGCCGAGCCAGCCAAGCGCGGCCAGTTTTGACGCGATCTGCGGGCTGTTTGCCTCCTTGCCGTCATCGGTGAGAGCCAGCCGCTGTTCGCGGGTGCCGCATTCCTTCTTGCAGAAGTCCCGAACCGTGTCGACGAACCGCTGTTGCTCGTCGGTGAGTCGAAGGCTCATGTCCACCTCATTGCATGTGTCATTGAATGAAATTACGTGCACCATAGCATGTAATTACGTGATCCACTAAACTGCATTCATGTTGCGTCCTGCAAGTTGGACTGGACTAGCGGGTGGGAGTCCCGTCCCGGTAAGCACCGGAGCGCCGGGTAGCAGGCCCCGGTTCGTCGTCGAGAGGCGGCGGGCTAAGCGGGGCGTCGAGAGCCTCTTCGGAGGGAGCAAGTGCGCGGGCCGTAGCGTTAAGCGAACTCTGCAGCCTCGTCACAGTTACAACGGAGGAGCCGAGCCGCTCATGTCACGGCGAAGGCCATGTCCGGCGAGCCTTGGTCCGGGGTCAGCTTGTCGGGTCCTTCCGGGGTACGGGAGGCGGCACGTGCACACAGTCTGGTTCGAAACAGGAGAGACCCGTCTGCCTGGCCTGCGTCGGGCAAAGACCAGGGGTATAAGCCGATGGTGAAAGCTCTTGGAGGGCAGCGGGAGTCCGATGGGGTCGTAGTACCGCTGATCGGCGTGCAACATAACGCGCCGGGAGGAAAGGGCCCCAACTTTGATCACGCGCACGAAGCGGGTAAGCGTGAGGGCATGACCGAGTTATCTCGGTCCAACCACCCCGGCAAGGCATCGCTTGCCGTAGCTGACGAAGGGCCGTTGGTGGTCTCGCCGGTGAAAGTGCAACAACTGCAACGTGCGCTATGGGCTGCGGCCAAGCAGTCTTCGGGTCGGCGTTTCCACGCCCTGTATGACCGTATCTGCAGGGGTGACGTCTTGTGGGAGGCGTGGGAACGGGTGTGCAGAACAAGGGCGCGGCCGGGGTGGATCGTGTCACTTTGGTCGCGGTGGAGGACTACGGCGTGGACCGCATGTTGCGTGAGTTGCGTCGGGACCTTCGCGAGGGTGTGTACCGTCCGGCGCCGGCGCGCCGGGTGGAGATCCCCAAACCACGAGGTGGTAAGCGGCCGTTGGGGATTCCGACGGTGCGAGACCGGGTGGCCCAGGCGGCGGCCAAGATTGTGCTGGAACCGATTTTCGAGGCTGACTTTATGTCGTGCTCGTATGGGTTTCGGCCGAAGCGGTCGGCGACGATGGCGATGGAACGCTTGCGGACCGGGTTCATCGAGGGCTACCAGTTCGTGGTCGAGTTCGATATCGCCAATTTCTTCGGCGAGATCGACCACGAGCGTTTGCTTGCGCAGGTAGGTAGGCGGGTTTCGGATCGGCGGGTGCTCAAACTGCTGCGTTTGTGGCTGCAAGCAGGAGTCTTGGTCGATGGGGTGGTGCAGCGGACGGTCGCGGGCACTCCACAGGGCGGGGTGATCTCGCCACTGTTGGCCAACATCTTCCTGCATGTGCTCGACATCGAGCTCTCCCGCCGCAAGGTGGGTGAGTTGGTGCGCTACGCCGATGATGGTGTGGTGTTGTGCCGCAGTGCGGTCCAAGCCGAGCGTGCCCTGGCGGCGGTGGGAGAAATCCTGACCGGGTTGGGGTTGCGGCTGCATCCGGGCAAGACGAAGGTGGTCGATCTGCGGAACGGTCGTGAGGGCCTGGACTTTCTGGGTTGTCATTTCCGGGCCCGCATGTCGGGGCGGTTGTGGGAGCAGAAGCGGATTGTCCGTTACTACCTGCACCGTTGGCCCAGCCAAACGGCCATGAAGCGGTTGCGGGCCAAGGTTCGTGACCGTACTGGCCGCAATCGGGTCGGGATCGATATCCGGGACGTGATCGCGGACTTGAACCCGATCTTGCGTGGTTGGGGTAATTACTTTCGCACCGGCAATGCTGCCAACAAGTTCCGCCAGGCCGACTGGTACGTGGTGCATCGGCTGTTCCGCTTGATGGTTAAGAAGCGGGGCCGCAACCTGCGTGCCGGACAAGCTGATCAGTGGACTGAGGAGTGGTTCAACGGGCACGGCCTGCACCGACTTCGTGGCACCATCCGCTACCCGAAGGCTGCGTAACCATGTCAAGAAGATCATCGGTAAGCCGTGTGCGGGAGAACCGCACGCACGGATTGAAAGGGGGATGGGGAAACGGACCTGCACTGCGGGCACCGCGCCCCTGACTACCAATGGCCTACACCACACTGCCGCCGAACAAGCACCAGGAGAAGAGCCTGCGCACCCGTGCGCTGCTGCTGGACGCCGCCATCGAGAGCCTCGCCGACGTCGGGTACGGCAACGCTTCGATTTCCGACATTGCGGCCCGGGCGGGAGTGACGCGGGGTGCTCAGGTGCACCACTTCCGAACGCGTACGGAGCTTTTCGCGCAAGTCATCGAGCATCTCGCAGACCGCCAGAGGGACGCGCTCCAGCGGCGTATCGAATCTGCGACGCGCCCTGCCACGCCGGCCGAACTGATCGTTGAGCTGGCGGTGGCGACGTTCTCGGGCAAGCTCGGCAGGGCGTCGATCGAGCTGTTCGTGGCCATCTCAAACGACGACACGCTTCGCCGGCGCATGCTTCGGGTGCAACGCGAGCTGACCGGCGACCTGATCGACGCCTGCGCCGGGCTGATCGGACCGGATGTGGCGCGCGATCGCCTCGAGTCCACCTTCTGGTTGACCATTCACATGGTTCGCGGCAGCACCCTCGACGAGATGCTCGGTCGAGACCCGCAGCGCAGGAAGCAGACACTCGCCGACTGGACTCACCTCGCCCGAGTAGCGCTACGCGAGCCACCCCAGTAAGGCAAGTGGTCTGACGCGACCATCAGCCCACCCGATCGTCAGCCGGGTGAGACCGCGATGGATTTGGTATCCAGATAGCCGTCGATGCCTTCGGGGCCTAGTTCGCGGCCGTATCCGCTCGCTTTGACGCCGCCGAACGGCGCAAAGGGATCCATGGTGTAGCCCTGGTTGATCCCCAGGGTGCCGGTGCGGATGCGTCCGGCGATCGCCAGGGCCCGGTCGGTGTCGGCGGTCCACACCGAACCGGCCAGGCCGTAGTCAGAGTCGTTGGCAATGGCCACCGCATCGTCCTCGTCGCGATAGGGAATGACGGTGATCACGGGTCCGAATATCTCTTCGCGCGCAATGCGCATGGTGTTGTCGGCGGCGGCGAAGAGGGTGGGTTGGACGTACCATCCGCGTTCGAGGCCGTCGGGCATGCCGGTGCCGCCGACGACAAGCCGGGCGCCTTCTCGCTGACCGATCTCGATGTAGTCGCGAACGCGACCTTGCTGACGTTGGGAGACCAGCGGGCCGAGCTGAGTGCCGGGATCGCTGGGGTCGCCGACACGAAGGTTGGTCATTTCGGATGCGAGTGCGTCGACGTATCCATCGTGGCGTTCGGCGGGTACCAGGACTCGGGTCAGCGCGTTGCAGATTTGGCCGCTGTTGGACAGGCTGGCCGATCGTATGCCCGCGGCGACCTTTTCAGGCTCGGCGTCACCGAGGATGATGGCGGCGGATTTTCCACCGAGTTCGAGGCTGACCTTGGTCAGGTTGGCGGCGCATGCTGCGGCGACGGCCCGGCCCGCTGTCGTGGATCCGGTGAATGACACTTTGTCGACGCCTCGGTGGGTGACGAGGAGTTCGCCTACCGCCGCGTCGCCCGGTACCACGTTGACCACGCCTTCGGGCAGGTCGATTTGCTTGATCATCTCAGCCAAAAGCAATGCGTCCAAGGGTGATTCGGGTGCGGGCTTGAGCACCACCGTGCACCCGGCCAGCAACGCGGGGACCAGTTTTGTCATGATGAGAAACTGCGGCATGTTCCACGGGACGATCGCGGCGATCACGCCGACCGGTTGCTTCTGGACGAGTACATCGGAGCCGAAGAAGCCGGCGCGTGTCTCTTGCCATTGATGACCTTCGGCCAGGTCGCAAAATGCGCGGATCATCATCGCGGGCAGACCGACCTGGGCGCGCTGGGCAAACGTGATGGGGGCGCCCATCTCGGTGCTGATGGTCTCGGCCATCTCGGCGCGCCGCTGGTCGTACACGTCGGCCAGACGGCGGATCGCCGCGATGCGATCCGAGGGTTCGCAGCCGCCCCAGGCTCCGGAGTCGAACGCGGCGCGTGCGGCGTTGACGGCGTCGTCGACGTCGGCGGGCCCCGCGGCAGCGACTTCGGCGATGGATTGCTCGGTGTGCGGTGAGATGACTTCAATGAGCTTCGCCTGCGACCGCACCGTGTGACCCCTTCATTTCGTCAGTATCAACTACTTGCGATTCGAGCGATCAGCATATACCGTCGGCCCGACGGAGTCCTACGGGGCACTGAGGAGTGTGGCCGGCCGCCCTGAGGGTCCGTGCGAAACGAAAACGGACAGGAGCGGTCATGCCTCGATTCCCCAAGCCGCCGGAGGGCAGCTGGACGCAGCATTACCCGGAATTGGGCACCGAACCGGTGTCCTACGAGGACTCCATCAATCCGGAGATCTACGACCTGGAGCGCGAGGCGATCTTCAAACGCGCCTGGCTGAATGTGGGTCGGGTGGAACGCCTTCCCCGCAAGGGCAGCTACCTCACCAAGGAGCTCAAGGTCGCCAACACCTCGATCATCCTGGTGCGCACCGCATCTGGAGAGATCAAGGCCTATCACAACGTCTGCCGGCACCGCGGCAACAAGCTGGTGTGGAACAACATGCCGCTCGAGGAGACGGGCGGTGTGTGTCGCCAGTTCACCTGCAAGTACCACGGCTGGCGGTACGACCTGGACGGCAACCTGACGTTCGTGCAGCAGGAGGAGGAGTTCTTCGATCTCGACAAGAGCCGCTACGGGCTGGTGCCGGTGCACTGCGATGTCTGGGCGGGCTTCATTTTCGTCAACCTCGCGAAGAAGCCCGAACAGTCGCTGCGCGAGTTTTTGGGACCGATGGTGCTGGATCTGGAGGGCTACCCGTTCGACAAGATGACCTCGCGATGGTGTTACCGCTCGGAGGTGAAGGCGAACTGGAAGCTGTACATGGACGCTTTCCAGGAGTTCTACCACGCGCCGGTACTGCACGCGAACCAGTCGCCGACCGCCTATTCAAAGGCGGCCGCCGAGGCCGGTTTCGAGGCCCCGCACTACCGTCTGGACGGTCCGCACCGGCTGGTCAGCACGTCGGGTGTGCGGGCCTGGGAGATGCCCGACGAGATGCGCAAGCCCATCGACGACATCTGCCAGAGCGGGCTGTTCGGGCCCAGGGAGCAGCCGGACTTGGGGGAAATGCCGGCCGGATTGAATCCCGCGAAATGCGATCCGTGGGGGCTGGATTCATTCCAGCTGTTCCCCAACTTCGTCATACTCTTCTGGGGCCAGGGCTGGTATCTGACTTACCACTATTGGCCGACGTCGTACAACAGCCACATCTTTGAGGGCACAGCGTATTTCCCGCAACCGCGCACCCCCCGTGAACGCGTCGCGCAGGAACTGGCGGCGGCGACGTTCAAGGAATACACCCTGCAGGACGCCAACACGCTGGAGGCGACCCAAAGCATGATCGAGTCGCGGGCGATCGACACGTTCCTGCTCAACGACCAGGAAATACTGATCCGCCACCTGCACAAGGAGACCGCGGCCTGGATCGACGACTACCGCCGAACGAGCACGGCGGGGGTGTGAAGACGATGGCCTCGATATCCCCAATGCTGCCAACCGAATTCGCCGACCTAGAGCCCTTCGCCCACTGGTGCTTGCCCACCGAACCGCAACGCTACGCCAAGAGGCTGGCGAGCTCGATGACCGAGATGAAGGCATTTTACGATGCGATCATCCCGCGCGCCGAGGAGGCCCTCGCCTACTGCGACAAGTTCCCGCTGGATGACATGCCCGACGATGTCATGAACCTGATGCACCTGCTGTATTCGATGATCATGGTGTCGTTTCCGGTGGAGTGCTGGAAGCAGCCCCGGATTCCCGATTCCGGTGCTACCACCCTGGACTGCGTGTCTGAGCCCGTGCCGTGACGACCGTTCTTCGGGCGGCCCGCTGGGCTGACGTCGACGCCGGCCAGGTGCGCTCACCGGCAGTGGTGGTGATCGATGGGCAGCGTATTACTGCGGTCAATCCCGAAGGGCCACTGCCGGATCCGGCCACCCTCGTTGACCTCGGGGACGTCACACTGCTACCGGGCCTGATGGACATGGAACTCAACCTGCTCATCGGCGGCCCGGGCGGGCCCGAGGGCCTGCCGGCACCGATGCATGGCGTTCAAGACGATCCGGCGTATCGCACACTGCGCGGTGCGGTGAACGCGCGCACCACGCTGGACGCCGGCTTCACCACCGTGCGCAACCTCGGGCTGATGGTCAAGACCGGCGGCTACCTGCTCGATGTCGCGCTGCAGCGCGCCATCGATCAGGGCTGGCACGCGGGCCCCCGCATCTATCCCGCGGGCCATGCCGTGACCCCCTATGGCGGGCACCTGGACCCGACGGTGTTTCAGCGGCTCGCGCCCGGGATCATGCCGCTGTCGATCGCCGAGGGCATCGCCAACGGTGTGCCCGACGTCATCGCCTGCGTCCGTTACCAGATTCGCCACGGCGCCAAGCTGATCAAGGTGTCGGCATCGGGTGGCGTCATGTCGCACAGCACGGCGCCGGGTGCCCAGCAGTACTCCGACGCGGAGTTCGCCGCGATCGCCGACGAAGCCCACCGCGCCGGCGTGCGGGTAGCGGCGCACGCCATCGGCGACACCGCGATCCGCGCCTGCATTCGTGCCGGGATCGACTGCATCGAACACGGCTTTCTTGCCACCGACGAGACGATCCAGATGATGGTCGATCACGGCACCTTCCTGGTCTCCACCACATATCTGACCGAGGCGATGGCGATCGATCGGATCGCGCCGGAACTGCGGAAAAAGGCGGAGGAGGTCTTCCCGCGCGCAAAGGCGATGCTGCCCAAGGCAATTGCCGCCGGAGTACGGATCGCGTGCGGTACCGACGCGCCGGCGATCCCGCACGGCCAGAACGCCGAAGAGCTGGGGGCACTGGTGGCACGTGGCATGACCCCCATGCAGGCGATCCGGGCCGCCACGGTGGTTGCCGCCGAACTCGTCGAGGCCGACCACGAGTTGGGCCGCCTTGCACCCGGCTACCTCGCCGACATCATTGCGGTGCCCGGCGATCCCTCCCGCGACATCGCCACCACACTCGACGTCTCGTTTGTCATGAAGGACGGCCAGATCTACAAGGCCCCGGCGACGTGAGCGGCGCAAATGATCCAAGGGAGACGGGCATGGACCTCACCGAAAACATCCTGTGGCTGCTCAAGCAGGCCTTCTACTTCTCGCTGACCAGCGTGAACGACGCGATCAGTACCCACGGCGTGAGCACGGCCCAGATCGGTGTGCTGCGCCAACTCTCCAACGAACCCGGACTTTCCGGCGCCGAACTTGCCCGACGTCTGCTGATCAGCCCGCAAGGTGTTCAGCTGGCCCTCACCGCGCTCGAACGCGGCGGTCTGGTGGAACGAAAGCAAGACCCCCAGCACAAGCGCATTCTGCAGGCCTACCTCACCGACCAAGGACGCAACATCGTGGCCAAGGTGGTCAGCGACGCCGTGGCCGCGCACGAGGAGGTCTTCGGCGTACTGAGCCCCGACGAGCAGGAGACCCTGCGTGAACTGCTGAGCAGGGTGGTCGAAAAGGGCACCGGCCACGAGTTGTTCAAAGACCACACCGGGGGTTGACCGGCATGTCTCTAGTACTTGATATTAATCGCAAGTAGTTGATACTGTGCTCACGATGCAACACTCCCGCGCCACGGTCTCGCCGACCGACGCCGACGGTGTCGTCGCAGAAAAGGTGATCATCGAGCTGGATCGGTGCGCCACCACGGTGACCTACTGTCCTGGCAATACCTTGCTGCAGACGGCCCGCATGGCGGGTCTGAGCCCCCCGTCGTCGTGCGAAGTCGGTAACTGCGGAACGTGTATGGCGCGCTTGACCGAAGGTAACGCCCGGATGATCAACAACGACGCACTTGAGGACGACGAGGTGGAGGAGGGCTGGGTGCTGACCTGTCAGGCGCTACCGATCAGCCGCACGGTACGGGTGGTGTACGAGTGAGCAGGGTCTCCGTTGTGACCGGCGGCGCCTCGGGCATGGGCGAGGCGACCTGCCACGAACTGGGCCGGCGCGGCCATTTGGTCGCGGTTCTCGACGTCAACGAGCAAGCGGCGCAACGGGTCACCGAAGACCTGCGCGCGGCCGGGGTCACGGCCATCGGCGTCGGCGCCGACGTCACCGACCGGGCCGCGGTCGAGCAGGCGTTCGCTAAGGTGCGCACCGAACTGGGACCAATTTCGATCCTGGTGACCAGCGCGGGCATGTTCGGGCATTCGCCGTTCACCGAGATCACCGCCGAGTCCTGGGCCAGAATCATCGACGTCAACCTGACGGGTACCTTTCACTGTTGCCAAGTCGCGATCCCGGACATGGTCGCCGCGAAATGGGGACGGATCGTGATGATCTCGTCGTCGAGCGCCCAGCGTGGATCGCCGTTCGCCGCCCACTACGCGGCGTCCAAGGGCGCGGTCATCACCCTCACCAAATCGTTGGCCCGCGAGTACGCCGCGGACGGGATCACGGTTAACAACATTCCGCCCTCGGGCATCGAAACACCGATGCAGCACCAGGCGCAGGCGGCGGGATTCGTGAAGTCCAACGAGGAAATCGCCAAGAATATCCCGCTCGGCCATCTGGGTACCGGCGCCGACATCGCCGCGGCTGTCGGTTTTCTATGCTCCGATGAGGCGGGCTTCATCACCGGACAGGTACTGGGTGTCAACGGCGGAGCGGTGATTTGACGAGATTGATCTTAAAAGCGTCGCGACACATGGAGGTTCACGATGACGCGATCCGGTAGGCCCCCGGAAGGCAGCTGGACAGAGCACTATCCCGAACTGGGGACCGGCCCCATATCGTTTCGAGACTCGACATGCGCGGATTTCTTCGAACTGGAACGCGAGGCGGTGTTTAAACGGGCGTGGTTGAACGTCGCCCGGGTAGAGGAGTTGCCGCGCGTTGGCAGCTATGTCACCAAGGAGATCGAGGTCGCCCGCACCTCGGTGATCCTGGTCAAGGGCCGCGACGAAAACATTCGCGCCTTCTACAACGTCTGCCGTCACCGGGGAAACAAGCTGGTATGGAATAACTTTCCCGATGAGGCGACCCGTGGGACATGCCGTCAGTTCACCTGCAAGTACCACGGGTGGCGCTACGGCCTTGACGGTGCGCTGACATTCGTGCAGCAGCCGGCGGAGTTCTTCGACCTCGACGTCGCCGACTATGGATTGAGGCCGGTGCATTGCGATGTGTGGAACGGCTTTGTATTCATCAACTTTGACACCGAGCCGCGTCAGAGCCTGCGCGAGTTTTTGGGCCCGATGATCACCGGCCTGGACGACTACCCCTTCGACAAACTCACCGAGCGCTACGAGTGGGTCGCACACAACAACAGCAACTGGAAAATCTTCGCCGACGCGTTTCAGGAGTACTACCACGTGCCGTCGCTGCACCCACAACAGGTGCCAACGGAGGTGCGCGATCCCAACGCCGGATTCGCGTGCGGGCATTTCCAACTCGACGGCCCCCACCGGCTGGTGTCGACCGCGGGACGGCGCCGTTGGCTGCTGCCGCCGGAGTATATGTACCCCATCGAGCGGGCCACCAAAAGCGGCCTCGTCGGCCCGTGGCGCACCCCGGACATCGGCGAGCTCCCGGCCGGCCTCAATCCCGGTGGCATTGAGCCGTGGGGAATCAGCAACTTCCAGATCTTCCCGAACACCGAGATATTGATCTACGGCGGTTGGTATCTCGTGTATCGGTACTGGCCGACTTCCCACAACACGCACCGGTTTGAGGCCTACACCTACTTCCACCCGGCGCGGAACGTGCGGGAACGCGTCGAACACGAAGTCGCCGCGGTGGTGCTGAAGGAGTTCGCGCTGCAGGACGCCGGCATGCTCGGCGGCACGCAGGCCGCGCTGGAGTACGGCATCGTCGACGAGTTCCCGCTGGGCGACCAGGAGATCCTGGTCCGTCACCTGCACAAGATGGTCGTCGACTGGGTCGAGGCATACCAACGCGAAAAAGCCTCGGCGCCGGCGGGAGTCTGATCATGCCGGATGCCTTGCTGCCCAGCGCGTTTGCCGAGCTGGAGCGCTACGCCGAAACCTGGTGCCTGGCAACCGAAACCGAACGCTGGAACGCGCGGATGGCCAGCACCATGCCCGAAATGCACGAGTTCTACGACGCGTTCTTCCCGCGGCTCGAAGAGGCCATCGACTATTGCGACAAGTTCCCGCTCGACGACCTGCCCGACGATGCGCTCAACCTGCTGCACTTGATCTATTCGCTGATCATGGTCGCCATGGCGGTGGAGATCATGCACCAGCCCGTTCCGACCGATGCAGCCGACGCCGTGATGATCCGCACCGAGGATCCATACCCGTGACATCAGCTAGAAAGGACAGGCAGGGATTTTCATGAGGCTGCTCACCATCAGCAAGCTCGGCGAATCCGTCGGTGCCGAAGTCACCGGGCTGGACCCGGCGCACCTGGGTTCCGATGACCCGGCCGGTGAGGCCATCCTGGATGCGTTGGAGCACAACGGGGTTCTGGTCTTTCGGGGGCTGTGGCTCGAGCCGGAGGCCCAAGTCGTCTTCTGCCGGCGCCTCGGCGACGTCGATCACTCGTCCGACGGCCACCACCCCGTGCCCGGCATATACCCGATCACGCTGGACAAATCGAAGAACTCCTCGGCGGACTACCTCAGGGCGACGTTTGACTGGCACATCGACGGGTGCACGCCCGTCGCGGACGAGTACCCCCAAAAAGCCACCGTCCTTTCGGCTGTGCAGGTCGCCGAATGGGGCGGCGAAACCGAATTCGCCAACTCCTACGCCGCCTACGACAAGCTGAGCGACGACGAAAAGGACCAATTCGGCGCATTGCGTGTCGTGCACTCGCTGGAGGCCTCCCAACGGCGCATCACCGCGGACCCGACCCCAGAACAGGTGGGGCGCTGGCGATCCCGGCGCACCCATGAGCATCCACTGGTGTGGACGCACCGCAGCGGCCGCAAGTCACTGGTGCTGGGTGCCTCGGCCGACCACGTCGTCGGAATGGATCTCGACGAAGGGCGTGCCCTGTTGGCCGAGCTCCTCGAGCGCGCCACCGTGCCCGACAACGTCTACAGCCACGCCTGGTCCGTCGGCGACACCGTCATCTGGGACAACCGCGGAGTCCTACACCGAGCGGCCCCCTACGACCCGAGCTCAGCCCGCGAAATGCTGCGCACTACCGTCCTCGGCGACGAGCCGATCCAGTAAAGGAGCCGTGAATGACCAAGTCACTTCTGTTCGTCGAGAGCAAACCGGCGTCGGCGGAACTGGTTGAGGAATACCACCATTGGCACGATCAGGTGCATGTGCCCGAGATGCTGACAATCGACGGATTCGTGTCGGCGCGGCGCTGGCAAACCGACGGGGAGTCCTTCATCACGCTGTACGAGATCGACACCGACGCCGACACGGCGCGCGCCAACCTGCGGGCGGCGTTCGCCGAGGGGCGCATGTCCAAACCCGTTGCGATCGAGACAGAACCGCCGGCGGTGATGCGTTACCTGAAGTCTGGTCAGCGAGTTGTCTCGCTGACCGGCAACCGCTCAGAGCAGGGGAGCGCCAATGACCGTCTCGCTGGCCGGGAAAGTCGCCATTGTCACCGGCGGCGCATCGGGCCTTGGCCAAGGAATCGTTGAGAAATTCGCGGCCGCGGGTGCCAGTGTCGTCGTCGCCGACGTCAACGACGACGCCGGCGAGGAAGTCGCAGCGCAATGTGGGGGCCGTGCGTGGTTCCGGCGCGCCGACGTTGCCGACGCCGCGGACGTCGAAGCCCTCGTTGCGGCCGCGATCGAACATTTCGGCGGACTCGACATCATGGTCAACAACGCCGGCATCTCTAGCAAGATGCACAAAAGCTTCCTGACCGCCGATCTCTCCGATTTCCAGCGCGTGATGTCGGTGAACGTGTTGGGTGTCATGCTGGGCACCCAGGCGGCCGCACGGCACATGGCGGACCACGAAGGCGGCACCATCATCAACATCTCGTCGATCGGCGGACTGCAGCCCGGCGGCGGCGTGATGACCTACCGCGCGTCCAAAGCCGCCGTCATTCATTTCAGCAAGAGTGTGGCCACCGAGCTCGCGCCACTGGGAATCAGCGTGAATTGCATTGCCCCCGGCGGGATCCCGACGCCCATCCTGGCGTCGTCGGTCAGCGGCCTCCCTCCCGAAGCCATCGAGAAGTTCATCGAGCGGACGAGAGCCAAAATGCGTAGCGATCGACCGCTACCACGAGAAGGCACGCCACAAGACGTCGCCGAGGCGGCGCTGTACTTCGCGACGTCGGTCACCGCGACCGGCACCGTGCTGACGGTTGACGGCGGCGTCTCGGCCAGCGTGTAGACGTTTTCTAGGCCGAGGTGTATCTCGCATGTGACCTTTCCGCGACGGCGACCATGGACGCTTGTCTTCATGACAGCGCTTGCGGTCATTTCCGCGCTGCTGACAGCACTGTGCATCGGCTACCACTTCGGGCGCCGCGCTGGCTCGACGCCGTCAACCTGGAAGAAGCGAACGAGCCGGGTGGCGCTGGGCAGGCTCGCGGTCAGCCTGCTCGTGTTAATGACCGCGCGCCGCATCCGGCAGAGCTCCCGGGCCGTCGTGAAATCCGGCGTGGTTTGGCCGCAGGACCGCAGTCGTTGGCGCCTTCGCCTGGCGGGACGGCAACTTTAGGCAGTCGCCTGCAGGGTGATTTCGGAAATCTCCGTCCGGCTCTCGCCATCGGTGGTGCCCAGGGTGGAGATCCACACCAGCACGTTGGAGGTCTTAGTCCGGTTATGCACCGCTATGCGGTTGTGCCCGGGCCGCAGTGACGTGGTTGGGGTGAGCTCGACGGTGTCGGCCAATTTGGCTGGGGCTTCGGTGGGCGACGAGCGGATCTGCACCTGGGTTCCTGTGCTGGGCACGTCGAGCGTCACGGCGCTCAGTGCGGTCGGTTCGGACAGGTGCAGCAGCAGACCCATGCCCTCGATGAATTTCGGGAAGGGGACGGCGTCCTGGTAGGTGACGGTGGACCAGGCCGTGTTTGGGTTGCCGTCGATTGCCAACTTGGCGTCCTGCGGATTGTCGGGGGCACCGTCGGGGGAAAACACCGTTGCGCTCACCGGCTTGACGATCGGTCCGGGGCGAGTCCAGTGACCGAAGCCGTCGGTGAACCACAAAACGGCAGCCGCGGTCAACACGATCGCACCAAGGGCGGCGAGCACTGCAACGATCCGGACCCTTCTGCCCTTCGGCGCCTTTTCTCGCGGCGATTCGGCGGGGAGCCGGGACCGGCGTCGCTTCGGGGGAGGTTCAACTGAAAAGTTGATGATCTTGTCGCCGTCGAGGGTGTCGCCGTCCCAGGCGCCGCTGACCTCGACCTCATCCCCGTCGGCGAGCTGACTCGCTACCAGATCAGTTGGCATTTCGACCGGGACAAGAGCAGGGAGGTCGTCGAGTGGTTCATATGGGACCACCTGGAACGACAAGATCCCGACCTGATTTTGAGCACCGATCGCGCTTTGCCGTACGCCGCGTGCTATCCCATTTACGACCAGACGCTCGAGACGTTGCGTGGGTGGGCGTTCGCCCGAACCAAGGTCCTCGGCGGGGCCCGCCCCCGACGTCTGTGCGCCGAATTGCGGGCGCGGTGCAGCGGCGTCGCCGCCGGGACCCTGCTGCGTGAGGGCTCGCGCGAAGTCGATGCAATTCGGGTACCGCTTGCTCGGGTCTTTGGCCAGCGCCCTCGCCAGCACCGTGTCCAGGCGCGCGAGATCGGGTCGGCGCTCCGATATCCGCGGTGGTGGCGTACTGAGATGATGGCTGACTACGACCGCGCGATTTGAGTCTTGGAATGGGGGGGCGCCGGTTAGTAGGTGAAACGTCGTGGCAGCCAGCCCATATTGATCCGCCCGGCCGTCAAGCGGCTTGCCCAAAAGTTGCTCGGGGGCCACGTAACTGATAGTCCCTATGGCGACGTTGGCCTCAGTGAGGTTGCTGACGTCATCGATTCTGCGAGCGATGCCGAAGTCGGTTAACAACACCCTGCGGCGGTGGCCATCGGCCGCGGTCACAAGGATGTTCTCGGGCTTGACGTCCCGATGGAGCAGGCGGCGTTCATGACCGAAGTCGAGCGCATCAGCCACCGCTGACACGATTTCCCAGACGTCTTGTTCTGGCATGCCGCGCGGGTGCCGCTCCCGAATCAATTGACCAGCGTCAGTGCCGTCCACGTAGTCCATCGAGATCCAGAGCCGGCCGTTGAACTCGCCACGATCGAGAACGCTGACGATATGTGGGTGCCACAGCGTCGCTGCCAATTCGGCTTCACGATTGAACCGTGCGCGAAACTCCTCGTCGGCTGTTGCGGCCAGTGACAAGATCTTCAGCGCGTCGTGACGAGGCAGACGAGGATGCTGGGCGAGGTAAACCTCACCCATGCCACCGGTGCCGAGCAAGTGCTCAAGAACGTAGCCAGCGAAGACCTCACCGTTGTTGAACGGCATATCCGCAAGCCTACAAACCGGCACGGCCGGGGAGCGAATCCCGCCGACGAGTGCAGCCCTGGCATAGCCGAGTTGTGCGACCGCGCGAGTTGCTCATGCAGCTAACTCCTCGCGACGTGCGGCGAACTTGCCTCCGCGCGGGCCTGCGAGTCGACCTGCGACGCGATTCGGCGGGGTGAAACTACATATTGACCAGTCCGAAAGGCATGATCACAGGCCATGCCAGAAAGGTGGGACGGTCGTCTTGCAAAAGCTTTCCTGGAGTGACTTGCGTCACTATCATGCGCTTCAGGATGAATTCGATCATCCTCGGGAGGGGTCGAAATGAGCAAACACGATGCGTCGGCGGCAACTGGCGCCGAAGAACGGCTCGATTGGTTGCGCAAATCGGTTCGCGAGCAACAGCCCGGCGCGGTGGACGCCGCGTGGAGCTGGGTGACCGAGCTGTCACAGCTGGCGAGTTCCGACGCGGACTCGGCCGAGGCGCAGCTCGACGCGCTTTTCCGGCTCGGGAGACCACCGGAGGACCTGGACGGTCCCACCGAGGGCATCTTGGTCATGACGACGACCAATCCCGCGTTCGATACCGTTGTCCGGGCGGTCACCGCCCTCTGGATGCCTTGGCAAGGCAAGCGTTTCGACTCCGATAGCGCCACCGGTGACAACCGGCTGACCAAAAGCACCGGGCTGGTGGGGAAGCTCCTGTGGCCGCTGTATTCGATGCGGGACGCTCAGTCCGGGAAGCTGGCGTTCGATTTCGCGACCTATGTGGAGTCGGGTAAGGACGACCCTGACCGCCAGGTCATGGTCATCGACTACGCCAATGTGGAATCCAACCCACGGCTAGTGATCCGCAGCATCCGCGACGAGCTGGTGGAGCTCGTGCCCGGTGTTTATCTGGGCAAGATCTTGTTCGACACCGGCTCGGGTCAATTCAGCAAGATCGGCTTCTTCGCCCTGCGTACTCCCCGATGAGCGCTGCACCGAAAACGTCGCGACATAACACGAGAGGAAAGGTAGTCAAGTGATTCCCTCCCAGTGGTACGAGTTCCCTTCCCTGGTCCTGCAGTTGAAGGCGTTATCCAAAACCCGCGACGAGCTTCGCGAGCACAACCTGTTCGAGAGCTACGGCGCCCGCCCGTCCGACGATCTCGGGCGACAAAACGACGAAGTCGTCCGTGCGCGCCAACCAGACGGTACGTGGAATGACCTGTCGGATCCGCATATGGGGGCCAAGGGCACCGGTTTCGGACGCAACGTGCCACTGTCGATGACCGTTACCGACACCACGCGCCTGCTTGACCCCGACCCGCGAGTGATCAGCCGAAAATTGATGGCCCGCGACGAATTCAAGCCAGCGGGCATCATCAATGCCCTGGCGGCGGCGTGGCTGCAGTTCGAAAACCACAACTGGTTCTTCCACGGCGACGGGCAGCCGGACAAAACCATCGACATCCCGTTGCGCGATGGCGATCCCTTCCCCGAGAACCCGATGCGGATCCGATGCACCATCCCGATTCGGGGCGAGATCGTCAACGGTTGTCCGGCGCCGTTGTTCGGCAACGCCGAAACTCACTGGTGGGATGGCTCCCAGATCTACGGGAGCGGCAAGGAGCGCCAATCTGCGGTCCGGACGTTCGTCGATGGCAAGGTCAAGGTCGACGACGATGGGAGGCTGCCCAAGAGCGATATTCCCGGCATCGATCTCACCGGTATGCGGGAAAACTACTGGGTTGGTGTCGGTTTGCTGCACACCATGTTCGCGCGCGAGCACAACGCCGTGTGCGATGCCATGAAGAAGGCTTATCCGAGCCTCGACGATCAACGCCTGTTCGAACTCGGCGTGCTGGTCGTGTCGGCACTGATCGCCAAGATCCACACGGTCGAATGGACGACATGCGTGCTTCGCCACCCGGCCCTGCAGATCGGCATGAACGCGAACTGGTTTGGCGCACTGGGAGAGGCGATGCGGGACAAGGTGGGCCGCATCGGCGATGGCGAGGTGCTCTCTGGCATCCTCGGGTCACCGACCGATCATCACTCGGCGCCGTTCTCGCTGACCGAAGAGTTCGTCTCGGTCTATCGCATGCACCCGCTCATCCCCGACGACTGGAACTTCTTCTCGTTGGAGTCCGGTGAGCATCTGCAGACGGCCACGTTCACCGAGCTGCAGGGCCGCTACACGCGGGACTTCATGGATCAACTGCAGATGGGTGATATGTGGTACTCGTTCGGGCTGGCCAGTGCGGGCGCGGTGTGTCTGCACAACTATCCCAACGCGCTACGCAACCTAACTCGGGTCGATGGCCAGGTCACCGATCTGGCGACACTGGACATCGTTCGTGATCGTGAACGTGGAGTACCGCGGTACAACGATTTTCGCGAAGCACTGCGGATGCCGCGTCGTAAGAGCATCGACGAAATCACTCCGAACAAGCAGTGGGCCAAGGAGATCAGTGAGGTTTACCGCGGCGACGTCGATGCCGTTGACCTCCAGATCGGCATGCAGGCCGAGAAGCCGCCGAAAGGCTTCGGCTTCTCAGACACGGCGTTCCGCATCTTTATCGTGATGGCGTCCCGCCGGCTTAAGAGCGACCGGTTCTTCACCCACGATTTCCGCCCGGACATGTACACCCAGGTCGGCTTCGATTGGGTGAACAACACCACGATGAAAGACGTTCTGCTACGGCACTACCCGGAGCTGCAACCGGTCATCGGTGACGTGGAGCGGGTGTTCGCGCCCTGGCCGCGTCTTGGCGCGCCCGTGCCCGGTAAGAAGCATCCGGTGGTGCAACTTGCCGACTCCGTCCGCTCCTACATGCCGTGGGGTTGAGGAACGCGATGTCGTCGGATTTCGCCCATGCCTCGTTGCTCGAAGGCATCCGCTTCACCGCGCAGATCGGCGTTCCAAATGTGCTGTTGGGTCTGTTCAACAAGCGCGAACTCCCAGGTCGCATAGCCTCGGGTGTCAAGTCGGATTACCTGGGCTATCGGCTGGTGGAAGGATTGGTGCGCAGCTACGGTCCCGGACCGTTCTACGTCCGCGTCGCGGCCGACCAAGCACTCCTGGTGCACCATCCCGATGATCTGGAGTTCGTGCTCGGCGGCTCACCTGATCCGTTCACCTCTGATCCGAAGCCCAAACGCGAAGGCATGGCCGCGTTCCAGCCGGACGCGCTCACGATCTCGAGTGGCCGGCTCTGGGAGGAGCGGCGCCGGTTCGCCGAGGCTGTCCTGGATACCGGTCAGCCGCTGCATCGGCTGGCCCAGCCGTTCGTCGATGTCGCCAGCCAGACCGCCGAGGAGTTGGGCGATGCAGAGCTGACCTGGTCGGCGTGGAACAGTGCATTTCAACGCCTGACCCGCCGTGTCCTCTTCGGGAACAAGGCAACTGACGACACTGGGCTCACCGAACAACTGGGTGAATTGATGTCTGCGGGCAACAAGATGCCGGGTGCCCCGGCGCCGGGCTACTCAGGATTCATTTCCCACATAGGGACCTACCTCACCGACCCAGAGCCCAACAGCCTGGCCGCACTCATCGCCGAGACGACCTGCCCGGCCGACTCCAACCCGGCCGGACAGGTGGTGCACTGGATGTTCGCGATGGGCGACACGCTGGCGGCCAACGCATTCCGGACTCTGGCGGTCCTCTCCAGTCATGCCGAGCAGCGTCACGAGGTGGCGGTCGAGGCGGCGAACGCAGATATTGCGACCGCTGCCGGCGTTGCATCGCTGAAGTACCTCGGTGGCTGCCTGCTCGACACCATGCGACTGTGGCCGACGACGACGCTGTTCGGGCGGGTCGCCGCGCGCGACGTCGAGTTCCCCAGCGGCGCCGTACTTCCCGCCGGAAAACAGGTACTGATCTACAACGTGTTCAACCACCGCAACCGCGACCGCATCCCATACGCCGACCGCTTCTCTCCGGGCGAATGGGCGAGCGGCGATGCGGGCGACGACTGGTCTTACAACTTCTTCAGCCACGGCCCGCAGGGCTGCCCCGGCGCCGGTCTGTCGGTGTTCCTCGGGCAGGCAGTGCTGGCGCATCTCCTCCAGGATGCGACGCCGGTGCTCCGCGGGGCCAGCCTCGACCCGGGTAAGCCACTGCCGCACAGCCTCGACCTGTACGGCATCACCATCGACCGCTGACCTGGAATCGGTCGCGTTAGCCAGCGCCTTGTTGAGTCAGGATGCCGAGCGTGTCGACGAGCCCATCGACCGGTATCGAAGGGTTGATGGAGCGGAAGAGGCCAAGGCCGGCGCCCAGCGCGAGCATCACGGTGGCGAGTTCGCGACCGGGCAGCTTCGAGTCGACGCCCAGTGCGGTGTCGGCGGCCGCGGCGAGCACGGCGAGCAGATTGTCGAGCCGCGCGCCGAGGTCCGCGCGGAGTTGCTCGTCGCGGCGTGCATGCATGGCGAATTCCACTTCCAGGGAGGTCCAGCCGGGATCGCCGACAACTTGTTGTGCCCAGTCCTGAAATTGCCGCAGCCTTAACTCCGGGTCGGGTTCGGCGATCAGCGAAAGTATCTCGGCCACACGTTCTTCGCGCTGCTGCTGTAGGACCGCGACGCACAGTTCGTCTTTGTTGCGGAAGTTGGAGTAGACCGCGCCCTTGGAGAATCCGGCCGCATCGGCGACTTTTTCCAGCGTCGTCGGGTGATAGCCCTGCTCGAAGAACAGCTGTTTCGCGGTCGCGACCAGCTGCGCTCGTGTCCGCGCTTGGCTTTCCGCGCGGGTAAGTCGGGCCATGCGGACAGGATACCCCTTGACATTCCTACGTCATCCAAATACCGTCGGTATTTCAACAACCACGTTGTTGTGTCGGGCGTGCATTGGTTGGCCGACTGACGGGCGATTGGGAAGGTGTATCACGTTGAATATCAATCACTTCCAGGTCCTGATTGTCGGCGCCGGGGCGTCAGGAATCGGCGCGGCGATCACACTCGCCGACCGTGGTGTCACCGATTTCGCGATCTTAGAAAAAGCCGACGACATCGGTGGTACCTGGCGTGACAACACGTATCCCGGCTGCGCGTGCGACGTCCCATCGGGACTGTATTCGTATTCGTTCGCACCAAACCCGCGCTGGACCCGTCTGTTCGCCGGGCAGCCCGAGATTCAGAACTACCTGCGTGACACCGCGAGCCG
This sequence comes from uncultured Actinomycetota bacterium, assembly GCA_963703795.1. GTDB lineage: Bacteria > Actinomycetota > Actinomycetes > Mycobacteriales > Mycobacteriaceae > Mycobacterium. The sequence continues at coordinate 64,610 of CAVPFT010000020.1, read as the reverse complement.
ATTCGGCGTCCTGGAGCACGTGCGCTTCGGTGTTGAGGTCTTGCACGCCCGATGGGACGACGCCACTCGGCGCTGGAACGTGGACACCAGTCACGGCGCCTACACCGCGCAAGTCGTCGTAGGCGCGGCCGGGCCCTGGCACGAACCGCTGATACCGGAAATCCCCGGAATGTCCGAATTCGCAGGGACGGTGTTTCATTCGTCGCGCTGGAACCACGACGTCGACCTTGCCGGCAAGAGGGTCGCCGTCGTCGGCACCGGCGCGTCGGCCGTGCAATTCGTTCCCGAGATCGCGCCAGCGGTCAGCCGGCTTCACGTGTATCAGCGCACCGCACAGTGGGTGTTGCCGAAACCCGATCACGTCATACCGGGCATCGAAAGGCTCGTCTTCCGCACGATACCGGGCGCCCGGCGCGCGCTGCAGACCGTCGAATACCTGGCGATGGAAGGCCTGGGTATCGGCTTCCGCCACCCGTGGCTGTTGCGTCAGGTGCAGCGTATCGGCATCGCACACCTGCTACTCACGGTGCGGGACAAGGAACTTCGCGCCAGACTCACTCCGGACTACACACTCGGCTGCAAGCGGCTGCTGATGTCGAACAACTATTACCCGGCACTGACTCGTTCCAACGTCGACGTACACGCGACCGCGTTGCGCGAGATCCGCGGCAGCACTCTGGTCGGTGCGGACGGGTCGATGGTGGAAGCCGATGTGATCATCTTCGGCACCGGCTTCCATATCCTCGACATGCCGATTGCCGAACGAGTCCACAACGCGGACGGCGTCAGCCTGGCCGAACACTGGAAAGGCAGCCCCGAGGGCTACCTCGGCACGGTCGTGTCCGGCTATCCGAACCTGTTCCTGTTGCTGGGACCCAACCTCGGCACCGGACACAGCTCCGCGTTCGCGATCATCGAGGCCCAGGTCGAATTCGTGGCGCGGGCGATAGACCACCTTCGGACGACCGGGGCAGACGCCATCGAGGTCCGCCCCCAGGTGCAGGAAATGTTCAATGCGCGCGTCCAGGCCGCGTTGCCGCGCACGGTCTACAACGCCGGCGGCTGTTCCAGCTACTACCTCGACGTCAACGGCCGCAACAGCTTCTCCTGGCCCTGGTCCACCGATCGGCTGCGTGAACGAGTCAGTTCGTTCGACGCGCACGATTTCGTCACCAAACACACCGTCGCGGAAAGGATTTTCGCATGAGCTACCCCAAGATCGATCTCGACGGTGCCGTCGTCGCGGTGACCGGTGGCGCCCGCGGAATCGGCAAAGCCACCGCGGAATTGTTTGCAGCCAAGGGCGCAACCGTGTGCATCGCCGATCTCGACGGCGCTGCCGCGGCCGAAACGGCAGCGGCGATAGAGCCGCTGGCCTATGCCTACGTCGTCGACGTGACTTCGCGGAACTCGTTCGCCGAGTTCACCGGTGCTGTCCTCGACGGGCTGGGCCGCATCGACGTTCTGGTGAACAACGCCGGCATCATGCCACTCGGCGGATTCCTCGACGAAGACGACGCCACCACCAAGGCGACATTCGATGTGAACGTGTGGGGCCTGATCCATGGCATGCGACTCGTGTTGCCACACATGACAGAACGTGGACGCGGCCACATCGTCAACGTCGCCTCGATGGCGGGCAAGATCCCGATACCCGGGATGGCCGTCTACAACGCAAGCAAGTTCGCCGCCGTCGGGCTCTCCGCGGCCGTGCGCGAGGAATTCCGGGGCACCGGCGTCAGCGTCAGTGCCGTCCTGCCCAGCGCCGTGCGGACGCGCCTATCGTCCGGCGTCCCGCTCGGGCACGGCATGCCCACCGTCGACCCCGATGACGTCGCGCGGGCAATCGTCGGCAGCGTCGGAAGCCGCCGCGCCGAAATCACGGTCCCCGGCTACCTCGCCGGTTGGGACCTCATTGACGCCGCACTACCAGCGCCGCTCATGGGACTCGGCCGCCGCCTTATCGGCGACCACCGTGCGCTCACTTCCGTCGACCACGTTGCCCGCAGCGACTACGAAACGGCAATCCGGCCCCCAACGTCCTGAGCGGTGGCGCGGGAAAACTCACCGTGGTGGAGGGGGGACGCCGGCGCGGATCCTGCCGACCTCAGCACGGGCGAAGCGGACCCGTTCGCTGTCGTCGCCGCGCGCAGCAGCCAGTTCATCGGCGAGGCTATACACGGCATTGAGGACGTAGCGGGCACGTTTGCGTTCGCGACGGTTGCGTCCGCCCTTGCGAAAAGCCTTGCGCGCCTTGCGGGTACCGGCTACCGCTTCGAGTTCGAGCCCGCTAATGACGTTGCGGGCAGCCTCCGGGGTCATGACGTCGCGCACGAAGTCCCGTTCCGGCTTCACAGTCAACTGGTAAACCCGCACAACGATGACGAGCGCTAGGACGACGACCGCGACGAGCAGGCCCAGCAGCGCCAGCCCGTTCGGGCCGGCGATGGACCCCAGCGAGTCCCAAATCCCGTGCAGCAGCATCGGCGTCGTTATCAGTAGCAATCCCCGCCCGACCTTGCGTGGTTCGGCGGGCCGGCCAAGAAGATAGACCAAACCGGCACAGAAGATTGCGCTGTAGAGGATGTGCGCGGCGACACCGCTGACCATTCGCAGGACGATGGTGCCTATCGACGCCCCGATTTGATTCGCGCCGAACTGGGTGCCGGCTGAGGTCATTGCGTAGGAGATGTCTTCAACGATCTGGAATCCCAGACCGATGAATGCGCCCAGGATCAACCCGTCGAACGCCGTTCGTATCTGCCGTGGCGCCAACGCGATGAGCAGCAGCAGCCCCGAACCCTTCGCCGTTTCTTCGGTGAAGGGGGCGGCCAGCCCGGCGCCCCAGTTCAGTGCCCATACCTGCCCGAAGACCTTCCCGTAGAGGGCGAGAATCGCGCTGTTGGCGTTAGCCGCCATCGCCGTGGCGGCGAAGCCGCCCCACAGAAAGGCGACGACCATCAGCTTGGCGGGAAGTTTGGCGTAGTGGTCGATGTACTGGGTGAACCACCAGAACAGCGCGGCGTAGATGGCGAATGATGTCACCGCCAATGCGATCGCCTCGCCGTAGGCGTCGTACTCGCTGGCGAGCGCGGAGAGGAAGACAAAGATACCGATCCCCACCAGCATCAGATATCCCCAGAATGCGCAGTTGCGTGGTTGGTAGAAGGTGAACGGCCTACCCCAGCCGGAGAGGTCGAGCGCGATGTCGCGTGCGCGATCGAGGTCGGCAACCGTCGTCTGAGTCACCAGTTAGTCACCGCTTCCCCTCTTCGGTATGGCTGATGCTGCGGATCATCCGGAAAACCGTGGCCGTGGGCTGGGGGCCGGTATCCGACGGTCCGGTCGCCACGGCTTCAACGCCGCGACCCTGGAACACGAAGGCCGCGATCACGCCGCCCGTGTGCGGGCCTGTGACTCGCACCGTCGCGCCCTGCATGCCCTGATCGGTCACGATGGTCGTCTGCTCGCCGGTCACGTGGACGCCGCGACCGCGGTTGAGGGCCTCGGAGGTCGCCTCGATCTGGTCGAGCAGTTTGTTGGCGTCTCCGTCGAATCGTCCCGTATGGACCCTGAATCTCACGGCCCCGTTCTCGACGGTCGCGGTTGCGGGATACGCGCCGGACAATGGCGCGTCACCGGCGCGGACACCCGATCTGATACCCCAGCCGGCCTCCGGAACGAAAGTCACATTGCCTTGGAGTTCAATAACGTCGCCGGCCTTGACGATGTCGCGGTAGGGCACCTTCGCGTTGATGACGGGCAGCGCGACCGACATCGCGACGGCCAGCGCGAACACTGTCAGTGTCGGGCCGATGGTGCGTCGGTCAACGCCAAAGAACCGCACATCAGCGGGCACCCAGCCGTCGTCGGGTTCGAATCGCGGTGCGTAGTTCGAGGACGAGTTTGAAGAAAGGTCGGTTTCAGGGTTCGGCATCCTGGCCATCCTCCTACCCGCTGTGGCAACGTCTGAGTGGGATTGAGTTGAGAGTAACGACGGCGAGGAAAGATCAGACGCGGTAGCGACGCGACTCTCGACGCTTGACCGGTTCCTGCCGATATGGATCGGCGTTGCGATGGCCGCAGGTCTATTGCTGGGCCGACTCGTTCCTCGCCTCGGGTCGGCGCTGAGTGCGGTTGAGGTCGAAGGCATTTCACTGCCAATCGCAGTAGGCCTGCTCGTCATGATGTATCCGGTGTTGGCCAAAGTGCGGTACGACCGGTTGGACGAGGTCACCACCGACCGCAAGCTAGTGGTGTCCTCGCTGATGCTCAACTGGCTGATCGGGCCTGCGGTGATGTTCACCCTGGCTTGGCTTCTTGCTGGCCGATCTGCCCGAGTACCGCACGGGGCTGATCATCGTGGGGTTGGCCCGCTGTATCGCCATGGTCATCATCTGGAACGACCTGGCCCGCGGGGACCGCGAAGCCGCAGCCGTTCTGGTCGCCTTGAACTCGTTGTTTCAGGTTGTCATGTTCGCCGCGATGGGCTGGTTCTACTTGTCGGTGTTGCCCGGCTGGCTGGGCTTGCCTCAGACCGGCATCGACGTCTCCCCTTGGCAGATCGCCAAATCGGTTCTGATCTTCCTGGGCATCCCGCTGCTGGCCGGATACCTGTCGCGCCGACTGGGTGAACGATCCAAGGGCCGCGACTGGTACGAGACCACGGTTCCTGCCCCGCATCGGGCCGTGGGCGTTGTATGGGTTGCTATTGACCATCGTCATCCTGTTCGCCTTGCAAGGCCACCAAATCACCTCCCGGCCATGGGATGTCGTCCGCATCGCGATCCCACTGCTGGCGTATTTCGCGATCATGTGGGCTGGCGGGTATGCCCTTGGATTCGCTACTGCGTCTCGGCTATCCCCGCACCACGACCGCTGGCGTTCACCGCTGCCGGTAACAATTTCGAATTGGCCATCGCGGTGGCGATAGCCACTTTCGGAGTCACGTTCTGGGCAAGCGTTGGCCGGTGTCGTCGGACCACTGATCGAAGTGCCTGTTCTAGTTGGGCTGGTCTACGTTTCCCTGGCGCTGCGTAGCCGGCTGTTCCCAATCGAGCCGGACCGAGGGGTCGAAGCCAATGCCCGATAAGCCCAGCGTTCTGTTCGTCTGCGTGCATAACGCCGGACGTTCGCAAATGGCCGCCGCGATGCTGATCCGCCTGGCCGGGGATCGCATCGAAGTCCGTTCCGCCGGAACCGAACCCGCCGATCAGATCAATCCCGTCGCCATCGCCGCCATGGCCGAACTTGGCATCGACATCGCCGCCGCCGCCCCCAAGATCCTGACCGGCGATGCGGTTCAGACCAGCGACGTCGTGATCACCATGGGCTGCGGTGACGCCTGCCCCTACTTTCCCGGGGTGTCCTACCGCGATTGGAAATTGCCCGACCCCGCCGGCCAACCACTGGATATGGTGCGGCTCATCCGCGACGGCATCGCCGCCCGCGTCCTGGCGTTGATAATCGAACTCGTGCCCACGCCCGCCTAACCCGCCTCCGCAGAAAGGATCCACCATGTCGCGCGTGCAGCCGTTTCTGGCTGAACGGCTGTGGCGCTCAATCAGCCCGCTCGTACTCAAGCGCCCACTAATCTTGCAAAGATGGCTGCTCGCTGCCACGTCACCAAGCAATTTCCAACCGCGTTGTTGGTGTTGGCGACGCTGGTCATAGCCGGATGTGCGGGCAGCAAGCCGACACATGCGTCCTCGGTTACGTCGCCGGCTCCACCGCCGGGAACCACGAATTCCGCCGCCGAGCCTGGTTCGGCCGCGCTCGTGGAAGAGGTTCAGCGAGAGCTCAAAGCCATGCGGGTTACCCGCTACCAGCACCCGACCAGCGTCGATGAGAACAGCGGCAGCTACTTCTACGACTGCTCGGGACTCCTCGATTACGCCGTAGGCAGGGTGCGGCCCGCCGATCTCAAACCCATCCCGCATACCGGCGCGCGACCCCTGGCGGGCGACATCGAAGGTTATCTGCATCGTGGCCTGACCGGTCCGATCGAGGGCTGGCAGGCGTTGGCACGCGTTGACGCGCTCGGTCCCGGTGACGTCGTCGCTTGGCAGGCCACCGAGGACTCCAGGACGGGCGACACCGGTCACGTGATGGTGGTGCTGGAGGCCCCCACTCTGAACTCTGCACGCGCGGCCGAGTGGCTCGTTCGGGTGGCCGACTCCACACTGAGTTCGCACGCTCTCGATAGCCGGCACCCCGGCACCACCGGCCTGGGCACCGGCACGATAGGCCTGCTTGTCGACGACGGCGGGGCACCAACCGCCTTCTACTGGCGGGGCGGAGTCAGCCCGCACGCCAAGCCCACCCAGATCGCGCTCGGTCGCCCCCGGTGATGTGATAGACACAGCGAGATGTCCGCGCTGAGCCGTCGATTCCATTGAGAGATTCAGCGTGGGCGACGATCGACTGCTGAGTACCGGCCAGACGTGCTGGCGCATCGTCCGCGCCGATCAGTTCGCCTGCATCATTGACGGGGCCGATTACTTCAAGCATGTCAAGGCGGCGATGCTGCGCGCCCGGCATCGAATCATGCTGATCGGTTGGGATTTCGACGCCAGGATGACATTCGAACGCGGCGTGACGACCCTCCCGGGCCCCAACGGGCTGGGCGCCTTCCTTTACTGGATGTTGTGGAAACGGCCGGCTCTCGAGGTCTACCTGTTGAAGTCCAATCTGCGTCTGCTCCCGGCCTTTGATGGCATCTGGTTCGGACTCACGCCCGTGGCGTTTGTGAATCAGGTCAGCAGCAAGCGAATGCACTTCGCCATCGACGGCGCCCACCCGACGGGGTCCGTCCATCATCAGAAGATCGTGGTGATCGACGATGCTGCGGCGTTCTGCGGCGGCATCGACCTCACCGTCGACCGGTGGGACACCCGTGCGCATGAACATGACAGTCGCAGCCGTCGGACATTGGGTCGCAGCTATGGACCGCGCCATGATGTCGCGGCGGCGGTCGATGGCGCAGCCGCGCGCGCACTCGGTGAGCAAGCTCGACTCCGGTGGCGGACCGCGACCGACCGATCGCTGGAGCCGGTTGACGCGAAACACGCCACCTGGCCCGCCAAACTGGAACCGACTCTGCGCAACGTCGACGTCGGAATCGCGCGTACCTTGCCGGAGTTGGACGGACGCCGTGAGGTTCGGGAGGTGGAGGCGCTCAACCTTGCCGCCATCGCGGCGGCGCGCCACACCATCTATCTGGAGAACCAATACCTGGCAGCCCGAAACCTCGTCGAGGCGCTGGCCGCTCGCCTAAGGGAAGCCGACGGTCCGGAGATCGTGATCGTCCTTGCGCGCAGAGGCAACAACCCCCTAGAGCGGGCAACAATGGACAGCGCACGCCACCGCCTCATTCAAGTGCTGTGGGCAGCAGACGAGCATCGCCGTTTGGGCATCTACTGGCCGGTGACCGACGGCGGCGCGCCGATCTACGTCCACTCGAAAGTACTGATGGTCGACGATCGGGTGCTGCGCGTCGGGTCGTCGAATCTCAACAATCGGTCGATGGGGTTCGACAGCGAGTGCGATGTGGCCATCGAGGCCGACTCGAACGGCGCGGACCACAACGTCGTCCGCGGCCAGATCACAGCAGTGCGCCACGAGCTGGTGTCGGAACACCTGGGCGTGTCCGTCGGAGAGTTCGAAAGCACGCTGGTTCGGTGCCGGTCGTTCCTGAAAACCATTGAGGAACTTCGAGGACAGGGCAGGACGCTGCGGCCATTCACCGAGCAGGCAGTGTCCGATGAGGCGGGCCCCCTGGCGGAAAGCGAACTGACGGATCCCGATCACGTCCCACGGTCGCTGACCCGAAGTGTGCAACGGTTTATCGCGGGACTGAGGCGATGATTGACTCAGTTGCCGGTGAACATCGGAGCGCGGCGCTGGGCCGCTGCCGCCACGCCCTCGCGGAAGTCGGCGGTCGCCTGGAGTCGGGTTTGCTCTTCCAGCTCGCGGGCGGTGGCCGCGGCAACGGCCTCGGCGAGTCCGGCGCGCATGGTGGCGCGGATGCTCGTCAGCGCCAGGGGAGCTGAGGCGGCGATACGCTCGGCGAACCGAATTGCCGCCGGTCGCACCGCATTGTCGGCGGCCAATTCGTCGACTAGCCCTGCCGCGCTGGCTATTTCACCACCGAAGCGCTCGCCGCTGAGCATCCACTCGAGTGCTTTTTGCTGGCCGACGACACGTGGCAAGGTGGCGGTGATCCCGAAGCCGGGATGAAATCCGAGCCGGCTGAAGTTGGCCGCAAACTTCGAGGACGGTGCGGCCACTCGGAAGTCTGCGCTGAGGGCAAGCCCGAGTCCGCCACCGATCGCGGCGCCATGCACCGCGGCGACAACCGGCTTGCGGGCGCGGAACAACCGGATGGCCTGAGCATAAAGATCGCCGGGCGACCCTCGATCCTCGGCGGGCTGGGAGAAGTCGGCGCCGGCGCAGAAGTGCTTGCCTTCCGCACACAACACGATGGCCCTGCATTCGATCTCGTCGTCCAGTCGCTCGTAGGCGTCGGCGATGCCCTCAATCAAAGCAGTGTCGAAGAAGTTGTTCGGGGGCCGATGGATCTCCACCACGGCGACGTGGCCGACGAATTCGACGGTGACATCCGGGGCGGTCACAGCTGTTCCAGTAGTTCGCGCATGGCGGCGTTGAACGTCTCGGGCTGGTCCATATTCGCCGCATGCCCCGCGTTGTCGATTACAACCTTGCGTGAATTGGCGATGTGGCGGTGCATGTAATCGGCCCCGGCCAGGAAGTCGGTGTCCTGGGCGCCGACGATGACCAACGTGGGCACCGTGATGCTGTCGAGCGATGTGATCACGCGGGCGTCCTTTTGGGCCATGACACCGCGGGCGGCGCGAGGCAGCCCCCCGGGATGCTCATGCACCGACTGCGCGACTTCCGCCGAGAAGTCGTTCGCCGCCTCGCCCCGCTCCAGTTGTTGGGCGCGTCGTTCCACCCACGCGTTCCATTTGGCGCGGGCTTCATCATTGCGGTAACCCGGCCCCGTGTCGACCAGCACCAGCGCGGCCACCCGCTGCGGATGCACGAGGTGGAAGGCCAGGGATAGGTAGCCGCCCAAGGACATCCCGCCGAGCACGGCCCGATCGGCACCCGCGGCGTCGAGAATGGCCGCCATGTCGGCGACGCTGATCTGCTCGCTGTAGCGATCCATGTCGTCGGGTGCGTCGCTGCTGCCGTGGCCGCGCTGGTCCCAGACGATCACCGGCCGATCGACGCTCAAGGCGTCGATATTCGGGGCCCACATGCCCGCGGTGGCGCCGAAACCATGTGTGAGCAAAAGCGGCACACCCGGTGCCCGCGGGTTGTGCACCTGGAAGGCCAGCGTGACCCCGTCTTCGCGCTGCAGACGGTTCAATGCACCACCTCGGACCCGGACTGGATGGCGGGGTAAAGGGCGTCGGGACCGGCGGCGACCAGGGCCGCGCCGAGCCGGTCCGCCCAGCGGTGATGTCCTCCGGCTTCGTCTCGCCAGGCCCAGAGTCGACGGGTCAGATAGTGCAACGGGTACTCCTTCGTCATACCAATAGCGCCGTGCGTCTGATGAGCGGCCGCGGTCACCAGGTGTGTGGCGCGGTCGGCAAGCATTTTGGCGCAAGCGATTTCGAAGCTACCCCGGCCCAATTCGACGGTTTCGACGGCACCGTCGATAGCCGATGCCACCACGGCGGCCTGCTGGTGGATGGTGACCAGATGGGCTTGAACGGCCTGGAAACGACCGATGGGGCGCCCGAACTGTTCACGTTCGCCGCTGTAGCGCAACGTCATCGCCGCGACGGCACTTATGGCGCCGGCCATCAACGCGGCACGTCCCAGCGCGCTTCGCTCCCAGAACGATTGTTCGGTGACCCCGTCCGGGGCGTCGACGCGTGCGGTTATCGGCGTACCATCGAAAACCACTGTGTCACGGGGCTCGTCGGCGAGGTTGGCTCCGCGGCTGACGGCCGGGCCGCCTGATTGTGAGGCGGGTCCGGGCGCGAGCACCACGACGCCGTCGATGAGTCCGACCACATGCTCGGCGCGGTGACCCCATGCCACCGCGGCCGCCGTACCGAACAGCCGATCGCCGTCGAGACGGAGCAAGGCGTTAGGCGGCAGTACCGTACGGACACCCTCGGGCAGCGCGAGACCGGCGGATGCGAGCAGCCACCCACCGACCAGTCCGGCCTCGGCCAACGGCACCGGCGCCGCGTGCGCTCCCGCGGCACGCAGCAGCTGGACCGCGTCGGCAATGCCGCCCCCGGCTCCGCCCAGCTCCTCCGGCACGGGGACATCGCTGAATCCGGTCTCCTGCAACGCTTTCCATAAGCTTTCAGACCAGCCGGTGGCTTCGGCCTCGGCGACGTCCTGCCACCGGCTGTGTTCGTCAAACAGCTTGGCGGCCAGGCCGTACAGTTCGTTTTCGCTCATGACAAACCTTTGACAGCAACCGAGCGCAGCACCTCATTGGTGCCGCCCCGGATGGTGAACGACGGCGCGTCCAGCGTGGCGCGACGCAACAACCGTTCGAACAGCGACGGTGCCGGCTCGATGCCACACACGAGCTCACGGTCCAACAATTCGCGCAGCGCGCTCACGACGTCTTGTTCGAACCGGGTGCCCATCTCCTTGATGAGTGCCGCCTCGGCCGCGGGTGTGCCACCGGCGTCGATCGCTCTGGCGACGGCCAACGAGAGCCGGCGCAGTACCCAGTACTGGGCGGCGAGCTCGCCGATCAGCCGGCTCCCGGCTGGACTGGCCGCCAGGTCTGGCCGCTCGCGGATGAACTCTTGAACGAGCAGGAAGGTGGAGATCCAGCGGTCTGGGCCGCTGCGCTCAAAGGCCAACTCGCTGGCGTTCTGCGCCCACCCTTGCCCGATTTCGCCGATGACCATCTCGTCCGATACCAGCACGCCATCGAGGACCACTTCGGCGAAGTGGTCGGTGCTGCCATTCAGGAAGGGGATCGGCTTGACCGTGACGCCGGCGCTGCGCATGTCGATCAGAAATCGGCTCAGACCCGCATGGCGCTCGCCGTCACCGGTTCGGCACAGCGCGATCATGAAGTCGGCGCGCATCGCGTTGCTCGTCCAGACCTTGACACCCGACACCCGCCAGCCGTCCCCGTCGCGCACGCCCCGGGTCCGCACCGACGCGAGGTCGCTTCCGGCATCCGGTTCGCTCATGCCGATGCAAAAACACAACTCGCCCCGGCAGATTCGAGGCAACAGCCACTGCTTCTGCTCCTCTGTGCCATAACGCAACAACACCGGGGCGATCTGTCGGTCGGCCACCCAGTGATGCCCAACGGGGGCACCCCAGCGCAGCAGCTCTTCGACGACGACGAAGCGGTCGACCGCGGTGGCGTCGCGACCGCCGTAGCGGGCCGGGACCGCCATGCCGATCCAGCCACGCTGAGCCAACACGGCGGAGAATGCCGAATTAACGTCGGCGCCCATCCCGAGACCCGGCTCGAATGTCCCCCAGGGCAACGTCTCGGCCAGGAATGCGCGAACCTGCTCGCGCAATTCCAGCTCTGGGGCGGTGAGCGCGGCAGGCGACGTGACCATACTTGGCAGGCTAACCACAACGGTGCTCTGAAGCGAGGAAAGTTACCGCTGCCCGGGCGCGACCACGCATTCCATTCCTCTAGAGCAAGAAGTGCCTAACGGTCGGAATTATCGATCACGAGCACACTCTATATCCATTGCAGCACAATAGATTTCGTCAATTCCAGTCGGGAAAAGCACGAACCGCTTGACGGCCCCGCTGAATTATTACTATTTTAGTAATTTAAAGACTCATATCCGGTCACCTCGGCAAGGGGGTCCCTGATGCCGCTTGTAATCGACGCCGACGGGCATGTAGAGGAGACGCTTCCCGAGCTCGTCGAAGCCATCCCTGCCGCAATGCGGGACAGCTCCATGCAGTTCGTCGCCGAAGCCGGAGGCTTCGTCACCTATCGCATCGAGGGTCGGCTGTGGCGCTCGAAGTATCCGTTTCCCGGGGGTCTGCAGAACCATGTGTCCGCGGGAGGCGTGCGACGCGAGGGGGGCCGCGATCCCAAGGTCCGGCTACAGGTCCTCGACGACGAGGGGATCGACGCCGCGGTGCTGTATCCGAGCGTCGGGCTGATGTTCGGCTTGATCGAGCATCCCGACATCGCGGCCGCCCTCTGCGGCGCGTACAACGACTGGCTCGCCCGCTACTGCGCCACCGACCCCAAGCGCTTGGTCGGGGTGGCGCTGCTGCCACAACAGGACCCCGGCTGGCGGCGGCCGAGTTGGAGCGGGCCGTCACCACGCTACGGCTTCGTCGGCGGCGTGATGCGACCCAACCGGATCGGCGGACGCACGGCGGACCATCCCGACTTCGACGTGCTATGGGACAAGGCCCAGCGGCTCGACGCCCCGGTGTCCTTCCACGAGGCCTACCTGTCCGGCATCGACACCGTTGGCCTTGACCGCATGTCCAGCTACGCCGGCTGCCACATCGTCAGCCATGTATTCGAGCAGATGACCGCCATGGTCAACGTCACCCTGGCCGGGATCTTCCATCGCTTCCCCGGGTTACGGCTGGGGTTTCTCGAAGCCGGTTGCGGGTGGGCCCCGACGTGGGCGGACCGCATCGAGGAGCACTACGAGTTGGCCCCCGACGACTACCGCGGGGGAGACCCGAACGGCAGCGTCAACACACGGTCATGGCTCACTTTCGAGATCGAGGAGCCCGGCGTGACGTCGACCCTCGAGCAAGGGTGGGCCGACAACGTGATGTTCGCATCCGACTATCCCCATCACGACGCCGTCTATCCGGGAGCGGTGAAGAGCGTCAAGGAACGGGGCCTGGGCGAGACGCTGGAGCGAAAGGTATTGGCGGACAATGCCCTAATGTTCTATGGTGATCGGCTCCGGCAGATCCTCGATCGGTGAGGAGCACAGCATGACAAGCACCGAAACGAACCGCCCGACGGCGATGCGAGCCATGGTCGTCACGAAGCCCATCGCCCCCGCCTTGCCGGAGCTCACCCCCGCCCAGGAGTTGGCGCTGTTGTGTCGTTGCCTGTTCGTCGAGGGATACAACGACCATCTCGCCGGCCACATCACTTACAAACAACCGGATGGGACGTTCCTGGTGAACCCCTTCGGACTGACCTGGGACGAGGTCACGGCCAGCGACATCATGTCGATGGATGCCGACGGCAACGAAATCGGCGGCCCGTGGACGATCACGCCGGCCATCACGCTTCATGTCGAATTGCACCGCGCCCGTGGCGATATCGGGGTGGCGATCCATAACCATTCGCGGTGGGGGACGGTGTGGGCCGACCTGGGACGCGCGCCCGAGATCTACGACCAGACCGGCGCGCTGTACCACGGCGGGGTGGCGGTGCACGACGAATATTGGGGAAGTGTCGACGATGCCGGCAACGCACGTGCGGTGGCCGCCGCGATCGGAGACAGCAACGTCGGCCTGCTCGCCAACCACGGTGTGGTCGTGCTCGGCGGTGACATCGAACAGGCCTACCTGCGCGCGATGTCCTTCGAATGGCGTTGCCGCCAGGCCTGGCACATCGCGGCTGCCGGGGGTGGCGTGCCGATGAACCGCGACGCCGCGCGCACGTACGGAGACTTCTTCAACGCGCACCCGTTCACCGGGTTGTTCGAGGCGATGGTGCGGCGTGAGTTGCGTCGGGATCCCGGCGTCTTGAACTGACCGATTCGTTGCGCGACCGACGTGTGGGTCAGCTGCGGTCGATCCATTCGATGTAGCCAGTGCCGGTGACGGGGGCGCCACGGTATCGACCGGTGTATTGATAGCTGCCGGCGTATCCGGTGCCGAGTCCGTAGACGAAGTCGTCGTTAGTTGTGCCCTCGATGGTGATGAGATCGGCGCCGTCATCGTCCTCGACGCGCCAGGTGAACCGTTTTGGCACTCGCATCTGGTGACCGTCGGGGGTGGTGAGGTGATCGGGAGAATATTCGTGAACCGTGTGCTTGTAGCCGCGGGTGTGGATGGTCACCGCGCCGTCGACGGTTCGGATGTAGACGATGCGTTGGACGGGGAGTCCGATGGGGCCGAGCACTTCGGTCATCAGCACCTGGGTTGTCTCGTCGATGTTGAGGATCTGATAGGTGAAAAACAGCAACGGGAGCGGCAGGTTCACAGCGCGCGCATATTCGTAGGTGCACAGCGTTTTTCGCGTGAACGAGTCGCGTCCGGCGGTGAACGTGCCCTCGGCCTTGCAGAGCACGCTCCAATGGTCGTATATGCCCGGGATGTGAACAAAATGAGCCACGGCCGGGGTCGGGTTCAGCGTGAGTTGCACGCTGGCCTTGGGCCGCGTCGCGGACACAGTGATCTCGCTGGTCGTTCGGTCGATGACCAGCTGGTCGTCGAATCGTAGATGCGTGCCGTCGGCGGACAGATCGCACTGGTCGGTGATGCTGTATTGCTCGAAGCCGTTCGGGGTCACGGCGGATCCGGTCAGGATCCATGCCGAGTCGTCTGGGGCACCAGTCGCGAGCGATCGTTTGCCGAAGATCGGTGCACGTGCCGTTCCGAGAATGACGATTGCATCGAAGAATCGAAATGGTTCCGGCAGGTTCGGCACCATGATGCCGTAGTGGGCGATTCCCCATTGGCCGTGCGGGATTGCCACCGAGCTGGCGCGGTCGAACGGTCGGCCGTTCAGGCGTCGGGTTCGGTTCAGCTGTGCGATCACAAAGTCAAAGACGGTCGACACGACCCGGTTCTCCTCCCACTGCGTGGCTCTAACCTCGCTGCAAAGTGCTGGACCGGTGGTTGCGCAGGTCGCATGCTGCTATCGCCTCCTTGATTCCGTAGCAAACGATGCTAGTGCCCGAACCACCCATGGCGTCTCGTGACCGTCTCCGGCCCTTCGTTGGCCATCGCAGGCAAGCCAATTACCTTGTACCGCAGGGAAATTCACCCAGGGATCAGGAGCCGCTCGAAGTGCTGGTAGTCGAGGGGAGTCGCCCAGTCGCCACCCCATCGCCAACCAAGATCGGTGAAGGCGTGCACGGCCGGGTCGCCGTTGTGTAAGAGTCCCGGGTCGGTGCGGCTGCGGTCCAGGTAGGCCGCCGCGTTCTGCGGCTGGAATACGCCGCTGGCGTAGATGCAGGGGTTAAGAAGCGGATTGAGGTCGATCGCTCGACCGTAAGCGTGTTGAGACCATTGGCTGGTTCCTGGGATGCCCCGGCAGTTGAACGCCGAAGTGTTGTTGTCCTCCATGGACAGCTCATCATCAGCGGCCGGATAGTGGTCGACCGTGCGGATCTTCTCGATGCGAAAGCCCAGTCGGTGAAGCTGCTCGAAGATCGTGATGACCTCCGGCACCACGTCTTCGTGCACGATCAGCTCGCCGCGGTGGGTCTGGCCGTCGAAACCGATGTGGTCGACGTCGACCCGCCGCAGCTGCGCGGGTTCGACCGGGCAACCCGGCCGCCAGCTCGCGCCGAGTTCCGCAGCCGTGACCGGGCGAACGGTCCCGCCGGCAGGTGGTGACGGCGCGCCGGGCACCGACGACGCGATGGCCGAGGGTGATGGTCCGGCCACAAGAGGTGGCCGCGCGGCGCTGCACTGCACCAGCGCGACGACGGCTGCCATCGTGCCCACCGGCACGGCAACCCACCGCAGGAACGGCATCAATTCGGACGAGTCCTCACCAGGGTGCCAACGCTACCGTCAAAACATCGGGTATCAACCGGTGCGCGCTGCCCGGCCGCCGCCTTACGCTTGCGTTATGCCCGTAGTCGGTAAGGCATTGGTGCCAAAGGCCGTTGCCGTTGGGGTCTTGCTCGCACTCGTTGCGGCTTCCTCGCCTGGGTATGCACCGCAGACAGCAGTAGGCCACAGCGCGCAGGTGATACGGGCGCCAGACGCGGCTCTCCCGCCAGGGTTCACACCTGACTTCGCAACCATCTCCAAGGTGATGAACGACGCGATTGCGGCAAACAGGCTGCCAGGCGCTGTGGTCGTGATCGGGCACGGCGGCAAGGTCGTCTTTCATCGGGCTTATGGCTCGCGCAAGCTTGCGGGCGAACCGGGGCTGGACGGATCGCCTGCGGCCGCAGAGCCGATGACCGAGGACACGATCTTCGACCTGGCGTCGTTGACGAAGGGCCTCGCAACGGCGACCGCCGTCATGCAGCTTTTCGAACAAGGCAAGGTTCAGTTCGACGATCCCGTGCAGCGATATCTGCCCGACTTCAACACGACCAACGATGCGCAGCGTGCAAAGGTGACCGTTCGCATGTTGCTCACGCAGACTTCGGGCGAAGGGATAGACGTAAGCCTCAAAGAGCCGTGGGGACTGGACGGAGCCGACAAAACGGAAGGCATTCAGCGGGCGCTCACCACGCCGCTGCAGTCGGGTCCCGGTGCGGTTTTCCGCTACTCGGACATCAACTACATTCTGCTTGGCGCGCTGCTCGAGAAAGTCACGGGCGATGCGGAAGATGTTTACGTTCAGCAGAACGTATTTGGGCCGCTTGGCATGGACGAGACCCGCTATCTTCCTCCAGCCAAAGCATGTGGTCCACACGACGTGAGAGGGGCCGCGGTTGCCTGGGCTCCCGCGCTGACACGGCAAGCCCCCGCGGCTTGTCCCGCAGGTGCATGGAGCACGAGTGTTTTGTCGCGAACCGCACCAACGGCACGCGACGAGGAAAGCCAAGCAGATCCGAGCAAGAATCCCGATTTCGGTTACCTGCTCCGGGGCACGGTGCATGACCCGACGGCGCGCCGGATGGGGGGAGTGAGCGGGGATGCCGGTGTGTTCTCGACGGCGCACGACGTCAGCATCTATGCGCAGGCCCTGCTTGATCGGCTTGCGGGCCGTCCAAGCGAGTTCCCGCTGAAGCAAGCGACTCTGGCTTTGATGACGAGTCCCGAGCAGCCCGGACATACGGCCGGACAACTCGAAGCGGCGAACGATGCCGCCCGACAAGCCATCGCAAAGACACCAAACACACCGCCGCTCGCTCCGAACTATCCGGCGATAAAGGGACAAGACCTGTTCGGCTTCGGCTGGGATATCGATACGCCCTACTCCAAGCCGCGAGGCGCGATCTTCCCCATCGGTAGCTTTGGCGCCACAGGCTTTACGGGTACCTCGGTTTGGATGGACCCGGGCTCAGGTACCTACGTGATTCTGCTGGCGAACTCAATCCTCGTGCGCGGCAGTCCGCCGATCTCGGATCTGCGAGGTGAAGTGGCTACGGCGGCAGCCCAGGCCTTGGGTCTTTACGCCCCGGCCGTTCCACTCACTGCGACGCGCTCGGGCAATAGGCCTTGATCGCGGAGTGCACCAAATTCTCGGCGTCGTCGTAAGTCAACTTCGGTGCCCACGGATCCCCTTTAGCGGCATCCTGATTCGCAGCAGTAAAGATGTCCTGCACGGTCTTGTCAAACGGCTGTGGCCGCGGCGGCAGCAGCGAGTAACACGCGTGATGACCGAATTCCATGAACCGCTGACGGGTAGCGTCAGTGCCGTTGTTCGGGATGTTGTAGCTGCCCAAGGTGGACATGTACAGACCGTCCGCCCCATCAGCCAGGGCCGGCGCTATTGACGATGCGGTGAGCGTCACCGTCGGCGCCGTCGGCGATTGCGCCGTCCTGTCCTTCAAGGCGTAGTCGGCGACGGCGCTCAGGCCGGCAAGGGCGGCCACCGCGATGACCGCCGCCACGATGATGATCCCGAAGGGCCTCGCCCTGGACCGGCGTGTCGGTGTCGGCCGCGGCCGCGCGACAGGCGTCGGTTCGGCCGGGACATCGCTGTCCTCGATGGTCATACGCTGTCTCCTCTGACTCCCGGATGGTAGTCATGGGTCCTCGCGTTGCGCGGGCCGCGGCCCATCAATATCGGCACAAATAGCATTTTCGCAGCTCAATCCGGAAAATTGCGGCAAGGGCGAGGTATCGGTTTCCCGCGCCCGGGCCAGCAAATTTTGCGCGGGTTTGCCGCTGGCGGGCGCATGCCAGGCTATTCATGACCAGCTCGAATCCAGGTAGGGATGGGGAAATGGTATCGCCGGCAGACCGCAGGGTGCATTCACCCGACGAATCGCCGGGACTCGTTGCGCTTGGTGGCCGCCGGCCGCCGTCTGGTTGCGCCGGCGCCAGATCGGATCAGGACCCTCCGCCAA
The DNA here is from genome assembly GCA_963703795.1 of uncultured Actinomycetota bacterium. Classification (GTDB taxonomy): domain Bacteria; phylum Actinomycetota; class Actinomycetes; order Mycobacteriales; family Mycobacteriaceae; genus Mycobacterium. The sequence continues at coordinate 46,428 of CAVPFT010000020.1, read as the reverse complement.
CAAGGTTGCCGTTTTGTGGGCAGTACGCGTGAACGGAGATCGTCACATAGCTATCGGCATCACCGGCGAGTGCTGGATTGCTCGCACGAAATGCCGCGACTATCTGCGGCACCGTCATCCCTTGCCGGATGTCGTCACACACGGTCTTGCCGTTGTAGACAGCGGCCTCGGGATTGGCGAACGAGATCCCGTGGTCATTCAGAGTCTGTATGTACTGATTGTCCTGATCCGGTGTGGAAACGATCGATGAAGGCGCAGCGGTCGGCGCTGAATGCGTCGCAGTGGGAGCGGGCGTCGCTGTGGGCGGCTGCGAGCCCTTGGTGCGCGGGCCCGAAAGCCAAAACGCCAGAACGATCGCGGCCGCTAGCGCGATACCCCCCAGCAGCAGTGCGCCGGCTTTGCGCCAAGTAGCGCTCCAGGACTGGCGATCAGCCGCCAGCTTGCTCGTGGTGCCCTCGTCATAGTCGCGCGCGGACGTGCTATCACCTTCATCCGAAGCTGCGTAATTAGGTACGGCAACCGTCTCGGCGCGGTTGAGGGCGAAGGTTTCATCGGCAGCCGGGCCCGGCTCGGCCATGAGGGCCATGGTAGCCCACCGCAAGGACGCGATTGAGTCTGTCGTTAGCCCGCGGGTGCGTCGCGGCCGGCGATTCGTTCGATGATTTCTGCCGCCACGCCGAGTCCGCGCAGGCAGAACCGGAGCGCACGTTCGCGAACTTCGCAGCGGTCCCAATGGTCTGTTGACCTCTGCAGCTGAGCGCCCGCGCACACCACGCCGTCTATCGACCTCGCCGCTGTCATCGGGACGACGTCTTTGAACGCACCAAGTTCCAGGCCCCGCTGAAGCTGTTCGATGAGCGGTTCGAGGATTGCGCCGTAGGCTGGCGAAATCATCTCGGACCAGAGCGCTTTCGATTGGTCCCCCGGCCACGGGTGACGACGCAGACTCAACTCGGTGTTCTCGTCAAACACGAGATCGAGTCGTCCGTCGATCCACGCGGCCACCGCCTCTACCGGGCCCGCGGTGTTCCCCATTTTTCTTCTCAGCCTTTGGGTTTCGCCGCGGGCCACCTCCCGAAAGACCGCCGCAACCAATTGGTCCTTCGATTCGAAATGTCGGTAGAACGCGCGGGTGCTGAGCTGAGCCCTTTCCAGGACTGTGGCGACATTGAGTCCTCGAACTCCCTGCTCGTGAACGGATTTCGACGCGGCGGCCACGATCGCGCGGCGCACATCGGGGTCGGGAGCGAGCTTTTTCCGTCGTGGCATGCCGGGATGGCTGACATACGCGTGCCGATGTTTTAGCGGATCCCCCTGTTCCGTCATAGCTAACCAAAATAAGCCGTTTAACGTTCGCGCACACGCGATTTCGGTCAAGGTAGGGTGGCCAAATCGATAACAAATTTGTAGCTGTGTTCGCACGAGAACCCGGTTCGCATTGGCGGATACGTCCGTCTAGCGAAGAAGAATACGGTCGATCAATATAGGCTCAGGGGGCTCTTAGCTGGTCTCTAAGCGGCCGTAGCGCCCATAACGGGCGACCGTCGGCAAATGGATTGTCGTGGAAAAGGTTGGCGGACGTGTATTTGCGATTTTTTGTTAAACTCGTGCCAAATAAGCGATTTCGTTTTAGGCTTCCGACATGTCAGTCGACCGGGCCGCGCTCCTCGCGGGCAGCATCCGACTTGCCTCGGGCATCTCCTTTCTCGTCGATCCCCTCCGTGCGAACCGGCTCTGGGGCGATCCAGACGAGCCGACGCCGACGGCGCGACTGCTGCTGCGGTCAATGGGCTACCGGGATGCGTTGATCGGTGGGCTCCTCGCGGCGGCGGCGGTGCGCGGCAAGGACACCCGCGGCTGGTTCCTTGCCTCCGGCGGCGCCGACGCGGCCGACCTGCTCGGCGGGATGAGTGTCCATCGCGAGTTGCAGCCTTCGCAACGGCTCGTCGGCTTGGGCGGCGCCATCGTCGGGATCGGCGTAGGGCTCTGGGGAGCGACGCGGCGGACGAACCGCGCGGTGCGGCCGCACGCGTGGGAACACGCGGGGCCTTCATCGGGTTGACTGTGATCGTCAGCCGGCGATGGGAGGAAGTATGCAGATCGGTGTCCTGACTTTCGTCACCGATGAGGGCATTGGACCGGTCGAGCTTGGCGAGGCGCTCGAGCAGCGCGGGTTTTCGTCGCTGTTCCTGGCCGAGCACTCGCACATCCCGGTCGATGCACAGACCCCGTATCCAATGGGTGGTCCGATTCCGCGGAAGTACTACCGCACCCTGGACCCATTTGTGGCATTGACGGCGGCGGCGGTCGCGACCGAGAAGCTCGTCCTGGGCACCGGGATCGCATTGATCCCGCAACGCGACCCGATCCTGACGGCCAAAGAGGTGGTGTCGCTTGACCTGTTGTCGCAGGGTCGATTCCGCTTCGGCGTGGGCGTGGGCTGGTTCCGCGAAGAGATCGCCAACCATGGTGTTGATCCCAAGGTGCGGGGACGCGTGGTTGAAGAGCGGTTGCGCGCGATGATCGAGATCTGGACGCAGGAGAAGGCAGAGTTTCACGGGGAATTCGTGAATTTCGACCCGATCTACAGTTGGCCCAAGCCGGAGACGAAGCCGTATCCGCCGCTGTATCTCGGTGGCGGCCCCGCGAATTTTCAGCGCATCGCCCAGCTGAACGCCGGATGGCTCTCGATGGCCCCGTCAGCGGATGTCCTATCGCGTGGGCTCGCGGAACTGCGCGCCGTCGCCGGCCACGAAGTGCCGGTGATCAACGTCCACATGGGGAAGCACACGGCCAAAGAGCTCGAGGACTACCTGCAGCTCGGGGTAGAGCACGTTTTGGTGGAACTGCCGACCGAGCCCTGCGACGAGACGCTTCGCCAGCTGGATGAGCTGCGCGCCGAGTTCGCGAAACTGGGGTAAAGCTAAGTGCCGCAAAACGTTTGGTAGGCGCCGAAATCCTCCGGTGCGGGGCTGGCGTAGCGCTCGAGACCCGGCCGTTCGTCATACGGTGCGGTCACCGCGGCAACGAGTTGCCCGAGCGGGTCGAGATCGCCCGCCGTCGCCGCGCTCAGGGCCTCCTCGACCAGGTGGTTGCGCGGAATGTAGATCGGGTTGGTGCGGTCCATCAGCCCGGCGTCGGGACCCAGTGCCCGCCAGCGCGACATCCAGTCGTCGAAGCCGGCGAGGTTGACGAACAGTCCGCGCGCGGCTTCGGCGTCGCCCCGCGCCGCTTGGGCGAGATGGCGAAAGAACGAGGTGTAGTCGACGTGGCTCTCCTTCAGCAGGAGGAGCAACTCGTCGACCAACGGCGTGACGGTCTGCGATTCAACGTCCGCGGACAAACCGAGCTTGGCGCGCATACCGGACGACCACACGGCGTCGTACCGCGAGCGGAATACTCCGAACGACTGCTCCGCGAGCGCGACACCCTCCTCGAGGTCGTCGGAGAGCAACGGAAGGAGCGTTTCGGCGAACCGGGCAAGGTTCCACCCCGCGACGACCGGCTGGTTGCCATAGGCATAGCGCCCCCAGAAATCGATCGAGCTGAAGACGGTCTCGGGGTCGTAGGCCTCCATGAAGGCGCATGGTCCGTAGTCGATGGTTTCGCCGGAAATCGTCATGTTGTCGGTATTCATCACCCCATGGACGAACCCGATCAGCATCCATCGGGCAATCAGCGACGCCTGGACGGCGACCACGGATTCGAACAGCGCGAGGTAGGGCCGGTCGGCATCCGCCGCGGCGGGATGGTGGCGGGCGATCGCATGGTCGGCAAGTCGTCGGAGCAGGCCTTTTTGTTGGTCCCCGTCGCCGGTTGATGCCGCGTACTGGAAGCTCCCGACGCGCAGGTGACTGCTGGCGACCCGGGCCAGCACGGCCCCGGGCAGTAGCGTCTCGCGCTGTACCGGGCGCCCGGTCGCAACGACGGCCAAGGATCGCGTCGTCGGGACACCCAGGGCGTGCATCGCCTCGCTGACCAGGTATTCGCGCAGCATCGGCCCCACCGCCGCCAACCCGTCACCACCGCGCGCGAACGGTGTTGGACCGGAACCTTTGAGGTGGATGTCGCGCAGGTGCCCGTCGTCGTCGACCAGTTCGCCCAGCAGCAGCGCCCGACCGTCGCCCAACCGCGGTACGAAGCCGCCGAACTGATGCCCGGCGTAGGCCTGGGCCACCGGAGCGGCACCGCCGGGGACCGAGTTGCCGACCAAGAAACGCAGTCCGTCGGGACTCCGCAGCCACGAGCTGTCCAGACCAAGCTCGGCGGCCAGACGCCCGTTGAGCATGAGCAGTCGCGAGTCGGGAGCTGTCTCGGCTTGCCAGCGGACGGCCATCTCCGGTACCTCGCGGAAGAACCGGTCCTTTAAGGCAACGGTCGTTTCCGGTGCGACGCTCACCTCACCAAGACTACGGAACGTGCGGTCAGCCCCGGTTAGCCGATGGCTCGCTCGATCAGGTCGCGAGCGCGATCGAGCAGCGACGCGAATGGGCCCACGACGAAATTCAGCTTCGCTGATTCGACGCCCGGATGAGGACGGGTTGGTGCGATGGCCTGGGCGGCGCGCACCGCCGCGCCCATCCGCTTGAGGTCGTCGGCGTCGACTTCCCGCTGCAGCACGGGGAATTCCTCGCTCTCCTCCTGCTGGGCGTGGTCGACCACGGCTGCGCGCAGCTTGGTCATTTCGTCGACGAACTGCTGTGAGGTGATATCGAGTTTCTCGATTTCTGACAACAGCTCCTTGGCTTCGTGCTCTTCTTTCAGTCGCGCGTCGACTATCGAGTTGCCGGCATTGGCCTCGCGGCGCGCTCGGGGATGCACGACCAGCTCCTCGGCTGTCTCGTGTACGGCCAGCAGTTGGCGCAATTCTTGGAACGGCTTTTCGCGCGCCTCGGGGTCCGACGCATACAGCACTTCGTCGAACATGTCCTCAATGAGGTTGTGCTGCGCTTTGAGGAACGCGACGACCTCGTCGGGCGATTGGACAATCATCTCGGCCATCGCCAATACCTCCGGTAAGAGAAAAAGAGTGCGGCGGGGCTGTGCGCCGCTTGGCGAGGCATACCCAATGGGGGACCGGGTAAACGCGGAGGCAGTGCGATCATTTGCTGATGGATCAGGACGCCGAGCAACGCATCGCTGAATTGGAACGCCAGCTGGCGCAGCAGAAGCGAATCGCGGAGCTCGAACGTCAGCTCGCCGACGCGAGGGCGGGCGTCGGAGAAGCCGACCCGGCTTCCCAGGCCTCCGTCGCGCAGCTGGACGCCATCGATGAGCACGCGCGCCGGCTGGCGCAGGCCCTGCAGGGAAAGGGCTGGCAAGCCGGCCTGTCAGCCGGGCCGGAGCTGGCGCCCCTGCGCGAGGCACTGAGGCGCGCCGTCGTCGACGCGGGTTTGTCGCAGGAGCAGTATCGAGACGCCCTGGCCCGAGCCGGTCTGCGCGGTGGCCCCACGATCAAAATCGGCGGCCAGGTTGTCTATCAGCATTGGGACCCGGCCGGCCCCGTTTACCTGGCCGCTCCCGTGCGCGGGCCCTACTCCGCCGGGGCGTTTGGCTATGGGGGCCAAGGCGGGTTTTCGCCGTCACGACGCAAGCTCGTCGGCGCCGATCGTGTCGGGGCAATCCTCGGGGTCGGTGGCGGGGGGATCGGCCTCTGCGCCGGCGCCGCGGCGGCGGTGACCGCGGTAGTCCCGTCGAGCGCGCTCTGGATGAGCGCGATCGTGTGCGACAGCGGGTATCAGATGGCGTACAACACCTCGGACTACAGCTACAAGCCGGGCCAGTCGGGGACCACCGTGAGCTTCCAATGTGTCGGCGATGCTGGTTCGTATGACGTCAACGACTTCGCGGTGTTTGGGCTGCAGTTCTTGCTGATCGCGCTAGTCGTGTGCGTCGTCGGGGCCGTTGTTGGCTTGATGTGGCGCCGCCGGCGCCGACCCCGATGATCGCGTCGGGGTCCCGCCCGCTTTGCAATGCCGCTACGGTTTAGGAAACACGAGCTAGCACCCACGGAATGAAGATGGCGACAGATCACGCAATGTATGAACACGTCGACGGCCAGGCCACCGATCCCGCCGACATCGGCTCACGCATCGATCCGGTCCTCGCCCGCAGCTGGCTGCTGGTCAACGGCGCGCACGCGGACCGGTTCCAGTCCGCGGCGCACTCTCGCGCCGACATCGTCGTGCTCGACATCGAGGACGCGGTCGCGCCCAAAGACAAGCAGGGCGCCCGCGAGAACGTCGTGCGTTGGCTTCGCGCCGAAAACAGTGACTGGGTCCGCATCAACGGCTTCGGCACCCCGTGGTGGGCCGACGATCTACGGGACCTGGCCGGCACACCGGTCGGCGGCGTGATGCTGGCGATGGTCGAATCGGTGGACCACGTCACCGAAACCGCCCAACGACTGCCCAACGTGCCCATCGTGGCGCTGGTCGAAACGGCGCGGGGGCTGGAGCGCATCACCGAGATCGCCGCGGCCAAGGGCACCTTCCGACTGGCCTTCGGCATCGGCGACTTCCGCCGTGACACCGGTTTCGGGGAAGACCCGACCACCCTGGCTTACGCGCGGTCGCGCTTCACGATCGCCGCCAAGGCGGCCAACCTGCCCAGCGCGATCGATGGGCCGACGATTGGCTCCAACGCGTTGAAGCTCATCGAGGCCACCGCGGTTTCCGTCGAATTCGGGATGACGGGCAAGATCTGCCTTGCCCCGGACCAATGTGCCGTGGTGAACGAGGGATTGTCCCCGTCACAGGACGAAATTTCTTGGGCGAAGGAGTTTTTCGCTGAGTTCGAACGCGACGGGGGAGAGATCCGCAACGGCTCGGACCTGCCGCGCATCGCACGGGCAACCAAGATCCTCGAGCTGGCGCGGTCTTACGGCATCGAGGCGCCCGAGTTCGACGACGAGGAACGGGAGCACTCGCCCGCGCCGACGGACACCTATCACTACTGAGCCGAGGATCGATGAGCACCGTCGTCGACTTTCACTTCGACCCGATGTGCCCGTTTGCCTACCAGACCTCGCTGTGGATCCGCGACGTTCGCGAGCAGCTGGGCATAACCGTCAACTGGCGTTTCTTCAGCCTCGAGGAGATCAACCGGTCGGAGGGCCAGAAGCACCCGTGGGAGCGCGAGTGGTCCTACGGCTGGTCATTGATGCGGATCGGGGCGTTGCTGCGCCGAACGGACATGTCGTTGCTGGACCGGTGGTACGCCGCGATCGGACGTGAACTGCACACCCTGGGTGGCAAACCGCACGATCCCGCGGAGGCGCGACGGCTCCTGAGCGACATCGGCGCCGACGCGACGGTTTTCGACGCGGCGCTAGACGACTCGACCACCCACGATGAAATCCACGAGGACCATCAGCGCGTCGTCGATGCGGGCGGCTTCGGTGTGCCGACCCTGTTTCTGTTGGGACAGTGCCTGTTTGGGCCGGTATTGGTGGATCCGCCGGCTGGTCCGCGGTCCCTGGCGCTGTGGAGCGTCGTTACCGGCATGGCCGGGCTACCGCACGTCTACGAACTGCAGCGCCCCAAGGCGCCCGCCGACGTTGAGCTCATCGGCCGAACCCTGCGGCCCTACCTCGACGGGCGCGATTGGGTCAGCATCAATCGGGGTGAGGTCATCGATGTGGGGCGCCTCAGCGGCGGAGGATGAGCTCCTACCTACGCGGCGTGCTTTGCGAGCGCGATGCCGATTCGTAATTCGAGACGGCTGAATTCGATGGTCGGTGCGCGGGGCGGGGCCGTCGACCGGTAGGTTTTGCCCGTTGGTGTGGTGAATTCGGCTGTGTGGGTACATGTTTCGTCGATGCTCGTGCTGACCCGCCAGCCGGCGGCTTCCTTAGCGTAGTTGCAGCGCTCGCACGACCCCAGACCGTTATCCGCGTCGGTGGGGCCGCCTTCGGCCCAGGGTTGCGCGTGGTCGCGGTGTCGGATCGGCGCGTCGCAATAGGGCGTGCGGCAACGTTGATCTCGCAGCGCGATGAAGGCGGCCAGACCGCGCGGAAAAAGCCGCGCCCGCGACTCCATCGCCACCAGCGCCCCTGAGCGTGGATGCGCGTAGAGCCGACGCAACGTCGCCCGGGAGCGTCGATCGTCGATCGCGCTGGAGACCATGGCGCGGGCGACCGCTGCAGGAATGGGTCCATAGCCGCAGACATCGGCCGGCGCGCTGTTTCCACCGAGCAGCGTTTCATCGGACAGCACCAGGTTGACCGCGATCGGCGTCGGGACCGCCGCATCACGGCCGGTGACCCGCTCGACCAGAGTGTCAGCCATCACCTGTCCGCGTGAGCGCCCGTCGGCGCGGGTATCGGCCTCGCGACGCAGCGCCGCGTACGCCGAGACTCCGTGTGCCACTGGCAATAACGCGGTCAGATACGTCATGGTGTCGGGTGCGGGCCGAATGGTGACAGTGCGTTCGTTCTCGGCCTTCGCCGCCCGGTCGACGACGGCGTGCGGGTCCAGGCGGTAGGCGATCGCCTTGGCGGCGGCGGCCACCCGCGCATCGCCCATCCCATCGAGGCCCGCCGGATCACCACACAACTCGGCATCCAAGGAGCGCCGGTCGTCGATGTCCAAGCAGGCGCTCTCGCGGACGATCAGGGTGGCGCGCCACTCCGACAGTGCCCCGGATTCCAGCGCGTGCAGCGTGTGCGGCATTTCGTGCACCAGGGCCTTTGCGAAGCCGAGATGCCGGCCGCCGCGGGCGGGAGAGTCTCGTCGGGCCAGCGCGATCTCATTGGCCACACCACGCCCGCGACGCGCCGGGGGCACACCGGTGTCCGCTTCGGCGGCTCGACGCGCCGCGTCCAGCGCGGCCGCCGCCCGAGCCTGGCCTGCCGCCGCCGCAGACTTGACCCGCTCCAAGTCAGCGATCCGCTCGATCAGCGCCGATTGGTCAGCTGCCGGGTCGACCAAAGTCAATGAATCGAACATGCATTCGAGTATATCCACCCGGTCGGACAAACTGATCAGCAAACCCCCAACGGACACGAAGAAGCAGCGTAACGTCTGTTTTTAGTCATTGAGGAGATAGATGATGAGGCACATAGCAACGTTTGTGGTGACCTTGATCGGGATGGTGACGCTCGGCCTCTCCGCGGCCCACGCCGACCCGAGCCTGAGTCCGCAGGACGCAATCTACACGAAGTGGCTCTCGGAGATCGGGGTCGACTATCAGAACCGTGTCTCGACCCAGACGATGATCGCCGAGGCGCACACCACCTGCGCGATGCTTGACCAGAGTCCCACCCCGCAGACCTTCGACGCTGCGGTCAACAGGCTCGTCGGCGGATCCGCAAACTTCAACAAGAAGGAAGCGAATGGGGTCGTACAGGCGGCGATCCAAAGCTACTGCGAGGGGCACCACAATCTGATTCATGGATGAATCGAGGGCGATGCCGTGAGCGCCAAGCGCCGGGTCAGGGTGGCACGGATCTACGACGAGATCGATCCGGACGATGGCCAGCGTGTCCTGGTGGATCGCATCTGGCCGCGCGGAATTCGAAAGGACGACCCGCGGGTGGGCATCTGGCTCAAACATGTTGCGCCGTCGAACGAACTCCGGACGTGGTACCACCACCAGCTCGAACGGTTCGACGAATTCGCGGCGCGCTACGAGGCGGAACTGGCCGGCAACCCCGCGCTGGAGGAACTGCGAAAGCTGACCAAGCGCGGCGTGGTGACCCTGGTGACGGCCAGTCGCCATGTGGATGGCAGCCACGCGACGGTCCTTGCGACGCTGCTCAAGAGCCCCTGATCTGCGCCCCGACCCATTGCCCGAGCACCGCGGCGGCGATACCGAGCACGACGCTGACAAGGATATTGGCGAGCGCGGAGGTCATCTGTCGCTCCTCGCCGAGTCGCTGGGTTTCCAGCATCCAGGTAGAGAACGTGGTGTAAGCGCCGACGAACGCGGTGCCGGCCAGCAGGGCCGCCTCCTTGCTCACGGCCAGGCCGCCAAGAAAGCCCAGCAATGCAGCGCCGCTGATGTTCACGGCCAGCGTGCCGAACGGAAACGCCCGCGCCGCCCGTCGCGCCACCGCACGATCCACCAAGAAACGTGCCACCGAACCGATGCCGCCGATGAGCACGACGCCGGCCCACACCAAGACCGTCGTGGCAGCACTGCCTGTCACCGGCGCACCCGCACCCGGCGGACCAACGCAGTGGCCACATGCACGGCCAGCAACCCCAGCAGGATGCTGGTCACGGTGTAGCTGACCGCCAGGGTCCAGTGGCCGTGCTCGACCATCCTCAGCGTCTCGACCTGCATCGTGGAGAACGTGGTTAATCCGCCGCACAATCCGGTGCCAAGCAGCGGACGCCGATAACTCGACAACGGCAACCGCTCGAGCAGTCGGGTGGTGAAATACCCCACCAGCAAGGCGCCGACGATGTTGACGGTGAATGTCGGCCATGGCCAGCGCGCCGGGTCGTCGACGGCGAGCGTGCTCAAGGCGGCACGGGCCAGGGCGCCAAGCGCTCCGCCGGCGAAAACCGCGGCCAACTCGCGATAGTCGTGTGCCACGAGTCGATTCCCTTCGGTGTGACTTACGGGTGGGTAAACCCGGGAAGTACCGGAGACGTCAGAAAAGTACCTCACACGCCAGCGGCGTGCTTCGCGGGCAGAATTGGAAACCATGGCGCACCCGCGTGCCGGTCAGCCGGCCCAGCCCGAAGACCTTGTCGATCTGCCCCATCTGATTACGTCGTATTACTCGATCGAGCCCGACCCCGACGACGTCGCCCAGCAGGTGGCGTTCGGCACATCGGGCCATCGCGGCTCGGCGCTCAACGGAGCGTTCAACGAGGCGCACATCCTGGCGATCACCCAGGCAATCGTGGAATACCGCGCCGCCCAGGGCACCACCGGGCCGCTGTTCATCGGCCGCGACACCCATGGCCTCTCCGAACCGGCCTGGGTTTCGGCGCTGGAGGTGCTGGCGGCCAACGACGTCGTCGCCATGATCGACTCGGCCGACCGCTACACACCGACGCCGGCGGTCAGTCTTGCCATCCTCACCTACAACCGGGGTCGCACCGACGCACTCGCCGACGGGATCGTGGTAACGCCGTCGCACAACCCCCCGTACGACGGTGGCTTCAAGTACAACCCACCCAACGGAGGTCCGGCCGACACCGACGCCACCAACGCAATCGCCAAGCGCGCCAACGAGATTCTGCGTAGTGGAACGGGGGTCAAGCGCATTCCGTTTGCCCGGGCGTTGCAGACCGCCCGCCGCCACGACTACATGGACAGCTATGTCGACGACCTGCAGAACGTGGTCGATGTCGAGGTGATCCGCAAGCAGGGGGTGAGGATCGGCGCCGATCCGCTCGGCGGGGCCAGCGTGGACTACTGGGGCGCGATCGCCGAGCGGTACAACCTCGAGTTGACCGTCGTCAATCCGCTGGTCGACGCGACGTGGCGGTTCATGACGCTCGACCACGACGGCAAGATCCGGATGGACTGCAGTTCGCCCGACGCGATGGCCTCGCTGATCGCCAACCGGGACCGCTACCAGATCGCCACCGGCAACGACGCGGACTCCGACCGCCACGGCATCGTCACGCCCGACGGCGGGCTACTGAACCCGAATCATTACCTGGCGGTGGCGATCGACTATCTCTACACCCACCGCACGTCCTGGCCGGCCGGCATTGCCGTCGGCAAGACCGCGGTCAGTTCGTCGATCATCGACCGGGTGGTCGCCGGGATCGGCCGCAAGCTGGTCGAGGTGCCGGTCGGGTTCAAGTGGTTCGTTGACGGCCTGATCGGTGGCACCATCGGCTTCGGCGGCGAGGAGTCGGCGGGGGCGTCGTTCCTGCGGCGCGACGGATCGGTGTGGACCACCGACAAGGACGGCATCATCCTCGCGCTGCTGGCATCCGAGATCCTGGCCGTCACCGGCGTGACGCCGTCGCAGCGCTACCAGGCGCTGGCCGCCGAATACGGCACCCCGTTCTACGCGCGGGTCGACGCGCCGGCCGACCGTGAGCAGAAAGCGCGGCTGGCCAAGCTCTCACCCGAAGAGGTGACCGCCACCGAGTTGGCGGGTGAGCCGATTACCGCGAAGCTGACCACCGCGCCGGGCAACGGTGCCCCGCTGGGCGGGCTGAAGGTGACGACCGCCAACGCGTGGTTTGCGGCGCGGCCGTCGGGCACCGAGGACGTGTACAAGATCTACGCGGAGTCCTTCAACGGACCCGAGCATCTGGCCGAGGTGCAGAAGATGGCCCGTGAGGTGGTGAACTCGGTCATCGGGTAAGGGGGTGGCTATTGCGCCATCAGCCACACCAGCCTCTGCGGGTGGCTACACCCGAATCGCGAATGCGATAGCGCATGCGATAGCGCATTGAAAAACCGCCCCATGCAGCCCCTGACGGCGCACATCGACCTGAAGCCCTGACCAGCAACTTTGAAGGGTTCCTGACAGTGGTGTAGCTTCGATGGGCACAACTTCTTGGGGCTATGGCGCAGCTGGTAGCGCACCACACTGGCAGTGTGGGGGTCAGGGGTTCGAGTCCCCTTAGCTCCACCCATGTGATTAGGCATTTCGCGGCGTACTCGACTTTATCGGGGTAGTCGAGCACCGCTTTGACGACAGTTGTCGTTCGAACTGGTACCTAGACGGACGGCCTCGGCAGCCCGGTTGTGACCGCGTCGTCGTCGCGGTCCTCCTCCCTCAGCAGCAACGAACGTACCAGCGGACGCGGTCCCAAAGGCCGAAGCATTTGACTGGCCGGGCGTGGGCGCACTATTTGTGGCCACCAGAACCAACGTCCGAGCAGCGCGGCGATAGAGGGCGTCATGAACGAGCGCACGATCAAGGTGTCAAACAATAGGCCTAGGCCGATGGTGGTACCGACCTGACCGATAATCCCCAAATCGCTGGCCACCATCGCGGCCATCGTGAAAGCGAACACCAGACCCGCGTTGGTCACGACCTTTCCGGTGCCGCCCATGGCGCGGATGATACCGGTGTTTATACCGGCGGCTATTTCCTCCTTGATCCGGGAGACCAGTAGCAAATTGTAGTCGGACCCGACAGCCAAAAGGATGATCACCGAAAGTGGAAGCACCATCCAGTGCAATTTGATGCCCAGAACATACTGCCAAATCAGCACCGACAGCCCAAACGATGCGCCCAACGAAAGTGCCACCGTACCCACGATGACTAATGCCGCCACAAAACTTCGGGTGATGATGAGCATGATCATGAAGATAAGGCAGAGCGCACCAACTACCGCGATACGTAGATCGTATTTAGAGCCGTCTCGGAAGTCTTTAAAGGTCGACGCGGTGCCGCCGATATAGATCTTGGCGTCCTCCAGAGGTGTCGTCTTGACTGCCTCCTCGGCCGCTCTCTTTATCTGATCGATACGCGCTATGCCCTCGGACGTCGCGGGATCGCCCTTCTGCGAAATGATGAATCGGGCCGCTTTTCCGTCCGGGGACAGGAAGGAATTCATTGCGCGCTGGAAGTCCGGGTTCTGGAAAACCTCCGGAGGCAGATAGAAGGAGTCGTCGTCCTTGGCGGCGTCGAACGCCTGTCCCATGGCGGCGGCGTTTTGGCCCGTTTCGTCCATCTCGCTGAAGAGCCCGGACATGGTGCTGTGCATCGTCAGCGTCATCGTCCGCATGGACTCCAACGTCGCGATAATGGGCGGGAACTGCTCAAGAAGCTGCGGCAGCAGCGCGTCCACTTTGTTCAGATCTTGTACCACATCGTGGAGTTTCTCGCTTTCCGCATCGACACCGTCGAGGCTCTCGAATATTTGCCTCAACGACCAGCATATTGGAATATCGTAGCAGTGCCGTTCCCAATAGAAGTAGCTTCGCACTGGCCTCCAGAAATCCTCAAAATCAGCAATGTGATCGCGTAACTCGTCGACGATTACTGTCATTTCTTTTGTCTCATCGACCGAGTGGTGGGTAACGGCGGTGATCTGCTGCTGTACTTGGTACATCCGTTTCATCAGCGCGATTTGTTCGGTCATCAAATCGGCCTGCCTCAGCAGATCGTCATTAGCGCCTTTCATAAACCGCATATCTTGTTGCATGCCCGCCCCTTGCATACTGATCAAGAAGGGAATCGATGTGTGTTCAATTGGTGTTCCCTCGGGCCGGGTTATCCCCTGCACCCGAGAGATTCCCGGAACCCGAAAGATTCCCTTAGCTAGTTTGTGCAGCACGAGAAAATCTGCCGGATTGCGCATATCGTGTTTTGATTCGATCGTCAGAACTTCGGGCATCAATCGTGCTTGGGAGAAATGACGGTCGGCGGCCGCATAGCCCAAATTTGCTGGAAGGTCTTTGGGTATATAGAGCCGGTCGTTGTAGCTTGTTTTATAGCCTGGGAGCGTCACTAGGCCGATCAGCGCGACTACTAATGTCGTGACGAGAATGGGCGCAGGCCAGCGGACAATCGCCGTGCCAACGCGGCGCCATCGACGGACCCCGATCCTGCGCTTCGGGTCGCACAGCCCGAAGCGACTTCCGACGGCCAGAACGGCCGGAACCAGCGTGAGCGCGATAGCGACCGCGACGAGCATGCCCACTGCGCACGGGAAGCCTATGGTCTGGAAGATGGGAATGCGGGTAAAACTCAGGCACAAGACTGCCCCGGCGATCGTCAAACCGGAAGCCAAGACAACGGGAGCCACCCCGCGGTAGGTGGTGTAGTAGGCCGTTTCCGGGTCCTCGCCGGCCTGACGCGCCTCCTGATAGCGACCGAAAAAGAATATCCCGTAGTCGGTTCCGACCGCGATCCCGAGGGCCACCAGCAGATTTATGGCAAACGTCGATAGTGCAAGAACATTGTTATCGCCGAGAAACGCCACGATTCCCCGGGCCGCCCCTAATTCGATCGCAACTATGCCCAATAACAGAACCACGGTGATGACCGAACGGTAGACAAAGAGCAGTATCGCGAAGATGATCGCGATACTTATCGCGGTCATCTTCAGAATGGATCTCTCACCGCTGTGCTGCATATCCGCAACGAGTGCCGCCGGGCCGGTGACATAGATCCCGACACCGGGAGGCGGCGGCGTCCGCTTGACGATATTCCGGACCGCCGCTACAGATTCCTGCCCCAAGGTCGTACCTTGGTTGCCGGCCAGATTCAATTGCACATATGCGGCCTTCCCATCGGGGCTTTGCGCGCCCTGCGCCGTGAGTCGATCTCCCCATAAATCGTGCACATACTGGACATGCTTCGGATCGTCTCTGAACTGACGAACCAATCCGGCATAGTAGGTTTGGGCATCCTCCCCGAGCCGCTGCTGCCCCTCCAGCACGATCATCGCGACACTGTCTGAATCTGATTCTTTGAAGACCTTGCCCATGCGCACGATGGCCCGCAGCGCCGGCGCGTCCATGGGACTCAGTTGCACGGAATGCTCTTGGCCGACCCGCTCCAGCGATGGAACTGCCAGGGTCACGATCAGAGCCACCGCTGCCCACGCCAGGATGATGAACGGCGAAAGCCTGCGAATCGTCCGCGCTATGGAGGGGACCTGAGGGCGTTCGCTGCTCATGCGGCCGTCAACGGGCCGAGGGTGACGGCGGTCGTTTCGTGCGCAATCGTCTCGGCATTGACCACAGCGTCCATCACGATGCGACAGCCGACGTTATCGCCCTGGGCCACGATGGTCCCCACCGTCACCGGCCGCGTCATGAACTGGAAATCCGCCACTTACCGCTGCTATCTCAGCAATAAGGCACGTACCAACGGACGGGGTCCTGACGGCCGAAGTAATGAACTGGCGGGGCGGGGGCGCACTTGTTGCGGCCACCAGAACCAGCGTCCCAGCAACGCGGCGATGGACGGCGTCATGAACGCGCGTACGACCAACGTGTCGAACAGCAGCCCCAGTCCGATCGTGGTGCCCAACTGACCGATGCTGCGCAAATCGCTGACCACCATGGACATCATGGTGAACGCGAACACCAGGCCGGCGATCGTCACCACCTTGCCGGTGCCTCCCATCGCACGAATGATGCCGGTGTTTATACCGGCGCCTATTTCCTCTTTCATCCGGGAGACCAGCAGCAAATTATAATCAGACCCGACCGCCAAAAGGATGATCACCGACATCACGAGCACCATCCAATGTATTTGTATGCCGAGCATATCCTGCCAGACGAGCACAGAAAGCCCGAATGACGCGCCCAGTGAAAGCAATACCGTACCTACGATAACTAGGGCGGCAATAAAACTCCGTGTGATGGTCAGCATGATCATAAAAATGAGGCAAAGCGCAGCGACTCCAGCGATCATCAGATCGTATTTCGAGCCCTCCACCAGGTCTTTCACTATCGCTGCATTCCCGGTGAGGTAGATCTTCGAGTCTTCTAACGGAGTTCCCTTCAGCGCCTCCTCGGCGGCACTTCTAATTGGGTCGATCCGTGCGATCCCTTCAGGCGACGCGGGATCGTCTCTTTGCGAAATGAGCATGCGGACGGCCTTCCCGTCCGGTGACAGGAACACGTTCATGACTCGTTTGAAGTCCGCGTTGTTGAAAACCTCCGCAGGAAAGTAGAAAGAATCGTCGTTCTTAGCGGTATCGAAAGCCTTCCCCATCGCTGTCGCGTTATCGCCACTCTGGTCCATCTCGCCGACGGTCCCGGACATGGTGCTGTACATACTAAGGGTGATGGTCCGCATGGTCTTCATGGTTTCGATCATCGGCGGGAACTGGACAACCAGCTGAGGCAGGAGCACGTCTAGGTGATCTAAATCCGCTACCAGATCGCGCAGCTTCTCGCTAACCTCGTCAGCACCGTCGATTGAATCGAATATCGATCTGAGCGACCAGCAGACGGGGATGTCGAAGCAGTGCTTTTCCCAGTAGAAGTAACTGCGGATCGGTCTAAAGGTATCCTCGAAGTCCGCAATGTGATCCCGCAACTCGTCCGTAATCGCCTGGATATCATGCGTTTGGCCGACCATGTGGTGAGTCGTGTCGGTGAGCTGCTGTAACAAACCGTACATATGCTGCATGATGTTGATCGTTGCCGTCAGCTCGTCGGCGGCCTTGCGCATGTCCTTCAAGCGCTCTTTCTGAAACTGCATGGATTGTTGCATGCCAGCCATTTGCGTGCTGAGCATATACGGTATTGTCGCATGGTCGATCGGGGTCCCCTGGGGCCGAGTTACGGCTTGTACCAGGGATATTCCTGGAACCGCGAGGACGGCCTTGGCCAGCTTGTTCAAAACCAGAAAATCCGCCGGATTGCGCAAATCGTGATCCGTCTCGACCAGCAGGACCTCGGGCGTCGACATTCGCGACTCTGGAAAATGTCGCGCCGCGGCCGCATACCCCTGATTGGCGGGGATATTCGTGGGGAGATACTGCCGGTCGTTGTAGCTGGGATTGTATCCCGGCAGCGTCAGGAGCCCGATCAGCGCGACTGCTGATGTCGCGACGAGAATGGGCGCAGGCCACCGAACGATCGCCGTTCCTACCCGCCGCCATCCACGAACCTTGATCTTCCGTTTAGGGTCGAACCGACCGAAACGGCTTCCGACAGTAAGGACTGCCGGAACCAACGTAAGCGCGACCGCGACCGCGACCAACATACCCACCGCGCACGGGCCGGCTAGCGCCTGGAAGGTGGGCAGCCGGGTAAATCTCAGGCAGAAAACCGCTCCGGCGATCGTCAAACCGGAACCCAAGACAACAGGAGCGACCCCGCGGTAGGTGGTGTAGAAAGCCGTTTCCCGATCCTCGCCGGCCTGACGCGCCTCTTGATACCGCCCGGTGAAGAATATCCCGTAGTCCATTCCGGCCGCGATCCCGAGCGACACCAGGAGATTAACGGCGAAGGTAGTAAGACCGAAAATCTCGTGCTCGCCCAGGAACGCGACAATTCCTCGGGCCACCTGTAATTCGATACTGACCATTATCAGCAAGAGAAATACCGTGATAACCGAACGGTAGACGAAAAGTAACAGAGTGCAAATCACCGTGAGGCTTAACACCGTCATCAGGACGATCGAGCTGTCGCCACTCTGAACCATATCTGAAACGATCGCCGCGGGGCCGGTGACATAGACCTGGATCCCGGCAGGCGGCGGCGTCCGTCCCACGATGTGCTTGACCGCCGCCACCGATTCGTTCCCCGAGGTCTCGCCGGGGTTGCCGGCCAGATTCAGTTGCACAAATACGGCCTTGCCATCGACGCTTTGCGCGGCGCCCGCCGTCAGTGGATCACCCCAGAAATTCTGGACGTGCAGCACATGCTTCGGATCGTCGTCCAACTGACGAATCAAACGATCGTAGTACTGGTGAGCATCGCCGCCGAGGGATTGCTGACCCTCCAAGACGATTATCGCCAAACTGCCGGAAGCAGATTCCTGGAAGTCGTGATTGACACGCGTCATCGCCGTGAACGACGGCGCATCTGGCGCACTCAGCGATACTGAATGCTCTTTCTCGACCCGCTCGAGCGAGGGGACGGCGGTATTCACGATGACGACGATCGCCAACCATGCCAAGATGATCAGCACCGAAAATCGGCGGATCGACCGCGCTACGAATGGTGGCGTTGTACGTTCGCTGCCCGTGTGTTCCTCGCTCATGCGGCCTTCAGCACGCAGAAGGTAAAGGCGTGCACCTCGTCCGTGATCTTCTCGGCTTTGACCACACCGTCCACCACGATGCGGCAGCCGATACTGTCGCTATCGCCCTGCGCCGCGACATTTCCGAGGCCCGCCGCCGCGGTGATCGCGAACTCCTGCGACCACGGCAGGCTTGCTCCGTGAATAAACTGCGGCTCACCGTTGACGTCGAAATAGCTGATGTCTGCCACGGTCCCAGGTGGTCCGAAAACCTCGTACGTCAGGTGCTTCGGATTGAAAGGTCTGGCGTCGTCTTTCCTGGTGTCGGCATACGAGATGCGTTTCTCAGAGCCGAAGGCGCCGTGCAGTCGCCAGACAGTCAATCCCCCAGCGCAAATCACCACCAGTAGGACCAGCGGAATCCACAGCCTCCTCAGAACCCGGAAGATCGTTCGAGATCCGCCGCCTGTTCGGGGTGCGGGTGAAGGTCGCAGAAAAGTGGGTCGGCGTCCAGACCGTCGGCTAACGTCTCGGCGTTCCGCGATGGTGACTTCGGGCCGGGCTTCCCCAACGTCGCGCACACCACGCTCGACCACCGTACCCCCAACTGCCCACCCATTTTCTACAACCGTCATGTGAGCCGCTCGAAACATGCGACTACACACCGGCCGCGTATGTCGACGTTACACCGAATGCGGTGGGCGCCGCAGGCTAGCTCGTGCGGCGGTCACCTCAAATTGAGCCGCGTCTCGGGGAGCGCGCGAACAGTATGTTGACGAGTAACCATGCTGACTGCCCTGAGACCGGTGTCGCGTCGGTGAAGTTGACCGCTGTCGCAAGCCGCCGCTGCCCGTTGGCAAGGCTGGGAGCCACCAGATGTTATGCGTTTTGCGGCAATAGGCCTGGCAGAACGCTGCGCTGCGGACCAATTACTAAGCTGTGCAGGAGTCACATCGGAAGTTTGCGAAACCCCGGACAGACCCGTTGGCCTCCGTTATGGTGTGGAACCATTCATCTGGGTTACACGGTCGGGAGAACCGGTGAGCATCAATCCGTTCGACGACGACAATGGCAGCTTTTTCGTCTTGGTTAACGACGAGGAGCAACACAGCCTGTGGCCGACCTTCGCCGATGTTCCCGCCGGCTGGCGGGTCGTTTACGGCGAAGCGGACCGCGCTGCGTGTCTGGACTACATCGAACAGAACTGGCCCGATATACGGCCGAAGAGTCTGCGCGACAGGCTGGCAGAGGGCCGGGATTCCGATATCTAACCCGTGTGGGTTGAGGGAGTCGGATGGGGCTTGATGACCGGGCACTTCCGCTGACGCGCGGACCGGATTATCGGCTACCCCAAGCAGTGGGCGAGCGTGATCCGTGGCCTGCTGCGCCGGTTCAATTGGACCCGTCCGTCGTCGGCCGAATCAAAGCGTTATCCAAACTGTTAGAGCCACAAATGGCAGAAATTGACTCGATAGGCAGTCCCGCGACACCCTCTGGCGCGCGGACCCGAAATCGGATGGTGAGTGGGCACGCCCAAGCGCCCGGCGGAGCCGGGTGGTGTTGTGCGGGTTGGGCGTGTTTAGGCTACAAATCCCCTACGTCGATGGCTTTCTTGACTTCCTGTGCGTGCGCCACCTGCTGCGCGCTGTAGCCGATGAGCAGCGCTACCCCACCGACGAGGATGACCACCCCGGCCAGCCACCGCAGGCCGTAGGTTAAACCCTGGTCCAGCGCATGCAACTGGGCGGCGTTCATGAACTTCACCGGCCCCAGGGTGCCGCCCTGGTGCAGCGTGCGCGACGTGATGACAGTCTGGATGACGGCCAGCATTACCGGCCCGCCGAGGCTCCGCAGCATCACTGAGATCGCCGAGGTGGGCCCGATCCGGTCGAGACCGACGCTGGCGATCAGCGACAGCGCGAGCGGGACGTTGATCACGCCGACACCGATACCGGCGACGACGAGCGGCAACACCAGATTCGGGAAATACGGGATGCCGCGGGTGAAAGTCGAGCCCCCCAGCATCCCGCCCAGCATCAGGATGCAGCCGACGATCACCACCACCCGCGGCGGGAACCGTGTCACCAGCCGCGACGACACGCCTGCCCCGATACCCACGGCGAGGGCGAAGGGGATGAAGCCGACGCCCGCGCGCAGCGCGCTGTAGCCCATGATGTCCTGCACATACAGGGTGACCAGCAGGGTCAGGGTGAACAGCACCCCGCCGGCCAGAAAGATGACCGTGAACGTGGCCAGCCGGTTGCGATCGAAGAACAAGCTGAACGGCACGACGGGGTTCTCCGCCGTGCGCTCGACCATGACGAACGCCACGACAGCGCCCAGAGCCACCACACCCGAACCGATCGTGGTGGGCGACAGCCAGCCCTTCTCCGGCCCCATTGAGAAGCCGAAAACCACCGCGGTACAGCCCAATGTGGCCAATCCGGCCCCGGTGGCATCGAGCTTCATCCGCTCCTTCTGGGTCTCCCGGAGCGCGTTGTGGGCGAGATAGAGCACCAGCAGCCCGATCGGCACGTTCACCAAAAACACCAGCCGCCACGACACGTCGGTTAGCGCCCCGCCCACCACCAGACCCAGCACCGAGCTGAGACCGGCGATCGCGCCCAACACGGCCATCGCAGCGTTGCGTGAAGGGCCTTTCGCGAACGTCGTCGCCACCAACGCCATGGCGGTCGGTGCGATGATCGCGGCGGCCACGCCCTGCAGTAGCCGCGCCGAAACGAGGACGCCCCCGTTCCAGGCGATGCCGCATATCGCCGAGACGATAGTGAACAGCATTACCCCGACCATGAAGGTGCGCTTGAGCCCGATGGCGTCACCGAGGCGGCCGCCCAGCAGTATCAGCCCGCCGAAGGTCAGCACGTAGGCGGTGATCACCCAGCTCCGCCCGGCATCAGACAGGCCCAGCTCGTTCTGGATCTTAGGAAGCGCGACGACCGCGATCATGCCGTCCATCGTGGCCATCAGCTGCATGCCGCCGATCGCGATAGCCGCGGCGATAAACCGGCGTGACGGCAGCCGCCTCGGGAAGTATCTGCTCGTACGGCCTGGCGTGGTTGGTTTGACGGGCATCGGGCTCGTTTCGCGCGTTGTGTCGTGCAGTGATGTATCGCCAGCTCTGCATCGTTGAGAGCCCGCGTAGCGGGCTACCCTACGGCAATCTTGAGAATTGTTAGCCGCAAAACCGGCAAGACAAACATTCTCGGTTGTCGGGTAGGCCCCGCTTCAAAGGCCCTAGCAATCGCAGTCCGATCCGATCAAGCCCGTGTGCAGTGCCTGGAACGGTTTCCGGGGACTGGCCGACGCTGGAGCTCGAATTGGATTGGGGCCGAGCCGCCGAGACGGGAAGAACCCGTCCGGCGCGACGGCTTACTAAACCGGAGTGAACTCGAGGTGCAATTCCTTCAGGCGCCTGAACAGAAAGGTCCGGTCCCATTTAAGCCGACGATCGTTTGCCGGACCGTGCTCGGCTTCTGAAAGCCGAATATCGACCATGCGGGCAAGGATACGTTCCAAGCTCACCCGTACTTCGGCGCGTGCAATCGGGGCGCCCGGGCAAGTGTGAATACCGCGGCCGAATGCGATGTGTTGCAATATGTTTGGGCGATCGAGGCGGAATTCGTTGGGCTCGTCGAACCGTCGTGGATCGCGGTTTGCGGCACCGTTCATCACCAGTACGCTGGTGCCCGCTTTCACATCGATGTCGCCGATCCTGGTGGGGCGCCGGGCCATGCGGAAGTTCGATTTGATCGGGCTTTCGAGGCGCAGCATCTCCTCGATGAAGGCGGGGATCTTTGAGTTGTCCTCGCGCAGCTGCTCTTGCAAGTCCGGTCGCTCCGCCAGCATCAGCATCGCGAGACTAAGCAGGTCGATCGTCGTGCCATGGCCGGCGGCGAACATGAACGTGGCAACGCGGGCAACATCCATCGCGTCCGGTGTCGTTCCGTCGGGAAACTTTGCCAGCGCGAGCTCGGTGAGAACGTCGTCGCGCGGCTCGCGCCGTCGTTCCTCGATGTACTCGACGAACCACTCCTCTTTCACGCCGACGAAGCCGCTGCGTTCGCCTTTGAGCCTGCTGGCTGTCGCAGCGCGGCGGAATCGCTGACGGTCGGCCTCGGGCACGCTGAGCAGGTCGGTAATCGCGTCGAGCGTGAACGGAAAGTTGTAGTCAATGACGATCTCGCACCTGCCGTCCGCGATGAAGCTGTTGAGTTGGTCATCGGCAAGACGCCACAAGAAGTCCTCGTTCTTCTTGAGCTGCTTCGGCGTGAACAACCGGCTCAACAGCGAGCGGTGCGCGGTGTGCTTCGGAGGGTCAAACGAAATGAAGTAGTCGCCGAACGTCAGCCTGTGGCGATGTTGCTCGATCAGGTCCGAGATATCATCGCTGTCGGTTCCGCTCGGAATCCCTGACCATGGTCCGCTGACGATGTTGCACACCGATAAGTTCTGGTCGGTGTCGCGTTCCGCGGCGACGGCCTCGTCGTACCCAGACACCATCACCACGCCGTGTGCCGGCTCACGCCATACCGGGCAACGACGGATCGCCTCGTAATAGCCGTAGGGGTCATCGACGAGCGACTTGTCGGTGAAGAAGTCGAGGTTCTCGGGTCCGCTCACTCCGCCTCCATCGCGTTGCAATACATATGTGCAATACAAATGTTAAGCGTTCGGCAGATGCGCTCAGACGGCCGGTCCGTGGGGGTCTACCGCTCAGCCCGCATGAGCGAAGAAGGGCGAGCACAACGGCCGATTGGTGATCGGCGCTATAGCCCGGTCATGTTTCGAGAGCTGGCGCCAGTGAAACCTGATGTACCTCAGCGTACAGGTCATTGGCGCGTTCCTGTTCTGCCGCAAGCTTTTCCAGTGCCGCGACTGCACGACTGATCAGACCGAAAGCTTCCTCGGCGGTCTCTTTCACTTCGGTGAAACCCGGTATCAATGGCATCTGGATTTTCCTCCCCTGCGAGCCGGCACTTCAAGCCGCCTTGTGAATAGGCCCGTTCGGATCATCCTAGGCTGCGGAACTGTGCTTTGCCCGTGTCCCGCGAGCCGTCGGGCGTCCTCTAGTCACGTTGCCAAATCACGCTGGACGTACCCATACACTCCGAGCCCGGTCAGGATCGCGCCGATGAGCAGGAACATGGTGGTGGCCACCCAATTGGGCGGTGTGTCGGGTACAGCGGCGAGGTGCGCCAACGGCGACAGGTTGACAACCCAGCCAGGCGCTTTCGTGGTCTGTATGACCAAGTTCACCAGGAATCCGCCCACAACTGGCAGTGCACCGATCGCGAGGGTCGCGGAGGGCAGCCACCCGACGCCCACCGCGGCGGTCCCCAGCGCGAGCAATGCCACCGGAACGGAATTCAGCGCACCAGCAAGTGAATCGCTCAACTGCAATGGGGCGCCGGTAATTTTGGCGCCGCCCCACATGGCGAATGCGGCTGAGCAATGCAGGGCAACGACCCCGCCCACCGTGACGATGATCTCAGCTGACATCAGTCGTGCGCGCGAAATAGGTTGGGCGAAAAGCAGGGTCGATCGACCGGCCTTCTCGTCGGCGACCATCGCGGCGAGACGCATTGCGGAGTACAGCCCGGTGGCAACTGCGAGCATGCTGAACAGAGCCGCAGCGATGACATTCACCAAGTTATGGCCGCCCAACCCGGCGGCCGCGGCAAGCTCAGCGAACCGCGGGTTCGTTTGGAACAACTCGAGAAGCCATGCGAGCGTCGCGCCGACCAGCAGGAAGTATGCGGCGATGCCCGTCGCCCACCAGAGCGTGGTCCGCCCGGTCCGGCGAAGGGCGAACCCGCCGATCGACCGCAACAATCGAGTTCGTGGACGACGGCTATCCGGCGCCGCCACAATCCCGTCGCCCAAATCGCGGTGGCGTGCCGCCAAGAGGGCCGCACCGGCCAGCACGATCGGAAACGCGCCCAACACGATCAGCGGAGCGATGCGGTTGTCGGCGTATGGCGCCGAGCGCGTGGTCAGCCCGAACGGCGTCGCCCACGCCGACCATGCCAGTTCATGCGAGCCATCGGCCATCATGCGCAGCAGCAGGCTAACGCCCAGCGCTGCGACCGTAAGCCCCGTGGCACCGGATCGGCTCGGCATGACTTGTGCGGCGAGCAGAGCTGTCGTCGCGAAGGTCAACGCAACAAAAGTAATTCCGACTGCATGGATCACTGCCCCGGTCGGTTCAGTACGGGCTGCCAAAAGACCCGCCGCTACGGCCACGCCGATCAGCGTCGCGGATCCAACGAGGGCGGCCAGGCAGCGGACAACCACATCGGCCATTCGCAGGCGTCCCGCGAGGAGCAGATCCCACCGCCGGCCATCCTCCTCACCGCGGGTAATACGTGTGGCGGCAAGCACGATCCATAGGCTCGCGAGCACCGAAAGGGGCGGGCCGGTGCGCCACACAGTGAAACCGCCGGGATCGTCGAGAGCGACCGGTGGACCCGACAAGATCCGTATGGCGGGATTCTCAGAAAGTGCGCGCAAACCTGATTGATCCAGAAGGTCGCTAATCGGCTTGTATTGGCTGGCCGCCAACGCCGACATACCCCCGCAGATCAAGGCGACCACCACGGCACCGCTTCGAAGCTGGCGCACCGCCAGCCGGCTCACGGCCCGGCCCGGCGCGACTGGGGGCCCGCCGGGCACGGGAGAACCGGGCAGCGTGGCGGCTGTCATCGTGCAGCCTCGCCGTAGTAGTCGAGAAAAATCTCCTCGAGCGTCGGTTCGTGCATCGCGAGCGCGGTGACGTCGGCTGTGGCGAGCGCCCGAAGCGCCGCCACCGGCGATCCGGTCAGATTGAACCGCAACCGTTCACCGTTCAGCTGCTCGACACCAGACACACCCGCGATGCCCTCGAGGGACGGTTGCTCGCCGCGATAGGACACCTCGACGACGGTCCGGCGCAACTGGCGTAAATCAGCGATGCCGTCAATTTCGACGAGCCGCCCGGCACGTAGTATCGCCACCCGGTCGCACACGGCCTCTACCTCGTCCAGCCGATGCGAGCTGAGGAACACCGTCTGGCCCCGCTCGCGTGCTTCGGCGACACAGCCGCGAAATTCTCTTTCCATCAACGGATCTAGCCCGCTTGTCGGCTCGTCGAGCACTAGAACAGGAGCCCGTGTCGCGAATGCGGCGACAAGGGCCACCTTTTGCCGGTTGCCGGTCGAATATGTCCTGGCCGGCTTGTCGAGCTCGAGATCGAAACGGTCGACCAACTCGTCGCGGTAGGCCGCGTCGACACCGGAACCCACACGGCCAAGCAGCTCAAGGATTTCGGCGCCCGTCAGTCCAGGCCACAGCGCGACATCCGCGGGCACATAGGCGATGTGACGATGGGACCGACGGACGTCACCGGCATCGCAACCGAATATCTTCGCGCTGCCTGCAGTCGGACGAATCAATCCGAGCAGCAGGCGGATCGTCGTCGACTTGCCGGCACCGTTGGGGCCCAGGAACCCGAACACCTCGCCGGGCGCGACGGTCATACTCAGATCCTCGACGGCCACAACGCGGCCGAACCGTTTGGTCAGACCGTCGACACGGATGGCAGGGCTGGAAGTAGTGCGTGCCGGGGATTCCACGCACCGAAGCGTAAGTCACCCGCATTAAGGATCTCTGGGATCCGTGCTTGACGTTTGAGCGTATTGACGCTGGGAATACACGATGGGTGTTGACGCGGATCTGTGAACGTCCTGTAAGGCGCATCAGGAATTTGCGAAACGCCCACCGACCCGGTGGTCTTCCGTATAGATTGCTATGAGGTTTGCTCCTCTCGACCTGATGGTCGGGAGGCCGGTGAGCATAACCCCGATAACATAAGTTTCGTCTTGTTCAAGGAGGCAGACGGCCTGCGGTCGCCTTTGCTGATGTTCAAGCCGCCTAGCGAGTGGTTGTGGGAAACCGAACGCGCTGCGGGGGCCGGACGTTATCGTACGAACGGGCACAAATATGGCTGTGGGGGGCACTTTGGCTGAGCGGATCTTTCCGCTGACGCGGGGACAGCGCGACATCTGGCTTGCGCAGAAAACGGGCAGCTTCGGTGCGAAGTGGCAGCTGGGTGAGCTTTTGCGCATCGAGGGCGCGGTAGACCCTGATTTGGTTCAGCGGGCGATCGTTCAAGCGGTGCGCGATGCCGAGCCACTCAGGGCCGTCTTCTTCGAAGAGGACGGCCTGGTTCTGCAAACCCCGGTTGAATACCCCGACGTTGATCTTGCTCGCTACGACCTAACGGGCTCGCAGAATCCTGCACAGGAAGCCTATCGGCTGGCGTCGTCGATCCAACGTGAGCTGATGCCGCTTGATGGCCCGTTGTTCAAGTTTGCGCTGTTCCAGACGCATGTGGATGAATTCTATTTGTTCGCGTGCTGCCATCATATTGTGGTAGACGGAATAGGCCTTGGTCTTATTTGTCATCGGATTGCGGATGCCTATTCTTCGTTGGCTTCGGGCGCGCCGATTTCTCCTACTTTCTTCGGGTCACTGAATGATCTGATTGAATCCGAATCAGAATACGAAGCGTCCACCGATTATCTCGATGACCAGGACTACTGGACGAGGAACCTTCCGCCGGAGAGCGAGACCCGCTACTCGCTGGCGCAGGCGGCCGCAGGTGAGCGCGCTGAGGAGTCGCCCACACCGGTTCAATTGGACCCTTCCATCGTCGCCGCCATCCAAGAGTTGGCACGCGGCTTGAAGATACGTCGATTGTCGGTGATCACTGCGGCGTGCGCGCTCCTGGTGCGCGCGTTCGACGCTGAGAGTCCGGACGTGGTGCTGGACTTCCCGGTAAGCAGGCGGGTTCGTCCGGAGGCACAGTGGGTGCCCGGAATGATCTCCGGGTTTGTGCCACTGGTGTTCAAAGCTTCGCCCGAGGCGGCGATCGCGGATTTTTGTCGACTTGTCGATACGCGAATGCGAGAAGCAATGGAGCACCAGCGGTTCCCGGTGCACGCTATTGAATCCAGGACGGATCTGCGCGGCTCTGCGTCGAATCGTCCGGTTATCAACTTCATTCCGATCTCGCTCAAGGGGCTTTTCGGCGATGCCGTGACAACAGGAACCCTGACCCATGCCGGCCCCGTCGAGTATGGGCTGGTCCTGTTCAGAGACGACGAGAAGCTTTTTCTCAGCACCGTGGGCGATGGACAATTTTTTCAGAATTGTGATGTCGCCGAATTAACAGAGCTGCTAGAGCGTGTACTGGTCGCGATTACCGCTGACCCCGGGCGGTCGTTGTCGTCGATCCCTGTGCTCGACGAGGGTGAGCGTGCCCGCCTGGACGAGCTCGGCAACCGCGCGGTGTTGACCCGGCCGGTGAGCGCGCCGGTATCGATTCCTGAGGTGTTCGCCGCGCAGGTTGCGCGCACCCCCGATGCGGTGGCGGTGACCTGCGAGGACCGCTCGATGACGTACCGGGAACTTGACGAGGCCGCCAACCGGTTCGCGCACCTGTTGGCCGCTGAAGGTGCAGGCCCGGGAGAGTGTGTGGCGCTGCTGCTTTCGCGTTCGGCTGAGGCGGTCGCGGCGATCCTGGGGGTGCTGAAGAGCGGGGCGGCGTATCTGCCGATGGATCCTGCGGTCCCGGCGGCGCGGATGGAGTTCATGCTCGCCGACGCGGCGCCGATCGCCGCGATCACCACCGCTGATCTGGCGGGGCGGTTGGACGGGCTTGGCCTGCCGGTGATCGATGTTCAGGATCCCGCTGCTGACACCCAGCCCAGCACCGCGTTGCCGGGGCCGGCAGCTGATGAGATCGCGTACCTCATCTACACCTCGGGCACCACTGGTGTGCCGAAGGGGGTGGCGGTCTGCCACCACAGCGTGACTTCGTTGATCGGCTCGCTTGATGAGCGACTGCCCGGTGGCGGGGTGTGGCCGTTGTGTCATTCGCTGGCTTTCGACGTGTCGGTGTGGGAGATTTTCGGCGCGCTGCTGCGTGGGGGCCGCCTGGTGGTGGTGCCCGAGGCGGTCACTGCCTCGCCGGAAGACTTGCACGAGGTGCTGGTTGCGCAGCAGGTCAGCGTGTTGACCCAGACGCCGTCGGCGGTGGCGATGCTCTCGGATGAGGGACTGCCGGACACGGCGTTGGTGGTGGTGGGGGAGGCCTGCCCTGCCGAGGTGGTGGAGCGGTGGGCGCCGGGTCGGGTGATGGTCAACGCTTACGGGCCGACCGAGACCACGATGTGTGTGGCGATCAGCGCGCCGCTAGAGGCGGGGCTACCGGGCCAGAAAAATATAGTGCCGATCGGGTCGCCGGTGGCCGGGGCGGGGTTGTTCGTCCTGGACGCGTGGCTGCGTCCGGTGCCGGCCGGAGTGGTCGGGGAGTTGTACGTGGCCGGCTCCGGGGTCGGCGTCGGCTACGTGGGCGGCACCGCGCTGACCGCCTCACGGTTCGTGGCGTGCCCGTTCGGCGAGCCGGGAATGCGGATGTATCGCACCGGCGACATGGTGTGTTGGGGTGCCGACGGCCAGCTGCAGCATCTGGGCCGTGCCGATGAGCAGGTCAAGATCCGCGGGTATCGCATTGAACTCGGCGAGATTCAAGCCGCCCTGGCCGGGATCTCTGGGGTGAAGCAGGCGGCGGTGATCGCCCGTGAGGACCGCCCCGGCGACAAGCGCCTGGTGGGCTACATCACCGGCACCGCAGACCCGACCGAAATACGCGAGGACCTGAGCGAGCGGCTCCCGCCCTACATGGTTCCGGCTGCGGTGGTGGTCCTCGACGCGTTGCCGCTGACGCCCAACGGCAAACTCGACAGGCGCGCCCTGCCGGCACCGGAGTCGCAGCATGCTGACGGTTACCGGGCCCCGGGCAATGCGGTCGAGGAGATCCTGGCCGGTATCTACTGCGAGGTGTTGGGGCTCGACAGGGTCGGGGTGGATGACTCCTTCTTCGACCTGGGTGGGGATTCACTGTTGGCGATGCGCCTGTCCGCGGCGATCAACGCCTCACTGGCCGCCGATGTTTCGGTACCCACCGTGTTCGACGCGCCCACGGTTTCCCAGTTGGCGCTGCGCACCGGTGCGGGTTCGCGCCAGCTTGAGCCGTTGGTGGCGGTGGAGCGACCCGCTGTGGTGCCGATGTCGTATGCCCAGCAACGGTTGTGGTTTATCGACCAGTTGCAGGGCCCCTCACCGGTTTACAACATGGCAGCCGCGTTGCGGCTGCGGGGCCAGCTCGACGTCGAGGCGTTGGGTGCGGCGCTGGCCGATGTGCTAACCCGCCACGAGAGCCTGCGCACGCTTCTTGTGGCGCCTGACGGAATCCCCCAGCAGCTGGTGCTGCCGCCCTCGCGGGCCGACTTCGGCTGGGATGTTGTTGATACCAGCGGTTGGTCGGCAGCGCGGCTAGACGAGGCCATCGGCGCAGCGGCGCGTCACACGTTCGATCTGGCCACCGAGATCCCCTTGCGGGCAACACTTTTCCGTGTCGCCGAGGACGAGCATGTGCTGGTGGCCGTGCTGCATCACATCTCCGCCGACGGCCTGTCGATCATGCCGCTGGTGCGTGATCTGGGGGTGGCCTTTGCCAGCCGGTCTGCCGGGCAACCCCCCGGCTGGACAGCGTTGCCGGTGCAGTATGTCGATTACACGCTGTGGCAGCGCTCACTGCTGGGCGACCTGGCCGACAGCGACAGCCCGATCGCCGCGCAGCTCGCCTACTGGGAGCAGGCGCTGGCCGGGCTGCCGGAGCGGTTGCAGTTGCCCACCGACCGGCCCTATCCGCCGGTGGCCGATCAGCGCGGCGCCAGCGTCGTTGTGGACTGGCCGGCGGAGTTGCAGCAGCAGGTTGTGCGGGTGGCTCGCGAGTGCAACGTGACCAATTTCATGATGGTTCAGGCTGCTCTGGCGGTGCTGCTGTCGAAGCTCAGCGCCAGCCCCGAGGTTGCCGTCGGGTTCCCGATCGCCGGGCGGCGCGACCCCGCACTGGATGATTTGGTGGGCTTATTCATCAACACCTTGGTGCTGCGTGTCGAGGTGGCCGGCGATCCCACCGTCGCCGAACTGCTGGCCCAGGTGCGCCAACGCAGCCTGGCGGCCTACGAGCACCAAGACGCGCCCTTCGAAGTGCTGGTGGAGCGGCTGAACCCGTCCAGGTCGATGGCTCATCACCCGCTGATTCAGGTAGTGGTGGGCTGGCAGTTCGCCGGGAACAGCGATCCCGCGGCGGATCTGCCGTTGGCGGGCCTGCAGGTGACCTCGCTGCCGCTGGAGACCCGCACCGCCCGCATGGACCTGACATTTTCGTTGGCCGAACGCTTCACCGAGGCCGGTGAGCCCGCCGGGATCGGCGGAACCGTGGAGTTTCGCACCGATGTGTTCAACGCGGACAGCATCGAGGCGCTGATCGAGCGATTCGAGCGGGTGTTGGTGGCGATGACCGCCGACCCGACACGGCGGGTCTCGTCGATCGATGTGCTCGATCAGGGTGAGAATGCTCGCCTGGATGAGCTCGCTCACCGCGCGGCATTGACCCAGCCGGGACCCGCGCCGGTCTCGATTCCGGCGGTGTTCGCCGAACAGGCGACGCGTGCCCCGGAGGCAGCGGCGCTGGTGTGCGGGGAGCGTTCGTGGACCTATCGGGAACTCGATGAGGCCGCTAACCGGTTGGCGCACCTGTTGGCCGGCCGGGGGGTGGGCCCGGGACAGTCTGTGGCGCTGCTGCTTTCGCGTTCGGCTGAGGCGGTCGTGGCCATCCTGGGGGTGCTGAAGAGCGGGGCGGCGTATCTGCCGATGGATCCTGCGGTCCCGGCGGCGCGGATGGAGTTCATGCTCGCCGACGCGGCGCCGGTCGCCGCGATCACCACCGCTGATCTGGCGGGGCGGTTGGACGGGCTTGGCCTGCCGGTGATCGATGTTCAGGATCCCGCTGCTGACACCCAGCCCAGCACCGCGTTGCCGGGGCCGGCAGCTGATGAGATCGCGTACCTCATCTACACCTCGGGCACCACTGGTGTGCCGAAGGGGGTGGCGGTCTGCCACCACAGCGTGACTTCGTTGATCGGCTCGCTTGATGAGCGACTGCCCGGTGGCGGGGTGTGGCCGTTGTGTCATTCGTTGGCTTTCGACGTGTCGGTGTGGGAGATTTTCGGCGCGCTGCTGCGTGGGGGCCGCCTGGTGGTGGTGCCCGAGGCGGTCACTGCCTCGCCGGAAGACTTGCACGAGGTGCTGGTTGCGCAGCAGGTCAGCGTGTTGACCCAGACGCCGTCGGCGGTGGCGATGCTCTCGGATGAGGGACTGCCGGACACGGCGTTGGTGGTGGTGGGGGAGGCCTGCCCTGCCGAGGTGGTGGAGCGGTGGGCGCCGGGTCGGGTGATGGTCAACGCTTACGGGCCGACCGAGACCACGATGTGTGTGGCGATCAGCGCGCCGCTAGAGGCGGGGCTACCGGGCCAGAAAAATATAGTGCCGATCGGGTCGCCGGTGGCCGGGGCGGGGTTGTTCGTCCTGGACGCGTGGCTGCGTCCGGTGCCGGCCGGAGTGGTCGGGGAGTTGTACGTGGCCGGCTCCGGGGTCGGCGTCGGCTACGTGGGCCGCACCGCGCTGACCGCCTCACGGTTCGTGGCGTGCCCGTTCGGCGAGCCGGGAATGCGGATGTATCGCACCGGCGACCTAGTCTGCTGGGCCGCTGATGGGCAGCTGCAGCATCTGGGCCGTGCCGATGAGCAGGTCAACATCCGCGGGTATCGCATCGAACTCGGCGAGATTCAAGCCGCCCTGACCGGCCTGGCTGGGGTGAAGCAGGCGGCGGTGATCGCGCGTGAGGACCGCCCCGGTGACAAGCGCCTGGTCGGCTATGTCACCGGCACCGCGGACCCGACCGAAATCCGCGCGCAGCTCACCGACCGGCTGCCGGCCTACATGGTGCCGACCGCGGTGGTGGTGTTGGATGCGCTGCCGCTGACGTCCAACAACAAGCTCGACACTCGTGCGCTGCCGGCACCGGAGTACCGCGGCGTCGATCAGTATCGCGCCCCTGCGAACGCTGTCGAAGAGATTCTGGCGGGCATCTATGCCCAGGTTCTGGGCCTGGAGCGGGTCGGTGTCGACGACTCGTTCTTCGATCTTGGTGGCGACAGCATTCTTTCGATGCAGGTGGTGGCGCGGGCTCGCGCGGCCGGGGTGACGTGTCGGCCGCGTGACATTTTCGTCGAGCAGACCGTGGCGCGGCTGGCTCAGGTCACTGCGGTCACCGGTGGGCATATCGGTCCGGTCGATGAGGGCATCGGGCCGGTTCTGGCCACTCCGATCATCCGTTGGTTGCAGGGTGTCGAAAAGACCCGCGGCCCGGTCGACGAGTTCAACCAGACGGTGGTGGTGCAGGCCCCGGCCGGGGTGTCCGAGGCCGACGTCGCCATCGTGTTGCAGGCGCTGTTGGATCGGCATGGGATGTTGCGGCTGCGCGTCGAAGATGATTGGGCGCTGCGTGTTCCTGAGCCGGGATCGGTTGTCGCGCAGGTGCATTCGGTGGAGGCGCTCTCGGATGCGGCGTTGATCGAGGCGCGGTCGCGGTTGGACCCGGCCGCCGGAGTGATGCTCAGCGCGCTGTGGGTGGCCTCTACGGGCCAGCTGGCGTTGGTCGTTCACCACCTGGCCGTGGACGGGGTGTCGTGGCGAATCCTGTTGGAGGACCTTAACATCGGCTGGGCTCAGCACCACAACGGGCAGCCGATAGCCCTGCCGGTACCGGGGACGTCGTTCGCCGGCTGGGCGTCGCTGCTGGCCGATTATGCGCGCCGCCCGGAAGTCGTCGAGCAGGCCGACACGTGGCGGCAGGTGGCGGCGACCCCGGCGGCGCTGCCGGCGGTGCAACCCGCGGTGGACACCTATGCCAGCGCCGGACAGTTGTCGGTGTCGCTGGATGTAGAGACCACGCGGCTGCTGCTCGGCGAGGTGCCCGCGGCGTTTCACGCTGGGGTGCAGGACATTCTGTTGATCGCGTTCGGACTCGCGGTCGCAGAGTTTTTGGACAGTGGCAGCGCGCCGATCGGCATCGACGTGGAGGGCCACGGCCGCGACGAGGAACTGGCGCCCAACGCTGACCTGTCCCGCACGGTCGGGTGGTTCACCGCCAAATACCCGGTGTCGCTAGCCTTCGGTGGGCTGGGCTGGGCGCAGGTGATCGCCGGTGAGGCCGCGCTGGGGGCGGTGATCAAGAACGCCAAGGAACAGCTTCGCGCCCTGCCGGATTCTTTGACCTACGGTCTGCTGCGGTATCTGAACCCCGATGTCGACTTGGACGAGGCCGACCCGCCAATCGGCTTCAACTATCTGGGACGGCAAGTCGCCCCGGCGCAGGCTGCGGCAGCCGATGAACTGTGGCGCATCGGCCCGGATGGCGTGTCGTTGACCGGCGCTGCCGCGGCGGTGCCGATGCCCCTGGCGCACACCGTGGAGCTCAATGCGGGCATGGTGGACAGCGAAGTCGGCCCGTATTTGCAAGCCACGTGGACGTGGGCGCCCTCGGCAGCCGATGGCGACCAGATCGGCCGGCTGAGCCGGCTCTGGTTTGAGGCCTTGGCCGGCATCTGCGCGCATGTGCGCCGCGGTGGGGGCGGGTTGACGCCTTCGGATATCGCACCGGCCCGGCTGAACCAGCAGCAAATCGACGAGCTTGGCCGGCAACACCGGATCGCCGATATTTTGCCGTTGACCCCGCTGCAGGAGGGGCTGCTGTTTCACGCCAGCACCACCCAGGCCAACGATGATGTGTACGCGGTGCAGCTGGATATCGGGTTGAGCGGTGCACTTGATCAGCGTCGGCTACGCGCTGCGGTGCACGCGGTGATCGACCGCCATCCGCACCTGGCGGCGCGCTTCTGCCCGCAGTTCGGTGAGGCGGTGCAAATCATCTCGGCTGATCCCGCGCCGGGATGGCGGTATGTCGACCTTGCCGGCGTCGACGACGTCGATGTCGATGAGCGGATTCAGCAACTGTGCGCCGGCGAACGCGCCGCGGTGTGCGACCTGGGTGGCGAGCCGGCGTTTCGGGCGGCCTTGATCCGCACCGCAGCAGATCGGCACCGGTTGGTGCTGACCAATCACCACATCGTGATGGACGGCTGGTCACTGCCCATCGTGCTCAGCGAGATATTCGCCGGCTATTACGGGCAGCGGCTGCCCGCGGCGGTCTCGTATCGCAGGTTTATCAGCTGGCTGGCCGCTCGAGACCTTGATTCGGCCGAGGCGGCGTGGCGCGAAGTGCTCGCCGGTTTTGACACCCCCACACTGGTCGGCGCCCCCGACCGGGTAGGAACAGGCGCGCGAGCCACCGAATCGTTCCAGCTGTCGGCGGATACGTCACGCGCGGTTGGCGAGCTTGCGCGGTCACATCACAGCACCGTCAACACCGTGCTGCAGGGCGGCTTCGCACAGCTGCTGTGCTGGCTGACCGGCCAGCACGATGTCGTCTTCGGCACCGCCGTCTCGGGTAGGCCGGCCGAGCTGGCCGGCGCGGACTCGATGGTGGGCCTGTTCATCAACACGGTGCCGGTGCGGGCGGACATCACACCGGCGATGACCACAGCCGACCTGATCGACCAACTGCAGCGCGCCCACAACGACACCCTGGAGCACCAGCACTTGGCGCTCAACGAGGTTCACCGCATCACCGGTCAGGACAAGCTGTTCGACACCTTGTTCGTGTACGAAAACTTTCCGATCGACACGGCCGCGGCATCGGGCGACCACGAATTGTCCATCAGCGACTTCACCGGCCGTGAATCCACCCACTACCCGCTGACGGTGCAAGCCCAGCCGGGCCCCCAACTCGGCTTGCGCGTCCAATACGACACCGACGTGTTCAACACGCACAGCATCGCCGCGCTCATCGAGCGATTCGAGCGGGTGTTGCTGGCGATGACCGCCGACCCCACACGGCGGCTCTCATCGATCGATCTTCTTCGCGAACCTGAGCATGCCAGCCTGGATGAGCTCGGTAACCGCGCGGTGTTGACCCAACCGATGGCCGCGCCCGTGTCGATTCCGGGGTTGTTCGCCGAACACGTGCTGCGCGCCCCCGAGGCGGTCGCGATCAGCGCCGGGGAGCATTCGTGGACCTACCGGGAACTCGATGAAGCCGCGAACCGGTTGGCGCACCTGTTGGCCGGAACGGGTGTAGGCCCGGGACAGTCTGTGGCGCTGCTGCTTTCGCGTTCGGCTGAGGCGATCGTGGCGATGCTGGCGGTACTCAAAACCGGAGCGGCCTACCTACCGATCGAACCGGCGGTACCGGCGGCTCGTATGCAGTTCATGCTCGCCGATGTCGCGCCGATCGCCGCGGTCACGACGACGGATCTGCGTTCGCGGTTGGACGGGTTCGATCTGGTTGTGATCGACGTCGAAGATCCCGATGTTGACGCTCAACCTGGCACGGCGCTGCCGGCGCCCGCGCCGGATGACGTTGCGTACCTGATCTACACGTCGGGTACCACCGGTATCCCCAAAGGTGTTGCCATCACTCATCGCAACGTGACGCAACTGTTGGGGTCGCTGGATGCCGGGCTGCCGGGGGCGGGGGTGTGGCCGCTGTGTCATTCGCTGGCCTTCGACGTCTCGGTGTGGGAGATCTTCGGTCCGCTGTTGCGTGGCGGCCGGGTGGCGGTGGTACCGGAAGAGGTGGCGGCCTCACCGGAAGACTTCCACGCGCTGCTGGTTGCCGAACAAGTCGACGTGCTCACTCAGACACCTTCTGCGGTAACGGTTTTGCCGGCTGAGGGGTTGGAGTCGGCGGCGTTGGTGGTCGTCGGGGAGGCCTGCCCTCCCGACGTGGTGGAGCAATGGGCACCAGGCCGGTTGATGATCAACGCCTACGGCCCGACCGAGACGACGATGTGCGTGGCGATCAGTGCGCCGCTCAAGGCGGGGCTACCGGGCCAGAAAAATGTAGTGCCGATCGGGACGCCGGTGGCCGGGGCGGCGCTCTTTGTCCTGGACGCGTGGTTGCGTCGGGTGCCCGCCGGGGTGGTCGGTGAGTTGTATGTGGCCGGTGCCGGTGTGGGCGCCGGGTATCTGGGTCGGACGGGGTTGACGGCGACGCGATTCGTGGCGTGTCCGTTCGGCGGCCTGGGGCAGCGGATGTACCGCACCGGGGATCTGGTGTGCTGGGCCGCCGATGGGCAGCTTCAGCATCTGGGGCGTGTCGACGAGCAGGTCAAGATCCGCGGGTACCGCATCGAACTCGGTGAGGTCCAAGCGGCGCTGGCCGGGATCCCCGGGGTGGAGCAGGCGGTGGTGATCGCCCGTGAGGATCGACCCGCCCCCTTGCGCCTGGTCGGCTACATCACCGGGACCGCGGACCCTGCCGAGATCCGTGCCCAGCTCGCCGGGCGGCTGCCCACCTATATGGTCCCGGCTGCCGTCGTGGCTATCGACGCGTTGCCGATGACCGTCAACGGCAAGCTCGACACCCGCGCCCTGCCGGCACCCGAATGCCAGCACGCCGATCATTACCGCGCTCCAACCAACCCGGTCGAGGAGGTCCTGGCCGGCGTCTATGCCCGGGTCCTCGGGGTCGAACGCGTCGGGGTGGACGACTCCTTCTTCGATCTGGGTGGGGACTCCCTTTCGGCGATGCGTCTGATCGCCGTTGTCAACACCTCACTGGATGCCGGCCTTGCAGTGCGCGCCGTCTTCGAGGCCCCCACGGTTGCCCAGTTGGCGCCCGTTATCCGTGAGGATGCGGGCCGGCTGGAGCCGTTACTGGCGGGTGTGCGGCCCCAGGTGGTGCCGTTATCGTATGCGCAGCAACGGTTGTGGTTCCTGGATCAGTGGCAGGGGCCCTCCCCGGTGTACAACTTGGCGGCGGCGCTGCGGTTGGGGGGCCGCCTGGATGTCGACGCGTTGGTTGCGGCGCTGGCCGACGTGGTTGGTCGCCAGGAGAGCCTGCGCACCTTGTTTGTGGCACCCGACGGGATCCCCCAGCAGCTGGTGCTGCCGCCCGAGCAGGCCAACTTCGGGTGGGACCTGGTTGACGCGACCGGCTGGTCGGCAGCCCAGCTGGATGAGGCCGCGGGCGATGTGGTGCGCCACACGTTCGATCTGGCCACCGAGATCCCTTTGCGAGCAACGCTTTTCCGGCTCGCCGAGGACGAGCACGTGTTGGTTGCGGTGATGCATCATATTGCCGCCGACGGCTTGTCGATCGTCCCGCTGGTCGCTGATCTGGGGGTGGCATACGGCAGCCGGTGTGTGGGGCAGGCGCCGGCTTGGGCCGAATTGCCAGTCCAGTATGTGGATTACACGCTGTGGCAGCGCCGGCAATTCGGTGATCTCGACGACAGCGACGGCCCGATCGCAGCGCAGCTGGCCTACTGGGAGCAGGCGCTGGCGGGCCTGCCCGAGCGGGTGCAGTTGCCGACCGACCGGCCCTACCCGCCGGTGGCCGATCAGCGCGGCGCCACTGCGACGGTGGAGTGGCCCGCGCAGCTGCAGCACCGGATTGCGCGAGTGGCCCGCGAGCACAACGCGACCAGTTTCATGGTGGTTCAGGCCGCCCTGGCGGTGTTGCTGTCGAAGCTCAGCGCCAGCAGCGACGTCGCGGTGGGCTTCGCCATCGCCGGGCGCGGCGATCCCGCGCTCGATCAGCTGGTGGGTTTTTTCATCAACACTCTGGTGCTGCGTGTCGAGGTGGCCGGCGAATCCACCGTCGCCGAACTACTGGCCCAGGTGCGCCAGCGCGGCCTGGCCGCCTACGAGCACCAAGACGTGCCGTTCGAGGTTTTGGTGGAGCGGCTCAACCCCACCCGAAGCCTGACCCATCACCCCCTGTTCCAGGTGGCGTTGGGGTGGCAGAACAACCCGCCCACGACGCTGGCTTTGGGGGATCTGCAGGTCACCCCGATGCCGGTGGATACCCGAACCGCCCGCATGGACTTAACATTTGCTTTCGCCGAACGCTTCACCGAGGCCGGTGAGCCGGCCGGGATTGACGGGGCGGTGGAATTCCGCACCGACGTGTTCGACGCCGAGAGCGTCGAAACCTTGATCGAGCGGCTGGAGCGGGTGCTGACGGCCATCACCGGTGACCCGACGGCACGGTTGTCGTCCATCGATGTGGTCGACTCTGCCGAGCGTGTCCGCCTCGATGCAGTCGGCAACCGGGCGGTGTTGACGCAGCCCGACGAGCCGGTGTCGGTACCTGCGTTGTTCGCCGAACACGTGCTGCGTTCGCCCAACGCGGTCGCGATCAGCTCCGGGGAGCAGTCGTGGACCTACTGCACCCTCGACGAGGCCGCAAACCGGTTGGCGCACAGGCTCGCCCGTCAAGGAGCAGGCCCGGGGCAGTCCGTGGCACTGCTGTTCGACCGTTCCGCCGAGGCGATCGTGGCGATCATGGCGGTGCTCAAGACCGGCGCGGCCTATCTGCCGATCGACGCGTCCGCGCCAGCGGCTCGGATGGAATTCATGCTCGCCGACGCCGCGCCGATCGCCGCGATCACCACCGCCGATCTGCGGTCGCGACTCGACGGGTGCGACCTGGTTGTGATCGACGTCGGGGATTCCGATGTTGACGCTCAACCCGGCACGGCGCTGCCGGCGCCCGCCCCGGATGACGTTGCATACCTCATCTACACGTCGGGCACCACCGGCGTACCCAAAGGCGTTGCCATCACTCATCGCAACGTGACCCAGCTGTTGGGGTCGCTGGATGCCGGGCTGCCGGCGGCGGGGGTGTGGCCGCTGTGTCATTCGCTGGCCTTCGACGTCTCGGTGTGGGAGATCTTCGGTCCGCTACTGCGTGGTGGCCGCGTGGTGGTGGTACCGGAAGAGGTGGCAGGCGCGCCGGAAGACTTCCACGCGTTGCTGGTTCGCGAACAGGTCGATGTGCTGACCCAGACGCCCTCTGCGTTAAGGGTTTTGCCCCCTGAGGGGTTGGAGTCGGCGGCGTTAGTGGTCGTCGGGGAGGCCTGCCCTCCCGACGTGGTGGACCAGTGGGCGCCCGGCCGGTTGATGATCAACGCCTACGGCCCCACCGAGACGACGATGTGCGTGGCGATCAGTGCGCCGCTGACGCCCGGGTCGGGGGTGCCGATCGGGGCGCCCGTCGCCGGGGCGGCGTTGTTCGTGCTCGACGAGTCGTTGCAGCCGGTTCCCGTCGGGGTGGTCGGGGAGCTGTACGTGGCCGGCCGGGGCGTCGGCATGGGGTACGTGCGGCGGAGTCCGTTGACGGCCACACGGTTTGTGGCGTGCCCGTTCGGGGGGGCCGGGACGCGCATGTATCGCACCGGGGACCTGGTGTGCTGGCGGCCCGATGGGCAGCTGGACTACCTGGGCCGCGCGGACGAGCAGGTCAAGATCCGGGGTTATCGCATTGAACTCGGCGAAGTTCAGGCCGCGCTGGCCGGAATTGACGGCGTCGAGCAGGCGGCGGTGATCGCCCGCGAGGACCGCCCCGGCGACAGGCGCCTGGTGAGTTATGTCACCGGAGCAGCCGACCCGGCCGGAACGCGCGCGCAGCTGGCCGAGCGGCTGCCCGCCTACATGGTTCCGGCCGCAGTGGTGGTGCTCGACGCGCTGCCTCTCACGCCCAACGGCAAGCTCGACACCAGGGCACTGCCGGCACCCGAATACACTGCCGGTGACCATCGCGCCCCGGGCGGCGCGATCGAGGAGATCCTGGCCGATATTTACGCCCAGGTGCTCGGTGTGGAGCGCGTCGGTGTGGACGACTCATTCTTCGATCTAGGTGGGGACAGCATTTTGTCGATGCAGGTGGTGGCGCGGGCCCGTGCCGCCGGCGTCATCTGTAAACCGCGCGACATCTTCGTGGAGCAGACCGTGGCTCGGCTGGCCCTGGTTGCCAGGGTGGCCGACGGTGCGGACGACGTGGTCGATGAGGGCATCGGGCCGGTACTGGCCACCCCGATCATGCACTGGCTGCAGGGCGTACCGGGCCCGGTCGACCAGTTCAACCAGACGCTGGTGGCGCAGGCTCCCGCGGGGGCGACCGAAGCCGACGTCGTGGTCGTGTTGCAGGCGCTGCTGGACCGGCACGGCATGTTGAGGCTGCGGGTCGACCAGGACGACGCGGGGGAGTGGTCGTTACAGGTGCCCGAACCGGGTGCCGTCGACGCCGGTGACTGCCTGCGCACCGTCGATGCGTTGTCTGATCAGGCGCTGACGGACGCGCGCTCGCGACTGAACCCGGCCGCCGGAGTCATGCTCAGCGCACTGTGGGTTGCCTGCACGGGCCAGTTGGTCGTGATCATCCACCATTTGGCCATCGACGGGGTGTCCTGGCGAATTCTGTTGGAAGACCTCAACATCGCCTGGGCGCAACACCACAACGGGCAACCCGTGGCATTACCGGCGACGGGCACGTCGTTTGCGCGGTGGGCCTCGCTGCTCGGTGAGTATTCGCGTCGCCCAGAAGTCGTGGAGCAGGCGGACATGTGGCGGAACGTGGCGGCCACCCCGGCCGCACTGCCGGCGGTGCAACCGGCGGCGGATACCTATGCCAGCGCCGGGCAGTTGTCGGTGTCGCTGGATGAGGAGACCACCCGGCTGCTACTCGGTGAGGTGCCTGCGGCGTTTCATGCTGGGGTGCAAGACATTTTATTGATCGCGTACGCGTTGGCGATTGCGGAATTCCTGGGTTCCGGCGCCGCCCAGATCGGCATCGACGTGGAGGGGCACGGCCGCGCCGAAGAGCTGGGTCGCGATGTGGACCTCTCGCGCACGGTCGGCTGGTTCACCGCCAAATACCCGGTGTCTCTGAACGTCGGGGGGCCCGTCGGTGGACTGCGCTGGGCGCAGGTGACAGCCGGGGATGCGGTGCTGGGGAAGGCGATCAAGAACGCCAAGGAGCAGCTTCTCACCCTTGGCGACGGCTTGACCTACGGTTTGCTGCGGTATTTGAACCCCGATGTCGACCTGGCCGAGCCGGATCCATCGATCGGGTTCAATTACCTGGGGCGGGTGGGTGCTGCTCCGGCCGCTTGGTCCGACGGATTGTGGCGGATCAGCCAGGACAACGTGTCGGTCACGGGTGCCGCCGTTGCGGTGCCCACGCCGTTGGCGCACACCGTGGAGCTCAATGCCGTCACGGTCGACACCGACACCGGCCCGCAGGTGCATGCCAACTGGACGTGGGCGCCCTCGGCGCTGGATCACGCCCAGGTCAGCCGACTGAGCCGGTTGTGGGTTGAGGCCCTGGCCGGCATTTGCGCACATGTGCAGGGCGGTGGAGGCGGGCTGACGCCCTCCGATATCGCCGTCTCTCTCAACCAGCGGCAGATCGACGAACTTCAGCGGCAATATGCGGATCGCTGACGTACTACCGCTGACCCCGCTCCAACAGGGTCTGCTCTTCCATGCCAGTACCGCGCAGGCGAGCGACGACGTATACGCGGTGCAGCTGGGTATCACCTTGACCGGCCCGCTTGACCCGCACCGGCTGCGCGACGCAGTGCACGCGGTGATCATCCGCCATCCACATCTGGCGGCGCGTATCTCTCAAAAGTTCGGTGATCCGGTCCAGATCATCCCGGCCGATGCCGCGCCGGTGTGGCAGTACATCGAGCTGGCCGCCGACAGCATCGACTTGGACGAGCAGGTCCAGCAATTCTGCGCTGCCGAACGCGCCGCGGTCCGTGAGCTGGCTGACGAACCGGCCTTCCGGGTCGCCTTGATC
This sequence comes from uncultured Actinomycetota bacterium, assembly GCA_963703795.1. Taxonomy (GTDB): domain Bacteria; phylum Actinomycetota; class Actinomycetes; order Mycobacteriales; family Mycobacteriaceae; genus Mycobacterium. The sequence continues at coordinate 4,162 of CAVPFT010000020.1, read as the reverse complement.
CACGCCGCACCAGATCGGCACCGGTTGGTGGTGACCAACCACCACATCGTGATGGATGGCTGGTCGCTGCCGATCCTGCTCGGCGAAATATTCGCCAGTTATTACGGGCAGCGACTGCCTGCGCCCGCCCCCTACCGCAGCTTTGTCACTTGGCTGACCGGTCGCGACCGGGTGGCGGCGCAGGCGGCGTGGCGTGAGCTGCTCGCCGGGTTTGAATCTCCGACCCTGGTCGGCCGGCCGGACCGGATAGGGCTGGGGCCCCGAGTCGTGGAGTCGTTTCGGGTGCCGGAGCGGACGACGCGAGCGCTGGGCGAGCTGGCGCGCTCGCAGCGCACCACCGTCAGCACGGTGCTGCAGGGCGCCTTCGCGCAGCTGCTGTGCTGGCTGACCGGACAGCATGACGTCGCCTTCGGCACCGCGGTTTCGAGTAGGCCAACCGAGCTGGCCGGCGCGGAATCGATGGTCGGGCTGTTCATCAACACGGTGCCGGTGCGGGCGACCTTCACGCCGACAACCAGCACCAGGGACCTGATCGGCCAGCTGCAAAGCGCCTACAACGACACCCTGGAGCATCAGCACCTGGCGCTCAACGAGATCCACCGCGCCGCCGGCCACGAGCAATTGTTTGACACCTTGTTCGTGTACGAGAACTACCCGATCGACGCCGCGACGGTGTCGGGCGACCAGGAATTGTCCATCAGCGAGGTCACCGGCCGCGAAAACAACCATTACCCGCTGACGGTGCAGGCCCAGCCAGGTTCCGAGCTGGGTCTGCGCGTCGAATACGACACCGATGTGTTCGACGAGGACACCATTACCGCGCTCATCGGGCGGTTGCAGCGGGTGTTGGTCGCGATGAGCACCGATCCTGGGCTGCCGTTGTCGTTGGTGGATCTGCTTGACGCCGGTGAGCGCGCCCGCCTGGACGAGATCGGCAACCGCGCGGCGTTGACGCAGCCCGCCACACCGGTGTCGATTCCGGGGTTGTTCGCCGAGCAGGTGGCCCGCACTCCGGAGGCGGGTGCGGTGACCTTCGGGGCCCGCACGATGACCTACCGGGAACTCGACGAGGCCGCCAACCGGTTGGCGCACCTGCTGGTGGACCACGGAGCCGGCCCGGGACAGTATGTGGCGCTGCTGTTTCCGCGCTCGCCGGAGGCGATCGTCGCGCTCCTGGCGGTGCTCAAATCCGGGGCGGCGTATCTGCCGATCGATCCCGCGATGCCGGCGGCGCGAATCGAGTTCCTCCTTCGTGATGCCACGGCGATCGCCGTGCTCACCACGAAGGACCTGCGGCCGCAGCTGGACGGGCATGGCCTGCCCGTCATCGACGCGGACGATCCTCGCATCGGTGCTCAGCCCAGCACCGGATTGCCCGGACCCGCACCCGACGACATCGCGCATGTCATCTACACCTCGGGCACCACCGGGGTGCCCAAGGGTGTGACGGTGACCCACGACAACGTCGCCCAGTTGTTCGACGCGCTTCGGGCCGGCGTGCCGCTGACACCGGAACAGGTGTGGTCGCAGTTCCACTCGTTGGCGTTCGACTTCTCGGTGTGGGAGATCTGGGGTGCCTTGCTGCACGGCGGGCGGCTGGTCATCGTGCCCGAGGTGGTGGCGCGTTCGCCGGAAGAGTTCCACGCCTTGCTGGTTGCGGAGAAGGTCACGGTGTTGACCCAGACCCCGTCGGCGGTGGCGGCGTTGTCGCCGCAGGGACTGGAGTCGGCGGCGTTGGTGATCGGTGCCGAGGCCTGCCCGATCGAGGTGGTGGATCGGTGGGCGCCGGGTCGGGTGATGGTCAATGTCTACGGGCCAACCGAGACGACGATGTGGATGTTGAAGAGTGCCCCATTGGCGGCGGGGTCAGGGGCGCCGCCGATCGGGTCGCCGGTGACGCGGGCTGCGGCGTTTGTGTTGGACGGGTGGCTGCGTCCGGCGCCGGCCGGGGTGGTCGGTGAGCTGTATGTGGCCGGCGCCGGTGTCGGGGTCGGCTACCTGCGCCGGGCGGGCCTGACGGCGTCGCGGTTTTTGGCGTGCCCGTTCGGGGAGCCAGGACAGCGGATGTATCGCACCGGGGACCTGGTCTGCTGGGGCCCCGACGGGCAGCTGCGGTACCTGGGCCGCGCCGACGACCAGGTCAAGATTCGTGGCTATCGCATCGAGCTCGGCGAGGTCCAATCTGCGTTGGCCGACCTGGACGGGGTGGAGCACGCGGCGGTGATCGCCCGCGAGGACCGCCCCGGTGACAAGCGTCTGGTCGGCTATGTCACCGGGACCGTGGATCCGGTCGAGATCCGCACCCAGCTGGCCGAGCGGCTGCCCCGTTATATGGTCCCCGCGGCGGTAGTGGTGATCGACGCGTTGCCGGTGACGGTCAACGGCAAGCTCGATGCCCGCGCCCTGCCTGCGCCCGAATACACGGCCGGCGAGCAGCGCGCCCCGGGCAGCGCAGTCGAGGAGATCCTGGCCGGTATCTACGCCGAGGTCCTTGGGGTCGACCGGGTCGGGGTCGACGACTCATTTTTCGACATGGGCGGGGATTCCCTGTCGGCGATGCGCCTGACCACCGCGATCAACAATTCTTTCGATTCCGATTTTGCGGTACGCATGGTGTTCGAGGCCCCCACGGTTGCCCAGTTGGCGTCTCGCCTCGGTGCTGGGGATCCGAGCCGGCTCGCGCGGCTGACGCGGGTCGAGCGGCCCGCGGTCGTGCCACTGTCGTATGCCCAGAACCGGTTGTGGTTCGTCGACCAATTGCACGGGCCCTCACCGATGTACAACCTGGCCACCGCGTTGCGGTTGGGCGGGCGCCTCGACGTTGACGCGTTCGGTGCGGCGCTGGCCGATGTGGTCGGCCGCCAGGAGAGCCTGCGCACGCTGTTCGTTGCGTCCGACGGGACACCGCAGCAGGTGGTCATTCCCTTCGAACAGGCAGACATCGGGTTGGACCTTGTCGACGCGACTGGCTGGTCGTCGGCCCAGCTGGATCAGGCTGCGGGCGATGCGGTGCGCCACACCTTTGATCTGGCCACCGAGATCCCCTTGCGGGCAACACTTTTCCGCCTCGCCGAGGACGAGCACCTGCTGGTGGCCGTGGTGCACCACATCGCCGCCGACGGCGGGTCGATCGGCCCGCTGGTGGCGGATCTGGGAGTGGCCTATGCCAGCCGGTGCGCCGGGCAACCTCCCGAGTGGGCGCCGCTGCCGGTGCAGTACGTCGACTACACGCTGTGGCAGCGCGCCCAGCTCGGTGAACTGCAGGATCCTGACAGCCGCATCGCCGCGCAGCTGGCCTACTGGCAGGACGCCCTGGCCGGGCTGCCGCAGCAACTGCAGCTTCCCACCGATCGGCCCTACCCTCTAGTCGCCGATCATCAAGGCGCACAGGTGGCCATCGACTGGGGCGCCGAACTGCAGCAACAGGTTCGTCGGGTGGCCCGCGAGCACAACGCGACCAGTTTCATGGTGATCCAGGCTGCCTTGGCAGTGCTGCTGTCGAAGCTCAGCGCCAGCAGCGATGTGGCGGTGGGATTTCCGATCGCGGGGCGCGTCGATCCCGCGCTCGATGAGCTGATCGGATTTTTCGTCAACACGTTGGTGTTGCGAGTCGAGATGGTTGGGGACCCCACCGTCGCCGAACTGTTGAGCCAGGTCCGCCAGCGCGGCCTCGCCGCTTACGAGCACCAAGATCTGCCTTTCGAAGTCCTGGTGGAGCGGCTGAACCCAGCCCGAAGCCTGGCCCATCACCCCCTGTTCCAGGTGGCGTTCACCTGGCAGAACAACCAGCCCGCGACGCTGGCTTTGGGTGATCTGCAGGCCACCCCGATACCGGCGGATACCCACACCGCCCGTATGGATTTGACGTTTTCTTTGGCCGAACGCTTCACCGCGGCGGGTGGCCCGCCGGGATCGGCGGGGCGGTGGAATATCGCACCGATGTGTTCGACGCGGACAGCATCGCGGTGCTGATCGAGCGATTCGAGCGGGTGTTGGCGGCGCTCACTGCCGACCCGACCCGGCGGCTGTCATCCATCGATCTGCTGGGTACCGGCGAGCAGACCCGGCTGGATCGGCTCGGTAACCGCGCGGTGCCACCCCGCGTCAAAAGGTTTGGCTGCTGGCGCTCGCTCGAGGCCGACGGCCGATGATGGAGCTTCAT
>CAVPFT010000019.1:0-467793 GCA_963703795.1 uncultured Actinomycetota bacterium | reverse complement strand
TCCCCTCCGACGCTCCCGAGCAGTTCGCAGCAGCGATCCGCCGCTGGCACGGCCCGTCGGGTCCGTAGTGGACTACGATCCGCGGCTCGCGGCCCGCGTGCGGGACATGTTCGCCGACAACCTGGTAGTGCGCGAACAGACGATGTTCGGTGCCCGGGCGTTCCTCGTCGCCGACCGTGCGGACGGCGGCCTGATGGTCCGCGTCGATCCCGCACACGGCGGACAGCTTGTGAGAACCACCGCCACGCAGCCAATACAGACGAGGGGACGCACCATGCGAGGTTGGGTCCATGTCGACGGCGAGCACGTGCGCTCCCGGCATCGGCTCGGAGAATGGATCGCCGTCGGAACCGCTGCTGCGACAGGCACTCTCGGTGCGACACCATGAACCGTAAGGCGGGGGTCCTGGCCGCTGTCTACGTCGCGGTCCTGGCCATCAACCTCGACGTCACGATCGTCAATGTTGCCTTGCCCAGCATCGCAACCGAACTCCACGCCGACACCCGTGGCCTGCAGTGGGTCGTCGACGGCTACAACCTCACCTTCGCCGCGCTCGTCCTGGCGGCAGGCAGCCTGTCGGACCGCTATGGGCGGCGCCCCGCCCTGCTGATCGGGCTGCTCGGGTTCGCGGCCACAAGCGGGATCGGCGCCCTGGCCACCAGCACCGGCGCGCTGGTCGCAGCGAGGTTCAACATGGGCGTGTTCGCCGCACTGATCTTCCCCACCACGCTGTCGATCATCACCAACACCTTCTCCGATCGCCGTCAACGCGCGATCGCGCTCGGAGGATGGGGCGCCGTGGTTGGCGTCGGCGTAGCGGCCGGGCCGGTCACCGGCGGCCTTCTGCTCGAACACTTCTCGTGGAGCAGCGTGTTCTGGGCACTCGTACCACTGGCCCTGCTGGCGGCGGTGCTCACGTACCTCCTGGTGCCGGAATCACGTGACCCCGGCGTGCCCGCACTGGACATCCGGGGCCTGACCACCTCGATCGCCCTGCTCGGGGTCCTCGTCTACACCATCATTGAGGCCCCCGCCCGGGGCTGGCACAGCCAAGCGACGGTGTTCGGTTTCGTGGCCACCGCAGCCCTGGCAATGGCGTTCGTGATGATCGAGCAGGCGGCCGAACATCCCATGCTTGACATCAGACTCTTCACCGATCGCCGGTTCAGCGCCGCCAGCGCAGCGGTGACCGTCACCTTCTTCTCGCTGTCGGGGTTCATCTTCCTCATCACCCAGTACTTCCAGGTTTTACGCGGGTTCAGCCCGCTCGCGACCGGCGCCCGCATCCTGCCCGTCGCGCTTTCGATCGCCGTCGGCTCCGTAGTCGGTGGGCTGCTGGCACCGCGCATCGGCACCCGCGCCGTGGTGGTCAGCGGACTTGCCTCCTTCGGCACCGCCATGGCCTGGATCGCCGGCAGCATCGACACCGACACCCTCTATTGGACCACCATCGTCCCGCAGATGCTGCTCATGGGACTCGGCATCGGGTTAGTCTCCACGCCCGCAACGGAATCCATCATGCTCGTGCTGCCTCCGGCTCGGGCCGGCATCGGCTCGGCAGTCAACGACGCCACCCGCGAGTTGGGCTCGACACTCGGTGTCGCGGTCATCGGATCCTTGTTCTCATCTTTCTTCGGTGCTCACCTCGCCGACAGTGCATTCGCTGCAACCGGGAAAGCCAGTGAAGCCGCCGACTCGGTGCAGGTCGCCTTTGGGATCGCCACCAACAACCCCACGCTCCTAGCCGCCGCACAACATTCATTCCTCGCCGGCCTCACAGCAGCCTGCACGGTGATCGCCGGCCTTTGCTACACCGCCGCCGCCGTGGGCATCGGTGCGCTACCCGGCCGACGGTTCAAACCGTCGCTCGCAACGACGACCGCCGCGCTGAGCAACCAGTAGTTCCCGGCCGACAGACGCCGACTTGCCTCAGATCCAATGAGAACGGACAGCTCCATTGTGGCGGCGTCAACTCGCTGAGCATGTCCGCTAGTTCAGAGCGCTCCCGAGTGGCGAGATCGCGAATGGTCGCCATGGACCTCAGTATCCGACGAAGCCACCATCTGCCGAATCGACCCCGATAAATCCGCCAGGTGGGGCCAGAACCGCTGCAGAACGCCGGGGCCAAACTACTTGACGAAACCCAGGTTGCAGCTCCACAACATCACGCGCCCCCTGTCACCCCCGCCTCGAAGACCCCAGCCACCTCATTGGGCAGTGTCTGACTTCCCGGTCAGTTGAGTGAAGGGCGTCTTCGACGTCACACGTCATGGCTTCGCCACCCTTGACACATCAGACCGTCAGCACAGAATCGCCGGGTGTGAAAAAGCGGTGGGCGTGCCTTGCGAATCGAGCCCGCCGGCATCTTGACCTGTCGGGCAACATTTCGAGCCAGCAGTTCCTCCTCGACGGCGTCGTGCAGTGCTGCACGCACAAGTCGGAGCAGATAACGCAAGGTGCCGGTACCCGCGACCGGACCCGCAGCACTCGGCAGGTTTTTTCCCGCAGCATCGCGCCTTGCCCTTCCTCGCCCGCTCGGCGTCCTTCCCCTGTGCACAGCACTGACAGGTTGTCCGCAATCCGTTTAGCCACGCGCGAATGTTTTGTGCTTGTAGCGCACGCAGCCTCCGTTTGCCCAGTCCCGGTAGGACATGCAAGCGCACCAACAGCTCATACGAGGGAACCGCATGTATTGCTCGACAGTGGATGTCGTGCTGTCAACGCGAATTCCTTTGCGTTGCAGATCCTTTAGGCGAGTGCGTTCTGCGTCCGCGTCTTCCCAGGTCGAGGCATAGACGCTGATGCGTTTCCGTCGGCCGTCCGGCGTGTCGACGAATACTTTTCAAGGCGCGGGATCCCGGTCCTTTCGTGATTTGGTGCGCAATCGCACGGTGGCGAAGGTCGGGTCGATCGGATTGGTGGTTCTGAGGTGGATTCAGTCGTGGTTGGCCGCCGACGGCGGCGTGACCGGACCGGGTTGCGGCGAGGTCGCGGATGGATGTGCGAATGTTGGCTGTCGAGGGCTGGAAGTATTATGTCTGGTCGGTGCGAAATATTTGGGCTAGCATCATGCAAAGAACGCTTCGGTCGGTCGCCATACCGAAAGGCAAGATATGGATGCCTTCATTTGTTCGACGACTCGGGGGATTGGAGTGACGACGCTGACGTGGGCGGCAATAGACATTGGATCATGGGCACCGCCGGAATGGTCGCCGGATCCCCATTTATTTCATCGGCCAGTTTCCCAGCAGTCGCGAGTCGTGAAATTTTCGACAATTCGATTTTTTGCTCGTGTCCAGAGAAAGGGAGCCGATGCCCCGAAAATCGCCGCATCCTCCGCTTCCCGGCGTACGCGGCCGGCGTTGCCGAATAACCATTTCCGCCGCATTGGTCGCATTTGGGATGAGCCCGCTTACTGCCTGCGGCGGCGACAAGGTCGTTCCGGCGGGCCATTCCCCGGAAACCGAGATCCGGCAGTCGTTCGATGCGTTCACCGAATCCGCACAGAAGGGAGAATTCAACCTCTTCAAGAACGCTGTGTGCTCGAAAACGCGACAAGCGTCGTTCGCGAATGTCACTGACTCGGCCTTCTCGAGCTCCGCCCGGGAAACGGTAGCCGAGGTCGGGTGGTATGTCGTGGACTGGTACGACGAAGTGAAGATTTCGGGCAACAACGCCGATATAACGGTCTCTGGCCATCGAGAGGGCGGCACGGCCGACGACGTCGGAATGGAGCGGAAGACGGCCAGTCTGGTGTTGGAGGACGGGAGCTGGAAGGTGTGCACGTTGCCCACCGACGACCCCGAGACTAGGTTCAAACGAGAGCAAGCCAAATCGACGAGCGCGATTCAGTCTTCGATCGTGAACTTCTACACCGCGGTCGGAGCTCAGGATTTGCCGGCTGCAAAACTCCTTTTGTGCCGAGAACAACAAGGTCTCGATGCCGCCGAGTTCGACACCGTGGCTGGATTGATCGGGCAGTCGATTGCGTCGTTCGACGAAATCGAGGTGAATGGCGCATCGGGGAAGGCCAAGGTCACCACTACCGGCCCGAACGCGATCTTGTCGGTCGCGTTCGGTCTCAGCCGCGAGGACGATGCCTGGAAGGTTTGCGCCATCAGTCCCCTCGCGCGGACTTTGAAGTGACGCCGACGGTGAGCCGTCCTATGAACAGAGGCAAAGTCCTTGCGGCGATTGTGGTATCCGCCGCGCTGACGGCTGCATCCGTAGCCTGCTCAGGGTCACCCCAACCGCATCCACAGACCGAGCAGACGGCGACTATCGCCGGCTTGCCGGTCACCGACGGCCCCACCGGTCCGCGTGGCGGCGTTCCTGATGCCGTGCGCACGGTTGAGAATGCTGCGAACGACGTCGTCGACAAACTGGCGGTCAACGCCGTCGCTGACATCGAAGAATTTTGGCGCGACACATACCCCCCGGTGTTTCACGGGCCTTTTGTTGCAGTCGGCCGATTGGTGTCCTGGGACTCCGGACAGAACTCTCCAGCCGACCTCGTACAATGCGGCCCGGTCCTCCACTTGTACAACGCGCAGTACTGCTCCCGTGATCATTCCGTGGGATGGGATCGCGGCGGGCTGCTACCTGATCTGATCAAGGCGTACGGAACCCTCGCGCCCCTCGTCGTTCTGGCACACGAGTACGGCCACGCAATCCAGTTTGTGTCGAAGATCGTCAACTCAACGACGCCGACAATAGTCAGGGAGCAGCAGGCGGATTGCTTTGCGGGCGTTTTCCTGCGTCATGTTGCCGAGGGAAAGTCCGCACATTTCACCCTCAATACGTCCTCGGGTCTGGACAACGCACTGGCCACCATCGAGGCCACCAGGGACCCGGTTTTTAGCAGCAATATGTCAGTTAAGACTGAGACGGGCGAGCACGGGTCCGCTTTCGATCGTGTGTCTGCCTTCCAGATGGGGTTCTCTGGCGATCCAGATGCCTGCACGAAGATCACCGAACAAGAAATCCGGGAACGGCGAAGCGGCCTGCCGCAGTTCAGTCAAAGCGAATACGCAACGGGCGACATCGCCGTGACCGAGGATTCCGTCAACCTCAACATCGAGTCGATGAAGAACTTCTTCAAGGTGCCATCGGCACCGAAGATCGAATATTCGGCGGCAGTGGCCGCATGCGCCGACGTCAAGCCCACCGCGCCGGTTTCGTATTGTCCATCGACCAACACCATGACGATCGACATTTCGGGCCTTAGTGATCGCGCGACGGCAAACAAGAAGAAGGTCGGGCGGCTGAGCGGCCCCGCCGTGGGTGACTTCAACGCGTTCATTCTGGTCGCGTCGAGATTTGCTCTGGCCGCCATCAACAGCGCAGGCACGCCCCTCACCGGTCGGAATGTTGCGCTTCGGTCCGTTTGCTATGCAGGTGCGTGGACGCGTGATCTCGCCGTTGCGACTGGGCCCATCGTGCTATCACCAGGGGATCTGGACAAGGCGATCAACGGTCTGCTGACCGACGGGCTTGTTGCCAGCGATGTCAACGGTGTCACCGTAGTCGGCGGGTTCATCCGGGTCGAAGCGATGCGACTCGGCGTGATCAGCGGAAGAGCGGACTGCGACCAGCGTTACGCCTGACAACAACGAATCGTCGGAAAGGACAAAGCCATGTCGGAGCCTCATACAGGGTCCGCGACCGAGCGTGCCGGGCCGCCCCGCCGTCGCAAAGGACTCAATGCGATCATCGCCGCGGCAGTAGTCCTGGTCGTGGCATCGATCGCGGTCGGCGCTCTACTCCTCCTAAGACCCGCGAAGGGCCAACCAAACGCTGCCGACAAAATACGCACGGTGGTAGGCCAGTTTTACGACTATGTGCAAGGCGGCGATCTCGCCAAGACCAAAACCGTTGTGTGCGAAGAGATAATCAAGAACCGGTACGGTACGACGACAGATGCGCAATTCGCCGCGAAACACAAAGCATCGGTCGAGGAAACAGGTCGTTTTACCGTGGATCAGTTCGAGGACGTGAAGGTATCTGGTGACCGAGCCATGGTCACATACACCGGACACAATACTGGGGGAAACGGCGCGGATGTCGGCGCTGAACGACTGACGATCGGATTGCGAAACGTCGGCGAGTCGTGGAAGGTGTGCAAGTTCCCCGCCGCGGATTCTGCGACGGAGGCCAAGAAGCGCCAGGCCGCAGATAAAGCTGAAATCCGCTCTGCAATCGAGCGTTACTACGAGCTGGTTAAGAAGGGCAATCGGAAGGAGGTCGCCTTCTCCGTATGCAGCGAATTGGCGCGTGGCATTATGCAAATCCCCGATGACCAGTGGAACAGCTTGAAAGACGATGACGAAACAATCAAATCGATCGATGACATCACAATCCAAGGCGAGTCCGCGAAGGTTACTCTGACCGAGTCGACTAAAAAGGGTTCAACCGTCGCCACATGGACGGTCGACCGGGAAATTTCGCTATGGAAGCCCTGCGCAGTCAAAATCGTCGGAGGCTAAGACCGCCGTCCAGTACAGCCAACTGGTAAGGGCATGAAAATGAAATCGCGTCGCGCATATGGATGAAGTAATCGAAACCGCCGTAGCTGGTCTTGCGGTCGCGAACGAGCCTCGAGGGAGGCTGTCGCTGTTCTGCGCGGGTGCCTCGACATCCCAGCGACTGGTCGCGAATTCATTGATGCGATGCAGATACAACGGAGCGGGATTGCCGCGGTGAGCGACCATATCGCGGCGGACATCGCGCGATCGTGATGCCGAACACAGCTGCAGTACGACGGCTTTCGCATTTCGCAGTGCTTCCGGGTCGCGCGGAATCTGTGACAGGTTCACCCTGGAGGGGGCGCAGACGGTGGGCAAGATCGGGGTCGGCGCGGCGGGAGGCGTTGTGGCCCAGCTTGTACGCGCCTACTACGGGATCTGAAGGGGCTGCCTCAAAGGTCAGTTATTGTTGGGCCACTCCGGTGGCAGGCTGAAGATATCCGTGGCTGTGCGCGAGGCGTCTTTACGAACGAAGTCGCGGTCGTCGTCCATGGCGACTGTTGCGAACGGCTCTAGTTGGGGCAGAGGGTTTGTTGCCCACGGGTTGATCCATAGTTCCGGCAGGTTCGACGCGAAGTTTGACTCGCGGAGCTGGTTTCCTGCCGCATATTTGGTTACGCCGGGGATGAGGTCTCGTGTGAGGTAGGGGTAGGGTTCCACCCCGAAACCCTCGGCGGATTGGGGAATCCACACCGTGAATTCATCGCTCAAGGACATGAACCGGTCGGTCCGGTCGGGACGACGCATTCGGCCGCGTCAGCGAACGACGGCGTGGATGCGTTGCCGGTAATTTTCGTGCTGCCCGTGAGTAAATGCGTGCGGCGGTGCCTGCTTTCAATTCCGGCAGGCGAGTGGATGTTCTGCTGCGGACGCCCCAACGGGCGCGGCGTCATCTTCTGCCGCAGCGCACCGCTAGCATCGGGGGATGTTTCGAGGGCAGGTGAGCGTCCTGCGTACGGGCTTGTCTGGCATCGCGGCGTGGATGTTGTTTCTGAGCGCTGCCGGAGGCTGCGTGTTGCTCCTATTCCTGGCCAAGGGGCTCCTCGGCGGCATGCTCGTCGCGGTGGCGGTGTTGGTCTGGCTGGGGTATCGGTACAAGCTGCGGCCACCCAGGTGGGTGGAGGCCACCGCCGATGACAGCGGCATCTTCATCGACGGCAAGCCACTCGTGCTCCGGAAGGACATCCAGCAGGCCTACATCCGGCCGCATCAGGACGCACAGTCAATCGAGTCCCGTACACAGTTTGGCCGCATGTTCATCGATCTGCCCAATTACCCACTGACGGTCGAGATCATCCGGCGAGACGGCACGTCACTCAACATCGACCCAGGTGGGGAACAGGCGGCCGCCGCGCTCCTCACCGCCCTCGGCATTCCCATCACGACGGGCCCACCCGACTACGACGGCAATGGCGGGGGCCGTCGCTAGCGCGCGGTCTTAAGTCATCTTTTATTCATCCAATATAAGCCGGAATCAGCGAGAATCCGTCGTAACGGTCCGGCATCGCAGGGACGCGAGATCGGTTGTATTGCAAGGTAATTCGCGAAGAGTCGCACATGTTTCGAGAACGACCAAACCCAAATCCGCTGCTCGGAGTCAAACATGCGGCGGCACAGCCACAGTGCGCTAAGGCGCGTGGCGATCATTTTGACGTGAGAGGCAACCGTGTCGATTCGACGACGAGAGACCAAGGTGGGCGTCCGCTATCACGTGGAGTGGCGACTACCAGACGGTTCAAAGCGCATCGCCTGGAAAACCGAATAGGACGTGGACCCGTGCGCTGGGCGTTCTTTGTACGTCACGCCCAACACCGCTTCGACCGTGCCCGGCGGCAGACCCGGCTTACGGCCGTGCCCCTTCGCGATTCTGCCGACCCCGGCCACACCCTTTCAGTAAACCGAGAACGCCAGCGCCGCATAGCATCGAATCCACCTCACACCATCGTGCGATCTCCTCGTTGGTCATTCCAGCACATGCCCACAATTGGCGCCTGAACCACTTGCCGATGCGGCAACGACGTCGACGACGCCGTCCGCTCCAACTCCGCACGTTGTTGATCGGTGACCGGCATCGCCGCAGCCTGTATCACAGGCATACCGTAAGCTGCCGTACCATTTCACAGACAGAGAACTAGGGCCTACCTGGCGCGGAACGATAGCCTTATCGCACAGCTGGGTCGGGCACACAGCAAACCCACCACTAACCTACGACGCGTCACCTATCTGGAGAGAGCACGCCATGGGAATAGATCGTGAGTTTTTGAAGACAACGTCACCCCCACAAACGAACCTCTTTCTGTTGCGTCGCCGTCCCTGGTTGGGGGTTTTCGCCAGTCTCAATCCCTTCTCTATCGGCGACCTGATTGAGCGTCCGTTAGCGCGACTGGAACTTACCGACCGTACGGTTCGCTGCACGCTGCTCAGTAAACAAAAACTGATGCATGCCGGGTGGCTGGCGCAGCGACTGCAAATCCCTGATCTCAAGGAGCGCGTCAGTGCTGGCGAGCAGGTGACAGTTTTCGAATTCCCCCGCGACGGCTACCACATCAAGTGGCCAAAACTGAGCACGGGCAGTCTCTTCGAGATCAGCGAACCGTCATCCCCTCCATGGATCGTGTCGTTCGGCATGCCCCGCGACTACGAAAGACGCTCATGGCTCGCGGCCTATGACCTTTTGATGATGAACGAGCGGCGGCAATGGCGAGAGGCGCTGAGTCCGACGGCGCGCTAGCTTCCGCAGACGTGCGACGGCTGAGAAATGCTTATGTCGTTGGTTTTCGTGGCCGGGACAGTCAAGCCCGAGTTGGCTCAATTTAGTGCACTCCTGCGGGTGGGTTGATTGCGGCGATGGCTTGGGCGAGGTCGCCGGGTAGGGGGTCGGCGGCTGTGAGAGTTTGTTGTCCGGCGGCCTGGGCACCAACGCACCATGCCCACCGCCCAACTGACAACGGACACGACGCACGCCCCGAGACGCAGTGCTCAGCTCGCCCCGCCGGCGCCCCCCAATCGGCATCATGCCGATAGCTTGGCCGGGGTCGCAAGAGGTTATCCGAAAGCCATGGTGCGTTGGCGTTTTCACGCGGAATCGCTGACCCTGCAGAACGCCGGTAGATGATCCGTGTGGCGCGCACCGTGGCTTCGGCGTGGGACCCGTCCGCGCCGCCGCGGCGGCGGGCCCGAGCGTCCGCGGGCTGTCGACGCATTGCACATAGTGCGGCAGCGACGCGTCGTGTTGAGTCAAGCAGGTGCATTCGTTCATCGGGTCACGCTCTTCACGGCAGCGACGATCGCGAACGCAATGAACAGTGGGTGGCGACAAGCGCGGCGACAAGTGCATAGATCATTGAATCTCTCCAATTGTGGTGGGGCCAGCGCATTTCGGATGATACTTCAATTATACTTCGCTATAAAGCGCTGGTCACGGGATATCCCGCGCCAATACTGGTATCCCGCAACAATTCTCACTGCTGCGTATGCTTCGACGCACCCGCAATGTGTAACGCTGTGGAGTGCCGCGAATGCGCTCAGAATTGGGCACGACCCCACGAAACACGCTCTGGCGTTGCACTAATGCGCGAAATGCGGGCCTCGTGGAACGCGTCGGACGAACGAGTGGAATGCGACAAGCAAGCACATAATGCGTCCCGCTTGCACAACGGGTCCGACGCGTTCCTTTGAGGATTTAGAGGCCGGCCGTAGCCTAGGTGCCATGAAGATCACATTCAAAGTCGGCGAGAGCTTGGCGCAATTTCATCGGGATCCGTTCTTCGGTCTGGCGAATCTCGTCATCGACGGCAAGAAGACGACGCTGGCAAGTCTGTCGCAGCTTGGAACGTCGTTCGATCTGAGAACGACGAAGGTGTGGACGGTCTCGCACGGCGAACACATGGTCGAGATCGAGAAGGTCCGCCCGCAATTGTTCGGCGGTCTTCGGCCGAACACGTACACCGTCAAGGTCGACGGTGCAGATGTCGCCACTAGCCGGGGCTTCTGAAGCCTTCGGCGTGGCCGCCGCTATTCGTCGCTGCGTCGTTCGCTGTTCACCCCGTCGATGCTGCGTTGCTATACGTCACACCAGCAAACCTTGCACGGATTCGTCCAATGCGACGAATCAAGATCGACGACCACCCTTGCACCCGCTCAGCCGGCGCTACGCGGGTCGATGCTTCCGTGCGTCGCCTTGCGACGGGGCGCTATCGGGATCGCTGGGGGAGCCCGAAGTCGACCGCTGCTAGGCGCTGACCTCCACCAGAACCTCACCGGCTTCGGGAACAGGGCGGGGCACGTCGCGCACCTCGAGGACGTCGACGCCACCGTACGAGTCGAACTGCACTGCTTGGGCATGAGCGCCACGGTAGTAGATTTGCATGATATATCAATCAATTACGCTCGGAGCGATCGGCTGCGTACGGTGCGCTTCTCAGCGTGGTTTCCAGTTGTCCCAGGAGTCGAAGAAGTCGAGAGTCTGTTGTGGGATGTCGGCGGTGCTGATGATTTCGCGAAAGTGATCCTGCCAGCCCCACCAAAGGCAGATGATGAATTCGTACTGGAACCAGCTGAGCTGGTAACCGTCGGGTATTTTTTCGCCCTTGTTCTCGGGTGCGAACACGGCGATCGCCAACAGACCGATCACCGCCGCCCCCGGGAGCTGGATCCTCCCGTTCCGCCAGATGTGTACCTCGGCGGGGCGAGGTCCGTGGGGAGTCAGCTCGAATCCGTCGGGCAGCTCATCCTCGTGGCCGTGGACTGACCGGTGAACGCCGTACAACACGTCGGCGATGTCGGGACGGCCATCGGGTAGATCGGACTTCACCGCTATGGGGAAGCGGCTGTGCTCGAAGTCGATCGCGGGTGCGGCCATCAGACCGAAGATGTCGAGCGATTCTCGAATTACGCTTTTGAATCGCGTCGCAACCCCTGGCTGCGGATAGCGCTTCTTCGCGGTCGCATCGACCGCGTTGCAAGCGTGCAGCATTGTTGCGTCCCACTCGCGCCTCTCCCAATGGTCGAGTGAGCGCCTGACCGAATCCCCAACATCCATGCATGCAGGCTATCTGCCCGGCCACCGACGTGTCTCGGCAATGGGCGCGACGCCGTCGTAGGAATTGTCAGGGCTCGTTGTAGGTAAGCGTCAGTGCCCGCTCGAAAAGATGCACCGTCGCCGCGTGGAGCTGGTCGCCGACCTCTTTCTCGGCCTTGCCCGCGCAGGCCCGGGCCAGCGTGCCCTCGATGACGATGCCGAGCTTGAAGCAGGCCAGCACCGTGTACCAGGTGATCTGCGACAGGTCGCGGGTGGTGTTCGCGGCGTACCGCTGGAACAGGTCGTCGGTGGTGGCCAGCCCGTCCTGGCCGCCGAGAGCGTGGCTGAACACGCTGGCCCCGTCGGGCTGGCGCCAGGTGGCCAGCAGCCAGCCCAGGTCCAGCAGCGGGTCGCCTATCGTGCACATCTCCCAGTCGACGATGGCAACGACCTCGGGTCCGGTGCGGGAGAACATGACGTTGGCGGCGTGGTAGTCGCCGTGCATGATGCCGGGCGTCCAGGTCGCCGGCCGGCGCCGCTCCAACCAGGCCGCAACCTGCTCGACTCCCGGAATGTCGGGCCCCGGGTAGTTTTCGTACTCCCGATAGGAGTCCAGCTCGGAAAGCCAGCGCGGCACCTGGCGTTCCAGGAAACCGGCCGGCTTGCCGAAATCGGCCAGCCCCGCGGCGACATGGTCGACGGCGCCCAGCTTCGCCAGCGCGTCGGCCATCGACAGCCCCATCTGGAATCGCACTTCGGGATCGCCCGCATGCAGCGGCGGCAGACCCTCGCCGGCGTTGAAGCCGTCGACCGGCTCCATCAGGTAGAAGACGGCGTCGCCGAGCACGGTGGGGTCGTCGCAGGTGGCAATCAGGTGCGGATGCGGTACGTCGGATCCGGCCAGCGCCGCAAGGACTTTGGTTTCCCGCAGTATCACGCTGTTGCTGCGCGGACGCAGATGCCGGGGGCCGCGCCGCAGCACATAGGGGCGGCCGGCCCGGGTGAATCGCAACATGACATTCTGCGTTCCGCCGGTGACGTCGGAAACGTCATCCAGCGGACCGTCGCCCAGCCCCTGCCGCGACATCCATTCCGCCACGGCATCCAGGTCCACTGTCTGATCTAGCTGGCCCACGTGGTGAGAACCTACTCCCCGGGCGCGCCGGGTACTCGGGGCGTCAGCCCTTGGGGTGCGGTGTGTATCTGACGGTCTGCGCCCAGATCGAGCCGTCGCGGAACACGAAGGTGTCGACGCCGTCGTCAACCCGGTTGATCGCCGAATCGGCGGCCCACTCGAGGAACAGCACATCGCCGGCGAAGATCTGGGTTTTCAGGTCCCACGCCGCGCTGGGCAGGTCGTCGAGCAGCTTGGCGAAGGCCTGACGTATGCCGTCCTTACCGCTCGCGACGCCCGCCGGTGTGATCAGCACGGAATCATCGGTGTAGTCGGCGACGATCTCGTCCAGGTCGCCCGCGGCCAGCGCCTTCCCGTGGTGGGCGAATACTTCCTGCGGCGTGCGCGTCATCACAGCACTCCTCTCCCTGCATGTGAATCGTCTGGGAAAAAGCGTAGGTCACCGGCGACGAGCGGCCGGAAGCGTCCGCGGCTGGAACAATAGTGTGTGGAACTAACTGACTTCGGGCTTGGAAGGAAATGGCGATGCCGCGTACCGACAACGATTCCTGGGAGATCACCCAAAGCGTGGGGGCCACCGCGCTGGGCGTTGCCGCGGCCCGCGCCGCCGAGACCGAGAGCGAAAATCCGCTCATCAAGGACCCGTTCGCGCGCGTGTTCGTCGACGCTGCCGGCGAGGGGATGTGGAGCCTCTACTCGAACCCCAAGCTGCTGGCCAAGGCGCTCGAACTGGAACCGGATGTGCGGAACCGGATACAGCTGATGATCGACTTCATGGCCACGCGGACGGCGTTCTTCGACGAGTTCTTTCTGGGTGCGGCCGACTCCGGTATTCGGCAGGTGGTGATCCTGGCCGCCGGCCTGGACGCCCGCACCTGGCGGCTACCATGGCCCGACGGCACGGTCGTCTACGAGCTGGACCAGCCCAAGGTGCTCGAGTTCAAATCCAACACGCTGCGCGAGCACGGCGCGAACCCAGCGGCACAACTGGTGAACGTGCCGATAGATCTGCGCCAGGATTGGCCAAAGGCTTTGCGGGAGGCGGGGTTTGACCCGTCGCGACCGGCGGTCTGGTCGGCCGAAGGGTTGGTTCGGTACCTGCCGGCGCCTGCCCAGGACCTGTTGTTCGAGCGGATACATTCGCAGAGCGCGCAGGGGAGTTGGCTGGCTTCAAATGTGCCCGGCGCGGGATTCACCGACCCCGACCTCGTTCGGCGCCAGCGCGAGGACATGCAGCGCCTGCGGGCCGCGGCCGCCAAGCTGGTCAATGCCGAGATCACGGACTTCGACGACCTCTGGTACCCCGAAGAGCGCAGAGCCGTCGACGGCTGGCTGTCCGAACACGGCTGGGACGTGACGACGGCGACGTTTTCGGAGCTGATGGCCCGTTATGGCCGCAGCGTTCCGCAGGGCGCCGAGGCCTCGATGCCGCCAACCCTCTACGTTTCCGCTCAGCGGCGAGCGGGCTGACCGGGCCCGGCGAAGCGCCGTCGGTTCCGCAGCTACGCCACGTGCCGCCTGGACATCGGCGACAGCCACGGAACGGGCGTCGACGCGGCAATCACTGCTACGGTCGGCAGCAAATAGCGAGACCTTGGATCTCGTTAATCCGTTACGCGAGAGGCGGATTCACACAGTTTGGTCCCAGGAAACCGGGGTAGAACCGGTCTGTGAAAAATATCCTGCGCGTTACTGCATCAACCGTAGCAATGAGCGCCGGCCTTGGGCTTGCTGGTTTGGGGGCGGCCGCCGTCGCCCAGGCCCAACCGGCGCCCTTCGCACCCTTCCCGGCCTACCACTGGTGCCCGGGTCAGTGGTGGGATCCCGGCTGGGGCCGCAACTGGGACGGTCGCCGCTGACCGACCGCCTTACTCCCGGCGAGCAGAGGCGATTGACCGCTCTGCTGATGAACGCCCTCAACCAGTGACGCGGACCGAATCGTCGTTTACCGCAACATCACTCGTCACGCTACGGTTCAAGGCGGGTAGCGGGGCGCCAGGTGCGAAGCGGTAATGTCGCCGCTATGGCCGATCGGCGCGCCCGGGTAAGCGACGTCCATCGGATCGCCGCGTCGATGCCGCACGTCAACCGCTTGGAGGGACCGAAGGGCAACTCCATTTATCAGGTAGGCGGAAAGTCGTTCGTGTTTTTCCGTACGCCCCAGCCCGACGCGACCGATCCGGCCAGCGGCGAACGCTACGCCGACGTGATCATGCTCTGGGTCGAGTCGGAAAGCGACAAGCTGGCGCTCGTCCAGGATCCCGGGTCGCCGTTCTTCACCACGCGCCATTTCGACGGGCATCCATCGGTCCTGGTGCGAGTCAGCCGACTGTCGGAGATCACGACGACGGAATTGGCCGAGCTGATCCAGGACGCGTGGCTGTCGCGGGCGTCGAAGAAGCGGGCCGCGGTGTGGCTCGCCGACCATTCCTAGCGGCCGAACAAACGGGCCAGGTTTAGACACACGTCCAACGGGTATCGCTAGACGCACGGCAATGCCTTTTCTCGAACGCAAACGCAATGGAGGTCACCATGCGTGGTCGCGGAGCTATCGGTGCGATTGTCCTGGTGTGGCTGCTCATCGGAGTCTTCGCGGCTTACCAGCGCGACTATTTCCGGGGCGACTCAACAAGTTGTGTCACAGCGGGAAACATCGCACTGACGATAATCGCGGGGCCCTTGAATTACGCGGGAGTCAACCCGAAAGTCAAGGATTGCCATGTACCGCAACCCAGTTCAATGCCCATCGGCCTAGCAGCCCTCACGTAAGGAAATCGTCATGATCGTCCTCGGCATCGTCCTACTAGTTCTCGGATTCCTCTTCAACATTTCCATTTTGTGGTCCATCGGCGTCGTCTTGCTCGTCATCGGCGCCGTGTTGTGGATCCTCGGGTCGGTGGGCCGACCGGTCGCCGGCCGGCGGTACTGGTACTAACCCCTTCGGCCGCCGGCGCCGCGATCGCGCCACCCGTTTCACAGGATTCGCAAAGGAATGCCATAGCGCCGGCTCAGCCAGAAGCGGATACTGGAACCTGTGACGCAGTCCCGAGCCTCGGTAGAACGGGTTGTCATGTGCCGCGCCGATGGCAACCCGATCAATGTGCTCGTCGTGGACGACGAGGCGGTCCTTGCCGAAATGGTGTCAATGGCGCTGCGGTACGAGGGCTGGACCATCTCCACCGCCGGCGATGGATCGTCGGCGATCGCCGCGGCCCGCGCCCAGCGGCCCGACGTGGTGGTTCTCGACGTGATGCTCCCCGACATGAGTGGGCTCGATGTGCTGCACAAACTGCGCGAAGAAAGCCCGCAGCTGCCGGTGCTGCTACTGACGGCTAAGGATGCGGTGGAAGACCGCATCGCCGGGTTGACAGCGGGCGGCGACGATTATGTCACCAAACCGTTCAGCATCGAAGAGGTAGTGCTGCGGTTGCGGGCACTGCTGCGGCGCACCGGAGTCACGACGGTGGACAGCGGAGCGCAGCTGGTGGTCGGGGACTTGGTGCTGGACGAGGACAGCCACGAGGTGGTGCGCGCCGGCGAGCCAATCTCGTTGACCTCCACGGAGTTCGAGTTGCTGCGGTTCATGATGCGCAACTCCAAGCGGGTGCTCAGCAAGGCCCAGATCCTCGATCGGGTATGGAGCTACGACTTCGGCGGTAGGTCCAACATCGTCGAGCTCTATATTTCCTACCTGCGCAAGAAGATTGACAACGGTCGAGAGCCCATGATCCATACGCTGCGCGGCGCGGGTTATGTCCTCAAGCCAGTCCGCTAGGACTCGGCGGGCCTGGTCACTTCGGCTACGGCTGCTGGTCGGGCAGATCGTCGTTCTCGCGATCGTCTGCGTCGGCATCAGCGCTGCGACCGAGCTGGCGCTGCGGCACCATTTGCTCACCCAGCTCGACGGACAACTCGCCGGGACCTCCTACCGCTCGGCGCTGATGTACCCCGAAACGCACCGCGAGCACTCCTACTCTCCGAGACCGGGTCCCGGTCCGCGGTTCCTCGATGCCCCGGGCCAGCCTGCGGGCATGGTGGCGGCGGTGGTCAGTGGCGGCGCGACCGTAAACGCCGGCTACCTGACCAGCAGTGGCGACCGGGCCGCGTTGACACCAACCGCGCGGGCGCAGCTGGAAAGCATTGCCAGCACCCGCAAGCCGGTGACCCTGAACCTCGACGGCCTCGGTCGATACCGCGTCGTCGCCGCGCCGAGTCGAAGCGGGGGCGACGTCATCGTTACCGGCCTGTCGATGTCCAACGTCGACGCCACGATGATCCGGATGCTCGTCATCCTCGGGATCGTCACGGTGATCGCGCTGGTTGCCGCGACGACCGCCGGCATGGTCATCATCAGGCGGGCGCTGGCGCCGCTGCGCCGCGTCGCTCAAACCGCACGCAACGTCGCCGATCTGCCATTGGCCCGCGGCGAAGTCGAACTTCCGATGCGGGTGCCCGAATCCGACGCGAACCCGGCCACCGAGGTGGGGCAACTCGGGTCGGCATTGAACCGGATGCTCGACCACATCGCGGATGCCTTGTCCGCGCGGCAGGCCAGTGAAACCCGGGTGCGCCAGTTCGTCGCCGACGCCAGTCACGAACTGCGCACGCCGCTCGCCGCGATCCGCGGCTACACCGAACTCACCCAACGCATGGGCGACGACCGCGAGGCGGTGGCGCACGCGATGGGCCGCGTGGCATCCGAGACGGAGCGGATAACGCGCCTCGTCGAGGACCTGCTGCTGCTGGCCCGCCTGGACTCCGGGCGACCCCTGGAACGTGAACCCGTGGATCTATCGCGGTTGGCGGTCGATGCAGTCAGCGACGCACACGTGGCCGGGCCGGACCATCAGTGGGAGCTCGACCTGCCCGAGGAGCCCGTGGTCGTCACCGGTGATGCGGCACGCCTGCAACAGGTGCTGACCAATCTGCTTGCCAATGCGCGCGTTCACACCGGCGTCGGCACCGTCGTGACGACCCGATTGAGCACCGAGCCGGCGCACACCGTGCTTCAGGTCATCGACAACGGTCCCGGCATTCCGGCTGCGCTGCAGACCGAGGTTTTCGAGCGGTTCGCCCGCGGCGATTCCTCGCGCTCGCGCAAAGGCGGCAGCACCGGCCTGGGCCTGGCGATCGTCTCCGCGGTCGTCAGGGCGCACAACGGGACGATCGCGGTGAGCAGCTCACCCGGTCACACCGAGTTCACGGTGCGGTTGCCACCCAACGGGTGGCAACCGTCCGCTCACAACGTCTAGATCTGCTTAAGAGCAGGTCACATCGATTTCGAACGGCTTGCTCACCGGTGCCATCGGGTTGGCCATGTCCACACCCGTGGCGGTACCGGTGATCTTGTAGCTGTTGCCGTTCTTGGTCGCCGAGGCGTTGCCCTGGCTCGAACCCTGCGCGTACGCGAGCGTCACGCCGTTGACGTTGCCGAGCCCAACGGACTTCACCGTGTTGTCACTGGCGAGCACGGCGGAAATGCCGGTCGCCGCGCCACCGATCGCGATGGTGGTCAGGCCGCTCACCGTCGTGCACACGGTTTGGCCGGATACGTTCTGGTTCTTCCCGTCGATGGTCACCGTCGGCGGTGCCGCATTGCCCCCGGTAGCGACCGAAAACGACGTGCCATTGACAGTTCCGCTTGTCGTCGGCTTGTTGCTCGAACACCCGGAAATCCCTGCGGCCAGAATTGCCGCTCCGGCTACCGCGACAGTTAGTCCACGCTTCACCTGTTCTCCTTTGCCCGATGGCTGCGGCCCTTCACGTTGAAGGACCGTGTCGGGCAGTATGCGCGCTTTACCGGGCCATATAAAAGGGCTTCGGCGAAATTGTTTCGCGTCGGTTAACTCGCCAACTCCCAACAAGTCCTTTTAGACATGGGTGCATTAATGGCAATGTGTTCCTGTGGATCACAAAGCCCCTACCGCCGTGATCGAGGCGGCCCATCGCGTGCACGCTCTGCCGTTCCATGACACGGCGGACTTCGAGAACGCCGATCGTGGATTCATCGCGGCCCTGTCCCCATGCATCATCAAGGCCGCGGACGGCCGCGTGGTGTGGGACAACGACGCTTACTCGTTCCTCGGAGGAACCGCGCCCACGTCGGTTCACCCCAGCCTGTGGCGCCAGTCCACCCTGGCCGCCAAACAGGGTCTGTACGAGGTGGTGCCGGGCATCTACCAGGTGCGCGGCCTCGATCTCTCGAACATCACCTTCGTCGAGGGTGACAGCGGGGTCATAGTCATCGACCCGTTGGTTTCCACCGAGGTAGCCGCCGCGGCGCTGGCCTTGTATCGCACCCATCGCGGTGGTGACCGTCCCGTCGTCGCGGTGATCTACACCCACAGTCACGTCGACCATTTCGGCGGCGTGCTGGGCGTCACCACTCAGGCGGAGGTGGATGCCGGCGCGGTCGCGGTGCTGGCGCCGGACGGGTTCATCGAGCACGCCGTCCAGGAGAACGTCTACGCCGGCCCGGCAATGACGCGCAGGGCCACCTACATGTACGGCACCCTGCTGCCGCGCGGACCCCTGGGCCAGGTGGGCTGCGGGCTCGGCCAGGCGCCTTCGACCGGCGAGGTAGCCATCATCGTCCCGACCCTCGACATCCGGGAGACGGGCGAGACGCACACGATCGACGGGGTGGAGATCGAGTTCCAGATGGCGCCCGGCACCGAGGCGCCCGCCGAAATGCATTTCTTCTTCCCCCGCTACCGCGCGTTGTGTATGGCCGAGAACGCCACCCATAACCTGCATAACCTGCTCACCCTGCGGGGCGCGCTGGTGCGCGACCCACACGCCTGGTCGGGCTATCTCACCGAAGCGATCGACACCTTTGCCGACCGGGCCGATGTGGTGTTCGCATCCCATCATTGGCCTACCTGGGGGCGAGACAGCATCGTCGAATTCCTTTCGCTGCAACGTGATATGTACGCCTACCTGCACGACCAGACGCTACGGCTGCTCAACCAGGGCTACACCGGAGTGGAGATCGCGGAGATGTTCCAGATGCCGCCCGCGCTGGAAGGGGCCTGGCACACCCATGGGTATTACGGGTCGGTCAGCCACAATGTAAAGGCGGTCTATCAGCGCTATATGGGTTGGTTCGACGGCAGTCCCGGCCGGCTATGGCCACACCCGCCAGAAGCGCTCGCCCCTCGCTACATCGGCGCTATGGGCGGGATCGACCGGGTGGTGGAACTCGCCCAAGCCGCCTTCGACTCCGGTGACTTCCGCTGGGCGGCAACGCTGCTCGATCACGCGATCTTCACCGACAGCGAACACGCGACAGCCCGTACGCTGTACGCCGACACCCTCGAACAGCTGGCCTACGGTGCCGAGAACGCGACATGGCGCAACTTCTTCATGAGCGGCGCCACCGAATTGCGTGACGGTAACTTCGGCACCGCGACCACGGCCACCTCGCCCACCATGCTTTCCCAGCTGACCCCGGAACAGATCTTCGATAGCCTTGCCATCCGGGTCGACGGGCCGCGCAGCTGGGACCTCGACATCGCCACCGACATCTCGTTCGCCGATTCGGCCACCAACTACCGGCTTACCCTGCGCAACGGTGTGCTCGTCCACCGCAAGGCGGGGCCCGACCCGGCGACGGCAAGCGTTACCGTCAAGCTGGACAGCAAGTTTCGGCTGCTGGGGGTGGCGATGGGGGATTTCACCTCGCCCGGACTCGAAATAACCGGTGACCAGGCGGCTCTACAGGCATTCCTGGGCGCGCTCGATCAACCCGATCCGAATTTCAACATCGTCACGCCGTAGGACTGGTTGCGGCACATCTGCCCCATCAGTCACGGCCTGGGGAGGGGGTGTTCCTTTTGTCCACCCTCGAGCGACAAAGCGTTTGTCGCTATGAGGTGGACAAAACGCTCATTCCTTCTCCAGAGGAACCAATGTGGCGGACGTGAAAATTGCTGTTAGTCAACAAACCTCGATGACCACCTTGCCCAGGACCTTGCGCTCGGCCACATAGCGCAGCGCCGCAGGGGTCTCCGCCAACGGGAATCGCGCGCCGATGTACGGGCGGATGGTGCCGGCGGCGAACATCCGCGCCAACTCTCGCTCGTCGCGGACGGCCTCATCGGGGTGGTCACTCATGAAGGTACGAATCTCCATGCCGCGCAAACAGATATCCTTGAGCAGCACGAGATTGAGCGGAATGGCCGGAATTGCGCCCGCCGCGTAGCCCAGGGTGACGAAGGTGCCGCCGCGAGCCAGGCCGCGCAGCGCCGGTTCCGAGTAGGGCCCGCCGACGGGGTCGATGACGATCCGGGCGCCGTCATCGGTGAGTTCGCGGATCCGCGATTTCAGGTCTTCGCGGTCGTAGTCGACGGTGGCCTCGGCGCCGCGCCGTCGGCACAGGTCGAGCTTCTCCGGACTCGACGCCGCGGCCAGCACCCGGGCCTTCAGGGCCACCGCCAGGTCCACGGCGGCCAGACCCACACCGCCCGCGGCGCCCAGCACCACCACCCAATCCCCTTCTTTCACAGCGGCGGTCGAGCGCAGCGCGTGATACGCGGTTCGGTAGGTGACCCCGAAGGCGGCGGCCGACGCGAAGTCGGCGTCGTCGGGCATGAGTGTCGCCTGGCTCGTTTCGAGCAGCGCCTGTTCGGCGAAAGCTCCGAATGTGGTTCCGGATACCCGCTGTCCCGGGCTGAATGAAACGCCGTCACCGGCGGCGATCACTTCGCCGGCGATCTCGTTGCCCGGTATGAACGGCGGCGGAATCTTCACCTGGTACTTGCCGTCGATGAACAACACGTCGGGAAAGTTCACCGCCGCGGCGTGCACCCGCACCAGCAGCTGGCCGGGACCCGGGACCGGCTCGGGAACATCGTCGAGCACCAGGTCTTCCGGCGGACCGTAGGCGCGACAGACGATCGCCTGCATCAGCCGACCCCCAGCCCGAGGAGACAGAACCGCACCACGTGTGCGATGTCGTCGGGCCCCGGCCGATCCGCCGAACCCATGTAGCGCCGCAGCGTTGCCGCCGTGCAGCAGAACACCGCCTCGACGTCGCGCTCGACATCGCTACTGCCCAGCGCCGCAACCGGTTCGGTCAGCAGATCCCGCAGCGGCCACATCATTTCCTGGTCGACGGTGCGCCAGTTGGCGCCGGCCGACATCTGACCGGCCGCTGCGCGGCTCTTTCTGATCAGGTCGGGCTGTGCGACCTGTGCCAGCGTGCCCTCGATCCACCGGGCGATCTTGTCCTGCGGCTTGGATTCCTTGGCCATCTGGTGCGCAAGGTAGGACACCACGATGGCCACGCCGCGTTCCATGACCGCCAGGATGAGATCGTCCTTGCCGGCGAAGTACCGGTAGAACGCCTTGTTCGACGAGCCGGCCTCGGCGACGATATCGCTGACCCGGGGCGCCTCGGGGGCGACGCGTTCCATCACCCGCACAGCGGCGGCCAGGATGCGTTCGACCTCTTCGGTGGCCTCCCGCTGCCGGTCGTCGAGTGCCCGTTCGACCGCCGCGGCGACCCTGCTATTGGTCAAGGAGGGTGCCGTACTTCGCCCGGGCGGCCTCGCGCCGGAGGTCCAGCAATTCGCTCGGCCAGTCACCTTCTTCGGCCTCGTAGCCCTTGAGCAGCATCCGCGCCAGGTTGACCTTGTGCGCTTCGGTCGGCCCGTCGGCCAGCCCGAGCGCGATGCCGCCGACTAGTACGTTGACCAACGGGAGCTGATCGGTGAGCCCGAGCGCGCCGTGTATCTGAATTGCCCGCAGCGCAATCGATTTGAGTACTTGCGACGCCAAGATCTTACAGGCGGCGATCTCGGCACGGGCGGTACGCTCGTCGCCGTTGTCGATCAGCCACGCGGCATGCAACACGGTGAGCCGGAACGGTATCAACTCGGTATAGGAGTCGGCGATGAACTCCTGCACCAGCTGTTTGTCGGCCAGCGAGCTGCCCTGTGTGAAGCGGCTTTTCGCACGCCGGGACATCATCTCGACGGTGCGCTGCGCCATCCCGATCGAGCGCATCGCATGATGCAAACGCCCGCCGGCCAATCGGGTCTGCAGAATCAGGAAGCCCTGACCGGGTTCCCCCAGCAACGCGTCCGAAGGCACCCGTACCCCGTCGTAGTGCACCAGGGAGTGCCCCGGTTCGTGCGGGTCCGCGCCGACGAGGTGGTGTGTGGCTTCCACGGTCAGGCCCGGGGTTCCGGCCGGAACGAGGAACGTCGAGGCGCCGTAGTGGACGGGGACGTCGGGGTCGGTGATCGTCACGACGATGAAGAAGGAGGCGACCGATGCGTTGGAGGAGAAGTACTTTCGCCCGGTGATCACCCAGTCGTCACCGTCGCGGACGGCTCGCGTGGTGAAGACCCGCGGATCGGCGCCTCCTTGCGGCTCCGTCATCGAGAAGCACGAGAAGATCTCCCCGGAGAGCAGTCCGGCCAGATAGCGGTCCTTCTGCTCCTGGGTTCCGAACCGGGCGATGATCTCCGCGTTGCCCGTGTCGGGCGCCTGAGTCCCGAAGACGATCGGCGCCCATGGGCTGCGGCCGAGGATCTCGTTGATCAACGTCAGCTTGACCGCGCCGAAGCCCTGCCCGCCCAGTTCCGGGCCCAAATGCGGTGCCCACAAACCGTTGTCGCGAACCTGCTGCTTGAGCGGATCGACGATCCGGCGCCGCTCGTCGTTGAGCGGCAGGAACTCGCACCCGGGAAACAGGACCTCGAGGGGTTCCACCTCCTCGCGCACGAACTCGCGGATCCAGTCCAGCTTTTTCTCGAACTCCGGTTCGGTGGAGAAATCCCAAGGCATTCGAATGCTCCTACTCGTTCGTTGGTGGCGACCCGCTGCGCCCGGCTACGCCGCGCTTGCGATCGCCACGTCAGGGAATTCCACCGTCGGCGCGCACGATCGTGCCGGTGGTGAAGCTGGAGGCGTCGGACGCAAGAAACAGCGCGGCGCCGACAATCTCGCGTGGATCTCCGGCGCGCTGCAACAAGAGGTGACCGAACCTGTTGGTTGTGTCGTTTTCGAGACCCCAGGCTTTGCTGATGTCGGTCAAGTAGGGTCCGGCCATCAGCGTGTTCACCCGCACGGTGGGTCCGAACGCCTGGGCCAGCCCTTCGGTCA
Source organism: uncultured Actinomycetota bacterium (assembly GCA_963703795.1). Taxonomy (GTDB): domain Bacteria; phylum Actinomycetota; class Actinomycetes; order Mycobacteriales; family Mycobacteriaceae; genus Mycobacterium. The sequence continues at coordinate 444,002 of CAVPFT010000019.1, read as the reverse complement.
TCGCGTTGAGGCCGGCCTTGGCCGCGGCGTAGGGAATGATGCCGCCGTTCGGACGCAGCGAGCCCGTCGAGCTCACGTTGATGATGGACCCGCGTCCGGCCGCCACCATCCGCTCGCCGACCAATGCCGATAACCGGAAGGGCCCCTTGAGGTTCAGGTTGATCACCGAATCGAACAGCTTCTCGGTGACATCGGTCAGCTTGTCGTACAACGGTGACATGCCCGCGTTGTTGATCAAAGTGTCGACCTTGCCGAACCGCGCATAGGTCGCCTCGACCAATCCGTCGAGCTGATCCCAGCGCCCCACGTGCACCTGATAGGGCATGGCGGAGCGTCCGGTCTCGGCCTCGATTTCCTTGGCGGTGCTCACGCAGTTATCCAGGTTGCGGCTGGCGATCACCACGTCCGCACCGCAGTGCGCGACGGCAAACGCCATTTCGCGTCCCAACCCGCGGCTGCCCCCGGTGATCAGCACCACGCGATCGGTGAGGTTGAAAAGTCCGTCCGCATAAGCCATTTCAACGCCCCTTCGTTGGCTTGTCGGAAGACAAGGCCCGCGCCAGCTCGGCTGCGGTGGCGATGAGTTCCGGGATCATCGACCCGAAGGTTTCGCTGATCTTGGGGTCGACTTTTTCGGGGTTGCGCACGCCCGCCGCATAGGTCTTCTCCAGCACGATGCCCAGTTTCCAGTTGGCCAGCACCAGGTAGTAGTCGATGTTCTCGGTGGAAAGCCCGCTGACCGTCTCGTAGTGCTCGAGCAATTCGCTGCGGGTCGGCATGCCGCGCATGTCCAGATAGAACCCGTCGTCGCGGGGATTTTCGCCGTCGTACCCCAGCAGCGCCCAGGCGAGGTCCAGCAGCGGATCGCCCACCGTCGTCATCTCCCAGTCCACGATCGCGGCGAGTCGCGCCGGCTCCCCATGGGCGAACATCACGTTGGCGAACTGGTAGTCCCCGTGCATGATGCCCGGCTTGTAGTGGGCGGGCCGATTGTGGCGCAGCCAGTCGGCGGCCTCGGCCAATCCGGGAAGCTCGCGGACCTGGTAGGCGTCGAGAAACTTGAGCCAGCGATCGACCTGTCGTTCGTGGAAACCGTCGGGCCGCCCGAAGCCCTCGAGTCCCTGGGCGCGCCAATCCACCCGCCCCAGCTTGGCGGCGCCCTCGACCAGTTGGAACGCCAGCCCGCGGCGCGCCCGCAGGTCGCTGTCGAATGGCGCCTGCCATCCGCCGTCCATCGGGCTCCACCCGTCGATTGCCTGCATCACGTAGAACGGCATGCCCAACACGGTGCCGGTGTCATCGGCGGCGATCAGTGCCGCGTGCGGGACGTCGGTGCCGGACAGCGCCCGGACCAGCCGGATCTCCCGCAACAGGCCGTCGAGGCGGGCCGCGTCGGCGCGTGCGCCGGGCATCCGGAGCACCATGCGCTCGCCGGCACGCTCAACCACGTAAAGGGTGTTCTGGGAACCGCCCTTCAGCTGTTTCAGCACCGGTTGTTCGCCATCGCCCGGTGCGCCGTTCGCATCCAGCCAGCGGCCGAGAACGCCCGGGTCCAGTTGGGTTTCGCTAGCAGTCGACATTGTCCGCACACCCCACTCTCCGCACAGAGAATAGCATTCTCCACTCGCTTCGGAATAGTGCGTGCAGCCCGACTAGCCGCCGATTCCGTTATCGAGACCGAGATGGGTCATGAAATACCAAGGGATGTGCCAGGGCGTTCATCGGCGCCGCGGTTGATCGCTGCATCATTCTTCGGGCCTGTGGGCGGTGAGCAAAAACCCCGGCGCCCTGAAATGGCCTTCGCCGTCATGGTCGACATTCGCGAAGGCAGCCGGGTTCGATGCAAGGGCGTCCTCGTTGCCGTAAACCTTCGCGGGGCGGAGATCGTCGACGTGCCAGAGCGTCGAGACGGCGTCGCGCAACTCGGTCTCGGTGAAGCCGCGCGGGCCGGGCCAGTCGTCGTCCCGGTCAGCGAATGCCTCGGCGGCGAACGCCAGAATGTACAGCGCTGCCCCCGGCGCGGCGGCCCGAAAGACCGACTGCAGATAGTCCTGGCGGCTCTCGGGCGGCAACACGTGGAACAGTCCGCTGTCGAAGATGGTGGAGAAGCGGCCGTCGTAGCCGCGAAAGGCGGTGACGTCAGCATGCGCGAAAGTCGCTGTCGTCAGCCCTTGTTCGGCGGCCGCCGCGGTCGCGGCCTCGACCGCGGTCGCGCTGGCGTCCAGGCCGACGACCGTGTACCCGCGGGCAGCGAGGGCCAGCGAGAGCGCGGCGTGTCCGCAGCCCGAGTCCAGCACCTCGCTACGGACCTTGTCCGCATCGATGAGGGCCGCGAGCTCGGGCTGCGGTCTGCCGATGCTCCACGGCGGCGGCGCCTCTTGTCGGTACGCTGCGTCCCAATCCATGTGCGGCTGCGTCATGCTGCCCACCATCCGACGACGGGACGAAACATGCAAGTGCTGCTGGTCAGGCATGCGCTACCGCTGCGAAGCGAACACGGCGAGGGCTCCGACCCGGATCTGTCGGAGGAGGGGCTGGCACAGGTCGAACGACTGCTCAAGGCGCTGGCCAGGTTTCCCATCACCCGGGTGGTGAGCAGCCCGCAGCGCCGCGCGATCCAGACCGCCGAACCGGTCGCGGCGGCGCGCCAGCAAGCCATCGAGATCGACGATCGATTCGCGGAGTACGACCGCGACCTTCCCCTATACATCCCCGTCGAGCAGATCCGTGCGGAAATGCCGGAGGAATGGGCGCGCCTGGCCCAGGGGCATCTGCCCAGCGCGGTCGACGAGGACGCGTTTCAAGCACGTGTCCGTGCAGCGGTCGACGACCTCGTCGCCGCGGCCAACCCCGACGACACGGTCGCGGTGTTCAGCCACGGTGGGGTGATCAACGTGCTGCTGCACGAGATCCTGGGTACGGCCCGGCTGTTGTCCTTCCCCGTCGACTACGCGTCGGTGACCCGGCTGCTGTTCTCGCGGTCGGGTCAGGCGACGGTGGCGTGCGTCAACTCGACCGAACACGTGTGGGACCTGTTGCCCCGAAATCAGCGATGGTAAACAAGTCCGGTGACTACAGCTGACCGACTCGAAGGGCTCGACCTGGCCTCGCTGGACCGGTACCTGCGTTCGCTCGGCATTGGACGCGACGGCGAGCTGCGGGCCGAGTTCATTTCCGGTGGCCGCTCGAATCTGACCTTCCGGGTGTATGACGACACGTCGGACTGGCTGGTGCGGCGCCCGCCGCTGCACGGGCTCACGCCGTCGGCGCACGATATGGCCCGGGAATACAAGGTGGTCGCCGGGCTGCAGGACACGCCGGTCCCGGTGGCACGGGCGATCGCACTGTGCGATGACGATTCGGTGCTGGGCGCGCCCTTCCAGATCGTCGAATTCGTTGCCGGGCAAGTGGTGCGCCGCCGCGCCCAACTGGAAGCGTTCAGTCACACCGTCATCGACGGCTGCGTCGACTCCTTGATCCGGGTGCTCGTCGACCTGCACAGCGTCGACCCAAACGCCGTGGGGCTGGCCGATTTTGGCAAGCCGAGTGGTTACCTCGACCGCCAGGTGCGCCGTTGGGGTTCGCAGTGGGAGCTGGTGCGGCTGCCCGACGACCACCGCGACGCCGATGTCCAACGACTGCATTCGGGTCTGCGTCAATCCATTCCGCAGCAGAGCCGGACCTCGATCGTGCACGGCGACTACCGCATCGACAACACCATCCTGGACCTTGACGATCCGACGCGGGTTCGTGCCGTCGTGGACTGGGAGCTCTCCACGTTGGGAGACCCGCTCAGCGATGCGGCCCTGATGTGCGTGTACCGCGACCCGGCGCTGGACCTCATCGTCAACGCGCAAGCCGCGTGGACATCGCCGCTGTTGCCGACGGCCGACGAGCTGGCGGACCGCTACTCGCTGGTTTCCGGGTTGCCGCTGGCGCATTGGGAGTTCTATATGGCGTTGGCCTACTTCAAGCTCGCCATCATCGCCGCGGGCATCGATTTCCGCCGGCGGATGTCGGACCTGGCGAGCGGAAAAGACTCCGAAGACACGCCCGAGGTCGTGGCGCCGCTGATCTCGCGCGGGTTGGCGGAGCTGGCCAAGTCGCCGGGCTAGCGTGAAGCGGCCGCGTGGTGTTTCTTCGCCGCGCGGCGCAGCTGAATGATCCGTGCGGTGCCAACTGCCACGGTGAGCAGCCCGCCACCCACCGCCGCCAACAGGATGGCCACGCCCAGTGGCAGGCTCCAGTGGAAACCAAAGAACGTAAAGGCCGTGTCCGCCGTGTTCTGGGCTACGAAGATCAGCAACAGGATCAGGATCAGGAAGCCGGCGATCAATGCCGTCCACAGGGCGCCGGCGCGGGTGAAGCCGATCGCCGGTTCCGCGGGTATTTTGCCCTTTTTAGGCGGATCGGCGGGCTCAAGGGGCGGGTCGCTGGGGGAGGCAGGGGTCTGGCTGCTCATAGTGTCATCTTTGTCCCATCTCACGCAGAATGAAACCGTTTCTGCCGTTAGTGTCGGCGGTATGAAGATGCTGCCGCGCGTGCATCGCGCGATCGTCCACGCGGCAGTGTGGATGACGACGGTGTGCGTGGCCGCGGCCTGCAGCAATTCCGATCCGCTTGGGGCGGAGACGCGCAGCCCGAAATCGATCGTGGTCGGTTCCGGTGACTTTCCGGAGTCGGAGATTGTCGCCGAGATATATGCGGAAGCGTTGCAGGCCAACGGCTTCGACATTGGGCGCCGGATGGGCATCGGCAGCAGGGAGACTTATATTCCTGCGCTCAAGGATCATTCCATCGACTTGGTGCCGGAGTACATCGGCAACCTGCTGTTGTACTTTGCACCCGACTCCATGGCGACCATGCTCGACGACGTCGAGCTGCAGCTCTACAAGAAACTGCCCGGTGACCTGTCGATTCTCACGCCGTCGCCGGCCTCCGACACCGATACGGTCACCGTCACCAGTGGCACCGCAGGCACGTGGAACCTCAAAACGATCCCCGACTTGGCGGCCCACTCGCCGGACGTGAGGTTCGGAGCGCCCTCGGCTTTCGAGAACCGTCCCTCAGGTCTGCCGGGCCTGCGGCAGAAGTACGGACTGAACATCAGCCCGGGCAACTTCGTCGCCATCAACGACGGCGGTGGCGCGGTGACCGTGCGCGCGTTGGTGGAGGGCAGGGTGACGGCCGCCAATGTCTTCACCACGTCACCGGCCATCCCGCAAAACCACTTGGTGGTACTCGAGGACCCGGCGCACAACTTCCTGGCCGGCAACATTGTGCCGCTGGTGAATTCGCAAAAGAAGTCGGACCGGCTCAAGGATGTGCTGGACGCGGTGTCGGCGAAGCTGAGCACCTCCGGCCTGGCCGAGCTCAACGCCGCGGTGTCGGGCAACTCGGGCATCGATCCCGACCAGGCGGCGCGGAACTGGGTGCGGGACAACGGCTTCAACCATCCGGTCGGGCAAACGCGTTGATAATATTCGACACGGTCAGCAAGGTATTCCCCGACGGGACCACCGCCGTCGACCGGCTGAGCCTGGTGGTCCCCAACGGCAAATTGACAGTGTTCGTCGGTTCCTCGGGCAGCGGCAAGACCACCGCGCTGCGGATGATCAACCGCATGATGGAGCCGACGTCCGGCACCATAACCGTCGACGAGAAAGACGTGGCCACCGTCAACCCGGTGCAGTTGCGCCTCGGAATCGGCTACGTCATCCAGCATGCGGGTCTGATGCCCCACCAACGCGTGATCGACAACGTCGCAACGGTTCCGGTGCTGAAGGGGCAGTCCCGCCGGGCCGCCCGCAAGGCCGCCTATGAAGTGCTCGAACGCGTCGGGCTGGAGTCAAGGCTCGCCACCCGCTACCCGGCGCAGCTTTCCGGCGGTGAACAACAACGCGTCGGCGTGGCACGGGCGCTGGCCGCCGATCCGCCGATCTTGTTGATGGACGAACCGTTCTCCGCGGTCGATCCGGTGGTTCGTCACGAACTGCAGAACGAAATACTGCGTCTGCAAAGCGAATTGCACAAGACCATCGTGTTCGTCACCCACGATATCGACGAGGCGCTCAGACTCGGTGAACGCGTAGCGGTGTTCAAGGGCGGCTCGCTACAGCAGTACGACGAACCCGCGCAGCTGCTCTCGCAGCCGGCCAACGAATTCGTGGCCAGGTTCATCGGTCTCGGCCGCGGTTATCGCTGGTTGCAGCTCATCGACGCCGCCGGGTTGCCCGTGCACGACGTCGAACGGATCGCAGCGGACAGCCTCGCCGACACCGGGCTTCCGGACGGCTGGGCGGTGGTGATCGACGATGCGGGCGCGCCGATGGGCTGGATCGACGCCGAGGGCTTGCGCCGGCACCGTGCCGGCGGTTCGTTGTCCGAGAGCATGAGCGGCGTTGGCGCGCTGTTCCGCCCGGACGGCAACTTGAGCCAGGCGCTCGACGCGGCGCTGTCGTCGCCGTCGGGGGTGGGCATCGCCGTCGACGCGGGGGGCAAGGTCGTCGGTGGCGTGCTGGCCGCCGACGTCCTGGTGGCGGTGGAAGCCCGGCGAAGGGGCTGACGATGCACTATCTGCTCACCCACCTCGACGAGGCATGGGCGCTGACCGTGATCCATCTGCGGCTGTCGCTGGTGCCGGTGCTGGTTGGATTGGCAATCGCGGTGCCGCTGGGCGTGCTGGTGCAGCGCGCACCGATTCCCCGACGGCTGACTACGGCAATCGCCAGCGTCGTGTTCACCATCCCGTCGCTGGCGCTTTTCGTGGTCCTGCCGATGATCATCGGAACCCGAATCCTCGATGAGGCCAACGTCATCGTCGCGCTGACGGCCTACACCGCCGCGCTGCTGGTGCGGGCGGTGATCGAGGCGCTGGACGCGGTGCCCGCCCAGGTGTCCGACGCCGCCACCGCGGTCGGCTACCCGGCGATCAAACGTATGCTGAAAGTCGAACTGCCGCTGTCGATCCCGATATTGATCGCGGGGCTGCGCGTGGTCGTCGTGACGAACATCGCGATGGTCTCGGTGGGTTCGGTGATCGGCATCGGCGGCCTGGGCAGCTGGTTCACCGAGGGGTATCAGACCGACAAGAGCGATCAGATCGTCGCCGGCATCCTCGCGCTGTTCGTTCTGGCGATCGTCATCGACGTGCTGATCGTGGTGGCCGGCCGGCTGGCCACCCCCTGGGAACGCGCCGTGCGCACCACCCGTCGACGGTCGGTGGTCGCCCCGGTGGTGGGTGGCGCGCGATGAACTTCGTCCAACAGGCGATCTCCTACCTGACGACCGCGGACAACTGGACCGGTCCGGTCGGGCTGGCGGCGCGCATCCTGGAACATCTGGAGTACACCGGCATCGCGGTGGGCGCGTCGGTGCTGATCGCCGTGCCGGTCGGGCTGATCATCGGGCACACCGGTCGCGGCACGATGCTGGTGGTGGGCGCGGTCAACGGGCTGCGCTCGCTGCCGACGCTGGGCGTGCTGCTACTGGGGGTGCTGCTGTTCGGCTTGGGCGCGGGGCCGCCGCTGGTTGCGCTGATGCTGCTGGGCGTCCCGTCGCTGCTGGCCGGTACCTACGCGGGCATTGCCAACGTCGAGCCGGTCGTGGTCGATGCCGCCCGCGCGATGGGCATGACGGAGGCCCAGGTGTTGCTGCGCGTCGAGATACCCAATGCGCTGCCGTTGATCCTCGGCGGGCTGCGCAACGCGACGCTGCAAGTGGTCGCCACCGCAACGGTGGCCGCCTACGCCAGCCTCGGCGGATTGGGGCGATACCTCATCGATGGCATCAAGGAGCGCGAATTCCAACTCGCGCTCGTCGGCGCGCTGCTGGTGGCGGCTCTGGCGCTGATTCTCGACGGCCTGCTGGCGTTGGCGGTGTGGGCGTCGGCGCCGGGCACCGGCCGGTTACGCAGGCCCATCCGTCGGGACCACCACGTGACGCCGAACGCACTTGCCGACAAACCTGCCGCGGTCGGTGGACACGTCTTACGGTAGAGGGCGTGAACGCAGCCCCCTCCGATTCCGCCCGCCGTGTGTGGCAGGCGATGTTGACCTGGCGTGCACCGGACATCTCCCGGATGGAATCGGTACGAATCCAGGTGTCCGGCAAGCGAATCAGAGCCAATGGCCGTATTGTGGCCGCTGCCACCGCAACCAACCCGGCCTTCGGCGCCTACTACGACCTGCAGACCGACGAGTCGGGTGCCACCAAGCGCTTGGGGCTCACGGTCACGCTGGCCGAGCGCGAACGCCAGCTCGCCATCGCCCGTGACGAGGAAAACATGTGGTTGGTGACCGATCACCAGGGTGAGCGGCGCGAGGGGTACGCCGGCGCGCTCGACGTCGACGTGGTGTTCAGCCCCTTCTTCAACGCGTTGCCGATCCGGCGCCTCGGCCTACACCTACGGGCTGACTTGGTTGCGTTGCCGATGGTCTACGTGAACGTGCCCGACATGTCCGTCACGGCGGCCACTGTGAGCTACACCAGCGAAGGACGTCTCGACGGGATCAAGCTGCGCTCTCCGGTCGCCGACACCACGGTGAGCGTCGACGAGGAGGGATTCATCGTGGAATATCCAGGATTGGCAGAGCGGATCTGATCACCCCGCCCGCGCGGCCGGCGGCGGCGAGTTCCTCCCGCCAGTTCTCCGCGCCGATGACGACGGTGAAGATGTCGGAGCGCGGGAAGCTGTCGTAACGTGTGCGCGCGGCATGGCCGGCCTCGACGAGGTCGGCCACCGAGTTCTGGGAGGCCAGCGACTCGCGGGCGCCGGTCAGCAACTCGATGGCACGGTCGACGGCGGGCAACAGGTGCCCGGAGTTGCCTTCGCACATCGCCCGCACCAGGTGCGGGGCGGTGCCCGCCACCCGGGTGCCGTCGCGGAATGATCCCGCGGCGAGCCCGAACGCCAGGGGGACCTGTCCGGCGATGACCGCCAGCGCCTCGGCGAGCAGGTGCGGCAGATGCGAGATGACCGCCGCGGCGGCATCATGCTCGTCGGATCTGGCCGGTACCACCAGCGCGCCGCAGTCCAACGCCAACCTCATCACCATCGACCACACGTTGGGGTCCACGTGGTCGTCCACGCTGACCACCCACGGGGCTCTGGTGAACAACCCGGCGTAGCCGGCGGCCCAACCCGAGTCCGCGGTGCCCGACATCGGGTGACCGCCGACGAAGCGTTCCTGCAGACCGGCCGCGACGACCTCGTCGAGCACCGCGGTTTTGACGCTGGTGACGTCGGTGAGCGGGCACTCCTGCGCTAATTCCCCGACGTGGGCGAGCATGCCCCCCAACGCCGGCATCGGTACGGCCAGCACGATCAACGCGCCGGCGTCGGCGGCGCGGGTCAGGGTGTCGGTGAGGTCGGTGCTGGCATCGAAGCCGTCGGCGACGGCCGCCTGTGCGCCCTCCACCGACCGGTTGTAGCCGAACACTTCGCGGCCCGCCGCGTTGGTGGCCCGCATGATCGAGCCGCCGATCAGGCCCAGCCCGAGCACGCACACGGGTGTCTTAGAAACAGGGTGCGCGACAGGGCTAGCCACAGTCATAGGTTGGCACAGTTTGACCGGCGGCGGCGCTCCCAGGTGGCCCCGGACCTGGTGGGCTCCCCGCGCGTTCGTCTGGTCAAGGGGCCTGGTCAGCGACTAGCGTAGGCGCCCATGGGAGCACAGCGGGCGTCTGCGCAGGGCCCGTCCGCGGACGCACCGGACGGCTTCGGCGTCGCGGTCGTGCGTGAAGAGGGCCAATGGCACTGTTCCGCGATGGCCCGCAAGTCGCTGACGAGTCTGACTGCCGCCGAAACGGAGCTGCGTGAGCTGCGCAGCTCGGGCGCGGTCTTCGGGCTTCTCGACGTCGACGACGAATTCTTCGTCATCGTGCGCCCGGCGCCGTCCGGGACCCGGCTGCTGCTATCGGACGCCACCGCCGCGCTGGACTACGACATCGCCGCCGAAGTGCTGGACAACCTGGACGCCGACATCGAGCCCGACGACCTCGAGGACGCGGAGCCCTTCGACGAGGGCGACCTGGGACTGTTGTCCGATGTCGGGCTGCCGGAGGCGGTGCTGGGGGTCATCCTCGATGAGGACCTGGACGTCGACGAGCAGCTGGGCCGCATCGCCCGAGAGATGGGCTTCGCCGATCAGCTGTCGGCGGTAATCGACCGCCTCGGTCGGTGATCGCAAGCGCGGCGACGCCGGGCGCAGCGGGTCGCCGCCATCAGATCCGGTCGGTGACGACCGACGAAGACCTGATCCGCACCGCGCTGTCGGTCGCCGCGACGGCGGGACGGCGCGACGTGCCGATCGGTGCGGTGGTCATCGGCGCCGACGGGACGGAGCTGGCCCGGGCGGTGAATGCCCGTGAGGCCCTTGGCGATCCGACCGCCCACGCCGAAATCCTGGCCATGCGGGCGGCGGCCCGCGTGCTCGGCGACGGGTGGCGGCTGGAGGGGGCCACGCTTGCGGTGACCGTCGAGCCATGCACCATGTGCGCTGGCGCGCTGGTGCTGGCTCGCGTCGCCCGGCTGGTGTTCGGAGCGTGGGAACCCAAAACGGGCGCGGTCGGATCGCTGTGGGACGTGGTCCGTGACCGTCGGCTCAACCATCGCCCGGCCGTGTGCGGCGGGGTGCTCGCGCAGGAGTGCGCCGCGCCGCTGGAGGCGTTCTTCGCCCGCCAGCGATCGGGGTGAGCTTGAAGGGAGCAAGGCCGGTTCGGTAAGCTGCCTGGCGGTGGCGTGTCCGAGCGGCCTAAGGAGCACGCCTCGAAAGCGTGTGACGGCTAACACCGTCCGAGGGTTCAAATCCCTCCGCCACCGCCACAGTCCTATGCCCGGCCCGCGAGGAGAGCAGGGGCGGCCCGAGCAACTACCCAGCGCGTTGTTCTTTAATCACAGCCGAATCATTGTCTGGGCAGCCGGCTCGGAAGCAGCGTCGGCTGCTTTGGCCGCTGGGGACTTCGGCACGGTCTACCAGCGTGTAGTGGTATTCGATTTGCTCGGGATGGTTGCCGCCGCAGTATGTACCCGTGGGCTGGCGGCGGTTGAGCTGCGTGTTCATTGATGCACCTTCGGGATCTGGCACCCGGGTGCGATGAGGGCGCGCTGTCATACCGACCACTTGCTTTTCGACGGCAGCACGAAACGCGGACCCAAGTCGTCATCGCTACCTTGACCGGTGTACCCACCGTACCCCTTTTGCCCCTTTCATATCGGATCGGAGGGCATCTCCGAAGCGATGAACCATGACGCGGACAACGATAGGTTCGCCTAGCCGCATGGGCCGGTGCGCCGGTTGGCAATCTGGAAGAGGTTGCCGAACGCATCACGCACCATCGCCCTGCGGTCGCCGTATGGCGTGTCCCAGGGTTTCTCCACACTGACCGCGCCTGCGACGATGCGCGCGCTGATATGTGGTGTCGGCATCGTCGACGTACACGTAGAGGAAGGCGGGGAAGGTCTCGCGCTCACCGGCCTCGGACACCATGACCACCGAGTCGCCGATACGGATTTCGGCGGGGCGGTTCAACGGCGCATCGCCACTGGCGTGGAACACCGCGCGCAAGAACTCCACCGCTGCGGCCGCGTCACTGACGACGATCCGCGGCGTTACTGAATGAAATCCGGCTGGAACGGCTGATTCCGCGGGCATGGGCCGAGTTTCGCACGCCCGGCTATCCAGGGAGAGCTCCGATGAACCCTCCTGCGTGCTCGGCCGTCTATCTCTATAAGAGCGGCTCACCGCCGCAGCGACACCGATCGGAGTGGCCAATGGGCACAGCGATGCGCACTGGGCATTACAGGTTGCCCGACGGTGAGTTGCTGCGGGTGGACTTCGAGATGGGGCGTTGGGTGGGCACGCTGTACGCGCCCTCCATGACGATCAAGACTCAAATCGTCGGTAGTGATGCCCAAGTTCACGCCTGGGCCGCCCGCTTCGCGGCATAACACTCGCCTCGGCATCAACTGGTCAGACGGCGGTTACGGGCGAATGGTCCGTGCAATCCTGGCGTTCCCGAAGCCCGTCGGCTCTCGTGGCGCCGAAACCTGCTTGACGTTGGCGGTTTAGTTCCCGAATTGTCGGGGATCTCCCTAGAGATGCCCGAGGAATGGGAGCTCCCGATGCCGTCGTTGGTGATCGCGTTGCCGGATGCTTTGGCGACTGTGGCCCAGGATTTGACCGGGACCACCGCGGTGGTGGCCGCCGCTGGTGATGAGGTGTCGTCGGCGACTTCGGCGCTGTATGGCAGCTACGGCCAGCAGTATCAGGCGTTGAGCAGCGCGGCGCAGGTTTGGAATCAGATCACAAGTTGGAAGGCGGCATCGGATGGTTAGCAACGAAGGCGGCCGATGGGACGTCGGTGTCAAGGACAACGCGGTTAACCTTGAGCGCATCTTGAGGGCGACGAGCGGCTATTCGACGATTTATTGGCCCCGGAGGAGGCCCGTGAACTCGCTGGGCTCTTGACGAAGTACGCAGACAAGGTCGACGAGTCCGAGGACTCCGAGAAGTCCGAGAAGTCCGAGAAGTCCGAGAAGTCCGAGAAGTCCGAGAAGTCCGAGAAGTCCGACGAGTCCGAGAAGTCCGACGAGTCCGACGAGTCCGAGAAGTCCGAGAGTCCGACGAGTCCGACAAGTCCGAGAAGTCCGAGAAGTCCGACAAGTCGGAGAAGTCCGAGAAATCCGACAAGTCTTCGGATTAGATTTCGGTCCTGGTGTCAGCCCCGGCTCAGAGGGTGTTCACGTTTGCGGCCCGCCGGTCAGCGTCCGAGTCGCTTGAAATTCGCTGTCGCGATAGGGCCGTCCATCGGGCAGCAGGAGGTCGTGAAACCACACCTTCGGGGGCGCCGGGTACGGGTGATCCCAGGAGTCCCACGGGTAGTAGGTCTGGGTCTTTCCGGCGACCAAGCCCCAGTTGAAGGCGCCGACGTTGTGGCGCTTGGCAACGGGCAGGATCGTCTCAATGGTGCTGCCCTGGGGCCTGGCCATGTACTCGGTGCATATGATCGGGCGCCCCAGTGGGGCGAGTTCGGTGATTCGGGACTCGAAGCCCCCGGGTTCGGCATAGGAGTGGAACGTGATGACGTCGGAGTTGTTCAGTTGGATTTCGCTGACTGCGCTGCGGCCAGCCCGCTCGCCCCAGTCGCCGCGCCAGACGCCACTCGTCAGCGGTTGACTGGGATCAACCGAGCGCGCCCACCGGAACACCTGGGGAAGCAACTCCACGACGCGGTCCAGTTTGTCTCTCCGTTCGACCTTTTGGTACACGCGCGCGGGATTGTCGGGCTCATTCCACAGGTCCCAACCCAAAACGCGGTCGTCAGTGCGGAATTGGGTCATCACGCCCGTGACGTAGTCGTGCAGGACGCGGGTGTAGCCGGGGTCGCCAAGGCGTTCAGCACCGGGGCTCTGCACCCAGCCCGAGTTGTGGACGCCGGGCCGCGGGGCGTGCTGCGGACCCAGTTTGGGGATGGGGTCCCAACAGGAGTCGAAGAAGACGAACAGGGGCCTGATGCCATGGCCCGCCGCGATCGCGACAAACTGCGCCAGACGTTGTTGGAAGCCTTGCGGATCCTGGACCCAGAGCAGATCGTGAAGGAAGACCCGCACGCTGTTGAACCCGAATGACCTGGCCCAGCCCAACTCGGTATCGATGCGCCGGGGGTCGTAGGTGCCGGGTTGAAACATCTCGAGCTGATTGATGGCGTTGGATGTGATGAAGTTCGCCCCGACCAGCCATCCCTGGGCTTGATACCAGCGATTGGCGCGCTCGGCCGGCCACGGGGTTGCTTCCCCGGAGGAGCGTGGGGGATCCGCGAAGGCGCGCGACGGTTGGGCCAATGCCGTTCCTACGGCCAACAACAGCGGTAGCTTGAGGGCCGTTCGGCGTTGCACGAAGTGACCATAGATTTTCCCGGGTCAGCGCCTAGTTTTGCTTATCGGTGTGTCGCAAAATTGTTATCTCGTTGTGACCCGGCTGTATTCAGCGCGCCGCCTCACCCGAGCATCGGAGAAGCCGTGGGGCGCTTGCTAAATACCGAACGGCGCCGGTGTCCAGCTGCTCACGACCAAGGGCAGCGACACGCCTGCGCCGCCGCTGGTCACGTCGATCACCCAGCGGCCGTCGGACGGCAGCGTTACGTCGATGCCGAAGAAGGCGAACCCCGGAAATTCGCCGAGGGTGGCTTCGGGTGCTTCGAACGACGTGCGCACCGGCGCATCGAGCGTCGGAGGCGTGATCTCTACGTCGACCCGCCGGTCCGAATCATCGTCATCCGGCAGTGTCAGCACCACAAGCATGAATCGGGCCAACCGGTCGGGCCCGAGCGCGAACCTGGAAAGGACACCGCCTTGCACATTGAGTTTGTTGTCCACGGTCGCAGCCGCTTCCGCCAGGAAAGCCCCGCTAAGCCTCACACGCAGAAACTACCGCGCGGCGTGGTCGGTTGGTTGGGAAATGACTAGCGCAGCTTACGGCCGTATTTGTCTGTGACGCTGCCGGTGAACATCATGATCGCGTCGACGAGGGCCCAGATGCCGGCGGCCAGCAGAGCCGGAAAGGCGAAAAAGCAGAACATGCTGAAGATGGTTCCGAAGAGGCCCAGGCACAACTGCGCAACCGCGATCTGGGTCGAGTCGATGTAGAAGCGACCGATGCCGAACACGCCGAGGAATAGTCTGGAGCAGCCCGGCCGTCACCGCGGACTTATCGGAAAGCGGTACGCCCGTGGCGGGATCACGCCCAAACGGCGCTTGAGGATCGACCGGGTGTCCCGGATAGCCGGGATACGCGGGATAGCCAGGGAATTGGGGCGGATAGCCCGGTTGCGACGGGTATCCCGGCGGCGGTGGCAGCTGGGGATTCTGGGGTGGTCCGTAGCCTGGCTGCTGCCAGCCCCAAGGCGGCTCGCCGTAGGGATCCGGCGGCTGGTTCGGCGTCGACATTGGCTGGAGCTTAACTCCGCTCTCGTCCAGCCGTCCACCCACAACTAGACACGTGTCGCAAACGACGCCGTTGCAGGAGGTCACTTCTATAGACATGTGTCTTGCTCGATTCCACCGCCAAAGAAATTCACCCGATGTGGATGGCAAAGTTCCTTCAAACTTCACCCTCAAGAGCGCAATACTGAACGCGTGCCCGATCGCAATGTGCTGGGCGGTCCGCTCGAACCGTGCGGCTCCGACCCACTCACCGGTTACTACCGCGATGGCTGTTGCTCCAGTGGTCCAGAAGACCTCGGGCGGCACACTATCTGCTCGGTAATGACCGCCGAATTCCTGGAACATCAGCGTTCCATCGGCAACGACCTGCTGACGCCGGTTCCGGAATACCGGTTCCCCGGCCTACTGCCCGGTGACCGCTGGTGCGTCACAGCGCTGAACTGGCTTCGGGCTCACCACGACGGTTGCGCGGCACCGGTGGTGCTGGCGTCCACCCACGAGCGCACCCTCGAGGTGGTGCCCCTCGAGGCGCTCGTGGAACACAAGGTCGACGTTCCCGACGACCTGGCCAACCTGTAGGGCTCGAGGCGGTCGCGTGGGTTCTGCGGTCGGCGACGTCGACGACATCGACGACATCGACTTCGAAGATCTGACCTCGCCCAGGCTGACCGATGTCCAGCGCCGGATTCTGAAATTCACCGAGGCCGAACGCGTCGAGTTCGACATCGATCGGATGCTCGCCGAAGCCGTCGAGGCGGCCGGTGTCGGCGACGACCTGAACGACACGGACGGTTTCGCGGGCCGGTTGACCGCACACGTGGCCGCTATCGAGGCCGACGACGGCCTGACCCAACTCACGCGCGCGTCCTTGCGGCAACGGGTGGTTCGCCTGCTGCGCAACCGACTGTCGTTGACCGAACTGATCAAGCGGCATCCCGAAATCGAGTCGATCCCCATCGAGAAGCCGTTCATCGTCGTCGGGATGCCGCGATCCGGTACCACCCATCTGGTGAATCTCATCGCCGCCGATCCACGCCGGCGCGCGCTGCCGTATTGGGAAAGCCAGGAGCCGATACCCGCACGCGGCCAAGGCCCCGACATCTTCGGCGTCGACCCCCGCTACGCGCGGGCCAAGTCCGAGCACGACGCACTCATGGCCAGCGCCCCGGTGGTGGCCGCGATGCACGACCGGTTCCCCGAGGCGATCGAGGAGGAAGTCGAGCTCCTCGACCTCGACCTGGCCGCATATGTGCTGGAATGGCATGCCCGCGTGCCCGATTGGCGCGATTACTACCTGGGCCTCGACCAAACCCACCACTACCCATATATGAAGAAGGCGCTGCAGGCGCTGACGTTCCTGCGCGGGCCGCGGACCTGGGTCTTGAAGAGTCCGCAACACTGTGAGCAGCTCGGCCCGCTGATGGCGACCTTCCCCGACGCGACGGTCGCTTTCACTCATCGCGACCCGGTCGCGGTTATCCAATCGGCGATCACGATGATGGCCTACTCCGACCGGCTGCGCCGGACGAGTATTCAGCCCGAGTGGCTATTGGACTACTGGAGCGACCGCGTGCACCGGCTGCTCGGCGCGTGCGTGCGCGATCGCGACCTGGTGTCGGCCGAACGCAGCATCGACGTCGGCTTCCACCACCTCAACGGCAACGAAATGCCGGTGTTGGAAGGGCTTTACCAACGCGCGCGAGTCGAAGTGACGCCGAAGGTGAGCGCGCGCTTCCAGCACTACCTGGATGGCAATCCGCGCGGCAAACACGGTCGCATCCGCTACGACCTGCAACGGCACTTCGGCATCTCGCCCGAGGAACTCCGCGGGCGGTTCGACTTCTACTTCAACAGGTTCGACGTCCGCCCGGAATGAGGAGACAGCATCAATGGGCACCAAAGGCTTTGAACCGGTCTATCGCAGCCGGCCCGGCGCGGACGCCCTGCGCCCGGCGGCCGCCGAAAAGGCCGAACAGATCGCTCCGGGTCTGTGGTGCTCGCCGGGCCTGTCGAATGCCTACCTGCTGACCACCGGCGACGGGCGGGTGATCGTCAACACCGGGATGGGCTTCGAGGGTCCGGTGCACCGCGCGAACTTCGATGCCGTCGACCCCGCACCGGTGCGCTACATCATCTTCACGCAGGGCCACGTCGACCACGTCGGCGGCCTTCAGAGCGTCCGCGACCCCGATACAACGGTTGTCGCGCAAGCGAACTGGACTGCCTGGCGGGACGACAATGAGCGCCTCATCCGGTACCGCGCCAGCCGCAGCGCGTTCGCCTTCAAAGACACCCTGGCGACGGGTATTCAAGCCATTCAGCGGCGTCTGGGCACCACGCGACTGCCCGGCCAGAGTGTTCCCGTCGTCGATCTCGACTTCGAGGACACCCTGACCTTGGAGGTTGGCGGTCGGCGGATGGAGCTGATCTCCGTGGGGGGCGGTGAAACCACCGACTCATTGGTGGTGTGGCTACCCGATGAACGAATATGCCTGTGCGGAAATACCTTTGGACCGATATTCGGACATATACCCAACCTCGTCACGATGCGCGGCGACCGGTACCGGGACGCGCTGACGGCCATTGCGTCGGTGGAGCGGGTGCGCGATCTGCAGCCCGAACTCCTGGTGACCGGTCACTTCGAGCCGATCGCGGGCGCGGAGCGCATCAACGCCGAGTTGACCCGGTTGCGCGACGCGATTCAGTACGTCCATGACCAGACCGTCGCGGGGATGAACGCCGGTAAGGATGTCCGGACCCTGATGCAAGAGATCACCTTGCCCGCGGAATACGAAGTGGGCCAAGGGTATGGCAAGGTCTCCTGGGATGTTCGGGCCATCTGGGAGAACTATTCGGGGTGGTTCCACCACCGGTCGACCACCGAGCTCTACCCTGTCGGATTCGACGCCGTCAGCGCCGACGTGGTCGAACTGGCGGGCGCCGACGCACTGGTGGATCGGGCCCGCGAACACCTCGGCGCCGGCCGTCCATTGCACGCCATTCACCTTGCCGAGCTGGTTCCCGTCGGACCATGCGGGCGTGCGCGAAGTGCTAACGGAGGCCCATAGAGAGCTGCTGGCGCGGCAGCACGAACTTCTGGGAAAGCGCATGGCTGCGACGACAGATTACCGGCAATTCATGACGGCGCGAATCAGATTCGACTTCACCGGGACCACCGCGCTGATCACCGGTGGCACCAGCGGGATCGGCCACGCCACGGCGGTGTTGTTCCGCGATGCCGGGGCCGAGGTCACCATCACCGGAACGAAGCCGGCCGCGACGGACTACGACACCGACCTGTCCGGCATGGCATATCACCAATTACAGATCACCGATCCCCGCTCGGTGGATGCTCTGGCCGAGAGCTTCAGCCGACTCGACGTGCTGTTCAACAATGCGGGCGCGAATTTCCCCGGCGGCCTTGACGAATCGAAGCCCGACGGGTTTGATGCATCGGTCGCGTTGAATCTGACCGGCCCATACCGATTGACGGTCGGGCTGTACCGCGCTCTAAAGGCCTCGACCGCAACGGGGGGCGCCAGCGTGGTCAATTTAGCCTCCATGTCCGCGCTGCGAGCGGTCCCGCTGGTGGCCGGGTACGGTGCCGCGAAGGCCGGGGTCATCTGCGTCACCAGGAATCTGGCCGTCAAGTGGGCGGACAAGGGAATCCGGGTCAACGCGGTGGTGCCGGGTTTGATCGACACCCCGATGACCGCGCCCATGCGTGCCGCGCCCGAGCTAGTGGACGCCGAACTGGCTCATATTCCGCTGCGCCGCTTCGGATCCGTCGGGGAGATCGCGCCGACGGTAGCCTTCTTGTGCACCGAACAGAGCAGCTACACCAATGGCGCGCTCTTCGTCGTCGACGGCGCGTCGGACTGCGTCTGAAAGGACACCGGACCATGGCTTCTTTGGTTTCGCGGGCCCTGCAACCCGAGGACTTCTACCACACCGGCATCGTCGTGCCCGACCTCGATGCCGCGATGGCCGGCCTGAGCGCGGTGGCCGGCTACCGATGGATCAATCCGCTGAGCTATACGCTGCCGTTTCGCACCGCGAGCGGCGCCCGCGAACTCACCTCGACCATCGTCTACTCGGTGCAGGCCCCGCACCTCGAGCTCATCCAGGAGGTTCCCGGAAGTCCGTGGACGGCGGCGCCCGGTAACTCCGTCCACCACCTCGGCTACTTCACCGACAACCTGACCGACACCGCAAAAACGTTGGAGGACAACGGCTTCACGTTCGAAATGACCGCCGCCGTGTCCGGGTCCGATCTTGCGCTCTTCGCGTACTACATCGACGCGTTCGGCACCCGCATCGAGATCGTCGACCGCGCGCTGTTTCCCGACTTTCCCGCGTTCCTGGAGTCGGCGTCGGGCCCACCGGAGGCCTGACGTGTTACTGACGGTGCTGCGCTTCAACTTCGCCTCTCCGCAGGGCGAACCACGCACGCAAGGCAGGCTCTTGTCCGCCGCACTCGAACTGGCGCAGTGGGGCGAGTCCCACGGCATCACCTCGGTGAGCGTCGACGAGCACCACGCGACCGGGCACGGATGGAGCTGCAATCCGATCATGGCCGCGGCGATGTTCCTGGCGCGGACCTCGAATCTGATCGCCAGCGTGGACTGCGCGCTCGGACCGCTGTGGAACCCGGTCCGGCTGGCCGAAGACATCGCGCTCGTCGACAACATGAGCCGAGGCCGGCTGCACACCACGGTGGGCCTGGGCTACCGGACGGTCGAATATGACGCGCTCGGGGTCGATTTCGGCCAGCGGGGCAAGCTGATGGACGGCCTGATCGAGCGAATGCTTGCGGTCTGGTCCGGCGCCGATCCGGACGGGGGAGTCTGCACCGGCACGTGGACCCGGCCGCATCCACCGCTGTATGTCGGTGGCGGCGCGCGCGCCACCGCGCGGCGCGCGGCGCGTTTCGGACTGCCGCTCAGCCTGGCCGACCACCTGCCCGATATCGCCGCCTACTACCGCCAGCTTTGTTCCGAGGCCGGCATCAAGCCACTCATCCTCATGCCCGGACCGATCAATCGCGGCATGATCTATCTGCACGAGGATCCGGACCGGGCGTGGGCGGAACTCGGCTAGCCACATCCTCTGGGAGGCAGTGACTTACGGTGAATGGTCAACCGACCAACGCTCTCTCATGCACCTGCCGGGAGTGCAGACGCTGGACGAGGTCAAGGCGTCGGGACGATACCGGTTCCTGACTCCCGACCAGCTCATCGCCGAAGTCCGCGAGTCAGACGACTATGGGCCGCTCGTGATGCATCCGCTGGTCGGCGGCATGCCCGTCGACGAAGCGTGGAAGTCGGTCCAACTGCTCACCGACAAGGTTCTGCCCGCGCTCAATGGGGGCCGTTCGTGAACAACGTTGGATCGGCCACGATGACGCTGGGCGCCACATCGCCGGTGCGCCTTGCGACGAACGGGGTCCGGTACACCGTTCCTTGAGTGCCGCATCCGTTGCTGAGAATGGTGCCGATCATCAGGCCCCTAAACGTGCCGTCGGCCTGGGGATCCCACGACCACAAGCGCGTCTCGTCGTCGCGGCCCGCTTGGTTCGTTCTTTGGCAATGCATTGATGCCTGCAGGGTGGGCGTTCCCTGCCAATGACCGTCCGCGAAATCGAGCACACTCGTCGTGCCGGTGCTTTCTTGTTGGTTGGTCTCGGCTACTGGGATCCTGCCGCGGCGCACCCGGCCGGCGTGCAAACGGACCGAAAGGCCCACCATTCGTTGACGGCGGTCGCGTCTGCGTTTTCCTCGCCAGCGGAGACGCGGACTTCGTCAACGGCACCACGATCGAACACGACGGCGGCATGCTGCCGGGCGTACTTTATGAGGCTGGCCTGAAGACCATCACCGATTTGCTGTAGCGGGCTGGGTTCACCCGGTCATCCGCGACTGTGAATCTGGCGACGCCGCGTCGGCGTGTTGCGTCGCCAGATTCACACTCGACGCCAAGGTCACCGGCGGCTCCCTGCGCCGCTGTCCTGAACTGTCAAAAGACTGTCCTCTGCTGTCAAGACTTAGGCCCCTGACCTGCCGCACAGTGGGTGCTATGAACTCCACCAGCATCGAACACATCGACGTGTTGATCATTGGCGCCGGCATCTCGGGCATTGGCGCCGCCTACTACCTACAGACAATGCAGCCGGGCAAGACGTTCGCAATCCTGGAGGCCCGCGGCGAGATCGGTGGGACGTGGGATCTGTTCCGGTACCCGGGAATTCGCTCGGACTCCGATCTGCACACGTTCAGCTACGAGTTCAAGGCGTGGGAGAACGAGAAGGCGATCGCCAGTGCGGACGCGATCATGGCCTACCTGCGGGAGACCGTGGCCGAGAACGGAATTCGCCGGTCGATCCGATTCCACCACAAGGTGATCAGCGCGGCGTGGTCCACCTCGGACGCGCGCTGGCTGGTGGAGATCGAGCGCTTGAAAGCGGGTGAAGACACCGGCGAACGCCTCACCATGAGTTGCGGCTGGTTCTTCAGCGCCAGCGGGTACTACCGCTATGACGAGGGGTTCACTCCGGAATTTCCGGGGCGGGAGCGGTTTACCGGCCAGATCGTGCACCCACAGCACTGGCCGGAGGACCTGGACTACCGCGGCAAGCGGGTGGTGATCATCGGCAGCGGAGCGACCGCGGTCACCCTGGTGCCCGCCATGGCCGACATCGCCGGGCATGTGACCATGCTGCAGCGCTCGCCGACGTACATCGTGCCGGTGCCGTCGGAGGACCGCATCGCCAACACGCTGCCCAAGCTGATCGGCCGCGACCGGGCCTACGCCGTCACCCGGCGCAAGAACATCGCCAAGCAACGGGTGATCTGGCGGTTCTGCAAGCAGTACCCCCGGGCCGCCCGGCGACTGATCCGTCACCTCAACGAAAAGCAGCTGCCGGCGGGCTATCCCGTCGACGAGCACTTCCGGCCGGCTTACAACCCGTGGGACCAGCGGCTGTGCGCCGTGCCGGACGCCGACATGTTCAAGGCGATCCGCGACGGCCGCGCCTCGGTGGTCACTGACCGGATCGAGACCTTCACCGAGCGGGGAATCCGGCTGCAATCCGGGCTCGAGCTGGAAGCCGACATCATCGTCACCGCCACCGGCCTGAACCTGCTCGCCTTCGGCGGCATCACCCTCTCGGTGGACGGGGTAGCCGTCAACGTGCCGGAAAAGGTGGCGTTCAAGGGATTCCTGCTCAGCGACGTCCCCAACTTCGCCTACGTCTTCGGCTACACCAACTCGTCGTGGACGCTGAAGGTCGGGTTGGTGTGCGAACACTTCTGCCGGCTGTTGGCGCACATGGACGAGCACGGCCACACCATCTGCTACCCGCAGCCGCCCGCGTCGATGCCGACGCGTCCGTTCCTCGAAATCACCTCCGGCTACGCCAAGCGGGCAGCCAGCCTGTTACCACACCAGGGCACCGAAGGACCGTGGCGCACCTCCACGGAGTACCGCGCCGATCGCAAGACGCTGCGCGAGGGCCCGGTCGACGACGACAGCCTCCGCTTCGCCACTTCGTCGGCGGCCGACGCGCTCGAGCCGGCGTTAGCCGGATAAGGCTCGCGCCGTTGCGGGCACCCGGGTTTGGTTACGGTAAGCCGCCGGCCCCGTCCCGAACCAGCGTTTGCACGAGCGGGTCAGCACGCTCTGCTCGGCGTAGCCAAGCTCGCGGGCCAGGTGCGTGAGGCTGATGGCGGTGCCGCGCAGGTAGCGGTCGGCGGCGTCCTTGCGGACCTGATCGACCAAAGCCGCGAACGTGGTGTCCTCCTCGGCAAGCCTGCGCTGCAACGTTTTTGGGTGCAGGTCGAACTGACTGGCGACAACCTCCAGTGTCGCCGCCCCGGTGGGCAGAAGTTGCCGAGCGATGCTGCGCACCGATTCGACTATCCCGGCATTTCGCGGGGTGATGCCGTTCAGGTAGTCGACGACGGCCCGGTGGGCGACGTCGTCGCGGTGCAAGGGGCGGCCCAGGTCGGCCGTGCGCACGGTGAAACCCGCTGTGCGCGCCGCGAACTCAGGTGTGCATCCGAAATACCGCAGATAGTCGGCCTTGGGCGTGAGCGGGTCGTGCGGCAGATGCACCCGCAGCGGGACGTAATCGGCACCCATCAGTAGCCGAAAAACCCGTAGCGAGACTCCCAGCGACAGTTCCGTGGTCTGCGAGTGCGGCGGCGCGCTGTCCAGGAGGAACTCGATCGTCAGGAGCGATCGCTGTGGGTCGGCAAGCGGCGCGACGCGGATCGCGAGCACCGGGCTGTAGGCCGCCATGTACGTGCCGAAGATCCCCAGGGCGTCCGCCACCGTCGCGGCGGTGCGGGCCGCCACGCCGACCGGCCCCAGAATTTCGATGCCTTGCCGTTGGGCCAGCCGTCGCCCGAAGTCCGGTGTGTCGGTCGTCTGGGCGGCGGACTCGATCGCCCGGATCGCCGCGCGGTAGGGGATGAACGCGTCGTGGTTGCCGGCATCCCGGTCCCGGATGCCCGCCGCGCGCAGCAGGCCGGCCGGGTCACCGCCCAATTCGGTGACCAGGCCCTGGTAGTTCGAGAGCGCGGTCCCGCGTACCACGGACATGTGTCTTGAATTGTCAAAAGGCTGTCGTGAAGTGTCAAGACCTCGCGTCGTTTCCTGATGGATGGTTGAGTCAGCGTCGTTCAGCGTCGGCTCTACAGCCGAACCAAGACAGGGAGATTCACATGCCCCGCCCGTTGGAACCCACCCCCGAGCAGGTCGCGGCGCTGACCGCCCGGCCGGCCGACGTTCCGGTGGTGATGGTCAATCTGTTGAAGTTCAAGGCGACCGGCGGGGTGGAGTCCTACGAGCGGTACGCGCGGGAGGTTGGGCCACACCTCGACCGGGTCGGCGGCACCGTCCGCTACGTGGGCACGGCGCCGGCGTTCGTCATCGGCGATGGTGACCGGCCCTGGTGGGACGCGATCATCGTCGTCGAGTATCCGACGCCGCAGGCGTTCATCGACATGGTGACGAACCCGGAATACCTCCAAGTGCACGAGCATCGCGCCGTGGCACTGGAGCGTGGCGACCTGATCGCGACCTCGGCGTGGTCGCTTGGCTGACGGAACCGGTGATGGCGGGCACCTTGCAATCGGGGTTCAATAGGCGAATGGAACTGATGGCGCCCACCGACTCGGTATTTCTGCTCGCGGAATCACGTGAGCATCCCATGCACGTGGGTGGCCTGTCGTTGTTCGAGCCGCCGGAGGGCGCCGGTCCGGAGTTCGTCCGGGAGTTCACCGACGCCCTGATTGCCAACGACGAATTCCAGCCCACCTTCCGCAAGCGCCCCGGGACGATCCTGGGCGGGATCGCCCCCATGGCATGGGCCTACGACGACGACACCGACGTCGACGTCGACTACCACATTCGGCGCTCGGCGCTGGCGTCGCCGGGACGGGTACGCGAGCTGCTGGAGCTGACCTCCAGATTGCACACCAGCCTGCTCGATCGTCACCGCCCGCTGTGGGAACTGTACGTGGTGGAGGGGTTGAACGACGGCCGGTTCGCCATGTACAGCAAGATGCATCACGCGCTGATCGACGGTATTTCGGCGGTGAAGCTGATGCAGCGCACGCTGTCGGTCGACCCGGACGACCGCGAGGTGCGGGCGACGTGGAGCCTGCCTCGGCGACCGCGTCCCAAGTCGGGCGGCTCGTCCCCGTTGGGCTCGCTGGTCAAGGCGGCGGGATCCGTTGTGGGACTTGCCCCGTCGACGGTGAAGCTGGCCCGCGCCGCGCTGTTCGAGCAGCAGTTGACCCTGCCGATGGCGGCACCGCACACGATGTTCAACGTCAAGATCGGGGGCGCGCGCCGGTGCGCCGCTCAGTCCTGGTCGGCGGATCGCATTTTGCGCGTCAAGAAGGCAGCCGGGGTGAGCTTCAACGACGCCGTCTTGGCCATGTGTTCGGGCGCGCTGCGCTACTACCTCATCGAGCGGAATGCGCTCCCGGATGCACCGCTGATCGCGATGGTTCCGGTGAGCCTGCGCTCGAAGGAAGAGGCGGATGCCGGCGGCAACATGGTCGGCAGCATCCTGTGCAACCTCGCCACCGACGTCGAGGACCCGGCGCAGCGGATCGAAGCGATCTGCGAATCGATGCGCGGCAATAAGAAGGTGCTCGCCGAATTGCCGCGGCTGCAGGTGATGATGTTGTCGGCGCTGTACATGGCACCGCTGACGCTGGTGGGTGTCCCGGGTTTCTTCTCGTCGACGCCGCCGCCGTTCAACCTCGTCATTTCGAATGTGCCGGGAATGGCGGAGCCGATGTACTACGGTGGCGCGCGGCTGGACGGCAGCTATCCGCTGTCGGCGCTTCCGGATGGGCAAGCGCTGAACATCACGCTGGTGAATAACGCGGGCAATCTCGATTTCGGTCTGGTCGGATGCCGTCGCAGCGTGCCGCACCTGCAGCGGGTGCTGGCGCACCTGGAGTCGTCGCTCAAGGATCTGGAAGCCGCGGTCGGGGTCTAGGGTTTCGTGCCCAAGCTCAGTGCGGGGCTGCTGCTGTACCGGGCCCGCGACGGCGTCGTGGAAGTCCTGATCGCACATCCCGGTGGCCCGTTCTGGGCGCGTAAGGACGACGGGGCCTGGTCGATTCCCAAAGGCGAGTACGCCGACGGCGAGGATCCGTGGGCGGCCGCACAGCGCGAGTTTTTCGAGGAGCTCGCGCTGCCGGTGCCGCTCGGGCCGCGCATCGACTTCGGTTCGCTCAAACAACCCAGTGGCAAGGTGGTCACCGCCTTCGCAGTCGAGGGCGACCTCGACGTCAGCGACGCGCGCAGCAACACCTTCGAAATGGAGTGGCCACGGGGTTCGGGCAAGATGCGGGAGTTCCCCGAGGTCGATCGGGTCGGCTGGTTTGCGGTGGCGCAGGCACGCACGAAGTTACTCAAGGGACAGCGCGCATTTCTCGACCGGTTGATGACAGATCCGGCGGTGCAGGGACTAAGCGAAGGGACTTGACATGCGAACATTGCGCACGCCCGACGAGCGGTTCGACGATGCACCCGACTTCCCTTATGCCCCAGGGTATTGCGATGTATCCGACGCCGACGGCGGTGTGCTGCGGGTCGCCTGGGTGGAGGACGGACCGAAAGGCGCCGATCCGGTTCTGATGCTGCACGGCGAGCCGTCCTGGTCGTACCTATACCGCAAGATGATCCCGATACTCGTCGCCGCCGGGCATCGAGTCGTGTGCCCCGACTTGGTCGGGTTCGGTCGTTCGGACAAGCCGACCGCGCCGCGAAGACCACAGCTATGCGCGCCATGTCGAATGGATGCGGGCCGTGGCCTTCGATGTCCTCGACCTTCGCAACGTGACCCTGTTCGGCCAGGACTGGGGCGGGCTGATCGGTCTGCGGCTGGCCGCGGAGCATCCCGAACGGTTCGCCCGGCTCGTCGTCGCCAACACCGGACTGCCCAACGGTGATCAGCCGATGGCCGAGATCTGGTGGCGCTTCCGTGAGGCCATCACGACGGCGCCGGAGCTCAACATCGGCTGGTTTGTGCAGGGCGGTTGCCGCCAGCAGCTCAGCGACGAGGTGCGCGCCGGGCTATGACGCGCCGTTCCCCGCCGACGAATACTGCGTCGGGCCGCGCGCCATGCCCGGCCTGGTGCCGACCTCGCCGGATGATCCCGCGGCGGCGGCCAACAAGGCGGCGTGGGCGAAGCTGTCGGTGAGTCCGACACCCATGCTGGTCGCCTTCAGCGACAGCGACCCCATCACCGGGCCGATGGCCGCGATCTTCCAGCGCGAGATGCGTGGCGCGCAGGGTATCGATCACCCGACGATCCGCGACGCCGGACACTTCCTGCAAGAGGACGCAGGAGAAGAACTGGCCAATCGCATCGTGGATTTTCTGCGCCGCTGAGCCGGTCGCGCGGTGTGGGCAGAATGTAGGGATGACGACCGCGCCCTCGCAGCAAGACTTCCTGCTGCAGCTCCTGGACCCGGCCAACCGCGCCGACCCGTATCGGATCTGCGCGCAGTTTCGCGACAGCGGACCGTTAAGGCTGGCCGGCACCAACGTGGCCGTCTTTTCGACGTATCGCGATTGCGACGAGGTCCTGCGGCACCCGTCGTCGAGCAGCGACCGGCTCAAGTCGACGATGGCGCGGCGCCTCGCGGAGAGCGGGTCGGCGCCGCGACCGCTGGGCCCGCCGGGATTCCTGTTCCTGGATCCGCCCGATCACACCCGGCTGCGCAAGTTGGTCAGCAAGGCGTTCGCGCCGAAGGTGGTCAGCGCGCTGCAACCCGAAATCAGCGCGCTGGTGGACGGATTGCTTGACCGGGTCGCCGAGAACGGTGAGTTCGAGGTCGTCGAGGACTTCGCCCATCCGCTGCCGGTGGCGGTCATCTGCCGGCTGCTCGGAGTGCCCCTCGAGGACGAGCCTGAGTTCAGCCGCGCCTCGGCGCTATTGGCGCAGGCGTTGGACCCGTTCGTCGCATTCACCGGCGAAGTGCGGGACGGTTTCGAGGAGCGGATGCAGGCCGCTCGGTGGCTGCGTGAATACTTCCACGGGCTGATCGAAGAGCGTCGATCGCGGCCCGGCGACGACTTCATCTCTGGCCTGATCGCGGTGGAGGAGTCCGGCGACCAGCTGAGCCACGACGAGATCATCTCCACCTGCAACCTGCTGCTCATCGCGGGACATGAGACCACGGTGAACCTCATCGGGAATGCGATCCTGGCCATGTTGCGCAACCCCATTGAGTGGGACGCGCTGAGCGCCGATGCCGGTCGCGCGCCGGCGATCGTGGAGGAAACCCTGCGTTACGATCCGCCCGTGCAAATGGTCGGCCGAATCGCGCTCGACGACATGGCAATTGGGGGTATCGAGGTGCCCGCGGGTGACATAATGTTTCTGCTGCTGGCCGCGGCTCAGCGCGATCCCGCGGAGTTCGACCGTCCCGACACCTTCGATCCGGATCGTGGGACGTTGCGGCACTTAGGTTTTGGCCGCGGCGCGCATTACTGCCTGGGCGCGCCGCTGGCGCGGCTGGAAGCCGGCGTGGCCCTGTCGGCGCTGACGGCGCGTTTTCCGGACGCGCGGCTGGGGGGCGAGGCGCGGTACAAATCGAACGTCACGCTGCGGGGTTTGTCGGAGCTGAAGGTGGCGATCTAGTTCGCGGTTATCCACAGTTGGCGGTTCATCCACAACTTGGCTTTTGGGTCCGCAGTCGCGGGGCGCTGCAAACTAGAATCGAAAGTATGTTCGATTGCCAGTTGCCCGACGCTGACGCGCTGCGCCGCGCCGACGACGCGGCGCGTGGTGGCCGCGATCGCCGAGTGCGCCCGGGTGGAGGCGGCCGCGGCGGCGCGCCGGCTTTCGGCGATCGCCGAGTTGGTGGGTCGCCGCGCCGACGGTCCCACCGACTGCGCGCACTGGTCGTGTGACAACTGGGACGCGATCGCCGCCGAAGTCGCCGCCGCCCAGGGCATCAGCCACGCCATGGCCTCGGGCCAGATGTATCTGGGTGTGGCACTGCGCGAGCGGCTGCCGAAGGTGGGCGCCCTGTTCGCCGCGGGCGCCATCAGCGCGCGGCTGGCCAGCTCGATCGTGTGGCACACCGATCTGATCAAAGACCCCGACACCCTGCGGCGCGTCGATGCGAGCCTGGCCCAAGACGCCACAGCCTTTGGGCCGCTGTCGGTGAGCAAGACCGCCCAAGCCATCGACGCCATCGTTGATCGCCACGACCCCGCGGCGCTGCGCCGCGCCCGCGCGGGAGGACGCGGACGCGACGTGGTCATCAGCCCCGCCGACGATCACTCCGGCACCGCGAACCTGTGGGGCTCCTTGTTCGCCACCGACGCGGCCGTGTTGGACCGCCGGCTCACCCAGCTGGCCCACCAGGTGTGTCGCGACGATCCGCGCACCGTTGCCCAGCGCCGCGCCGATGCGCTCGGCGCTCTGGCCGCCGGAGCGCAAACCCTTGCGTGTGGCTGCGGGAGCACCGAGTGCCCCACCGGGGCGGGCCCCGACGCGCGGGCTGCCGCGGTGGTCATCCACGTCGTGGCCGAGGCGGCCACCCTGGACGCCGCAGCCCGACCCGCACATCTCCGGTGAGCGCCCGTCGCGGCCCCTCACCCCGGGCATGACTTTGGCCGAGGCGCTGGCCCCTGACCCCGAACCCGACCTGCCGGCTTTTCCCGGCCGCCCGCGGCCCACCTTTTCGGCGGCGCCACGCTACCCGCTCCGATGGTGGCCGAGCTGATCCGCAACGGCGCCAAAGTGCGCCCGGTGCGTCATCCCGGCGATGGGCCACCCGAGCCGGGTTATCGTCCCTCGGCCGCGCTGGAGCGCTTCATCCGGTGTCGCGATATGACGTGTCGGTTTCCCGGCTGCGATCATCCCGCCGAGTTCGCCGACATCGACCACACCATCCCCTGGCCGTGGGGACCCACCCACGCGTCCAACCTGAAGTGTCTGTGCAAAAAACACCACTTGCTCAAGACCTTTTGGACCGCCTGGCTCGATGAGCAACTCCCCGACGGGACCATCGTCTGGACCTCACCGACCGGTCAGAAGTACCTCACCCGCCCGGGCAGCCGGCTGCTATTCCCGGCCCTGTGCCTGCCCACCGGCGAACTACCCACTACCCCAACGGCATACCCGCCATCCGGTGACCGCGGCATCATGATGCCCACCCGCCGCCGCACCCGAGAACAAGACCGCGCCCACCGCATCGACGCCGAACGCGCCCTCAACGCCGCAGCGCGCGAATCCCACCGAAGGGATTGTGAGCCTTACGATTTCGGACCGGGCAACGCCGTCGGCGACGGGGAGCCACCGCCCTTCTGAGGGCCGGTGCCACTACCTCTCCAGCGCCTTCGCGCAGCCAGCGAGGATCGCGCGAAAGGCAAACGCGCGAATCAGCGGAGCAGTAAGTACCTCGACCACCTTGCCGCCTCCACGAGCTGGAATCGTGTAGCCGCTCACCCAATCGACATGCGTTCCGCCGCCCGACGGAGTACATGTGAGCGTTCCGTTTTGATGCGCGGGCGGGAACCCCCCGACAACGCGATACGAGCAGCTACGGGGCGGGTCGTAGGCCGTGATCTGCTCGTGCACCCAGAAGCCAAATCCTTTCAGTTCTCGCGTCGCTCCGACGCCGGGACCCGACGAGTCCACCCAAGTGGCTTTGCGGAACCATGGAGAGACGGTCAGGTTGGCCGGGTCCAGTAGCCAGGCAAAGACCTGTTCCGGCGATGCTGCGATTGTCCGCTGCTCATGAATCTGCGTGATCAGATCTCCCCATGTAGCGCGTCTCCGAGAACACTGCAGAAGTCTAAGCCGAGCAGCGGGCGAAGTTTCGGCGTCAGGCACAGCCCCGCAGACGCATTCAGCCGCCGCCCTGCTAGCGGTAGACAATCCTGAGGAGCGCGTCGAAATCTTCGGCGGGCATCCATGCATTGACGTTCCACAGGGACTTCGCGTCGAGCCGCACTCCCGGCGGGAAGGTGATGATTCTGTCCGCCGAGAACAAATCGGTGCTGGCCGCTTCGCAGGTGCAGGGCCGTGCCCATCAGCGCGCCGGATGTCGCCCACGGGCCCAGCCTCGCACTGCTCAACGGGAAAACCTCACCTCGGCCGCCTCGGGTGACTTCAAGGCCATCGCCGATAACGCGAATCGAGACTTTCGGGTAGACGAACGAACGCATCCGGACGGAGCTAACGAACAGGAGGGCAACCACTCCGTACCCGCCGAGGACCAGCCAATGCTCCCATTCCCCCACGGTCCGGGTCGCGACGTGAAAACCCGCGTTCAGCGCGAAGGGCAGGCCAAACATCGCTGCTATTCCCCCGTAGACGAACAGGATTGCAAACGTCCTCATGTTCATTCGCGGGGCGCTCGCCACGAAACTGCGGTAAGCGGGTGCCTCCGCACCGATGGGCGTCCCGACAACCCCGGGATCGAAGGTCGACCTCGGCTCAGCGAAACGCTGGTGCTCGGCTAGCCGGCGTTCCAGCTCGGCGATGCGCTCCTCGGGGTCGTCCTGGTCCACCAGCAAATCGTCCCACTTCGGGGGCGCGCCAGGCAGGAAACCACGTACGCCCGCCCTACCATGAAGGTCTATTGGTTCCACCAATGTTGGAGGCGAACATGACCCAGCCGGCGACGTCCCTCTATCAGCGGATGGGCGGCTATGACGTAATCGCTGCCGTCATCGATGGTCTGTTCGCCATCTTGCATGATGACCCTGGTTTCGCTCGCTTCTTCGGTGGCCGCAGCGCCGACTCGATCATTCGCAGTCGGCAGCTGTTGGTCGACCAGATGTGTGGGCTGAGCGGTGGGCCGTGCCATTACATCGGCCGCGACATGAAGACATCGCACCGCGGACTCGGGATCACCAACGCCGAATGGGAGGCGAACATGAAAGCCTCGGACGCCGCGCTGATTAAAAACGGCGTCGGCGAGGCCGAGCGCGCCGAATTCCTCGCGCTGTTCGAGCGTTACCGCGACGACATCGTCGAGGCGGGCTAGTCAGCGACCGACAGTCGCCATCCTGCTAACCCGGGCCGAGGCCCGGCACGATCTGGTTGAGGCTGAAGGTAACCGGCTGTTCGAGTTGCGCGTAGGTGCATGAGCGTGGGTCGCGGTCGGGGCGCCACCGGCTGAACTGTGCGGTGTGGCGGAACCGCGGACCTTCCATGTGGTCGTAGCGGACCTCGACCACCCGCTCGGGTCGCAGCGGCACGAACGAGAGGTCCTTGCCGGCGTTCCAGCGCGAGAACTCGTTCTTACGCGGCGTTCGCTCGCCGGCCTCATGGGCGGCCCAGTTCCACGGATGGCCCTCGAAACCCGTTATCAACGGCTGCAATTCGGCGAACAGCCGCCGACGTTCGGCCATCGGGAAGGCGCCGATCACGCCGACCGATGCGAGTTGGCCCGCGGAAGGACCCGAGTCCTGGTAGAGCCCGAGCAGCAGCGAGCCGATCGCTTGAACTTCTGGGCCGCCGGACTTGTGTACTCGGTAGCCGGCTACGACGCAGTCGGCGGTCCGCTCGTGCTTGATCTTGAACATCACCCGCTTGTCCGGCTGATAGGTAACCGACAGCGGCTTGGCGATGACGCCATCCAGCCCGGCGCCCTCGAACTCCTCGAACCAGCGCCGCGCGGTCTCCAGGTCGGTGGTTGCCGGCGTGACATGGATTGAGGGCCCCGAGCCCGCCAACGCGTCGACCAGGGCGGCGCGCCGCTCGCTGAACGGCCGCCGGGTGTAGTCGTCGTCGCCGAGGGCCAGCAGGTCGAATGCGATGAAGGACGCCGGCGTCTTCTCGGCGAGCATCCGCACCCGCGAATCGGCTGGGTGGATCCGCTGTTGCAGCGCCTCGAAGTCCAGGCCGTGGTCGGTGGCGACGACAATCTCGCCGTCAATCACGCAGCGCTCCGGCAGCTCGGCCCGGACCGCCGCGACAAGCTCGGGGAAGTAACGGGTCATCGGCCGCTCGTTGCGGCTGCCCAGCTCGACTTCGTCGCGGTCGCGGAAGCAAATCGACCTGAATCCGTCCCATTTGGGCTCATACGACGCATCCGGCGGGATCGACCGCACCGACTTGGCCAACATCGGCGAAACCGGCGGCATGACGGGCAAGTCCATTGGCTCATTGTGCTGGAATGCAGGATCGATGTGGCCGCTGCAGCAGAAGAAATCGACGTCGACGGCATCCCGGTGCGGCTGACCAATCCGGACAAGGTGTATTTCCCCGATCTCGGGTCAACGGCACCAAGCGGCGGCTCGTCGAGTACTACCTTGCCGTGGGCGGCGGCCCGATGCTCGACCGCGCTGCGCGACCGGCCCACCCATCTGCAGCGCTTCCCGGACGGAATCGACGGCGAGGAGATCTACCAGAAGCGGGTACCGCAGCACCACCCCGACTACCTGGAGACCTGCCGGGTGACGTTCCCGTCGGGACGCACCGCCGACGCGCTGAAGGTCACCCACCCGGCAGCGATCGTGTGGGCGGCGCAGATGGGCACGATCACGCTGCACCCGTGGCAGGTGCGCTGCCCGGACACCGAGCATCCCGACGAGTTGCGCATCGATCTGGATCCACAGCCGGGCACCGGCTTTGGGCAGGCGCGGGCGGTCGCCGTCGAGGTGCTGCGGCCGCTGCTCGACGAACTCGGCTTGGTCGGGTACCCGAAGACATCCGGGGGCGCGGCATCCACGTTTCCTGCGCATCGCCACCGACTGGGGGTTCGTCGAGGTGCGCCGCGCGGGCATCGCACTGGCCCGCGAAGTGGAGCGCCGCGCGCCGGACGCGGTGACCACGTCGTGGTGGAAGGAAGAACGCGGCGAGCGCATCTTCATCGACTTCAACCAGAACGCCCGGGACCGCACCATGGCGTCGCCGTATTCGGTGCGACCCACCCCGATCGCGACGGTGTCGACGCCGCTGACCTGGGACGAGCTGGCCGGCGCCGAATCCGGACGACTACACGATGGCGACCGTGCCCGATCTAGTGAAGCGCCGGGATGACCCGTGGGCCGGGATGGATGACGCAGCCCAGTCGATCGCTCCGTTGCTCGAGATGGCCGCGGCCGATGAAGAGCGCGGGCTTGGCGACATGCCGTATCCGCCGAACTACCCGAAGATGCCTGGCGAGCCGAAGCGCGTGCAGCCGTCGCGTGACACCGACTTGAAGCCACCCCGCCCTGGACACTGAGGCTGCTGCGACGACACTGGCGTCGCCGAGACTGCAACCACGCACACCCGCGTCGGCGTGTCGTGTGCGCGGTTTAAGTGTCGCGCGGAAACGGGCTAGAGCAGGCCCGCTACAAACGATGCGGCCTGGTTCGCTGGTGCGCCCGCGTATTGGTTGTGCGCGGCTTGGTTGGAGCCGTTACCGCATATCGGGTCGCCTCCGTTGCACAAGTCGATGGACCTGCCTCCATAGACCGGCAGTCCGGCGATCGAACCCGTGATGCACACCCTGCGAATATTCATTCGATCGACACTAGGCCGCGGAGCTGGTGATGGGGTTGGGTGGTTAGCTCAACCTAGAGCCGACCGGCCGCGAAAGTCGCTGCCTGGTTTGTCATCCCGGACTGCACGTATAAAACGTGCGCCCTCGCGTTCCTGCCTTCGGAGCAGATGGGGTTGTCGGGAACGCACAGGTCGATCATTTTGGGCTGATAGAGCGGGCTGATCGGGAAGCTGGCTGCCCCCCAGCGTTCTCGCGAAAGTGCTCTCGGGATTGCCGAAGACGGCGACCGCGGCGACATGGTCAGCCACCTGAGGCGGCAGGTCATTCGTGGTCATATCGATCACTCCAGCGCCCTGGGAATATCCACCAAGCACCATTCTGGTGTTGGGGCAGTTCGCCACCGTGGATTGGACATGAGCGCGCGCGTCGCCGGCACCGGCTAACGAGCTCCTGACGAAATCGTCGGTGGCGGGGTAGTTGACCGCGTAGGCCCCGACGGATCGCCCACGGGCCTGCGACCTGAGCGAATCGATGAATGCCTGACCGACGCCGCCGACGCCGGGCGGCTCGTTGGTGCCGCGGGCGAACACCACCTCGACGTCCGGGCACGGGCCGGCAGCAGCGTAAGAGGTGTCGACGAGCGCGCTCAACAGCGCCCATGTCGCAAGTGTCAAAGCCACCGCCACACCCGGGATGCGAGCGACGGTGCGTTCGCTCATTGCTAAATGCTACGAGCCCGAAGTAAGAAAACAAACGGGCCCGAGGTCACTCGTCTTTCGCGTGGCCGGGCACACCGGGAGTCGGATCGTTGGCAGGATCAGCCAGCGGGTGCGGCCCTTTGGCGTCATCCGGCAACGCATGATCGGGTACGCCAGGATGCGGGTCACCTGACGGATCAACTTGGAACTTCTCACCGTCAGCCATGTTGTCCCCTCTCACTGCGGCGGTGGCCGAACATAGCGACCATACGCCGCGGTGTGGGGTTGTTGCGCAGGCCCGTTATGTGTGGTTCAGCCGGGTGCACGTCGGCGCCCTGACACCTGCGACGGCGATGGTACCGGCGGGGCGCCATCGGATCACACTGACCGCGGACAGCGCGACCAGCGTCCCAGCCAGCCCGCCGACCGTTGCCGCCATCGACGACCCCGACACCATCGAATAGCCGAACGTCGCACCGCCGGAAAGCAAGACCAATCGGATCGGTGTCCAGTCGGTCGACGCGGGCAGTCGGAAGGACAAACCGATGCCCAGCAGCAGCGCCAGGACGTGTCCGAAGGCGGTGAAGTTGAAGTCCCCTAACGCGGCGGCGGTCACCGCGATGCCGAGCCACCAACCAACCCACGCCGCCCGCCAGCGCGACGGGATCGATGGCGTCAGCGCACCCAGAACGCAAACTGCGCCGTAACTCACCCCGACGTCGGTGGCGCGGGTAATGGAGAACGGCAGCCACCCCGCCTTAACCGCGACGACCAACCCTGCCGCGACGATCAACGTGGCGCCGATGTGACCGACCGCGAACGTTATAACCAAACCCTTACTGCGCCAGATCAATTCACCCAAGGCCAGCAGGCAGATCAGCCCCGGTAGCCAGACGTAGATGTCGCCACCGTCGTCGACGAACGCGCTGCCGATCAGCGTGCTGAGCCGGCCGTGCGCCAGGTTGTGCAAGTTGGTGCTCATGCGGCTCACCACGGCTTCACGGGCGTGCTGACCATTCGCCTCCAGCCAGAGCCAGACCGCGACCAGGACGACGGCGTACGCCACCGTGACACGCACGGACGCGGCGCCGGCCAATGTCCGCGCCGCCACCGCTGCCCAACGGTCCGTTCGGTCCAGCGGGTTCACCTCGTGTCGCGGCGATGGATGCAGGTGGAACGACGCCATCCTCCCACGGTGCGGGTAGGAGGCGGGATCCGCCACATTCTTAACGAGGGTTTCACGCCCCTGTGATTAATCTTCACAGATTTCGCACATAAAGCGTTGGGATGCCCGTGCTCTTTACGACGCGGCGAAGCGGGGCAGGCCCCTGCGGGGCCAGCAGCTGGCGGTGTTGTTCGAGGGCGCCACGGCGATGGCGACTTCGCTCAAAGACACGGCGCCGGTCGTGCACGCCCGTGCGGCCGCGGCGACGCTGATCGACGCCGCGCTGCGCGCTTGACGAGCTCATCGCGGCGCTGGTAA
Organism: uncultured Actinomycetota bacterium; assembly: GCA_963703795.1. Classification (GTDB taxonomy): domain Bacteria; phylum Actinomycetota; class Actinomycetes; order Mycobacteriales; family Mycobacteriaceae; genus Mycobacterium. The sequence goes on along the minus strand of CAVPFT010000019.1, from coordinate 407,893 downwards.
ACATGCCTTGTGCCGCGAATTTGGGCGATCGCCCAAATTCCGGGAATCGAGGTTGGCGCGCGGCCCGCGGGGTCAGAAGTAGAGGGAGCAATGCATGACGGTCGCGAGTGACACCGCCGTTTACTACGACCCCTACGACATCGGCATCATCGCCGACCCGTACCCGACCTACGCGCGGCTGCGCGAAGAGGCGCCGATCTATTACAACGAGCGCTACGATTTTTGGGCGTTATCAAGGTATTCCGATGTCGAACAGGGGCTGGCTAACTGGGAAGCATTCTCCAGCCGTCGCAGTGACATCCTCGAGTTGGTTCAGTCGAAATTCGACATGCCCCGCGGCGTAATGATGTTTCAGGACCCGCCCGAACATTCGATGCTGCGCGGGCTGATGTCGCGAGTGTTCACGCCGCGCCGGATGGCCGAGATCGAGGATCAGATCCGGCAGTACTGCGTCCGATGCCTGGATCCCCTCGTCGGGTCCGGGGGGTTCGACATCATCGCCGAGCTGGCTTCGATGATGCCGATGCGGGTGATCGGAATGTTGCTGGGAATACCTGAGTCCGAGCAGATTTCGGTTCGCGACGCCAATGACGCCAACCTGCGCACCAAGCCGGGGGCACCGCTGAGGGTCGCCGACGCCGACTCCATCGCCGACGGCCGGATATACGCCGACTACGTCGAATGGCGATCCAAGAACCCGTCCGACGACCTGATGACGACGCTGCTCAATGTCGAGTTCGACGACGAGCAGGGGGTGCGCAGAAAGCTGACCCGCAAAGAGGTGCTGCATTACACCCAGGTGGTCGCCGGCGCGGGGAACGAGACGACCGGTCGGGCGATCGGCTGGCTGACCAAGGTGCTCGCCGAGCATCCCGATCAGCGCCGGGAGATCTACGAGGATCGGTCATTGCTGAACCGCACCGTCGACGAGACACTGCGGTTCGAACCCACCGGACCCCACGTCGCTCGTTGGATGGCAAAGGATTTCGAGTGTTACGGCGCGACGGTTCCGGCTGGCAGCGCCATGCTGCTGCTCTTCGGCGCCGCCAATCGCGATCCCCGTCGCTACACCGATCCGGACACGTTCAACATCCATCGCGACAACATCTCGCACATCACTTTCGGCAAGGGCGTGCATTACTGCCTCGGGGCAAACCTGGCGCGGCTCGAGGGCCGCGTTGCGCTGGACGAGATGCTCAACCGTTGGCCTGAATGGGACATCGATTACGACACCGCACAATTGGCACCGACGTCCACAGTCCGCGGTTGGGAGCGGCTGCGGGTCGTGCTGCCTTAACGCGGTGGCGGCATCTCGTATCGGTCGAGCAATCGGTTGACCAGCGCAACGGCTTCCGCGTGACCGCCGGTGGTGTCGAGGGCTTGCTCGAGAATCAGGGTGCGCCCGATCGCTGCGATGACGACCGCGATGGCAGCGGGCGGGAATTCGGTTGTGTCGAGGCCGTGTTCGCGAACGATGAAGTTCAGTGCGGTGATTTGCATCTCGCGCCACCGCTCCTGCCAGGCCGAGATCTCGGCCCGGATCTCCTTGCGATGGTTGGCAAGCCCCATGAACTCCAAGAGCAGTCGGGTGTCCTTGGGCTCGATCAGGGTGTCCCAGAAGGCGTGCAGCGGTCGGTCGGAAGCCAGCGCTTTCTGCTGGCGCTCCAGGTAGGCGGCGGCGCCGCGGCGGAAAACAGCCCGGTACAACTCGTCCATCGTGGGGAAGTAGTAGTGCACCAATGCCGGTTTGACACCGGCTTCGGCCGCGACCCGGCGCGATGTGGCCGCCGCGTAACCCTCGTCGACCATGATCTGAATCGTCGCGTCGATCAGCATGTCGCGAGTGGTCGATTCCCTGGCCATCCACGGACCCTAAATTGGGCGGTCGCTAAAAATCAATGTCCACTTGACCGTGGCCGAACCTCGGTGATAGGCATGTGAGGCCCTTCGTTTGGGCGATCGCTCAGGAAGGTGGGTGGGCGCGCGTGAAGACGGCGGTCGTGACGGGCGGCGCCTCGGGGATTGGTCGTGCCATCGCCGAACGGTTGCGCATTGACGGATTTCGGGTGGCGGTCCTGGATTTGTCGCCCACCGACGATGATTTCGGTTATGTCGTCGACGTCACCCACCGCGCGCAGGTCGACACCGCAATATCGGCGATCCGCGAAGCGTTCGGCCCGATCCTGGTGCTGGTCAATGCGGCCGGGGTGGAAGGCTTCAAGAAATTCTTGGGCATGTCCTTTGAGCAATGGTGGAAGGTGATCGACGTCAACCTGAATGGTGTCTTCCACACCATTCAGGCCGTGCTACCCGACATGGTCGAGGCCGGATGGGGACGCATCGTCAACATCTCGTCGTCCAGCACTCACTCCGGGCAGCCGTTCATGGCGCACTACGTGGCGGCGAAGTCCGCGGTGAACGGCCTGACCAAGTCGCTCGCCCTCGAATACGGGCCGAGCGGGATCACCGTCAATGCGATACCGCCGGGATTCATCGACACACCGATGCTGCGCAGCAGCGAGCGTCGGGACCTGCTCGGCGGCACCGTGGAGGATCACATCGCACGCACCCCGGTGCGCCGAGTAGGCAGGCCCGAGGACATCGCCGCCGCGTGCGCTTTCTTTGTGTCCGAGGAAGCCGGGTACATTACCGGTCAGATATTCGGCGTCAACGGGGGTCGCAACACCTGAGCCCGCCCTCGGCGGTTGAAAAGTTCGGTTAGTGGGGGAGTGTTCTGCGTGGTTCTCAGCTTCAAGGACGTCATCGGCTCCAAGTACCTGCTGTTGACGACCTTCACCAAGGATGGCCGTCCCAAGCCGACAGCGATCTGGGGTGTGCCCGAGGGCGACAAGCTCCTGGTCATCACCGACGACGGGTCGTGGAAAGTCAAGCGGATCAAAAACACCCCGCGGGTCACGATCGCGCGCAGTGCGGCGCTGGGCAAGCCCAAGAGCGATCCGGTCGAGGGCATAGCCCGAGTGCTGCCGAAGTCCGAGACGCGGCGGGTCTACAACGCCGTGCTCAAGCGGTACTGGTATCACGCCCCATGGTTTTATGCACACACCATCCTGCGCGGCGGCATCGACAAGGTCCACGTCGGGCTGGAGATCGAACCCGCCGCTTAGGCGTTGTTGGACAGCGTCATCTCCATCAATTTCACGGCTTGGCCGCAGGCGTCGACGCCCGGTCGTTGCGGGTTGACCCACCAGCCGGCTACGCCGTCGGCGGCGCTGGCCACCCCACAGGCGCCGTTGCGATCGTCGGTTCGCATCAGGATCGAGTCCACCCCGGCGATGGAGCGGTTTCCGATCTGATACTTCAGGTTCTCGGCGACCCTGCGCTCGTTGTCGAGGCTGCCGTGCTCGAACCAGAACCGGGTGATGTCGATCGGGCCCGCGGGGCTGGCGGCCTGCCACCGGCAGATCGCTCCGACGAACGGGTTCCAGATAGCCCTGGGGTTAGCGCCGACGGTCTTGGCGATCAACCCTTTGTCGAGCACGTCGCATTCCTTGAGTAGGTTCGGGTACTGCCGCGTCGAATTCTCCTGGCGCTGTGGGTTACCGGCGTGGACCGGAGTGCCGGCTACTGACCCGGTGCATCCGGCAAGGATCGTAACGGTCGTGACGGCGGTGATGAAGACGGCGATGATGCGGCGCGTCATGTCACGGCCGCAATCGATTGCCGGGAAAGCTCTTTGGCGATGCTGCAGAGATCGAGGGATGGCTTTTTGCGCACCCTGATCGACCAGTCGATGAAGTCGTCCTGGTACTGGATGCCGACGTCACAGTAGTAGTCGCTGAATGTGGGGTTGGTGTAGACCGCGATAAAGCCCTTGTGCCCATCGATGTCGATGCCGTTGACGCTGGCGCCGTGCAGCTCCTCGGTCTTGCGTTCGCGGCCGATGGGGCTGTCGCGAAACCAGTTGAACATGAACACCGGCCCCCGGACGACGCTGCCGCCGGCCAGCCACTCACAACCCACCGAGGTGCGGGCGGTGGTAACCAGCCCGGCTACCCCGGTCAGCTTGGTGATTGTCTGGTCACTGGCACCGCCGCATTCCGGGAAAAACGGGCCCTGCGCCGCACTTACCGTGGGCGACGGGGATGAGGATGGTTGACCGTCCGATCTCGGAGAGTCGCTCGAGCATGCGGCGAATAGTGGCGTGAGCAGCGCGGCCGTGACGATGAGCGCTGACAATCTGCGCAGGTTTGGAAACATGGTGGCGTTGCCTTTGTCGGAGTAAGCGACCGCGTTGGTCGGTTACATAGAGGCTGCGGCGGCCACCTTGCGTGATCCTTGCGAGGGTCTTGCGTCAAACCGGCCTGCATCCACCGATCGGCGACCTCGCGGATGTGAGCGATCTGCTCGACGGTCAGTTGTACGGAACGGGGACCGCGGCGTCGCTCCTGGGGTCGATGAGGATCTTGGCGTGCGCCTCGGGGTCGCCGAGCGCGTCGAACGCGGCCTCGACGCCGGGCAGCCCGACCGTCCCGGTGATGAGCGGCGTGACGTCGACCTTGCCCTCGGCGAGCATGTGCAGCGTGTCGCGGAACTCAAGCGGGGTGTAGCCGAGCACGAACCGAAGGTCGATCTCTTTGTTGATCGCCATCGCCGGGCGGATGTGGTCCGCGCCCATGCAGACGCCGACCACGACGACGCGTGAGAACAGCGGCGCGCTGGTGACGATGCCGTCGATAATGCCTGGGACGCCGACACATTCGAAGATGACCGGGTGCTTGGGGGTTGCCTTACCCGCCTTTTCGGCGGCGCGCCAAACGTGCCACCAGGGCAGCCGCAGCCTTTGCAGCTTTTCGATCGTGCCGACCGCCAGATCGAACGCCTCCAGGATGCCCTGTAGGTGTCCGCGGCCGGCCTCCGTCGTGTAGGGCGAGTCCTGCGCGGGATCAACGACGATGTCGGCTCCGCAGGCGGTCGCCAGTGCCCGGCGACCCGGTGAGAAGTCGCTGGCGATCACGGTGCGCACCCCGTGCGCCTTGAGCATGCAGATCACCGCGAGACCGATCGGTCCGCAGCCGATGACGATTGCGACGTCACCCTTGCCCACCTCGCCGCGCCGGACGGCGTGCCAGCCGACGGCCATCGGCTCGGTGAGCGCGGCGATCTCGGGTGCCAACCCGTTCGGGACGGCGAACGTCAGCGAGTGCTCGACGAGGAGCTGCTCGGCGTAGGCGCCCGGCGCCATCGTCGACAGCCCGATGCCGTGCACGTCCTTTCCGCGCCGCAGCAATGGCAGGGCCACGACCGGTGTGCCGCGCCGCAGGTTCTTGCGGGTGCCGGGGCCGTAATCGATCACCTCACCGCAGAATTCGTGACCCATCACGACCTGCTGGTTCGATCGCATGAAGGCGTCGTACCCCGAGTCGGCCATCACGCCGGCGAGTTCGTCGCAGTGGTGGCGCGCATGCAGGTCCGATCCGCAGATGCCACACTTCAGCACCTCGATCAGCAACTGGCCCTTGGCCGGTGTCGGGGTCGGCCGGTCGACCACCTCGAGTTTCGCGTTCGTGCAGGTCACGGTCTTCATCTTGCTGCGCCTTTCTTCGATCAGCCGCGGCTGACGATTTTGATCATCACGCGGGCCAGCGGTTGCGCCAGCCGAGGCGAAAGTCGGTGCAACATATAGGGGACCAGGACTTGCCACGGTGGCGAAATGACGACCCCGCGGGGTCGCGCGATAGCGTCCAGCAGGTCCGCGGCGACGGTGTCGGGCGACACACCGCGCTTGTCATAGAAGGCGACGATCTTCTGTTGGTCGGCGCCGAGCTGGCCGCGCAGGGTTCCGTCGCGGACGATCGAGGTGTTGATGATCCCGGGGCAGAGGGCGATCACGCGGATGCCTCGCGGGCGCAACTCGGCGTTGAGTGACTCGCTCATCCCCACAATGCCGAACTTGGAGGCACAGTACGGCGCCATCTTTGCGACCGGGAACAAGCCGGCCATGGAGGCGGTGTTGACGATCGTCGCCGGATGGCCCTGCCTCAGCATCCGCGGCACGAAGGCTTGCACACCGTAGGCGACCCCGAGCAGGTTCACCCCGATCACTCGCTGCCAATCCTCTACGGTCGTCTGCTCGATGTCACCGGCGTGGGCGATGCCGGCATTGTTGTGCAGGATGTCGACGCGCCCCCCGTCATCGAAGACCGCCTTGGCCAACGCCTCGACCTCTTCCGCCCGGGCCACGTCGACCGTGTGATCGACCGCGCCGCCGCCGATCTCCCGGGCAACCGCGGCGGCTGCGTCACCGTTGACGTCTGCGACATGCACCTTGGCGCCGTGCCTGGCAAGCAGCCGCGCGGTCGCTGCGCCGATCCCCGATCCGGCACCGGTCACGACCGCGGTCTTGCCGGTCAGGTCGATGTCTTTGGCCATCGTGATTCCTACCTCCTGGTGGTCGGCTTCGCCGGTCCGGAGTAGACCTCAAAGAATCGTGCCAGCATTTCGGCGGGTATGGCCAGAAAGTCACGCGGATCCACGCGCCCGGGGGAGGACGCGTGGATCCGCGATGGTCGCGCGGCTATCATACCGAAGCAGCCTGCTACGGCCGCGGCGACCCGTCAGGGATTCGTAGACCGCGATGAAGACGACGGCAGCGCCGACGCCGATGAGAAATGGAATCCAGGCGACTCCGCCATTGGCATTGTGGTATCCGAAGTGGCCGGCCGCCCAGGAGCCGACCAGGCCACCGAGGGCACCGAGAACAACCGTCATGATCATGCCGATGTTTTGCTTGCCCGGCATGACGAGACGCGCCACCAAACCGATGAGCGCGCCCACGATGATGGCGAGAACTATTGATCCGATCATTGCAACTCCTGTCGTAGGGGGCGCCCGGACTCGACGCCGTCTTCAACGGGGTTCCCTGAACCGACGGCTTATAACACACAAGTTGATCGAGTCAGTTGGCGGTCGCGGGTGATGCGGGATAATTCTTCGCATGAATTCCAAGCTCCGCGGGTAACGCCCTAGTCGTGGTGCCCGGGATAGGGGATCAACACATGCGCCGACAAATCGCCGCAGTAGTCGTCACCGGCATCTGCATTCTCACCGCCGGCTGTCACAGCCGGCCCAACCAAGGCCCTAAAGCGCCGACCACCACGCCGGCCACCACTACGAAAGCTCCGCCTCCTGAGATGGAGGGTTCGCTGAAAGAGTTCTTACTCGCGCCCGAGCAAATCAACGCTGTCATGGGGGCGACCGATATGAGGGTCACGAACAGTCGCACCGCGATGTCTGACGACGGCGCCACGATGACACCCAGGGAGTGCTTGGCCATCGACGGCTCGGCGCAAGCCCAGGTCTATGCCAACAGCGGTTTCATGGCCGAGCGCGATGAGACACTCAACCGCCAGGAGGGCGATAACTTAACTCATTTCGCCGAGCAGGCGGTGGTGCTATTCCCCACCGCCAAAATGGCCGGCGACTTCTTCACCGCCTCCGCCCAGCAGTGGCAGGCCTGCCATGACTACACCCACGTCCAGTCCAGGACGCACTGGACCGTGGGGGCGATATCGAACACCAACGGCGTCCTGAGCACCGCCTCGACTCTGCAGGACCCCCCTGCCACGGGCTGGAAGGCTTGCGGACGCGCGCTCACCGTGAAAAACAACGTCATCATCGACGTCAACACGTGCAGCGTCGACCCGAAGAACTCGGCTGTCGACATCGCGAACCAGATCGCCGCCAAAGTGCGGTAGAGCTCTTTTCGAGGGGTGTCAGGCGGTGAGCGCGGCGCGGGCGGCGGCGTGCGTCTGCCCTGCGTACCCCCCGCCGAACAGCACGACATGCGCCAGTAGCGGGAAGAGCTGGTGCAGCCCAATGCGGTTGCGCCAGCCGGGTTTCAGCGATCGCACCCGCTGGTAACCCTCGAGGATGGCGTCAAGGTGCGGGCAGCCGAACAGCGCGAGCATCGCCAGGTCGGTCTCGCGGTGACCGGCGTGCGCGGCCGGGTCGATCAACACCGCACCGTCGGGCGTCCACATCACGTTGCCGCTCCACAAATCGCCGTGCAGCCGAGCCGGTTGGTCATCGTCATCGAAGTCGCCCGCACGGCAACGTGCCACGACGGAGTCGATCGCGGCACGGGTCGAAGCATCCAGCCGCGCCGCCGCGAGCTCGGCCATCGGGACCAGCCGCTCGTCGGCGTAGAAATCGCCCCAGCGTCGGTGCGGCCGCAGCGACATCGGCAACGGCTGCGACAAGGGCCCGAAGAAGCCCGGCCCTTCCCATCCGTCGGGCCCGGAGCCGAACGCTGCGGCACCCGCGTCGTGCGTGATGGCCAGTCGGGTGCCGAACACGTGCGCCGCTTCGGGACTCGGAGTTACGGAATCAAGTCGCTGGAAGTGTGAGGCTGTCCGCGCCGAACGAAACAACCCGTGCGCAGGGCACTCCGCCGTCGACGCTTGAAAGCCATTGCAGCCCTGTGGCTTCCCAAGCGAAGAAGCCGGTCGGCGCGCCGGGATGACGTTTGACGAAGTCGCCCTGCGGCGTAGACGCGCTCATCGTGCAACGGTAATCGACGGCGGGCGCGCCACTACCCTGTGATCAGAGCTTCGCGAGTGTGGGGCCTATGGACGAATTCAGGGCAGCTTCCGTACTCAGGGCCCACACTCGGCGCCCTATTGTTGACGGATGACTCTTGTGACCGAGCACCCCCGGACATCGTCGTCGATCTTGGCGTTGGTGGCGGCGGCCCGTGTCGGGGTGGGAGCGGCGATGCTGCTGGCGCCGGGCCGGTTCTTCAAGCCCGCGTCCGGCACCGAGACCCTGCTGATGCAAACGATCGGGATTCGCGACGTCGTCCTCGGGTCGGGTGCGTGCGCGGCGGTATTGCGTGGCGGCGGCAGCGAGTTCCGGGGCTGGGCGACTGCGGGTTTGATCAGCGACAGCGCCGACCTTGTGCTCGGACTACGGAGCAGGCCCCTCGTCGGTACCAAGAACGCGCTGATCGCCACGCTGGCCCCTGTGCCGTTCATCGGCGCGGGCTTGGCCGGCTTCGCCCGGATCCTTCGCAAGGCTGAAGTCCGGAGCGCTTAGCCGCCGGCAGTGCGAAGGGCCTCGAACGTGTCCGCCATGGTCTCCTGCGGATCCCGGTAGGTGATGCCGAGTTCTCGCTCGCTGGGCGAATCGTCGGACGCCGGCATCTGCGTGTAGTACTGCATCCCCGCCGAGGTGAAGGGCGTGTCGAAGGGCAGAAACCGGCCCGCTCGATCAAGCACCGCACCCGCGACCCGCAGCGCGGTGTCCGGGATCGGAACGGCGACCATCGCAGTCCCGGCGACCTGCCCGAGCATGTTCGCGAGCTCGGACGCGGGAACCCGACGGCCGCCCGCGGTGTAGCGCCGCGGCCCACGCCCGGGCTCCAATAGTGCCGTGTGCAAAGCGGCCAAATCGCGGACGTCGACAACCAACCACGCCGCGCTGCGCCCCGGGATCGTGTGCATCTGCAGCGCCGCCCTGACGCCCTCGCCGGCCTCGCCGAATTGGTCGCCGACCGGCGGGCCGAGAACCATGCCGGGATAGGTGATGTTCACCGGTGCGCCGGCATCCTGTAGCCCGCGGGCATAGATTTCGACCTGGGCCTTGGACGTCCCGTATCCGTCGGCTCCACCGACAACCGGCAGGTCGGCCGTCAGCATCTGAAGGCCCGGACGAAACAGCGCGGTGAAGCTCGACACGTGGACGATCGGGTCAAGGCCGAGCTCGACGGACTGGCCGAGGACGTTTTGGGCGCCCTGCATGTTCGTGGTCAGCATCTCGGCCGTCTGGCGTGGGTCGGTTGCCACCAGGGCCGCGCTGTGCACGACGGCGTCGCATCCGCCCAACGCGTCGCGCACCGAAACGCGATCGGTGATGTCCCCGACGGCGAAGTCCGACACGTCGACGCCCAGTTTGGCCACGGAGGTCTGCAACCGAGCGGGGTTTCGCACCAGAAACCTGATGGAGTGCCCCGCGTCGGCCACCACCTTGGCCGTCCACCCGCCAACGAATCCCGTACCGCCCGTGACCAGAACGCGCATGTAGCGATTCTGGCTTACAGGTGGCTCGCGGCGAAGCCCGCGGCCTGACCCGTCATGCCGTTAACGGTATACGTAACGTGCGCAACGGGGTCGCTGCCGTTACCGCAGATTCCGTCGCCCGGGGCGCACAACTCCAGGGTCTTGGGCTGATACAGCGGGCCGATGGCGATCGTCGGTGCGCCGTACTTCTGCAGGAACTGATCAGAAGGCGTCCCGAAGAGCGTGACCGCGGCGACATGGTTGGCGATCCCCGGCGCCATGGGCGGGGGCACCATTGAGGCCGGCACGCCCGACGGCACGGCCGCCGAGGTGACGAAACCGGCCACGGCCGCGCCCTGGGAGTATCCGCCGAGCACCTCCCGGGTCTTGGGGCAGTTCGCCGCCATCGACTCGATATGAGAGCCGGCGTCACGAATGCCGTCGATGACCGTCACCGGGAAATCGGGAGCGCTGAAGTCGGTACTGGCGGGGTAGTTGACCGGATACACGCCGAGCGACCGGCCACCGATCTGTCCGCGCAGCGCGTCGACGAAGGATTCGCCGACACCGCCAACACCGGGCGCCTCGCCGCTGCCGCGGGCGAACACCACCTCGACGTCGGGGCACGGATCGGCCGACGCCGCGGGGGCGGGGGCGCTGAACAGCGCAAAGGCAGCCGCCCCCGCCGCTACTGGCCTGATCAATTTGAAGCCGTTGATTTCTACCCACCCGCCTTGCATCGTCGGTGCCTTACCTGTTATTCGATGCCCATTGCGGTTTGGATTGCAAGGACGATTACTTCTTGAAAGCGTCCTTCACCTTCTCGCCGGCATCTTTCAGACTGGACTTCGCCTGATCCGCCCGGCCTTCGTTCCTGGTGTCGTGATCCCCGGTGGCCTTGCCGATCGCCTCCTTGGCGCGGCCGCCAACATCCTCGATCTTGTTCTTCACCTTGTCTGTTTTGCTCATGCCCTGGTGGCTACCCCGCGGCGGCACCTTGAAACCCCCCGGCGATCCGCTCGTCGCCAAAGCGGCCTGCCATCATGGACTTTGTGAGCACCGTAATGGTGGTGATCGTGGCGACGCTGATCCTCCTGGGCATCGGCATGGTGGTCAATCAGCTCCTCCGGCTGAGGAAGTGGTTGGACCGGGCGCCCCCCGACAAAGCGCCCGAAGACCAGGCCCAGCAACCCCCGGAGTGACTTGTGTTCGGGGCCCTTCCTCCTGCCTGATAGCTTCTTCCTCGTGATGGCAACGGGTCGGGCATCGTCGCTTCTGGTGACCGACGACGGCTTGCCCCGCGGTGTGTCCGGCGCCGCGGACCCACATTTCGCCAACGTCGTCAGGATCTTCACGCGGCTGTTCCCCGGCCGCCGATTTGGCGGCGGATCCCTTTGCGTCTACATCGACGGCGCTCCCGTCGTCGACGTCTGGACCGGCTGGTCGGACCGGGAAGGCACCGAGCCCTGGACCGCCGACACCGGCGCGATGGTGTTCTCGGCGACCAAGGGCGTCGCGTCGACGGTGATCCACCGGCTGGCCGACCGGGGCCTGCTGTCCTACGACGATCCCGTCGCCGATTACTGGCCTGAATTCGCGGCCAACGGGAAAGGCGATATCACGGTCCACGATGTCTTGCGGCATCGATCCGGGTTGTCGCACCTGAGGGGCGTCACCAAGACGGAGCTGATGGATCACCTCCTGATGGAGGAGCGGCTGGCCGCCGCGCCCGTCGACCGTTTGCGCGGCGTGCAGGCGTATCACGCGCTGACCTACGGATGGCTGCTGTCCGGCCTCGCCAGGGCGGTGACGGGCAAGGGCATGCGCGAGCTGATCCGCCAGGAGGTCGCGCGGCCGCTCAACACCGACGGCCTGCATCTCGGCCGTCCACCCGAGGACGCCCCGACCCAGCCGGCGCAGGTTCTGATGCCGCAGGGAAAACTGCGGGCCCCGGTATTCAATTTCATCGCACCGAAACTGGCCGGTCTGCCCTTCTCTGGCGCCCTCGGGGCGATGTACTTCCCCGGGGTTATATCCCTCGTCAAGGGGGATACTCCGTTCCTGGACGGCGAGGTGCCCGGGGCCAACGGCGTGGTGACGGGGCGCGGCCTGGCCAAGATGTACGCCGTGCTGGCCAACGACGGCCGCATCGACGGCAAGAAGTATCTGTCCAAGGAGTTGGCGCGCGGCCTGACGGGGCAACCGCGACGCAAGTGGCCCGACGCGAACTTGGTGGTGCCCATGCCTTTTCACCTGGGCTACCACGAATCGCCGGTTCCCGGCCTGCTCACCGGGTTCGGTCACGTGGGTCTGGGTGGAACCCTCGGCTGGGCCGATCCCGAATCCGGCAGCTCCTTCGGGTTCGTGCACAACCGGCTGTTGACGCCGTTGCTGTTTGACATGGGGTCGTTCGCGGGCCTGGCCGGCCCGCTGCGCAATGCCATCGAGGCCGCCCGGCACCAGGGTCCCCTCGAGGTGCCGCAGCTCGGTGCGACGTACCCCAAGGCCGCGCGCCGACGGGCGGCGGTCCCGGCGAAGGCGGCCTCGGGCGACGGTTGACGGCACGCCGGTGAGGCGCAGCCCACACGGCCTCATCGAATAGGGTCGGCAGTCATGATCGCCGCTTTGATCTTCCCGGCACGATAGGTCCGGTATCGGCGCGTGGGAGCAGTCGCGCTTGCGCTTGCGGGATTGGCGATGCTCGACTCGCTGAATGTCCTCAATGCGGGAGTTGTCTCGGCGGTCATTTTCGGCAGCCGCCTGAATCGCAGGTCACCGGTTCCCGGCGCCTTGAGCTTCATCGCCGGCGTATTCGCGGTGACCACCACCTTTGGCCTGTGCACGGTGTTTGGCCTGAGCTTGTTGACCAGCCTTATCGATTTCCGCGTGACACCCGCCGTTCGGTTCCGGGGCGAACTGGTGCTCGGGCTGGTGCTGATAGGCCTGGCTTTCTTCCCATTGGCGGCCCAATCATCAGCGCCCGGGTGGGCAATGGCGGCGATGCGGGAGCGCCCGTGGCTGCTCGGATTGCTGGGACTGGCGGTGGGTACCGGTCAGGCGCCGACCGACGTGCCGTACCTGACGGGCCTGGCGATGCTGGCGGCGCTGCATCCGCGGCCGCCGATCTGGCCGGTGCTCATCTACCTCTACTGCACGATTGCACTGTCGCCGTCGCTGCTGATCCTTGCTCTCGCGATGAGGCGAACCGTACGAGCCGCGCGCATTCAGCGTCGCCTCGTCCGCGCCCTCACCCGGTACGGGCCGATATCAGTGCGGCTGCTGTTCCTGGTTTTTGGTGTCGGGCTCGTCGCGGATGCGCTCGTCAATCACAGCGCGCTCTGGTAGGCGCTAAGTCTTGACGTAGCCGCGGGGGAGCGTGAGCGGGAGGTCGGCGTAGGTGACGATGCCCGGCGCCGCGGCCACGACGGCCGGGATCGCGTTGATGGGCGGCATTGCGGTCAAGATGTGCCCGATCACCATGAAGTCCTCGATCGTTTCGGCCTGGAAATACGGCGGCGGCAGGAAGCCGACCTTGGTGGTCACCGTTGGCTGCCCGTCGACCTGGATGACCCAGCCGTCCTGCTCGATCTTCCAGTCCGGCTCGAGGGTCTGGCCCTTGCGCCACCGGACGTTGAGGTCGATCACGGTCTTGCCGCCGACGATGCCCTGCCAGCTGATGTAGACGCCGGCGACGCATCCCGCGGGTATCGTCCAGGACGCCATTTCGAGATCGGCCGTGGTTTGCGCGAATTCGGCCACACAGCGGATTTCATCGAGCTCGACGCCGAGCGCGTCGGCCACGAGCCGGACGGCCTCACCGAAGACCGCCGTACCCTTCGCCGCCATCTGCTGCAGCTCCGGGTGATCGATCGGCCGGCCGAATCCCACCGGCTTCTCGGTGTCCGGTGAGTCATAGAACGTGGTGTCCGCGGCCTCGTTGACGGTGACCTTGTCGACCCGGTTGCACACCATCGCCGACACGATCGCCAACAGCTCGGCGAAACCCGGGCTGACGCCGGTTCCGAATATCGTCGAACCGCCCTTCTGGCAGGCCTCCAGGATCCGGTCGCGGCCGGCGCCCAGGTTGTGCCCGGTGATGAACGCGGCCGTCGTCACCACGTTGACCCCCGCCGACAGGATGCGGACCAGCTCGTCGACGTCGATCCACATGGGGTTGTAGACAACGCAGTCCGGTTTCAGGGCGAGCAGCGCGTCGATGTCGTTGGTGGCCGTTATGCCCAGCGGCGCAATGCCGACCAGTTCGCCGGCGTCGCGGCCGACCTTCTCCGGTGACCAGGCGTAGCACCCGACCAGTTCGAGTGCGGGATTATCGGCGATCGATTGCAACGAGCTTTTGCCGACATTCCCCGTGTTCCACTGGACCACTCGATAGTTGTTTGGCACTCGCCCAGCATAGAGAATGACGCCACTCCGGCGAGAGTGAATCTCACGACGTGACACGCCGATTTGGCGTCGTCATATTCACAGTCGGCGGACTTAGTAGTCAGCTTCGGCGGCCAGAATCTCGGCCAGGAAAGCGTCGTCCGCCGGCCGGTCCAACCGCGCCCGCGCCCACCGGCGAACCCGCTCCCGGGTTTCGCGCGTCTCCGTCGCCCCCGACAGCGGGGCGCCGATGATCACCGACGTCGCCGACCAATCGTGGTCCCAGGCCGCCGATTCCGTCACGGGCCGCTGCTGGCCGTCGACGAGGGGCAGGGTCGCCCGGCCGTCGGCGTCCAGCGCGCCGCTGCCGCTGATCGCCCCGGACCGCAGCTGCACCGAGACACCGGTGGCCGGATCCGGCCCGATGACGGCCGCCCGGACGACGGCGACCACCGCCGCACCGGTCACCTCGACGCTCCAGTCGACGGTGTTCTCGCCCGCATCGAACGTTGCGGGCGGGATCGCGCTCCAGTTGATGGATGCGACACCCCGGGCGATCGGTACCGCGGCGCGCGGTTGGTCGCCGGCCCCGGCGGCCAGCGCATAGTCGTCACGACGTCCGCTGGGCTGGGCCACTGCCGCGGGCGCGCTCGAATCATCCAGGGCGGCATACAGTTCCGGCCATCCGGCTTCGTCCATGCCGACTTCGTCGGCCAGCCCGGCGCCGGCCCCCACCAAATCGAGTATCCGCCGATCGCCACCTTGCACATGTGCGATCAGGGCCGGGGCGTGCGGCGCGAGCAGCTCGACCACATCCGAA
Source organism: uncultured Actinomycetota bacterium (assembly GCA_963703795.1). Lineage (GTDB taxonomy): Bacteria > Actinomycetota > Actinomycetes > Mycobacteriales > Mycobacteriaceae > Mycobacterium. Next base: position 392,674 of record CAVPFT010000019.1, on the reverse strand, counting down.
TCCAGCGTGTCATCGAAGAAGTAGCCTTGGGCACCGGCCGTCAGCAATGCGACCTCGACGTCGAGCAGGGCGCGGTCGAGTCCGGCGATACCGTCCTGTCGGCTGGCGGGCCACCATCGCCGCAGCCAATGGCCTACGGCCAGCCTCCGGAGCGGGTCCACCGACCCGGGCACGATGTCGACGCCGGCGAGTTCGATGGCTCGCGGCTCGTCCGCGGTTTGTAGGGCCGAAGCCAGGGCGACATGCCCGGCGTCACCGAGAACGCGCCACAACCAGTCCGCGCGGGAGGGGTCGGTCAGCGTTATCTGGCTGGCCTCGGCCGGACCGTCTATCGTCCAGGACAGCACCGCGCCGCTGACCTCCAGCACCGCGGCCAGCGGCGGTGCCTCGGTTTCGTGACCCGCGACCCAAAGCCCCGAATCGGCAACCAATTTCATCCGGCCACCTGCAATTCCAGCATCGCCTTGATCCGTTGGCGGTGGTCGAGGCTCACCGACCGCGCGACCCCCTCGAGCAACGACCGCACGTCATCGACGTCGTCGCAGGGCTCCTGCCAGACGTCGCGCCCGTGCAGCCGGGCCCACAGCCGGCTCAGGTAGGGCTGTGCGTAGGCGGCGAGGTCGTCGACCACTTGCCGTTGGCGCGGATGGACCGGGCCGCCCTCGGCGAGATAGCGCCTGGCGTGCAGCACATAGGCCTCCTTGCGCAGCCGGGCCTGGATCTGCGCGGCCAACGCGTAACGGTGCGAGACGGATCGGTCCAGCGGCGCGAGCTCGACGGCCACCTCGATGCCGGCCACCAGCGTTGCCTGTTTGTCCTCGGACAAGAGCCCCCATGGTGCGCAGGCCCGGTCCACTTCCTCTTCGCACAGCAAGGGGATGTCGGGCAGCGCGTCGCGGTCCAGGCCGCGCCGCAGCGTCGCGCGCACCCGGTCCACCACGCTGCGATCCAGCGGACGGTCGCTATCGGAGTCACCCGAGATGTTCGGTTGCCGTTGCGGCTCAACCGAACTCAGCCCAAGGTCGACGATCGACCACGGCAGCCCGCTCGATGCTGACTCTTCCAAGCGGGCCAGGGCTCCCAGGTTATACGGCGTCGCGTCGGCGATAACGGCCGACCAGACCCGCTGCCGCGCCGCCGCGGCGCGATGGCCGCTGGCGGGACCCAGCACCGTGCCGAGCTCGGCCAGGAATGGAGCGACGGTCGCCGGGGTGGTTTCCGAGGCCCGCACGTCGCGCCAGCTGCGGGCGAGCTGATCGGTGAGCCTGGCGATGACGTCTGGGCCGGCCACGTATTCGTGCAATACCTCGATCGCGGTGCGGTCCCGGCCCTGGTGAATGTCGACGAGGACCGCGGCCGCCATCGCGGGATCTTGCTGTCCCGGTGGGCCTTTCGTCACCGCGAGCTCAAAGCAAACCGGAAAGTACAATTCCTGGGCATTCCCGCTGCGAATCCGTTGCCTGCGGCGCTCGAGTTTGAGAGTCTCGAACCACGATGCGGCGGAACGTAATTCTGGCCCACTACCCACGATCAGGTCATGCATCGCCGCCGCCGTTCCGGGGGCGACCACGGGGGTCGAAAACTGGGGGTTCGATCGCAGCCGGAGCACCAACGGGTCAATGATGCGTTTGACGGTCCGGGTGAGCGGGCCGCCATCATCGCTGCTGAGCACCTCGACGCCGGGACCGATCGCGCGCCACGCCGCCTCGATTACCGCCCGGCGTGGGTGCCCCACGGAGGCGACAGTCGCGAGCTGCGAATCCGTGCTCATGAGCCCAGGATAGGGGGATTTCGAAAATATCGGCAGCCGAAAAGTTGGGTTCGGTAGCCGGCCCGAGGCGAGAGCCTGGTCGCATGAACAAGCTGTTGGTTTTGCTGCGCCGACTTCCGTTTGCCCGGCGTCAGGTCACGCGCGGACCCGCCGTCGGGGTCGGCACCGTGCAGAAAGTCGGCAACCAGCGCCAGGTTTTCGTCGAGGTGGTGCCCGTGTCCGGCGAGACGTTCGTCGGCAAACTGGCGCGGTGCGACCGCGATGAGGACATGTCGATGCTGCGCCCCGGACTCGTCGTTCTGGTGGCGTTCGATCCCGCTGCCCGCGAGGAGCTTTCGCTGCCCAGTGACATGCAGGCCGTGCTGGCCGTCCACGCGTCGTGGCTGGCGTCGGTCTGAATGCTACCGCGCGCCGTCCACCGCGAAAGTGACAAGCGCACCCCAATACAGCGGGCTGGCGGTGCGATCGCCGTCACGCCAGCGGCGCAGTTGGGCACGCTGCCATTGATTTACCGCGCATCCGGCGTCGGCGGCTTCGTGCGCGCGGTCCACGGCGATGACCACAACGGTCATCGGATCGGCGGGTTCGCCGGTCGCCGCCGCGAACTGCCGATAGGCCGCGGTGGTGGGCAGCGACCACAAGGTGGCGGTCACCAACTGCGCGCCACCGAGGATCATCGCCGCCACGAGGCCGGTGGCCTCGTCGAATTGATAGTCCCCGCCCGACCCGCAGGCCAGCAGGGCAACCCGTGGCGGCATCGGCAATCGCAACGACATCAGGTCCGATGCGGTCAGCGGGCGGTGGTCACCGATCGCGTCGGCATCTCCCGGGATCCCCGCCGTGCAGGCCAGGTGAAGCGCCGCCCGGTCGGCCCGGCCGGCGTCATCGGGGCCGCCGCGGCCCGAGCTCGCGTGGCCGACGTACATCATCCTGCTCGGGGCGTGAGCCAACAGCTTGGCCAACCAGGTGCGGTCGGCGTCGGAACGGCGGAACAGCCCGACCGCGTCGTCGACATCCGGCAGCGCCGGCCGCCGCTGCTTCAGCTCGCCGAAGTGTTGCGCCAATTGGGTTTGCGACGAGGGCCTACCGAGCACCGAGCCGAGCGCGGAGTCCGGGCGCTGCCCGGGCACCCTGGGGTCCAGGACCAATAACGGCGGGCCGTCGCGCCTGGCGTCCCAGCCGGCCGGTGTCCTCGGCGAGTGCACGATGTTGGGCGGCACCGCCATCAGTACGTCGACCAGTTCCATCAGCCGATGGCCGTCGGTGTGGGCGCCGATATCGGCGAGCTGCCAAGGGATTTGGGCCGCCACCCTGCCGCTGCGGGTGATGGCATCCTGGCGGGCGCGAACCAACTCTTCTTTGCTCGGTCCCGACTTCGGCACCGCCAGCAATCCCCACGGAATGCGCGCCAGCCGCGCGCTGGGCGAGACGAACAGCACCGCTCGCGGCGTTGCCATGCACTCCATCAACAGCTGCCACCCCGGGGCGCCGATCAACAGCACTCCGAGGACGTAGGCGACCGTGAGCTCGGTGTCCGGCGTCGCGAACGGACCTCTGCTCAGTGCCCGCTCGATGGCGTCACGCCGGCTCTCCGAGCCGTGCGGCTCGGGCAAGGCGTCGGTCAGCTCTTGCAGGGCGGCGAGCAGGAACGGTTCCTCCACCAACCAGTTCACGGTTCTCTCCGGCTGTCCGACTATCCGCAGACTGGCGTAGGTGGCGATGCCGAGGTCGGCGTACCGCAGGACCAGGGTCGGGCGGTCCGGATCGCTCATGGCCAGGTCGACCAGGCCGGTTCGGCGGCGGTGACGTTGCGGCCGTACCGTTCGAAAGCCAGCGCGCGATAGTGACTCATGATCGGCGGGCTGTCGGGCTGCATCTGTAACGGTGGCAATGGACCGAGCCGCGTCAGCGAACGGTCCGCACGCGCCGTCGGCGGGCCGGCCGCGGCCAGCGCTGTGGCCAGTTCCGAGCCGGTGTCGACGACCGCGGTGGCGGTGGCCGTCGATGCCCATTCGCCGATTTTCGGCCGCTGCGGCGTCGCGTCGAAAGTGCCCCGCGCACTGTGATATTCGACCAGCTCACTGATCAGTTGGGTGTTCTCCCATTCCCACGCGACGGCGAAGGCGCTGGCCAGGATGGGCGCCGAAATCGTGGTAGCCCAGCGCGATCTCGCGTCGGCGTCGGCGATCGAATACCGCACCGAGTCGACCGCCAGCGCGGCCGGTACCTTGAGCTCCGCCGCCTGCTCGAGTTTTTTCATCCCGCGCCAGTACTCCGGGGTGCCCACCTCGCCGTGCAGAATACCCAGGCCCTCAGCCTGCCGCGCCTCGGTTTCCTCCACCGTCTCGTCGGGATCGCCCGAACTGTCGAAACCGAGGTCGGCCAGGGCATCCGCGCGCCACACCGTGCCAAGATGGTTGTCGAGCTGGGCGTACTGCAGCCAACTGCTGCGCGGCGACGAGTCGAGTAGCTCCCGGGCCTGGGCGATCAGCTCGACCGCGTCGGCGAAGTGGCTCCGAAAGATTGCAATCCAGCTGCGCTGCAGCAAGATACGGTGCAGATGCAAGGGCTTTCCCAGTTCACGCCAGTGCCGCTCGGCATGTTCCCAGCATTCGTCGGCGGCTTTCAGCGCACCGGACCCCAGCCGGATGAATCCCAGGTACATCCAGCAACGGGCGACGTCGTGTGCCCGGGCGTATCGAGTGATGACGGGGTGGGCCTCGGATACCAGCTGCTCCGTCGTCGCGTGGTCGCCCACCGACCAGCAAGCCGCGGCGCGCTCCAATTGTGTTCTGGCGTTCGCCAATTCCCACCCCCGCGCCTGCGCCCTGGCCCCCGCGCGGCGTAGCCAGGGCCCGGCTTCGGTCAGCCGCCCGGTTTCGACGCAGAATCTGCCGTATGCGGTGGCCGCGGCGATCAGGAGATGGTCGGCGGACTCGGTACCATTCCCGAGGCTGTCGATGCCATCAATCGCCCGCTCCCACAACGGGATCGATTGCACATGCAGGTCGTCATCGCAGAGGGCGGTCGCGCACAGGACTTGGGCGTGGATGCGCAGGTATGTGTGTTCGTCGGTGAGGTCGGCGAAGTCCCCCTCGGCTTCGGTCTCGCTCAACTCCGTCAGCGCCGCCGCGGCGCCCTCGTGATCGCCAAGGGCCGCGGCCAGCCCGGTTTGCAGAAACCGCGCCCGTCGCGAATAGCGGCGGATCATGCGCGCCACCTCGGCATCCGGCATCGTCACCCGGCCGTCCGCCTCCGGCACGGTGCCGGCGACGGTTCCCGAATAGACGGCCAGGCAGTCGCCGATGCGCCGGATACTTTCGCGCACTCCGTCATTCGCCCCGCGCGCAAGGTAGATCTCGCCAAGCTGTGCAAGAACTTCCAGCATGAGATCGTCTCGATCTTCCCGCTCGATGTCCGGTACCAGGGACAGCAGCAGGTCCCGCGCCCGCGTTTCGTCGGCGGCAAACGCCAACCGGCGGGCGTTCTCCAATTCGTCGGGGATCGACACGGCTGCATCATAAGTCCGCTGTCGCCGACATGGCGAGCGCCCGAAGCGGCGGACGTGTGAGTGAAAGCACGTCCGCCGCCCCGGTGTTCGACCGATCAACCGCAAGACACCTTGATGTTGAAGTCCTTGGTGATCATTCCGGCCATCGGGTTCTTCATATCGGCGCCCTGCGCCGTGCCGGTGATGGTGTAGGTGTTGCCGTCCACCGCCACCTTGGCCGAGCCGACCTGCATGCCCATGCCGTTGGTGACCGACAGCGCGTTGCCGTCGATGAACATCGCCAGCGAGTCGACCTTTGGCGGGGTCCCATCGGTCATCACGATGGCCAGCGCCTGCTTGGCGCTGTTGGTGGACCCGCTGCCGATCTCGATCTTGCCGCCGGTCTTGACGCAGGTCACCGAGGCCGGGTTCACGCCCGGCAGGTCCGCACCGCCCACCTTGAATTGGTCGCCGCTGCCGCTGGCGACGCTGGGCGCCGTGCTCGATGCCGGGCTGGATGCCGGGCCGGCCGGGTGGCCGCCGCTCGAGCAAGCCACCAGCGCCGACGCACAGCCGAGGGTTCCAATACCAGCCACGAGAAGACGTTTCACGCCATTTCCTTCCTTCATGCGCCGCCCCGTTGGCGTCGCCATCGGCGCAAGTACAGCCCGGCCACGGTGCTACCGATCCCAAACTTGGCCTCCATTCGCTGAGACCCGGTAGGCTGCGTCGACACGGCCCCACGAAGGGAGACACGCGATGGCGAGCGTGAAATGGCTGGAAAAGCCTGAGGCGCATGATTTCCCGGCGGCAGCCGACTACCTCGCTTTGCTGGCGGATTCCGATACCGTCAAGAAGTTGACGAAAAAGCTGCAGGCCGGAACTGTCACGCACAAGAAGGCCAAGGACATCCTCCGGGCGGCGCAGCTGGGGCTGCTGGACGTCAACAATCCGCACGTCGCCGCCGATCTAGCCAAGATCAAGAAGGGGCAATCGTTGTCGCCCATCCTGCTGGTACGCGGCGATTTCACGAAGGGCGTTCCGCTGCAGATCGCCGACGGCTACCACCGGGTGTGCGCGAGCTATCACACCGACGAGAACACCGACATCCCGGTCGTTATCGTCTAGGCGACTCCAATGATCGAGATCCAGACCGTCGGAATCGTCCAGGTACTGACCCTTGCGTCTGGGCGCGTCAACGCCCAAGACGTCGAGCTGCTGAAAGAGCTGACGGACGCGCTTGGCGAGCTAGCGCGCTCGGGCGCGGGCGCACTGGTCGTCACCGGTGCCGGCCGTGCGTTCAGCGCCGGGGTCGACCTCAACCGCGTGGTGCAGGGCGGCGCCGGCTACACCGACCTGCTGATCCCGGCGCTGTCCGAGGCGTTCGAGGCGATGTTCTGCTACCCGGGGCCGACGGTGGCCGCGATCAACGGTGCCGCCATCGCGGGCGGTTGTGTTCTGGCCTGCGCCTGCGACAGGCGGCTGATCAGCCCCGAGGCGCAGATCGGGGCGTCCGAGGTGCGCGTTGGAGTGCCTTTCCCGGTCGCCGCGCTCGAGGTGATGCGCTACGCGTGCGGAGACCGCGCCGAGGACGTGTTGCTTGGCGGCCACCTCTACCGGGGCGACGAGGCCGTCGCGAACGGGCTCGCCCACCGTGTGGTCGCCGAAGATCTCGTCGACGCGGCGGTGGCGGAGGCGTCCGACCTCGGTGGCATCCCGGTCGACGCCTATCGCCATACGAAAGCGCAGCTGCGAGCCGCGACGCTGGCGCGGATGCGCCAATCCGGCGGTATCGACAGCGAGGTCCGCCAACTGTGGGGCGCCGACGCGACGCAACGGCGCCTCGCCGCCTACGTCGAAGGCCTTCGGCGCCGTTGAGCTATTCGTCGACCGCTACGCCGCCGCGACGCCTGCGCCGCATCCGATGTGACCCCTTGCCCGTCGGGCGGCGGTTCTGCAATCCACCTCGGGTCTCTTCGGCGGTGGCTTCGACGGGCTCGTCCGCCTCTTCCGGCTCTGCGGCCTCGGTCTCCTCGGTTTCGGTCTCTTCGGTTTCGGAGACCTCGGCCGCCTCGGTTTCGGGTTCCTCGGCTTCTTCGGCTTCTTCGGTTTCGTCGGCCTCGTCGGCCTCGGAGACCTCTTCGGCGTCTTCGGAGTCCGCGTTGTCGCCCTTCTTGCGGCCAAGACGTCCCCGCTTGGGCTTCTTGGGCTTGATCGGTTTCGGCGGCGGTGGCGGCAACTCGGCGACAAACGACAGGTAGAACGCGAAGATCCCGAGCAGCCCGATCGCGGCGGCGGCGCCGTAAATTCCGAACAACCACCGACCGGCGGCATCCAGGCTGAGCCAGATCTCGCTGATCGTGGTCCCGATGATCAGGACGCCGGCCAGCACATGGGCAACGATCGAGCAGACCCTCATGGACAGGGCCAGCTGCGGGGTCCCCAACTCCGGCTTGCGGCTCCGCAACAGCGTGAACACCACCGGCAGCGCGGCCAGGGCCAGCAGCACACCCGTCACGATCCGAAGCGTCGTCCCCACCGAATGCGTGGTGTCACCCATCAGCTCAGGCCAGCGGGGCAACACGAAATAGAAATAGAGGACGCCGGCAGCGATCGAAAACGACGCGTGCCACGGGATGGCGACCTTGCGCCCCATAAGCCTCCTCATGCTTGTGAGCCCACGACAGCCTAAAGGCCGCTCAAAACGATTCCAAACGACACACGTGCTTGGCCGCGTTGCGGGCGATGGCGGAGGATGCGGGATTTGAACCCGCGAGGGCTGTTAACCCAACCCGCGTTCCAGGCGAGCGCCATAGGCCACTAGGCGAATCCTCCGTGGCCATGGTAGCGGAGTGTCCTGCGGCCGCCGCCGGTTGCGCCTTGGTTACTTGGGGGTCACCACCGGCCAGGTACTACACTCGCCATGGACCCCGCGCGGCGTCTATCCTGTGAACTCCCCCAGGGCCGGAAGGCAGCAAGGGTCAATGGGCTCTGTCGGGTGCGCGGGGTCCCCTAGGCTTAATGAGTGGCGACCCGCTGCGCCCGGCTCTGCCGCGCTTGCGATCGCCACTAGGTTCGGGGCCGCGCATGACCCCGAACCCCCCGGCGTTCGACGGCGAAAGGACCCGGCTCAAAAGCATGGTGTCGTTCGATTCCCTCAGCCCTGACGAGCTGGTAGCGGCGCACGCGCGCAACCAGCAGGATTACGCGGAGCTGCAGGCCAAGAAGCTGGCCTTGGATCTGACCCGCGGCAAACCGTGCGCGGAGCAGCTCGACCTGTCCAACCAGCTGTTGAGCCTGCCCGGGGACGACTACCGCGACGAGGAAGGGACCGACACCCGCAACTACGGCGGCCTGCACGGCCTGCCCGGACTGCGGGCCATCTTCGGCGAGCTGCTCGGCATCCCGGTGCAGAACCTGATCGCGGGCAACAACGCGAGCCTGGAATTGATGCACGATCTTGTCGTTTTCTCGATGCTCCATGGCGGCGTGGACTCGCCGCGGGCCTGGAAGGACGAGCCGGGCGTCAAGTTCCTGTGTCCCGTCCCCGGCTATGACCGGCACTTCGCGATCACCGAGACGATGGGCATCGAGATGATCCCGGTCCCGATGCTGCAGGACGGACCGGACGTCGACCTGATCGAGGAGCTGGTCGCCGTCGACCCGGCGATCAAGGGGATGTGGGCCGTTCCGGTGTTCGGCAACCCCACCGGGATCACCTACGCCTGGGAGACGGCTCGCCGGCTCGTCCAGATGCGCACGGCGGCGCCGGACTTCCGGTTGTTCTGGGACAACGCGTATGTGGTGCACACCCTGACGCACGACTTCATCCGCCAGGTCGACGTGCTCGGGCTGGCCGCGAAGGCCGGCAATCCTAACCGGCCGTACGTCTTCGCGTCCACCTCCAAGATCACCTTCGCCGGCGCCGGGGTCAGCTTCCTGGGCGGATCGCTGGGCAACATCGCCTGGTATCTGCAATACGCGGGGAAGAAGTCGATCGGCCCCGACAAGGTCAACCAGCTGCGGCACCTGCGCTTCTTCGGCGACGCCGACGGGGTGCGCCTGCAAATGCTGCGCCACCAGCAGATACTGGCGCCGAAGTTCGCGCTGGCGGCCGAAATCCTGGAGCAGCGGCTCGGCGATTCCAAGATCGCCTCGTGGACCGATCCCAAGGGCGGCTATTTCATCAGCCTCGACGTGTTGCCCGGCACGGCCCGGCGGACCGTCGCCCTGGCCAAGGACGCCGGTATCGCGGTGACCGAGGCGGGCGCGTCGTTCCCGTACCGGAAGGATCCGGATGACAAGAACATCCGGATCGCGCCCACCTTCCCGCCGTTACCGGACCTGCGCAACGCGGTCGACGGGCTGGCGACCTGCGCGCTGCTCGCGGCCACGGAATTGATGCTCGCCCCATCGGCACCGAGCCTGCGCTGAGGGCGAGGAATCCAAGAAAATCCCGCCCCTGATCCCGCCTCGACGCCGTGACCGCAGACTCGATGCCTAGTACGGCGTTAGTCACCGGGGCTGGGTAGCCTGGCTGACCGTGGCCCTGTACCGCAAGTACCGACCGGCAACCTTCGCCGAGGTGGTGGGGCAGGAGCACGTCACTGAACCGCTTTCCACCGCCTTAGAAGCCGGCCGGGTCAACCACGCATACTTGTTTTCCGGCCCGCGCGGCTGCGGAAAGACGTCGTCGGCGCGCATTCTGGCCCGGTCATTGAACTGTGTGCAGGGGCCGACGGCCAGTCCGTGCGGAGTTTGCGACTCCTGCGTGGCGCTGGCGCCCAACGCGCCCGGCAGCATCGACGTGGTGGAGCTCGACGCCGCCAGCCACGGCGGCGTGGATGACACGCGCGAGCTGCGCGACCGCGCGTTCTACGCCCCCGCGCAGTCGCGCTACCGGGTGTTCATCATCGACGAAGCGCACATGGTGACCACCGCGGGGTTCAACGCGCTGCTCAAGATCGTGGAGGAACCGCCCGAACACCTCATCTTCATATTCGCCACCACCGAACCGGAGAAGGTGCTGCCGACGATTCGGTCGCGCACCCATCACTACCCGTTTCGGCTGCTGCCGCCGCGCACCATGCGCGCCTTGATCGGGCGGATCTGTGAGCAAGAGGGCGTCGCCGTCGACGACGCGGTGTATCCGCTGGTGATCCGGGCCGGCGGCGGTTCGCCACGTGACACTCTCTCGGTGCTGGATCAGTTGGTGGCCGGCGCCGAGGGTGACCGCATCACGTATCAGCGGGCGCTGGGGCTGCTGGGCGCCACCGACATGGCGCTGATCGACAACGCCGTTGACGCCCTTGCCGCCGCCGATGCCGCCGCGTTGTTCGGTGCGGTCGAATCGGTGATCGACGCCGGTCATGACCCGCGGCACTTTGCCACAGATCTGCTGGAGCGGTTCCGCGATCTCATTGTGCTGCAAGCGGTTCCGGATGCGGCAAGCCGCGGCGTGGTGGATGCGCCGGAGGACGTGCTGGACCGGATGCGCGAGCAGGCGGTCCGGATCGGCCCGGCGACCCTGACCCGGTACGCCGAGGTGGTGCAGGCCGGGCTGGGTGAGATGCGCGGTGCGACGGCGCCGCGTCTGCTGCTCGAAGTGGTCTGCGCGCGACTGCTGCTGCCCTCGGCCAGCGACGCCGAGTCCGCGCTGCTGCAACGCGTAGAGCGGATCGAGACCCGGCTGGACATGTCCATCCCCGCGCCCGAGCCGACGGCCGCCGGCGCCCCTTCCCGCCGGGCGGCCACACCCCGCCGAGCCGAAGCCACCCCCCGGGCCGAAGCCGAAGCCAGCGCCCGAGCCGAAGCCGATACCGGCACCCGAACCGCCCCCGCCACCGGCCGCCGAAACAGCCGCTGCCCCAGGTGAACTCGATGCGGCCGCGGTGCGAACCATGTGGCCGACGGTGCGCGACAAGGTGCGCCAACGCAGCCGCACCACCGAGGTGATGCTGGCCGGCGCAACCGTGCGCGCGGTCGAGGACAACACATTGGTGCTGACCCATGCGTCGGCGCCGCTGGCCAGGCGGCTGTCCGAACAGCGCAACGCCGACGTCATCGCCGAGGCGCTCAAAGACGCGCTGGGGGTGAACTGGCGGGTGCGGTGTGAGACCGGCGCAGCGGAGCCCGCGGCGGCCGCCCCGCCGCCCGTCGTAGCACCGCCCGCGGACGAGCCCGCCGACACCGATTCGGCTCAGCGAGACGAAGAGGAACACATGCTCGCCGAAGCCGGCCGCAGCGACCCGTCGGAGCCGCGCCGCGACCCCGAGGAGGTCGCTCTCGAGCTGCTACAGAACGAGTTGGGCGCCCGCCGTATCGACGGCGGCTAGTTGGGCCATGGGGCTAGGGCTGCCACCACGGTCGCAGGGGCAGGCTGTCGTCGCCCCGCGCGTCGACGTTGGCCGCCAGCACGTGATGCAGCTGAAGGTTGTTCTGCTCGAAGCCCACCCGCGAGGCCGCCATGTACAGCCCCCACACCTTGGCGGTCGGCAAGCCGACCTCGGCGACGCCCTCGTCCCAGTGCTCGACCAGGTTGCGACACCAGTCGCGCAGCGTCATCGCGTAGTGGCGGCGGAAGTTCTCCTCGTGCAACACCTCCAAACCGACGTCCTGGATGTCGGTGATGATGCGTCCCGAGCCGGTCAGCTCCCCGTCCGGGAAGACGTAACGGTCGGTGAATCCGCCTCCGAAGGACGCCGATTTGTTGTCGAGGCGGGTGATGCAGTGATTGAGCAGCAGACCGCCGGTGCGCAGCTTCGATTTGAGGAAGCCGAAGTAAGCGGGGTAGTTCTTGACGCCGATATGCTCGGTCAACCCGATCGAGGAGACGGCGTCGAATTCCGCCCTCGCCGACGTCGCGGTAGTCGCAGTGCCTCACCTCAGCTAGTCCGGTCAGGTCCTCATCTTGGATCGCCTGCTGCGCCCACTTGGCCTGCTCGGCCGAGAGGGTGGCGCCGATCGCGCGGACACCGCATCGCGCCGCGTAGCGCACCATGCCTCCCCAGCCGCAGCCGACGTCGAGCAACCGGTCGCCCGGCCGCAGCCGCAACTTCTCGAAGATCAGCCGGTATTTGTTCTCCTGGGCCTCTTCGAGCGTCGCGTCGGCGTTGGGGTAGACCGCGCAGGTGTAGGTCATCGACGGACCGAGCACCCACTCGTAGAAGGTGTTGGAGACGTCGTAGTGGTGGTGGATGGCCTCGGCGTCGCGGGTCTTGCTGTGCATCACGCCGGCAGCGATCCGCCGCCATCGGGGCGGCGTCTCCTCCGGCGGTGGCGCGACCGGCAGCAGATGCTCGACGCCCAGGGAACGGACGACGTTGGCGAGCACCAGCGGCGACGGTCGCTTGAATTCCACCCTGTCGGTCAGCGTCTTGAGCAACTGGTAAGGATCGCCGGGATGTACGCCGTACGTCTCCATGTCACCCGATACGTACGCGCGGGCAAGGCCGAGTTCGCCGGGGGCGGTGGCCAGGTAGGTGGCGCCGCGCGGCGTCCGAAGATCCAGGCCCAGCACGGCATCCTGGTTGCCGGCGGTGCTGCCGTCATACGCCGTGAACTTCAGCGGATAACGCCCGGTTGCGGCGAAGATCTCCAGAATCTCCGCCATGCTCAGCTTGCCCGTAGTCGCGCGGTCTTTGGTGGTCGTCATCGCCGTTGCACCGCCTTCGCATAGAGGTCGAGGAGACGAGAATCGGGATCGTAGGCTTTCTTGACCGTGTTGTAGGCCTCGCCGCCGTACAGTTCGTCGAACTCCTCGCGGGTGTAGAAGGAGTCGGAGTACAGCGACTTGTGCCCGTCGAGCTGACTCACCCTGGTCTCGATCGTCCGGTTCGTGACGCCCGCCGGGCTTCCCGCGGCACCCGCCGGCACCGAAGACCAGAACCCGATGTTGACGTAGGTGTGATCCGGCCGCATCGGATACAGCGGCCAGCCGTCGTGATCGCGCAGCCGCAGCGGGCACAGCCAGATCGGCGTGATGGGCACGTTGCCCAAAAACCACTTCAGGAATTCGCAGGTCCGCTCGACCGGCACCTCGACGTCCTGGATCACCCGCTCGCGCGGCGGACGGCCATTGCGCCTCTCGATCCGGTCGGAGACGCCGAAACGCCGGTCCATCGCGATGAGCTTCGAATAGACGCTGCTGCGCCGGTAGCGGCGCGGCCACCAGCGCCGCAGCCGCGGGTTTTGCATGCCGAACGCGCGCGAGCACCAAAACCAGTCGGTGTCCCAGCGCCAGAAGTAGTCGTGAATCGTCAGCCGGTCGTCTTTGGTGGCTTCCAAACCGTCGGAGTCATGCTGAATCGATTGGTAGTAGATGTTTTTTCCGGTGTAGTCGCTGACCGGGCCCGGGGTTGTGGTGCGTCTGCCGACGCACAGGTAGCTTTCATCGGGGCTGAAGACCACGCCGTCCAAATAGTCCACCGGGATGCCGCCCTGGCCGCCGGTATCGATGATGCGTTCCATTGCCGCGACCATCTCGGGCAGCGAGCGGAATCGGATGTGGCGCAGCGCCACAAACGGCGCGACGGGCTCCAGCTCGATCCGAAGCCTAGTTGAATACCCCAGTGTCCCATAGGAATTGGGAAAGGCGCGGAACAGGTCGGAGTGCTGGCTGCGCGATGCGGTGAGCAATTCACCAGCGCCGGTGAGGATATCCATCTCCAGCACCGATTCGTGTGGCAGACCGTTGCGAAACGACGCCGACTCAATACCCAACCCGCTGACCGCACCGCCGAGGGTAATGGTCTTCAGCTGGGGGACCACCAGCGGCGAAAGGCCGTAAGGCAGCGTCGCGGCCACCAGGTCCTCGTATGTGCACATGCCGGCCACGTCCGCGGTGTGGGCTTCGGGATCGACACCAAGGACGCCGGTCAACCCCGAGGTATCCAGGCCGCGCGCATCGCGTTTGGCGCGGGCGCGGAACAGATTTGAGGTGGGTTTGGCGAGCCGGACGGCGGACGTTGCCGGGATGGATCGGTAACTCGCCATCAACCGGTCAACGCCCGCTGCGTGAGCCGAGAGTGCGGATCCAGCGACAGGCACCACATATACCCTAGTCTTCGACAACAGCCTGTGCACACGCGTGCGGGCGGCATCACCGAGACATCGAAAGAGGGGTCGCACCTTGGGACAGGTGAGCGCAGCCAGCACGATCTTGGTCAACGTCGAGCCCGGGGCCACCCTTGCCGCGGTCGCGGACTATCAGAAGGTGCGCCCGAAGATCCTGTCGCCGCAGTACAGCGAATACCAGGTGCTGCAGGGCGGCCAGGGACCGGGCACGGTTGCCAAGTGGAAGCTGCAGGCGACCAAGTCACGCGTTCGGGACGTGCAGGTCGACGTTGACGTGGCCGGCCACACCGTCATCGAGAAGGATGCGAACTCGTCCATGGTCACCAACTGGACGGTGGCTCCCGCCGGACCGGGTTCCAGTGTCACGGTGAGGACCACCTGGAACGGGGCGGGCGGCGTCAAGGGCTTCTTCGAAAAGACCTTTGCGCCGTTGGGGCTGAAGAGGATTCAGGCCGAGGTCCTGGCCAATCTGAAGAAGGAACTGGAGAACTAGTTTCCCTAGCGCGCCTGGGCCTCGGTGGCCAGGAAGGCCGCCACGCCGCGGACCAGTGCGTCGGCGTATTTCTGCCGGCCCTCGGGCGACTCCAGCAGCGCCGAATCCAGGGGATTTTTCATGTTGCCGCACTCCACCAGGATCGACGGATACTGCGCCAGGTTCAGCCCGGCCAGATCCGAACGCCCGTACAGGCCGTCCTGGCCGATGTAGTTCGACGGCGGAATGCCCGAGGCCTGTAACTGATCGCGCATGATCCGGGCGTATTGCACCGATGGTCCCGCCTGCGCCTGGTTGAGCGGCGGGGCCGAGTAGTTGACGTGGAATCCCCGGCCGGACGGTGGCCCGCCGTCGGCATGGATGCTCAGGATCGCGTTGGGGCGCAACGAGTTGGCCATTTCGGCGCGCGCGTCGACGCACGGTGCCACCCCGGAATCGTTGCCCCGCGACATGGCGGTCCGGACGCCCAGGGCGTTCAGCGCGGCGCGAACCCGCAGCGCGGTGTCCCAGTTGAACGTGTGCTCCATATAGCCGGCGTTGGTCGCCGTTCCGCTGGTCTGGCAGTCCTTGGTGCCGCCGCGACCGGTCGGCACCTGACGGTTGATGGAGGCGTCATTGGAGCCGTTGTGGCCGGGGTCGATGAAAACGACCATGCCGGCGATATTGGAAGGGTCCGCGGTCGCCGTCGGAATGATTACCGCCGAAACAGCAACCAGTAAACTGACCACCACTCTGATGCCGACACGCCTGCTCACTCGTTGGTCCACCGCGCAAAGGTAGCGGCGCGCGGTCTACGCTGGGTGTTTCGAATCGCCCGAACCCACAAGCGAAACCAACTCGAGACCAAGATGCGAGGGGATTGTCATGCAACCGGGAGGCGACATGTCGGCGCTGCTGGCCCAGGCCCAGCAGATGCAGCAAAAGCTAATGGAAGCCCAGCATCAGCTCGCGAACGCCGAGGTGAACGGTCAAGCCGGTGGCGGTCTGGTCGAGGTCGTCGTCAAGGGCAGCGGCGAGGTGGTCGCGGTGAAGATCGATCCCCAGGTCGTCGACCCCGGGGACATCGAGACCCTGCAGGACTTGATCGTCGGCGCCATGCGCGACGCTTCGGCCCAAGTCACCAAGATGGCGCAGGAGCAGCTGGGCGCGCTGGCCGGTGGCATGGGCGCCCCGCCGCCAAAACCTCCTGTCCAACCGCCGGCGGCGCCGGGGCTGCTGTGACTTTGAACCGGCATGTTTGAGGGACCCGTCCAGGACCTGATCGACGAGCTCGGCAAGCTGCCGGGTATCGGGCCCAAGAGCGCCCAGCGCATCGCGTTCCATCTGTTGTCGGTCGAGCCGCCGGAGATCGACCGGCTTACCGCGGTGCTCGCGAAGGTCCGCGAAGGCGTGCGGTTCTGCGCGGTGTGCGGCAACGTCTCCGACGACGAGCGTTGCCGCATCTGCGCCGACCCCCGCCGGGACGGCTCGCAGGTGTGCGTCGTCGAGGAGCCCAAGGACATCCAGGCCGTCGAGCGGACCCGCGAATTCCGCGGCCGCTACCACGTCCTGGGCGGTGCGCTCGATCCGCTGTCCGGAGTCGGTCCCGATCAGCTTCGGATCCGCGAGCTGCTGAGCCGCATCGGGGAGCGCGTCGACGACGTCGACATCACCGAGGTGATCATCGCGACCGACCCCAATACCGAGGGGGAGGCGACCGCCACCTACCTGGTTCGAATGCTGCGCGACATCCCGGGCCTGACCGTGACGCGGATCGCGTCGGGTTTGCCGATGGGCGGCGACTTGGAGTTCGCCGACGAGCTGACCCTCGGCCGCGCGCTCACCGGCCGCCGGGCGATGGTCTGACGCCCAGTGCGCGCCGGCGTCACGCGGTCACGACGGCGAAGTTGTCGCTGGTTTTCCACGCCTGCTCGAACGTTGCGATCAAAACCTGCTCGTCGCGGCCGGCCTTGCTGCCGCTGTCGTTGAGGTGCACCACACCGGCTTTGGTGTCGATGCCGGTGACGACGACGAAGTGGTTTTCCCGGGTGCGGTCGCCGGGTTTGTTCCAGATGGTTTTGTCGTTGAGTCCGACGATCACCTTGCGCCCCTGATCAAGATCCTGCGCCAGCGCATCGGTGTTGGTGTGGACCGCGGCGGCCTGGACGCCGTAGTGCGCCAGTAGCACCGGTAGGTCCGAGTTTTTGGTATAGCCGGACGGGCGGTAGATCGGTCCCGGGTGGCTCACGCTCGGGATGTTTCCGGCGGCGGCGGTGACCTCGCCCTCGGTGGGCTCGTGGCCGGTGATCTGGCCGACCACATCGGCCACCGCCATCTCGGCGCAGTCGTAATCCCGTTGTTGGTGGCGCCAGTAGGGCGCGGCGGCGACCGGGTCGCCGTGCATCCCGCCGCCGGCGGCGTGGGCCGCCCCGGCGAACGCAACCGCCGAGCCGGCGGCCGTGCTCAACACGGCCGCGAGCCCGATGACGCGCGCCGCGGTGGCGAGCCCGGTGCGTGCGGGGTTGCTCATGGGAAAAGGCTCGGTGATGCCCCTATAAGGAAACTTGAAGCAAACTTGGAGCGCAGCTAGAACGCCTCAGCGCGCCGCCAGTCGCTCGCGGCGCAACAACTCCACTTCGGGCAGCTCCAGCGGCGACAGCTCACCCACGACCTTGCTCAGCAGCAGGTCGGCCAGCTCCGGGTTGCGGGCCAGGCATGGCCCGTGCATGTAGGTCGCGACCACGCTGCCCTGCACCGCGCCGTCAAAGCCACTGCCGGGCGGGCCGGCCCGGTTGCCGGCGCCTTTGACCACCGCGCCCAACGGCGACGCCGCGGTCCCCAGGACGGTGCCGCCGCGGTGGTTCTCGAAACCGGTGAGCCGTTGGGTCAAGCCGGCCGGCAATGGCGTGCTGACCAGCTCGCCGATCGTGCGCGCGTCCTGCGGTGACGTCGTCGCATCCAGCATGCCCACGCCGTCGACCCGTTCCCCCGACGATGTCGCATACCAGTGGCCCAGCACCTGGACTGCCGCACAGATGGCCAGCACCGGCGCACCCCGGTCCGCCGCGCGCTGCAATCCGGGGTACCGCAGCAGATGCCTGGTCGCCAGCCGCTGCGCGTAGTCCTCCGCGCCGCCCAGCGTGTACAGGTCCAACGACTCGGGCACCGGATCGGCCAGCGTGATCTCGACGATCTCGGCGGCGATGCCCCGCAACCGCAGCCGTTGGCGCAGCACCAAAGCGTTACCGCCGTCGCCGTAGGTGCCCATGACGTCGGGCAACACCAGCCCGATCCGCACGGTCGAATCAGTCATGCCGCGCCAACCTGCGCCGCAGCTGAAGGAACGCGGTGTAGTTGGCGACGACCTCCACTCGCCCGGGCGGGCAGGACGCGATGGCGGCCACGGTGTCGTGCACCAGGGTGTGCTCGACGCCCGCATAGCTCCAGGCGCACCGCCAAGTCGGTGCCGCGTTCGCCGGCGGCGACCACGGCAGTCTCCTCGAAGTGCTCGAAGCGCACATCCCACAGCCACGACAGATCCTCGCCGTCGGGTATCTGCCCGTTGACCGAGATGACCACACCGGCCGCGCGCTTGTCGACCATCGACAGCGCCTCCTGCCAGCCGGCCGGGTTCTTGGCCAGCAGGATCCGTGCTTCGTGGGGGCCGATACGGACGGTGCGGTAGCGTCCCGCGACTTCGTCGACCTTGGAGACGGCCGCCACGGCGGCGGCTGGATCGGCACCCAGGACCGCGGCGGCGGCGACGGCCTGGGCGGCGTTACCCCGATTCACCGCGCCCGGCAGCGCCAACCGCATCGGCAGGGCCAGCCCGTCGGGCCCATACAAGGTGTCGTCGTCGAACCACCACTGCGGGCTGGGTCGCTTGAAGTCGGCGCCGGTGGAATACCAGTGGCCCTTGTCGCGCACGATCACCTCGCCGCTGCGCGGACAGCTGACCGAGTCGTTCGACCAGGCGCCGCCCGCGGCCACCCACACCACATTCGGGCTGTCGTAGGCCGCCGAGGTCATCAGCACGTCGTCGCAATTGGCGACGACGACCGCCTTCGGGTGCCGCGCCAGGCCTGCCCGCAGCGTGCGTTCTATCACGTTGATCTCGCCCACCCGGTCCAGCTGATCACGCGACAGGTTGAGCAGCACGACCACGCTGGGCTCCACGGCATCGGAAACGTGCGGCACGTGCATCTCGTCGACTTCGAGGGCCGCCAGCCCCGCCCGCCGATCGGCGGCCAGCGCGGCCACCAGGCCGGCGTCCATGTTGGCGCCCTCGGCGTTGGTGGCCACGGATCCTCCGGGGCCAAGCGTGCCCAGCGCGGCCGCCGTCATCCGCGTGGTCGTCGACTTGCCGTTGGTCCCGGTGACGATGACGGTGCGCCGTCCGGCCCCGAGCTGGCGCAGCACGGACCGGTCCAGGGTCATCGCGACCAGACCGCCGATCATGGCCCCGGCCCCGCGCCCGGTGACCCGCGACGCCCACCGCGCGCTCGCTCCCGCGGCCAGCGCCAGTACGGGTGGTCCCGGGTGGTTAAGCATGCACCGCGCGCAGTTTAAGGGCGGCCGACACGGCGCAGAGCGACCAGGCGATGTCGGTCGAACGTGCCATCCTCAGTTCATGAACCGGGCCCGTGTCCTGGGGTTGGCCGGCCGGCGAGCCGGATGGGGGCTGGGCCGTCATTGACGTCGAAACGTCGGGCTTTCGGCCCGGTCAGGCGCGGGTGATCAGCCTTGCCGCGCTCGGCCTCGACGCCGACGGGCGGGTGGAGCAATCGGTCGTCAGCCTGCTCAACCCCGGGGTGGACCCGGGTCCCACCCACGTGCACGGCCTGACCGCCGCCATGCTCGAGGACCAGCCGCAGTTCGCCGACATCGTCGACGACCTGGTCGAGGTGCTGCGCGGCCGCACCCTGGTGGCGCACAACGTCGCGTTCGACTACGCATTCCTCGCCGCGGAGGCCGAGCTCGCCGAGGCCGAACTCCCCGTCGACGCCGTCATGTGCACGGTCGAGTTGGCCCGGCGGCTCGACCTCGGTGTCGAGAACCTGCGGCTGGATACCCTCGCGGCGCATTGGGGCGTGGTCCAGGAACGGCCGCACGACGCCTTCGACGACGCGTTGGTGTTGACCGGTGTGCTGGCGTCGGCGCTCGAGCGGGCGCGCGAACGCGACATCTGGCTGCCGGTGCATCCGGTGGCCCGGCGCCGGTGGCCGAATGGGCGGGTGACCCATGACGAGCTGCGGCCGTTGAAGGTGCTGGCTTCGCGGATGCCGTGCCCGTATCTCAACCCGGGGCCATACGTTCGGGGCAGGCCGCTGGTCCAGGGCATGCGGGTGGCCCTGGCCGCGGAGGTGCGGCGCACCCACGAGGAACTCGTCGAGCGAATCCTGCACGCCGGGCTGGCCTACAGCGACGCCGTCGACCGCGAGACCTCGCTGGTCGTCTGCAACGACCTCGCCCCCGAGCAGGGCAAGGGCTATCACGCCCTGCAGCTGGGAGTCCCGGTGGTTTCCGACGCGCAGTTCATGGACTGCGTTGGCGCCGTCGCCGGCGGCACCAGCATGGAGGAATTCATCGACGTCACCGCGGTGGACCGGCAGCTCGCGCTGTTCTGAGGGCTCACCGCGACGCGCGGTTGACCGCCGACACCACGGCCCGCAGCGACGCGGTGGTGATCGACGGCGCAATCCCCACACCCCACACGGTCTTGCCACTGACCGAGGCCTCGACATACGCCGCGGCCTGCGCGTCGTCGCCGGCGCTCATCGCGTGCTCCGAGTAGTCCAGGACGGCCACATCGAACCCACGGTTTCCCAGCGCGTGCGACGAAAGCGGCGAGCGGGCCGTTGCCAACGCCGCTGATCTCGGTCTCCGCGCCGTTGATCTTGACGGTCGCGGTGATGTTGGTGGCGCCGCCGTCTTCCTCCGAGGCATCGACGCGCTGCTTGATGCGCTCCAGCGGCCGCACCGGGGCGATGTACTCCTCGAAGAACGCGTCCCACATCTCCTTCGACGAGACCTCACCGCCCTCACCCTCGGTGATCTTCTGGATCACCTGGGAGAACTCGATCTGCAGCCGTCGCGGCAGGGCCAGCCCGTGGTCGGCCTTCATGATGTAGGCCACCCCGCCCTTGCCGGACTGCGAGTTGACCCGGATCACCGCCTCGTAGGTGCGCCCGACGTCCTTGGGGTCGATCGGCAGGTACGGCACCTGCCACACCATGTCGTCGACGTCGCTGTCCGCCTCGTCGGCGTCGATCTTCATCTGGTCGAGGCCCTTGTTGATGGCGTCCTGGTGGCTGCCGGAGAACGCGGTGTAGACCAGGTCGCCGCCGTAGGGGTGACGCTCGTGCACCGGCAGCTGGTTGCAGTACTCCACCGTGCGGCGGATCTCGTCGATATTCGAGAAGTCGATCTGCGGGTCCACCCCGCGGGAGAAGAGGTTGAGCCCCAGCGTCACCAGGCACACGTTGCCGGTGCGTTCCCCGTTGCCGAACAGGCAGCCCTCGATCCGGTCGGCGCCCGCCTGGTAGCCCAATTCGGCTGCGGCAACAGCGGTTCCGCGGTCGTTGTGCGGATGCAGGCTCAGGATGACGGACTCCCGGTTGGCCAGGTTGCGGCTCATCCACTCGATCGAATCGGCGTAGACGTTGGGGGTGGCCATCTCCACGGTGGCGGGCAGGTTGAAGATGATCGGGTCTTCCGGCGTCGGCGCGATGATCTCGCCGACGGCGTCGCACACCTGTTTGGCGTACTCGAGTTCGGTGCCGGTATAGGACTCCGGCGAGTATTCGAATCGCCATTGCGTGCCGGGGTACTTGGCGGCCTGCTCGACGCACTTGCGGGCGCCGTCGGTGGCGATGGCCTGCACTGCGGCCCGATCGGCGCGGAAAACCACGCGGCGCTGCAGGATCGACGTCGAGTTGTAGAAGTGCACGATGGCCCGCGGCGCACCTTCACACGCCTCGAAGGTGCGCTCGATCAGTTCCGGTCGGCACTGGGTCAGCACCTGGATGGTGACGTCGTCGGGAATGGCGCCGTCGGTGATGATCTCGCGGACGAAGTCGAAGTCGGTCTGGCTGGCCGACGGGAATCCGACCTCGATCTCCTTGTAGCCCATGCGCACCAGCAGGTCGAACATGCGGCGCTTGCGGGCCGGGCTCATCGGGTCGATCAGCGCCTGGTTGCCGTCCCGCAGATCCACCGCGCACCACAGCGGGGCGCGGGTGATGACACGGTCGGGCCAGGTGCGGTCGGCGACCCGGATGGGCTCGACTTCCTCGGCGAACGGCCGGTACCGGTTGACCGGCATCGACGAACCGCGCTGAGGGTTCCAGGCTGGGTTGGTCCGCTCCGGGCGGACCAGAGGGTTTGACGATGGCTCGCGTCGACGTATACGCGTCGGCGCTGGAAGGCTCGAGAAGATGGTAGTCACGGTAATCGCTCCGGGGTGTCAGAAGGAACCTCAGACCGGCGCATCGCGAACGCCCGCGACGGGAGGCCGGTCTGGATCAGACCCCGTCGCGGCGTCCGAGGAGGAGCACCCGCTGCACGCCCTGCACTCTACCGCAGGCGGGCATCGCGCCGTAATTCAAATGCGCCCCCCACGTATCCTTGGATGGATTTAAACGCGCAAGTGGACTTAAACGCGCAATCGGTGCGGGCAATCCCGAAGGGCAGGCAGAGTAACAGTGGCGCTCGTCGTGCAGAAGTACGGCGGATCCTCGGTGGCCGACGCCGACCGGATCCGCCGCGTTGCGCAGCGCATCGTCGCGACCAAGAAGCAGGGCAACGACGTCGTCGTCGTAGTTTCTGCGATGGGCGACACCACCGACGACCTGCTGGACCTGGCCCAGCAGGTGTGCCCGGCGCCGCCGCCCCGGGAACTCGACATGCTGCTGACCGCCGGCGAACGCATCTCCAACGCGTTGGTGGCCATGGCGATCGAATCGCTCGGCGCGCAGGCCCGGTCGTTCACCGGATCGCAAGCGGGCGTGATCACCACCGGTGCCCACGGCAAGGCGAAAATCATCGAAGTCACCCCGGGCCGGCTCAAAACCGCGCTCGACGAGGGGCGGATCGTGTTGGTCGCCGGATTCCAGGGCGTCAGCCAGGACACCCGAGACGTCACCACACTGGGCCGCGGTGGCTCGGACACCACCGCCGTGGCCCTGGCCGCGGCGCTTGGCGCCGACGTCTGCGAGATCTACACCGACGTCGACGGCATCTTCAGCGCTGACCCCAGGATCGTGCACAACGCCCGCAAGCTCGACACCGTGACGTTCGAGGAGATGCTCGAGATGGCGGCCTGCGGCGCCAAGGTGCTGATGCTGCGCTGCGTGGAATACGCTCGCCGCTACGACATTCCGGTGCACGTCCGGTCGTCGTACTCGGACAAACCAGGCACCGTCGTTAAAGGATCGATCGAGGACATACCCATGGAAGACCCCATCCTGACCGGAGTCGCACACGACCGCAGCGAGGCCAAGGTGACCATCGTCGGCATCCCGGACATCCCGGGATATGCGGCCAGGGTGTTCCGGGCCGTCGCCGACGCCGACGTGAACATCGACATGGTGTTGCAGAACGTCTCCAAGGTCGAGGACGGCAAGACCGACATCACCTTCACCTGCTCGCGCGACAGCGGACCCACCGCGGTGGAGAAGCTTGACTCGCTGAAGGACGAGATCGGGTTCACCCAGCTGCTCTACGACGACCACATCGGCAAGGTGTCGCTGATCGGCGCGGGCATGCGCAGCCATCCCGGTGTCACCGCGACCTTCTGCGAGGCGCTGGCCGCCGTGGGCGTCAACATCGAGCTGATCTCCACCTCCGAGATCCGCATCTCGGTGCTGTGCCGCGACACCGAACTAGACAAGGCCGTCGTCGCGTTGCATGAGGCGTTCGGGCTCGGCGGCGAGGAGACGGCGACGGTGTATGCGGGGACGGGGCGGTAAATGGTTGCGATTGGCGTAGTCGGTGCCACCGGTCAGGTGGGCCAGGTGATGCGGATGTTGCTCGACGAGCGTGACTTCCCGGCGACCTCGGTGAGGTTCTTCGCGTCGGCCCGCTCGCAGGGCCGCAAGCTGGCCTTCCGCGGACAGGAGATCGAGGTCGAAGACGCCGAGACGGCGGACCCGAGCGGCCTGGATATCGCGTTGTTCTCGGCCGGCAAGACGATGTCGCGGGTGCAGGCGCCGCGGTTTGCCGCGGCGGGCGTCACGGTGATCGACAATTCGTCGGCCTGGCGCAAGGACCCGGACGTCCCGCTGGTGGTGTCCGAGGTGAACTACGCGCGCGACGCGCATCGCCGACCCAAGGGCATCATCGCGAACCCGAACTGCACCACCATGGCCGCGATGCCGGTGCTCAAGGTGCTGCACGACGAGGCCGGGCTGGTGCGCATGGTGGTTTCGAGCTACCAGGCCGTGTCCGGCACTGGGCTGGCCGGGGTCGAGGAGCTGTCGACGCAGGCACGCGCCGTGATCGGCGAGGCCGAACAGCTCGTGTACGACGGGGGAGCGGTGCAGTTCCCGGCGCCCAAGGCCTACGTCGCGCCGATCGCGTTCAATGTGGTGCCGCTGGCCGGATCCCTGGTGGACGACGATTCCGGCGAGACCGACGAGGACCAGAAGCTGCGCTCCGAGAGCCGCAAGATCCTCGGCATCCCCGACCTGCTGGTCAGCGGTACCTGTGTGCGGGTCCCGGTGTTCACCGGGCACTCGCTGTCGATCAACGCCGAATTCGAACGGCCGTTGTCGCCCCAGCGCGCCCGTGAGCTGCTTGACGCCGCACCCGGCGTCAAGGTGGTGGACGTGCCGACGCCGCTCGCGGCCGCCGGCGTCGACGAATCGCTGGTGGGCCGGATCCGGCACGACCCGGGGGTGCCCGACGGGCGCGGCCTGGCGCTGTTCGTCTCGGGTGACAACCTGCGCAAGGGGGCGGCGCTGAACACCATCCAGATCGCCGAGCTGCTGGCCGCTGAAATAACCCCGGCATCGTGATCCGCGGGTGAGTTCCGCCCACACACGCCTGGTCACGCGGTGCTCGCTGCTTGTGATTCTGCTTGTCCCGCAATGGTTTTGGGCTCTCACCGCGCGTGCTGATCCGCCCGCCCCGGTCCCCGAACCGATCCTGGGTCCGCTGGCTCCGGGTCAGGTGCTGCGGATCGGCCCGACGGCCGGCACCGGAACCCCCACCGGGGACTACGGCGTCGGCGCGACCGACTTGTGTGAGTTCGTCGAGTTCCCAACCGAGTTGCTGCAGGTCTGTGGCGACAGTTTCGCCGGCCAGGGTGTCGGCTTCGGCGGCTGGCACTCGCCGGTGGCGCTGCACGTCGACACCGCCTCGGTCGACGACCCCGCAGGGGTGCGCTACACCGGCGTCACCGGTATCAACAAGCCGCTGCTGGCCGATCCCACGCCGCCCGGGGCATCTCAGTTGCCCGCCGGAGTGGTGCAGGTCAACCGGCACAACTACCTGATGGTGACCACGACGAAAAACCTGGAGCCCCAGAGCTCGCGGCTGGTGCTGGCCGACCCGATGCGTGGCAGCTGGCTGACCGTTGCGGGTACCCGCCGCGAAGCCTCCTACCAGGGCGGGGGGCAGTCGCAGATCAGCGGGTACTACGACCCGATTCCCACTCCCGATTCGCCGGGCGGCTGGGTCTACATCGTGGCCAACAGCTTCACCCGGCGCGATCCGGTGTTGCTCTACCGGGCCACGCCGCAAACGTTCGCGGACCGGTCAAAGTGGCAAGGCTGGGCAGCCGGACCCGACGCCGGGTGGAACAGGCCGCCCACACCTCTGTGGCCCGACCAGGTGGGGGAGATGTGCATCAGGCAGATCGACGGCAAGGCGGTGCTGTCCTACTTCGACGCCACCACGGGCAACATGGAGGTCCGGGTGGCCGACGACCCGACGTCGCTGGGCACCGCGCCGGTGACCACGGTGGTGCAGCACGACGAGTGGCCCGACCCGGCGGAAAGCCTGCCGCCCCCGTACGACAATCGGCTCGCGCAACCCTATGGCGGGTACATTTCACCCGGCTCCACCCTCGATGAGCTACGGATATTCGTCAGCCAGTGGAACAACATCGATCCGCGTGCCCGCGCGCCGTACCGGGTGATCCAGTTCGCGGTCAATCCGTTCAAGCCCGACTAGCTACCACAGGCGTTTGCCCAGGTAGGGCGGGGCAGCTCACAGCTGCTACTTAAGTAGGGCACAGCGGTAACTATTGTTGACCCACGGATCATGAGTCTCATGAGTGAAACATCTGAAACCCCAACTGTGCGGACATCTACCGCCACTGCGCCGGCGCCTGCGTCGTATGAGGCAGCGCCACACCGGACCCCCGTGGTCTTCAAAGTCGCGGCCTGGGTCGCGACCGTCGCCGGGATCGTGTTCATAATCGCGGTCATCTTCTTCTCCGGCTTCATCCTCGGCCATCGCGGCGGTCACCACGGCGGCCACCACCACAAGCACCACGCGATGATGATGCATCCGCACCGGTTCGGCGGCCCGGGTGGTCCGGGTGGTCCGGGCGGTGGCCCCGGGGCCACACAGGGCGGGCCCGCGTCCGTGGCCCCAAGCGCCCCCGGACCCAGCCAGATTCCGTCGTCGGTCGCTCCGTCTCGGACGCCGTAGGGACCCGAGGGGGACGTCCAAAGTCAACGTGCTCGCGGGGTGATAGGAGGACCCCGGCGAGCCATTAACCCACACCCAGTGGCCCGGCGCTCGCCCGAGCGCCGGGCTGCGCCCTATGTACGCGAGCCTGCCTCGAGGCGTAATTCACAGCAACTATTGTCGCGCTAACCTGTTATAGCGGTTGGTGACCGGGGCAGTATTCAAGGCATGAGCCAAACACCTGACCCGTCAACGCAGCCGACGTCCGTCGCCCCCACTCCGCCGCCGCCACCGCCGCCGGCCTACGGGCGAGTCAAGCCCCCGAGGCTCTATGTGGCCGCGGCGTGGGTGGTGATCGTCGCCGGGATCGTTTTCATCCTCGCCACGGTCTTCTTTGCCGGCGCGATGATCGTCGGCATCGGCCACCAGTGTTATTACCGCCATCACCACGGCATGATGTTCAAGCCCGGCGGCCCGTGGGGCCCGGGCGGCGGACCGTGGCAGTACGGCGGGCCCTATGGCCCGGGGATGGCCCCCCCGTTCGGTCCGCCGCCGGGCTACGGCCCGGGTGGGCCGGGTGGTCCCGGCCAGTTGCCGACGACCAGTGCGCCGGCGCCGGCGCCGGCGCCGGCGCCGAACACTCCGGGAACCCCGCGCCCGTAGCGGGCGGCCGCCGCTTACGGCACGCCCATCTTTGATTGATCCGTTCGAGAAAGGGGCATACTGGGATGCGGGCCCTTCGTGTCGCGACGGTGCCGCGCTGAAAGCGCTTGGTTCCGAAGCAGATTCGATCGCAGATGCCCGTCGGCCAAGCTAACGAGGAGATGGCGAGATGACCGAGCGCTACACCACCACTGACGCTGGCATCGCTGCGCCCAGCGACGACCAGTCGTTGACCATCGGCCCTGACGGTCCGATCCTGCTCCAAGACCACTACTTGATCGAGCAGATGGCGATGTTCAACCGGGAGCGCATCCCGGAACGCCAACCGCACGCAAAAGGCGGGGGCGCGTTTGGCCATTTCGAGGTGACCAACGACGTCGGCAAATTCACCAGGGCCGCCGTGTTCGCGCCGGGTGCCAAAACCGAGACGTTGATTAGGTTTTCCACCGTCGCCGGCGAGCGCGGGAGCCCGGACACGTGGCGGGACCCGCGCGGGTTCGCGTTGAAGTTCTACACGACCGAGGGCAACTTCGACATGGTCGGCAATAACACGCCCATCTTCTTCATGCGCGACCCGCTGAAGTTCCAGCACTTCATCCGGTCCCAAAAGCGCATGCAGGCAACGAATTTGCGCGACCACAACATGCAGTGGGACTTCTGGACCTTGTCACCGGAGTCCGCGCACCAGGTGACCTGGCTGATGGGCGATCGAGGGATCCCCAAGAGCTGGCGGCACATGAACGGCTACAGCAGCCACACCTACAGCTGGATCAACGCCGCCGGCGAGATCTTCTGGGTGAAGTACCACTTCATAACCGATCAGGGCATCGAATTCCTAACGCAGGAGGACGCCGACCGGCTGGCCGGCGAGGACGGCGACTACCACCAGCGGGACCTCTATGAGGCGATCGAGCGCGGTGATTACCCGAGCTGGACGCTCAAGATGCAGATCATGCCCTTCGAGGAGGCAAAGAACTACCGGTTCAACCCGTTCGATCTGACGAAGGTGTGGCCGCATGGCGACTATCCGTTGATCGACGTCGGCAAGCTGACACTGGACCGCAACGTCAGCGACTACCACACCGAGATCGAGCAAGCCGCCTTCGAGCCCAACAACATCGTGCCCGGCACCGGGTTGAGCCCGGACAAGATGCTCCTGGCTCGCGGCTTCTCCTACGCCGACGCGCATCGCGCACGGCTGGGGACCAATTACCGGCAGATCCCGGTCAACTCACCGAAGGTCGAGGTCAACAGCTACTCCAAAGACGGCGCGATGCGGATGAAGAACGCCTCCGATCCCGTGTATGCGCCCAACTCCTACGGCGGTCCGCAGGCCGACCCCGCGCGCGCCGCGGAGGTGCGCTGGCATGCCGACGGGCAGATGATCCGCGCGGCGTACACGCTGCACGGCGAGGACGACGACTGGGGGCAGCCCGGCACCATGGTTCGCGAGGTTCTCGACGACGCCGCCCGGGAACGCTTGGCCCACAACATCATTGGCCACGTGTCCAAGGGTGTTAAGGAGCCGGTGCTGTCGCGGGTGTTCGAGTACTGGAGCAACGTCGATCCCGATCTCGGCAAGCAGATCGAGGAGGGGGTCCGAGCCAACGCGGGCCAGTAGTGTCAAACCGACGCCAGGGCTGGAACCTCTCGAGGACGTTTCGAGTCTGGCAGCCTTGGCTTCTGTTTGTCTGGCCATGTTGGCATGATCGAGACCCATGACCATTGAAGTCGTTTACACCACTGAATCAACCGCCACCGGCGGCGGCCGCGACGGGCACGTGAAGTCGGACGATGGCCGCATCGACCTCGAAACCCGGCCGCCGACGGCGATGGGCGGCAACGGCGAAGGCACCAACCCCGAACAGTTGTTCTCGGCCGGTTACGCCGCCTGTTTCCTGGGTGCGCTGCGGCTGGTGGCCGGCAAGTCAAAGGTCAAGCTCGACGACGCCACCAACGTGAGCGTGCAGATCGGGTTCGGTAAGGATTCGGCGGGCGGATTCGGCCTCACCGGCAAGATCGTCGGGTATCTGCCGGGCCTGGACCAAGGCGTGGCAGACGACCTGGTGCACCAGGCCCACCAGGTGTGCCCGTATTCCAAAGCCACCCGGGGCAACGTCGACGTCGACGTCTCGGCCAAGGTCTAGCCCGGCGCATTGGGTCTAGAGAGGCGGATCTGCGCCGCCGCGGTAACCGTCGGCGTGGCCGTCGGCGCAGCGTTGAGCATCCCGGGCGCGCACGCCCACCCGTCCGAGCCGGGGGTGGTGAACTACGCCGTCCTCGGCAAGGGATCGGTCGGCAATATCGTCGGTGGACCGATGGGGTGGGAGTTCTTCTCCACCCATCCGTCCCAGAACTTTTCCGTCGACGTGCCGGTGTGCAACAACTGGGCGGACATCGGGTTGCCGGAGGTGTACGACGACCCGGATCTGGCGTCCTTCAACGGAGCCGCAACCCAGACGTCGGCCAACGACCAGACCCACTTCGTCAAGCAGGCGGTCGGGGTATTCGCCAACAACGACGCCGCGGGCCGGGCCTTCCATCGCGTTGTGGACCGGACCACCGGGTGCTCGGGGCAGACCACCGCGATGCACCTGGACAACGGGATCACGCAGGTGTGGTCGTTCGACGGCGGGCCGGCGACGGGTACCGATGCGAATTGGACCAAGCAGGAGGCGGGCACCGATCGCCGATGCTTCGATCAAACCAGGCTGCGTGAAAACGTATTGCTGCAGGCCAAAGTGTGCCAGTCCGGCAATGGGGGCCCCGCCGTCAACGTTCTGGCCGGGGCGATGCAGAACGCGCTGGGTCAGTAGCGTGGACGCGGGTGCTCGGATAGCCCGCGTCCGGAAATCCGGCGGGGACGGGAATTTGTCGGAGTGATCTGCTAGATGAAGTAGAAGCAATTATTTTCCGCTAGCTGCGCAACAAGCGGTCCGCGCCTCGTGCCCGGGCCCGAAGGGATCGTGATATGGCATTCGCCGCGATCAGCGCCGCCCAAACCGAACTGACCGACTCCTCGGCTGCCGCGCAATACATCGCCGACGGCTGCCTGCTGGACGCCCCGGTGCGGTGTGTCGGTCTGGAGGTGGAAGGGCACTGCCACGACCCGGCCGATCCGTACCGAAGGCCGAGCTGGCGGGAAATCGCCGACGTCCTCGAGCAGCTGCCGGAATTGCCCGCCGGCAGCGCGGTCACCGTGGAACCGGGCGGAGCCGTCGAACTGTCCGGTCCGCCCGCCGACGGCACCTCGGCTGCCATCGTTGCGATGAATCGTGATCAAGCCGTGCTGCGCTCGGCCTTCGCCGACGCAGGCCTGGGGCTGGTCTTCCTCGGTGCGGATCCGCTGCGGCCTCCGAAGCGCATCAACCCCGGCGCGCGTTATCGCGCCATGGAACAGTTCTTCCGGTCCAGCCGCTCCGGGGAGGCGGGCGCGGCGATGATGACGTCCACCGCATCGATTCAGGTCAACGTGGACGCCGGGCCGCAGGACGGATGGGCGGCTCGGGTGCGGCTGGCGCATGCGCTGGGTCCCATGATGATTGCGGTGGCCGCCAATTCGCCGATGCTGGGCGGCGAGTTCACGGGTTGGGTCTCCACCCGCCAGCGGGTGTGGGGGGATATGGATTCGGCGCGCTGCGGTCCCATCCTCGGTGCCAGCGGCGACGACCCGGGCACCGACTGGGCGCGCTATGCGCTCAAGGCTCCGGTGATGCTGGTGCACAACCCGGACGCCGTGGCGGTCACGCACTGGGTGCCGTTTGCCGACTGGGTGGACGGCCGGGTGTTGCTCGGCGATCGGCGCCCGACCGTCGCCGACCTGGAATACCACCTGACCACGCTTTTCCCTCCGGTACGCCCGAGGCAGTGGCTGGAAATCCGATATCTCGACAGCGTGCCGGACGCCTTCTGGCCCGCCGTGGTGTTCACCCTGGTGACGCTGCTGGACGACCCGGTCGCCGCCGACATCGCGGCCGAGGCCGTCGAACCCGTGGCCACCGCCTGGGACACCGCCGCCCGGGTCGGCCTGCGCGACAGGCGGCTCTACGAGGCGGCCAACACCTGTGTGGCCGTCGCCGCCGGCAAGGCGCCGGTGGAGCTGCACGACGCCATGCAGCGGTTGGTCCGCAGCGTCGAACAGGGCCGATGCCCCGGCGACGAGTTTTCCGACCAAGTGATCGAGCATGGGATCGCGGCTACAGTCTCGGAGGCCGCGCGGTGCTCACAAGGGGGCTCGTGACTTCCAGGGAGAGGCTTGCCGACGATTTGGCGCGGGCGCGCGCCCGGACGTTGCGGCTGGTCGATTTCGACGACGCCGAACTATCCCGCCAGTACGACCCATTGATGAGCCCGCTGGTGTGGGATCTGGCGCACATCGGTCAGCAAGAAGAGCTCTGGCTGTTGCGCGGCGGCGATCCCGGTCGGCCCGGAATTCTGCCGCCGGCCGTCGAGGGCCTTTACGACGCTTTCGAGCACTCCCGGGCCAGTCGCGTCGAGTTACCGCTGCTGTCCGCCGAGCGGGCGCGGTCCTATTGCCACACCGTGCGGTCGGCGGCGCTGGACGCCCTGGACGCCCTGCCTGACGACCCCGCCGGTGACCGCGCGGCCTTCGCGTACGGGATGGTGGTCAGCCACGAAAACCAGCACGACGAAACCATGCTGCAGGCATTGAATCTGCGCACGGGCACGCCGTTGCTGCGCGACACGTCCGCATTGCCCGGGGGCCGGGCGGGGGTGGCTGGAACGTCGGTGCTGGTCCCCGGCGGCCCGTTCGTGCTGGGCGTGGATGCGGCGAGCGAACCGTACTCACTCGACAACGAACGTCCCGCCCACGTCGTCGACCTGCCGGCGTTCCGGATCGGCCGGGTTCCGGTCACCAACGGTGAATGGCGGCATTTCGTCGACGACGGCGGCTATGACCAGTCGCGGTGGTGGTCCGACCGCGGCTGGCAACAGCGTCAGAGCGCGGGCCTGACCGCGCCACAGTTCTGGAGCTCCGACGGGCGAACGCGCACGCGGTTCGGCTACATCGAAGACATTCCCGCCGATGAGCCGGTGCAGCATGTCACCTACTTCGAGGCCGAGGCCTACGCGGCCTGGGCCGGTGCCCGGCTGCCCACCGAGATCGAATGGGAGAAGGCCTGCGCCTGGGATCCGGCGACGAATACCCGTCGCCGCTATCCGTGGGGTGAAGCAGGTGCCCCAGAAGACCTCGCTGCACTTGCCAACCTGGGCGGAACCGCATTGCGTCCGGCACCCGTCGGCGCCTATCCGGCCGGCGCTTCGGCCTACGGCGCGGAACAGATGCTGGGCGACGTCTGGGAGTGGACCACCTCGCCGCTGCGGCCCTGGCCGGGTTTCGTCCCGATGATCTACGAGCGCTACTCGGCGCCGTTTTTTGACGGCGACTACCGGGTGCTGCGGGGTGGCTCATGGGCCGTGGAGGCCGCGATCCTGCGGCCCAGCTTCCGCAACTGGGACCATCCATACCGTCGTCAGATCTTCTCCGGTGTCCGGTTGGCGTGGGATGTGGGCGACTGATGTGTCGTCATCTGGGATGGCTGGGCGCCGACGTGACCGTCTCGTCGCTGGTGTTGGAACCGCCGTGCGGGCTGCGGGTGCAGTCCTACGCTCCGCGCCGGCAGGAGCATGGCCTGATGAACGCCGACGGTTGGGGCGTCGGCTTTTTCGATGGCTCTTTGGAAGGCGCGGCGCTCCGGCGCTGGCGTAGCGTGGCGCCGCTGTGGGGCGACGTTTCGTTCGATTCGGTGGCGCCGGCGTTGCGCAGCCACTGCGTGGTGGCCGCGGTGCGCTCGGCGACCATTGGCATGCCGATCGAAGCCAGCGCGACGGCGCCCTTCACCGACGGCCAGTGGTTGTTGTCGCATAACGGCGTTGTCGACCGGTCTGTGCTGCCGCTCACCTCGTCGGCCGAATCAGTCTGCGACAGCGCGATACTCGCGGCCACCATCTTCGCGCGTGGGCTCGACGGGCTGGGCGACACTATCGCCGAGGTGGGAATGGCCGATCCGCTCGCTAGGCTTAATATTATGGCCGCCAATGGTTCTCGGCTGCTGGCTACCACCTGGGGCGACACATTGTCTATCTTGCGCCGCGACGATGGTGTGGTACTGGCCAGCGAACCGTATGACGACACGCTCGACTGGGAGGATGTGCCGGACCGGCACCTGGTCGAGGTCGCCGCGGAGGGCGTCACCCTTACCGCCCTGGCCGCCCCTGGAGCCCCGAAAGGATCCCGATGACGCTGACGCTGTCCAACCATCTCGCCGCCGACTCGGCGTATCGCGCATTGCGTCGCGATGTGTTAGATGGCCTGCAGAGGACGCCGAAATCGTTGCCGCCCAAGTGGTTTTATGATTCGGTGGGCAGCGATCTGTTCGACCAGATCACCCGTTTGCCCGAGTACTATCCGACCCGCGCCGAGGCCGAGATCCTGCGCGCCCGATCGGGCGAAGTCGCATCCGCCAGCGAAGCCGACACGCTCGTCGAACTGGGCGCGGGAACGTCGGAGAAGACCAGGCAACTGCTCGGCGCGCTCCGTGACCGCGGATCGCTGCGCGGTTTCGTGCCGTTCGACGTCGATGCCGGGATGTTGTCGGCGACCGCGACCGCGATCCAGCGCGAATACCCGGGCATCGAAATCAAAGCTGTCTGTGGGGATTTCGAGGAACACCTGACCGAGATTCCCGGCGGGGGGCGGCGGCTGTTTGTGTTCTTAGGATCGACGATCGGCAATCTGACGCCGGGGCCGCGGGCGGAGTTCCTCGCGACGTTGGCGGGGGTGATGCGGCCGGGGGACAGCCTGTTGTTGGGCACCGACCTGGTCAAGGACACCGGACGGCTGGTGCGCGCCTATGACGACGCGGCCGGCGTGACGGCCCGGTTCAATCGCAACGTGCTCGCGGTGATCAACCGGGAGCTCGAGGCCGATTTCGACGTCGACGCCTACCAGCACGTGTCCCGCTGGAACGCGGAGGAGGAGCGCATCGAAATGTGGCTGCGCGCGGGCCGCCGCCAAACGGTGCGGGTCGGTGCGCTCGACCTGACGGTGGAATTTGCCGCCGGCGAGGAAATGCTGACCGAGGTGTCGTGCAAGTTCCGCCCGGACGGGGTGAGCGCCGAGTTGGCCGGTGCGGGATTGCGCCGTATTCGGTGGTGGACCGACAACGCAGGCGACTTCGGGTTGTCGTTGGCCGTGAAGTGACCGATAGCGATTCGCTGGCCGACCGATGGCGGGCGGCCCGCCCGCCGGTGGCCGGGCTGCACCTGGACAGCGCGGCGTGCTCCCGGCAGAGTCTCGCGGTGATCGACGCCACCGCCCAGCACGCCCGCAACGAAGCCGAGGTCGGTGGGTATGTCGCGGCCGAGGCGGCCACACCCGTGCTGGACGCCGGACGCGCCGCGTTCGCCGCGCTGACCGGGATGGCCGATGCCGAGGTGGTGTTCACCACCGGATCGCTGAACGCGCTGGATCTGCTGCTGGGCGGCTGGCCGGCAGGACCGGCCGACCGAAGGACGCTAGCCTGCCTGCCCGGCGAATACGGTCCCAACCTGGCCATGCTGGCCGCCCACGGATTTGACCGCCGGTTGCTGCCGACCCTTGAGGACGGCCGGGTGGCGCTCGACGACGCGGCGCTTGCCCTGGACGCCGATCGGCCCGACCTGGTTCATCTGACCGCGGTGGCCAGCCATAGCGGTGTGGTGCAACCGCTGTCGATGATCGCGCAGCTGTGCGGCGAACTGGGGCTGCCGCTGGTCGTGGACGCCGCCCAGGCGCTGGGTCAGGTGGACTGCGCGGTGCGTGCCGACGTGATTTATGCGTCATCGCGTAAGTGGATCGCCGGGCCACGCGGAGTGGGTTTTCTGGCGGTGCGGCCGGATTTGATGGAGCGATTGCGTCCCAGGCTGGCGGCGCCGTCGCTCACGGTGGCGCAGCAACTCGAATTCGGGGAAGCCAATGTCGCTGCGCGCGTCGGGTTTTCGGTGGCACTCGGTGAGCATCTGGCGTACGGACCGGAGCTGGTGCGGGCACGTCTGGCCAAGGTAGGCGCCATCAGCCGGACCGTGTTGGCCGATGTGCCCGGTTGGGCCGTGGTCGAAGAGATCGAAGAACCCAGCGCGATCACCACCCTGGCCGCGGTCGGCGGCGCGGATCCGAAAGCCGTGCGGGCATGGCTGCTGACCGAACGCCGGATCGTGACCACCGCCGCCGCTGTGGAGCGCGCGCCCCTGGAACTGACCGGACCGGTGCTGCGGATTTCGCCGCACGTGGACACCACACCGGACGACCTGAGCGCGTTCGCCGAAGCGTTGGAGGCTGCGACGGCGGCGGCGTAGCCGGTGTTCGCCTAGGGGCCGCCAGGCCCGCCGGTGCCACCGGTGCCACCGGCGGTGCCAGTGCCTGGGTGGCCGGCGCCGCCGCCGCTGCCGGCGGCTACGCTGCCGTGGCCGCCGGTGCCGCCGTTGCCACCGGTACCGCCGGTACCGGGGGGAGCGAGAAGGACCCCGGTGCCGCCACTGCCACCGCTGCCGCCGTGGCCGCCGCTGGCCCCTGTGCTCGTCCCACTGTTACCGCCCATGCCGCCCACGCCGCCCGTGCCGCCGTTGCCGGAAGCCGACCCGAGGATGCCGGTGACGGCAGTGCCGCCGGCGCCGCCCGTGCCGCCGCCGCCGCCGGCGCCGGCGCCGGCGCCGGCGGTGCTGCCGCCGGTCCCACCTGCGCCGCCCGCGCCGCCGTTACCCGCGTTGCCGGTCAAGAGGCCGGTGACCAAACCGCCGCTGCCGCCGTTGCCGCCCAGGCCGCCGCCGCCCGCGGTACCCGCGGTGCCGCCGGTGCCGCCGGTGCCGGCACTGCCGCCGCCGCCGCCATTGCCGCCGGTGCCGCCGGTGCCGCCGTTGCCGGCACCGGTTAAGGCGACGGCGTTGGCGCCCTGGCCGCCTTGGCCGCCGTTGCCGCCGGTGCCGCCGGTGCCGCCGCTGCCGTTGATGCCGCCGTTGCCGTTGCCGCCGGCCCCGCCGGCGCCCGCGTTGCCGCCGCCGCCGCCGGCGCCGCCCTGGTTGCCGGGCAGGATGGTGAGCAGAGCGCCGTTGGCGCCGGCGCCGCCGTTGCCGCCGTTGCCGCCGGCGCCGCCGGTGCCACCGGGACCCGAGCTGCCGCCGGTGCCGCCGGTGCCGCCCTGGCCGCCGGTGCCGCCGCTGCCGAGGAGCGTGAGGAGAGCGCCGTTGGAGCCGGCGCCGGCGTCACCGCCCCTGCCGCCGTTGCCCCAAGCGCCGCCGGTCCCGCCGGTGCCTGGCGCCCCACCGGCACCGCCGGTGCCGCCGTTGCCGCCGTTGAAACCGTTGGTAAGAGTGATTGCGGCGCCGCTGGCGCCGGTGCCGCCGGCACCGCCGGCCCCGCCGGCGCCGTTGACGCCGCCGGGGCCGCTGTTGCCGCCCTGGCCGCCCTGACCGCCCTGACCGCCGTTGACGCCATTGCCGAGCCCGAGCACGCCGTTACCGCCGTGGCCGCCCGCCCCGCCGACCCCGCCGTTGCCCGTGGCGCCGACGGTGCCACCGGCACCGCCGATGCCGACCGCGCCGCCGGCGCCGCCGTTACCGCCATTGCCGCCGGTGCCGCCTGGGCCGCCGTCCACAAGGACGCCCGGAGTGCCCGTTCCCCCGGTGCCGCCGGTACCACCGGTACCCCCGGTACCGCCACTGCCGTTCGTGCCACCGGCAAACGTGGTACCGCCCTGGCCGCCCTGACCGCCCTGCCCGCCGATCCCGCCCTGCCCGCCCGGGACGAGCTGATTGAGACCGGCCCCGCCCTGGCCGCCCTGGCCGCCCTGGCCGCCGGTGCCCGGGGCGCCCAACGCGCCGCTGGACCCGAAGAATCCGCCGGAGCCGCCGGCCCCGCCGACCCCGGCCGTACCGCCCTGCCCGCCAGTACCGCCGGTGCCGCCCACCAATGCGCCGCCGCCGCCCGCGCCGCCGAGCCCGCCCTCGCCGCCGGTGCCGCCGACACCGCCGTGCCCACCACTGCCGAGTATCAACCCAAGTCCGCTGGTGACGCCGCCGGCGCCACCAGCCCCGCCGGTACCGCCCTGGAAGCCGGGCCCGCCCTGCAAGCCGGGCACGGGGTTCGAAATCCCCGAAACACCGGTCCCGCCGGTGCCGCCGGTGCCGCCGGCCCCGGCGGTGGACGGGAACAGCGCCCGGCCTTTGCCGCCCATGCCGCCGACAGCGCCGTTGCCGCCGTCGGCGAACAAGTCGCTGCCGCCCATGCCGCCGGCACCGCCGTTGCCGCTCAAGATCCCACCGCCACCGCCGTGCCCGCCGGCACCGGCTTGACCCAAGATTGTCGGGGTGACCCCGCCGGTACCGCCCTGGCCGCCCTGGCCGAACAGGAACGCCGAACCGCCCTTGCCACCGGCCTGGCCCGGCGCCCCCGACCCACCGTTACCGCCGTTGCCGAATAGCCACCCGCCGTTCCCACCGGCCTGCCCGGTCCCTGGCGCCCCATTTTGGCCGTTACCGAACAACGGACGCCCGGTAAAGGTCTCCCACGGCCCGGGCCCATTCGCCGCGCCCACGCCCAGCGGCGAGGCGTTGGCGGCCTCGGCGGACGCATACATCAACCCACCACTGCTCAAAGACTGCACAAATTGCTCATGGAACGCCGCCACCCGCGTGCTGAGCGCCTGATACTGCTGCCCATGGGCGCCGAACACCGCCGCAATCGCCGCGGACACCTCGTCCTGGGCCGCGGCCACCACCGACGTCGTCGACGGTGCCGCCGCGAAGTTGGCCGACCGAAGCGCGGATCCAAGACTGGACAAATCGGAAGCAGCTGACGCCACCGACTCCGGGGCTGCAAACACGAAGGACATCCCGAACCTCCCCACAGGTTGCGGCGCACGACATGCACTGATCGCTGTCGCGCACCCGGCAAACGGACAGTACCCGAACTACGAGCGCTACGGTGGGGGTTTTGTCAACTATTTGTGGTCTTCCGACCGCTCATATTGCCGGGGGATGGGCTAAGGCGAGAACGGGCCTGATTGCGAGATGCGCTGAGGGGGGCCATTATTGATCACGTGCCGAATATTCCTATCGCGGGCGTAGCGCCAACCGTCGGGATCGGTCAGGCTCAGACATGATCAGGCGGCCTTGTGTGCCGTCAGCAGGTAGGCCGGCAACTTCATCCGGCCCTTCTCGTCGTGGTCGTGCGGCGGGAATTCGAACGGCGCGCCCTCGATCTGAGGAATGTTCGCGTGGATGAATGCGGGCCGAATCTCGTCGATCTCCCAATACTTGCTCACCGCGGCGCGCAACTCGTCCTCGTTGACTTCGTTGGGCTTCGGGTCCATCTCGGCGGGGAAGGCGCCCTTGGCAAACACCAGCACGAAATAGCCGGCGCCCGGCGCCGCCGCGCGGTGTATCGAGCTCAGGTAGCCGTCGCGGCCCTCCACGGGCAACGAGTGAAACAGCGTGCTGTCGACGATCGTGGAGAAGCGCCCGTCATATCCGGTGAACGACGTGATGTCGGCCTGCACGAAGCTGGCGGTGGTCAGGCCGCGTTCGGCAGCGGCCTTGGTCGCCGCCGCGATCGCGGTGGGCGTGAGATCGATGCCGACGACGGTGTAGCCCTGCGCGGCCAGCGCCAACGACAACTCGGCGAATCCGCAGCCGGCGTCCAGCACGTCGCTGCGAAACTTGCCGGCCGCGATCAGGGGGACCAACTCCGGCTGCGGCTCACCGATGTTCCACGGCGGCGGACCCTCGAATTCCCCCTCCTCGCGGTACGCACTGTCCCAGTCGAGTACTTCAGGTGCCATGGTTCTCCCTCCGCGCTGTCATTGACTCCAGGTATGCACCGGCTCGTTGCTGTGCATGTGTTCGCAGTACCGCCGCAGCATCTCGGCCAGTGCCGCGGGCCGGGTCATTCCGCCGTCCTCGAGCCTACGCACGGTGGACACCTGCCAGCCGGCGCCGTTGCGGCCCGTCCTGGCGCGGCCTTCGATGACACCCAAGAACCGGTCGCGCACCTCGGCATCGACACCCCAGCGGCGCAGTCCTTCGTGGGCGAGCGGCAGTAAGGTGTCCAGGACCAGTTCCCGCGCCGTCACCTCGCCCAGACCGGGCCAGTGCAGTCGCGCTGCCATGCCGTTACGGGCGGCGTCGAGGAAATTAGCTTGGGCCGCAGCGAAACTCATCCTGTTCCACAGTGGGCTCTCCTCTTCGGACAGGCTGCGCAGCACGCCGTAAAAGAAGGCCGAATTCCCCAGCATGTCGATGACGGTCGGGCCGGCCGGCAGCACCCGGTTTTCCAGCCGAAGATGGGGCTGCCCTTCCAAAACGTCGTACACCGGCCGGTTCCACCGGTACACGGTGCCGTTGTGCAGACGCAATTCGGCAAGGTGCGGGGTGCGTCCGGCGGCCAGCTCGGCGACGGGGTCCTCGTCGGAAACCTCGGGCAGCAGGGACGGGAAGTAGCGGATGTTCTCCGTGAACAGGTCCAGGACGGAGGTGATCCACCGTTCTCCGAACCACACCCTCGGTCGCACACCCTGGGTCTTGAGCTCCTCGGGCCGGGTGTCGGTGGATTGTGTGAACACTTCGATGCGGGTCTCCGACCAGAGCTGGTGGCCGAAGAAGTAGGGCGAATTCGCGGCCAGTGCCAGCTGCGGACCGGCCAGCACCTGAGCCGAATTCCAGTTGGCGGCGAAATCCGCCGGCGCTACCTGCAGATGCAATTGCGTACTGGTGCAAGCGGATTCGGGCGCGATGGTCGCGGCCTGCCAACTCAGCGGCTCGGGACCCGAGATGTTGATCGGGATGTCCTCGCCGCGGGCGGTGAAGATCGAGTCGTTGAGGGCTGCATATCGGGTTGATTCGCTCATCCAGTCGTCGTCCAGATGTTCGGGCATCAGCGTGGGCAGGATCCCGATCATCACGATGTGGGCTCCGCCAGAGCTGGCCTTGGTTTCGGCTTCGTTCAGGCTGGCCCGCACCTCTGCCTCCAGGTCCAGACCCGTGTGTCCGGTCAATGGCCGCGGCGGCACGTTGAATTCGATGTTGTAGGCCCCCAATTCGGTCTGGTAAGCCGGATCCGCGATGGCGTCCAGGACGAACCGATTCGACATGGCCGGCTGATAGTCGGCGTCGACGAGGTTGCACTCGATCTCCATGCCGGTGAGCGGCCGGTCAGAATCGAAGCGGAATCGTGCAAGCATCGTCTCGAAGACGTCGAGACACAGTCGCACCTTGCGTCGGTATTCCTGACGCTGTGCGCGGTCATACGTGGTGCGCTTGACCTCTTCGCCCATGCAACAGGTTTACCCGTCCGCCGGGTTAGTAGACCATCATGGACTCTAGATATGGAGCGTCACTGCTCACGCCGGAGGAGATCAGTTGGCCGAGTCCGCTGAATTCGTAGCCGCCATCGACCAGGGCACCACCAGTACCCGCTGCATGATTTTCGATCACGACGGTGCCGAAGTGGCCCGCCATCAGCTCGAGCACGAGCAGATCCTGCCCCGCGCCGGCTGGGTCGAGCACGACCCGGTCGAAATCTGGGAGCGCGCCTCCTCGGTGCTGACTTCGGTGCTGAACCGGGCTAATTTGACGGCTAAAGACCTTGTGGCCCTGGGAATTACGAACCAACGTGAAACC
The DNA here is from genome assembly GCA_963703795.1 of uncultured Actinomycetota bacterium. Taxonomy (GTDB): domain Bacteria; phylum Actinomycetota; class Actinomycetes; order Mycobacteriales; family Mycobacteriaceae; genus Mycobacterium. Next base: position 351,892 of record CAVPFT010000019.1, on the reverse strand, counting down.
ACGCTGGTGTGGAGCCGGCGCACCGGACGGCCTTATTACAACGCGATCGTCTGGCAGGACACCCGCACCGACCGGATCGCATCCGCGCTGGACCGAGACGGCCGCGGCGACGTGATCCGCCGCAAGGCGGGTCTGCCGCCGGCGACCTATTTTTCGGGCGGCAAGCTGCAATGGATCCTGGAGAATGTCGACGGGGTGCGCGAGGCCGCCGAAAACGGTGACGCCCTGTTCGGCACCGCCGACACCTGGGTGTTGTGGAACCTGACCGGAGGTCCGCGGGGCGGCGTGCACGTCACCGACGTGACCAACGCCAGCCGGACGATGCTGATGAACCTGGAAACGCTGGACTGGGACGACGAACTGTTGTCGTTCTTCTCCGTCCCGCGGGCGATGTTGCCGGCGATCGCGTCGTCGTCGCCGCGGCAGCCCTACGGCGTCACGTTGGAGACGGGGCCGGTCGGTGGCGAGGTGCAGATCACCGGCGTCCTCGGCGACCAGCACGCGGCGATGGTCGGTCAGGTCTGTCTGGCCGAGGGGGAGGCGAAAAACACCTACGGCACCGGCAATTTCCTGCTGCTCAACACCGGCGAGACGATCGTGCGATCGGACAACGGCCTGCTGACCACCGTCTGCTACCAGTTCGGGGATGCCAAACCCGTGTACGCGCTCGAGGGTTCGATCGCGGTCACCGGCTCGGCGGTGCAGTGGTTACGCGACCAGCTGGGCATCATCAGCGGCGCCGCGCAAAGCGAGTCGCTGGCCAGTCAGGTCACCGACAACGGCGGGGTGTATTTCGTTCCGGCGTTTTCCGGGCTGTTCGCCCCGTACTGGCGATCGGATGCCCGCGGCGCGATCGTGGGGCTGTCGCGGTTCAACACCAACGCGCACCTGGCCCGCGCGACGCTGGAGGCGATCTGCTACCAGAGCCGCGATGTGGTGGATGCGATGAAAGCGGATTCGGGTGTGCGCCTCGAGGTTCTGAAGGTCGACGGCGGAATCACGGCCAACGACCTGTGCATGCAGATTCAGGCCGATGTGCTCGGCGTGGACGTGGTGCGGCCGGTGGTCGCCGAGACCACCGCGCTCGGTGCCGCCTACGCCGCCGGCCTGGCGGTCGGGTTCTGGGCGGATCCATCCGACTTGCGGGCCAACTGGCAAGAGGACAAGCGCTGGACGCCTGCATGGAGCGACGACGAGCGCGAGGCTGGATATTCGGGTTGGCGCAAGGCGGTGCAGCGGACCCTGGATTGGGTCGACGTGCGTTGACCTCGGCATGCCGCGAGCGCGCGTGTCTGTACATCGACACGCCGTGTTGGTTGGCATTTTGCGCGCGCTCGCGGCAAATAGAAATTAGTCCTCGCCGAGAATGCCGTAGACCTCGCGCCTGGCGTTGTTGATGATCTCGACGATGCGCTGCTGCTGCTCGGGGTTGGCGGTGTGTGCGGATTGCGCGACCGCGCCGAACAGCTGGCCGATGGCCGCCCGCAGGTTGACATGGCCCTGGTCGGCGCCCTCGGCGATCTCGTCCCACGGTGGGGTCTCGATCTTCTCGGCTGCAGCGCGACCCTCGTCGGTCAGCTCGAAAAGCTTCTTGTTGCGGTCGGTTTCGCTCGCGGTGATCAGGCCTTCGTCGTCCAGCAGCTGCAGCGTCGGGTACACGGACCCGGGGCTGGGCCGCCAGATTTCGTTGCTGCGCTCGGCGATCTGCTGGATCATTTCGTAGCCGTGCATCGGCCGCTCGGCCAGCAGGACGAGAATCGCCGCCCGCACGTCACCGCGGCGTCCGCGGCCGGAGCCGCCACGACGCCATCCGCCGCGCCGGCCGCCCGGGCCGAAGCCGAATCCCGGACCGAATCCCGGACCGAAGCCCGGGCCGAAACCGGGGCCGAAGCCGTGATCGCCGGTGTGGTCGCGGAGGTGTTCGCGGAATTCCCGTCGGGCCTGCCGCCTGGCCTCGTGCAGGGCGCGGCGGTCAACCGGGCCCGGACCGAAGCCGAATCCTGAGCCTGGCCGGCCGGCGAACGGGCCATCGGGGGGAGTGAATGGGTTGCTCATTGTCTGTGTTCCTTACGTCTAGTGGGTGGTGCACCGGTCGTGCACTCACGGAATATCACGATATATCGCAAACTATCGCGATGCAACAGGATATTCCGGGGCGTTTTATCTAGCGGTCTGTAGGGACGCAGGATGGCGCGCATCTGGAACCCGGGGGCACCGAGGCGGTTTGCACCCGGCAGGCCGCGGGTAGGAACTTCAGTGATGAACGCTAAGAACAACCTGGCGATCGGCAACGAAACGCAAAGCGCGACGGAACCGGCGCGGGGTGACGGCAGCGCCGGCCGCAACGTCTGGCCATGGGTCAACTGGGGACTGGCGCTTGCGACGGTGCCCGCCGCCGCCATTGTGATGCTTTTCGCGCTGGGTGCCGTGATGAGTACGGACGGTTGCAGTGATCGCAGTTGTCCCAACTTGGGCCGCGGCGGGATCGATTTCGGCGTCGCGTTCTACGGCGCACCCGTGGTGGCCTTCGTCGTCCTCGTCGTCTCGTTTTTCACCGCCAAGCGCCGCGGTGGCATCGCGGTTCCGTTGTGCGGATGGGCGCTTCTGGTCGCTGACGTCGCGCTCATGGCGGTGAGCGTCTCGGGCTAGCGCGCCAATTAGCCGGGTGGCGAGAAACCGCCGGTTTGCGGTCCCTGCTGCGGCCAGGCCACGGGCTGCGGCGATCCCGGCTCCGGCCACGGAACTGCCTGCTGTTGGGGCCACGGCGCGGTCCCCGGCGGCGCGGTGGGCCAGCCAGGGAGGCCCGCAGGAGGTATTGACGTTCGCAACCGCGCCAGCTCGCGGCGGTGACGTTCGGCAATGACGGCGGCAAGCACCAGTTCCGGCGGGGCGCCGGGCGGCGGCGGCGGCGCGATGTGAGACACCACGTCACCGGCGATTCGGTATGCCATCTGCTGGCGCAACTGGCGATCGAGTTGTGCTGCGCGGGAAAGGAACTGGCGCGCGGTCTCGACTTGTCCGGCGTTCAACCCCGAGAGCTGCAGCGACGACGCCCACCATGCCAGCGAGGGTGGCATTAGCGGGGGCGGCCCCAGCCGGGGTCCGCGTTCACTGACTACGACTGTGCCGGCAAAGATGTCGCCGATTCGTTTGGCCTTCGGCGACAACATGCTGGAGATGATGGCGGGGCTCCCCATGAACATCCAAATCTCGACCACCGACGCCAGTGCGCGAAACAGCACCTGCCGGAAGCGTTCTGGACCACCGTCGTCGGCCACCACTCTTAGGCCCATCACGATCTTGCCCACCGACCGCCCCCGCGTGGCGGTTTCGAATGCCAGGGGATACCCGACAAACACCAGCACCGTGAAGATGATCAGGACGGCGGTGCTCAGCGCGGTTTCGAACTGAGTCAGGGTGACCACCCACAACATCAGTGCGAGCAGCCACAAGAAGAAAATCACCGTCATATCGAGCAGCGCGCTGACCGCCCGTACCGGCAACTGGGCGATCTGCACATCGAGCACGACGGCATCGCCGGTCACCACCTCCGACATAACACCGAACGGTACAGGCTTTATGGCTACCGCCGGCCGGACTCGGACCCCCGCACGCGGGCGGTGACCCCAGCGCCTAGCGCGCGATTAGGCTGCCCAAGGTGGACGTCGACGCGTTCGTGCTGACCCATCGCGGTACTTGGTACCGGCTCGACCAGTTGGTCAAGAGACGCCGGTCACTGACCGGCGCCGAAATCGACGAACTTGTCGAGCTCTACCAGCGGGTCTCCACGCATCTGTCGATGCTGCGTTCGGCGTCGTCGGACTCGGTGCTGATCGGTTGGCTCTCGAGTCTGGTGGCGCGCGCCCGTTCCGTGGTGACCGGTGCCCACGCGCCACTGAGCGGTACCTTCGTCCGTTTCTGGACGGTCTCTTTTCCAGTAGTTGCCTACCGCACCGGGCGGTGGTGGCTGGGGACCGCGGTGGCGTTTTTTGCCGTCGTGGTGGTCATCGCGTTGTGGGTGGCCGGCAACCCGGAGGTACAGTCCGCTATCGGAACGCCAAGCGACATAGACGAATTGGTCAACCATGACGTCTCGTCCTATTACAGCGAACACCCCGCCGCAGCCTTCGCCCTGCAAGTCTGGGTGAACAACTCCTGGGTTGCCGCACAATGCATCGCGTTGTCCGTCGTGCTGGGACTGCCGATCCCGCTCGTGCTGTTCAAAAACGCCGCCAACGTCGGAGTGATCGCCGGGCTGATGTTCCACGCAGGCAAGGGCGGCATCCTGCTGGGCCTGCTGGCGCCGCATGGACTGCTGGAGCTGACGGCGGTATTCCTGGCGGCGGCAACGGGGATGCGACTCGGGTGGTCGGTGATATCACCCGGGGATCGGCCGCGTGGACAAGTGCTTGCCGAGCAAGGCCGAGCCGTCGTATCGGTCGCGGTGGGACTGGTGGGGGTGTTGCTCGTCTCCGGATTGATCGAAGCATTGGTGACGCCGGCACCGCTGCCGACGTTCGTTCGGGTGGGCATCGGAATCATCGCCGAGGTCGCGTTCCTGTCATACATCGTCTACTTCGGCCGTCGCGGGGTGAAAGCCGGTGAGACCGGCGATATCGAGGATGCGCCCGACGTGATCCCGACCGCGTGACCCGCCGCCGAAAACTAAAGCCGGCCGGTGGCTTTCATCGCCAGGTAGCGATCGGCGAGGGCGGGCGCCAGTTCGGTTGGCCCGGCGTCGACGACTTCCACCCCGCTGCGGCGCAACCGCGCCGCGATCGCGCCGCGGTCGTTGCGGGATCGTTCGGCGGCCGCCGCGTCGTACACCGCGGCCGCATCCGAGCGCCCGGCCGCCATCTGGTCGACCCGTGGGTCGGCGGCCGCGGCGACCAGCATGTGGTGTTTGGCCGACAACTGCGGCAGGACCGGCAGCAAGCCCTCGTCGAGGGCGGTCGCGTTGAGGTCGGTCAACAGGACCACCAGCGACCGTCGCCGGGTGCGCCGTGCGATGGTGGCAACCATTGCGCGCCAATCGGATTCGATGAGTGCCGGTTGCAGCGGAGCCATCGCCTCGACCAGCTGGGCGAGCAGTTCGGTGCGCGAAGCACCGAATACAGCCGCGCGGCTCAGCCGGTCGTGGGCGAGGAAGTCGACATGGTCGCCGGCCCGCGATGCGAGCGCGGCCAGCAACAGTGCCGCGTCCATCGACCAGTCCAGCCTGGGCCACCCCGCGGGATCGGCGGCGGTCGGGTCGACACCGACACGACCCGCCGCGGTGCGGCCGGTGTCGAGCACGATCACCACACGCCGGTCGCGTTCGGGTCGCCAGGTGCGCACGACGACGTCGGCGCGGCGGGCGCTTGCGCGCCAGTCGATCGAGCGCACGTCGTCACCGACGACATACTCACGCAGCGAATCGAATTCGGTCCCCTGCCCGCGTATCAGCGTTGGTAACAGCCCGTCGATCTCCCGGAGTTTGGCCAGCCGCGCCGGCAAGTGCTTGCGCGACAAAAACGGCGGCAGGACCCGCACCTGACCGGGCGCCGGCTGCGAACCCTGCCGTCCGGCCAACCCGAGAGGCCCGATCGATCGGGCCGTGACCACGGCCGCCCGCTGGTCGCCGCGACGAACCGGCAGCAGCCGGGTATCGACACGCTGACGCTGCCCGGCGGGGATGTTGACGGCGTGACTGCGCGGGTCGGCGCGTGCGCTGGGCGGCCAGGAGTCGCGGATCTGGCCGCGGAACCGGCGGCGGCCGTCGTTGTGGATCACCACGGTCACATCCACCCGCTGTGCCAGCCGGCCCGAGGTGTCGGGTGAACGGGTGTAGCGCAAGCTGCGGGTGCTGGCGGCCAGCCCGGCATCGGCGGCCACCAGGATCGACAGCAGCACCAGCAACACCAGGAAAGCCCTTGCCGGCCAAGGTGATGCCGCGATGGGCAGGACGCAGATCAGCGCCAGCAACCCGGTGCGTCCGGTCAGGATCACTAGCGGGGCACCGGAACCGACGCCAGAATTCCGTCGAGCACACCGTCGGGAGTGGCCCCCTCGAGCTCGGCCTCAGGGCGCAGCATCACCCGGTGCCGCAGCGTCGGGCGGGCCATGGCCTTCACGTCATCGGGGGTGACATAGTTGCGGCCCGACAGCCACGCCCAGGAACGGGCGGTGCCCAGCAGCGCCGTGGCCCCACGTGGCGACACGCCCAGCTGTAGCGCGGGGGAGGAGCGAGTGGCGCCGACGATGTCGACGATGTAGCCCAGCACCTCGTCGGCGACCAGTACCCCTAGCACCGCCTGGCGGGCGGCCGCCAGCTCGGCTGGACCGGCCACCGGCTTGATCGCGGACAGGTCGCGGGGATCGAAACCGTGCGCATGGCGGCTAAGGATCGCGATCTCGGCGTCGCGCGGCGGCAGCGTCACGTTCAGCTTGAGCAGGAAGCGGTCCAGTTGCGCTTCGGGCAACTGGTAGGTGCCTTCGTATTCGATCGGGTTCTGGGTCGCGGCGACGATGAACGGGTCGGGCAGCGGCTTCGGGTCGCCCTCCACGCTGACCTGACGCTCTTCCATCGCCTCCAGCAGTGCGGCCTGTGTTTTGGGCGGGGTGCGGTTGATCTCGTCGGCCAGCAGCAGGTTGGTGAACACCGGACCCGGCCGAAACACGAACGCTGCGGTGCGTGCGTCGTACACCAGCGAACCGGTGATGTCGCCGGGCATCAGGTCGGGGGTGAACTGCACCCGCTTGAACTCCAATTGCAGCGCGGCGGACAGCGCCCGGACCAGCAGCGTCTTGGCCACTCCCGGAACACCCTCCAGCAGCACATGGCCCCGACACAGCAGCGCGATCACCAGGCCGCTGACGACTCCCTCCTGTCCGACTACGGCCTTGGCGAGCTCGCGCGCGCAACGCCAGCAGCGCGTCTCGTGCCGATTCAGCGTGAGGGGTCTGGGCGGGAGATGGTTGTGTCACGGGTGAGTGACCTGCCTTTCGATTTCGTCGAGCGCACGGGCAAGTTGTAGCAGTTCGTTGTCGGTGACCGGGGGCGGGCCGAACAGCTGGTGGGAAACAAATCCCGCGTCGATCCCGCTGCGTTTGACCACGGTCGTCACAACCGCGGGCGCCGGCGCGCCCGGACCCAGGCCGAGCCGGGGCAACAGCCGCTGCATTGTGGCGGTGCGCAATGCCGCGGCAGCGCGATCGCGCGCCCGGCGCGACCGGTAAAGCCGGCCGCGGCCCTCGACGGTCTCAGACGCGCGCACCACGACGGGCAATTCCTCGGCCACCAGCGGGCCGGGCCGGCGCCCCTTCCACAATGCAACCAGTAGCACGACCAGCCACAGCTGCCAGACGATCCATGTCACGTTTTCCGGGATCAGATCGAAAAGCGAAGTGGAAGAGGATGTTTCACCCTCAACCCGGTGAGGTGCGTACCAGATGAGGCGGGGCCGGTCGCCCGCGAGGTTCATCGCCAGCGCGGCGTTGCCCGCCTGCAAAAGACCCCCGTTGGTCATGAAGCCGGTGCTGCCGACCGCGGTGACGGTGCGTCCGTCTTCCCGATACCGGATCAGCACCCCGTCGTAACAGCTGGTCAGTGCCCGGTCATCTTTGGCCCGGTAGGTCTCGCTTGGACCGAATCGAACCGTTCCAGCGCGATTGGCCTCTCGCAGAGCGCAATTGGGGCTACTGTCGAAAGCGGCGCTGGCCATCGACATGCGCACACCCGGCATCAGCGCTTCGCGGATTCGCAGTGTCGGTTCCACCAAGAGCAGGTCACCGGGGGCTTTGGCCAACCGGTCCAGCAGCTCACTGTCGGTGAGGTACTGACTCTGCGCCACCAGGATCAGCGTGCCGGGGCGTGCCGCCCGTTCCACGTCGGCGATGCTGTCGGCCACGACAACCTCGACGCCGCCGTCGCGCAGCAGCGCCACCAGGGCATGGGCACCGTCCGGGTCGGTCGATTTCGGATCCATCCGGGCGCCCGGTCGCGGTGCGGTGAGGTAGGCACCGATTCCGGCTATGACGGCGAGTACAACCAGCGTGAGGATCACCCCGCGCCATGATCGCCATCGCCGCGCCACCGTCGTGGTCACGGTTTCCGGACGCGAGTCGACAGTCGCCATCACCGGACCTGCGCCCATGACTCGAGCGCGGCGGCCTGCCCCGCGGCCGACGGAACGGCCGGTGTTCGCGACCGCAGATGGTCGTCGAGGTCGGCGATCATCTGATAGGCGGCCTGGCTTCCCGGCCGCTCGCCATAGGTGACATCGTTGAATGCCGTTGCCGCCTGCGGTAATTCGCCCGCCAGATGGGGTAACGCCGCGCCGGCGGCTCGGGCCAGCTCGTTGGCGGTACGACCGGGGGCGGGCTCCAAGACATGGGTCTCCTCGAGCTGGCGGGCGACGGCGCGCAACCGGTGACGAATCGCTGCCGTCCAATCGCCCTGGGCCGCAAAGCTTTCCGCGGTAGCTCGATGCTGTGCCGCGGTGAGCGGTGCGGCTTCGAACAACGGCGAGTCGCCGCGGCGGTTGGTGCGCATGGTGCGTCGTGCGACATGGATGGCGACCACCACGGCTATCGCCAGCAGGATCAGGAGCACCGTGGTGGTCAACCATCCGCCCGGTATCGAGGAGGTCTTGTCCAGCAGCCGGTACAACAATTCGTTGACCCAATCGACGAATTGTTGCGCCCCGGAATCCTTGGAGTAGATCGGCTTGCCGAGCTCGATCTGCGCGGCCTGGTGCGCGGCATCGCGGTCGATGTCGATGGAAGGCACTGTCAGCCCGTCCTCACTCGGCCCTTTTAAGGCCGGGTCAGCCAGAGGTTGTCGGTGGACGCGACGCCGTAGGGTCCGCCGGCGGCGCCGCTCTGCAGCACCAGGTCGAACGCCTCGGCACGCATTCGGCGGTCGGCGTAGAGCAACACGGTGACCCCGGCGCTGAATGGCGCGGTGATGATTTGGCCGATCGCCGACCCGACGGAGACGATCGCGGTGCTTACCAACAGGCCCCCGGTGGACCCGGCCCCGCCCAGGATCACCTCGCCCACGAAGCTGAACGGTAACGCGACGGCGTTGGCGATCACGGATGCCACCAGGAACGTCAGCGTCCGGATCCCCAGGACCCGCCAGAAGCCGTTGCGGACCAGCGCGAAGGACCTGGTGATCGCCTCGACGACGGGCAGCCGCTCCAGCACGATCAGCACCGGTGCGAACAACACCACGGTGTAGAGGTAGACCATCAAAACGAGCACGACGAGCATCAGCGGGAAGCCCAGGAGGATCGCCACGCCTGGATTGCCGGCCGCCGCCAGCAGCGCGACCACCACAACCACCAGGCCGAAAAGGGCCGCCACCACGGCGGCTTCCAGCAGGGCCAGGCCGAGCAACGGGAGCAGCCGCCCACGAATCTTGGCCCAGGTTTCGCCGATCGTGATCGACGCCCCGAACACCGCCCGCCCGACGATGACGGTGAGCATGCCGGACAGCATCATGCTGCCGAGCCAGGTGACCAGGAGTCCGGCGCCCATCGACACCAGCCACGTGCCCACGAAGCCGAGGCTCAGCTCCGACCTCGGCGTGATCCTGCCGTAGGCGGCCACCGGGCTAAGCGTCGCCACGAGCGTGATGATCTGCATGAGCACGACCACTATCGCGGTCAGTCCCAACGTTGCCCTGGGGTTGGCGCGGATGTAGCCGACCGCGCCGTTGTAGATCTCACTCAGGGTCAGGGGCCGCAGCGGGATGATTCCGGGCTTGATCGCTCCAGGAACCGGCGCTCCGTAGCCGGGCGGGGGGCCGTAGCCGGGTGGCGGGCCGTACCCCGGTGGTGGCGGGCCGTAGGTCGGCGCCGGACCGTAGGCGGGCGCCGGACCGTAGGTCGGCACCGGACCGTAGGCGGGCGCCGGACCGTAGCCGGGCGGTGCACCGTAGGCGGGCGGTGCACCGTAGCCGGGGGGTGGTGGACCGTAGCCGGGCGGTGGACCAACCGGATAACCAGGCGGCGGCGCGCTCACCGTGTTCGGGGGCCTTCTAAAAGGCCTTCGAAAAGACCGTCGGAACCGGGCCCGTCGTTCGTCATGGGCTCCATCCTGTCGGCGGCCCGGGCATTTCTCAATCTTGACCGGTGTGCTTGCGCGTAGCGTCTCAGCCATGGCGGAACTCAAATCCCGGCTCCGGGCGGACCTGACCCAGGCGATGAAGGCCCGGGACAAGTTGCGAACCGCGACCCTGCGCATGCTGCTGGCAGCGATCCAGACCGAGGAGGTCTCCGGCAAGCAGGCGCGCGAGCTCTCCGACGACGAAACCATGAAGGTGCTGGCCAGGGAATTGCGGAAGCGCGGTGAGGCGGCCGAGATCTACACCCAGAACGGTCGCGGCGAGCTCGCCGCCAACGAGCACGCCGAGGCGCGGATCATCGACGAGTACCTGCCCACGCCGCTCACCGAGGCCGAGCTGGCCGACGTCGCCGACACCGCGATCGCGCAGGTTGCCGAGCAACTCGGGGAGCGGCCGGGCATGAAGCAGATGGGAATGGTGATGAAAGCGGCCACCGCGATCGCGGCCGGCAAGGCCGACGGGGCGCGTCTGTCGGCGGCGGTCAAGGAGCGCCTGTAGTTCCAATTCCTATGCGCTGAGCAGGAATCCACCGCAACCCCTTATCATCCAGTCATGCTGATCCGGGTCCCGCCGATGCGGCAGACGTTGCAGGCGTTGCGTAGCAAGGATCCGGAGCGCGACGCGCTGCGACGCGCCGTTCGTGCGGCGATCGTGGTGCCGCTTACGGCCGGATTCGCCTTCGTCTTCGTGGGCGGTCACGCGGCACCGCTATACGCGTTGCTCGGCGCCTTTTGGCTGCGGGCACTGCGCGCCGAAACGACCGACCACAGCCAGGCGGTCGAGGCCGCGCAGCCACTCGTCACGGTCGCGGCCAACCTCGCCCAACTCGAACTGGTCTCGATCGCGACATCGGAAACCGTATCTGCCGCAACGAGTTCCGCGACCGAATGATCCGGCTTGATTCAAACGACCGTGCGGGTGCCGTCGCCGTCGCGCCTGGTGACGCGCTGGGAGTCGAGCCGCTCCAGTAACGGCACCGCGACGCGCCGGCTGGTGCCCAGCGCGCGACGGGCCTCGCTGACCGTGAACGGCTGCGGCAGCGTCGCGAGGACGCCGGCCGCTCGATGCAGCGCGTCGGCTCCCAGCACGACACCGTCGGCGATCCGGGTGAGCCGCCCGGCGCGCGCCGCGGCGGCCAGCTCCCGGGGGCCGAGCTTCAGCTCGGCCAGTTCGTCGGCCTCCGGTGCCCGGAACGGTTCGGCGGCCAGCCACTCCTCGATCGTGCGCACGGCCTGCTCGACGCGGGCCGGCAGGCTCGCACCGGGCGGGCGGACCAACCCGTCGATCACCTCGAGGCCGGTGCCGGCCAGCAGCTTGGGCACGAGTTCCGCGGCGGGCAGCCCGACTCGCTGCCGCAGCGTCTCCAGGGGCATCCCGGCCGCGATGTCGTGATCCTCCGCCCAGCGCCGCGCCGCCGCGGTCGCGCACTCGCGGCGCCCGGCCCACCACTGCGGGTCCACCACCCAGTCGCCCAGCCGCTGCCCGCGCAGCGGCAGGCCCATGGCGCGCAGTTCAGCCGCCCGCGCGCAGTCCGGCGCACGGACGTGGCCGGTTGCCAGCTCCGCGGCACGGTCGCGCGCCGCGCCCCGGCGGCGCAGCCCTGGTGGCCGCACGTCGAGCACTTCGATCCCCGCCGCGATGCGGTGCTCCCCGGGATCGCGCAGCAGCCCGACATCCCCGACCCGCAACGGCAGCGGCCTCGCCAGGCGCAGCCGCGCCGCGGCCGTCCCGAGTCGACGCACCTGCACCGGCACGGCCGCGGACCCGATGTGCAGCACGAGCTGGCGGTGCAATTTGTCCGCCAACCGCAGGCCCGCGTCGATCTCCGTGGTGTCCAGCCACGCGCCCGGCGTCCGAACGGTATCCCCGCGGCCGATGTCGTGCCGGTCCACGCCCCGCAGGTTGAGCGCGACCCTGGAAACTGGGCCCACCGCGTCCGCAACGCGGCCCAGCGATTGCAGGCCGCGGACGGTGACGCGCCGCCCGGCGTGTTCCAGCTCGTCGCCCACCCGGACCGTGCCGGCGGCGAGCGTGCCCGTCACGACCGTGCCCGCGCCCCGGACCGTGAAGCTACGGTCGACCCACAGCCGGACGTCGGCGTCGGGGTCCGGCGCCGGGAGCCGGTCGGTCAGCGCCGACAGTTCCGCGCGCACCCGCTCGAGGTCGGTGCCGATCACGACGGGAGCGTCGGCAAGCGAGGTGGTCGCCAGCCGCTCGGACGCCTGCGCGACGGCGGGGCCGGGATCGGCGAGGTCGGCCTTGCTGATCACCACCAGCCCGTGACGCACCCCGAGGGCATCCAGGGCGGCGAGATGCTCTTCCGACTGCGGCATCCAACCCTCGGTGGCGGCCACGACGAACACGACCGCCGGGATCGGCCCTAACCCGGCCAGCATGTTGGCCACGAATCGCTCATGGCCCGGCACGTCGACGAATGCGAGCTGACGCCCGTCGAGTTCGGTCCAGGCGAAGCCGAGGTCGATGGTCAGGCCCCGGCGCTGTTCCTCGGCCAGCCGGTCGGGCCACATGCCGGTGAGCCGGTGCAGCAGGGTCGACTTGCCGTGGTCGACGTGCCCGGCGGTGGCTATGACGAACACGCACGCACCGCCGCGAGCACCAGCTCGTCGTCGTCGGGCGCCACCGTGCGCAGGTCGAGCAGGCAGCGGCCGCCCTCCAACCGGCCGACCACCGGCGGGCTGCCGGCGCGCAGCGCGGCGGCGTAGGACTCGGCCAGGCTCACGGCGGCGCTGGGCAGTTGCACACCGGGTGCCCCACCGCCGCCGACGGCCGCAACGCTGTTCACCGCCTCGGCGCCGGGCAGCGCCGCGGCGAGCGATTCGGCGCGGGCGCGCAGCTGCGCCGCGTCCGCGGCCAGCGCCTGGGCCACCGGCGGCGGCGGACCGATCAGCGTCGCTTCCAGCGCGGCCAGCGTCAGCTTGTCGACCCGCAGGGCGCGCGCCGCGGGATGGCGGCGGAGCCGCTCGATGAGCTCGGGGCGGCCGAAGAGCAGGCCGGCCTGCGGGCCGCCGAGCAGCTTGTCGCCGCTCGCGGTGACCAGGTCCGCGCCGTCGGCCAGCATCGATGTGGCGTCGGGCTCGTCGGGCAGCACCGGGTGCGGGGTCAACAGCCCGGAGCCGATGTCGACCACCAGGGTGACGTCCAGCTTTCTCAATTCGGGGGCCAACTCCGCGACGTCCACCGCCGAGGTGAAGCCGCTGACGTGGAAGTTGGACGGATGCACCTTCAGCACGAAACCGGTCTCGGGCCCGATCGCCTCGGTGTAGTCCCGCACGCTGGTGCGGTTGGTGGTGCCGACTTCGCGCAGCCGCGACCCGGCGGACGCCAGCAGCTCGGGGATGCGGAAGCCGTCGCCGATTTCGACGAGTTCGCCGCGGCCGAGCACGATTTCCTTGCCCGGAGCCAGCGCCAGGGCGGTCAAGAGCAGCGCGGCGGCGTTGTTGTTGACGACGTGCACGCCGCCGGCGACGGGGACCGCGCGGGCCAGCGCGGCCAGCGCACCCGGCCGCGGCGAGCGCGCCGGCCCGTCGCCAGGTCGAACTCGACGTCGGTCGCGCCGGACGCGGCCACCACCGCGTCGATGGCGGCGCGCGAGAGCGCCGCCCGGCCCAGGTTGGTGTGCACGACCACGCCGGTGGCGTTGATGACGGGCCGCAGGCTCGACGCGGTGGCCGGAAGCGCCGCGACGGCGTGCTCGGCGACGCGGTCTGGCTCGATCTCCCCGGCGCGCGCCCGCTGCTGAGCGTCGGCGATCACGGACTTCACCAGCGCGCGCCCCAGTACCCGCTCGGCTTCGGCGAGGCGGGGATCGGCGAGCAGCGTGTCGGTGCGCGGGACCCGCCGCCGCGGGTCGTTGGGCATCTCAGGCATCTCAAGGCATCTCAGTGGCGGAGGCGGACGGGAATCGAACCCGCCAGCGACAGCTTCTGCCGCTCGACAGTTTTGAAGACCGCGCCGGTCACCAGACCGGACACACCTCCCTGGGCCATGACGACAAGTATGTATCCCGTGACCTACCGCCTGACTCAGTACGCCCACGGCGGCGGCTGCGCGTGCAAGATCCCGCCCGGCGAGCTCGAGGATATGGTCCGCGGCCTGGGCAACGCCCCGCCGCGTGACCCCGCCGGCGAGCTGCTGGTCGGGCTGGACAGCGGCGACGACGCGGCCGTGGTGCGGCTCGAAACTGGCACGGCCGGCATCGCGCTGATCGCGACGACGGACTTCTTCACCCCGGTGGTGGACGACGCGTACGACTGGGGCCGGATCGCGGCCACCAACGCGCTGTCCGACGTGTACGCGATGGGCGGGCGTCCGGTGGTCGCGGTGAACCTGCTGGGCTGGCCGCGGGATGTGCTGCCGTTCGAGCTGGCGGCGGAAACACTGCGCGGGGGACGGGACGTGTGCGCACTGGCCGGCTGCCATCTCGCCGGCGGGCACAGCGTCGACGACCCGGAGCCGAAGTACGGGCTGGCGGTGACCGGGATCGCAGATCCAAACCGGTTGCTGCGCAACGACTCCGGTAAACCCGGCACGCCGCTGTCGTTGACCAAGCCGCTCGGGATCGGCGTGCTGAATTCCCAACACAAGGCCACCGGAGAACGCTTCCCGCAGGCGATCGAGGCGATGACGATGCTCAACGCCGACGCGGCCGGGGCGGCGCTGGCCGCGGGTGTCGAATGCGCGACGGACGTGACCGGCTTCGGCCTGCTCGGGCACCTGTACAAGCTGGCGCGGGCCAGCGGCGTCACGGCGGTGATCGACTCGGCCGCGGTGCCCTATCTGGACGGGGCGCGGGAGGCGCTGGCCGCCGGATACGTGAGCGGAGGCACGCGGCGAAACCTCGACTGGGTGGCCCCGCACGCCGACCTGTCGGAAATCGGCGAGGACGAGGCGCTCCTGCTCGCCGACGCGCAGACCTCGGGCGGGCTGCTGATCGCCGGCGAGATTCCGGGCGCGCCCGTCATCGGAGAGCTGGTGCCCCGCGGAAAGCACACGATTGTGGTGCGCTGACCGAGCGGATTATGGTGAGGGAATGGCGATCCCGAGACTTTCCTGGAGTGGCCCGTCGTGCGTCAGTTGCGTTCGGGGGACAAGCTCGGCCGCGGGCCGGCCGTAACCTCCAAGCACACGCGCGCCATCGCGCCGCGCACCACCACGGCCGACCGGGTTGTGCAAAGCGTGTGCCCGTACTGCGCGGTCGGCTGCGGGCAGCGGGTGTACGTCAAGGATGAGCGGGTTGTCCAGATCGAGGGCGACCCCGATTCGCCGATCTCACGGGGTCGACTGTGCCCCAAGGGTTCCGCGAGCGAACAGCTGGTCAATTCGCCGGGCCGGCAGCTACACGTGTTGTACCGTGCGCCGCGCGCGACCGAGTGGCAGCGCCTCGAGTTGGACACCGCGATCGACATGATCGCCGACCGCTTCATGGAATCCCGCCGCCACACCTGGCAGGACATCGATAAGAAGGGCAACCTGCTGCGCCGGACCATGGGCATCGCCGCACTCGGCGGTGCGACGCTGGACAACGAAGAGAACTACCTCATCAAGAAGCTCTTCACCGCCGCGGGCGCGATCCAGATCGAGAACCAAGCCCGTATTTGACACTCCTCCACGGTTCCCGGTCTGGGAGCCTCCTTCGGGCGCGGTGGCGCCACCCAATCACTGCAAGACATGGCCAACGCCGATTGCATCATCATCCAGGGCTCGAACATGGCCGAGTGCCATCCGGTGGGCTTCCAGTGGGTGGAGGAGGCCAGGGCCCGAGGCGCGCGGGTGATCCACGTCGATCCGCGATTCACCCGCACCTCGGCGGTATCGGACAGACATATCCCGATCCGGGCCGGTTCCGACGTGGTCCTGCTCGGTGCCCTGATCAACCACGTCATCATCAATGACCTGTGGTTCAAGGAGTACGTCGTCGCGTACACGAACGCCGCCACACTGATCAACGAGAACTTCAGGGACGCAGAAGATCTCGGTGGTCTGTTCTCCGGGTTCGATCCCGAGACCGGGCAGTACGACCCGTCGACGTGGGCATACGCCGAAGAAGGCGATGGCATCGAGTCTCCCGGCGCTGATCACGAGCATGGGGCCTCCGCCTCGGCGCGCGCGGCGGGCGACGAGTACGGGATGGGCGGTCCGCCGCTCGCGCACGCCCGGGTGCTGCGCGACGAGACCCTTGAGCACCCGCGCACGGTGTTTCAGATCGTAAAGCGCCACTACGCCCGCTACACCCCTGAGATGGTGCGAGACGTCTGCGGCATCAGCCGCGAGGATTTCGACTATCTCGCCCGCTCCATTGTCGAGAACTCCGGGCGCGAACGCACCACCTGCTTCGCGTACGCCGTCGGATGGACCCAGCACACCCTCGGCGCCCAATTCATCCGCACCGCAACGATTTTGCAACTACTGACGGGCAACGTCGGCCGCCCGGGCAGCGGCATCATGGCGCTTCGCGGCCATGCCAGCATTCAGGGCTCCACCGACATTCCGACGTTGTTCAACCTGCTGCCCGGTTACCTGCCGATGCCCAAGGCGGGCACGCACGACACCCTGCAGGCTTATCTGGACGCCGTCGGGTCGAAGAAGCAGAAGGGCTTCTGGGCCAACGCCGATGCCTACACGGTGAGCCTGCTCAAGGCGTGGTGGGGCGAGGCAGCCCGGGAGGAAAACGACTGGGCCTACGACTATTTGCCGCGGCTTTCCGGCCCGCACGGGACGTACCAGACGGTGATGGGGATGTTGGCCGATGAGGTGGAGGGCTACTTCCTGCTGGGCCAGAATCCCGCCGTCGGTTCGGCGCACGGCCGGATGCAGCGCCTCGGCATGTCCCACCTGAAGTGGCTGGTGGTCCGGGACCTGAACCTCATCGAATCGGCAACGTGGTGGAGGGACGGTCCCGAGATCGCGTCGGGCGAACTGCGTACCGAGGACATCGACACCGAGGTGTTCTTCTTGCCCGCGGCCACGCACGTGGAGAAAGCGGGTTCGTTCACCCAGACGCAGCGGCTGCTGCAATGGCGGCACAAGGCGGTCGAGCCGCCCGGCGACTGCCAGAGCGAATTGGCGTTCTTCTACGAGCTGGGCAAGCGGATCAAAGAGCGGTTGGCCGGTTCGACCGACGAGCGCGACCGGCCGCTGCTCGACCTGACGTGGAACTACCCGACGGACGAGCACGGCGACCCGGACGGCGAGGCGGTGCTGGCCGAATACAACGGGCATCACCTCACCGGCCCCGACGCCGGCAAGCCCGTGTCGTCGTTCACCGAGTTGCGCGCCGACGGCTCGACGGCCGCCGGCTGCTGGATCTACGCCGGGGTCTACGCGAGCGGCGTCAACCAGGCCGCCCGCCGGGTACCGCACGGCGGAACCGGCCCGAGCCAGTCGGAGTGGGGCTGGGCGTGGCCGGCCGACCGGCGGATCTTGTACAACCGCGCGTCGGCCGACCCGGACGGCAAGCCGTGGAGCGAGCGCAAGAAGTACATCTGGTGGGACCAAGAGCAACGGCGTTGGGTCGGTTATGACGTGCCGGACTTCGTGGCCGACCGGGAACCGCACAGCAGCCCCGACCCCGACCTCGGCGGTCCGGCCGCGCTGGCCGGCGACGACCCGTTCATCATGCAGGCCGACGGCAAGGGCTGGCTGTTCGCGCCGAAGGGCGTGGTGGACGGGCCGTTGCCCACGCACTACGAACCGCAGGAGTCGCCGGTCGCCAACGCGCTGTATCCCCAACAGCGGAATCCCGCGCGAATTATGTTCCCGCGCAAGGATAATCTGAGCGCGCCGAGTGCCGGCGATCCCGGAGCCGACGTGTACCCGTACGTGTTCACGACCTACCGCCTCACCGAGCATCACACCGCCGGTGGCATGAGCCGTTGGCTGCCTTACCTGTCGGAGCTGCAACCGGAGATGTTCTGTGAGGTCTCCCCGGAACTCGCCGCCGAACGCGGCCTCGAGTCCTACGGATGGGCCACCATCGTCTCGCCCCGCGCGGCGATCGAGGCCCGGGTGTTGGTCACCGAGCGGATGACCCCGCTGGTCATCGGCGGGCGCACCGTGCACCAGATCGGGCTGCCGTACCACTGGGGCGTCGGCAGCGACGCGGTGGTGAGCGGGGACGCCGCCAACGATCTCCTCGGCGTGACGCTCGATCCGAACGTGCAGATCCAGGAGTCCAAGGCCGGGTCCTGCGACATTCAACCGGGGCGGCGGCCGCAGGGCGAGGACCTGCTGCGCTTGATTGCCGAGTACCAGTCGCGTGCCGGTGTAACCGTCGAGACGGACAATGTACGCATCAGCGAAGCCGTCTGGGAGATCATTGACCAGAACACGAGGGGAGCCGATGGGTCAGCTGACCGGGCCGACTGACCCGACCGCCGACGCCGGTTGGGCAGAGCCCAAGCCGCGCAAGGGATTTTTCACCGATACCTCGATCTGTATCGGTTGCAAGGCCTGCGAAGTGGCGTGCAAGGAGTGGAACCGCAACCCGCGCGACGGCGATCTCGAATTGCTTGGTTCGTCCTACGACAACACCGGCGCGCTGGGGGCCAGCACGTGGCGGCACGTCGCTTTCATCGAGCAGGGCCGAGAGCGCATCGAGGAGGCACGCGAATCCGGCCGTGCCCTAATCGATTTGGGCATGCCGGCCATCCCCGGCCCTCCCGACACGGACACTCGGCCGCCCGATACCCCGGAGTTCCGCTGGCTGATGTCGTCCGACGTGTGCAAGCACTGCACACACGCGGGCTGCCTCGACGTCTGCCCGACGGGAGCGCTGTTCCGCACCGAGTTCGGCACCGTCGTCGTGCAGGACGACGTCTGCAACGGCTGCGGCACCTGCGTCGCGGGGTGCCCGTTCGGCGTGATCGAGCGCCGCAGCGACGGCACGTATGCGACCTCGGAGCGGCAGTCGGACCGACTGGCCCATGAGTTCGTGACCGGCGTCGCCCAGAAGTGCACCCTCTGTTACGACCGCCTGGTAGACGACCAAATCCCCGCGTGCGCCCAGACGTGCCCGACGACGTCGATCAAGTTCGGCGATCACGACGACCTCGTGACCCGGGCCCGCGAACGGGTCGCCGAGTTGCACGCCCAGGGCCGCACCGAGGCCCGCCTCTACGGCGCCAACGAGCACGACGGCGTCGGTGGCACCGGGTCGATCTTCCTGTTGCTCGACGAGCCCGAGGTCTACGGGCTTCCGCCCGACCCACGGGTCTGCACCGCCGACCTCCTCCAGATGTTCAAACGGGCCGGCCTGGCCGCGGCCGGCATGTTCGGCGCGGCCGCGGTGGCGTTCTGGAGGAGCCGATGAGCACGTCGGAATACGACAGCCTGCGCCCGCCGGAGCCGACGGGCGGCGGTAGACGAGGCCGAAAAGGCGGGGCCAGGGGCCGTCGGGGAAACGGCAGGAGTTCTGATGGCTCGCGTGAGATGCCGATGGTCCCCGAGGCCGAGTTCGGCTCCTACTACGGGCGTCCGGTGGTCAAGCCCGCGCCATGGGGTCACGAGGTCGGCGCGTACCTGTTCCTGGGCGGCGTCGCCGGTGGGTCCGGCCTCCTGGCCGCGGGCGCCCAGCTGACCGGGCGCACGAAACTGCGCCGCAACGCCCGGTTGTCGGCGCTGGTCGCGGTGGCGCTCGGCGCGATCGCGCTCGTGCTGGACCTGGGCCGGCCCGAGCGGTTCCTCAACATGATGCGGACCGTCAAGCTGACCTCGCCGATGAGCCTCGGCTCGTGGATTCTCAGCTCTTTCAGCGCGGGAGCCGGCATCGCGGCGGCCTCCGAGATCGACCGAATGACGGGCGAACGACTTCCGTTGGGCCCATTGCGGCCCGTGCTGCGCGCGGTGGAAGGGCCCGCGGGATTGGAGGCCGCACTGTTCGGCCCACCGCTCGCCGTCTACACCGCGGTGCTGCTCGCCGACACCGCGACGCCGACCTGGAACGCCGCCCACGAAGACCTGCCGTTCGTCTTCGTCAGCTCGGCGACCCTGGCGGCCTCGGGCTTGGCGATGATCACTACCCCGGTCTCCGAGGCGGGACCCGCCCGCACGCTGGCGGTGCTCGGTGTGCTCGGCGACGTGGTCGCGATGAAGGTCATGGAGCGCCGGATGGACCCGGTGGCCGCCGAACCGCTCCATCACGGCGACCCCGGCCGGATGCTGCGGTGGAGCGAACGGCTAGCGGTAGCCGGCGGATTGGGGACGTTGCTCGGCGGTCGGCACCGCGTCGTCGCCGCGCTTTCCGGCCTGGCGCTGATGGCGGCATCGGCGCTCACCCGATTCGGTGTCTTCGAGGCGGGCAAGGAATCGGCTCGCCACCCCCGCTACACGATCGAGCCGCAGAAACGCAGGCTTGCGGCCCGGCGCGCGGCCGGCGTCACCGGCGACTCGATCACCACGGCGGGCTGAACGGCGGTTTGCACTCGAAGCCCCGGGGTACCCGAACCGCATGACGAATTTTGGCTACACTCTGATGACGGAACAGAGCGGACCCAAAGACCTTGTGCAATACGCGATTTCAGCGGAAAACTGCGGGTTCGACTTCGAGGTGTGCAGTGACCACTTCTCTCCCTGGCTGGCCTCGCAAGGGCATGCACCCAACGCCTGGGCGGTGCTGGGCGCGGTCGCACACGCGACGGAACGGGTGGACCTCTACTCCTATGTGACGTGTCCGACGATGCGGTATCACCCGGCGATCGTCGCGCAGCAGGCCGCCACCGTGCAGATCCTGTCCGATGGCCGGTTTACCCTCGGGTTGGGTAGCGGTGAAAGTCTCAACGAACACGTCGTCGGCAGGGGTTGGCCGGCCGTCGAGCGTCGCCAGGACATGCTGCGCGAAGCCATCAAGATCATCCGCGAGCTGTTCGGTGGCCGGTTGGTGAGCTGGCGCGGCGACTACTTCCAGGTGGACTCGGCGCGACTGTGGGACCTGCCCGACGTGCCGGTCGGGGTGGCGGTGGCGGTGGGGGGCAAAAAGGCCATCGACAAGTTCGCCCGGCTGGCCGACCATCTGGTCGCCGTGGAGCCCAATGGAGAGCTTGTCGACGAATGGCACGGTGCCCGCCAGGCCGCGAATCTCGCCGGAGGCGGGCGGGTGGTGGGGCAGATACCGGTGTCCTGGGACCCCGACCGCGATGTTGCCATCGAACGCGCGCACGACCAGTTCCGTTGGTTCGCCGGTGGCTGGAAGGTCAATGCCGATCTGCCGACACCGGCCGGTTTCGCCGGGGCGACCCAATTCGTGCGACCCGAAGACGTCGCGGGCAGCATTCCCTGCGGGCCCGACCTGGATGCGATCGTCGACGCCGTTCGGCCGTACTGGGAAGCCGGGTTCACCGACATTGCGCTCGTCCAGATCGGGGGAGAAGCGCAGGAGCAGTTCCTCAAGGAAGCCGCCCAGCCATTGCTCGAGGCGCTGCGGGACGCATCCGGCTGATCGCACGTTTAGGCGGTCCTGGCGCGGGTATCCGAGTGCGACCGTGGATATCGAAGGGAGGACCGCGATGTCAAACGAATTGCGGGGCAAGAAAGTTGCCATCCTCGCGGCCGATGGGGTAGAGAAAGTGGAACTCGAGCAACCGCGCGAGGCCCTCAGGCAAGCCGGCGCCCAGGTCGAGGTGCTGTCGCTGAAGAGCGGTGAAATCCAGGCCCGCAACCATGATCTCGATCCCGCCGGCACCGTCGCCGTGGACCGCGCGGTAAAGGACGCATCGGTAGAGGAATTCGACGGCCTGGTGCTGCCCGGCGGCACGGTCAACCCGGACAAGCTGCGCCTCGACCGTTCCGCGGTTTCATTCGTGCGCGACTTCGTTATCTCCGGAAAGCCGGTCGGCGCGATCTGTCATGGGCCATGGATGCTGGTCGAAGCCGGTGTGGCGGTGGGACGAACGCTGACCTCGTACCCGAGCATTCGCACGGACCTTCGCAACGCGGGCGCTCACGTGGTGGATGAGGAGGTCGTCGTCGACGGCAACCTGATCACCAGTCGCTCACCGTCGGACCTTTCGGCGTTCTGCGAGGCGCTTGTCATGCAATTCGCCCATGTCACTACGGGTTAGCCCGTTATAGGCTTACCGAAAGGCCCCCATTGACCACAACTTACCCAGAACTTGCCGCGCCGGTTGAGGCCAATGTCTACCGGCCGCAGGAAGATTCGCGAATGCTCGTCGATGCGATGTACCATACCGCGCTCATCCCGGGACAACGGATCCTCGACTTGTGCACGGGCAGCGGATTTGTCGCGATCGCCGCGGCCGAAATGGGTTGTGGCAGTGTCACCGCCTTCGACATCTGCCCGCACGCGGTGCGGTGCTCCCGCGGCAATGCCGTCCTGGCCGGCGTGGAGGTCGACGTTCGCGAGGGATCGTGGATGGGGGCGCTCGACTGCGCGCCCTTCGATGTGGTTGTGGCGAATCCGCCTTATGTGCCAACGCCGCCGGGCGAGGACTGCAAACTCATTCGTTCAAGCGACGGCCCGTCGTGGGCCTGGAACGCGGGTCCCGACGGGCGTCTGGTGCTGGATCCGCTGTGCGCGTCGGCGTCAAACCTGCTACGCGAAGGTGGATCCCTGTTGCTCGTGCACTCGGCAATTGCCGGCGTCCAGCAGTCGCTGGACTGCTTGAGGTCGGTGGGTATGCGCGCCAATGTCATTGCTAAAAAGTGGATTCCATTCGGCCCCGTTATGTCGGCGCGGGCCGCCTGGCTGCAGGAGATCGGCAGGCTGCCGCGCGGACGCCGGGAGGAGCAACTGGTAGTGATCCGGGCGGACAAGCCATGACCGCGACCCGGGTACAGGTGGTCGCGGGAGGGCCCGTGCTGGTGTCCGGTCCCGTACGCATCGAGATGCCCGGCGGCGACGTCGTCGAGTCCGACCGGTTCATGGTTGCGATCTGCACCTGTCGGCGCAGCAACGATTATCCGTTGTGTGACACCAGCCATCGGCGATGCCGGCCAGCTAGTCCGGGGGCTTGCGCAACGACGTCCGACCCTCCTTCCACGACGCCATAAGCCTGTCCGCCAAGCGGTTTTCGACCGCCGCATGCGCGCGCATGCCGAAAACCACGTCCGGGTCGAGTAGCGGTTCCCGGGCGACGAGATCACTCACGACGTCGATCCGCACCACTTGTTCGTGGACCGCGTCGGCCTCGACGTGCTCGGCGTAGAAACCGATGCAGGCCGGCGGTGCCCCCATCCGCCGCAGAGCCTGGACCATCCGTTGCGATCCGGGAGGTGAGGTGATCTCCGTCGCCGCGAAGTGCCCGATGGCGGCACCCCGCAACCGGCGGTGCAGTCCGAACAGCGACATGAGATTCACCACCGCCAGCGATTCGGCGGGAACGGCGTCGAGGTAGCCCAGATACGACGAGTCCAGACCGGCGGCCGCCAGCAGATCGGCGAAGAGCTGCTGGTGCAGGCGCGCTCCCTGCCCGGCGCCGTACTCGTCGAACTCCACCGCCACGAAGGCCGCCTTGGCGGTGCCCATCAGGCGCGGAATCGCCCACGCGTGCGGATCACCCTCCTTGAGGTGATACAGCGATCGGTGCACGAAGTATTCGCGCATTTGTTGCCAGCTTCCCTCGTCGCGCAGGTAATCCGACGGGCCGCTGCCATCGACGGGCTCGACGGAAAGCGTCTCCATTTCGGCCGCCGACGTGTGGCCCGGGTCGATGGGACCGATGTCGTGTCGCACGCCCGCCAGAAAGACCCGTTCCAGTTCGGCGCGGAAGTGCAGCAGCGCGGGATTCCACTCCCAGGTGGGATCGACGCCGGCAAATCCTCGGTAGTGCAGCTCGTAGCACATGCACAAGGCCAGCTGGAGATCCAGACCGTACGGATCGGAGTCCCGGACGGATGCGCCGATGCGCGCGAGGTGGTCGCCGGAGGGTGGTCCGGTCAACGCGCGATGGACGGCCGTCGACAGCGGCCCGTGGGCCGCCGGCAGCGCGGGTTCGACCGTGATCGATGTGTGGGTCACGCCGATGGCTACCCGCGAACCGGGCCCGGCAAACGGTGCGCCGTGACTGCTGGTATCGGTATCCGAAAGCTGAGGTGGACCGTGGTGCCGGTTGGGCTGGTGTCGATTTCCATCCCGTCGCTGAGCGCCCTCATCAGCACGAGGCCCCGCCCACCGCCGCCGGTGTCGGCCGCCCTGGTCTTCCAGGTACCGGAGTCGGCGATCCGCGCCTGCACTTCGCCGTCGGCGATTTCGGCCTCCAGCAGCATCGTCCCGGGCCGTCCGCGGTATGCATGCCCGACGCAGTTGCTGCACGCTTCGTTGACGACCAACACGATGTCGGCGGTCAGCGCGGCCGAGACCTCGGCGGTGCGCAGCCACGCGGCGAGCCGATGCCGGATATCGACCAATTGGTCTGCGCTGGCCTGGCTTTCGATGCGAAGCAGCGCCGGGCGGTGCCGGTATATTACCATCGCGACGTCGTCGTCGTACCCGGACGGCGGGGCCAGCTGGTCAACCACCGCGGCCGCGAGGGCGTCCAGGGGCAGCTTCGCCGTCGCTACCAAAGCATTTGCGGCGCGGGCGATTCCATCGTCAATCGACTCGTACTTCCGCTCGACCAGGCCGTCGGTGAACAGCATCAGCGTCGACCCCAGCGGTAGCACCCGGGAGGCCTGCGGGCGCGGTTCGTCACGGCGGACCGCGAGCGGAACGGACACGGCGTCGGTCAACATGTCCGTCTGTCCGGGCTCGGGTCCGGCGAGCACAGCGGGCATGTGGCCGGCGTTGCTGTACTCCAGAACCCCGGTTTCGGTGTCCAGGACTGCCAGGAAGACCGTCGTGCAGTACGCATTCGGAATGAGCGACGCCGCCGAATCGAGCTGCTCGAGCAACAGCGCCGGTTGGGCGCCGTTGATCAACAGCGCGCGCGCCGAACTGCGTAGCTGACCCATGATCGCGGCCGCCGGCAGACCACGACCGACGCAGTCGCCGACGACGATGCCGATACGGTTGTCACCGATTGACAGCACGTCGTACCAATCGCCCCCGATCTCCAACGGCGGAACAGCGGGTTCGTAACACACGGCAAAGTTCGGCGGCGGCTGCACCGATGGCAGCATGGTGCGCTGCAAGGTCAGCGACGTCTCCCGCGCACTCTCGAACTGACGCACATGCTGCATGGCCAGGCTGAGGTGGCCGATGAGCACCGTGACCAGAAGCCGGTCCTCGGCGCTGACCCAGCGAGGGACGCCCAGTTCCAACCACAACGCGAGGTCTCCCGTGCCCGAGAGCACCGCGACCAATCCCTGTGCCCTGCCCGGACTGTCGGGTCGCTCGACCGTCCTGGCGGTCAGCGGCAGCTGGTGGCGCGCGTCCTGGAATGTGTGACGTAACCACGGATCCAGTTCGCGCCAAGAAGATTCGGCGGGTTCACCCGCCTCCTGGACGGTTGGTTCGCCATCGCCGCTGGGCCATGAGACGGCGACCACGCGTTGGATGTCAATCGCCGCGCGGCACTCGTCGAGGGTGATCGAAAGCAGCTCGGACACGCTCTTAGCCACCGCCACAGCCGTCGCCAGGCGCAGCACCGCGCTTTCCCGCGCCGCAAATGCCCGTTCCGCGGTGATGTCTCGAATCGTTCCCACGTAGACGTCTAGGTCGTGGTCAGTCTCCCTGACCGCGTTGATGCTTACCTTCACCCAAACGAGATGACCGTCTCGATGCCGAACCGGTGTCTCGTAGTCGGCGCTGCCGCGGCTCCGGACGCGGGACTGCTGATCACGCGCGGTGTTCTTGTCGACCAACCACGGGTGCGGCCATCGGTAGGGCAGTCCTTCCGTGGGATAGCCGAGGATCTCGATGAGGGCGTGATTCATTTCGATCACCGAGCCCTCGTGGTCGGCGACGAAGAACCCTTCCTGCAACGAATTCACCAGGGCGGTACGGAATTTGTCACGGTCGGCCAGATTCTCGGCACGGGCCCGTTCTTTCGCGAAGCGCTTGGTTCCGTCGAGAAATCCCCGAGTCGCGACGTCAAGTGGGGCCAGCGTCTGCAGCAAGAACTCCAAAGCGATCGGCGCGTCGACTCGGTAGTCGGTCGAGAGTTCGAGGACCAGCCGTACGTGGTGCTCGACGATTTCTAGCGTGCTGATTCGTTCCTGCAGGGCGCGGCGTCCGAGCTCATGGCCGACGGCCAGGCTGTCCTCATCGCGCGCATCCAAGTAGGCCTGCAGCGCGGCGACGTACCGGCCGTGAAACTCGTCGTTGCCGCTCACGTCGAGACTCCTCGATGACGCGCTGCCAGCACCATCGCGTCGTCGGTTTCCTTGGCGTGCTTACTCAGCATTTCTTCGGCGATGTTCGCGGCCGAGGCCGCGAAGTCGATGTGCTCCAAGCGATCCTCGCCAATACCGTCGCTGGCCATCACGATCAGGTCACCGGCGCGAATCGAAACCACCTGCGCCGGCCTGATTTCCGGCATGCGGTAACCGACGATGCCCCCCGTGAGTCGCGCGCTGGATCGGATGTGGGTGCCGGTCGCGGCCTTGGTGACCAGGTCGGCGGCGACGTTTCCCACTCCCGTCCAGGCCAGAAGGCCGGCCCCGAAATCCACCCGCGCCAGGGTCATGGCAACTCCTCTGGTGCCGTCCAGCACACGATGGCAGAGCTGAACGAGGACCTCGAGCCGCTCACCAGGCGCTCCGTTGAGCGTATCGACGGCGCGCAGTGCGGCCATCGCGGCGGACGGGCCATGCCCGAGTCCATCGATCACACCGAACAGCGCCGCGCGATCGCCGATCCCGATCGCGATCGGCTGGTCACCCGAGACATGCTCGCCCGGCAGCGCGCGGCCCGCGGTTGCCCACTCGATCGGCCCCAGCCGGCCCTTCTCATGCATGGTCATGCGCTGCCCGGAACCCATTTCCACATTTCGACCGCCGTTCCGCGGCCGAGCGTCGAGTCCACGACCAAGCGGTCCATCAATCGGCGGGCCCCGGGCAGGCCGAGTCCCAACCCACGACCGGTCGTGTACCCGTCCTCCATCGCGCGATCGATGTCGGCGATGCCGGGGCCGTAGTCCTCGGCGCGGACCACCAGGGCCTTGCGGCCATCCCGGTCGGCCACCGTGACCCGGACGACTCCGCGACCGGCGTAGCTGGTGATATTTCTGGCGATTTCGGAGATCGCCGTGGCGATCATGGTGACGTCGGTCAGCGAGAATCCGAGATCGAGTGCGAGCTGATGTCCGGCTTTGCGCGCGGCGACGATGTCGTCGGAGTTCTGGATGTTGACGACGATGTCACCCTCCACCGTCGCGCCCGATCGTCGATTTCCCCACTCCGCGCGCGCGGTTCAGCAGTGCGAGGCCCTCTTCGAGGTCCAGCGCGGTGTTCATGTCGTCGAACGCCAGACCCAGTTGGACCATCGCAAAGGCCACCTCTGGTTGCAGACCCACGATCACCGTGTCCGCGCCGCGCAGCCGGGTCATGTGGGCGATGGTCCGCAGCGAGCGGGCGGCGAACGAGTCCATCACGTCGATAGCGGTGACGTCGACGATGATGCCCTGGGCGCGGAACTGGCTGACCCGATCCATGAGGTCGTAGCGCAGCCGCTCGGCGTCGGAGTCGGACAGTGCAGCTTGCACCGTGGCGATAAGGATCGCGCCCTGTTTCAGGATTGGTACCGGCATGGGGTATTTGGGCCAGCCCGCGCTTACCCGGTCTGCTCGCCGGTGCGCGTGATTTCGTAGCCGAGCAGGCGTTCGGCTTCCTCGATACCGCCCTGCAGGTCACCGACGGCATTCATCTTCGACAGGTCCAGCCCGATGGTCACCAGCGTCAGCGCGATTTCCGAAGACAGGCCGGTGATGATCACGCTCGCGCCCATCAATCCCGACGCGTCGACCGTCTGCACCAGGTGGTTGGCCACCGTGGAGTCGATGGTGGGCACACCGGTGATGTCGATGACCACGACCTTCGCGCGGTTCGCGCGGATGGCCCGCAGCAGTTGTTCGGTGACCTGGCGGGCACGCTGGCTGTCGAGCACGCCGATGATCGGCAAGATCAGCAGCTGCTCGCGCACCTGCAGCACCGGCGTGGACAGCTCGCGGATCGCCTCCTGCTGTTGGCGGATGATGCGCTCGCGCTCCTGGACGAAGCTGACGGCCACGGTATTCGCGATGCGGTTGGCCGCCGGTTCGTAGGCGTCCAGAACCCGGTTGAGCATCTCGAAGTCGCTCTGGTACTTCTCGAACAGCGAGCGCGCCAGCACGTCACGCAGCAGGAGCACGATGCCGACGACTTCGTTTGTCTCCACCCCACGCGGGATGATGCGTTCGGACAGGTCGCGTGCGTAGGCCTGCAGCGCCTCGACGCTACCGGTCTCGAGCACCTCGACGTAGTTGTCGTAGATGGCGGTCGCTTCGGAGAAGAGCTCCTCCGGGCTCATCGCGGTTAGCAGTTCGGCCTCGGCGATCCTTCGCGCCCACTCCTCGCGCAGAACCGTTCGATTCTGCCGCAGGTGCTGGACCAGCTGCGGCAGCAGACCCTCGCTGGAGATGCTCACCGCCTGCGCAGTGTTAGTGCTGCTGAATTCGGACGGCGAATCTGACATTTTGCCTCCCGTGTGCCGCGTCGCGCTCCCCAGTGCGCAGTGCCTATGGGGAGACTAGCCTGGGTTGCCGCGGTGACAAATGCCAAGGGCATATTCTTCTTTGCAGTTCGCATGGCAGGGTAGGCGCGGCAGGTTAGGCTTGCACCACGCTTACGGCTCCGGACAAAGGATCGCCATTGTCAGCTCCCGATTCGATTAGCACGTTGGTTGAGGACCGCGATGGGGTTTCGGTGCTCAGTGTCACCGGCGAAATCGATCTGGTCACCGCACCGGCCCTCGAACAAGCCCTCGGCACGGTGATTGCCGATGACCCGACGGCACTGGTCATCGACCTTTCCGCGGTGGAGTTTCTCGGCTCGGTGGGGCTCAAGATCCTGGCGGCGACCTACGAGAAACTCGACAAGTCCACCGAGTTCGGGGTCGTTGCGCGCGGTCCGGCGACCAGGAGGCCGATTAGTCTGACCGGTCTGGACAAGACCTTCCCGCTGTACCCGACGCTGGACGACGCGTTGACCGCGGTGCGGGACGGCTAGCTCGACCGCATCAGCGCGAAGTTTCGCCAGAAGCTCACCAGGCTCTCGGTGCCCCCAAAAAGCGTTGTGAAGTTTGTGGAGTCGACCAAAACGATGTCGCCGGCACGTTTTTCGGCGGGCGGCATCCAGATGAGTGCATTTAACTCGGTGTTTCCCGCCTCCGTGAATGGATGCGGGCGCGTCGGATCGATGCGTTGACGCCCCAGCACCCGCAGTGTGTCGCCTTCCGGCGCCGTCAGCTCGTAGTGCGGCAGGTGGGGGTGGAAGTTGAACGTGGTGACGTTGTCGAGGAGGCGCGGTGCGTCCAGGTCCGGGAAGCCGGTCAGCGGAGCGATCTCGCCAGTGCCCCCCGGAGCGACGGCCGGCCTTAGCCCCCACTTGTTGTAGACGGGAACGTCGAGGGCCTTCATCAGTGAGCGCGTGTACTGGCTGAACCGCTGTTGGCGAGGCACCAGCGGGTCGCCGTGGTGCAGGTATTCGATCTGGCGTTGCCGGGTGTCGTCGGTGAAGCCGACGTCATGGTGCGGGGCCAGCAGCAGGCACGTGCCCTCGCGCTGTAGCCACTCCTGAATCGCGGCGACCTCCTCGGGCTGCGCCTCTTCTTGTCCGAGCACATGATCGAGCCCGAAGACCATGAGGGTGTCGGTGTCGGCCAAGATCCGCTCGTCGATCGGCAGCTTGTAGCCGGCCTGGTCGATGCGCTGAAAAACCGCGACCGGATGGCCGGTCGCCTCGCCGGCCAGTTCCTGGAAGTGCAATGTCGAGCGGTGGAACAACTCCAGCGTTCCGTCGATGCCTTGCAGAAAGTGCGCCTCGTCCCATTCCGGGGCTTCGTAATTCGGCCAGGTCACCCTGCGGACCTCGGTCATGGTAGAGAACCGATTGTCCAACGCGGCGAGATCCCGTTGGGCCTCCCAGGGATAGCTCCAGGTCCAATAGATGCTGATGCGCCGCCGGCCCGGCGTATATGCGCGGGGCCGCTGCGCCTGGTTATACGTGCGCGCGGGCTCCGATGTGCTCATGTCGTCCCCATCAGGTGAGCGTGGCGATGTATCTGAGGCCGTTGAGCCCGGGAAGGAAGAAGTAGGCCCCGCCGCTGAGGGTGGTGAAGGCGGGCAATCCCTTGAGGACCTTGCGGATTGGACGCTTGGGGATCTTGTATTCCAATGTGCCGTCCTGTGTTCCGCAGATTGGGTCGCGCTCGTTGCCCAGTTCGTGGAAGTTGCGGTCGTTGATCCAGACGTTTTGCGCGAACTCGAATTGACGGACCAGGCTGGCGCAGATGATGAACGCGGCGATGCCCCGATCCGCACCGTCGTCGTCGGCGCCCTCGGGAAGCGCGACGCCGTAGGTCGCCCCGCGCCGGATCATGCGGCGCCGGTTCATGTTGGCTGCGGTGTCGCGTGGGTTGAGTCGTCTGGCATGAGAACCTAACGGCGTCGCATACCCGAATGGGTCCATCTCTTTGTAGTTGAAGTCGTTGTTCCGCATGGGATCCGCGCCCAGCTCTGGGTCGTCGCGCTCGGGCGCGAGGACCAGCGGCGCGCCACTTCGCCACCGACCCATCAGCTTCGCGGCGAGAAGTTCTTGTCCCTCCGTTGTGTCGGCGTGCTCCGCCAGGTAGCTGCGAAACTGGCTCACGTGCTCCCGCAGCCGCCGGTACGCCATGTAGCTGCCGTTGCGTGACAATTCCTCGGGCTGAGGCAGTTTCGGGACGATGCCCTCTTCGTCTGGGTAGCCGAGGATGAACTCCCCGGGTTTCAGCGGTCCGCCGGAACCCGGTGTCGGCTCCTCGCCGGCTCCCTCGATCACCGGTTGCGACAGTCGGTCCCGGAACCCGAAGTGATCGTGCGCGTAATCGAACGGTGGCGTCGCGTTCAAGTCGAGGAAGGACAACACCCGCACACCCGGACACCGTGCCACATGGTCGGCGTGCACCGCGGTACAACGCCTGTGCTCGGAGTCGTTGCGCGCGAACAGGATTGCGATCGCGTGCAGGTCGTCGTGGGCCAGTTCGCCCACCCAGTTCTGAGGGTGGTTGGATCCGGTGTCGCCCAGGATATCGGCGCGTGCGGCCATGCCCTCCCGAAACTCGTCGGGGAAGGTGGCCAGCGATTCCTCCGAAACACCAAGCGCCCGCAGGCCATTCCAGGTGAAGGCGAGCGTGATCCAGCGATCCTGGCTGTCCATCGTCCTGCGGGCGTCGGCGGCCGACTGGACCCTGTCGACGAGCTCGCCCAGCCACGCCCGTCCCCCCGCCGGGTCGCCGAACGACAAGAATTCGTAGCGCCCCGTCATCGCGGGCGTGCGCGTCACCAGGATGTGCTGGATGTTGTCGAGGTCAAGCATTTACTGCATCTGGTCGAGCATGTCGGAGAACGCGGCCTTGAGCCGGAGCGCCTTCTTGATCTCGTCCGCGGTCACGTACGGGTACTCCCCGTACTCGAGGAAGCTGGGGAATTGGTGCTCGCGCACGAACTTGATGAACGCGTCCGGGTTGGTCTTCCAATCGTCGGGGAAGCCTTCCAGGTTGGTGAACACCGTGGTGACGCCCGACTGCGAGAACAGCTTGATCGCGTCTTCGGTGTACTTGTCGAAGTCGGTGTCGAAAATCCCCTGGTATTGGAAGTGCAGTCCGTGCCCGACGTCGAACAGGACCCAGCGCAGGTAGTGCAGGCGCAGCGGGGCAAGCAGGTCGGGCTGAGACTCGATCGCCGCCTGAATCGTCTTGCCATACTCGCGAATCACGTCTTCGCGGCCCGGCTTGACCTTGGCGATGATCGAGAACCCGTAACAGGCGGGCGTCCGGGGGAAGACCGGTCCGTATCTGCCGCGCTGAAGTTCGAAGAACCCGTCCGGCGGAATGGCCATCGCGGCGGGCTTGCCCCATTCGTGATCGGTCGCCGGCATAGTCGTTCTCCACTCGGTTGGACGGGGCGCTGGGGGGGACGTTACCCGCTGATCCTTACCGTCGGGCTGCTCTTCGGTGAGGACTTATGATCACGGCTATGGATGTCGATCATCCGGAAGACGACCAGCGGTGGGACCGCGATGAGCGCGGCGAGACCGAAATCGAACGGCTGGACCGCAATTGGAACAACCTGCTGCAAGAGCTGCGGGTGGTGCAGACCGGGGTGCAGCTGCTCACCGGCTTCCTCTTGACGCTGCCGTTCCAGCAGCGCTTCGATGTTCTCAACCAACAGATGCGGATCGTGTATCTGGCGACGGTGGGCTGTTCGGTGGGCGCAACGGTGCTGCTCATCGCCCCGGTCGGCATTCACCGGCTGCTGTTCAGGCGGCACCGGCTGCAGGTGCTGGTATCGGCCGCGCACCGGTGCGCCTACGCCGGGCTTTCGCTGCTCGGTCTGGCGCTGACCGGGGTGACGGTCATCGTCTTCGCCGCGGTGGCCGGGCGCGGCGCGGGGGTTATCGCGGGAGCGTGTGCGCTGGCACTGTTTGCTTTCTTCTGGTGGGCGTTACCCCTGTTGCTGCGCACCCACGGCATGTAGTCAGCGGCCGGGCGCCAGCGCCGCGATGCGGGTGGAGTCGAGCTGGTCGAGGAGGTCCTGCGGATCGGCGAAGATCGGTGCCGCGCCGGCCGCCTGCAATTCCTCGCGGGAGATGCCGCCGCTCAACACTCCGATGCACGGCAATCCCGCGGCCGCCGCGGCGTGCGCGTCCCACACGGCGTCGCCGACGAACACCGCGTGGTCGGCGTCCACACCGGCCCGGTCCAGCGCGACTTGAACGATGCCGGGCTCGGGCTTGGCGGTATCGACGTCACGTGACGACGTCGTTTCGTCGATGACGTCGTCGCAGTCGAGCACCTTGAGCAGCGTCTCGAGTTCGTCGTCGGATGCCGAACTGGCCAACACGACTTGCAGTCCGAGATCGGCAACCCGGCGCAACAACGCGCGGGCGCCGGGCAACGGCGCCAGCAGCGAGGTGGTGTCACGGTAATGGCGGCTGTGCCCGTCGCTGAGCCGGTCCTGCACGTCGGCCGCGACGTCGTTGGACAGGGTGCGCACCAACCTCGAGCCGTCCATGCCGATGCAGCGGTGGATCTTCCAGGCCGCGGCGGGTATGCCTTCGTCGTCGAAGGCGCGTTGCCACGCATAGACGTGCAGGTAGTTGGAATCAACCAGGGTTCCGTCGACGTCAAACAGGACGGCGGGGGTCATTCGAGCGGGATACCCGCGCCCGGGCCGACCCACACGTGCCGTTTGGGGTTCGCGGTTGACGGGTAGGCCTCCACTGGATCCTGCCGATAGGACCGCCTCCCAACCCCGCAAACGTCTTTGTGAATAACCTTGCTACGTAATCCTTCTCATCAGGAGACCAATTTGAACACCCCCAAAAGCGGGCGCGACGCCGAACTGCGCTGGCACGCCGTGAATTCCGCCGAGCCCGCACCGCCGCCCAGCAGTTGACGGGGGTCAGTGCCTCCCGGCGTCCATGGGTCATTCGTCGCGCGCGAAATTTTTCTGTTTCGACGGGTGTGATTGGCGCCTGAACGGGGTAGTCCCGGCTGATCCGCGGGTAAGTACAGGCAGGTGCGTCACCCGCTATGGAGGAAGGAACACCCATGGCGACCAGGAGCGATTACGACGCTCGCCGCGTGTCCGACGCCGAGGCCCGGGACCCGTCCGCGTTGCGGGAGCTGGTACCCACCCTTCCCGCCTCGTCGAGCACGGCTTCCGACGACGATCCCAACGATGTGGTTTTCTTCGAGCTGCCCGGTGCCGACCTGTCCGGCGAAGAGCTGTCGGTGACGGTGATTCCCCAGCGGCGCGACGAGTTCACTTGTTCGAATTGCTTTTTGGTGCAGCACCGCAGCCGGCTGCGCCGCTCGAGCTCTGGACTCCCCATCTGCGCCGACTGCGCCTGATGCCGGTGCGGGCTGCCGCAGCTTGACCGACCGGACACGGGCGTGTTTGTGTCGTCAGCGTGGCTTTGAGCCGTCCACCGGGCTTACCCGCTCCGCGCATGCTTCGGTCGGCGTTCGCCGCAGCGTATGCGATCGCCTATCTTGTGGGCGGCGAGCGGCGCATGCTGCGATTGATCCGTCGATACGGGCCGATTATGACGATGCCCATCCTCAGCCTGGGCAACGTTGCGATCGTGTCCGACCCGGAGCTGGTCAAGCAGGTTTTCACCGCCCCGACCGACGTCCTGCTCGGTGGGGAGGGCGTGGGCCCCGCGGCGGCGATCTACGGGTCCGGATCGATGTTTGTGCAGGAAGAGCCGGAGCACCTGCGGCGGCGCAAACTGTTGACGCCTCCACTGCACGGCGCCGCGCTGAACAGTTACGTGCCGATCATGCAGAACTCCGCCCGCGCGGCGATGCGCAGCTGGCCGGTTGACCGTCCGTTCCAGATGCTTCACGCGGCGCGGGAGCTGACGCTGGACGTGATCGTAAAGGTCATCTTCGGGGTTGACGATCCCGACGAAGTGCGACGGCTGGGCCGGCCATTCGAACGTCTGCTGAATCTCGGTGTCTCAGAGCAATTGACGGCCCGCTACGCGTTGCGGCGCGTCGGTGCATTGCGGTTGTGGCCTCAGCGGGCCAAAGCCAACAGGGAGATTGACGACGTCGTCATGCCGCTCATCGCCCAACGGCGCAACGACCCGCGCCTGAGCGAGCAACTCGACATTCTGGCCCTGCTGATGTGCGCCCGCGGAGACGACGGAGAAGTGCTGTCGGACAGTGAGATTCGCGATGACCTGATCACCCTCATGCTGGCCGGCCATGAAACCACCGCGACCACCCTGGCTTGGGTCTTCGACCTGCTGCTGCACCATCCCGATGCGCTGCGACGCGTGCAAGCCGAAGCCATGAGCGGTGACGAGGCCTTCACCACCGCGGTGATCAACGAGACGTTGCGGATACGCCCGCCGGCGCCGTTCACGGCCCGAGTTGCGGCACAACCCTTTCCCATCGGTGGCTACCGCGTCGAGGCCGGCACGCGAATCGTCGTCCATATCATCGCCATCAACCGCAACCCCCACATCTACGATCACCCGAACGAGTTCCGCCCCGAGCGATTCGTCGGCGCCCGGCCCGAAACCTACGCGTGGGTGCCGTTCGGAGGTGGTGTCAAACGCTGCCTGGGCGCGGCTTTTACGGTGCGAGAGTTGATCACCGTGCTGCACACGCTCCTGCGCGAGGGGGAATACAGCGCCGTCGACGAAAACCCGGAGAGGATCGTGCGGCGGTCGATCATGCTTGCGCCCCGGTTCGGCACCGTGGTGAGGTTCCGCCCCCGCGGGCCGCACGGGTGACGAGGTTGCGCAAGTGGTTCAGGCTTGCGCCCATTCCCGCTTGCATAGTCCGCAACGCCGAATAAACGCCGCCCATCCGGGCTCGCCCGCGGCAGGCAGCCGGATCAGATGGGTGGACGTATCGCCACAGCCGGGGCAGGTACAGATTGCGCGGTAGGGCTCGACGGCCTGGCCATTCATCAGCTGGAGGTTTTCCGCCCGCGGGAACGGCACGATCTCCAGCAACTCCGGGCGGGGGGGAAGCCGCGGCTTGTCGAACCACAAAAGCCCACAGACCACGGTCGCCCCGGTTGTGAAGATGGCCAATATTGCCAGCGGGATGTCCCACGGCCAGTTCGGCGGGATGGGCGTGACGACGAGAATCACCATCGCGGCAGAAGCCAGGGAGCCGATGATGGTGCCGGGCTTAGCGAATCGGTAGCCGCCGACGTTCCGTGCTTCCCACGCCTCGATCTCTCTGTGCCGCGCGGCGATGTCGGACAGGGTTGGGTGGTCGGGACGCCGGACCTCCACCGGGGAATCGGTCACCTTGGCAAAGCGTTTCCGGAATCCGCGGCGCATCCCTTCCTGAGCGGACGGACCAACCAGCGTCATGCAAGCAAAGTGTATGCGGTGTTGACGTCGATGGCGCGGCAAGAGGCCCTGCTTGTCATAGGCATCCGCTAGGTTCATCGCACGAGTCCGCAACGGGTTGAACAGCGCCTTGAGGAGTCATGCAGAAGATAGTCGGGTCCTTGCTCGTTTTGGGGTTGGCTGTCCCTTGGTATTTCGCCCAAACGGCCACCGGCAGCGTGCCAATGGGATTTTCCGCCGGGCTGGGCGGCCTCGTCCTGACGGTGGTCATCCTGTTGTGGCTGTCGGTGCAACGGGATCGCTTGCAAGCCGTGCTGCAGCGAAGACGTGACCACAAATACGTGACGTCCGGTCTGGCGGCCATTGACGAAATGTCGGGTGTGGAGTTTGAGGAATTCGTTGCTGCACAGCTTCGAACCAGGGGTTGGGGCGTCACCCACACCGCTGGTGCCGGTGACTACGGGGTGGATCTCGTCGCGAAGAAAGGCGGGATCCGGATGGCGGTCCAGTGCAAGCGGCTGGCGAAGGCCGTCGGCGTCGCCGCCGTGCAGCAGGTGGTTTCCGGCGCACCGCACCACGGTTGTAATCGGATGGTCGTGGTGACAAATCGGGCGTTCACAAGGGCGGCCCACCAGTTGGCGACCACCCACGGTTGCCGTCTCGTAGGGCGGGAGCAGTTGCACATCTGGATGGGCGTCGCAGCGAGCACCGAGCGGCGCCGGTTGCTACCGGAGCTAGAGGCCTAGCGGGTCTGGCGGATCAGCAACAGGCCGTGGTTGAGGATGCTTCGGGGGCGGTGCCGAATGTCTCGGAATCAGCAACGACGGTGTATATCTCCCACCTTTCCGCGCCGGGCCCGGTGACCCACACTTTGTCTTGGGTGGCGAAGCAGCACGTCGTCCCGATCTCTTCGTCGGTGAGCACGCGCTTGCCGGTAAGGCGTGTGATCTCTTCGTGGACTGCCTCGCTGGACTCCACTTCGACGCCGAGGTGGTTGAGGGTGCCGCCGTGGCCCGGGTTCTCGAGTAGCACCAGTTTGAGCGGCGGCTCGGTGATAGCGAAGTTGGCGTAGCCGGGTTTGACCTTGGCCGGCTCGGTGTCGAACAACTTGGAGTAGAACGCGATTGCCTCGTCGAGGTCATCGACGTTGAGGGCTAGCTGCACGCGCGACATGGTGATTCCTTTCTGCGGAGGCGGGTTAGGCGGGCGTGGGCACGAGTTCGATCATCAACGCCAGGACGCGGGCGGCGATGCCGTCGCGGATGAGCCGCACCATATCCAGTGGCTGGCCGGCGGGGTCGGGCAGTTTCCAATCGCGGTAGGACACCCCGGGAAAGTAGGGGCAGGTGTCACCGCAGCCCATGGTGATCACGATGTCACTGGTCTGAACCGCATCGCCGGTCAGGATCTTGGGGGTGGCGGCGGCGATGTCGATGTCCAGTTCGGCCATGGCGGCGATGGCGACGGGATTGATCCGATCGGCGGGTTCGGTTCCGGCGGAACGGACTTCGATGCGATCCCCGGCCAGGCGGCTCAGCATCGCGGCGGCCATTTGCGAACGTCCGGCGTTATGCACGCAGACGAACAGAACGCTGGGCTTATCGGGCATTGGCTTCGACCCCTCGGTCCGGCTCGATTGGGAACATTCGGGTTCGCAGCGCCAGGGAAACGTAGACCAGCCCGATCAAAACGGGCACTTCGATCAGTGGTCCGACGACACCCGCCAACGCTTGCCCGGAGGTGACGCCGTAAGTGGCGATCGCGACCGCGATGGCCAATTCGAAGTTGTTACCGGCGGCGGTGAACGCCAGGGTGGCGGTGCGGGCATAGCCGAGCCGCAGAACCAACCCTAGGGCGTATCCGCCGGCCCACATGACCGCGAAGTAGGCCAGCAGCGGGACTGCGATGCGTGCGACATCCCATGGCCGGGAGGTGATTTGGTGGCCCTGCAGGGCGAACAGGATGACGATGGTGAACAGCAACCCGTACAGGGCCCACGGCCCGATGCGGGGCAGGAACCGGGTCTCGTACCAGTCGCGGCCTTTGGATCGTTCACCCAGTCGGCGCGACAAGTATCCGGTCAGCAGGGGAATGCCGAGGAAGATGAGCACGGATTTGGCTATCTGCCATGGGGAGACGTCGATGCCGGTTTGCGGAAGGCCCAGCCAGCCGGGCAGCACCGACAGGTAGAACCAGCCCAGCGCGGCGAACATGACAACTTGGAACAACGAGTTCAACGCGACCAGCACGGCCGCGGCTTCGCGGTCCCCGCGGGCCAGGTCGTTCCAGATGATGACCATTGCGATGCAGCGGGCGAGCCCTACGATGATCAGCCCTGTGCGGTACTCGGGTAGATCCGCCAGCAGCAGCCAGGCCAACGTGAACATCACCCCGGGTCCGATTACCCAATTCAGCAGCACAGAGGACACCATCAGCTTGCGGTCCCCGGTGACCTCGTCGAGCCGGTCGTAGCGGACTTTGGCCAGCACCGGATACATCATGACCAGCAGGCCGATCGCGATGGGCAGTGAAATGCCCTCGACCTCAACGGCGCTCAGGGCGGATCCAAGGCCGGGCAGGAGTCGGCCCAGCGATAGGCCGCCGGCCATTGCCACCGCGATCCATACCGGCAGGAACCGGTCCAGCGTGGAGAGCCGAGCTGCTACCTCTTCCGGGGCGGACACCGACGTCGGAGTGTCGGTCACGGCCCACGCCCGGGTGTGGTCGCCGGGATGCGGTCGTCGGCACGCAGAACCGACGAAAGTTGTTGCAATGCTGAGGGATTCACCCAGTAGTACACCCAGGTGCCCCGCCGCTCGCAGTCCAGCAGCCCGGCGGAACGCAGTTGTTTGAGGTGATGTGAAATCGTCGGCTGTGAGACGTCGAAGGTCGGCGAGATTTCACACACGCAGGCTTCCCCGCCGGGGTGGCTGGCGATCAGGCTCAGCAGTCGCAGGCGTACCGGGTCGCCCAACGCCTTGAACATTGTCGCTAACTCCGCTGCGTGCGACTCGCCCAGGGCGGCCACCCCCAGTGCCGAGCAACATCCCATGGCGGCTTGATTCGACATTCCTCTATATAAACATCTATCGAATCAGGTCGCAAGAATGAGGCACAGCAGCGATCCGTGTTGGAACTCCGTCTCGAAATAGATTCTCATGAGCGATCTCTGCCCATGGTGGCAAGGGCTTTGAGAAGCTTCGCCCTGTCGAATTACGCCGATGCGCCGCGTGCGCCTTGGGCGAAGAAGCGCAGAAGTTCCACGGGAAATGGCAGCACTATGGTGGAGCTCTGTTCTGCCGCGACCTCCGCCACTGGTCTGGAGCAGCCGAAGCTGCATCGCGGCGGGGTGGGCACCCATGACATCTGCTGCCCTGGCGAGCTTCTCCGACGCTTGCAGCTCGCCGTCGGCGGTGATGATACGAGCCCGCCGTTCACGCTCGGCCTCCGCTTGTCGGGACATCGACCGCTTCATCGA
This sequence comes from uncultured Actinomycetota bacterium, assembly GCA_963703795.1. GTDB lineage: Bacteria > Actinomycetota > Actinomycetes > Mycobacteriales > Mycobacteriaceae > Mycobacterium. The sequence goes on along the minus strand of CAVPFT010000019.1, from coordinate 312,332 downwards.
ATCCGGCAGTGTCACGTCCTTGATCTCCACTCGGTCGATGTGAATACCCCAGCCCAGCGCGGGGCTGTCGATCATCAACTGCAGCCCCTCGTTGAGACCCTCGCGAGTGGACAACAGGTCGTCGAGGTTGCTTTTTCCGATGATCGATCGCAGCGAGGTCAGCGCGACCTGTCCGATCGCGGCAACGTAGTTCTGCACCTCCACCGCCGCCCGTATCGGATCGGAGACGCGGAAGTAAATGACCGCATCCACCCGGACGGTGACGTTGTCGCGGGTGATGCCGTCCTGGCCCGGCAGCGGCATCGTGACGATTTGCACGTTTACCTTCTGCAGGCGGTCGATGAACGGAATGAGGATTGTCAGGCCGGGCGACCGCACTGCGGGCAGTACCCGGCCCAACCGGAACACAACTCCCCGCTCGTATTGGTTGATCACCCGTGCGCCCTTTACCACCAGCACACCCACAGTGATGACGAAGAAAATCAGGAACACGAAAAGGGTGCCGACTATCGCGTTTGTCATGTTCGTTTTCTCCTCCGTTGTCGTATTCCAGAAAGCGACGCTCGACGGCGCATGAAGCTATGACGCACACGCTAGTTGGGTAGACCTCCGTTTTGATGCAGCCCGCCGCGGCGGGAGGCCTTCCGACGACCACTCCAACCCTGTCAAAGCGCGGTCAGTTGCGGTTTGCTGGCTGGTAGTGGGCTTGGTGTGACATTCTGCGGGGGTGTCCGCTCCTCGGGCGGCCGCTCCTGCGGGGGTGGTGACGTTCCTGTTCACCGATGTGGAGGGTTCGACGCGTCGGTGGGAAGCCGACGCGGACGGGATGCGGGTCGCCCTCGCGGCACACGATGAGGCGTTGCGTAAGGCGATCGAGGCGCACCGCGGTTGGTTGTTCAAGCACACCGGCGACGGCGTGTGCGCCGCGTTTGCCTCGCCGAGATCTGCGGTCGATGCGGCGGTGGCCGCGCAGCGGGAGCTCGAGTTGCCGGTGCGGATGGGGCTGGCGACCGGTGAAGCCGAGCTGCGTGAGGGCGACTATTTCGGCGCGGTTTTGAATCGGGCCGCACGCGTGATGGCCGCGGGCCACGGCGGGCAGATCCTGGTGGCCGACTCGACGGCGGGTGTGCTCAGCGGCGTTGATCTCATCGATCTGGGGCCGCGCCGGTTGCGGGATCTCCCGGCTCTGGTTCAGGTGTTCCAGGTCCAGGCCGAGGGCCTGTGCACGGACTTTCCGTCGTTGCGGGCACTGGATGCGGGTCCGGGGAATCTGCGTCCCGCGCCCACCAGCTTGATAGGGCGCGAGTCCGAGGCCGGCGAGGTGCAGGCCGCGGTGAAGGCTCATCGGCTGGTCACGTTGACCGGGGTGGGCGGGGTGGGCAAGACCCGGCTGGCGCTGGAAGTGGCGGGGCGGCTGGTCGACGAATTCCCCGACGGCGTCTGGCTTTTCGAGCTGGCCGCGGTGGCTGATCCGGCTGCGGTGCCCGACGCGGTGGCCACAGTGCTGGGCATCACCCAACAACCCGGCCGGAACGTGGCCGAGTCCGTGGCCGCCGCACTGGAGGGCAGGGTGCGGCTGCTGGTGTTCGACAACTGCGAACACCTGCTGGACGCCGCCGCCGATCTGATCGAGGCCATCCTTGCGGCCTCGGCGACGATCAAGATCGTGGCCACCAGCCGCGAAGGACTCGGCATCGCCGACGAGCAGCTGTGGCCGGTGCCCTCGCTGAATGTCGACGCAGGCGTCGACTCGGCCGCGGTGGCCTTGTTCGTCGAACGGGCGCAGCACGTTTCGCCGCGCTTCACGGTAGGCGACGAGGGCGAGGCGGCCGCGGTCGTGGAGATCTGCCGTCGCCTGGACGGGATCCCGTTGGCCATCGAGTTGGCGGCCTCGCGGATGGCGGCCATGACCGCGAGCGAGGTTCGTGAGCGGCTCGATCAACGGTTGCGGCTGTTGGTCGGCTCGCGGCGCGGTCTGGAACGCCACCAGACCCTGCGCCACGCCGTCGCTTGGTCCTACGACCTGCTCGACGACGCCGAAAGGGCATTGCTGGTTCGGTGTTCGGTGTTCGCGGGTGGATTCGACCTGCAAAGCGCCTGCGCCGTAGCGGGATTCGCCGACGCCCCAGACGACCTCGCGATCCTGGATCTGCTGGATGCATTGGTGCGCAAGTCGCTACTGGTCGCCGACCGGTCGGCGGGCCGGACCCGGTATTCGATGTTGGAGACGATCCGCCAGTTCGCCGAGGAACAACTCGTCGCCCGCGGCGAGGCATCCGAGATTCGGGCCGCACACTCGCGGTACTTCGCCGGGCGCGAAGCCGACATCATGACCCTGTGGGACAGCCCCCGCCAGCGGGAGGCGCACGACTGGTTCACCATCGAACTGGCGAATCTGCGCACCGCATTCCGTTGGGCCGCCGACCAACGCGATCTGGATGTCGCCGCCCCGATCGCAACATACGCGGCATGGCTCGGCTATCTGACCGAGAACTACGAACCGATCGCGTGGGCCGAAGAACTCATCGAACCCGCACGCGCCGTTGACCACCCCCGACTGATCGCCCTGTATGTGATGGCGTCCAATTGCTATATGGCCGGACGGATCGAACCGGCCATTCGCTACAGCGACGCTGCCGAGGAGTGCGATCAGCGGTGGACGCGACCACATCCCGTATGGCGTCGAAGGACTCGTTGGCGCTCCCTACGTCGCCGTCGGCCGGCCAGAACGGTGGGCTGAGTGCTGCCGCGATCAGCTCGCGCGCGGTCCGACGCCCAGCCGTACACGACGGCGTGCCTGGTCATGGCACTGGATGCAGCCGGTTTCTTTGACGATGCGATCGGGGCCGCCGACGGCCTGATCGATGCCGCCGAAGCGACCGGCAACCCGCACATGTTCGCATCCGCGCTGCACTCCTACGGCTGGGCCGTCCACGACGCCGATCCCGCCGGTTCGCTCGCTGCCCTGCGCCGTGGCCTGGCGATCGCCCACGACAGCGGCAACCGCGCGACTTCACCCACCTTTCGGCCAACCTGTGCCTGGTTGAGGCGGAACATGGTGAGACGCTGGCCTTCTTCGATTACTGCACCGTGGCGATCGGCAACTATCACGACTCGGGCAACACCTACATGATCCGTAGCCCCTTCGGTTTGCTTGCCGCGGTTTTCTACCGGCTCGGGCGATACGAGCCGGCGGCCACCTTCGCCGGGATCGCCGCCACATTCCCCGTCGCGATCGCCCTGGCACCGTTCGGCACCGAAATGACGCACCTTCGCAGTCTGCTCGGTGAGGCGATGTACGAATCGCTGGCCCGCAAGGGCGAGGCGATGACCATCGCCGAGATGGTGACGTACACATACGACCAGATCGACCAGGCCCGAACGGAGCTGAACGCTGTCTCGAAATAGACATATTGGAGTATCGAAAGTCAGCCAGCGGTCCGCGCTGTTTGGCTGCTGCTGACTAGGTCGTGTCGTCGGACCCCTCTGGCATGATCGACCGTATGTTCGAAAGGCGGCCCGATCCCGACGTGATCGCGCGGTTTGATGAGCTCTTCGAGCGGCACTATCCCTCGAAGACGCCCGAGTCGGCGGCGTTGGTGGATGGGATCTGCGCGTTCACGCGGTTGGAGAACCGGGCCGTGGCCGCCCAGTTGGTTGGTATGGGGGAGTTGTTCGCCTACCGGCTCGCAAGCGGCTCGGAGACCGAAGATTGGGCGCTGGACACCATGGCGGCGGTGGCTGCGGAGGTGGGCGCGGCGTTGCGGATCAGTCAGGGCATGGCCGAAAGCCGGCTGACTTATGCCCGCGCGATGCGGGAACGGTTGCCCAAGGTGGGTGAGCTGTTCAAGGCCGGTGACATCGACTATCGGGCGTTTCAGACGATCGTGTTTCACACCGATCTGATCACCGACGCCGAGGTGCTGGCATCCGTGGATGCCGAACTGTGTGTCAAGGTGCCGTTGTGGCCGTCGCTGAGCAAGGGGCGGCTAAGCGCCCAGGTCGCCCAGGTGGTGGCCAAGGCCGATGCGGATGCGGTGCGTCGGCGCAAGGAACGCCAGGCTGATCGCGAGATTTCGATTTGGCAGGGCCATGACGGCGTCTCGCAGATCGAGGGCAGTCTGTTGACCCCCGATGCGCGGGCGTTGGACCAACGGTTAAATGCGCTGGCGGCCACGGTGTGTGAACATGATCCGCGTACTCGGGATCAGCGTCGCGCGGACGCGTTGGGGGCGCTGGCGGCGAACGCGGATCGGTTGAGGTGTTGGTGCGGGCGGTCCGATTGCGCGGCCGGCACGCGGCCGGCGGCCTCGCCGGTGGTCATTCATGTGATTGCCGAGCAGGCCACTATCGACGGCCGCGGGATCGCGCCGGCATCGGAGGTGGGCGCCGATGAGATCCTCACCCCCGAACTAGTTGCCGAGCTGGCCAAATCGGCCAAACTGGCGCCGCTGATCCATCCCGGTGACGCCCCACCCGAGAACGGCTATGTGCCCTCGAAGGCGCTGGCCGATTTTGTGCGGTGCCGGGATTTGACGTGTCGCTGGCCGGGTTGTGATCAGCCCGCCGTCAACTGCGATATTGATCATTCGATTCCCTACGCCCAGGGCGGGGCCACACATGCGGCCAACCTGAACTGCAAGTGCCGCACCCACCATCTATGCAAGACCTTTTTGGGCTGGGGCGAACAGCAGTTGGCTGACGGGACTTTGATTTTGACCTCACCGACGGGGCACACCTATGTCACCACCCCCGGTAGCGCGCTGTTGTTTCCCAGTTTGTGTCTGTCTGTCGGCGGAATGGCTTCCCCCGAAGCCGACCCACCGCCCGACTACTGCGCCGAACGCAGCGCGATGATGCCCAAACGCCGCCGCACCCGCGCCCAAAACCGCGCGCACCGCATCGCCACCGAACGCCGACACAACCGCGACGCCCGCACCGGCCCGTGCAAAGAACCAGCAAGCTACGTCGGCCCCGCCCCACCCGACCCCGACGACGACCCACCCCCGTTTTGACCCGCTGGATGCACTGCACGCTCACACCGTCACGTCGCCCGCGGTTTGCTGGCCGGTAGTGCGGGGGGCGGCAGCGCCGCGGGAACCTTCATCTCAGCCCGCCGGCTGTCACCGACCCAGGTCACGCCTGCCGCGGTGGTCCGCACGTCGCGCACGGTGCCCGACGCCACGTCAGCCACGGCGCCGGTACCGAGGTCAAAGGAGCTGACGCGTGCCCGTCGTCGCCGGCAAAGGTCTCTCGCGTGATCCAGTACACCTTGCCGCCGAACAACGCGACCGAGTCGAGGGCGTTTCGCCCCACCACGTAGTCCGGCTCGGACTGCGTCGCGACGGTCCGCACCCCACCGCCCTGTCGGTCGATCACGTCGAGGCGGATCAGCCCGGGCAGCACCCCGTTTGAACCACGCGGGATACGGTCCACGCCGACGACGATCCAGCGGTCGTCCATCGCCACGAATCCAACGTCGTTGCGGTTGGGGTCCGGAACCGAGTAAGTCACGGTGACCGACCTGTCGGCACCGATCAACAGCAGATCACGGGTGTCCCCGTTGTCGCGGACGGCGGCGACCTCGCCAGCCCGACCGACGGCCATACGGCACGGTCGAAACGCCGCCGGTGTTGACCCCGCTGCCGTTCGATCGCCTGCTGCCAGGCCGCCGGTAACGCCGTCTGGCAGGACGGCCGGACCGTCGGCGTGGGCGTGACCTGCGGCGCCGTGCTGTGGGATTCCCGCTTATTCGTACACGCCATCGCCGTCGCGACGATCGTCAGGACCGCGATCGCCGTGGCGGTGACGCGAACGCGCACCGCTCCCGACGTCAAGCCGACCTTCTCTGCTCGAGTGCTTCCACTTAAAGGGACCTCGCTGGGTGCGTCCGGTCCGTCCCGTCCACATCGGCCTTCCGGAAAAGTTCGCTTACGCAACACGATAATGTCGCGGTATTGGCCTTGCTGGCAGATGGCCGAATCGGATGAAAATCGTTCCCGGACGGTGGAAATGACCACCGCCGCCAGGTGACCTACACCTATGACCAGATCGACCAAGCCCGAACGCAGCCCAACTCCGTCTCGAAATAGGCGACTCATATGAATCTCAAATGTCGGTCACGGTTTGCTGGCCGCTGGTGGGCTTGGTGTGACATCCTGTGCGGGTGTCCGCAGGCGGGCCGCCTTCCGGGGTTGTGACGTTTCTGTTCACCGATATCGAGGGTTCGACCCGTCGGTGGGAAGCAGACGCGGATGGCATGCGGGCGGCGTTAGCCGCGCACGACAAAGTGATGCGCTCGGCGATCGAAGCCAACGATGGCTTTGTGTTCAGCCACACCGGCGACGGGATGGCCGCCGCGTTCGCCTCACCGATATCGGCGGTTGATGCCGCGATCGACGCGCAACGCGAGTTGCAGTTGCCGGTGCGGATGGGCATCGCCACCGGTGAGGCCGAGCTACGGGACAACGACTATTTCGGGATGGTGCTCAACCGTGCGGCGCGATTGATGGCCGCCGGGCATGGGGGGCAGATCCTGGTGGCGGACTCCACGGCCGGCCTACTCGGTGGAGTGGACCTGATGGATATGGGGCCTCGGCGGCTGCGCGATCTGCCCAACCCGATCAACGTCTTTCAGCTTCGGGTGCCGGGCCTGCGGGCCGAGTTCCCACCGTTGCGGACCGTCGATACGAGTCCCGGCAACCTTCGGAAACCCACCACCAGCTTCATCGGCCGTGACTCCGAGGTCGCCGACGTCGTCACTGCGGTGCGTGCGCACCGATTGGTCACATTGACCGGGTCCGGCGGCGTCGGCAAGACCCGCTTGGCGCTGGAAGTCGCCGCGCAATTGATGGATGAATTTCCCGACGGGGTATGGCTTTTCGAATTGGCGGCGATCGCCGACCCCGCCTCGGTGCCCGATGCGGTTTCGGCGGTACTGGGTATCACCCAGCAGCCGGGTAAGACCGTGAGCGAGTCGGTGGCGGCCGCGCTGGAAGGCCGAGTCCGGCTATTGGTGTTCGACAACTGTGAGCATGTTCGCGATGCCGCGGCCGATCTCGTGGAGGCCATCCTCGGTCATTCCTCGGCGGTTCGGGTATTGGCGACCAGTCGCGAGGGACTGGGCGTCGAGGACGAGCGAGTGTGGCTGGTGCCGTCGTTGGACGTACGCGCCGGCGTCGAATCCGCTGCTGCGGCACTTTTCGTCGACCGTGCGGCCAGTGTCGCTGCACGGTTCTCCGTGGCCGACGCCGACGAGGCGGCCGCGGTGGTGGAAATCTGCCGTCGCCTCGACGGAATCCCATTGGCGATCGAGTTGGCGGCCTCGAGAATGGCGTCGATGACCGCCGCCGACGTCCGGGACCGACTCGACCATCGGTTCCGGTTGCTGGTCGGAACCCGTCGCGGGCTGGAACGTCACCAAACATTGCGACATGCGGTCGCCTGGTCCTACGACCTGCTCAGCGACGCGGAAAAGGCGCTGCTGGCTCGGTGTTCGGTCTTCACAGGTGGCTTCGACCTCGAAAGCGCCTGCGCGGTAAGTGGATCCGACGACGAGTTCGCGACGTTGGACCTCCTGGACGCGCTGGTGCGAAAGTCGTTGCTCGTTGCGGGACGGTCTTCAGGCCGGGCGAGATATTCGATGTTGGAGACCGTCCGGCAGTTCGCCGAGGAGCGACTCGCGGAAACCAACGATGCGGGCGCGGTTCGGACCGAACATGCACGTTATTTCGCCGCGCGCGAACGCGACATTCTTGCGCTGTGGAACAGCCCACGACATGGCGAGGCCTACACCTGGTTCACCACCGAACTAGCCAACCTGCGCACCGCGTTTCGGTGGGCGGCCGAACACGGCGACCTCGATACGGCCGCACCCATCGCGACGTTCGCGACGCTACTTGGCGTAATGATCGAAAACTTCGAGCCGGTGGCCTGGGCCATAGAACTCATTCCGCGGGCCCGTGCGGCCGACCATCCCCGGCTGACATCCCTGTACGTGATGGCGACACATTGCTGGCCACTCGGACGTATCGAGGAAGCCTGTCGCTACGCTGACGAGGGCCAAAAACTCGTCAGCCAAGGCCGGTACGGAGTGCCGCGCGGATTGGAGACCTGGCTTGGTGGTATGTACACCAACACGGGTCAGCCGGGACGGTCGATGGAGATATTCCGCGAGATGCTGGCTCGAGACGAAGACCCATTTGGATTGACGCGGTCGGGACTTGTTCTGGCGTTGATGCGCAACGGGTCTTTTGAGGAGGCGAAGACCACCGCCCGAGAGCTGATCGGGGCTACTGAGGCCATACCAAACCCATGGGCACAGTCATATGCGCTCCTGGCTTTCGGCATGGCGTGGTGTGACGCCGATCCGGCGCGTGCGCGTAATGCCTTGCAACGCGGCCTGGTCATCGCCCAAGCGAGCGGTATTCGCTACAACGAGTCCCATCTCACGAACGTCCTCGGTCGCCTCGAGGCCCGACACGGCGACACTCTCGCGGCACTCGAATACCTCAAACTGGCGATTCGCAACTACCACGACTCCGGCAACACGAACGTTATCCGAGTGCCGCTCGCGAGCCTCGCGGCGTGCCTCGACCGGCTCGGGCGCGCGGAAGGCGCCGCCGTCATCGCGGGCTCCTCGTCCGGTTCCTTTACCAGGGCATGGCTTCCCGAGCTGGCAACCGCGATTGCGCACCTGCGGGGGGTTCTTGGCGATCAGAGATATGACGAGCTCGCACAGAAGGGTGCGCAGATGACCACCGCCGCAGTGGTGGCGTACGCGTACGACCAAATCGAGCAGGCCCGAACGGAATTGAATGCCGTCCCGGAATAGAGCCGCTCCGTCGGGGGTAGTCACGTTTCTGTTCACCGATGTGGAGGGTTCGACCCGGCGGTGGGAGGCGGACGCGGACGAGATGCGGGTGGCGCTCGCCGCGCACGATGAGGTGTTGCGTGCGGCGATCGAGGCGCACGGGGGCTGGTTATTCAAGCACACCGGGGACGGTGTGTGCGCGGCGTTCGCGTCGCCGGGATCGGCGGTGGATGCCGCGGTGGCCGCGCAGCGGGGACTCGAACTGCCCGTGCGGATGGGGATCGCGACCGGCGAAGCCGAGCTGCGTGGGGAGGATTATTTCGGAGCGGTCTTGAATCGTGCCGCGCGGGTGATGGCTGCCGGGCACGGCGGTCAGATCCTCTTGGCCGACTCGACGGCGGGTCTGCTCGGCGGCGTTGATCTGCTGGATCTGGGACCGCGACGGCTGCGTGATCTCCCGACCCCGCTTCAGGTGTTCCAGGTCCAAGCGAAAGGGCTGCGCACGGACTTTCCGTCGTTGCGGGCGCCGGATGCGAGTCCGGGAAACCTGCGGCTTCCGGTCACCAGCTTCATCGGCCGCGAGCTCGAGGTCGCCGAGGTGCAAGCCGCGGTGAAGGCTCATCGGTTGGTCACGTTGACCGGGGTGGGTGGGGTCGGCAAGACGCGCCTGGCGCTGGAGGTCGCGGCGCGATTGGCTGATGAATTCCCCGACGGGGTGTGGTTTTTCGACTTAGCCGCGGTTGCCGATCCGGCTGCGGTGCCCGACGCGGTGGCCGCGGTGCTGGGGACTATCCAACAGGCGGGGAAGAGCGTGGCTAGCAGTGTCGCGGCCGCGTTGGAGGGCAGAGTCCGGCTGCTGGTGTTCGACAACTGCGAGCACGTAGTCGACAGTGTCGCGGATCTAGTCGAGGCGATCCTGGCCGCCTCGGCGACCGTGGCGATTCTCGCGACCAGCCGCGAAGGATTGGGGGTCAGCGAAGAACAGTTATGGCGTGTCCCGTCGCTTGACGTGAATTCCGGAACCGAATCTGCCGCCGTGAACCTTTTCGTCGACCGTGCCCAACGTGTCGTGTCGGACTTCTCGGTAGCCCAGCCCGGCGAGGCGGACTCTGTCGTAGAAATCTGCCGCAGACTCGACGGCATTCCGTTGGCCATCGAGTTGGCCGCCTCCCGGATGGCGGCCATGACCGCCAGCGAGGTGCGTGATCGTCTGGATCAACGGTTCCGCCTGCTGGTCGGCTCGCGCCGCGGCCTGTCACGCCACCAAACGCTGCGCCACGCGGTGGCGTGGTCGTACGACTACCTCGATGACGTGGAGAAGCCGGTGCTGGAGCGGTGTTCGGTGTTCGCCGGGGGATTCGACCTCGAAAGTGCCTGCGCCGTCATGGGTTCAGATGATGACTTCGCCACCCTGGATCTGCTCGACGCCCTAGTGCGCAAATCGCTGCTTGTCGCTGACAGGTCGTCGGGGCGGACCCGATATTCGATGCTGGAGACGATCCGCCAGTTCGCCGAGGAACAACTCGTCGCCCGCGGCGAAGCCTCCGAGATTCGGGCCACCCACTCGCGGTACTTCGCCGGACGCGAAGCCGACATCCTGGCCCTGTGGGACAGTCCCCGACAGCGTGCGGCCTACGACTGGTTCACCGTCGAGTTCGCCAATCTGCGCACCGCGTTTCGCTGGGCCGCCGACAACGGCGACCTCGACGCCGCCGCCGCTATCGTCACCTACGCGGCGCTCTTCGGCGCTCTGGTCGCCAACTTTGAGCCGATGGCCTGGGCCGAGGAGCTCATCGAGCCCGCCCGCGCCCTCGACCATCCACAGCTCGCAAATCTGTACTTGAACGCGGCGCAGTGCTACTGGACTGGACGGATTGAGGAGGCTGTCGGCTATGCCGACGCCGGCCAGACGGTGATTGGAAGCGGCGGGGAGGTGCCGTTCGGCAGCGAGGGCGCGCTCAGCTCTGTGTACCCGGTTATCGGCCAGCCCGAACGAAACGTCGAGTGGTGCCGCGCCCAGCTCGCACGTGGCCGCGACACCCACGCCGTCACCCGGGCATTGCTGGTCGCCGGACTGGCGGTCGCCGGGGCCGGTGAGGAGGCGCTGGCCGCCGCGAACGGGGTGATCGAGGCCGCCGAGGCCACCCACAATCCCTGGGCGCTCGCGAATGCGCTCTACTGCTACGGCTTCGCGTTCCGTGATGCTGACCCCGCCCGCGCTCTGGAAGCCTTGCGCCGGGGCCTGGTGATCGCCCAAGACAGCGGCAGCCGCGCGACCGAATCACTGCTGGCGACCGTTTTGTCTCGGGTTGAGGCCGAACACGGCGACCCGCTGGCGGCGCTCGATCACGTCACTCTGGCCATCCGCAACTTCTACGACTCTGGCAACGTCGCCTACATCCGTTTCGCCCTGGGAACTCTCGCGGTACTCCTCGATCGCCTGGGACGCCTCGAACCGGCAGCCACCATCGCCGGTTTCGCATTCAATCCCCTCACCGCGTCGGAACTCGGCACCGCCATCACCCACCTCCGCGACGTCCTCGGTGAGGCGGCCTACGAATCGCTCGCCCGCAAGGGCGAGACGATGACCACCGCCGAGATGGTGGCGTATGCATACGACCAAATCGACCAGGCCCGAACGGAACTGAACGCCGTCTCGGAATAGACGGCATATGAGGGCTGTCAATCAACCACCCGACGAGGGCATGATCGACTCGTGCGCAAGGCGTGGAAGTGGCTACTAGTCGTTTCGGTCGTGGGTTTCGTGGCGTCGATCGTGATGGACATGTTCATCGACGACTACAAGGACTACGGCGAGGTGCCCATCCCCGGCTCCCAACGTCTGCATCTGCCCGCCGGTGACGTGGTGGTCAGCTTCCACGCCGTGATGCCGGGGGCTAACGAGGGCGAGCGGACCGACCCAATACCGAAGCCCCAGAACCTCGAACTGGTCATCACTCCACCGAGCGGGGTGGCGCAACCCAGCGTGACCGAAAAGATCGGTAGCGGCACGGCTGACAACAGCGAAGTGCATCGCCCGATGAAGGTGGTCCACATACCTGCTGCCGGCGACTACACCATCGCGACGAATGCTCCCGAAGCGTCCCTGCGTTTCACGCTCGATGGGAAGGTCCGCGCGTTCGTGAATCCCCGCCTGTCGTTCGGGCACGACAGTCCCTTCGGATTTCTGCCGTGGCTTTTCGGGGGCCTGTTTGTGGTCGGCCTGGCGGGAGGAGGGACGACGTTTTACCGTGGGCTGCGCTCCTCGTCCGATGCCGAACCCATATCGGGCCCCGATCTGCTTGCGTCAGGTCAGCGAGTGCGCGGGGTTTTGAAGTCGTTTACCGCCACCGGAGAGACCCCTCGCAGCCGGGGCTTTACGCCCAGCCGACCGGAATTTCTCGACTATCCGTACTACGCGCTGGTAGTGGAGCTCCAGTTGCCGAATCTGGCTCCGGTGGTAGGCCGCAACCGACAACCGGTACCGCTCACCGAGGTGCCTAATCTGGCTATCGGCAGGGAACTGAACTGTGCCGTGGACCCTGCCGACCCGGCCGGCCTATTCATAGTTGACTGGACCGCCGATTCGGCGAATCCACAAAACGCGCGGATCGATTTCGCCAAGCTAAGCGCAGGGCCTGAGCAACCGCCAGCAAACAACAGTTCGCTAACAGTAATTCGGCGACGGTACGGCCGCCGGCCGCGGCGGTCGAAGTAACCCTGCCAGCCGTTTCTTGATCGGGGTGGCCTTGGTCGGGGTGGCGGGATTCGAACCCACGGCCTCTTCGTCCCGAACGAAGCGCGCTACCAAGCTGCGCCACACCCCGCTTGAAGCCACGACAGCCTATCGCACCGGCCGGTCGGCTGGCCAAACCCCAGGCCGAGCGCTAGGTCCAGCGGCACGAGCGTTCGAATTCGACCAGCGCCTCGGCATGGCCCGTCGGATCGAGCCCCTGGGCGCTGACCCACTCGTCGCTGAAGTAGGTGTCGGCGTAGCGATCGCCGCTGTCGGCGAGCAGGGTGACCACCGAACCGCTGCGGCCGCCGGCGATCATCTCGGCGAGCAGGCCGAAGGCGCCCCACAGGTTGGTGCCCGTCGACGGGCCCACCGGGCGTCCCAGAACGGCGCTGACGTGACGGGCGGCGGCGATAGACGCGGCGTCGGGGACCGCGACCATGCGGTCCACCACGCCGGGCAGAAACGACGGCTCGACCCGCGGCCGGCCGATGCCCTCGATGCGAGACGAGGTGGGCATCACGATGTCGTACCGCTCTTCGGCGTATGCGGGAAAGAACGCGGAGTTCTCCGGGTCGACGACGCACAACCGGGTCGCGTGCCGTCGGTAGCGGATGTAGCGGCCGATCGTCGCGCTGGTTCCGCCGGTGCCCGCGCCGACCACGATCCATTCCGGGACGGGGTACTTCTCGTCGCGCATCTGCTCGTAGATCGACTCGGCGATGTTGTTGTTGCCGCGCCAGTCGGTGGCCCGCTCGGCGTTGGTGAACTGGTCCAGGTAGTGCCCGCCGGTCTCTTGCGCGACGCGCTCGGCCTCGGCGTAGACCTGACTCGAGTTTGCCACGAAATGGCAACGGCCGCCTTGCGATTCGATCAGGGCGATCTTTGCGGAGCTGGTAGCCGCCGGCATCACGGCGACGAACGGCACCCCCAGCAGGGCCGCGAAGTAGGCCTCCGACACCGCCGTCGATCCCGACGATGCCTCGACGACCGTGGTGCCTTCGCCGATCCACCCGTTGCACAGCGCGTACAGGAAAAGCGAGCGCGCCAGCCGGTGCTTGAGGCTGCCGGTGACGTGTGTGGTCTCGTCTTTGAGGTACAGCGCGACATCGACATCGAGGCCGTCCGCGCGCCAGGCCGACGGCAGGGGATACCGGAGCAGGTGGGTGTCGGCGCTGCGGCGGGCGTCGGCCTGGATCAGCCGGATCGCATTGTCCGTCCAGCTGCGCGACAGGGTGCGGGTCGCGATCTGGGTCAGATCGTTCAACGCACCGAAGCGGTTGGCTGCGAACGGCTCCGGTCGCTGGCGGAGTCGCGGTCGCCCATCGGGGTGGCGATCAGCGTCAGCAGGATTGCCTCGGGCCTGCAGCAGAATCGCACGGGCGCAAACGGTGAGGTGCCTATCCCGGCGGAGACATGCAACGCCATGTTGGCGCCCCACCGGGACGGTCCCTTCGCCCTGGACCGGTCCAGGCCGCAGTTGGTCACCAGCGCGCCGTAGAACGGCAGACACAGCTGCCCGCCGTGGGTGTGTCCGGCCATCACCAGCTGGTAGCCGTCGGCGGCGAAGCGGTCCAGCACCCGCGGCTCCGGGGAATGGGTCAGCCCCAGCCGCAGGTTCGCGGCCGGGCTGGCCGGGCCCGCAATCGTGTCGTAGCGGTCCCGATCGATGTGCGGGTCGTCCACGCCCGCGGCGGCGATGTGCAAACCGGCCACCTCGAACTCGCGGCGGGTGTGGGTGAGGTCGAGCCAGCCGCGCTCGGTGAATGCCGCGCGCAGATCCTGCCAGGGCAGCGGCTCACCGCGGACCCGATGGGACGGGTTGATCAGGTAATTCAACGGGTTCTTCAGGCGCGGCCCGAAGTAGTCATTGCTGCCGAACACGAAGACACCCGGCCGCGACAGCAGGCCGCCCAGGGCCTGGACGACCGCGGGCACCGCCTTGGGGTGCGCCAGGTTGTCGCCGGTATTGACGACCAGGTCGGGCTCCCAGCTGGCCAGTTCACGCAGCCAGGCCTGTTTGCGACGCTGGTTGGGCAGCATGTGGAGATCGCTGATGTGCAGCACCCGCAGCGGCGTGGAGCCTGGCGTCAGGACTGGCATGGTTATCTCGCGCAGAACGAACGCGTTGCGCTCGACGACCGCGGAATAAGCGATGCCGGCCACGGTCGAGCCAAGCGTGACGGCGCCGGTGCGTATCAGGACGGGCATAACGTCGGCCATGCAGGCAGGATACTGCCGGTCGCGCACTGAGAGCGCGATATTGCGCTCGACCAGCCTAAGGAGGCGGCTGCCCGGGCGGCGGCGGTGGCGCCAGCAGGGGAATGGTGATCGGCGGCAGGCCCGGGATTTCCACGACCTGTGATCCGATCGGGACCGGCAGCTCATCCGGTGGAGGCAACGGTGGGATGCCGTTGCTGACCTGGATCGTGACGATCGATCCGGGAATCGTTTGGCCGCTGGGTGATGTTCCGACCACCTCGCCCAACTTGGCGGTGCTGTTAACGGAGTTGGTTTGGTCGGCAACCTGGAAGCCCGCTTCCTTGATGCGGTGGCGCGCCGCGTCCACGTCCAGCCCGGCGACGGTTGGCACCCGCGAAGCGGGCGACCCCTCGACGTAGCGGGGATCGGTGGGCGGCAACTTCACGTCGCCGAAGTTGTTGGCGATCGGCTTCATCGCGGTGAACCAGGTGCGCGCGGGCTCGTTGCCGCCGTACAGGTCACCCCCGCCGCAGTGCCGCAGCGGAGAGGAGCACAGGTCCGTCGGGTTGGGTGAGTCGTCGTAGATGTAGTTGGCCGCCGCGTAGTGGCTGGTGAAGCCCACAAAACCGGAGGATCTGTGCGCCTCGGTGGTCCCGGTCTTGCCCGACATCGGCAGGCTCCAGCCGGCCGCACCGGCCGCACCCGCGGCCGTGCCGCCCGTCGAGTCCTTGCTCATCGCGTTGGCCATCGTGTTCGCCAAGCCCTCAGGCACCACCTGATCGCAGGTCTCGGTCGTCACGGCGACCTCGTTGCCGTTGCGGTCGATCAGCTTGTCGATCGGGCTCGGCGGACACCACACCCCGCCGGAGGCCAGGGTGGCCGCGACATTGGACAGCTCCAGCGCGTTCACCTCGATCGGGCCGAGCGTGAACGAGCCGATGTTCTGCCGTTTGACGAAGTCGGCCAGGCTCTCGTTGCTGTCGGGGTTGTAGTCGCGTGCGGTGCCGGGGTCGGCGTAGGACCGAAGCCCGAGCTTGATGGCCATGTCCACCGCGCGCGCGACCCCGATCTGGGTGATCAGCTTGGCGAACGCGGTGTTGGGCGACTGGGCCAGCGCATCGGTCACATTCATCGAGCCGCGGTAGTTACCGTCGTTGACCACGCACCAGGTGTCCTTGGGGCAGCCCTTGGCCCCGCCGCTTCCGTAGCCCTTGGTCTGGAAGCGGCCCGGCGCCTCGAGCGTGGCGTTGATGCCCATGCCCATGTCCAGCGCGGCTGCCGTGGTGAAGATCTTGAAGACGGATCCCGCACCGTCGCCGACCAGCGAGAACGGCTGCGGCCGCATCGTCTCGCCGGCGTCGGCGTCCAACCCGTATTTGCGGTTGCTGGCCATCGCCATGACGTGATGGGAATCCTTGCCCGGTGCGATCACGCTCATCACGCTCGAGATGCCCGCCAGGTTCGGGCTGGCGAACTTGTCGATGGCCGCCTTGACCGGGGTCTGCACGTCCGGGTCCAGCGTGGTGCGGATCAAGTAGCCGCCCCTGGCCACCTGCTCCTTGCTGATCCCGGCGCGGGACAGGTACTCCTGGACGTAGTCGCAGAAGAAGGCGCGGTCGCCTGCCGCGATGCAGCCCCGAGGCAGCTCATTGGGCTGCGGCAATATTCCCAGCGGCGCATCCTTGGCGGCGCGCAGGGCGTCGGCCTCTTGAGGCAGGTTGGCGATCATGGTGTCCAGGACCAAGTTCCGCCGGGCCAGGGCGCCGTCCGGGTTGGTGTAGGGGTTGAGCGTGCTGGTCGACTGCACCATGCCCGCGAGCAGCGCCGCCTGCTGCCAGTTCAGGTCGGACGCGTTGATGCCGAAATAGGTCTGTGCCGCGTCCTGCACCCCGAACGAGCCGTTGCCGAATGACACCAGGTTCAGGTAGCGGGTCAAGATTTCGGGCTTGCTGAAGGTTTTGTCCAGCGTGAGGGCCATCCGGATCTCGCGCAGCTTGCGCGCCGGGGTGGTTTCGACGGCCGCGCGCTTTTCGGCGTCGGTTTGGGCGGTCACCAGCAGTTGGTAGTTCTTCACGTACTGCTGCTCGATGGTCGAGCCCCCGCGCGTGTCGACGTCGCCGGACGCGTAGCCGGCCAGCCCGGTCAGCGTGCCCTTCCAGTCGACCCCGTTGTGCTCGGCGAACCGCTTGTCCTCGATCGAAACGATCGCGAGCTTCATGGTGTTGGCGATCTTGTCGGTGGGCACCTCGAAGCGGCGCTGCGAGTACAGCCACGCAATGACGTCGCCGTTCTTGTCGACCATCTTGGACACGGCCGGCACCTCACCCTGCAAAAGCTGGGCCGAGCCGTTGGCGACGACTTCGGAGGCCCGATTGGACACCAGCCCCACCCCACCCACCAGCGGGAACATCAGTGCGGTGGCGACGACGCTGGCCAACAAACAGCACCCCACAAGCTTGAGAACCGTGAGCACGGCCGGGGGGCGGTCTGGCATGTGTACTAGGGTAGCGGCCCCGCGCCGCCCTGCGACGCCACTAGGGACTAAAGGCTCTCCCACCCCGTGACCAGCGAACTTAAGGTTTAGTTCCCTGCAAAATTTTCGCCTACGTCACTGATCGGTAACGCGAACGAGGTGTCGAAATGCCACAGTCGGCCTACCCTGTTCGACAAGCCTGCACGCCCGTCCCAAAAAAACCGTTATCAGACTGTTGCGCAATTGGTACCTGACCACCTAACTTAGACACACGGTGAGATTCAGATAACACCGATGTGCACAGTGTGGCGTAGATCGCAGCAGGGTCTGCACCCGAGAGGTCGGTCGTAACCAGCGGCCGGAAGGAAGGGAACAGCTCGTGTCAGGTATGCGACCGGCCGCGCGTCGCTTGAACATCGCGGCTGCACCAGGGGTACTGCATAGCGTCGACGCCGAAGAGCGGATCACGTGGGTCTCGAAAGCACTGTGCCGGACCACCGACCCCGACGAACTCTTTGTCCGGGGCGCGGCGCAACGCAAGGCGGCGGTGATCTGCCGTCATTGCCCGGTAATGCAGGAGTGCGGCGCGGACGCGTTGGACAACAAGGTCGAGTTCGGGGTTTGGGGCGGCATGACCGAGCGCCAGCGGAGGGCTTTGCTCAAGCAACACCCCGAGGTCATTTCGTGGTCAGACTATTTCGAAAAGCGCCGAAACCGGAGCATCGGCTGACCCTGCGCCTATCAGGTACCCGTTCCAACGGGCTCGCCTAGCGCGAGTCCTCCTCAGTGCCTCCCAAGCACGCGCCGCTTCGTCGCCGACCGAAGTGATCTGATCGGCGAGCGCACGCAGCGCGTCGAGATCCGAAACGTCGAACGGTAGCGACGGAACCCCGATGACCGGCACGTGTGGGTGGGCCCCGGTGAACCGGGATAGCAATCTGATCTCCCGTTTGGCGGTTTGCGCCCGGTCGGCATGAATTCTGAGTACCGCGGTGGCCAGCGACGCGGGCTCGGAATCGGTTTTGGCCTCCAACGTTTCGCTTCCGTCGATCGCGCGCTCGGTCGGCAGGGAACACAACATCGGGTGAGTGCGGTTCAAGACGAGTCCCGCCAGCGGCATACCTTCTTGCGACAGGCGGTCGACGAAGAAAGCCGCCTCGCGCAACGCGTCGGGTTCGGCCGCCGACACGACGACAAATTGTGTACCTCGCCTTTTCAGCAACGCATAGGTGCGATCCGCCTTCTCGCGGAAACCGCCGAAAGTGGCGTCCAGTGATTGCACGAAGGCTGCTGCATCCCCGAGCATCTGTGAGCCGAGCACGGTGGACAGCGCCTTCATCGCCAAACCCATTGCACCGGTGACCAACCGCCCAATGCCCCGGCCGGGCGCGAGCAGCAGCCGCCACAATCGGCTATCCATGAAGCTGCCCAGTCGCTGCGGCGCGTCCAAGAAATCCAGCGCGTTGCGCGACGGGGGAGTGTCGACCACCACCAGGTCCCAGCGGTCCTCGGCGAGCAGCTGACCCAGCTTCTCCATCGCCATGTACTCTTGCGTGCCGGCCAGCGAAGTGGCAACCGTCTGATAGAACTGGTTATCCAAAATCTGCTGTGCCCGACCGGGACCGGAGTATTGGACCACCATTTCGTCGAACGTGCGGCGCATGTCGAGCATCATCGCGTGCAGCTCGCCGGAGACTTCGGTCCCCAGTGGCACCCGCTGCGGCGTGTTGCCGAGGTCGCTGACCCCCAGCGCTTGCGCCAGCCTCTTGGCCGGGTCAATCGTCAAAACGCATACGGTTCGGCCATATTCGGCGGCGCGCAGCGCAATCGCCGCCGCGGTGGTGGTCTTGCCCACCCCTCCGGCGCCGCAGCATACGACCACACGGTTCGTCGTGTCAGCCAGGATCGCGGCCATATCAAGGATTTCCGGCTTGCCGCTCATCGAACACCCTGCTGTGCAAGCGATTCCGAAAGCTCGTACAGGCTGCCGAGGTCGACGCCGTCGGAGATCGCCGGCAGTTCCAGCCGCGGCACCTTCAACGCTTCGAGCTGTTGCGCCGTCTCGGCGCGCGCGGTGATTCGGGTCGCGTGCTGAATGGTCTCGGTCAGCAGACCGGCAAAGTCGGTGTCGTTGAGCTGGATTCCGGCGGTCTTCAACCCGGCCCGCACCGAGTCCGCATCGACATCTCCCTCGGCCGCCTTCGCCAAGTCATGCGGCTCCAGGTAGGACGGGATGTTGCGGTTCACGATCACACTGCCGATCGGCAGCGCCATCTCCGCGAGCTCCTCGATGGCTTCCAGCGTCTCCTGCACGGGCAGCGCTTCCAGCAGGGTGACCAGATGGATGGCGGTCTGGTCGGAATGGAGCAACTTCACCACACCTTCGCTCTGTGAGTGCACCGGCCCACCCTTGGCCAGATCCGACACCGCTTTGGTGACATCCAGAAAACGTGCGATCCGGCCCGTCGGTGGTGCGTCGACGACAACCGCGTCATAGACCGGGTGCTTGGCCCCCTTGTTGACGCGCACCACCGACTCCTTGATCTTGCCGGTGAGCAGCACATCGCGCAGGCCGGGCGCGATCGTCGTCGCAAATTCGATCGCACCGATGCGGCGCATCGCCCGGCCCGCGATACCGAGGTTGTAGAACATGTCGAGGTATTCCAGGAACGCGGCCTCGATGTCGATCGCCAGGGCGTTGACCTCACCGCCGCGCTCGGCGGTCGCGATCTTGAGCTCCTGATACGGCAGCGGCGGGACGTCGAAAAGTTGCGCAATCCCTTGGCGGCCCTCGACTTCGACGAGCAGGACTTTGCGGCCCCCCGCCGCCAGCGTCAGTGCCAGCGCGGCCGCTACCGTCGACTTGCCCGTACCGCCTTTGCCGGTCACGAAATGCAAGCGGGCCTTCGACAAGCGCGCCGGCCAGCCGACCGTCCTACCGCCGCCAGGAGTGGATGCCACCATCGCATGCTAGCCCGAGCGCCGCTGGCCACCGGGCCGGAGCCGACCGATAAGCTGCCGTCATGAGCCAACCGACCGCATGGGAGTACGCAACGGTCCCCCTGCTGACCCACGCCACCAAGCAGATCCTGGACCAGTGGGGTGCCGACGGCTGGGAGCTCGTGGCCGTGCTGCCCGGGCCGACCGGCGAGCAACACGTTGCGTATTTGAAGCGACCCAAATAGTGGCGGCCAGATGAGCGCTTCGGCCCGGCTCGCGCAGCTTGGTGTCGCGCTTCCGGAGCTGGTCGCGCCGCTGGCCTCTTATGTACCGGCGGTGCGGACCGGCGACCTGGTCTATACCGCGGGCCAGCTGCCGATGGAGGACGGAAAGCTGGCACGTACCGGCAAGGTCGGCGCCGAGGTCAGCCCCGAAGATGGCAAGGCGTTGGCGCGGGTCTGTGCGCTCAACGCGCTGGCGGCGGTGGACTCGTTGGTGGGCATCGACGCGGTGACCCGAGTGGTCAAGGTGGTCGGGTTCGTCGCCTCCGCGCCGGGTTTCAACGGCCAGCCGAGCGTCGTCAACGGCGCGTCCGATCTGCTCGCGCAGGTGTTTGGCGATAAGGGCGCGCACGCGCGTTCGGCGGTCGGCGTAGCCGAGCTACCGCTGGATGCACCGGTGGAAGTCGAGTTGATCGTGGAGGTCGGCTAACGGCCGTGACCGAGGCTGCCGAGTCCCTCACCCATCCCGCATACGGCAGGTTGCGGGGGGTCACCGCCACTGCCTCGGTCCTGCTGGCGGACAACCCCGGATTGCTGACCCTGGACGGCACCAATACCTGGGTGCTGCGCGGTCCGCGCAGCGACGAGCTGGTCATCATCGATCCCGGGCCCGATGACGATGCGCACATCGCGCGGATCGCCGAACTGGGCCGCATCGCGCTGGTGCTCATCAGTCATCGGCACGGCGATCACACGGACGGCATCGACAAGCTGGTCGACCTGACCGGGGCGACGGTGCGGTCCGCGGGCAGCGGGTTTTTGCGGGGCCTCGGCGGTGAGCTGATCGATGGCGAGGTGATCGATGCGGCCGGCCTGGAAATCAAAGTGATGGCGACCCCGGGCCACACCGCCGATTCACTGTCGTTCCTCCTCGACGACGCCGTGCTCACGGCCGACACGGTGCTGGGCCGCGGCACCACCGTCATCGACAAGGAAGACGGCAGCCTGGCCGATTACCTGGAGTCGCTGCGGCGGCTACGTGGCCTGGGCCGGCGTGCGGTGCTGCCCGGGCATGGGCCGAATCTGGCCGACCTGGAGGCCGTTGCCTCCGGCTACCTGATACACCGCCACGAACGTTTGGAGCAGGTGCGCGCCGCGTTGTGGGACCTTGGCGACGAGGCCACGACGCGCGAGATCGTCGAATACGTCTATGTCGACGTCGACGAGAAGCTCTGGGACGCCGCCGAATGGTCCGTCCAGGCGCAATTGGACTATCTGCGCCGAGGCTGAAATTTCGCAGGAGCAGCGCGAGTAGGGGCCTGCAAAATTACAGGCTCGGCGCAGACCAGAGTTACCGCGCCCGGCGGGCCAGCCGTTCGGAGTCCGAGATCAGCACGCTCTTGCCCTCCAGGCGGATCCAGCCGCGATGGGCGAAATCGGCAAGGGCCTTGTTCACCGTTTCCCGGGAGGCGCCCACCAACTGGGCGATCTCCTCCTGCGTCAGATCGTGGGTGACCCGCATCGCGCCACCTTCCTGGGTGCCGAAGCGCTGCGCGAGCTGCAGCAGCTGCTTGGCCACCCGGCCCGGCACATCGGTGAAGATGAGGTCGGCCAGATTGTTGTTGGTCCGGCGCAGCCGTCGGGCCAACACCCGCAGCAGTTGCTCGGCGATTTCGGGACGATCCGCGATCCACGCCCGGAGCGCGTCGCGGTCCATCGATACCGCCCGGACCTCGGTGATCGTGGTCGCGCTGGAAGTCCGTGGACCCGGGTCGAAGATCGACAACTCGCCGAACATGTCCGACGGGCCCATGATCGTCAGCAGGTTCTCCCGGCCGTCCGGTGAGCGGCGACCGATCTTGACCTTGCCCGAGATGATGATGTACAGCCGATCGCCCGGCTCCCCCTCGGCGAAGACCGTGTGTCCCCGGGGGAAGTCGACCGGTTGCAGTTGCTTGGTCAGTGCGGCGACTGCGGCGGGCTCAACCCCTTGGAAGATTCCTGCCCGTGCCAGGATCTCGTCCACGTTGCCTCTTCGTTTTCCAGTTACCTGATATGGGCGGGCCAACCCCTGCTCGCGTGACGCAAGTCTAGAGGCAAGCCCAATGTGTCCAACGAGTCACGCTACACACGATTGGCAGGTACAGCCCCACTAAATTGCGGATTGACCCGCGGACGCGTGCGGATTCGCGTCGGCAAACCGGCCTCGTAGCGGCCATTGACGTCGGTGGCTAATGGCGGCGCGGCGTGACGCGGCCTCTTACGAAAGCCGGCCGGAGGCGAATCGGCCAGCCGCTGAGCCTGGCGCCGATGCAGGTCTTCCAGCGCCTCCGGCAAGCCTTCCCTCGCCAGCGTGCGCACGTCCACGGCCTCCGCATGCTCGAGGAACTCGGCGACGTCGTTCGCCGTGACGGTGTCCTGGGCGAGCTCGCGTTCCAGCCATCCCAGGCCGAACGTCGCGAGCATCAAAAGCCCTGGCACGCAGGCGACCAGCAACCATGACACAAGGAGAGTAAACATGGCTAAGGTCTCAGCGAGATCACGAAATCAGTACTCTGTCGTAGGTGACAGCGGCAAAGCCATCCGGGCGCTCGGGTTCCAGATCGGCCACGCCGGGGGGCACGGTCGCCCGGCGCTGGGCGCAGGAATCCCGAGTCGGATTGGTGCGGCGGGCGCGAAGGATGAATCGTGCACTGGCCCAAGCATTTCCGGACGCGCACTGCGAGTTGGATTTCACGACGCCGCTGGAGCTGACGGTCGCCACCATTCTTTCGGCGCAGAGCACCGACAAACGGATCAACATGACGACGCCGGCTTTGTTCAAGCGATACCGGTCGGCGCTGGATTATGCGCAAGCGGATCGCGACGAGCTGGAAAACCTCATCCGTCCCACTGGCTTCTTCCGCAACAAGGCTGCGTCGCTCATCGGCCTGGGGCAGGCCCTGGTCGAACGGTTCGACGGAGAGGTCCCGTCGACCCTGGCCGAGCTGGTGACGCTGCCCGGAGTGGGGCGCAAGACCGCCAACGTCATCTTGGGCAACGCCTTCGACATCCCGGGAATCACCGTCGACACTCATTTCAAGCGGCTGGCGCGCAGGTGGCGTTGGACCGCCGAGGAGGACCCGGTCAAGATCGAGCACGCGGTCGGCGAATTGATCGAACGCAGCGAATGGACGATGTTGAGCCATCGAGTGATCTTTCACGGCCGCCGGGTCTGCCATTCCCGCAAACCGGCGTGCGGCGTGTGCGTGCTCGCCAAAGATTGCCCGTCCTTCGGCCTCGGTCCTACCGAACCTTTGCTCGCCGCGCCCCTCGTGCAGGGCCCGGAAGCCGAGCATCTGCTGGCCCTCGCGGGGCTGTAACACCAGGGCATCCGACGTTGACCGGGAAGACCCGCTGGACCATCGCGATATTGGCGGTGGTGGCCGCGCTGACGGCGGCGCTGGTGGCCCAGTTGCGCGACACCTCTGCACCGACCGCGACGACCCCGGCCCCGGCCGCACGCGAACATCGCGACGCCGACACGCCGGCCGCGCTGGCGGGTCCGAGGGAGCGCGCCAACCTGCCGCCCTGTCCCGCCGGCGGCGCGGGTTTCAGCGGTCTCGGCCCGCTGGCACTACGGGGTGTGACGGTGGAATGCGCCGCCGACGGTTCGGCCGTCGATGTCGCCCGCGCGTTGGCCGGTCACCGGGTGATCCTCAACCTGTGGGCATATTGGTGCGCGCCGTGCGCGGCCGAACTTCCCGCGATGGCCGACTATCAACGACGGGTCGGGTCGGACGTGATGGTGGTGACGGTGCATCAGGACGAGAACGAGACGGCCGCATTACTCCGGTTGGCGGAGTTGGGTGTTCGGCTGCCGACGCTGCAGGACGGTCGTCGTCGGGTCGCGGCGGCCCTGGGCGTGGTAAATGTGATGCCCGCGACGGTGGTGCTCAGGCCGGACGGTAGCGTTGCGCAGACGCTGCCGCGGCCTTTCGCAAGTGCCGACGAGATCGCCGCTGCGGTCGGAAACGACCCAGGATGAGGCAGTTGGACGAGGGAGGTGCCCGGTGAGTTCTCGGGGTACCTCCCGCGCGCGGGGGACCGTTCCGCTCACGCCTGACGTCTGCCCGTCCTGGTTGCGTCCGCTGGTCGACAACGTGGGCCAGATTCCCGAGGCTTACCGGCACCGGCTGCCGGCCGGCGTGCTGGCGATGGTGACCGCAGCCAAGGCCGCGTCGTCGATGGCGTCGTTGCTCGGCCCAGACTCCAGTCGCCGCGAGGCCGCCGTTCTGGTGTTGTTCTCGGGTCCGGAGTCCGGCCCGGCCGACGGCGGCGTCCCAGACGATGCCGACCTGTTGCTGACCGTGCGGGCCTCGACGTTGCGCCACCACGCCGGCCAGGCGGCATTCCCCGGCGGCGCCTCCGATCCCGCCGACGACGGTCCGGTGTCCACCGCCCTGCGTGAGGCGCGCGAAGAAACCGGGATCGACACGAGCCGGCTGCATCCGTTGGCCACAATGGAGCGGACGTTCATCGCGCCGTCGCAGTTCCACGTCATTCCCGTGTTGGCCTACTCGCCGGACCCGGGGCCGGTGGGCGTCATCGACGAGACCGAAACTGCGATCGTGTCGCGGGTTCCGGTGCGCGCCTTCATCAACCCCGCCAACCGGCTGATGGTGTATCGCGGCAACCTCGGCCGCCGGTGGGCCGGGCCGGCGTTTCTGTTGAACCAGATGCTGGTATGGGGATTCACCGGCCAGGTGATCTCCGCGGTGCTCGACGTCGCCGGCTGGGCCCGGCCGTGGGATACCACCGACATCCGCGAATTGGACGACGCGATGGTGCTCGTCGGCGAGGATGGGTCGCGATGAATTCGATGACGCCGTCCCAATGGCTGGACATCGCCGTCCTCGCGGTCGCCTTCATCGCGGCCATCTCGGGTTGGCGTTCGGGCGCGCTGGGCTCCGTGCTGTCGTTTATCGGCGTGTTGCTCGGCGCGATCGCGGGCGTGCTGCTGGCGCCCCACATCGTCAGCCACATCGCCGCGCCCCGCGCCAAACTGTTCGCCGCGCTGTTTTTGATCCTGGCGCTGGTCGTCGTCGGTGAGGTCGCCGGCGTGGTGCTGGGACGTGCCGTTCGCGGCGCGATTCGCAGCGGCACAATCCGAACCGTCGACTCCTGCATCGGAGTGGCGGTCCAGCTCGTCGTGGTGCTGACGGCGGCCTGGCTGCTCGCGACGCCGCTGACACAGTCCAAGGACCAGCCGGAGCTGGCCGCCGCGGTCCGGGGTTCGCGGGTGCTCGCCGAGGTCAACGACGTCGCGCCGCCCTGGCTCAAGACGGTGCCCAAGCGGCTGTCGGCGCTGCTGAACACCTCCGGCCTGCCGGCGGTGCTCGAGCCGTTCAGCCGCACCCCGGTGATCCCGGTCGCGTCACCGGACCCTGCCCTGGCCAACAATCCGGCGGTGACGTCCACCGCCCCCAGCGTCGTCAAGGTGCGCAGCCTGGCGCCGAGCTGCCAAAAGGTGTTGGAGGGCAGTGGATTTGTGGTAGCGCCCAACCGGGTGATGACCAACGCGCACGTGGTGGCCGGGTCCAACAGCGTTCAGGTCTACGCCAGCGGCAATCCCTTCGACGCCACCGTGGTGTCCTACGACCCGGCGGTGGACATCGCGATCCTCGCCGTCCCGAACCTGCCGCCGAAGCCGTTGACCTTCGCCCAAGCCGAGGCCAAGACCGGCGCCAGCGTTGTGGTGCTGGGTTACCCGGGCGGCGGCAACTTCACCGCGACCCCGGCCAGGATCCGTGAGGCCATCAAGCTCAGTGGCCCCGACATCTACCGGGACCCCGCACCGGTCACCCGCGACGTCTACACCATCAGAGCCGATGTGGAGCAAGGCAATTCGGGAGGGCCGTTGATCGACCTCAACGGTAACGTGCTCGGTGTGGTGTTCGGCGCCGCCGTCGATGACCCGGACACCGGCTTCGTGTTGACGGCCGATGAGGTGGCCGGTCAGCTTGACCGGATCGGTGCCACCGCGCAGGTGGGCACCGGGGCCTGCGTCAGCTGACCCGGGGCCCGTGCACGGTCTCGAAAAACCTCATGAGGTGCCTGTTGATTTCCTCCGGCGCCTCTTCGTGGCTGAAATGTCCTGCGCCAGTGATGGATATGTAATGGCCCTGCGGCGCATAGCGCTGGGTGCGATCGACCGGATCGGCCAGCACGTAGGGATCGGCGTCGCCGCGAAGGTGCAGCAGCGGCGCACCGGGCTGCTGGGACATTGAGCGCATGAAGCGCCGGCCTTCGCCGCGCAGCTGACTGCGCACCGCCCAGCGCTGGTATTCCAGTGCGCTGTGCGCGGCCGCGGGAATCTGGATCGCCATCCGAAGGTAACGGGCGGTTTGCGAAAAGTCCTCGGAGGCAACCCATTTAGCGCTACTGCGGCTCCGGACGAGGCGTTCGAGTTCCGCCGCGTTGTCCCGGGTCAGCAGGCGCTCCGGCCAGAGCGGCACTTGGTAGGCCAGCAGCGTCGGCAACAGCGCGTAACCCTGATCCCGCCGCGTCAACGCCGATCGTCGCAACGCGGCCGGGTGGGGCGAGCTGATCAGCGCGATTCCGCACACCAGCCGTGAATGCAGCAGCGCGGTGGCCCAGCAGGCCAGCCCGCCGTCGGCGTGGCCGACCAGCGTCGCCGACGAGTGCCCGAGCGCACGAATGAGTCCGGCCGTGTCGCCGGCGAGCGTCCAGCCGTCGTAGCCGCGGGGCGGCTTGTCGCTGCCGCCGTAGCCGCGCAGGTCGACGGCGACCACACGAGCCCCGGTCAGCCCGCGGAGCTGATGACGCCACGACCACCAGAACGATCCGAAACCATGCAGCAAGATCACCAGCGGCCGCGCCGTGGCCGGCTCGGCCGCGTCCTGGCCGGGACGCAAGGCCTCGACGACGTGAAAGCGGATGCCGTTGGCGTGTACGTCCAGATGGCGCCATGGCCCGTCGATGCGGGTGACCGACGGATCTGGTGCTGCCATCTACCAACCCGAGGGATCGCCGGGACTGCCGTTTTCGGGCTTTGCGTGCTTGCCGTGGGACTCGGTCAGCTGCTTTGCACCGGCGGCAGCCTTGTCGTGCCCGGGCGTCAGCGCGGTGCGTGTCTCCTTGACCGATTCGATCGTCTGCCGCGGTCCCCGGATGCGGCGCACCTTCAGGAAACCCAACAGCCCCAGTACCGCCCCGACCACGACCATGATCGCGAACACGATCAGGAACGCGACCCAGCGCCACAGCCAGGTGTCGAGCAACTCGGCGAGGAAGAAGAAGAAAAAGAACGTGGAGTAGAACACCACCACCAGTGCGGCGATGAAGTAGACGCTGCCGGTCAGGCCCTTCTTGACGTCCCGGGTGATCTCGGAACGGGCCAGTTCCACCTCGGCGCGCACCAGAGTGGACATCTGAGCCGTCGCGTCCTTGATCAGGTCGCCGATCGACGGCTCGGCAGGCCTGGCGTGCGGGTCGGCCAACGGAATCGTGGTCAGGGTGCTGGGCACACCGTTCTTGCGGTCGGCTCTGCTCACAGACGGTCCTCTCCGGTCGATTGCCCGGCTCCTCCTCGAGCCGTTGCCCGGCTCGCATCGTCGCCGAGCCCGTTCGCTCGTCGCGGTTTATGTTGCCATGTGGTGCGGTGCCAGACGAGGCCAGCCGAGGGCGACTCCTCGCCGTCGGGGATACGGGGTGGCGATCGGCGACTCGCGGGCGAGACGCGTTAGCCGACTACACTGACCAAGCTGCTCCGGATGTCCGACCGTTTGATGGGGGTGTTGCCTTGCAGATGGCCCACCGTACCTATCCGGCGGCGATGGCAGCCGTCCTCTTGGTCCTGATGGGTCAGCCCGTCAACGTCGCGGCCGCCGACGAGAGGGTCCCGATGGGTGGCGGTGCGGGCATCGTCGTCAATGGGGACACGATGTGCACGCTCACGACGATCGGCAACGATTCCGCCGGCGCCCTCATCGGATTCACCTCGGCGCACTGTGGCGCACCCGGCGAGCAGGTCGCCGCCGAGGCCGCACAAAACAGGGGCCCGCTGGGCACCATGGTCGCGGGCAACGACACCCTCGACTATGCGGTGATCAGATTCGATCCGGCCAAGGTGGCACCGGTGGCCAACTACAACGGGTTTCCGATCACCGGCATCGGTCCGGATCCGGCCTTCGGCCAGATCGCCTGCAAGCAGGGCCGCACGACCGGCAATTCGTGCGGCGTCACCTGGGGGCCGGGCCAGGACCCGGGCACCATCGTCATGCAGGTGTGCGGCCAGCCGGGCGATTCCGGCGCGCCCGTGACCGTCAATGGTGAGCTGGTCGGGATGATTCACGGAGCCTTCAGCGACAACCTGCCGACGTGCATCATCAAATTCATCCCGCTGCACACCCCGGCGGTGGTGATGTCGTTCAACGCGATCCTGGGCGACATCAACGCCAAACACCGGCCCGGTGCGGGGTTCGTACCGCTACCGGACTGACCTACTTTGCGGCCCGGATCGCGTCGAACACACCGGGATCCAGCAGCGTCGAGGTGTCACCCAACTCGCGGTTTTCGGCGACGTCGCGCAGCAGCCTGCGCATGATTTTGCCGCTGCGGGTCTTGGGCAGCTCGGGCACCACATGGACCTCACGTGGCTTGGCGATGGGCGAGATCTCCCGGGCCACCTCGCCGCGCAACTCGTCGACGACCCCGTCGTGCACCTCGTAGTCTGCGCACAAGACGACGAACGCGCAGATGGCCTGCCCGGTGGTTTCATCGGTCATGCCGACCACCGCCGCCTCGGCGACCGCGACGTGACCGACCAGCGCCGACTCCACCTCGGCGGTCGAGAGCCGGTGCCCGGACACGTTCATCACGTCGTCGATGCGGCCCACCACCCAGATGGCGCCGTCACGGTCGTAATAGGCGCTGTCGCCGGCGAAGTACCAGCCCTGCTCGGCGAACCTGGACCAGTAGGTCTCGACGTACCGCTCCGGATCGCCCCAGATGCCGCGCAGCATGGACGGCCATGGCTGGTCCAAGACCAGGTAGCCGGTGACGTGTTCGCCCTGGTGGACGGTCGGCGTCAGTTGATCGCCGTGGTCGTCGACGATCCTCGCCGAGATGCCCGGCAGCGGCCTCATCGCCGAACCCGGTTTGGCCGCAGCCACTCCGGGCAGCGGGGAGATCATCGCGGCGCCCGTTTCGGTCTGCCACCAGGTGTCCACGATCGGGAGGCTGTCGGCGCCGATCACCTTGCGGTACCAGCGCCACGCTTCGGGGTTGATCGGCTCCCCGACCGTCCCCAGTAGACGCAGGCTGGACAGGTCGTGGGCGTCGGGAATGTCACGTCCCCACTTCATGAACGTCCGGATCAGTGTGGGCGCGGTGTAATAGATTGTCACGCCGTACTTTTCGATGATCTCGAAATGCCGGTGCTGGGTAGGCGAGTCGGGCGTGCCCTCGTAGAGAACCTCGGTGACCCCGTTGGACAGCGGACCGTAGACGCCGTAGGTGTGGCCGGTGACCCAGCCGATGTCGGCGGTGCACCAAAACACGTCGCTTTCGGCCTTGATGTCGAAGACGTAGTAGTGCGTGTAGGAGGCGTGAGTCAGATAGCCGCCGCTGGTGTGCACGATGCCCTTGGGCTTGCCGGTGGTCCCCGACGTGTACAACAGGAATAACGGGTGCTCGGCGTCGAACGGCTCGGGGGTGTGTTCGGGCGACGCGGGGTCGACGACGTCGTGCCACCACAGGTCTCTGTCGTCGTTCCAGGACACGTCAATTCCGGTGCGCCGCACCACCAGAACGCGCTCGACGGGGCTGTCGCCGTCGGGGCCGGGCGCAACGGCCTCGTCGGCGGCGTCCTTCAGGGGTGCGGGCTTGCCGCGGCGGAACTGCCCGTCGGTGGTGATCAGCACCTTGGCCTGGGCGTCGGCGATGCGGGCCCGCAGTGCTTTCGCGGTGAAACCGGCGAACACGACGCTGTGCATGACGCCCAGCCGCGCGCAGGCGAGCATCGCTATCACCGCTTCGGGGATCAGCGGCATGTAGATCGCGACCCGGTCGCCGGCGACCAGGCCGAGGCCGGTCAGCGCGTTGGCCGCTTTGCACACTTCGGTCTGCAGATCGGAATAGGTCAGGCTGCGGCCGTCGCCGGGCTCGCCCTCCCAGTGGATGGCAACCCTATCCCCGAGGCCGGCCTCCACGTGACGGTCCACGCAGTTGTATGCGACGTTGAGCTTGCCGTCGGCGAACCACTTCGCGAACGGCGCCTCCGACCAGTCCAGCACCTCGGTGAACGGCGTCGACCAGGACAGCCGATTGGCCTGCGTTGCCCAAAACTCCAGCCGGTCCTCCTCGGCCTCGCGGTACAGCTCCTCGCCGGCATTGGCCTGCTCGGCGAACCGCGCCGGGGGCGGATACGAAGCCGGATAAGACGGGCCTTCGGTGCGGGTGGCGGTCACTGGTTTCCTCCTGAGGTCGCTACGTCGAGGCAACGTCAACCGTCAGTGAGCCTAAACCTTCCAAGTGAAGAGCAACTCCTCGAGTTGACGCGCCCTGCACGATCGGCACGGCTGCAAGCCCTATGGTCGCTGTCATGAGTCGGATCCGGGCCGCGCCGGCCGTTCTTGCGGCCGGCTTGCTGCTGGTCGCGTCGTTGGCCGGCTGCCTGGCCGGGTGTGGCGGCGGCGTCCTAAGCCCCGATCTGGTGCTGGTCAACGGCGGGGAACCGCCCTACCCGCTGATTCCGACCAGTACCAACGACAGCAACGGCGGCAGGATCATCGATCGGCTCTTCGCCGGCCTGATGTCCTACGATGCCGCCGGAAACCCCTCGGTGGAGGTCGCCCAGTCGATCGAAACCACCGACAACGTCAGCTACCGCATCCTCCTCAAGCCGGGTTGGAAGTTCACCGACGGCTCGCCGGTGACGGCCCACTCCTTCGTCGACGCATGGAACTATGGAGCCCTGAGCACCAATGCCCAACTGCAACAGAGCTTTTTCAGCCCGATCGACGGGTTCGACGAGGTCTCCGGCGTCGGCGTGGGCGCAAAGCAGGCAACGATGTCTGGGCTGCGGGTGGTCAGCGATCTCGAGTTCACCGTGCGATTGAAGGCGCCGACCATCGACTTCCTGTTGCGATTGGGGCACAGCGCCTTCTATCCGCTGCCGGACATCGCATTTCGCGACATGGCGACGTTTGGCCGCAACCCCATCGGCAACGGGCCGTACCGGCTCGCCGACAGTCCCGACGGGCCGGCCTGGGAACACAATGTCAAGATCGATCTGCGGCCCAACCCCGACTACCACGGCAACCGGAAGCCCCACAACAGGGGCCTGAGATTCGAGTTCTACGCCAACCTCGATACCGCCTACGCCGATCTGCTGTCGGGCAATCTCGATGTGCTGGACACGATTCCGCCGAGCGCGCTGCCGATCTACAAACGCGACCTGGGCGAAAACGTCACCAGCGGTCCCGTCGCGGTCAAACATAGCCTCGACACCCCGCTGCGGCTGCCCCATTTCGGCGGCGAGGAAGGCCGCCTGCGCAGGCTTGCGCTGTCGGCCGCGGTCAACCGCCCGGAGATCTGTAAACAGATCTTCATGGGAACCCGCACTCCGGCACGCGATTTCACCGTCCGGTCGCTGCCCGGCTTCGATCCGAACCTACCGGGCAACGACGTATTGGACTTCGATCCCGATCGTGCGCGGCGACTTTGGCGGCAAGCCGATGCGATCTCGGCGTGGGGCGGCCAGTACGTGATCGCCTACAACGCCGACGCCGGAAATCAGGAATGGGTGGACGCGGTGGCCAACAGCGTCAAGAACGTCCTGGGTATCGACGCGGTCGGCGCGCCGCAGCCGACGTTCGCCGGATTCCGCACCCAAATCACCAATCACACGATCTCGACCGCCTTCCGCGCCGCCTGGCAGGGCGACTACCCGTCGATGATCGAGTTCCTTGCCCCGCTGTTTGCCACCGGGGCGGGATCCAACGATGTCGGCTACTCCAACCCCGAGTTCGACGCGGCGCTGGTGGCCGCCGAGGCCGCACCCAATCTGGCGGAGTCGGATGCCCTGGCCAACGCCGCACAGCGATTCCTGGTGCACGACATGCCCGTCGTGCCGCTATGGGACAACATCGGCGTGGTGGGGTGGTCGGCTGAGGTCAAGAACGTACGCGTGGCCTGGAATGGCCTGCCCGACTACGAGAACATCGTGAAGAGCTGAGATGGGCTGGTACATCGCGCGCCGAATCGCCATCATGGTGCCGGTTTTCCTCGGCGCCACGCTGCTGATCTACGGCATGGTTTTCCTGTTGCCCGGAGACCCGGTGGCAGCGATGGCCGGGGACCGCCCGCTGACCCCCGCGGTGGCGGCGGCCCTGCGCGCCCGCTACCACCTCGACGATCCCTTTTTCCTGCAGTACCTGCGGTACCTGGGTGGCATCCTGCACGGCGATTTGGGGCGCTCCTACTCCGGGCTGCCGGTCAGTGCCGTTCTGGCGCATGCCTTTCCGGTTACGCTGCGGCTGACGCTGATCGCTGTGGCCGTGGAAGCGGTGCTGGGGATCGGCTTCGGCGTGATCGCCGGCCTACGCCAGGGCGGAGTCTTTGATTCCGCGGTGCTGATCACCGGCCTCGTCATGATCGCGATCCCGATATTCGTCCTGGGCTTTCTGGCGCAATTCCTGTTCGGTGTTCGGCTCGGAATCGCACCCGTCACGGTGGGCGACCGGGCGACATTCGCGCGATTGTTGCTGCCGGGGATCGTGTTGGGCTCGGTGTCGTTCGCGTACGTGGTGCGGCTGACCCGGTCCGCGGTGGCCGCCAACGCGCACGCCGACTACGTCCGGACCGCGACCGCCAAGGGACTGTCGCGGCCGCGGGTCGTGACCGTCCACATTCTGCGCAACTCGCTGATTCCGGTGGTGACGTTCCTCGGCGCCGACCTGGGATCGCTCATGGGCGGCGCCATCGTGACCGAAGGCATCTTCAACATCCACGGCGTCGGCGGCGTGTTGTATCAGGCCGTCACCAGGCAGGAGGCGCCGACGGTGGTGTCGATAGTGACGGTGCTGGTGCTGATCTATCTGATCACCAACCTGGTGGTGGACTTGCTCTACGCCGCCCTTGACCCCCGGATCCGATATGGCTGAACGCATTCCGGGCCGCCACAGTATTTGGCGCGACACCTGGCGCACGCTGCGCGGGCGGCCAAAGTTCGTCGTCGCGGCCGCGCTGATTCTGTTCATTGTCGTCGCCGCGATGTTTCCGGCGTCGTTCACCGGGATCGATCCCGCTTACGCCGATCCCGGCCAGAGTCTGCTTCCGCCGTCCGCCGCCCACTGGTTCGGCACCGACTTGCAGGGTCACGACATATACGCGCGTACCGTCTACGGTGCCCGGGCCTCGGTCACCGTCGGGCTTGGCGCGACCCTGCTCGTACTGATCGTGGGCGGGACGCTGGGCGCGCTGGCCGGCTTCTACGGGGGCTGGCTGGACGCCGTGGTCTCGCGCACCGCCGATGTGTTCTTCGGGTTGCCCCTGCTCCTGGCCGCGATCGTGGTGATGGGCGTCTTGCACCACCGCAGGGTATGGACGGTGATCCTCATCCTGGCCCTCTTCGGCTGGCCGCAGGTGGCCAGGATCGCTCGCGGCGCGGTGATCGAGGCGCGGGTCAGCGATTACGTTCTCGCGGCGAAAGCGCTGGGGCTCAGCAACTTCCAGACGCTGTTGCGGCATGCGCTGCCCAACGCTCTCGGCCCGGTTTTCGCGGTGGCCACCCTTGCTTTCGGCGTGTTCATCGTCACCGAGGCATCGCTGTCCTATCTCGGCGTCGGACTGCCGACCTCGGTGGTGTCGTGGGGCGGCGATATCAACCTCGCGCAGAGCCGACTGCGCTCGGGCTCGCCCATATTGTTCTATCCGGCTGGCGCACTGGCGATTACGGTGCTGGCCTTCATGATGATGGGCGACGCGCTGCGTGACGCCCTGGATCCGGCCTCGCGGGCGAGACGCGCATGAGCGCCCCGGAAGCGCCGTTGCTGTCGGTCCTGGGCCTTCAGGTCAGGTTCGGCACCCACACCCCCGCGGTTTGCGCGGTTGATCTGGCCGTGCGGAGCGGTCGGACCGTCGCGGTGGTGGGCGAATCGGGATCGGGAAAATCCACCACGGCGGCCGCGATTCTCGGACTGCTTCCGCCGGGAGGACGAATCACCGCCGGGCGCATCGTTTTCGACGGGCGCGACATCACGTCGTCGGATCGCAGGGCCGACCGTCGGCTGCTGCGATCGATCAGGGGGCGTGCCATCGGATATGTGCCCCAGGATCCGATGACCAACCTCAACCCGGTCTGGAAAGTCGGGTTCCAGATCCGGGAAGCGTTGCGGGCGAACACCGATGGGCGCGAGGCGCGGCGGCGCGCTCTCGAGCTGCTCGCCGAGGCGGGTATGCCGGATCCGGCCAAGCAAGCCGGGCGCTACCCGCACCAGCTGTCCGGCGGCATGTGCCAGCGTGCGCTGATCGCCATCGGTTTGGCGGGCCGGCCGAAGCTGCTGATCGCCGACGAGCCGACGTCCGCTCTTGACGTCACCGTGCAGCGGCAGGTGCTCGATCATCTGCAGCAACTCACCGAGGAACTGGGCACGGCGCTGCTGCTGATCACCCACGACCTGGCGCTGGCCGCCGAACGGGCCGAGTCCGTGGTCGTCATCCATCGCGGCGCGGTGGTGGAATCCGGTCCAGCCCAACAGATCCTGCGCGATCCGCAGCACGAATACACTCGACGGTTAGTGGCCGCCGCCCCGTCGCTCGTTGCGAGGAGTCCGGCCCGAACCCGGTCGCGGCCCACGGGCCAGCCCTCCGACGACATTCTCGTGGCCTCGGAGCTGACCAAGGTTTACCGGGAGTCGCGCGGCGCGCCGTGGCGGCGAGCAGAGTTTTGCGCCGTCGACGCCGTGTCGTTTCGGGTGCGCCGGGCGAGCACGCTGGCGATCGTGGGCGAGTCGGGTTCGGGTAAATCGACCCTGGCCCGGATGGTGCTGGGCCTACTGCAACCCAGTTCTGGCACAGTGGTTTTCGACGGTACCAACGTCGCCGGCCGCCTGGACCGGAACCGGGCGTTGGCATTTCGCCGGCGGGTGCAGCCGGTTTTCCAGAACCCGTACAGCAGTTTGGATCCCATGTATTCGGTGTTTCGCACCATCGAGGAGCCATTGCGGATCCATCGCGTCGGCAACCGCAAACAGCGCGAGCAGGCGGTGCGCGAGCTTGTCGACCACGTGGCGCTGCCGTCGTCGGTGCTGGGACGGCTGCCCCGCGAGCTGTCGGGTGGTCAACGGCAACGGGTCGCGATCGCCCGGGCGCTCGCGCTGCGGCCCGAGGTGCTGGTGTGCGACGAGGCCGTCTCGGCGCTCGACGTGTTGGTGCAGGCCCAGATATTGGACCTACTGGCAAATCTGCAGACCGAACTGGGCCTGACCTACTTGTTCATCAGCCACGATCTGGCGGTGATCCGGCAGATCGCCGACGACGTGCTGGTCATGCGCGCGGGCCGGGTGGTGGAGCAGGCGCCCACCGAGGAGCTGTTCACCCGGCCCGGCCACGAGTACACGCGTCAGTTGCTGGAGGCCATCCCGCGTGCGCCCGCGCCTTAGCGAGATAGGTTGACAACCCGTGACGGTTGACCCGCTGGCCCCGCTGCTGGAGCTGCCCGGCGTCGCGGAGGCCAGCGACCGGGCCCGCGATGCGTTGGGTCGGGCCCACCGCCACCGGGCCAACCTGCGGGGCTGGCCGGTGACCGCCGCCGAGGCGGCGTTGCGGGCGGCGCGCGCCTCGTCGGTGCTTGATGGCGGTCCGGTGCGACTGGAAGACCTGGCGGAGGCCGCCCAAGTCAGCGATCCTGTGTTCGGCGGAGCGCTGCGCGTGGCCCAGGCGCTGGAGGGGGGCGGGGGGTCCCTGATCGGCGTATGGCGGCGGGCGCCCCTGCAGGCGCTGGCCCGCCTGCACATGCTGGCGGCCGCCGACCAGGTCGACGAGGATCGGCTGGGCCGTCCGCGGGCTGATGCCGAGGTCGGGCCCCGCCTCGAGCTGCTGGCCGGGTTGGCGACCGGCCGTACGCGCGCGCCGGCGGCGGTGGTGGCCGCCGTCGCACACGGAGAACTGCTGACGCTGAAGCCATTTGGTAGCGCCGACGGCATCGTGGCCCGCGCGGTGTCACGGTTGGTGACCATCGCCGGCGGACTGGATCCACACGGATTGGGTGTGCCCGAGGTGAGTTGGATGCGCCAGCCCGCCGACTATCGGGACGCCGCGCTCGGATTCGCCGACGGCACACCCGACGGCGTGGGTGCCTGGCTGGTGCTGTGTTGCCGGGCGATGCAGGCCGGCGCGCAGGAGGCCCTGTCGATCGCCGAATCGCTACCGAACGGATAGCCGAATCGGTAGCCGACGGGCGTCGAAGCGGCGCAAAAGGAATGTCTCCGGAAATGTAAAGCGGGCGACGTTCCGAAAGATTCGGCCCGCCGCCCGCTAGCACGGAACCCGGTTACCAAGCGTGCATTTCTGGGCTGCGTGGGTTGGCCTCGGCGATCTTGCGACGCTTCCGGCTGTAGCCCCACCCAAGGGACCGTCGACGCCTTCCGCTTTTCGCAATTACGCAGGCCCGCAACACTTTTGCCATTATCGCGGCTATGACTCCGCGTGGGTGCCGGGTACCGTGCCTGGGCGCCCGGATCGGGAGATCGAACCTTCTCTTCCGGATCGACCTAGGCCTCACCGGGCTTCCGTGGTTCCTTTGTACCCCTAGACCCTTAGCACGGCAAGGCCCAATTCTGCGAATGTTGCGAAGCGGCACCGGATTGCGCGCGCAATACGTTTGCTGGGTGATGTTCTCAGAAGGCGAAGCGGCGCAGCAACGAGTAGGTGACCGCGCCGGCGGCGAGCGCCGTAATGCCGACTGCCGCGGTGGTAGCGATCGCGGCGCTCGACGGTGCCGGAATTCGGTCGCGCAGCGAGACCGGCCGGGAAAACGCCAATACCGGCCAACCGCGCTCGTTGGCTTCTTTGCGCAAGCCGCGGTCGGGATTGACGACACTGGGGTGGCCGACGGCCTCGAGCATCGGCAGGTCGGTGATCGAGTCGGAGTAGGCGTAGCAGTGTTCCAGCGGGTAGCGCTCGCGGGCCGCCAGCTCGCGGATCGCCTGAACCTTGCCCTCGCCGTAGCAGTAGAACGCGACCTCGCCGGTGTACTTGCCGTCCTCGGCGACCATTCGGGTCGCCATCGCATGAGTGGCGCCCAGCGCCCGGGCGATCGGCGCGACGATCTCTTCTCCCGACGCCGAGACCACCACGACGTCGCGGCCGCAGAGCTTGTGTGCGGCGATCAGGTCCGCGGCTTCGGCGAACACCAGTGGCGTCACGATGTCGTGCAGCGTCTCGTTGACGATCGACTTGACCTGCTCCACATCCCAACCGGCGCACATGTTGGTCAGGTGGGTACGTATCCGATCCATCTGATCATGATCGGCACCGGAGAGCAGATAGAGGAACTGGGCGTAGCTGTTTTTGAGCACGGCCCGGCGGGTGAGTAGTCCCTGGTTGAAGAACGGTTTGCTGAACGCCAGGGCGCTGGACTTGGCGATGATCGTCTTGTCCAGGTCGAAGAAGGCGGCGGTGCGCGCGCGGGAAACCGTGGTAGCGGCTGTTTCCGGTGAGATTTGCTGGTGCGCGGCCGAGTCGAAGACGGTCACCAACCCAGCATAGGTCGATGATCGACGGGCGCCGCGACGCCTACGCCAAAACGACGCCTCGGTAAACGTGTGGCAGGCGTGACCGACGGTGTTTCTGCGGCTCAAAGAGTTTTTCGGAAATATCAGCTATTGCGTTAATCGGGACTGTCATGTGTATAGTAACCAGTACTCGGCGTGAGCCGAGGGTGTATCAGCCC
This sequence comes from uncultured Actinomycetota bacterium, assembly GCA_963703795.1. Taxonomy (GTDB): domain Bacteria; phylum Actinomycetota; class Actinomycetes; order Mycobacteriales; family Mycobacteriaceae; genus Mycobacterium. Next base: position 273,989 of record CAVPFT010000019.1, on the reverse strand, counting down.
GACCCCCCGGGGCTGATACACGACGACCCTCGCCTCCTCCCCCCTGGCGGGGGTCGTCCCTTGTCTGGGGTAAGTATTCGTCGGCGGTAGGGCCTGTGCTCCGGCTGCCGGGCCGTTGCGGGAAACGCCTCATCCGTGTGCTGGGCGACCGCCGGGCCGACGCGTTTGTGCACACTTGCGTCTCTATCCACAAAACCAGCTTTGGCACTGGTGTCCCAAGGTCACGGGCCCGCAATGTAAGTAGGTGACTAGCACCACCGGCACCGCAGCGGCGGGTTCCTCGGGCGTGTTGGCGGTGTTGACGGATCCCGCACTGCGCGACGAGTTCGACCGGGTCGCCGCGGCTGTCGGCGTGCGGGTGGTTCATGCCGGCGGCGGCTCTCGGGTGACTCGGAAGACTTGGTCGGCGGCCGCGGCGGTGGTGCTGGACGAGACGGCGGCGGATCGATGTGGGCGGGCGGCGCTGCCGCGGCGTGCTCACGTCAGCGTGCTGACCGTCGCCGAACCCATGACGGCGACGTGGGCGGCGGCCGTCACGGTCGGTGCCCAACATGTGTTGCGGTTGCCCGAACAAGAGCGTGAACTGGTCCGCGATCTCGCCGAGGCCGGTGAATCGGCGCGCGACGACGGGCCGCGCGGTGCCGTCGTCGCCGTCATCGGCGGCTGCGGCGGCGCGGGGGCGTCTTTGCTGGCGGTCGCTATTGCGCAAACCGCCGGCGATGCGCTCTTGGTGGACCTCGACCCCTGGGGCGGTGGCATCGATCTGCTGGTGGGCGGCGAGACCACACCGGGCCTGCGTTGGCCCGATTTGGCCTTGCGGGGCGGACGGCTCAATTGGTCGGCCGTTCGCGATGCGCTGCCGCGACACCGCGGAATCAGCGTGCTGTCCGGCACCCGGCGCGGCTACGAGGTGGACGGCGCGCCGGTGGACGCCGTCGTCGATGCCGGGCGCCGCGGGGGAGTCGCCGTTGTGTGCGATCTGCCCCGCCGTCTCACCGATGCCACCCAAGCCGCGCTCGATGCCGCCGATCTCGTCGTCGTGGTCAGCCGATGCGATGTGCGGGCGTGCGCGGCGACCGCGTCGATCGCTCCCGTGCTGGCCGCGATCAATCCCAATCTCGGGCTGGTCGTGCGTGGACCGTCCCCGGGGGGATTGCGGGCGGCCGAGGTCGCCGACATCACCGGCCTGCCGCTGCTGGCCTCCGTGCGGGCTCAGCCGCAACTCGCCGAGCGGTTGGAGCGCGGTGGTCTGCGGTTGCGACCGCGATCTGCGCTCGCGGTGGCGGCCCGCCGGGTGCTTGGCGTGCTGCCACGTCCGGGGTTCGCGCAGAACGGCAGGGCGGCGTGAGCGGCCCGTTGATTGAACGGGTGCGCGAGCGGCTGGCAGCCGAATCCGCCCCGCTGCGACCCAGCGTGGTGGCGGCCGCGATCCGGGCCGAGTCCGGCGGGATGCTCGGTGACACCGAGGTCCTTGCCAGTCTTCGGGTCCTCCAGACCGAACTCACCGGCGCCGGCATCCTCGAACCATTGTTGTGCGCCGACGGCACCACCGACGTCTTGGTCACCGCGCCCGACGCGGTGTGGGTCGACGCCGGAAACGGCTTGCGGCGCAGTCAGGTTCGCTTTGCCGACGAGGCGGCGGTGCGACGGTTGGCGCAGCGGCTGGCGTTGGCTGCCGGTCGGCGCCTCGACGACGCGCAGCCGTGGGTGGACGGCCAGCTGACCGGCATCGGTACCGGCGGGTTCGCGGTGCGGCTCCACGCGGTGTTGCCGCCCGTGGCGGCTGGAGGCACCTGCTTGTCGCTGCGGGTATTGCGGCCCGCCACTCAGGATTTGGCCGCCCTCACCGCAGCCGGCGGGATCGATGCCCGGGCCGCCGCAGTGGTTGCCGACATCATCGCCGCCCGGCTGGCCTTCCTGGTGTGTGGGGGCACCGGGGCCGGGAAGACAACCTTGTTGGCGGCAATGCTGGGCGCCGTACCGACCACGGAGCGGATCGTTTGCGTCGAGGAAGCCGCGGAGCTGGCGCCTCGTCATCCGCATCTGGTCAGGCTGGTCGCGCGGTGCGCGAACATCGAAGGCGTCGGCGAAGTCCCAGTGCGCCAACTCGTTCGGCAGGCCTTGCGGATGCGGCCCGACCGCATCGTCGTCGGCGAGGTCAGGGGGGCAGAGGTGGTCGATCTGCTGGCGGCGCTGAACACCGGCCACGACGGCGGCGCGGGCACGGTGCATGCCAACAATCCGGGCGAGGTCCCCGCCCGACTGGAGGCGTTGGGCGCGCTGGGCGGTCTCGACCGGGTGGCGCTGCACAGTCAACTCGCCGCCGCGGTCCAGGTGCTGCTGCACGTCGCCCGCGACCGGTCCGGCCGGCGTCGGCTCCGGGAGATCGCCGTGCTACGCCGAATCGACGGGTGGGTCCGACCGGTCACCGTGTGGCATGCGGACCGGGGAATGACGGACGACGCGGGCGATCTGCATGTCTTGCTGCGCAGCAGGATGTCGGCATGAACGGCCTCGCGGTTGCCGCGCTGCTGTTATCGCTTGCGCTAGTGGTGGTTTCGTCGTCACCGCGACGCCGGCTCATGCCGCGGGCCCGTGTTCCGCCGCGCGTGATGGTCGACGCGGGGATCGTTGGCCGCGCCACCGCCTGTGCCATCGTTGCCGCGGCCGTGTTGCTGCCGCTGACGACGGTCCTCGCCGTCGCGGTAGTAAGCGCAACAGTGGGCCTGCGATATCGCCGCCGCCGTCGCATCCGACGGGCCATGGACGAAGGTCGAACGCTGGAAAGCGCCCTCGATGTGCTGGTCGGCGAGTTGCGGGTGGGCGCCCATCCGGTCCGCGCATTTTGCGTCGCCGCCGACGAAACCGTTGGCGCGGTCGCCGAATCGCTGCGGGCCGTCGCTGCGCGGGCCAGGTTGGGCGCCGACGTCACGGCCGGCCTGCGCGCCGCGGCACGATCGTCGGCTCTGCCCGCCCATTGGGATCGACTCGCGGTGTGCTGGCAGCTGGCGAGTGACCACGGATTGGCGATAGCCACGCTGATGCGCTCCGCGCAACGCGATATCGCCGAGCGGCAACGGTTCTCGGCGCGGGTGTCGTCGAGCATGGCCGGAGCGCGCGCCACCGCCACGATCCTGGCGGGCCTGCCGTTGCTGGGCGTGTTGCTGGGTCAACTAATCGGCGCCCGGCCGCTGAAGTTCTTGCTGAACGGGCACACGGGCGGGTGGCTGTTGGTCGTCGGGTCCACGATGGCGTGTGGCGGCCTGCTGTGGTCGGACCGCATCACCGATCGGCTCGAGGCGTGAGCCCCGGCATCGGCACCGCGGCAGCGTTGCTGGCCGTGGCGTTGTGGGTCAGCCCCGCCGCGTCGGTGGTGCGGGCGCGTGCCGGACTACGAGCGCGTGGGCATGGGCCGCGGCACCGGCTGTCACGAGGGTCGGCATCTGGCTCCGATCCACTGGCGGTCGCATCCAGCCTCGACGTGCTGGCCGTCTGTCTGGCGGCGGGCATGGCGGTGTCGACCGCCGCGGCCGCGGCCGCCCCGTCGGCGCCGCCCAAGCTGGCCGGGGCGTTGCGCCGCGCGGCCGATCTGCTGGCGCTGGGCGCCGATCCGTCTGTCGCATGGACGATTTCGCCGGACGTTCCAGCCGGGTCGGTCGATGCGCAAACCGATGCACTGCTGCGACTGGCGCGGCGTTCGGCGTCCTCGGGTGCGGCATTGGCCGGCGGCGTCGCCGAATTGGCCGACGAGTCTCGGCACGACGCCGCACACGCGGCCGCCGCGGCCGCCGAGCGGGCGGGGGTTCTGATCGCCGGACCGCTCGGACTCTGCTTTTTGCCGGCGTTTGTGTGCCTGGGCCTGGTTCCGGTGGTGGCCGGGTTGGCCGGTGATGTCCTGCAGTCGGGCCTGTTGTGAAACGAAAGGAAGCCTTCAATGGTCAAGATGATCAACTTGTTCCGCACCTTCCTGGCGCGTGTCGCCGCCCTGGCGACCGACGAGTCGGGGATGTCCACGGTCGAATACGCCATCGGCACGATCGCGGCGGCCGCCTTCGGCGCAATCCTCTACACCGTCGTCACCGGCGATTCCATCGTGTCGGCGTTGACCAACATCATCGGTCGCGCGCTCAATACCAAGGTCTAGCCGCCTGTGTCGGCGCGAGCACCGTCGAGGCGGCGCTGGCGATCGCCGCGCTCGTCGTGGTGCTGGTGCTCTGCCTGGCCGGGGTCACGGCGGTGTCGATGCAGGTTCGCTGTGTCGACGCCGCCCGCGAGGCCGCCCGCCTGGCGGCGCGCGGCGACCAGCGCTCGGCGGTCGACGCCGCGCGTCGCATCGCGCCCGTCGGGGCGCGGGTCCAGGTTGTTCGGGATGGCGACTTCGTGGTGGCCACGGTCGTCGCGCACGCAAAGCTGTTGCCGTCGTTGGACATTGCGGCCAAGGCGGTCGCGGCCGAGGAGCCCCGCGGATGATCGGGGCTCGGCCACCCTGGTCGCGGTCGCGATGGTCTTGGTGCTGCTGTGGGTCACCGGGGCAGGGGCATATCTCGGCTCGGTGGTGGTGGCGCGTCATCGTGCGCAGGCGGCGGCCGATTTGGCCGCGCTGGCCGCCGCGGCGAGGATACCGTCCGGAGCCGCGGCGGCCTGCGCCCGCGCGGCGGCCGTGGCACGCGAGATGCGGGTTGACCGTGCCGAATGCGGGGTCGATGGTCTCGACGTCGTCGTTACGGTCCAAGTGGCCGTCGCTTTCGCCGGTGCCGCGCGGGCCGCCGCGCGGGCCGGACCGGTCGACACCGGCGATTAGGTCACATCGTCGGGGGCGGGTAGTCCCGCGGCGGCGAGTTCGTCATCGCTCGGCAATCGCAGCGAGACCAGTCCGGCATAGGTCTCCGGCTCGAGTTCCACCCTGTTGACCGTGACATGCACGGGCACCCAATCGGCGTCGTGGCCGCGCATCCGCATCACCCGACTGGTCGGGCCGTTGACGATCTCCATTGTCATGGAGTCCATCAGGTGCTGGTCGTCCGGATGAACCCTCGGTCTGTCCGACGTGCTGCCCCGCCAGTCATAGAAGGTGCAGGGCTCGTCGAGCCATTTCAGTAGCGTCCAGCTTTTGAGGTCGAACAGTGCGCGGTGGACTCCGGCCTCGGCCAGCGCGTTGAGGATCCTTCGCGCCAGATCGTTCGTCGATGCAACCGGGCCCTTGAGTTCGGCACGCCAGTTCATCCCCCGGGCCACCAGGTGCTTCCCGCCGCTCGGTCCCGGCTCCACGGCCGTGCGCGCGACGAAGCCTATCCGGATGGGATTTCCCTGCCAATCGGTGAGATCCCATGTGCTGCAAAGGATTTGGTCGGGTTTGGCCCTGATCGCCATGGCAAGGACCTTGGATTCGTTCGGGTTGAGTTCGCGCGACGGAAGGTCCTCTGCGAAGGCTCTGCCAAAGGTGACTTCGACGTCGGGATTCTTGCCGCTGTTGGCCAGCGATTCCCGGGTGTCGGTGGCCACGCCACTGGTCAGGTCCCACTTCAGCGGCCCGGGGATCGGCCGCTCGGCGGGTTCGGCGCCGGCCGGGCCGGTCCACACTTGCACGCCGTGGACACGGTCGTCGGACATCACTACCGGTTCGGTGCGGATGATGTGGTCCCGTTTGGTGGTGATGCTGGTCAGGCTCTGGCCGGTCTGCACCGTCTGGGCTATCGCGGTGCGGACCGCGGAGAGATGCGGACTGCGGCGCAGGAACGTGGCGATCGGGACGAGGTTTTTGAGGTGGCGCCCCTGCGCCACTACGGCGGGCTCGCCGCCCAACGTCTCCACGAGCAACCAGTCGTGGGCCATGCGGCTGAGTTTACGGCGGTGAGCGGGGATGGTGGAGGCCCGGGTGTGGTTGGGCTCGATACCTTCGGGTTCGCGTCGTTCGACCATTCGTCGCGCTGTCTGATGGTATGTTGGGATTTCTTCAGCAACGAGGAAATGCGTTGTAGCGGCGGCTGTCACGACGCAATCCGTGGAGGTCGATCGTTGAGGGGTCGATCGCCGTCCCGGAGTTATCGCTGTTATTCGTCGCCTAACTCCGCAAGCACCAGCCGCAGCACCAGCACGGCCCCCGCCTTGTCCAGGGGGTCGTTGCCGTTGCCGCATTTGGGTGACTGCACGCACGACGGGCATCCGCTCGGGCATTCACACGCCTCGATGGCCGCGGCCGTCGCCCCCAACCAGGTGCGGGCCTGGCGGAAGCCGCGCTCGGCGAACCCTGCCCCGCCCGGGTGGCCGTCGTAGACGAACACACTGGGCAGCCCGTCGGGACCGACCGCGGTGGACAGCCCGCCGATGTCGCCGCGGTCGCAGCTGGCCACCAGAGGTAGCAGGCCAATGGCCGCATGTTCGGCGGCGTGTAACGACCCGGGAATACGCGGTGTCTCAATACCCTTGTCAGACAAGGCATCCGGAGTGACCGTGTACATGACCGCGGTGGTGGCCAACGTGTGCTCCGGCATGTCGAGCTCGATGAAGTCGATCACCTCGCCAGATAGCCGGCGCCGCAGGTAACCCACCACCTGATGGGTGACCCTGACCGGCACCAGACCGAGGGTGACCGGCCCGAATTGGGCGCGTTCGCCGGTCCCGGTGACGGCGATATCGGTGAGCTCGCGCGCGAACGTCGCATAGCCGGGGTCCTCGGCATGGACGAACGCGATCCCGTCCTCGAAGTCCAGGGAGTCGACGACGTACGTCTCGCCCTGATGCAGGTACACCGCCCCAGGGTGGACCGACGCCGGGGCCTGGCCGACTCCGGCACTGCCGAGCAGGCGCCCGGTGTCCGCCTCGACGATGACGATTTGGCCGCCCGTCGAGCCCCGGATGTCCACCGCGCCGTGCGGCTCTACGCCGGGCGCGGGAAAGTACTTGCCGTTGCGCCGGCGCAGCAGCCCGTCGTCGACCAGGCCCTGCGCCACCTCTATGGCGCCGAAATCCCGAACCTCGGTTTCATCGAGCGGTAGTTCGGTTGCGGCACAGAGGAGTTGGGGACCCAGAATGTAGGGGTTGGCCGGATCGATCACCACCCGCTCCACCGGCTTGTCCAGCAGCGCGGCGGGATGGTGAACCAGGTACGTGTCCAGCGGGTCGTCGCGCGCGATCAGCACGACCAGCGCACCCTGGCCGCGCCGGCCCGACCGCCCGGCCTGCTGCCAGAACGAGGCGACGGTCCCCGGGAAACCGGCGAGCACCACCGCGTCGAGCCCGGCGATGTCGACGCCCAACTCCAGCGCGTTGGTGGTGGCCAGACCGCGCAGCCGGCCCTCGGCCAGGGCGCGCTCCAGCTCGGTGCGGTCCTCGGCGAGATAGCCGGCCCGATACGACGCCACCGTTTGGGACAGGTCGGGGGCGATATCTTCCAGCCGACCCCGCGCACCCAGCGCGGTCAATTCCGCCGAGCGGCGCGACCGAACGAAGGTCAGGGTCTGCGCTCCCTCGGCGATCAGGTCGGCCATCACGCGCGCCGCCTCGGCGCCGGCCGAGCGGCGCACCGGCGCACCGTTCTCGCCGGTCAGGTCGGCCCGCAACGCGGGCTCCCACAGCGCGACCGTGCGCGCCCCCTGGGGTGAGCCGTCTTCGATGACCTCCTCGACCGGGAGACCGATGAGCTCGGCGGCCGTCGCACCCGGCGAATCCGTCGTCGCGCTGGCGAACACCACCGTCGGCGCGGCGGAGTATCGATCGCACAGTCGCAACAGCCGGCGCAGCACCATCGCCACGTTCGAGCCGAAAACGCCACGGTAGTAATGACATTCGTCGACGATTACGAATCGAAGGTTTCGCAACAGAACGGCCCATCGGGCATGGTTGCGCAAGATCGACAGATGGATCATGTCGGGGTTGGAAAACAGCCATCGGGAGCGTTCGCGGGCGAAGCGGCGCACCTCGTCGGGACTGTCGCCGTCGTACGCGGTGGGCGCGACATCCCGCAGCCGGGGAATGGCCGCGGTCAGTGCGTGCGCGGTGCGCAATTGGTCGTGGCCGAGCGCCTTGGTCGGCGACAGGTACAGCGCCCGGGCCCGGGGGTCCGTCGCCAGCGCATTGAGGACGGGCAGTTGATAGGCGAGCGACTTGCCCGAGGCGGTGCCGGTGCTGATCACCACGTGGCGGCCGGCGTGGGCCAGCTCCGCGGCCTCAAACTGGTGCGACCATGGGCAGCTGATGCCGCGGTCGGCGAACGCACGAACCACGTCGGGCTCGGCCCACCCCGGCCAGCCGTGCGGCCGGCCGCTGCGCGCCGGCAGCTCCGCGACGTGGCGCAACGGGTGTTCGTCGGCCGCCGTACCGGCGAGCGCGACGGCCAGCAGGTCGCTGCCGAAACTCGCCACCGCACACCCCCCAAGAACCCGTCCGGGATACAAGTCTGTCGCCAACGCGGCGAACATGGTTGACTGTTTGCGGTCGCAGCTTCTGTGTTCGTGTCAAACTTTCGCAGGAACAACGTTGCGGCCGCGGTTCCTGCGAGGTTATCGGTCGGGTGACGTTCCGGCGACTACGCGAGGTATGGCGGTCGTGCGGCGGCCCGGGGCACCGAAGGGGTGCACCGTATCCGAAAGAAAAGGAAAGATCGAGAGATGCCACAGGGAACTGTGAAGTGGTTCAACGCGGAGAAGGGCTTCGGGTTTATTGCCCCCGAAGACGGTTCCGCAGATGTTTTTGTCCACTACACGGAGATCCAGGGTTCGGGCTTCCGCACCCTTGAAGAAAATCAGAAGGTCGAGTTCGAGATCGGCCACAGCCCTAAGGGCCCCCAGGCCACCGGAGTCCGCTCCGTCTAAAACGAGCACACACTCCACGAAACCCCCCGGGTAATCCCGCTTAGCGGGCCCGCCGGGGGGTTTTCGTTTCTCCCCCAGACATGCCAACCTGCCCGCCGCGCCGGATAACTCGAGGCGCGGACGGACAACCTGGCCTACTGTCGGTGGCGTGAGCCAGCTTTCCTTCTTTACAGCGGAGTCGGTGCCGCCCGCGGTCGCCGATCTCTCCGGGGTGCTGGCGGCTTCCGGCCAGATCGTGTTGGTCGGCGGTCGATCTGAAAGCCAAGCCCAGGGCGCCCGGCTTTCGGTGGTGGTGGACCAGCCCTGGCGCGCCTCGGCGCTGGCCGAGATGATCCGCGAGGCCGGATTGGTGCCCGAGATCGCCCGCACCGACGAAGACACCCCCCTGGTGCGCACGGCGGCGGACCCCTCGTTGACCTCAATCGCCGCCGAATGGACCCGCGGCGCGGTCAAAACGGTGCCCCCGCGGTGGCTGCCCGGCCCGCGCGAGCTGCGGGCGTGGACGCTGGCGGCCGGTAGCCCGGAGGGCGACCACTATCTGCTGGGTCTGGATCCACACGCGCCGGACACCCATTCCCCGCTGGCGTCGGCCCTGATGCGGGTCGGGATCGCGCCGACCCTGATCGGCACCCGTGGCGCTCGGCCCGCGCTGCGGATCAGCGGCCGCCGCAGGCTATCGCGGCTGGTGGAGAACGTGGGGGAACCCCCCGACGGGGCGGATGCGTTGGCGCTGTGGCCCCGGGTATAGCGGGCCGCCAGGACCTGCGTTTTGGATAGCCGGTTTGCGAATGCCCGCCCGAGGGTGCGAAATTGTCAGGTGCCCTACAGCGATGGAACGCCGGCGCACCTGGATTTCACCTGAATTTCAGGCGCCGGCCTGTCATTCTTCCTGCAGGGCGGTCCCGCCAGGGGGCCGTGATATGAGATGGAGCGTAAGCGCAGTTGGCTGACCCGAAGCTAAAGGACTCCAAAAGCCCTAGCAGCGGTGGAAATGGGAGCCGCAGGCGACTTGTCATCGTCGAGTCGCCCACCAAAGCGCGCAAACTGGCCGGCTACCTGGGCTCCAGACTACATCGTCGAGTCCTCGCGCGGCCACATCCGCGACCTGCCCCGGGCCGCGGCCGACGTGCCCGCGAAGTTCAAGTCGGAGCCGTGGGCGCAGGCTCGGGGTCAACGTCGATGCCGACTTCGAGCCGCTCTACATCATCAGCCCGGAGAAGAAGAGCACGGTCAGCGAACTGAAGGGCCTGCTCAAAGACGTCGACGAGCTCTATCTGGCCACGGATGGCGACCGCGAGGGCGAAGCCATCGCCTGGCATTTGCTGCAAACTCTCAAGCCGAACATCCCGGTCAAGCGGATGGTCTTCCACGAGATCACCGAGCCGGCGATCCGCGCGGCCGCCGAAAACCCCCGCGACCTGGACATCGACCTGGTCGACGCGCAGGAGACCCGCCGCATCCTGGACAGGCTGTACGGGTACGAGGTCAGCCCGGTGCTGTGGAAGAAGGTCGCACCGAGGCTGTCGGCGGGCCGGGTCCAATCGGTGGCCACCCGGATCATCGTGCAGCGCGAACGCGACCGCATGGCATTCCGCAGCGCGTCCTACTGGGACATCGTTGCCCAGCTGGACGCCAGCGTGTCCGACCCGGCGGCCCAGCCGCCCACCTTCACCGCCCGGCTGGCCAACGTCGACGGCCTGCGGGTCGCCACCGGCCGCGATTTCGACTCGCTGGGTCAGCTGCGCAAGGCCAACGAAGTCGTGGTGCTGGACGAGGCGGCCGCGACCGGCTGGCCGCTGGGTTGCGTGGCGCGCAGCTGTCCGTGGCGTCGGCGGAGGAAAAGCCCTACACCCGGCGTCCCGTATCCGCCGTTCATGACGTCGACGCTGCAGCAGGAAGCCGGGCGCAAGTTGCGGTTTTCCTCGGAGCGCACGATGAGCATCGCCCAGCGGCTCTACGAGAACGGCTACATCACTTATATGCGTACCGACTCGACGACGCTGTCGGAGTCGGCGATCAACGCCGCGCGCACTCAGGCGCGTCAGCTCTACGGCGAGGAGTACGTCGCGCCGTCGCCGCGCCAGTACACGCGCAAGGTGAAGAACGCTCAGGAGGCGCACGAGGCCATCCGGCCCGCCGGGGAGACGTTCGCCACCCCGGATGCGGTGCGCCGCGAGCTCGACGGCGATGAATTCCGGCTCTACGAGCTGGTGTGGCAGCGCACGGTGGCCTCGCAGATGGCCGACGCGCGCGGTACCACGGTGAGCCTGCGGATCGCGGGCACGGCGGGTGGTCCCGCCGGAGAAGGGACGTGGTGTTCTCCGCGACCGGGCGCACGATCACGTTCGCCGGGTTCCTCAAGGCCTACGTGGAAACCGTGGACGAGTTGGCCGGCGGCGAGGCCGACGACGCCGAGCGCCGGTTGCCGCATCTGACCGAGGGGCAGCGGCTGCAGGCCCTCGAGCTCACCCCCGACGGCCACGCCACCAACCCGCCGGCCCGCTACACCGAGGCCTCGCTGGTCAAGGCGCTCGAGGAGCTGGGCATCGGCCGCCCGTCGACGTACGCGTCGATCATCAAGACCATCCAGGACCGCGGCTACGTGTACAAGAAGGGCAGCGCCCTGGTGCCGTCGTGGGTCGCCTTCGCCGTCACCGGTCTGCTGGAGCAGCATTTCGGCCGGCTCGTCGACTATGGCTTCACCGCGGCGATGGAAGACGAGCTCGACGAGATCGCATCGGGCAACGAGCAGCGCACCACCTGGCTCAACCACTTCTACTTCGGCGGCGACCACGGCGTTCCGGAGTCGGTGGCGCGTTCGGGTGGCTTGAAGAAGCTCGTCGGTGTCAACCTCGAAGGCATCGACGCTCGAGAAGTCAACTCCATCAAGGTGTTCGACGACGCGCAGGGCCGCGCGGTCTACGTTCGGGTCGGCAAGAACGGCCCCTACCTGGAACGCGCGGTGGCGGGCGACGATGGTGAGCCCACGCCGCAGCGGGCCAACCTCAGCGACTCACTTACCCCCGATGAGCTGACGCTTCAGATTGCCGAAGAGCTTTTCGCCACACCGCAAGAGGGACGCGGCTGGGCGTGGATCCGGAAACGGGCCACGAGATCGTCGCCAGAGACGGCCGGTACGGGCCGTTCGTGACCGAGATACTGCCGGAGCCACCCGCAGACGAGGGCGGCGAGCCCGCCAAGAAGGGCAAGAAGGCTTCAGCTTCCAAGGGCCCCAAGCCTCGGACCGGTTCGCTGCTGCGCAGCTATGGACCTGCAGACGGTCACCCTCGAGGACGCGCTGAAGCTGCTGTCGCTGCCCCGGGTCGTGGGCGTGGACCCCGCGTCGGGCGAGGAGATCACCTCGCAGAACGGGCGCTACGGCCCATACCTGAAGCGCGGCAACGATTCTCGCTCCCTGGCGACCGAGGACCAGATATTCGACATCACTCTCGACGAAGCGCTGAAAATCTACTCCGAGCCTAAACGTCGTGGTCGGCAAAGCGTTTCGGCGCCACCGCTGCGTGAGCTGGGCACCGATCCGGCGTCGGGCAAGCCAATGGTCATCAAGGACGGCCGCTTCGGGCCGTACGTCACCGACGGTGAGACCAACGCCAGCCTGCGCAAGGGCGACGACGTGTTGTCGATTACCGACGAACGCGCCGCCGAACTGCTCGCCGACCGGCGGGCCCGAGGTCCGGCGAAGCGGCCCGCAAAGAAGACCAGCCGCAAGGCGCCGGCCAAGAAGGCCACCAGGCGCGGCTAACCGCGACCCGGTCAGTCCGCGAGCGTACCGGGGCCGCGAATTCGAGCCGGTTTTCTCGCAGTGGCGCTACCCTCGCGGCCTACATAATTTCGCTGGACACCTCTTCGGTGCGAGTCCCTTCGGGGGCGGGTTCCTGCACGGCCAGATTCAGCGGTCGGGCCAGCTGAGTCGGTGCCGTGCGCCCGCGCAGCTCGACGACTTCGCCGACATCCCAGCACAAGGCTTCGGCGTCCAGCGCGCCACTCACCGCGATCGCCGACGCCAGCACGTGGCCAGCCTCGAGCTTGGCCAGCTCGGTGAGCCGCGCGGCCTCATTGACCGGGTCGCCGATCACGGTGTACTCGAAGCGGGCCTGCGCGCCGATGTGGCCGGCGATGGCCCGGCCGGCCGACACCCCGATCCCGAACTCCGCGGCACCGATCACCGGGAGTAGCTCGTCGTGCAGCTCGCGGGCGGCGGCCAGCGCCCCGCCGGACGCGTCCGGGTGTTCGATCGGCGCGCCGAAGATGGCCAGCGCGGCGTCGCCCTGGAATTTATTGACGAAACCGCCGTGCCTGCCGACGGTGTCCACCACCACGCGGAAGAACTCGTTGAGCAGATGGACCACCTCGGCGGGCGGTCGCGTCGCGGCCAGCTGGGTCGAGCCGACCAGGTCCACGAACAGCACCGCGACATCGCGCTCCTGCCCGCCCAACTCGGTGCCGCGCTCCAGGGCCCGGCGGGCCACGTCCTCGCCGACGTAGCGACCGAACAGGTCACGCAGCCGCTGCCGCTCCGACAGCTCCCGCACCATGTCGTTGAAGCCGGCTTGCAGCAAGCCCAGTTCGCTGGCGTCGTAGATCTGCATGTGCGCGTTGTAGTTTCCGCGCTGCACCTCGGACAGCGCCCAGCGCAGCTGACGCAATGGGTCGGCGATCGACATCGCCACCAGCAGGGTGCTGACGAACCCGATCCCCAAGGCCGCCAAGGCCAGCAAAAGTATGGGGTTGAACAATTTCTCGGGCGTGGCGTGCAGCAGGGAAACCTTGTCGGCCACCACGGCGAGAACGATGGCCAGTAGCGGCACGGCAGTGGACAGCGTCCAGCTCAGCATCTGCCGCAAGATGACGCCGGGTGCCTTGACGTTCTCCGGCACACCGCTTCGCAGGGCCGCGACGGCCACGGGCCGCAGCACCCGCTCGGACTGCAGGTAGCCGATGATCGCGGTCGCGGCGGCGCCCAGCGCGGTGGCGACCGCGACCACGGGCGCCGCGTACTTGGCCACCGACCAGCTGGCGATGATGAACACCACGCCGCCGATGCACCACGACCCCATGCTGGTCAGTGTTCGGTAGAACGGCATCCGCAACGCGCGGCTACGGGCCAGTTCGGTGACGGCCGGATCGGCGTCGGCGAGCAGATTGTCGCCACGTTGCCACCGGAAAACCGGCATCAGCAGTTTGAGGTTGAACAGGATCCCGACGAGGAACAGGATCATGACGACGCAGATGAAGATCGCCAGGTTGACCGGCGGCAGATCCTGCAACTGGATGCGATCCTGGGGCGGCAGCCCGTAGCGCAGGAAGCCCAGGATGAAAAGGCCGCCGATGATGTCGGCCTGCAGCATGCTCAGCGAGAACAGCGGCCACGGCGTACGCACCACCCAGCGGACGAATGCGCTGATCCGCCCGGGTAGTGCCGCCTGAGTTGCCACCAACCCACCGTATCGGGCAACGCGGACTTCGCGGAAAACCAAATTCATCTCGGCAAGTCGCCCGGAGCGCCCAAAAGCCCGGAAGATCACGGAATCGTCGCGATACGATGGCCGCCCGGTATCCGTCGGCCGGTGTCACTACTGTTGCCGGTGATGTCCGGGGTGTTTACGCGGCTGGTAGGCCAGGAGCCGGTGGTGGCCGAGCTGCTTGTCGCCGCCCAAGCCGCGCGCGGTGATTCGGCTCACAGCGACGCCGGCAACGGGACTATGACACATGCCTGGCTCATCACCGGCCCGCCGGGTTCCGGCCGCTCGATCGCGGCGGTGTGCTTCGCGGCGGCGCTGCAATGCACTTCCGACGGGGAGCCGGGGTGCGGACGCTGCCGGGCCTGCACGACGACGATGGCCGGCACCCACGCCGATGTGCGCCGGGTGATTCCCGAGGGCCTGTCCATCGGTGTGGACGAGATGCGCGCCATCGTGCAGATCGCGTCGCGCCGTCCGACCACCGGACACCGGCAGATCGTGGTGATCGAGGACGCCGACCGGTTGACCGAGGGCGCCGCGAACGCGCTGCTGAAGGTCGTCGAGGAACCGCCCCCGTCGACGGTGTTCCTGCTGTGCGCGCCGTCGGTGGATCCCGAGGACATCGCGGTCACGCTGCGATCCCGGTGTCGCCACGTCGCGCTGGTGACCCCGTCGACCGAGGCGATCGCGCGGGTCCTGGCCGACAGCGACGGCCTGGACGCCGACACGGCGGACTGGGCGGCGTCGGTCAGCGGCGGTCACGTGGGGCGCGCGCGCCGGCTGGCCACCGACCCCGAGGCCCGGGAGCGACGGGAGCGGGCGCTGGGACTGGTCCGCGACGCCGCGACGCCGTCGCGGGCCTACGCCGCCGCCGAAGAGTTGGTGGCCGCGGCCGAGGCCGAGGCCGTGGTGCTGACCGCCGACCGCGCCGAGGCCGAGACCGAAGAGCTGCGGACGGCGCTCGGGGCCGGTGGCACCGGCAAGGGCACCGCGGGTGCGCTGCGGGGCGCCACGGGCGCGATCAAGGACCTGGAGCGCAGGCAGAAATCCCGTCAGACCCGGGCGTCGCGCGACGCCCTGGACCGCGCGCTGATCGACCTGGCGACCTACTTCCGCGATGCGCTGGTGGTGTCGGGGCGCGCCGGGGCCGTGCGGGCCAACCATCCGGATATGGCCGATCGGGTGGCGGCGCTGGCCGCCCATGCCCCGCCCGCGCGGCTGCTGCGCTGCATCGAGGCGGTGCTGCAGTGCCGGGAGGCGCTGGCGATCAACGTCAAACCCAAGTTCGCCGTCGACGCCATGGTCGCCAGCATCGGCCAGGAACTGCGCGATTGATACACTCGTGGCCGCCCGGCGCGCGGGTGTGCCGCCTTAGCTCAGTCGGTAGAGCGATTCACTCGTAATGAATAGGTCGGGGGTTCGATTCCCCCAGGCGGCTCCAATTGCCAGCCCGTGGCACAGGTAATACGTCAGGGTGCCTGCCTGAGTTGCATGTGGTTGGTCCCGGTGGCTCCCGCCGGCGCGCCACAGGCATCGACGTTGTAGGTTACTGCGACCGTGCCCGCAAGGGTCTTTGGATCCCACGCGTAGTGGTTGGAGAAAGCGTTGGGAACGACGGTGCCGTCCGGACATCTTGCGTCGCTGTTGGCGTCGCCCGTCCATTGTCCGTCAACGAACCGCGCCTCGCCGGTGCCTGAGTTAGTAGTGACGGTCACGCAGCCGTCACCGCAGGGAGTGACGTACCAATCGCTGGTCACCGATTGACCATTCGCGCCCATCGACGTGTAGGTGTAGTGGCCATTCATCGTTGGCGCAGCCCACGCCGGGCCAGCTCCACCGACCGCTATCGCGGCGAAGGTGGCGGCTGCGGCAAGACTCCGGACGACAGTCATCTTTCACCCCTCCTGACGCGCTGGCTTCTTAGCTCGTTGGGTGGAAGTACACACCCATGACGTGCCGGTCCGCAATCATTTGGTGGAGGCTCCCGGGTGGATGATTGCCGTTTTCACGACAGGCAACAGGATTCCCGGCCCATGCGCTTACGCCGGTGCGACGAAACCCACCGGCCCCGACGCGAGGCACAACGCCAGCGCGGCGGTGTTGGCACGCACGGTGATCACGTCTCCGGCGCCCGGCAGCCGGGCATAGACCCGGTTCAGTCCCGGATGCACCGGAACTTTGACGTCGGGCCCCTCGGATAGCGACAACGTCATCGAACCGTCGCTGTTGGCCAGGTAATTGAGTTCGACGGTCCAATCGGCGGGCAGCAGCGGCCCGTCGAGGATCAACCGCGCCGGCTTGTCCGGTTGGGCGAAATAGCCGCACCGCGGCATGGGCCCCGGCACCATGGTGCGGACCCAGGTCACCCTCGCGTTGGTCAGCTGGCCCGAGCTGTCGAGCATGCGCAATTGCGTTGTCGCCGTGGCGAATTCGGGCCTGTCACGCAACAGGGCGAACATGTGGCTGGCGAGGTTCTCCGGCGCGGCCACCCGTTGCAGCACCATCGGGTCGACCTCCTGATCCAGCAGCGGAGCATCCGAGGCCGCGTGCGCGGCGGCCAAACCGGCCCGGGCGTTCTGCAGGTAGGGCTGTGCGGGGTTGTCTCGCCAGCTGGTCAAAAACGTGGCCGTCGAGTACAGGCTGCTGGCCACGAACGCCACCGCCAAACCCATCGTCGCCGCAGTGCGTCTCGGCGAGGCGTCCAGCCAACGCGCCGCGGCCGGTCGGTTGGGAGCGCACAGCGCGACGGCGGCCAGCAACCCCAGCACGACGACGAGATCCGGCAGATACCGCAAGGTCTGGGCCAGTTCCAGGGCGGTCTGCTTCGACGACCGCATCAGATAGATCGGCACCTGACAGGCGACGGTGTAACCGGCCGCGGTCAGCCACACCGGCCCGATGCGTTGTTTGCGGAACAGCGACAGTGCAAGCACTCCGAGTAGCACCAGCCAGCCGAGTGCCATCACCGACGCCGGGGGCGCGGCCCACGGCGAGGCCGGTGCCCATCGGTCCCAGTGCCACGGTCCCCCGGCCAGCCCTGGCACGATGCCGTGGGTGATCGAACGTGCGAGCAGATCCCACGTCATCGACAGGTCGGTACTCCACCGCCGCTGATTGACCACGGCCAGGTAGAGCGCCACCCAGCCAACGGTCAACGCCAGTGACGCGATCCACAACCGCGCGCCGGCCCGCCACACCGTCCGCACCGCGGACCCGTCACCCCGCACGTGGCACAGCAACGCGGCGACGGCGAAGGCGACGAACGGGATCACCGCGGCCTTCTCGAAGAACAGCAACCCCCCGAGGTAGACCAGCACGCCGGACACCGCGTAGCGCTGATTGCCGGTGCGCACCAACAGGATTGCGTCGGCGCACACCCAGGCCAGCGCCGCCAGCATCGGCAGCGAGTTCAGCGCCGCCGCCCACCACGCGAACCCGGGCACGCCGAGCGGTGTGAACAGCGCGAACGTCAACGGGATCAGCAGTACCGGACGCCAGCCCGCGATGGCGTGCAGCGCACGCAGCAGGGCCGCGGAGGCCAGCAGCTGCAACACCACCAGGCTGATCGCCGGCCCCGTCCAGTCCAGCGGCGCCAGCCGGATGATAGCGCCGGCGACCAGGAAGGCGCCCGGCATCACGTGGCCGTCGTGGTCGTCGAACAGGTAGGACGGCGACAGCAGGCCTTCGGTGCCGGCCTTCCCGATGAGGATCAGGTCGTCCCAGTAGAAGTAGCCACCGAACGCCAGCGCCGCGCGTATCCCCAGCTGCACCGTGATCAGCACGGCCGCGGCCACAGCGACTCTGTATGGTGGGCCGGTGCGCGCACTGGTCACCGGGGCAGCCGGATTCATCGGGTCGACGCTAGTCGACCGTCTGCTGGCCGACGGTCACGCGGTGGTGGGGCTGGACAACTTCGCCACCGGCCGCGCGACCAACCTCGAGCACCTGGCCGACAACCCGTCGCACGTCTTCGTCGAGGCGGACATCGTGACCGCCGACCTGCGCGCCATCCTCGACGAGCACCGGCCGGAGGTGGTGTTCCACCTGGCGGCGCAGATCGACGTGCGGAATTCGGTGGCCGACCCGCAATTCGACGCTTCGGTCAACGTCATCGGCACGGTGCGGCTGGCCGAGGCGGCCCGCCTGAACGGGGTACGCAAAATCGTGCACACCTCGTCGGGGGGATCCATCTACGGCACCCCGCCGCAGTACCCGACCCCCGAGACCGTGCCCACCGACCCGGCATCGCCCTACGCCGCGGGCAAAGTGGCGGGCGAGATCTACCTGAACACCTTCAGGAATCTGTACGGTCTGGATTGCTCGCACATCGCACCCGCCAACGTCTACGGCCCCCGCCAGGACCCGCACGGTGAGGCGGGCGTGGTGGCGATCTTCGCCCAGGCGCTGCTGCAGGGTAAGACCACCAAGGTGTTCGGGGACGGCGGCAAAACCCGCGACTATGTGTACGTCGACGACGTGGTGGACGCCTTCATCAAAGCCGCCGGAGACGCGGGCGGCGGGCAGCGTTTCAACATCGGCACCGGAATGGAAACCTCAGACCGCCAACTGCATTCGGCGGTGGCCGCGGCCGTCGGGGGGCCCGACGACCCGGAGTTTCATCCGGATCGCCTCGGCGATCTGCAGCGGTCCTGCCTCGACATCGGTTTGGCCGAAAGGGTTTTGGGTTGGCGCCCGCAGGTTCGGCTGGACGACGGCATCAGCCGCACGGTGGAGTACTTCCGCAACCTGCGCACGGTCTAGCGCGGTTCGGGCGGCTGTGCGCCCTCGAGCGCGACCGCCCGGGCCAGCCGCGCGTAGCGCAGCTCAAGGTCTTTGAACCGCATGTAGGTGCTCAGCGTGGTGAAGCTGAACGCCATGATCAGTGCGTAGAGCATCAGGTCGGTGCCGCGGCGCACCCCGAACCAGTGCGCGACCACCGTTGTGTCGTCGGGCCGGATCACGGCATAGATGCCGGCCAGCACGAACAAGATGTATCCGACCTTGACCCATGCCCGGGACCGCGCATTCCGGCGCGACCGCAGCAGATAGACCAGCAGCGCGACGATCGAGCAGATCAGCAGTACCTGGATCCAGTTCATCTTTCAGTCCTTTTCATCTCGGCATCCTCCCTCGCAGGAACCCGTCGAAGATGATGTTGACGCCGTTGAGCAGGGGCTGCCCCTTCGACTTCGAGTATTCGGTGTAAAGCACCTCGACCGGTTGTTCAACGACGCGCCAATGGTTTTCGGTAATCAGCATGATGAATTCGTTGGCGTGACTCATCCCGCTCATGGTGATGTCCAGTCCGTCGGCGACCTTCTTGTTGAACACCCGCAGCCCATTGTTGGTGTCGGTCAAGCCAAGTCGGCGACCGTGGGGGCTGAGCCGTGCGGCGGTCTGCAGCACGATCCGTTTGAAAAACGGCGGCCGGCTGCCGCCCTCCTGGTTGCCGAACCGGGTTCCGATGACGACGTCGACGTCACCGGCGCAGAGCCGGTCGATCATTGCGGCGACGTCTTTGACGCGATGCTGACCGTCGGCGTCGAACGTGGCGAAGACTCGCGCCCCGGGTTGCCTGCGGGCGTACTCGACACCGGTCTGGATCGCCGCGCCCTGACCCAGGTTGATGGGATGGCGCACCAGGTGGGCCCCGGCCCGCCTGGCGATTTCGCCGCACCCGTCGGTGCTGCCGTCGTCCACGCAGACGACGTGGTCGAAGACCGAGCGCACATCGGCGACCACCTCGCCGATGACGGCGGCTTCGTTGAAGGCGGGAATGACGATCCAGACGTCCGCGTAATGCGTTTCAGTAACCATCTAAGCCCACAAGGTTAGCCAGGATCAGGCTGTTGCGCGCCCGGCACGCGCGAGCGCCAGCAGATGGACGACGATTCCCACCAGCGGGCCGCACAACAGGCCGATCGCGGTGCGGTTCGGCAGGGGCAGCGGCAACAACAGCAACAGCCCGGACGCCAGCGTGGCACCCACCCAGCCCAGCGAATAGGCCCGATGCAGCGCGGCCGCCACCGTAGCCGCACCGGTGAGCGTCAGCATGGCGATCGACACGGCGGCGGCCGTCAGCCACGCCAGCAGCGCGCCACTGGCCTGGTATTGCGGCCCGAAGCCGACCCGCAGCAGCCACGGGCCCACGAGGCCTGCCGCTACCACTCCGACCGCGCCGATGCCGCCGATGATCGCCGCCGGCGCGATCATGGCCCGAACCCGATCGCGGCGCTGGTCGAAGAAATGAGCGACGAGATTGCCCTGCATGGCCGTCAGCGGCACCAGCAGCGGCGCGCGGGTCAACATCACGGCCAGGATGATCACGCCGCCTTGCGCCCCGAGCTGATTGCTGGTCAGCTTCAGCAGCACCGGAAATCCCATCACCAGGATCGCGCTGGCACCGGCCGCGGTGATCGAATGGCCAGCGCCCCGCAGGAAGATCGCGGTGCCGCCCAGCGTCAGGAGGCGCGCCGCGGCGCGCGCCGCGGGCGAGGCGACCAGCAGGATCAGCCAGGCCGCCGAGCCCGCGACGGTCGCCCACAGGTACCCGGTGAGTCCCCATCCGATCACGAATGTCGCCGCGGCCACGGCCACCCGAATGACCGCGTCGGTCACCATCAGCGCCCCGTACTGGGCCCACTGATTGGTGCCGGCCAGCAGGCCCATCAGGGTGGCGCAGAGGCAATACCCGGCCAGCCCAACGCTGAGCAGCCCCACCGACAGCCAGCGCTCTTCGACGAATACGCGCCCGCTCCACCACGGCGAGCTGCCGGCGATCACGACGGCCGCGGCCACGCCGACCATCGCGGCGACTCGCATCGGGTGGGTACGACTCGCCGGGACGGCGCCCAGGTTGCTGACGTAGCTCGCCGAGCGAACCTCCCGCGTGGCTTCTTGCAGCAGGCCGGTGGAGGCGCCGCCGACGAGGCCGGCCGCCCCCCAGAACACCCCGAATACCGAATAGCCGCGCGGAGCCAGGTCACGAGCGGCCAGATAGATCAC
Organism: uncultured Actinomycetota bacterium; assembly: GCA_963703795.1. Lineage (GTDB taxonomy): Bacteria > Actinomycetota > Actinomycetes > Mycobacteriales > Mycobacteriaceae > Mycobacterium. The sequence goes on along the minus strand of CAVPFT010000019.1, from coordinate 252,691 downwards.
CGCGTACCCGCACAGCGCGGTCAGCGCGGTGGCCATGCCAACCCGAGCCACGCTGCCCCGCGCGGCCGGTCCCTGAGAGGCTCCGACTTCTGTCACCGGGGCGGCGCCTTCGGCCGGCTGCCCCAATGTATCGCCAGCATCGCCACAATTTGAAAATACTAAGCGGTTCGGCCTATGGGTCGGTGCGTGCGAGCTCGTCATGCCTCGATCTGGCCGGCGATGCGCCGTTCGATGCCGGCCCGTGCCGGGGCCGGCAGCACGATGAGCCCGTCGAGCTCCTTGCGGGCCCGCGCGTAGGCGTTCTGTCGTTCCTCATGCGTGGCGGCCTCGTCTTGCGCCAGGTGCAGCAGGTGCTGGGCGCGTGCCAGCCGTTGTTGATCGTCTTCCGAAAAGTCGCTGCGGCGTCGGCGAATCGCCTCGGCCTCCGCGATCTCGAACGCGCTGATGTACTCGTGGACGGCGTCGCGGTATTCCAGCCGCGCGCTCCGATCGCGCGCGAGGGCCTCCACGTCCGGGGGCTGTTCCGGCCGCAACAGGTCGGCCTGCCGTTTCGCCCGGTGAAACGCGATGGTCAGCGGATCGCGCATGTCGGTCATCAGTGGGAAGTCCAGCAATTTGGCGATGTCGACTTCGTAGTCGAACCACCGGGCGTCGGTACGGTCATGCGCCGCAATGAGTTTGGCGAGCTCTCGGCGGGCGTTCTCCTCGTCGTTTCGCGTGCGCCCGGATGCCTCGGCCACGGCGATCTTGGCCTGCTGCTTCAACCGGTAGCGCTCCAGCCGGCGCTCGGCCCGACGTTCGTTCGCGACGGCGATCGCTTTGAGGCCCGTGCCGATTGCGCCGCCCAGCGGAAAGATCAGCCACCAGAAGCCGGCGGCAAAATGCAGCATCGGGGTCACATCGCCAGGATGCCACCGCGACGCGGGGTGCGGTTGCGCCGGAAGCGTTAGTGCGCGTCAGTGCCCCTGGGCCTTGAACCGTTCCACCGAGCGCTGCACCTCCGCTTCGGCTTCGGCGCGGTCCACCCAGTTGGCGGTCTTGACGAACTTGCCCGGCTCCAGGGCCTTGTATTGGGAGAAAAAGTGCTTGATCACATCCAGCTCGAATTCCGGAACGTCGCCGATGTCTTGGATGTGGTCCCAGCGGTGGTCGCCGGCCGGAACGCACAACACCTTGTCGTCGCCGCCGGCCTCGTCGACCATCTTGAACATCCCCACCGGACGCGACTCCACGATCACGCCGGGGAACACCGGCTGCGGCAGCAGCACCAGCGCGTCCAGCGGGTCGCCGTCTTCCCCGAGGGTGTCGTCGATGAAGCCGTAATCGGTGGGATAGGCCATCGAGGTGTAAAGGTAGCGGTCCAGACGCACCCGGCCCGTCTCGTGATCGACCTCGTACTTGTTCCGCTGGCCTTTGGGAATTTCGATGGTTACGTCGAATTGCACCGCGCCGGCTCCTTCGCGAGGGGTTGGACTGGGTTGAACTGGGTGAGTCTGGGTGAGGCAGTTAACGTCGGGCATCACCCTAGTCGAGGGGTATTGCGGCCGGTTCGGCAGAATGGGTTCAAACAGTCAGGAGAGTGATGGGTCCTACTCGCCGACGGAAATCCACCCAAGTGCTCATCGGATTGGCCGTACTGGCGTTCGTCGGCGCAGTGGTGGCGGCGGCAACGTTTTTCACGACGGGCGGCCACGGCGCCGGCGCGGCGCACGCCCCAGTGCCGCCTCCGCGCCCGCCCACGGTCAAACCGGGCGTGGTCCCGGTCGCCGACACCGCCGAGACACCCAGCCCCCCTGCGGTGGCGGCCACCCTCGCGCCGGTGGCCGCCGACCCCAACCTGGGTCGGCTGGGCGGTCGGATCACCGACGCCAGCACCGGAAAAGAGCTTTGGCAGGTTGCCGCCGACGTGCCATTGGTGCCGGCGTCGACCAACAAAGTGCTGACCGCGGCCGCCGCGTTGCTGACGCTGGACCGTCAGGCCCGGATCAGCACTCGCGTCGTGGCCGGTGGCTCGAACCCGCAGGGGCCGGTCGTGCTGGTGGGTGCCGGCGATCCGACCCTGTCCGCGGCTCCGCCCGGCGTGGACACCTGGTACCGGGGCGCACCCCGGATCAGTGACCTGGTCGAACAGGTTCGCCGCAGCGGCGTGACGCCGACCGCGGTGCAGGTGGACACCACGGCGTTCAGTGGACCGACGTTTGCGCAGGGCTGGGATCCGAATGACATCGACAACGGCGACATCGCGCCGATCGAGTCGGCGATGATCGACGCCGGCCGGATCCAGCCGACCACGGTCAACTCTCGACGGTCCAAGACGCCGGCCCTGGATGCCGGCCGGGAGCTGGCCAAGGGCCTCGGCCTGGATCCCGGCGCGGTGACGACCGGGGCGGCGCCGTCCGGTGCCCGACAGCTGGCGGTGGTGCAGTCGGCGCCGTTGGTGCAGCGGCTATCCGAGATGATGGACCACTCCGACAACGTGATGGCCGAATGCATCGCTCGCGAGGTGGCCGCGGCGATCAACCGGCCGCGGAGCTTCGCCGGGGCGGTCGACGCGGTGACCAACCGGTTGAGCACCGCCCACGTCGACACCACCGGTGCCGCGCTGCTGGATTCCAGCGGGCTTTCGGCCGACGACCGGTTGACGGCCAAGACGCTCGACGGTGTGGTGCAGGCGGCCGCCGGGCCGGACCAGCCGCCGTTGCGCGCGCTGCTGGACCTGCTCCCGATCGCCGGCGGCAGCGGGACGCTGGCCGACCGTTTCCTCGACGCGGCCACGAACCTGGGCCCGGCCGGCTGGCTGCGGGCCAAGACCGGCTCGCTGACCGCCATCAACTCGTTGGTCGGGGTGCTGACCGATCGCAGCGGGCGGGTGCTCACGTTCGCGTTCATCTCCAACGCCGCCGGCCCGAACGGCCGCAACGCGGTGGATGCCCTGGCCACCAAGCTCTGGTCGTGCGGGTGCACATGACGCAATCGTCGAATCTGACCCTCGGGACCGCGGTGGACTGGCGTTTCGCGGCCACCGTCGGCCAGCGGCTGGCCCGGCCGGGCCCGGCGTCCAGCGACTACACCCGCCGCCAGGTGATCGACGAGCTGACGGGTGCGGCCGCGAAAGCCGAACCGCCGGTGCGCGACGTGACGGGCCTGGTCACCGACGGCGTCGTTCCGCCGGCCCGCATCGTCGATCGCCCGCAGTGGATCGGCGCCGCGGCCGAGTCGATGCGGGTGATGACCAACGGAAGCGAAAGGCCGCGAGGGTTTCTCACCGGTCGCATCACCGGCGCGCAGACGGGTGCCGTGCTGGCGTTCGTGTCGTCGGGGATCCTCGGTCAGTATGATCCGTTCGCCGCAGCGAAAGCGGGCTGCCTGCTGCTGGTGTACCCGAATGTCATCGCCGTCGAGCGTCAACTTCGGGTAGCGCCTTCGGATTTCCGGTTGTGGGTATGCCTGCACGAGGTGACCCATCGCGTGCAGTTCACCGCCAACCCATGGTTGACGGATTACATGTCGCAGGCGCTGGAGCTGTTGACCCAGGACGCCGGTGAAGACGTCGGCCAGGTGGCGGCCCGGCTCGCCGACTTCGTCCGCAACCGCGGTAACGGCTCATCCGCAACGGATCCCAACGCATCGGGGATTCTCGGCCTGGTGCGCGCCGTGCAATCCGAACCGCAGCGCAACGCCCTGGATCAGCTGCTGATGCTCGGCACGCTGCTGGAGGGCCACGCCGAACACGTGATGGACGCGGTCGGTCCGATGGTGGTGCCCTCGGTGGCCACCATCCGTCGTCGCTTCGACGAGCGTCGTCACCGCACGCAACCGCCGTTGCAGCGCCTGCTGCGCGCACTGCTGGGCCTCGACGCCAAGCTGAGCCAATACACCCGCGGCAAAGCGTTCGTCGACCACGTGGTGGGCCGGGTGGGAATGGCGCGGTTCAACACCGTCTGGTCGGGCCCCGACACGCTGCCGCTGCCCGCCGAAATCGAAGACCCCCAGCGATGGATCGACAGGGTGCTGTAGGGCAGCTGCGCAGGGCTGTCGAAGCGTTCGCTCGGTCTTATCTCGGGCCCCATCTCGTCACCGACGAGCGATGGTGCGCGGCGGTATCCGGCGGCCCGGACTCGCTGGCGCTCGCCGCCGTCGCGGCCGGGCTGCGGCCCACCACCGCGCTGATCGTGGATCACGGCCTGCAGCCCGACTCGGCCGCCGTCGCCGAGACCGCGCGCAAACAAGCGGTCGCTTTGGGATGCGTTGACGCACAAGTGCTTCGGGTGCGCGTGGGTAGCCCATTTGGTCCAAAAGGCGGTCCCGAGGCGGCGGCGCGCGCCGCCCGCTATGCCGCGCTGGGCGCCCACCGCGACGGCCCGGTGCTACTGGCCCACACGCTCGACGATCAGGCCGAGACGGTGCTGCTGGGGCTGGGCCGCGGCTCCGGGGCGCGCTCGATCGCCGGGATGGTTCCGCACGATCCACCGTGGTGCCGGCCGTTGTTGGGGGTGCGGCGCGCCGTGACGCACGCCGCGTGCCGGGAACTGGGCCTGACCGCCTGGCAGGATCCGCACAACAGCGACCGCCGCTTCACCCGAACCCGGCTGCGCACCGAGGTGCTGCCGCTTCTCGAGGACGTGCTGGGCGGCGGGGTGGCCGAGGCGCTGGCCCGCACCGCGACCGCGCTGCGCGAGGACGGCGACCTGATCGACACGCTCGCCGCGCAGGCGCTGCCCGAGGTGACCGCGGGCTCCGGGCTTTCGGCCCGCGCGCTGGCCGCGCTGCCCGGCCCGGTTCGCCGCCGGGTGATCCGCGGCTGGCTCCTGGTCGGGGGCGCGACCGGGTTGACCGACAAGCAGATTCGCGGCGTGGACACGCTGGTTACCGCCTGGCGTGGGCAGGGCGGGGTGGCGGTGGGCTCCTCATTGCGCGGTGAGCGACTGATGGCGGGGCGGCGCGACGGCGTGCTGACACTGTGGCGCGAGCCTGTGTAAATAGGCGCTGTCGTTGGTTATTCGCCCGCTGACGTGGCACTCTGTGGGCGTGGCCCAGACCCCATCGGCGACCACCCCCGCGCAGCCCGTGGAGCTGTACCCGGGGGACATCAAGTCGGTGCTGCTCACCGCGGAGCAGATCCAGGCCCGCATCGCCGAACTGGGCGAGGAAATCGGCGACCAATACCGCGACCTTGCCGCCACGACCGGCCAGGATCTGCTGCTGATCACCGTGCTCAAGGGCGCGGTGATCTTCGTCACCGACCTGGCTCGCGCGATTCCGGTGCCCACGCAGTTCGAATTCATGGCCGTCAGCTCCTATGGGTCCTCGACGTCGTCGTCGGGCGTGGTGCGAATCCTCAAGGATCTCGACCGCGACATCAACGATCGCGACGTGCTGATCGTCGAGGACGTCGTCGACTCCGGTTTGACGTTGTCCTGGCTATTGCGCAACCTGAAATCGCGGCACCCGCGCTCGCTGCGGGTGTGCACGCTGCTGCGCAAGCCCGATGCGATGCGCGCCAACGCCGAGATCGCCTACGTGGGCTTCGACATCCCGAATGATTTCGTGGTGGGTTACGGCCTGGACTACGACGAGCGCTACCGCGACCTGTCGTATATCGGAACTTTGGACCCCAGGGTCTATCAGGACTAACGAGCCCCTAGTCCAGCTCCCACACCGCGGTCACCGAGAAGCTCACGCAAACCCATCACGCTGCGCACCGTCGAACAGCACCTCGACGAAGCGGCCGTGGGGCGTCTGGATGGTCGTCAGCCGGCGGGGCAAGGGGACGGAATCCACCCGGAGAAGCACGGACCCAGAGGTACTCGCGGTGGATTCGGTCCCTCCCAAAGGTTGTTATGACTATCGCCTGGGCCGCCCACGTTGCCGTGCCCGGTAGCGACGCGCCAGTAGGTGTGGCAGATAGTTTGGTCCCAATTGACATTCAGGGGTTTCCCCCCGGGGCACCAGTGGTACGGCCCAACGGGATCTATGTAGCCGGGGTCTGCGCCGGCGGCACCTGCGCCCAGCCCCAAACCAGCCACCGCGAGGCCGACCGATAGCAGCGCTCCGGCAATGATCCGCTTTAAGGTGTGAGGGGTGTTCATGGTCGTTCCTTCGCTTCTCCCATAGGGGAAATGCGCCATTAGTTTGCTGCCGACCGCTTGCGAAATTCTTGCGTCCTGTTTGGGTTACCGATCAGCTTCAGAATGCCTCCATCAAATGGTGTTGACAGCCAAGACATTTGAGATGCAACACGGTCGGCCCACCGGCTGCCGGATCCGGCCCGGCCGCTCCGCCCTGGGAAGCGAACTGGACGACGTAACGAGGGCGCCGACCCCCTGAGAGCCCTAAGGCGTGACGAGAATCTTGCAGTGCCGCTCGGGGTCGGCCAGGTCGTCGAAGGCCGCGCCGACCCCGTCCAGGCCGACTTCCCCGGTGATCAGCGGGGTGCCGTCGATCTCGCCCTCGGCCAGCGCGCGCAGCGAGTCGGCGAACTCGTCCGGGGTGTAGGCGAGGACGAATTGCACGTTGATCTCCTTGGCAATCGCGAAGAATGGGTGCACGGTGTCGGGCTGCATGCACACCCCGGCGACGACCAGGCGGGTGCCCGGGCGCGCCCGCAGCAACACGTCGTCGATGATTCCGGGCACCCCGACCGCCTCGAACACGACCGCGGGCTTGACGCTGTCGAACGGTGAACCCTGGGCCGCATCCAGCGTCCGGTGGGCGCCCATCACGCTTGCGAGCTCGCGGCGCTTCGGCGAAAAGTCGGATGCCACAATGGTTTCCACCCCTCGGGTGCGCAGGGCCGCGATGATGGCGATGCCGATCGGACCGCAACCGAGCACCAGGGCGGTCTCGCCCGCAGCGATATTCGACTTGTTGACGGCGTGCAACCCGACCGCCAGCGGTTCGGTCAACGCGGCATGTTTGAGGTCGAGGCCGTTGGGGATGGGCAACAGCAGCGGCGCGGAAAGCAGCATCCGCTCGGCGTAGCCACCGAGCGTGCTGTTGCTGTAGACGATCGGCTCAAACCCCTTGGCGGACAGCAGCACCGGAATCGACGTGACCAGAGTTCCCGGTGGATGGGTTTCGGTGTCCGGCCCGGCCTCGAGCACCTCGGCGCTGAACTCGTGCCCCATGAAGACATCGCGGTTCAGGTCGAGGTTCATGCCCGGCGCCGCCGCCCATCCGACCGCCCATCTCCAGCACGTCGGCGCCGTGGGCGGCGAAATGCAAGTCGGAACCGCAGATCCCGCACGCTTTCACCCCGACCAACACCTGGCCGGATTCGGGCACCGGCTCGGGCACGTCGTCCCGGTAGACCATGCGGCCGTCTCGCAATACCGCGGCGCGCATCAGCTTCCCGCGCCTTTCTGTTCCTCGACGTGCTCGGTGATGGCTTTCACGACGGCCTCTCCGGCGCGGCCGATCAACTGGTCGCGTTTGCCTCTGGCCCAGTCGTGAGATGACCGCGACGCTTGCAGCTGTCCCTTGAAGTGCGGAATCACCTTGCGGGCGATCAGGTCATAGCAGTGGTAGGTCGCTTCGGGCGAGGCCCAGTCGTGGCCCAGCATCAGCAGCGTCCCGAAGCCGCCCGACCGTTCGAGCAGGTCTTCGATGTGCGCGATCGCGTCGTCGGGCGTGCCGATGCAGCAATTGCCTTTGGCCGCATAGTCTTCGACGAACTCGTACGGCGTTTGGGCACCGTCGACGGTGTTGGCCAGCGGGACGAACCCGGCCGCGCCGAAGTAATTGGCGAAATCCTGTAACCCGTAGGTGCAGTCATCGATCGCCTGCTCACGGCTGTCGGCGATATGCATGATGCTCAGCACGCGCCAGTCGGCCCGGTCCGGCTCGTCACGGCCCACCTTGTCGGCCTGCGCGCGCACCACCTCCCACGTGGTTTCCAGCGCGGCGTAGCCCCCGGGCACCGACATCGACAGCGACAGCAGCGACGTGCCCAGTGCTCCGGCCAGGCGCGGACCGGACGGCGAAATCATTGCCGCCGTGGCGATCTCCGGGTAGGGCCAGGTGTAGGGCCGGATATGCAACTGCGCGTCGCGCAGCGTGAACCAGTCGGAATGGCGGTCGATTCGCTCATCGGGCGCGGCGCGAAACAGCGCAAGGATCGCCTCGAGAGATTCCTGCATCATCGGCCGCTGTTCGACCGGGTCGATGCCCATCATGTACGCGTCCGACGGAAGGGCGCCGGGACCCGGTACCGAACATCACCCGGCCGCGGGTCAGGTGGTCCAGCAGCACCCAGCGGTCGGCGACCATGAGTGGATGGTGGTAGGGCAGCGAGACCACCCCGGTGCCCAGCCGGATGTGCTTTGTCCGTTCCGCTGCTGCGGCGATGAACACTTCCGGGCAGGCGATCAGCTCGTAGCCACCGGAGTGGTGTTCGCCGAACCAGGCTTCGTCGAACCCGAGGCGGTCCAGGGCAACGACGCGCTCCATATCGTATTCCAGTGCCACCGTGGGGGATTGGCCAGTGGGATGAAACGGCGTGATGAAGACGCCGAAACGCAGGGGTGCGCTCATCGTAGCTCCAATCCGTTAAGGAACTCCAACAGTGTCGCGTTCACCTCGTCGGGCCGTTCCTGCTGCAGCCAGTGTCCCGCGCCGTCGATCATCACCTCGCGGTACGGCCCCGAGATCACCTCCGAAACGCGGTCGCGGCTGGTGAAGGACAACACCGGATCGGCCGTTCCGGCCATAAACAACGATGGCACAGCGATTTTGGCGTCGGCGAGGTCGGGGGTCGTCTCCCAGTTGCGGTCGAAATTGCGGTACCAGTTCAGGCCGCCGGTGAACCCGGTGCGGGAAAACTCGCCGATGTAATGGTCGAGCTCCTCTTGGCTGAGCCAGTCCGGCAGCCGGTCCGGCTCCGGCAGGCGATCGATGAAGCCCTCCGGGCCGGGGGCCACCATTCGCATCCCCGCGGCCTGATCACCCGACGTTCGCAGGCCGCCCATCATCCGGCGGAGGGTCCGGGCCGGGTCGGCATCGAGTTCCGCGTCGGCGACTCCCGGCTCCTGGAAATAGAGGATGTAGAAGAAGTTCTCGCCGAACAGCTTGCGCCACGTCTTCGTCGGCGCCACATGCGCGCGGGGCAGCGCCGGCACGCTCAGCGCGGCGACGGCCGCGACCCGGTCGGGGTGCAGCAGCGGCGCATGCCATGCCACGGGAGCGCCCCAGTCGTGACCGACCCAGACGGCGCGCTCGGCGCCGACGTCGTCGAGCAGGCCCACCAGGTCGGCGGTCAACTCGTGAATGTTGTACGCCTCGATCGCATCCGGGCGAGAAGAGCCGCCGTAGCCGCGTTGATCGGGCGCCAGCACGTGATAGCCGGCCTCAGCGAGAACCGGTATCTGGTGCCGCCATGAATAGGCCAGTTCGGGAAAGCCGTGGGCCAGGATCACCACGGGGGCGCCCCGGTCTCCGGCTTCGGTCACCTTCAGCTGGACGCCATTGGTGTCTACTAACCGTTCGGTTGACGAGGGCACGGTCCCACCAAATCACAAGGACGCCGGGCTGAAAAGGGCTCGGCCTGATTGGAATTAGCAGTAGATATCGCGGGGGGAGGCGCGGATCATATTGTTGCATGCGGTTGGACCACATCGTCTTGTGGACGAAGGATCCGCGGGCATCGATGGACTTCTACACGAGGGTGGTCGGGCTTACGCCCGTTCGGTTTGACGAGTTCGAGGCCGGACAAGCACCGTTCCCCAGCGTGCGGGTGTGCGAGGACTCGATCATCGACCTGCTGCCGAGGGACAACGCCGCCGGCACCGCGTCGTTCACCGGAGTCGAGGGCAGTGCAGGGCATCCGGTCAATCACGTGTGCGTGGCGCTGTCGAAGGCTGAATACGACGCACTGGACCGGCGTCTGCAGGCTGCGGGCGTGGACACCAGCGCGCGGCTGAGCCCCACCTATGGGGCCCGCGGGTGGGCGCCGCAGGGATACTATTTTGCGGACCCGGACGGCAACGTGGTCGAAGCTCGCTACTACGACTAAGACGTCGTCAGCCGAGCTTCAGAGTGCACTCAGGGTTGACCTCCTCGGCGTGTCGTCGCCCTACGTGCACACTCAACGCCCACGATGCACATTCCGCGTGCCCGGTTTGCTCCCATCGGGAACTGCCGGTCGTTGTCTGGGCAGGATGGCGGCGACCCGCTGCGCCCCGGCTCTGCCGGAGCTGGCGATCGCCACTAGCGGTAACCTGGACGTTTCCAGCTTCGTGTATCGGGGAAGGACCTGGCCGACAAGGCCGATGATTGATGAACCGGAAAAACTTGATCCGCACCATCACGGCGATCGCTGTCGTGGTGGTGCTGGGTTGGTCGTTCTTCTACTTCAACGACGACACCCGCGGTTATAAGTCCGTCGACACCTCGGTGGCGGTGGCCCAGATCAACAGCGACAACGTCAAGAGCGCGCAGATCGACGATCGCGAGCAGCAGCTGCGGCTGACCCTGAAGAAGGCCAACAACGACACCGACAACTCCGACAAGGTCATCACCAAATACCCCAGCGGATACGACGTCGAGCTATTCAACGCGCTCAACGCCAAGAACGCGAAGGTCAACACGGTGGTCAACCAGGGCAGCATCCTGGGCGAGTTGCTCGTGTACGTTCTCCCGCTGCTGTTGCTGGTGGGGCTGTTCGTGATGTTCTCCCGGATGCAGGGCGGCGCCCGGATGGGCTTCGGCTTCGGCAAGTCGCGGGCCAAGCAGCTCTCCAAAGACATGCCCAAGACCACGTTCGCCGACGTCGCGGGCGTTGACGAGGCGGTCGAGGAGCTCTACGAGATCAAGGACTTCCTGCAGAACCCCGGTCGCTATCAGGCGCTGGGCGCGAAGATCCCCAAGGGTGTGCTGCTCTATGGCCCGCCCGGGACCGGCAAGACCTTGCTGGCCCGCGCGGTGGCAGGCGAGGCCGGGGTGCCGTTCTTCACGATTTCGGGTTCCGACTTCGTGGAGATGTTCGTCGGTGTCGGCGCGTCGCGGGTGCGCGACCTTTTTGACCAGGCCAAACAGAACAGCCCGTGCATCATCTTCGTCGACGAGATCGACGCGGTGGGCCGCCAGCGCGGCGCGGGGCTGGGCGGTGGCCACGACGAGCGCGAGCAGACGCTTAACCAGTTGCTCGTCGAAATGGACGGGTTCGACCCGCGGGCCGGCGTCATCCTGATCGCGGCCACCAACCGGCCGGACATCCTGGACCCCGCACTGTTGCGGCCGGGCCGCTTCGACCGGCAGATCCCGGTGTCCAACCCCGACCTGGCGGGCCGCCGTGCGGTGCTGCAAGTGCACTCGAAGGGCAAGCCGATCGGCCCGGACGCCGACCTTGAGGGGCTGGCCAAGCGGACCGTCGGCATGACCGGCGCCGACCTGGCCAACGTCATCAACGAGGCGGCGCTGCTGACCGCCCGGGAGAACGGCACCGTCATCACGGGCGCGGCGCTGGAGGAGGCGGTGGACCGGGTGATCGGCGGCCCGCGCCGCAAGGGCCGGATCATCAGCGAGACGGAGAAGAAGATCACCGCCTACCACGAGGGCGGGCACACCCTGGCGGCCTGGGCGATGCCCGACATCGACCCGGTTTACAAGGTGACGATCCTGGCCCGCGGGCGCACCGGCGGCCATGCCGTGGCGGTGCCGGAGGAGGACAAGGGCCTGCGGACCCGCTCGGAGATGATCGCGCAACTGGTGTTCGCAATGGGTGGGCGTGCCGCCGAGGAGCTGGTGTTTCGGGAGCCGACGACCGGCGCGGTCTCCGACATCGAGCAGGCCACCAAGATCGCCCGGGCGATGGTCACCGAGTTCGGCATGAGCTCCAAACTCGGTGCCGTCAAATACGGCACCGAACACGGCGACCCGTTCCTGGGCCGGACCATGGGCACCCAGGCGGATTACTCCCACGAGGTGGCCCGCGACATCGATGACGAGGTCCGCAAGCTGATCGAGGCGGCGCACACCGAGGCCTGGGAAATCCTCACCGACTACCGCGACGTGCTCGACATCCTGGCCGGCCAGCTGCTGGAAAAAGAAACCCTGCACCGACCCGAGCTGGAGGGAATCTTCGCCGACGTCGAAAAGCGGCCCCGGCTCACCGTGTTCGACGATTTCGGCGGCCGCATCCCGTCGGACAAACCGCCGATCAAGACGCCCGGCGAACTGGCCATAGAGCGCGGCGAGCCGTGGCCGCCGCCGGTTCCCGAGCCGGCCTTCAAGGCGGCCATCGCACGGGCCAGCCAGGCCGCCGAGGCCGCGCGAGTAGAGGCCGACAGAAATGCGCACGGCGGCAACGGTTCTCACGGGGATCAAGCGGCCGGTAAACATCAGGGTGTTCCGCACGGCGCCACCCAGCCCGACTACGGTGCCCCGGCGGGCTGGCATGCGCCCGGATGGCCGCCGCAGCAACAGCAGCCGGGTCAGTGGTATCCGCCCGCTTCAAGCCCTACACCGCCCCCGCAGCCGCAGCCCCACTGGCCGCAGCCGGCGCCGTATCCGCCCTATCCACCGCCCGTTCAATCCGACCAGGATGCTCAGAAGTCGCCTGACCAGTCGGACGACGAGGTGAGCCCGTCCAACCCGCCGGCCCACGGCTGACGAACGGAGGATTCGATGGCCTTATCGGGTTTGGGGCCGGATTCCCGCACCGCGATTGGCCGCATCCGGGCCTTCGACCAGCAACGAGCCGAGGCGGCGATCCGCGAGTTGTTGTTCGCGATCGGCGAAGACCCGGACCGAAATGGCTTGCAGGACACCCCGGCCCGCGTCGCCCGGGCCTACCGCGAGATGTTCGCCGGGCTCTACACCGACCCGGACTCGGTGCTGAACACCATGTTCGACGAAGAGCACAACGAGATGGTGATCGTCAAGGAGATCCCCCTCTACTCCACCTGCGAACATCACCTGGTGTCGTTCCACGGGGCGGCCCATGTCGGCTACATCCCCGGCAAGGACGGCAGGGTGACCGGCCTGTCGAAGATCGCCCGGTTGGTGGACCTCTACGCCAAGCGGCCGCAGGTGCAGGAACGGCTCACCAGCCAGATCGCCGACGCCCTGGTGAAGAAGCTCGATCCGAGCGGGGTGATCGTCGTGGTCGAGGCCGAGCACCTGTGCATGGCGATGCGCGGTGTCCGCAAGCCCGGCGCCGTTACCACGACGTCGGCGGTGCGCGGTCAGTTCAAAACCAGTGCCGCTTCTCGAGCCGAGGCGCTCGACCTCATCCTGCGTAAGTGAGTCCGGCGGCGCCTGTGCAGGTTATGGGTGTTGTGAACGTCACTGACGACTCGTTCTCAGACGGCGGTCGCTATCTCGATGCCGACGACGCCGTCGCCCATGGTCTGGCATTGGCCGCCGAGGGCGCGGGGATCGTTGACGTCGGGGGCGAGTCGACCCGGCCCGGTGCGGTTCGAATCGATCCACGGGTCGAGACATCCCGCGTGGTTCCTGTCGTCAAAGAGCTTGCCGCGCAGGGCATTACCGTGAGCATCGACACCGTGCACGCGGATGTCGCGCGGGCCGCGCTGCAGAGCGGCGCGTCGATCGTCAACGACGTGTCGGGCGGACGGGCCGATCCCGCGATGGCCCCGCTGCTCGCCGAGGCCGGCGTGCCCTGGGTGTTGATGCACTGGCGATCGGTGTCGTCGGACCGCCCGCACGAGGCCCCGCGCTATCACGACGTGGTGGCCGAGGTGCGCGCCGAGCTGCTCGCCAGCGTCGACGACGCGGTGGCCGCGGGCGTCGATCCCGCCAAACTGGTGATCGACCCCGGGCTTGGATTCGCCAAGACGGGACAACACAATTGGGCGTTGCTGCACGCGTTGCCGCAGTTGGTCGCCACCGGGATCCCGGTACTGCTGGGCGCCTCGCGTAAGCGGTTTCTCGGCACGTTGTTGGCCGGGCCCGACGGGGCGCCGCGACCGCCCGACGGGCGCGAGACGGCGACCGCGGTGATTTCGGCACTGGCCGCCCTGTACGGGGCCTGGGGCGTGCGCGTGCACGACGTGCGGGCCTCGGTCGATGCCCTCAAGGTCGTCGGGGCTTGGACCGGATGCGATGGCTGATCGAATCGAGTTGCGCGGCTTGACAGTTCGTGGCCGACACGGAGTCTTCGATCACGAGCGCACCAACGGACAGGACTTCGTCCTCGACATCACCGTGTGGATCGACCTGGCCGACGCCGCCGCCAACGACGACCTGGCCGGCACCTACGACTACGCTGCGCTGGCCCAGCTGGCGGCCGACATCGTTGCCGGGCCCCCACGCAACCTGATCGAAGCCGTGGGGGGCGAGATCGCCGAGAAGGTAATGGACGACCAACGGGTGCATGCCGTCGAGGTGGTGGTGCACAAGCCACAGGCCCCGATCGCGCATCGGTTCGCCGACGTCGCGGTGGTGGTTCGGCGGTCGCGGCGCGGCGGTCGCGGTTCGGTGATCCCCGCGGGCGGGGCCGTATGACGCGCGTGGTGCTGTCGATCGGCTCCAATCTGGGCGACCGGCTGGCCCGGCTGCAGTCGGTCGTCGACGGGCTCGCCGAGGCGGTAGTGGCGGTATCTCCGGTCTACGTGACGGACCCCTGGGGCCGCGTGGAGCAGGCACCGTTTCTGAACGCCGTGCTGATCGCCGAGGACCCGGCGTGCGACGGGCGGGCCTGGCTGCGCCGAGCGCAGGAGTTCGAGCAGACCGCCGGCCGGGTTCGCGGCGAGCGCTGGGGCCCACGCACCCTCGACGTCGACCTGATCGCCTGTCACGGCGAGACCGAAGTGATCGCCCGCGAGCCCAACCTGACGCTGCCGCACCCGCTGGCCCACCTGCGGGCCTTCGTGCTGGTGCCGTGGCTGGCCATCGACCCGGACGCTCGGCTGACGGTCGCCGGAACGTCACGGTCCGTCGCGAGCCTGCTGGCCGAGCTGGAGCCGGCCGACCGCGACGGTGTTCGGTTGTCCACGCTTACGCTCGATCCGGGATCGGAAACCTGATGGGACCGACCAGGAAGCGGGACCTGACGGCCGCGGTCGTCGGCGCCGCCGTGGTGGGTTATTTGCTGGTGATCTCGCTGTACCGGTTTTTCCCGCCCATCACGGTGTGGACGGGGTTGTCGCTGCTCGGTGTGGCCATCGCCGAGGCGCTGTGGGCACGCTACGTGCGGGCCAAGATCACCGATGGCGAAATCGGTGCCGGGCCAGGTTGGTTGCACCCGCTCGCGGTGGCGCGCAGCGTGATGGTAGCCAAGGCGTCGGCCTGGGTGGGTGCACTCGTGCTCGGTTGGTGGATCGGGGTGCTGGTGTACTTCCTGCCCCGGCGGTCATGGCTGCGGGTCGCCGCCGAGGACACCGCGGGGACGGTCGTTGCCGCCGTCAGCGCGCTGGCGCTGGTCGTTGCCGGGCTGTGGCTGCAACATTGCTGCAAGTCTCCGCAGGATCCCACAGAGCATCCCGATGGTGCGGAAAACACCTAACCGTAGCCGACGATCCGATTAACCGGGTGAGAATCGCCGGAGTCGTGCGACACGCGCAGTGACCTCGCAAAGGTACAGTGCAGGTCATGACCGTTCTGTCCCGCGGCGCCCGGGTCCGGCGCGGCGGCCGCAGGCCGGGGTGGGTGCTCTTGACCGCGTTGCTGGTCCTCGCGATGGGGGCCAGTTCCGCACTGGTTTTCACCAATCAGGTGAAACTTCTCAAGCTCGCTGTAATCCTGGCGCTGTGGGCCGCAGTCGCCGGCGCCTTCGTTTCGGTGCTCTACCGCCGTCAAAGCGACGCGGATCAATCCCGGGCCCGTGACCTGAAGCTGGTCTATGACCTGCAGCTGGACCGGGAAATCTCGGCTCGTCGCGAGTACGAGCTGACCGTGGAGTCCCAACTGCGTCGCGAGCTGACCTCCGAGCTGCGCGCTGCGGCCGCCGACGATATGGCCGCGCTACGCGCCGAACTGGGCGCACTACGGACCCACCTGGAGATCTTGTTCGACACCGACCTACAGCACCGTCCGGCATTGGAGACGTTCGAGACCGAGGCGCCACCCACCCGCGCGTACAGCGACTGGGAACGCAATGGCCAGGCCGCGCCCGTCGATTGGGTGTCCAGCGATCGGGTGACATCGGCCCGCCCGGCCAACCCGCCCGGCCGCAATGGCGCCGCCGACGATTCCGGAATCATCGACGTGCCCGAGGAACCGCTGTTGCCGCCCCGGCAGCCCCCGCCTCCGCCCCCGCCGAATTACGTCCGAAACCAATACGACGTGCCGCAAGAGGTTCCGTACATGGTTTCCCAGGAGCCGCCCTACATGGCGCGGCCGCCGGAGCCCGAGCCGCGATTCGAACCTCTGCATCGGCAGCCGCCGCCACCGCCGCCGCCGAACCGCAACCGCAACCGCAAATGCAGGATTGGCAGCCGGTGGCCGCGGACGGGCAGTGGTTGCCTCCGCAGCCACCGTCCGGCGAGCCGACGGGCCGGCCGCGCGCCCGCCATTCCAGCCCCGACGAATTCTTCGACGATTCGCCGGTCGAGCCCGCGCCGCCCGCGTGGGAATACGGCGACACCGGTCGCCGGGCGCGGGCGCGCCATTCGGCCGAGTACCGCGACCATGGCGTGCGCAACTTTGCGGCGGCGAACGAGCCCCCGCCGCCGCCACCCCCGCCACCTGCGGCCGCGCCGCCGCCACCGCGAATGGCGCCGCCGTCAGCGCCGGAGCCCGCACCCCGGCACCGCGGCGCCGACCCGCTCGCGGAGCGGTACGGCCCGGAGGATGACCCGCCGAGCGGTGGTCAGTCGGTTGCCGACCTCTTGGCGCGGCTGCAGGTCGATCCGTCCGGAGGCGGGCGTCGTCGTCGCCGTGAGGGGTGAGCTGGGAGCTTCCTCACATTGGGTGTGCCTGACAAATCGACTACAGTCTTAGTGACCGAACGGTACCCACGGGGTGGGACCGGAACGAACGAAGACACAGGTGAGGTCGTCTGCGATGGTGCAGTTCGACGGTTTGCGCCCTGCCAGGCTCAAGGTGGGGATCATCTCGGCAGGCCGGGTGGGCTCAGCGCTCGGTGTGGCGCTGGAGCGGACAGATCACGTCGTGGTGGCGTGCAGCGCCATCTCCCACGCGTCGCGGGAGCGGGCGCACCGCCGGCTGCCCGATACCCCGGTGGCAGCGCCGCCGGACGTGGCCGCTGGTGCTGAGCTGCTGTTGTTGGCGGTTCCCGACTCCGAACTCGCCGGCTTGGTGTCCGGGCTGGCCGCGACGTCGGCGGTGCGGCCCGGCACGATCGTGGCGCACACGTCCGGCGCCAACGGGGTCGGCGTCCTCGCCCCGCTGACTCCCGGCTGCATACCCCTGGCGATTCACCCGGCTATGACGTTCACCGGCTCCGACGAGGACATCAGCCGGCTGCCCGACACCTGCTTCGGGATCACCGCGGCCGACGAGGTCGGGTATGCGATCGCGCAGTCGCTGGTCCTCGAGATGGGTGGGGAGCCGTTCTGTGTCCGCGAGGACGCCCGTGCCCTCTACCACGCCGCGCTGGCGCATGCGGGCAACCACATCGTGACGGTCGTCGCCGATGCGCTCGAGGCGTTGCGCGCCGCGCTGCGCGGCAGCGAGCTGCTAGGGCAACAAACCGTCGACGACCAGCCGGGTGGCCTCGCCGAACGAATCGTCGGGCCGTTGGCCCGAGCGGCGCTGGAGAACACCCTGGGGCGCGGCCAGGCGGCGCTCACCGGCCCGGTCGCCCGCGGTGACGCGGCCGCGGTGGCCGAGCATCTGGCCGCGCTGGCCGGCGTTGACCCGGAACTCGCCCAGGCGTACCGGGTGAACGCCCTGCGGACGGCCCGGCGCGCGCATGCGCCCGCGGACGTCGTCGAGGTGCTGGCGCGATGACCCCCACGTTCAACCCGGGCGAGCTCAACGTGTACCCGAAGCCGCGTGACGTGGCCGGCGTCACCCGCGCGCTGCGCCACACCGGCCGCCGGGTGATGCTGGTGCCCACCATGGGCGCGTTGCACGACGGGCACCTCACCCTGGTTCGCGCCGCCAAACGGGTCCCCGGCTCGGTGGTCGTGGTGTCGATCTTCGTCAACCCGCTGCAATTCGGGGCCGGGGAGGATCTCGACGCCTACCCGCGCACCCTCGACAGCGACCTGGCGATGTTGCGCGGCGAGGGCGTCGAGATCGTGTTCACGCCAACCGCCGCGGACATGTATCCCAACGGCCTGCGCACCACCGTGCACCCCGGTCCGCTGGCGGCCGAACTCGAAGGCCGCGCGCGGCCAACGCATTTCGGCGGGGTGCTGACCGTCGTGTGCAAGCTGCTGCAGATCGTGCGTCCCGACCGGATTTTCTTCGGCGAGAAGGACTACCAGCAGCTGGTGATGATCCGGCAGATGGTCGCCGACCTCAACGTCGACGTGCAGGTGGTCGGGGTGCCAACCGTGCGGGAAGCCGACGGACTGGCGATGTCGTCGCGCAACCGCTACCTAGACCCGACGCAACGTCAAGTGGCCGTGACACTTTCGGCTGCGCTGACGGCCGCGGCGCACGCCGCGCACGAGGGCGCGGAGGCCGCGCTGGCCGCGGCGCGCGCTGTGCTCGACGCGATGCCCGCACTGACGGTCGACTACCTCGAGCTGCGCGACCCGGAGCTCGGTCCGGTGCAGCCCAACGCAACGGCCCGGCTGCTGGTCGCGGCCAGGCTGGGCAGCACCAGGCTGCTGGACAACATCTCGCTTGAAGTCGGAGCAACGCCGGCACCTGTCGGGCCGGACGGCAATCGTATCCCTGAATCGCATTGGAGGAACTGATGTTACGGACGATGCTGAAGTCGAAGATCCACCGTGCCACCGTCACGCAGGCCGACCTGCATTATGTCGGCTCGGTGACCATCGACGCCGACCTGATGGACGCCGCGGACCTGCTCGAGGGCGAACAGGTGACGATCGTGGACATCGATAACGGTGCCCGGCTGGTCACCTATGCGATAACGGGCGAGCGCGGCACCGGCGTGATCGGAATCAACGGCGCGGCAGCGCATCTCGTCCACCCGGGCGATCTGGTGATCCTCATCGCGTACGGGACCATGGACAACGCAGAGGCGCGCGCCTACCGGCCGCGGATCGTGTTCGTCGACACCGAGAACAAGCCGATCGACCTGGGTCACGATCCGGCCTTCGTGCCCGCCGACGCGGCGGAGCTGCTTGATCCGCGGATCGGCGTGCGGTAGCCGTGCTGCTGGCCATCGACGTCCGCAACACACACACCGTCGTCGGACTGCTATCCGGATCCAAGGAGCATGCAAAAGTCGTGCAGCAGTGGCGGATTCGTACCGAGTCGGAGGTCACCGCGGACGAGCTGGCGCTGACCATCGACGGCCTGATCGGCGACGATTCCGAGCAGCTCACCGGCGCCGCCGCGCTGTCGACCGTCCCATCGGTGCTGCACGAGGTGCGGGTCATGCTCGGTCAGTACTGGCCGTCGGTTCCACATGTGCTGATCGAGCCGGGGGTGCGAACCGGCATCCCGCTGCTGGTCGACAATCCGAAAGAGGTGGGTGCCGACCGGATCGTCAACTGCCTGGCGGCGTTTCACAAGTTCGGTAAGGCGGCCATCGTCATCGATTTCGGATCCTCGATCTGCGTGGACGTGGTGTCGGCCAAGGGAGAGTTCCTCGGCGGCGCCATCGCCCCCGGTGTGCAGCTTTCCTCGGACGCCGCTGCGGCCCGGTCCGCGGCACTACGTCGGGTCGAATTGGCTCGCCCGCGTTCGGTGGTCGGGAAGAACACCGTCGAATGCATGCAGGCGGGAGCGGTGTTCGGGTTCGCCGGGCTGGTCGACGGTTTGGTCGAACGCATCCGCGAGGACGTGGAGGGCTTCTCCGGCGCTGATCAGGTCGCGATCGTGGCCACCGGCCACACCGCGCCGCTGCTGCTGGCCGAACTGCACACCGTCAACCACTACGACGAGCACCTGACCCTGCAGGGCCTGCGGCTGGTCTTCGAACGCAACCGGGAAGCCCAACGCGGGCGGCTGAAGACGATCCGCTGACGATCTCTGTTTTCCGCGTCGAGCCTGCGTCCACGGCGGCTTCCCCGCCGATTACCAAGCTGTCAGCGCAGGTTCGATGCGGTCAGCGCAGGCTCGATGCCCTGTCCTTTAAGCTGGCACGTCGTGAACGCTGACCCGCCGGAAACCGATGCTGCCCTTCCCGAGCAGTACCGGATTCGGCGGGAGAAGCGGGATCGCCTGTTGGCGGAGGGGCGTGACCCCTATCCGGTTGCCATCGAGCGCACCCACACCCTGGCCGAGGTGCGCACCGCCCATCCCGACCTACCGATCGACACCGCGACCGATGACGTCGTCGGCGTAGCGGGCCGGGTGATTTTTGCGCGCAACTCCGGAAAATTGTGCTTTGCGACACTCCAGGACGGCGACGGCACCAGCCTGCAGGTGATGATCAGCCTCGACAAGGTCGGCCAAGTTGCGCTCGACGCCTGGAAGGCCGACGTCGATCTCGGCGACATCGTCTACGTGCACGGCAACGTGATCAGCTCACGACGCGGCGAGCTGTCGGTCCTCGCCGACTCCTGGCAGATGGCGGCCAAGTCGCTGCGGCCGCTGCCCGTCGCGCACAAGGAGATGAGCGAAGAATCGCGGGTGCGGCAGCGGTATGTCGACCTGATCGTGCGCCCTCAAGCGCGCGCGGTGGCCCGCCAGAGAATCGCCGTAATCCGCGCGATACGCAACTCACTGGAACGACGCGGCTTTCTCGAAGTCGAAACCCCTATGTTGCAGACCCTGGCCGGCGGTGCGGCGGCCCGGCCGTTCATCACGCATTCCAATGCTTTGGACATCGATCTCTACCTCCGGATCGCGCCGGAACTGTTCCTCAAGCGCTGCGTCGTCGGTGGATTCGACAGAGTCTTCGAGCTAAATCGAGTGTTCCGAAACGAAGGAACCGATTCGACGCATTCTCCGGAATTCTCGATGCTGGAGACCTACCAGACCTACGGAACCTATGACGATTCGGCAGTCGTCACCCGTGAGCTTATTCAAGAGGTCGCCGACGAGGCCATCGGAACCAGACAACTGCCGCTGCCCGACGGCAGCGTCTACGACATAGACGGAGAATGGGCATCGATACAAATGTATCCGTCGCTGTCGGCGGCGCTCGGTGAAGAGATCACACCGCAGACGACGGTCGAGCGGCTGCGTGCCATCGCGGATCGGCTCGGCATAGAGATTCCCGACGACCGTGGCTACGGGCACGGCAAAGTGGTTGAGGAACTGTGGGAGCACACGGTGGGCAACGCGCTGACGGCGCCCACCTTTGTCAAGGACTTCCCTGTCGACACAACGCCTTTGACCCGCCAGCATCGCAGCATCCCCGGCGTCACCGAGAAGTGGGACCTTTACCTTCGCGGAGTAGAACTGGCCACCGGGTATTCGGAATTAAACGATCCGATCGTGCAACGCGAGAGGTTCGCCGAACAAGCCAGGGCCGCGGCCGCGGGCGACGACGAGGCGATGGTGCTTGACGAAGATTTTCTCACCGCGCTCGAGTATGCGATGCCGCCGTGCACCGGAACCGGAATGGGTATGGATCGGTTGTTGATGTCTCTGACCGGGCTGTCAATTAGAGAGACAGTTTTGTTCCCGATTGTTCGGCCGCACTCCGGCTGAGTTACTTCGTCCGCCCGTATTGAGTATGCTGTCCGGTTATGGCAGATTGGTGCCCGGGGAGTGAATCAAAACTACTCAGCAACTGTTCAGGACGAAACGCGAGGGTGAGCTAATGGCAAAAAAAGTGACCGTCACCTTGGTCGATGATTTCGACGGTTCGGGCGCGGCCGACGAAACCGTGGAATTTGGGCTTGACGGTGTGACCTATGAGATTGACCTTTCGTCCAAGAATGCAACGAAACTGCGCAACGATTTGAAGCAGTGGGTGGCGGCCGGCCGTCGTGTCGGCGGTCGGCGGCGTGGGCGGTCCGCTTCGGGACGCGGACGTGGCGCGATCGACCGTGAGCAGAGCGCCGCGATCCGGGAATGGGCTCGCCGAAATGGGCACAACGTGTCCACTCGTGGCCGCATCCCGGCCGACGTGATCGACGCATTCCACGCCGCGACCTGACAAACCGGCGCCCGGGCACCGAAGTCTGGGCGCCGGTCACACTCATTTTTCGCTGGCGGCGAAATGATTGCCGACCGACGCGGGAAACGCTTTGGTGGTTTTCCTCGTTTACCTGTTGGGGCTGTAGTCGTAACGGGTTATGTGGCCTGGAAGAGCCAGACACCGCAACGTTAGGAACCCAGGCAGCCCGACCATTACAGTGGATGGCAGGTACGCGATGCCCAAGGCTGTACCGATGGTGAGGAAGAGCAGGTAACCACCGATGTTCGAAAGATTTACCGACCGTGCCCGCAGGGTCGTCGTCCTGGCGCAAGAAGAGGCCCGGATGCTCAACCACAACTACATCGGCACCGAGCACATCTTGTTGGGCCTGATTCACGAGGGCGAGGGCGTCGCGGCGAAGTCGCTCGAGTCGCTGGGGATCTCGCTCGAGGGCGTTCGCAGCCAGGTCGAGGAGATCATCGGCCAGGGCCAGCAGGCGCCGTCGGGGCACATCCCGTTCACCCCGCGCGCCAAGAAGGTTCTCGAGCTCAGCTTGCGCGAGGCGCTGCAGCTGGGCCACAACTACATCGGCACCGAGCACATTTTGCTGGGCCTGATCCGCGAGGGTGAGGGCGTGGCCGCCCAGGTGCTGGTCAAGCTGGGCGCCGAGCTGACCCGGGTGCGTCAGCAGGTGATTCAGCTGCTGAGTGGCTACCAGGGCAAGGAGGCCGCAGAGGCCGGCACCGGTGGTCGGGGAGGTGAGTCCGGCTCGCCTTCTACGTCACTGGTTCTCGACCAATTCGGGCGCAACCTGACGGCCGCCGCGATGGAAGGCAAGCTGGACCCCGTCATCGGCCGCGAGAAGGAAATCGAGCGGGTGATGCAGGTGCTGAGCCGGCGCACCAAGAACAACCCGGTGCTGATCGGCGAGCCCGGCGTCGGCAAGACCGCCGTCGTCGAGGGCCTGGCGCAGGCCATCGTGCACGGCCAGGTCCCGGAGACGCTGAAGGACAAGCAGCTCTACACGCTCGACTTGGGGTCGCTGGTGGCGGGCAGCCGCTACCGCGGTGACTTCGAGGAGCGCCTGAAGAAGGTGCTCAAGGAGATCAACACCCGCGGCGACATCATCCTGTTCATCGACGAGCTGCACACGCTGGTCGGTGCCGGTGCCGCCGAGGGCGCGATCGACGCGGCGTCGATCCTGAAGCCCAAGCTGGCCCGCGGCGAACTGCAGACCATCGGGGCCACCACGCTCGACGAGTACCGCAAGTACATCGAGAAAGACGCCGCCCTGGAGCGCCGCTTCCAGCCGGTGCAGGTGGGGGAGCCGACGGTGGAGCACACCATCGAGATCCTCAAGGGCCTGCGCGACCGCTACGAAGCCCACCACCGGGTGTCGATCAGCGATAGCGCGATCGTGGCCGCCGCCACCCTGGCCGACCGCTACATCAACGACCGGTTCCTGCCCGACAAGGCGATCGACCTGATCGACGAGGCGGGCGCCCGGATGCGGATCCGCCGGATGACCGCGCCGCCGGACCTGCGTGAGTTCGACGAGAAAATCGCCGACGCGCGCCGCGAGAAGGAATCGGCGATCGACGCCCAGGACTTCGAGAAGGCGGCCAGCCTCCGGGATCGGGAGAAGACCCTGGTTTCCCAACGCGCTGAACGCGAAAAGCAATGGCGTTCAGGCGATCTCGACGTGGTCGCCGAGGTCGACGACAACGAGATCGCCGAGGTGCTGGGCAACTGGACCGGCATCCCGGTGTTCAAGCTCACCGAGGCCGAGACCACCCGGCTGCTCCGCATGGAAGACGAGATCCACAAGCGGATCATCGGCCAGGAGGACGCCGTCAGGGCCGTGTCCAAGGCGATCCGCCGCACCCGCGCCGGGCTGAAAGACCCCAAGCGGCCGTCGGGTTCGTTCATCTTCGCCGGCCCGTCCGGTGTCGGTAAGACCGAGCTGTCCAAGGCGCTGGCCAACTTCCTGTTCGGCGACGACGACGCGCTCATCCAGATCGACATGGGCGAGTTCCACGACCGGTTCACCGCGTCGCGGTTGTTCGGCGCCCCGCCGGGATACGTCGGCTACGAGGAGGGCGGCCAGCTCACCGAGAAGGTGCGGCGCAAGCCGTTCTCGGTCGTGCTGTTCGACGAGATCGAGAAGGCGCACCAGGAGATCTACAACAGCCTGTTGCAGGTCCTCGAGGACGGCCGGCTCACCGACGGCCAGGGCCGCACGGTGGATTTCAAGAACACCGTGCTGATCTTCACGTCCAACCTCGGCACCTCCGACATCTCGAAGCCGGTCGGCCTGGGCTTCACCAAGGGCGGCGGTGACAACGACTACGAGCGGATGAAGCAGAAGGTCAACGACGAGCTGAAGAAGCACTTCCGGCCGGAGTTCCTCAACCGCATCGACGAAGTCATCGTCTTCCACCAGCTGACGCGCGACGAGATCATCCGGATGGTCGACCTCATGATCGGCCGGGTCGCGGGCCAGCTCAAGAGCAAGGACATGGCCCTGGAGCTGACCGACAAGGCCAAGGCGCTGCTGGCCAAGCGAGGCTTCGACCCGGTGTTGGGTGCCCGTCCGCTGCGGCGGACAATCCAGCGCGAGATCGAGGACCAGCTCTCCGAGAAGATCCTCTTCGATGAGATCGGGCCGGGACAGATCGTCACCGTCGACGTGGACAACTGGGACGGCGAAGAAGGGTCCGTCGAGGACGCGGTGTTCACGTTCATCGGAACCCGCAAGCCGCCGGCCGAGCCGGATCTGGCCAAGGCCGGCGCGCACAGCGCGGGCGGCGCCGGGCCGGACGCGGAGTAGCGAGCGATCAGCGAAAACGGGCGGTTGGTCTCTGACGGGACCACCGCCCGTTTTTGCTGCGCCGACACAGAAGGGCCCGCACCGCGAGCCAACTCGGCTACGGCGGCTCTGCGCCGCAAGGTTGATCGTCGGTCTACACTGACCATTCGACGGGCAACGGAATCCGGTGAACTTCAGAACGGTCGCGCCACTGTCCAAAGTCAGACCCGAAGCTCGTCGACATCCCCAAGCGGGACGCGTTAGCCCCAGAAGGAGTCACCTGTGTCAACCCCCCAGACAACTGGCAGCCGCACTCGGTCGGTGGATCTGTCGGCCGCAAATGCCGCGCTCTGGTTGGCGGCAACCGCCTTCCTGTCGCTGCTGGCCCTCTACTTCCTCGGCGTCGATCAGGGAGCGGTGTCGCTGTTCGGCAGCGACTCCCACGTGCACGAGTTCGTCCACGACGCGCGCCATCTGCTCGGCTTCCCCTGCCACTGAGCCGGCAGCGTGGAGAAGCGTCTGATCGCACGCGGTCTCCTGGCCGGCGTGGTGGGCGCGGTGCTGGCGTTCGCATTCGCCCGCCTGTGCGCCGAGCCCGTCATCGGCCGCGCGATCGCTTTTGAGGACGGCAGAACCAGCGCCGAGCAAGCCAACGGCGTGCACGAGCATGGCGCCGAGTTGTTCACCCGCGGGGTGCAGGCCAACGTCGGGCTGGGTTTCGGTGTGCTGATTTTCGGTGTCGCGATGGGCGCGCTGTTCGCGGTGCTTTTCTGCGTCGTCTTCGCGCGGGTGAGACAGATTGGGCCACGGGAACTTTCGGCGCTTCTGGCCGCGGCGGCGTTCGGCGCGGTCTACCTGGTGCCGTTCGTCAAGTACCCGCCCAATCCACCGGCTGTCGGTCAGTCGGACACCATCGGAATGCGTACCGGATGGTATCTGGCGATGGTGCTGGCGTCGGTGGTGCTGGCCATCGCCGCGGTGTGGTTGGCCCGGCGGCTCACGGCACGGTTCGGCCCGTGGTACGGACGGCTGCTCGCCGCCGGGGCTTACCTGGTGGCGATCGCCGTGGTGATGGCGCTGCTGCCGACCGTGGACGAGACGCCGCAACCGCTGCGCGACGCTTCGGGTGCGATCATCTATCCGGGCTTTCCCGCCGACGTTCTCTACGAATTCAGGTTGCTTTCACTGGGCACACAGCTGGTGCTCTGGACGACCATCGGCTTCGTTTTTGCGACGCTGGCCGGTCGGCTGCTGGGGGAGCGGGCCGAGAGCGGACAGCCACAAAGCCTCGCGGCGTGACCGAGGTCAACCGGGTGACCTTGGTGTCGCACGCGATGACCGATGCCATGGCGGCCGGGCGTTTTCCCGCCGACGAACCGCTGAATCGCATCGGCCGTCGACAGGCCAAAGCGGCTGGTGCTATTCAGCGGCTTGATATCAACAGCGGCATCCGTCAACTTGCCGGACCCGAGGAACGTGCCCGTCAAACCGCGCAGTTGCTCGGCTTACACACCACGACGGAGCCACGGTTGGCCGACCTCGGTTGCGGAGCGTGGTGTGGGCAGACCCTGCGGGCCGTCGGCCCCGCCGACCTCGAGATGTGGCTGACCGATCCGGTCCGGGCGCCGCACGGCGGTGAGTCGATCGTCGACCTGATCGAACGGGTGGCCGGATGGCTGGCGTCATTGACCCACGACGCGTCGCCCACGGTTGCCGTGACGCATCCGGCGGTGATCCGGGCGGCGATACTGGGGGCTCTCGACATGCCCCCGAAGTCGTTCTGGCGCATAGACATTGCACCGGTCAGTCGCACCGTCCTGCATTTCCGGAAAGGGAACTGGACGCTGCGGCTGTAATGATCATTGCGGCGCGACGAGCGCGAAGACCTGCCTGGCGACTTGCAACATCCAGCCCGTTACGGTCGGCCCGTGATCACGCGGCCAGTTCAGCTGGAAGCTGACCACCCACGGTTGCCCGGTTTTGTCGACGGCGTACCAGCTGAATGTCAGATCACCCGGCAGGCCACCGGCTTTCGCGCCGACATACCGCCAAACGTTCCGGTCCAGCTGGATCCCCGCCACCGCGGAAAGGATCTGCCTTACCGGTGCGGCCGCGCCGACCGCGTCGGCCTGCAGCGCCGCGTGTACTCGGCAGATGTCCTCGGCGTTGCCGTACCACTCCGCGCCGTACGTCGAGGCGGGTATGTGGGCGCGGGTTGGATCGGGTTGGTAGGGAGTGGAATTCGCCTGCGCCAGCAGCCGGGCACGGACTTGCGATGATCCTTGCTTCCATTGGCTGCGCAGATCGGGTTGGCCCCAGCCGACGGAGAACAACTCGTACATGGTGGGGAAGGGCGTCATGCTGGCCGGGTCGTGATGGCCCGCGGTGACGAGCGCTTCCTCGATGGCGTGCGTGCCCATCCTGTCGATCAGCAAGTCGGTGGCCATGTTGTCGCTGTTGGCAATCATCTTCTCGGCGGCCTTGCGAACCGAAACATGTGCTCCGGCAGGCAGTTCCACGCCCGAATAGCCGACCGCCCTGCTCTTGTCGGTGACGGTCAGCTGATCGTCCCAGGACACGGTTCCGTTTTTGACCGCACCCGCCAGGGCGTGCAGCACATATAGCTTGAAAATCGATGCCAGCGGCAGTGATTCGTCGGCATTCGTGCCCGCCACCGGGTCGCAGTGACCGCCGTCGACCTTGGCGACCTGATAGGAGTAGCGGGCGCCGGTTTTGCTCAGCACGGCGTCAACATCGTGCCACGAGTTGATTTTCGGTGCCTGCGTGTCGACGTCGAACCGATCGACCCGCCCGTCGTCATCGGTGTGTACCCGGATGTCTTGTCGCGCACCGTAAGAGGAGATCAGGTGCAGCGTCGCCGCGCTGGCGCGGATGTCGACGGCGTCGAGGGTGAACGGACGGTCCCACCACAGCCCCTCCATGGTGGTCTCGATGGAGCTGACCTGGTCGGGGGAGGCGAGGGTGCCGACGCCGACCGGCCCGATGGGCCAGTCCGAGTTGAGCATGTCCATGGTCTGCTGGGCCCGCAGACCTGGAGGGGTCCTGGTGTCGATTCCCCGCCCCGTGTTCGCCGCGTTCGCGGGTGGGGAGGGGGAGGGAGCGCAGCCCGGCGCGAGGGCCGCGACCAGTGCCGCGGCGGCGCCCAACGCGGCCAGACGGCGCCGCGCCGGCCGCGCGCTAACCAGTCTGGTCGTTCCCGGCAACGTCGAGCACAACCTCGAACTCCAGCAGCGTCGCGCCCGTCGCCACCGGGTTGGCTCGGTGTCCGGCGTGGGCTTCGATGGCGGGGCCGGTCGCCCACGCCTGGAATGCTTCATCGGACTCCCAGTGTGTCACCACGAAGTAGCGGTCCTCACCCTTGACCGGACGCAGCAGCTGGAAGCCGAGGAAACCGGGCTGGTTCTCCACCGCGTGCGCGCGGTTGGCGAACCGCTTCTCCAGTTCGGGGCCAGCATCGGCGGGTATCTCGATTGCGTTGATCTTCACCACTGGCATCCCGCCAGGTTACCGCGCCCCCCGCCCGGCGACGATGCGGGGCGGGCCACGCAAGATGGTGCTATGCCCGGCGATCTGTTGACCTGCCATGGCGGACGAGGCGAGCCGTTGGTGCTGGTGCATGGCCTGATGGGACGGGGCACCACCTGGTCACGTCAGCTACCGTGGCTGACCCGGTTGGGCACGGTGTACACCTACGACGCGCTGTGGCACCGGGGTCGCGACGTCGACGATCCACACCCGATCAGCACCGAACGGTTCGTGGCGGATCTGGCCGAGGCGGTAACCGCGCTGGGGGCGCCGGCCAGGCTGGTCGGGCATTCGATGGGTGCCCTGCACTCCTGGTGCCTCGCCGCGGAGCGTCCGGATTTGGTGTCGGCGCTGGTGCTAGAGGACATGGCGCCGGACTTCAGTGGCCGCACCACGGGCCCATGGGAACCCTGGCTGCACGCGCTCCCGGTCGAATTCGATTCCGCCGAACAAGTATTCGACGAATTCGGACCCGTTGCCGGACGCTATTTCCTGGACGCCTTCGACCGCACCGAGAGCGGCTGGCGGTTGCACGGGCACACCTCGCGATGGATCGAGATCGCCGCTGAATGGGGCACCAGGGATTTCTGGGCGCATTGGATGGCGGTGCGGGCGCCGGCGTTGCTGATCGAGGCGGGCAACTCGGTGACGCCGCCGGGGCAGATGCGCGCGATGACGAAAACCAGTTCTCCGACAACGTATTTGCACGTTCCGCAGGCCGGCCACCTGATCCATGACGAAGCACCAGAGGTATATCGCGAGGCGGTCGAGTCTTTCTTAGCGCCACGCTGATCACTCGAACGCTCCGGCTACTCCTCGCCGGCCAACGCGAACCGGCCGTCGACCGTCCGGGTGACCAGGCCGTCGGCGAGTAGTGAATCCAGCGCCCGGTCACGCTGGACGCCATCGGTCAGCCACGCCACGTCCAGCTCGGCCCGGGTGACAGGAGAATCCTTGGCGCGCAATACATCCAGCAGCCGCCCGCGGACCTGACGGTCGGTCCCGGCGTAGGTCTGAACACGGCGGGCCGGTCCTTCCGCGGGGGGATAACCGGCGCGCCGCCACGCGCACTCGCTAAGCGGGCACAATCCGCATCGGGGAGCCCGCGCTGTGCATACCGTGGCGCCCAGTTCCATCAGGGCAATCGAGAACTTTGGCGCCACAGTGTCATTCGGGTCATCCGGCAGCAGCGCAGAGACGGCGGCGTGGTCGCGCGCCGCGGAGGGCGTGCCGGCGTCGGCCAGGCCGTGCACGGCACGGGCCACCACCCTGCGCACGTTGGTGTCCACCACCGGTATCCGTTGGCGGTAGGCGAAGCAGGCCACGGCCCGCGCCGTGTAGCTGCCGATGCCCGGCAAGCTCAGCAAGGTCTCTACGTCGTCGGGAACGACGTCGTCGTGGTCGCGCGCGATGACGGTGGCGCACTCGTGCAGGCGCTTGGCTCGCCTGGGATAGCCCAGCTTGCCCCACGCACGCAGCACGTCGGCGGCGCTGGCCGCGGCGGTGGCCGACGGGGTCGGCCAGCGCCGCACCCAATCCGGCCAGATCGACAGCACCCGGGCCACCGGCGTCTGCTGCAGCATGAACTCGCTGACCAGGATCTGCCACGGCGTGACCTCGGGTTCTCGCCAAGGCAGGTCACGGCGCGCCCGGTCGTACCAATCGATGAGTTCGTTTGCCGCGACGTTCATCCGCGGGTGCGGCAAGATGAGTGCCATGCCCAAAACCAGCCCGGCAACAGCGTGGAAAGCACTCAAAGAGGGTAACGAACGATTCGTCGCCGGCACGCCCGAGCATCCCAGCCAGAGCGTCGATCATCGGGCCAGCCTGGCCGCCGGCCAGACGCCGTCCGCTGTCATCTTCGGCTGCTCGGACAGCCGGGTGGCCGCGGAACTTCTCTTCGATCAGGGCCTGGGCGACGTGTTCGTGGTTCGCACCGCCGGACAGGCCATTGATTCGGCGGTGCTGGGCTCCATCGAGTACGCGATAGTGGTGCTTAACGTGCCGCTCATCGTCGTCCTCGGTCACACCAGTTGCGGTGCGGTCAAGGCCGCCATCGGAGCGATCGACGACGGCGCGATACCGGCGGGTTTCGTGCGGGACGTGGTGGAGCGGGTTGCGCCGTCGATCCTGCTGGGCCGTCGCGATGGCCTGACCCGCGTCGACGAGTTCGAGGAACGCCACGTGAGCGAGACGGTGGCACAACTCGTGGCGCGTTCCTCAGCCATCGCGGAGCGGGTGTCCGCGGGCACGCTGGCGGTCGCGGGCGTCACCTATCACCTCGCCGACGGGAAGGCGGCGTTGGTCGACCACGTCGGGGATATTGGCGAATAACCGCCGACTTCCGCGTCGGCACTACACGGCGGTTGCCCCGCAAACAGGGCGACACGCCGAGGCGGGTCAAACAAATCCACGTGACCTGGGCTTACGGTGTGAACGTGCTGGATATGGAACCGCGAGGCCCGCTACCGACCGAGATCTATTGGCGGCGCAGAGGCCTGGCCATCGGTGTTGCGGTCGTCGTGATCGGAATCGCCGTCGCCACGGTCATCGCTTTCATGGGCAACACCGCGGGTGCCAAACCTGCCAACGCCGGTAAACCCAACTCCGCTCAAAGCAAGCCAGGCTCGCCCGCACCCGAGGCGCCTCCGTCGGCCGGGCCCGAAGGCGCCTCCCCGGTGGCGCCACCGCAGGGGCAAAACCCCGAGACGGTCACGCCGACCGCCGCGGTGCAGCCGCCGCCGGTGCTGAAGGAGGGCGATGACTGCCCCGATACGACCCTGGCCGTCAAGGGCCTGACCAACGCGCCCCAGTACTTCATCGGTGACCAGCCGAAATTCACCATGGTCGTCACCAACATCGGGCTGGTGTCCTGCAAACGCGACGTCGGGGCCGCGGTCCTTGCCGCGTACGTCTACTCCCTGGACAACCAGCGGCTGTGGTCCAACCTGGACTGCGCGCCGTCCAACGAGACCCTGATCAAGACCTTCACGCCCGGGGAGCAGGTGACGACGGCGGTGACCTGGACGGGGATGGGGTCGTCGCCGCACTGCCCGCTGCCGCGGCCGGCGATCGGGCCGGGCACCTACAGCCTCGTCGTCCAGCTGGGCAATCTGCGCTCGCAGCCGCTGCCGTTCATCCTGAACCAGCCGCCACCGCCGCCCGGGCCGGTGCCGGGTCAGCCCGCGCTGGCGCCGCCGCCGGAGGCACCGCCAGGTATCGCACCGGCTCCTGGTCCGGCGGGCTAACCGAGCCCCACCCAGCGCCCGTCAGCTCAGTGGTCGGCGATGGTCGACTCCGCCAGTTGCGACAGCCCCTCCCGCACGTGGCGGGCCCACACGGTGCCGATGCCGTCCACCGATTGCAGGTCGTTAGCGCTGGCCGCCAGCAGGCCCTGCAGCGTTCCGAAGGCCCGCACCAACAGATCCGCGTGCGCGAACTGCAGCCGGTGGATGCCGGCCATCGCGCGGTAGCCACGCGGGCTAAGCGCCGAATCCTGCGCCTCCGTTGTCGTCGGATATCCGAAAACCTTTGCCAGCGAATTGAAGTCGAGCAGTTCGGTATCCGACAGGGCGTCCAGCTCGTCGAGGGTGGCGGTCAACTGCGCTTCGGACAATGGCTCCGGGCTGGCGTGATAGTCGCGCACGATCAGTTCCCGGGCGATGTCGTTGCCGCCCAGCAGCTCCTCGAGCTGTAGCCGCAACTGGCGCCCGTCGGTGCCCAGTTCCACGCAGTCGTAGTCGATCGCCAGGCCGATGCGCCGGACCAACTCGAGTCGCTGCACCACCGTCATCACGTCGCGCAGCGTGACGAAGTCCTCGATCTCCGCGCGCGAGAGTTGCCTGCTCACCTCGTCGAGCCTGGTCTTGTACCGCTCCAACGTGGCGATGGCCTGGTTGGCCCGGGACAGGATGGTCGCCGAATCTCCCACCACATGGCGGTCCCCGCCGACGTAGACGGTGACGATGTTCATCGAGTGGCTGACCGAGACCACCGGGTAGCCGGTCTGGATCGCGGCCCGCTCCGCGGAGCGGTGGCGGGTTCCCGATTCGTCGGTCGGTATCGACGGATCGGGAACCAATTGCACGTTCGCCCGCACGATGCGGCTGCCGTCGGTGGACAGCACTACCGCGCCGTCCATCTTCGAAAGCTCGCGCAGCCGGGTTGGCGCGTACCGGACGTCGAGGGCGAAGCCGCCGTCGCAGATGGCCTCGACGTTCTCGTCGTTGCCGAGCACGATCAACGCGCCGGTGCGGCCGCGCAGGATTCGCTCCAGCCCGTCCCGTAGCCCGGTGCCCGGCGCCAGGCGGGCGATGGTCTCACGCAGGGTCGGACGGGTCACAGCCTGTCATTCTGCGGCGCGTTGGCCTATGCGTCCAGCCGTGGGGGTCCAGCGGGCCTACCGCCGCGGTGGTCGGCGATGTCGATCACGTGCTGAAGCGCCTCGACGATGGTGGGTGCGCGCAGCGCGCGCATGCCCGCCGGCACGATGTCGACTCGGGGGTCATCACCGTCCGGGATCAGCGCAATATTGAATCCCTGGCGTGCGGCTTCGCCCAGCCGCCGTCGCATCCCGACGACCCGCCGCAGGTCACCCGCCAGCCCCACCTCCCCGATCACCACCGCCGTGGCGGGTAGCGGCAGATTCGCGTACGCCGAAGCGAGCGCTACCGCCACGGCGAGATCCGCGGACGGATCGGTCAACCGCATGCCGCCGACGGTGGACAGGTAGATGTCGTTGACGGCGATGGCCAACCTGGCGTGCTTTTCCAGCACGGCGGTGATCATCGCGGCGCGGGCGTGGTCGATGCCGCTGACGGCGCGGCGCGGAGAGCCGCCGGACGGCTTGGAGGCGTTCCCAGCGAGCAGCGCCTGGACTTCGCCGATCAGCGGTCGCTTTCCGTCCAGCGCCACCGTGATCGCGGTGCCGGCGACCGGTGCCGGCCGCTGATCCAGGAAGAGGTGCGACGGGTCGGCTACGTCTTCGATCCCGTTGTCGTGCAGCATGAAACACCCGACTTCGTCGGCCGTGCCGAAGCGGTTCTTGATCCCGCGGACCATCCGCACCGAACCGTTGCGGTCGCCCTCGAAGTGCAGCACCACGTCGACGAGATGTTCCAGCGAGCGCGGTCCGGCGATGGCCCCGTCCTTGGTGACGTGGCCGACGAGGATCAGGGCAACATCGTTGGCCTTCGCGGCCGCGGTCAGCGCGGCGGTTACCGCGCGCACCTGCGTGACCCCGCCGGCGACGCCGTCGGCCCCGGTGGTGGACATGGTCTGCACCGAGTCCACGATGACCAGCGCGGGCCGGACCGCCGCAATGTGGTCCAGCACGGTGTGCAGGTCGGATTCGGCGGCCAGGTAGAGCTCGTCACCGCCGCAGCCGATCCGGTCGGCGCGCAGCCGGATCTGGCCCGCCGACTCCTCCCCGGAGATGTACAGGGCCCTTCGGCCCGATTGTGCCCA
This sequence comes from uncultured Actinomycetota bacterium, assembly GCA_963703795.1. Classification (GTDB taxonomy): domain Bacteria; phylum Actinomycetota; class Actinomycetes; order Mycobacteriales; family Mycobacteriaceae; genus Mycobacterium. The sequence continues at coordinate 218,771 of CAVPFT010000019.1, read as the reverse complement.
GCGATGGGCGACCTTGAGCAACAACGTGGACTTACCAACGCCCGGATCGCCCGCCAGCAGCGTGACCGAGCCCGGCACTACGCCGCCGCCGAGCACCCGGTCGAGTTCACCCATGCCCGTCGAGCGGTGCCGGCTGACATTGGGCTCGATGGAGCTGATCGGAACGGCTCGCCCGGCCCGGCCCGAAGTCGGATTCGAACGACGGCCACCACCGACGGCGCTGAGGACCGGTACCTCGCCAACGGTGCCCCAAGTTCCGCACTCGAGGCAGCGGCCCACCCATTTGGCCGTGACATGGCTGCAGTCCGAACAGCGGTATTGGGAACGCGCATTTGGCACGCCACGACGGTATCGGGCGGGTCCGACAAACCAGGCCCGACGAGCCGGTTAGACGGGGTGGGGCCCCAATCCGGCCGAAATCGGGACCATCACGCTGGCCTGCCCCGCCTTCTCGAAATTGAACGTGAAGTTGTACGTGAGGCCGTTTGTGACGGGCTTGGTCAACGCGACCGTCGCCCTGACCGCATTGCTGGCGCCAACGGGGCCCGGCGCCACGTTCAGGCCGTCGGGCGTGCCGATGAACAGCGTCCCGGCGGCGGGCAGTCGAGCGTCGCCACCGATCGTCACCGTGCCGATGTCACTGGTGATGCCCACCAGCCGGTCCGCGGTGTCCGGCGACTGGTTGACGGCCACCGCCGCCAGGTCCACCGACCGGCCCGGCCGGAGGAAGTCACCGGTCTGCACGGCTTGCATGCGGATGTCGCGCAGCGCCACGTTGTTGATCGTGACCCTGTTGCCGTTGACGGCGGGTTCCTGGTCGGACATCTGCGAGATCTGGCCGGCTCCGCAACCGCTGAGCAAGGCGGCGAGCAAGGCGACCAGACCGGCGACGATGGCCCGCGCGGCCAGGCCCGAACGTCGATTCGGGAGGCGGATCTCGAAGCGATTCACTCAATGCCTCCTGGTCGGCTCGCGCCATCACGACGGCGGTTCTCTACGCAACTATGCACAGTAGTAGGAACGTCCCGACGGCGGTAGCGCAGGGCGCCAGACCAGGTAAGCAGTCGCTGGGCGGGGTAGGCGCGGGGGCAAACAACGACGTTGGTAATGTGTCGCATTGCACGTCTCGCTCCGCTTGTCAACCCCTAGTCTGCCCGTGTTGTGCCCCTGACCTGCACAGTTGTTCCGCGAGCCTTGGGCCGCCGTGATAGGATGAAGTAACGAAAGGGGCTCTAATCAGATGATCTTCAAGGTCGGCGACACCGTTGTCTATCCACACCACGGTGCTGCGTTAGTCGAGGCGATCGAAACCCGGACCATCAAAGGGGAACCAAAAGAGTATCTCGTCTTGAAAGTGGCGCAGGGAGACCTGACAGTTCGAGTACCCGCCGATAACGCCGAGTACGTCGGCGTCCGCGACGTCGTTGGCCAGGAGGGCCTCGACAAGGTCTTTCAGGTGTTGCGCGCGCCGCACACCGAAGAGCCAACGAACTGGTCCCGCCGCTACAAGGCCAACCTGGAGAAGCTCGCCTCCGGCGACGTCAACAAGGTGGCCGAGGTGGTGCGCGACCTGTGGCGCCGCGACCAGGAACGCGGCTTGTCCGCGGGCGAGAAGCGCATGCTGGCCAAGGCCCGGCAGATTCTGGTCGGTGAGCTGGCGCTAGCCGAAAGCACCGACGACGCCAAGGCGGAGACCATCCTCGACGAGGTTCTGGCCGCCGCTTCCTGAAGGCCCTGAGGCTCTAGTGGTCGGGGGATCGGGCGCGTCAAGCACGGCAGTCGCGTTGGTCCCCGCCGCAGGGTCGGGGGAGCGGCTGGCCGCCGGTGTACCCAAGGCCTTCTATCAACTCGAGGGGAAAACCCTCGTCGAACGGACGGTCGACGGCCTGCTGGAATCGGGGGTCGTCAACACCGTCGTGGTCGCCGTACCCCCCGGCCTTGCCGACCAGGCAAAACTGATCCTCGGTGACAAGGCCACCGTCGTGGCCGGCGGGGTGAACCGCGCCGAATCCGTCAGCCTGGCGCTGGCGGCTCTCTCGGGTAACCCCGACTTTGTGCTGGTGCACGACGCCGCCCGGGCGCTGACACCACCGGCGCTGATCGTGCGCGTGTTCGACGCGTTGCGGGGCGGTCACGACGCCGTCGTGCCCGCGCTGCCACTGTCTGACACCATCAAGGCCGTGGACGCCAACGGGGTGGTCCTGGGCACACCGGAGCGGGCCGGCCTGCGGGCGGTGCAGACGCCGCAAGGCTTCGCCGCCGATTTGCTGTTGCGCGCCTACCAGCGCGCCGGCAACGCCGATTTCACCGACGACGCATCGCTGGTCGAGCAGCTCGGCGGCCAGGTTCAGGTGGTCGAGGGCGACCCCATGGCGTTCAAGATCACCACCCAGCTCGATCTGTTGCTGGCCCAAGCGATCGTGCGTCGGTGACCGAGCTGCCACGGGTCGGTGTCGGCACCGACGTGCACCCGATCGAACCCGGCCGACCTTGCTGGCTGGTGGGGCTGCTGTTCGCCGGCGCCGACGGCTGTGCCGGTCATTCCGACGGTGACGTGGGGGCGCACGCGCTTTGTGATGCGCTGTTGTCGGCCGCGGGGCTGGGGGATGTCGGCGAGGTGTTCGGGGTAGGCGATCCGCGTTGGGCGGGCGTCAGCGGCGCCGACATGCTGCGCCACGTCGTCGACCTGATATCGCGGCACGGCTACCGGGTCGGAAACGCCGCCGTGCAGGTGATCGGCAACCGGCCGAAGGTGGGTCCACGTCGTGCCGAGGCGCAGCAGCTGTTGTCGGATCTGCTGCGGGCGCCGGTATCGGTCTCGGCGACGACCACCGACGGGCTGGGCCTGACCGGGCGCGGCGAGGGGCTGGCCGCCATCGCGACGGCACTGTTGGTCCCCGTCGGGTAGGCCCGCGGGGTGGCCGGGCAAATCGGAACTAGCAGGTAAGCTGGCACGTCGTGACCGATCGCGCCAGCTTGCGGCTACACGACACGGCGGCCGGTGCCGTGCGTGATTTCGTTCCGCTGCGCGACGGGCACGTTTCCATCTACCTCTGCGGCGCCACCGTTCAGGGGCTGCCGCACATCGGACACGTCCGCAGCGGGGTGGCATTCGACATCCTGCGCCGCTGGCTGGTCGCGCGGGGCTACGACGTCGCGTTCATCCGCAACGTGACCGACATCGAAGACAAGATCCTGGCCAAGGCCGCCGCGGCGGGCCGGCCGTGGTGGGAGTGGGCGGCCACCTACGAGCGTGCGTTCAGCGCCGCCTACGACGCCCTGGACGTCCTGCCGCCGTCGGCGGAGCCGCGGGCCACCGGGCACATCACCCAGATGGTCGAACTGATGGATCGCCTGATCGAGACGGGCCACGCATACGCGGCCGGTGGCGACGTGTACTTCGACGTGCTCAGCTACCCGGAGTACGGCCGGCTTTCCGGGCACAGGATCGACGACGTCCATCAGGGCGAGGGCGTGGCGACCGGCAAGCGCGACCAGCGCGACTTCACCTTGTGGAAGGGCGAAAAGCCCGGCGAGCCGTCGTGGCCCTCGCCGTGGGGTCGCGGCCGTCCGGGCTGGCACCTGGAATGCTCGGCGATGGCCCGTACCTATCTTGGGCCGGAGTTCGACATCCATTGCGGTGGAATGGATTTGGTATTCCCGCATCACGAGAACGAGATCGCGCAGAGCCGCGCCGCCGGGGACGGGTTCGCCCGCTACTGGCTGCACAACGGCTGGGTGACCATGGGCGGCGAGAAGATGAGCAAATCGCTGGGCAACGTGTTGGCCATACCGGCGATGTTGCAGCGGGTGCGGCCGGCTGAGCTGCGGTACTACCTGGGCAGCGCTCATTACCGGTCGATGCTGGAATTCTCCGAATCCGCCCTGCAGGACGCGGTCAAAGCCTATGTGGGAGTTGAGGAATTCCTGCATCGCGTCCGGACTCGGGTTGGCGCCGTCGAACTCGGGGAGTGGACGCCACGCTTCGCCGAGGCGCTCGACGACGATCTGGCGGTCCCGATCGCGCTGGCCGAGGTGCACCAAGCCCGCGCCGAAGGCAACCGGGCACTCGACGCCGGCGAGCACGCGGCCGCCCTCGAGCAGGCCGGCGCGATCCGGTCGATGATGGGCGTCCTGGGGTGCGACCCACTGGACGAACGCTGGGAATCCCGAGACGAGACGTCTGCCGCCCTGGCCGCCGTCGACGTGCTGGTGCAGTCCGAACTGGAGAACCGGGAAAAGGCGCGCGGACAACGCAACTGGGCACTCGCCGACGAGATCCGCGATCGCCTCAAGAACGCCGGCATCGAGGTCACCGACACCGCCGACGGACCGCAGTGGACGTTGGGCGGTGACGGCAAATAGATGGCCGGTAACTCGCGGCGCCGCGGGGCGATACGCAAATCCGGCACCAAGAAAGGCCCCACCGTCGGCTCGGGCGGCCAGCGTCGCCGCGGCCTGGAGGGCCGCGGGCCCACGCCGCCGGCGCACCTGCGCCCCAACCACCCGGCCGCCAAGCGCGCCCACTCCCACTCGCGCCGGCCGGCCAAACGCACCGATGAGACCGAACTGGTGCTCGGCCGCAACCCGGTGCTGGAATGCCTGCGCGCCGATGTACCGGCGACGGCGCTCTACGTCGCTCTTGGCACCGAAGCCGACGAGCGACTCACCGAATCCGTCGCCCGAGCAGCCGATTTGGGCATCGCAATTCTGGAGGTGCCGCGTTCCGATCTGGACCGGATGACCACCAACCACCTGCATCAGGGCATCGCATTGCAGGTGCCCCCGTACGACTACGCCCACCCCGACGATCTTTTGGCGGTCGCCACTACCGACTCGTCGCCCGCGCTGCTCGTCGCGTTGGACAACATCTCCGATCCCCGCAACCTCGGCGCCATCGTGCGTTCCGTTGCGGCGTTCGGCGGCCACGGCGTGCTGATCCCGCAGCGACGTTCGGCCTCGGTGACCGCGGTGGCCTGGCGCACCAGCGCCGGGGCCGCGGCCCGCGTTCCGGTCGCGCGGGCCACCAATCTCACTAGGGCGCTTACAGGTTGGGCCGACAGCGGGTTACGGGTGATCGGATTGGATGCCGGCGGTGACACCGCGCTCGACGACCTGGACGGCACCGACCCGCTGGTGGTGGTCGTCGGCTCGGAGGGCAAGGGACTGTCGCGGTTGGTCCGGCAGACCTGCGACGAGGTGGTGTCGATTCCGATGGCGGGTGACACCGAATCGCTCAACGCCTCGGTGGCCGCCGGGGTGGTGCTCGCCGAAATCACCCGCCAGCGAAGGCGTTAACGGCGTTGGCGATCCGTCTTGCGGCCGTGGTTCTGACGCTGGCCGTCACGTTTTTCTCGCCGTTGCCGACGGCAGTCGCGGAACCTTCGCGTTTCGATCTGCAGGCCCATCGCGGCGGGCGCGGCGAGACGACCGAGGAATCGCTGCGCGCGTTCGCCAAAGCGCTCGAACTCGGCATCAGCACGCTGGAACTCGACATCGTGATCACCGCGGACGGGCAGCCGATGGTGTGGCACGACCCGACGATCGAGGCCGAAAAATGCGCCGACACCGGGCCCGCGTCCGCCGGCGACCCACAGTATCCCTACGCCGGAAAGCTGGTGCACGAACTCACCCTGGTGCAGATCCGCACGCTGGACTGCGGCAAGCGGCTCGCCGAGTTCCCCCGGGCCGAAGTGGTGCGGGGCAACAAGATCGCGACGTTGCCCGAGGTCTTCGCGCTTGCCGATTCGTATCGGGCCCCCAATCAGGAAGGCGTGCGCTACAACATCGAAACCAAGGTGGAGGCCGATCATCCGGGAGCGTCGGCGGACCCGCAACAATTCGTCGACGTGATACTGGCCGCGGTCCGGTCGGCGGGCAAGGTCGATCGCGTGGAGATACAAAGCTTCGACTGGCGCACCCTGCCCATGGCGCATCGGGCCGAGCCGTCGATTCCGTTGGTGGCCTTGTACAACGAAGAGACCTGGGCGCCGGATTCGCCGTGGGTCGCCGGTGAAAACGCCGCCGCGATCGGCGACCCGATGATCGGGGCGCTGCTGGTAGGCGCGAACATGGTCTCGCCGAGGTACCAGCTGGTCACCGGAAAACCGTATGTCGATCACGCGCATTCGTTGGGGCTCAAGGTCATTCCGTGGACCGTCAACGACGCCGATGCCATGCGCGAGCAGATCGCCGACGGCGTCGACGGGATCATCACCGACTATCCGACGCTGTTGCGGGGCGTGATGACTGAACTCGGCATGCCGCTGCCGCCGGCGTATCAGCGGGGTTAGTGCAGGGTCACGGCATCGCGTGGGCCCAGTCGATATGGCCCTCGAAGGCAAGCGAATTCGCCATGTCGCGGTAGCGGTCCCTTAACTCCGCGTAGGCTGCGGCATCGCCATGCGCGCTGCGCCAGCAGAGCGCGTAGTCGCAGCAGCCAGACGTCGCGTATCACCAGACCGTCATCAGCTGGCGCGACCGCTAACCGCTCGGTCGCGGCCTCGGCCTCGGCCACATCACCGTCGGCGTCGCGGTCAAGCAGGGTCTCCACCAGAACACCCGTCGCAGGAATGCCCCAGCCCAGCAGCTGTCCCGAGCGGGCCAGGCTTTCGATCGCGGCGCGCATGCGCGGTATCGCGCCGTCGTGATCTCCGTGCCGAGCCTTCTCGCGTGCCAAATACACCTCGACGAGTGGTAAATCGGCGATGTTGTGCTGGTCGCGCAGTAATACGCCGCTGACGTCCGCCAGAAGCTGCGCCCCCCGGTCGCGCTCCGAAGCCGTTGGGCGGTACACCAGCGCAACGCCGAGTGTCACCTGCGTATGGGCCAGCGCGATATCATCGCCGGATCGTTCGGCAGTCCTCACGAGCGTCTTCGATCTCACGCACCGCGGGGTCGTCGGGCCTCAGTGCTCCCGTCGGTAATCCGGTGCCATAGGAGTAGCGTGACCGCCCCGGCGTAGGTCATTGCGTCGCTGTCGCGAGCCATGGCGATGCCGCGCCGCATGTCGTCGCGCCATCCGGGACGACCCATGCAATACCGACCGACAGCCCGCGACGCGAGCGCGAGCGCCAGCGGGGAACCGAAAATGAAGTTACCTTTGGCGGGGTCACCGTCGGCCAGGTCGATGACCCTTTGTGACCACCGCAGCATGTCAGACCAATCCGCGCTTTCCATCTTGGCAGTAGATCAGCGCGAAGGAAAGACCCACCGTCAAGGTCGGGATCGCCGAGCGATTCGATTAGGGACCATGGCTTCCGATGACAGTTGCGAAGCCTCGCGCATCGCGGCCCTGATACGCGTGATCGGCCACCAGCCCCGCCATGGCGATCGCCAGTGACCGCCTTGTCGTCCGGCGGCGGCGCACAACTGCCGCAATTCCTCGAAGCGGGCGCCGGCCACATTCACGTGGAGCTCGAAAACCGGTCCCGCACAGCATGGTGCGCGGTGCGATGCGCATGGTTGTCCGGTTGGAGTCCTCGGCGGGCAATGCGTCGGCAATATTCTGGGCCCGCTCCCAGCTCAGCCGCGCCGCGTTGATGTCGCGATTGGTTGCCCAGCTTGCGGCGCGCATGTGCCAGCCGTAGGCGGCGTGTAGATCACCGGCGGCCTCCAGATGTTCGGCGATCAGCGCAGCGTTCTGCTCGGCCGATTCCGGCTCGCCGGCTTCGATCGGCGGCCGCCAGCCGCCGATGCAATCGGGCGCGGTCGGACTTCAGTTGGGATTCGTAGGCCACTGTGCGGATCAGCGGATGGCGGAACGCGTATTCGGCGCGCGGAGTGAACCGGACTTGGTCGATGAGCTCGGCGTTGATCAGCTCGTCGACAACCGGGTCGACCTCCAGGCTGGCCAGCAGATCGCGGTTGAAGCGGGCGCCGACGACCGCGGCGGCGGCGAGCGTGTGTTTGGCCGCCGGGCCGAGCCGGTCGATGCGCGCGGCGATGGTCGCCTGCAGCGTGGCCGGCACGCTGACCTCGGCCACATCTGTGCGGCACGACATAGCCGCCGCTCTCACCGACCAGCACGCGGCGTTCGGCTAGGTCACGGGCGATCTCTTCGGCGAAGAACGGATTTCCGGCGGCGCGCCCGGCGATCATCTCGCCGATCTGGCCGACGGAGGGATCGGTGCCTACCAGTTCAGCCACGAGCCTTGAGGTTTCCGCGTCGCTCAGCGGCGTCAGGGCGATGGTCTGCGCGCCAGGCGAGATGCGCTAAAGCTCCGTGGTATTCGGGGCGATAGGTAATCAGCACCAACGAGGGGGTCTGGGGGATCACCGCGAGGAAGTCGGCGAGCATGGATTCGCTGACCTCGTCGATCCAGTGCGCATCCTCCACCACGAACACCGCCGGTTCGCCCCGGGCCAGCTGAGCCGATGTTGATCAGGGCGGTCAACCGCGCGCCGCCGCGCGTCCGGGTCGATCTTGGGCAATTCCACCTCGGGATCGGCGATGCCCAGCAGGTCATCAAGCAGCACCAGGTCCTGCGGATCGGCGTCCAGAAACTGTGCACGGACCTGTGCCCGCGCGGTCTTATCGTCCAGACCGCCAAGCCGGCCGACCGACGCGCAGCAGCCGCGCTACCACATGGAATGGGATGTCGGTGGCATGTGATTCACAGAAGGTCGAAAACACTTCGATGCCGCGATCCTTTCGCAAGCTGCGACGGCTTCTCTCGGTCGAGCCGGGTCTTTCCGATGCCCGCAGGGCCGACCACCGCGACCACCGACCCGCGCCCACCCGTCGAGCGATCCAGCATCGCCGCCAACGCGGTCAATTCCCACTCCCGGCCGAGCAAAGTCGTGTACGAGGAAGCGTTCCGCTGCTGCTGCGCAGCCACGCTCAGCAGCCGCCGCCCCGGCACCGGGGTCTCGCAGCGCCCTTGATGTGCACCACCTGCGGCCGGCCCCAACTGCACGGTGCCCTCGACCAGCCGCGCCGTCGATTCGCTCAGCATCACTGCGCCGGGCGGCGCGACCGACTCCATCCGCTGAGCCATCCCCACCTGTTCGCCGATGGCGGTGTAACCCAAAGCGGCAGAACCGATCTCGCCGGCGATCACCTGGCCTGAGTTCAGGCCCACCCGCAGCTTCAGGTCGACACCGTCGCGGCGTTCGACCTCTGCGGCGAGGCGGTTGACCTCTTCCTGAATGCCCAGCGCCGCCAGACACGCGCGCAGCGCGTGGTCTTCCAAAGCGGCCGGTGCACCGAACACCGCCATGATGCCGTCGCCGGTGAACTTGTCCACCGTGCCGCCGTAACGCCCCACCACCGCCGCCGCGTTCATAACGAGCTCGGTCATGATCTCGCGCAACCGCTCCGGGCCCACCGCGGCGGCGATGTCCATCGAATGCACCACATCGGCGAACAACACCGTGACCTGTTTGTACTCCGCCGGCGCCCCGCCGGGGACCGCCGTCGGTGATCCGCACTCGTCGCAGAACTTCGCGGTTGGCCGCAAGTCTGAGCCGCACCTCGTGCAGGCCAACGCGGCCGTCATCGCGCCTAACAATAGGGTGCTCCCCAGCGGTGAGTCGGCCTTATTCGCAGCATCCGCCGGCTAGCGGGCCACGCTATCGGCCAGGGCGCCGGCCACAGCGTGCGCTCGTCGATGCCGTGGCGCTGTCGGTTGCGCTTGGCGCGCCCGGCGCGCCAAAGCATGCCCGGGCGCAGCAGCCGGGTGGCCGGGTCGACGAGCGAGGTCACCCTGACGAACTGATCCACTGCGGCGGTGTCGTATTCGGCCGCGGTGAGCACGCGGTCGACATACACGTTAAGCAGCCGCGTGAGCAGCGATGGTGTGCCGTCGATTTCGGGTAGGGAGAGGTCGGGATTGGCCGACAGCTCCCACGCCTGGCGGATCGGCACCGCCGCGGCGCGGAAGAAGCGCCGTGCCAAATCCCTTGTGCCACGGGATAAGCAGTTACGCAGTGCCAAGGCCTCGAGCGCGGCCACCGTCATGCCCTGGCCGTAGATCGGGTTGAAGCTGCAGATCGCGTCGCCGATGACCAGCAGCCCTTCCGGGAAGCGACGCATCTTGTCGTAGCGGCGCCACCGGCTGCACGGCATCCGGTGCCGCACCGGCTCCCCGACGGGTTCGGCGCTTCGCACCGCGGCCAGCAGGTGGGCCGGTGCGAAGCCCTCGACGAAGTCGCACATTCCCGCGATGTCACAGGGCGGCTCCTGACCGGCTATGCCCATCACGGTGACCAGCCAGGTGTCGTTCTCACAGTGGAGCAGGCCGATGCCTCTGGGCCTGCCCGGCACGATCCCGACGAGGAAACCGAGTTCGTGCGGCGCATCCGCCCATGCGCAGCGCCTGGCTCGCGTAGGTCAGCTGCACGGCGACACGATCCTCGCGCGGGCGTTCGTACCCCAGGCCGTCCAGCCACGTCGGGGTGCGAGCGGCGCGCCCGGTGGCATCGACGACCAAATCGGCGGTCAGCGTGGCGGGCTCCCCGGTACGGCGGCTGACGACCCTTACGCCCGTGACGCGGCGGCGGTCGGGCGTCGAGTTCAACGCCGCGATGTAGTGCTCGTCGAGCAGGGTCACGCCGGGAACGCAGCGCAGTCGCGCGCGGACGTGATCCTCCAGGAAGGGCCGGGTCGCGCTGTAGGCGGTAAACGAGGCCGCGCTGCCGCTGCGTGCTAGTAGGTGCCCGCCCACGTCGTAGTACAGCCGCGACAGATCCCCGCCGTCGAAGTACTCCGCTCCGTCGAGGACCAACTCGTCGAGGACACCGGGGAACATCTCCTCGATCACCTGTGCGCCGCGGGCCAACAGGGCGTGCAAGTGCCGGCCCTGGGGCACACCCCGGCGAGCGGTGCCGGTGTCGGGCAGCGGGTCGCGTTCCACCACCGTCACCGTGTCGAAGAAGTCGGCGAGCGACCGCGCGGCCAACAGACCGGCCATGCTCGCTCCCAACACCACCGCGTGCTTGCCGATCTTCGCCTTGATGTTGGCCTTGATATTGGCCATAGCCCACCGCCTTGGTCGAATCCCTACCTGACGAAAGCCATGCTCACGGCCGGGCCCGGGCGGCGATAGCGTAGTCGGTTACGTCACCCGGGCGCGGACCGCGCATCGCGTCACCGCAAACTCATAGACACGCCGATTGTCTGCGGCCCGATACTGGTGCAGCGATCCGGTACACGGATATAGTCGCCACGTGACCAGCGGCGAACCGCTGACGGGACGTGATAGCGAGCTGGGCATCGTCCGCCGCGCCCTGAGCGGTGCTGGCAAAAATTCCGGCGTAGTGATCGCCGGGGCGGCCGGTGTGGGCAAGACCCGGCTGGCCCGCGAGGTGCTGCGGCGGGCCGAGGCGTCGGGTGAGTGCACGAAATGGATCGTCGGCACCGAATCGGCGCGTGCGCTGCCCCTGGGGGCATTCATCGGCGCGTTGGGCGACGCGATGTCGGATCCGCTGGCCAACGTGCGACGCGTGATCAATTCGTTTGTCGCGCAACAGCGTCGGGGTCGGGTGGTGGTGGGGGTTGATGACGCGCACCTGCTGGACGGATTGTCCGCAATCGTCGTTCATCAGCTGGCGCAGTCGGGCGGGGCACGCCTGCTCGTCACAGTGCGCACGGGCAGCGAGGAACCCGATGCCGTGACGGCCTTGTGGAAGGACGGGCTGCTGGCTCGGCTCGACCTCGAACCGCTTTCGCCCGCGGCAACGCGCGAGGTGATCGAGAGCACGCTGGGCGGCCCGGTCGATGCGCGTAGCGCGGCCCGGTTCCGGAAGCTGACCGGCGGGAACGCCCTGTTCCTGCGGCAGTTGCTGGCCGATCAGGTAGCGGGCGGCCGGATGCGCCGATCGGCCGGGGTGTGGGTGTGGGACGGCGACGTCGCGGTCTCGGTGCACCTGTCCGACGCGGCCGGGTGCCAGCTGAGTCGGCTTAGCCCGCGGGTGGCGTTGGTGGTCGACACGTTGTCGCAGTGTGAGCCGCTGGCCGTCGATGTGCTGTGCGATCTGGTGCCCCGGCGTGACCTCGCGGCCGCCGAGGAAATGGGTCTGGTGAGCGTCGAGCGCAGCGGCGGCGGGCTGATGGCCAGGCTGGCGCACCCGCTGTTCGGTGAACTTCGCCGCGCAAGCGCCGGGGAGATGCATTTGTCGGCAATCCGGGGCAGGCTGGCGACACGGCTGGCCCAAAACGGTGACACCGACATGCACGCCACGGTTCGTCGGGCGCTGCTGCGCCTCGAGTCGGATCTTGACCCCGACCCCGAGTTGTATCTGGAATCGGCGCGCCATGCCATGACGCTGCTGGACCTGGATCTCGCCGACCGGTTCGCCACCGCCGCGACGCAGGCCGGTGCGCCCGGCGCGGCCGGGGTGCGGGCGATGAACCTGGTGTTGCTCGGGCGCGGCGAGCCGGCCGAGGCGGCGTTGCGTGACATGGTCGATGGCGACGTCCCCGACGGCCATCACTGGGCGACCGTGCGGGCACACAACCTGATTTGGATGCTCAGCAAGCCCCAAGACGCGGCGGTGATCCTGGAAGGCCTCGCCGCGGGCCCAGAGACCCCGGCGCAAATGGCCGAGCGTTTGGCGGTGCACGCCTGCCTGGACGCGGTCTCGGCGCGGTGCGAATCAGCAGCCGAAAAGGCAAGGGCTGCACTTGATTTCCCTGATCTTCCGGACTTTCACGCGATGTCTGCCTCGATGGCGTTGATCATGGCCATGGGGGCGCTGGGTCAGGTCGATGAGCTCGCCGCCGTGGCCGAGCAGGCACTGCGACGCGCGACGACGTCGTTTCAGGCGTCGCACATGCGGTTCTGGTTCGGCGCCGTGTACGGCCGCGCCTGCCGGCTGACCGGGCGTATCGACGAATTCGTCAGCACGGCAAGGCAATTAGCCGACTCGGCGCGTGACGTTCCCGGTCTGGCCTACGCCAACCTCGCCTTACTGTTGGGCAACGCCGACCTGGCCCGCGGCGTCGTCGCCGAGGCGGCCCGGCTGGTGCACGAGGCGGTTGCCGGGGCCGAAATACACGCCGTCAGAACGGGTTTGCGGCCGGCGAGCTACTTTGCGTTAGCCGAGGCACACGCCAAGCTCGGCGAGCCGGCCGAGGCGAATGATGCCGCCGCCGCGGCGCGGTCGTGTGTGCCGCCCGACTTTCTGTTCATGCATACCGCGTTGTCGCAGGCCACCGGGTGGGCGATGGCCGCCGGCGGCCGCTTGACCGAGGCCGTGGAGGCCGTGCAGGAGGCGGGACGCCTGGCCCGCGACCGCGGCCAGCCCACGCACGAACTGGCCTGCATCCAGGCCGCGGCTCAATGGGGCGACGCCTCGCAGGCGGCGCGGGCCCGGGAGCTGGCCGAGGCGTTGTCGCTGCCGCTGGCCGACGCCGTCGCGTTGCATGCGGAGGCCCTGCTGGCCGGGGACGGTGAGGGCCTGCTGGCGGCCTCGGCGAAGTATCGGGGTATCGGTGACCGGGCCGCGGCCGCCGACGCGGGGGCGCAGGCCTCCGTCGCGTTCGCCGAAAGCCAGCAGCACAAGCGTGCGCTCTACGCCGCGGCGTTGGCCAGGGAACTGGCCGAGGAATGCGGTGGCCTGCACACGCCGGCGCTGCGGACTCCGTTGGGTCTCAAATTGTCGGGTCGCCAGCGCGATGTCGTCGAACTCGTCGTGGCCGGCCTGTCCAATCGTCAGATCGCCGAGAAGCTCGTGATGTCGGTGCGCACCGTGGAGGGCCACGTTTACCGGGCCTGCCAGCGGGTGGGGGCCGAGTCACGCGAGGAACTGGCGTCGATCGTCAGATCCGGACCGGGCGATCGCGGCTGAGCTCGGTACACCGATTAGCACGGCGAGCAGACGCAGAATCGCACGAATCCGGGCCAATTCATGCGATTCTGTGTCTGCTCGCGCCCAAAAAATTAGGCTCCCACCAGTCGCGCGGACGCCCACAGCGCGACCACCGCCACCGTCAGGGCCGTGGGCACGGTGCACAGCCCGAGGCGGGTGTACTCGCCGACGCCGGCCTCGACGTTCTGCTGGCGCAGCACGCCTCGCCAGAGCAGGTTGGACAGCGAGCCGACGTAGGTCAGGTTGGGGCCGATGTTCACCCCGATCAGCACCGCCAGGATGGCCACGGGTCCGCCGGGCGCGACCAGCGGCAGCAGCACCAGCGTCGCGGGCAGGTTGTTGACGACGTTAGCCAGCACGGCGGCTATCGCGGCGATCGCGAGCAATGCGGGCAACCCGGAACCCGAAGGTAGCACCGCGGACATCGCCTTACCCATGCCGTTGAGCGTGACCGCCTGCACGACGACGCCGAGCGCCAGCACGAACACCAGGAACGACACGTTCACCGAACGCAGGATCTCCCGCAGCGAGGTGTGCCGGCGACCGAGGCTGCGCACCGCCAGCGCCGAGGCGCCGCACAGCGCCACCCAGGCCGGGGCCACCCCCACCGATTCCGAGACCGCAAACCCCGCCAGCGTCAGCGCCACGACCACCAGCACGAACACCGGCGGCCGCTGCGGCGGCCCGACTTCGCCGGGCTCCGGCGCCAGCCGCAGGTCTCCGGCGAAGAACAGCCGGAAGACCACGTACACGGCGGCCACCGCGGCCAGCCACGGCAGCGCCATCATCAGGGTGAACTTTGCGAACGAGATATTGGCGATGTGGAAGGCCAGCAGATTGGTCAGATTCGACACCGGAAGCAGCAATGAGGCGGCGTTGGCCAGATGGGCGGTGGCATACGCATAGGGGCGCATCGGGGTCCGCAGGCGGCGCACGGTGATCAGCACCACCGGGGTCAGCAACACGACGGTGGCGTCCAGGCTGAGCGCGGCGGTGATGATGGCGGCGATGGCGAACACCTGTCGGAGCAGGCCGTGCGATCCCGGGCTCACCCGCGCCATCGCCGCACCCGCGGCCTCGAACAGGCCCTCGTCGTCGCACAGCTTGGCCAGCACCAGCACGGCGCCCAGGAACGCAACCACCCCCGATAGCCCGGCGACCTGCTCGGCCGCCTGATGGATCGATATCGCGCCGATCGCTATCAGGATGAGGGCCGCCGGAACCGCCGCCAGTGCCTCCGGCCAGCCCCGCGGCCGAGCGACCGCGAACGCGAGCACCACGGCAAGCAGTAACAGCGCTACGGTCAGGGTCACCGCGCTTAGATCCAGGGGTCCTCGCGCCGCCACAACGTCGGCATGTGCAGCGCGACACCATCGCGCGCGGCCAGCCCGTCGAGGATGCGGATGGACACGTCCAGATCGTCGCCCGCATATGGCAAGGCCCGCAACGGCTTTGACAACGGGCGGAAGAAGTCGTCCCAGTGGATGAGGATCACCCGTCGCGCGCCCACCGCCCGCACGGTCTCGGACCAGTAGTCCTCCAGGTAGGACGTCGGCAGCACCCCGAGTTGGCCGACGCCGAGGTAGACGACTTCGGCGCGGTGCCCGACCAGCGAGCCCTTGACGAAACCGGCGCTGCCCTGGATCAGCAGCCGCCGTCCGGTGGGCCGGTGGTGCACCAGCGTCGACCAGGCCTCGCCGCAGCGGTAGGCCGATACCTTCACCGGTGGTGTCACCGGTGCGTCGATCGCACCGGGAAACCGGTCGGGTGGGCTGTGGTGCGATTCGATCAGCGTGACCTCATAGGCGCCCAACCGAACCGGCTCACCCGAGACGGTGACGACGATCCGGTCCTCGGGCAGGCCGTGTCCGCGCCCGACGTTGGCCGCCGACTCACCGCCGACCAGCTGGGCGCCGGTGCGTTCGGCGACCAGCGCGGAGTCCATCACGTGGTCGAAGTGGGTGTGCACCGGGAGGACGGCCGCCAGCCGGGACACCTTCGCCTGGGTAAGGCAGCCGTCCACGCGCGCCTCCGACGGCGCCACCTTGCCGGCCGCCAGCTGCGCCAGACTGGGGCGCGAGAAGAAGCCGTCGGTCATCAGCGCCGACGAGCCGTCGTCGACCAGCAGTGTCGTCACGCCCAGCCACGTCACCGAAAGCGGTGAATCCGGTTCGGCGGCAGGCACATCGAAACGGTCCGAATACCGCGCGATGTCGGGTCGCCCGAGCTTCAGTCGCATCAGCAGAACGCCCCGATCTCGATGCCGGCGGCCTTGAGCTGATCGCGCACCGCGGTCGCGATCTGCACCGCGCCCGGCGAATCACCGTGCACGCAAACCGATTCCACACTGACGGCAATCCGGGTGCCGTCGACCGCGGTGACCTGTCCAGAGGTCACCATCGTCACGACGCGGTCGGCGATCACCGCCGGATCGTGCAGCACCGCACCGGATTCGCGACGGGAAACCAGCCGGCCGTCCGGCCGGTAGGCGCGGTCGGCGAACGCCTCGGCCACCGTCCGCAGGCCACGTCGGGTCGCCTCGTCGAAAAACGCCGAGTCCGCCATGCCCAACACCGGCAGGGTGGAATCCACCAGGTGTACCGCCTCCGCGACGGCGGCGCCCTGTTCCCGGTTGGTCACGATCGTGTTGTACAGCGCGCCATGGGGTTTGACATAGGACACCGCCGAGCCGGCGGCCGTCGCGATCGCTTGCAAGGCGCCGATCTGGTACACCACATCGGCGACAAGGTCTTCGGCGGCGACGTCGATGAAGCGCCTCCCGAACCCGGCCAGGTCGCGATAGCTCACCTGCGCTCCGATCCGCACGCCTCGCTCGGCGGCTAACCGGCACACCCGCAGCAGGCCGGCGGGATCTCCGGCGTGGAAACCGCACGCCACGTTGGCGCTCGAGACGATCCCGAGCATGGCTTCGTCGTCACCGAGCTGCCAGACGCCAAAGCCCTCGCCCAAGTCGGCGTTGAGGTCGATACCGGACACCCACCCAGCTTATTGCGGGCTGTAGCCTCACCGAACGTGAGTCCCACACCGCGCCGACGTGCGACTCTGGCGTCGTTGGCGGATGAACTCAATGTTTCGCGGACCACGATCTCGAACGCCTTCAACCGACCGGACCAGCTCTCCGCCGACCTACGCGAACGCGTGCTCGAGACGGCCAAGCGGCTGGGCTACGCGGGACCCGACCCGGTGGCGCGGTCCTTGCGGACCCGCAAAGCCGGTGCGGTCGGTCTGGTGATGGCCGAACCGCTGACCTATTTCTTCAGCGACCCGGCGGCGCGGGATTTCGTTGCGGGAGTTGCTCAATCGTGTGAAGAGCTGGGGCAGGGACTGCTCCTGGTGGCCGTCGGGCCCGGCCGGAGCCTCGAGGACGGGACGGCCGCCGTGCTCGCCGCAGGGGTGGACGGCTTCGTGGTGTACTCGGTCTGCGACGACGATCCCTACCTGCAGGGGGTGCTGCGGCGGGGGTTGCCGGTCGTGGTGGTCGACCAGCCCAAAGGCCTCGCCGGGGTGTCCAGGGTGGGCATTGACGACCGGGCGGCGATGCGCGAGATCGCCGACTATGTGCTCGGGCTGGGGCATCGCGAGATCGGGTTGCTGACTATGCGGTTGGGCCGGGAGCGCCGGCAGGGCCTGGTGGATGCCGACCGGCTGCAGTCGCCGGCCTTCGACGTGCAACGCGAACGCATCATCGGAGTGTGGCAGGCGATGACGGCCGCCGGCGTCGACCCGGATTCGCTGACCGTCGTGGAAAGCTACGAGCACCAGCCCGAATCGGGTGGCGGCGCCGCCAAGGCGGCGCTGGATGCCAATCCGCGGATAACCGCGCTGATGTGCACCGCGGATGTCCTGGCTCTGTCCGCGATGGATTACCTTCGCGCACATGGCATTTACGTGCCCGGTCAGATGAGCGTCACCGGGTTCGACGGCGTGCCCGAGGCGATCGGCCGGGGGTTGACCACGATTGCGCAGCCGAGCCTGCAGAAGGGCCGGCGGGCGGGCGAGCTGCTGCTGAAGCCGCCACGGACAGGCACGCCGAACCTGCCCGTGGTCGAACTGCTGGGCACCGAGCTGGTTCGGGGCCGCACCGCGGGGCCGCCGGTCTAAGTGCTTTCCGAGTCGCCGATCAACAGCCGCACGGCCAGGTCCAGCCGTTTGCTGACGTCGGTCGCCGAGGCCCGCCGGGTCAGCCAGGCGAGCAGGTTCGACAACCACACATCGGAGATCACCCGGGCGATGTGGTACTGATCCTCGGTCGGTTCACCGTCGGCCATCGCCCGCGCGAACATGCTGTCGATGAGCTTCTCGACCTGGTCCACCTCACTGGCCGCCGAGGCGTCCGCGAAAACGTAGGCACGCGTCATCGCCTCGGTGAGCAGCGGGTTGCGTTGCATCGCGCGGTTCAGCTTGCCGACCATGAAGTTCAGCCGCTGAAACGGAGTGCCCCCGGCGAGCGAGGAGCGGTCGGTTTTGGCGTCGATGCGGGCGAATTCCCGGCCCAGGGCCGATACCAGCAGATGCACCTTCGACGGGAAATACCGGTACAGGGTCCCCACCGCCACGTCGGCCCGGTCGGCCACGGCACGCATCTGAACCGCCTCGTAGCCGCCTTTGGACGCGATGGCCATGGTGGCGTCCAGGATGCGTTTGCGGCGTTCCCGCTGCGCCTCCGAGCCGAGCTCGGACTCCGCCAGTACCGCCACGTTCATGACCTCGCGCGGCTGCGAGTCAGAGACGCGGGCCGAGTTCGGGTTCGCTGACGACATCTGAGGGGGCGCTCCTTTTCCAGGCGGTTCGTTCGCAAACGATACGCATGCTGCACGTAAATTTCCCACCTCCCCGCAGCAGGGACAACGACGTGTACTGCTGTAATGGCGTTCGACTTGACGTTCGATCGCTGGCACTATTAGAACACGTTCTAGTGAGCAACATCAGGGCGCGGAGGATTCACACGTGGTAGCGACGGTCACCGACGAACAGTTCGCGGCGCGCGAGTTGGTGCGCGACTGGGCCCGCAAGGGCGGGACCGCGGCGATCCGGGAGATCGAGCAGGGCAACCTCGACGCCTGGCGGCCGGTGTTCGCGAGCCTGGCCGAACTAGGGCTATTCGGCGTCGCCGTTGCTGAAGACCGCGGCGGGGCGGGCGGCAGCATCGAGGATCTGTGCGCGATGGTCGAGGAGGCGGCCAAGGCGCTGGTAGCCGGGCCGGTCGCGACCACCGCGCTGGCCACCGTCATTCTCTCCGAGGTCGGCTCCTCTCCCGAACTGCTGGCCGGGCTGGCCTCCGGGGAACGCTTTGCCGGAGTCGCGCTCGAGGCTGACGTGCAATTCGACGCTGGGGCTTCGCGCGCGTCGGGCACCGCCGAGTGGGTGTTGGGAGCAGCAGCGGGGGGCGTCCTGCTGCTACCGGCCGACGGGGCGTGGCTGCTGGTCGACACTGGCGACGACGGGGTCCTAATCGAGCCGCTACAGGCCACCGACTTTTCCCGGCCGTTGGCCCGGGTGGTGCTGACGTCGGCGCCGGCCACCGTGATCACGGAGTCGGCGCGGCGGGTAGAGGAACTGGCCGCGACGGTGCTGGCGGCCGAGGCGGCGGGCGTGACCCGATGGTCGCTGGACACCGCGGTCGCCTACGCCAAGGTGCGCGAGCAGTTCGGCAAGCCGATCGGCAGCTTTCAGGCCGTCAAGCACCTGTGCGCGGAGATGCTGTGCCGCGCCGAGCAGGCCGAGGTGGCCGCCGCCGATGCCGCCCGCGCCGCGGCGGATCCCGACGCCGACCAGTTTTCGATCGCGGCGGCTTTGGCGGCGAGCACCGGTATCGCCGCGGCAAAGGCCAACGTCAAAGACTGCATTCAGGTGCTCGGCGGCATCGGCTGCACCTGGGAGCACGACGCGCATCTGTACCTGCGCCGGGCGCATGCCATCGGCCGGTTCCTCGGCGGCGCCGAGCGCTGGTTGCGCCGCAGCACCGCGCTGACCCAGGCCGGTGTGCGACGCCGCCTGGGGATCGACCTCTCGGGCGTCGAGGAGCTGCGACCGGAGATCGCCGCGGCCGTCGCCGAGGTGGCCGCGCTGCCCCAGGACCAACGCCAGGCGGCCCTCGCCGAGGCCGGGCTGCTGGCACCGCACTGGCCGGCGCCGTACGGGCGCGGCGCGTCACCGGCCGAGCAGCTGCTGATCGATCGGGAGATGTCGGCGGCCGGCGTGGTCCGCCCGGACCTGGTGATCGGCTGGTGGGCGGCGCCGACCATCCTCGAGCACGGCACGCCGGAACAGGTCGAGCGCTTCGTACCGGCCACCCTGCGTGGCGAATTCCTTTGGTGCCAGCTGTTTTCCGAGCCGGGAGCCGGCTCCGACCTGGCGTCGCTGCGCACAAAAGCCGTGCGCTCGAAAGATCGCGACGGCGGCTGGCTGTTGACCGGGCAGAAGGTGTGGACGTCCGCGGCGCACAAGGCGCGCTGGGGCGTGTGCCTGGCGCGCACCGATCCCGACGCCCCGAAACACAAGGGCATCACCTATTTCCTGGTGGACATGAAATCGGCCGGCATCGAGATCCGGCCGCTGCGGGAGATCACCGGCGACGCGCTGTTCAACGAGGTGTTCCTGGACGACGTGTTCGTCCCCGACGAAATGGTGGTCGGCACCGTGAACGACGGCTGGCGGCTTGCCCGCACCACGCTGGCCAACGAGCGGATCGCGATGGCCAGCGGGACCGCGCTGGGCAACCCGATGGAAGAGCTGCTGAAGCTGCTGGCGGAGACCGACCTCGACGTCGCGCAGCAGGACCGGCTGGGACGGCTGATCGTCACGGCTGCGACGGGCGCGCTGCTGGATCAGCGCATCGCCCAGCTGGCGGTGGGTGGCCAGGACCCGGGGGCGCAGTCCAGCGTGCGCAAGCTGATCGGCGTCCGCTACCGCCAGGCGCTGGCCGAATACATGATGGACGTCTCCGAGGGCGGGGGCCTGGTCCAGAACCGCGCGGTGTTCGACTTCCTCAACACCCGCTGCCTCACGATCGCCGGCGGCACCGAGCAGATCCTGCTCACCGTCGCCGCCGAACGGCTGCTGGGGCTGCCGCGCTAATTTTCGCCGAGCCTGTAATTTTGCAGGCCATTACTCGCATTTTGTCTGCGGATTTACAGCCTCGGCGAGTTGTCGGTGGCCTGGGCCACTATTCGGCCCATGGCCGGGGTGTTGATCGGTAGCGAAGCCGTCGCGCGGAGAGTTGTGACGCGGCACGAGCTGCACCGCTGGTATCGGCCGATATTCCCGGGCGTATATGCCGAACAGCGGCAACAGCTTTCGCTGCGGCAGAGGACTGAGGGCGCGTGGCTCTGGTCGCGGCGCAGAGCGGTCGTTGCCGGTGTTGCGGCCTCGGCGTTGCATGGCGCTCGGTGGGTTGACCCCGATATCCCCATCGAGTTGGTCTGGTCGAACACCCGGCCACCGCGGGGAATAGTGGCGCGTGAGGAGGTGCTGGGCGACGACGAAATCACTCGCGTCGCGGGGTTGCCGGTAACAAGTCTCACGCGAACGGCATACGACCTGGGTCGTCACCTCCCGCGCGCACAGGCGGTCTCGCGCCTCGACGCGTTGATGCGAATGACACCGTTTTCGGCCAAAGGTGTGCTGCAGCTTGCTGAGCGATACCCCGCTGCCCGCGGCGTACGGCGGCTGCGCTCCGCGCTGCCCTTGGTCGACGGCGGCGCGGCGTCGCCGAAAGAGACCTGGCTGCGGCTCCTACTGATCGACGCGGGCTTCCCCACGCCGGTCACGCAGATACCCATCGTCGAGGGCTACCGCACCCTGGCGATGCTCGACATGGGTTGGCGGGAGTTCGGCGTGGCCGTCGAGTATGACGGTGACCACCATCGCAGCGATCGGCGTCAGTACGCCAAGGACCAGTGGCGGCTGCGAAAGCTTGAAGAATTGGGCTGGATCGTCATCCGTGTGATCGCCGAGGACAAGCCAGAAGAGGTCGCCGAGCGCGTCAGGCGGGCGCTGCTCGCTAGGGATTGGCGGCCCAAGCGGACGGCTATTTCATCGAGCCTGTAATTCTGCAGGCCCTCACTCGCACTTTGCCTGCAGATTTACAGGCTCGGCGAAACGCGCTCAGGAAAACGTGGTCTGCGCGCAGGTGGCGGGCGAGGTGGTGTTGACCCCGGTGTAGACCACCTGAATGTGGGTGCAGACGATGACGTTCACGTCGGTCCTGGGCTGGCCCGTCTGCCAATCGGTCGAGTCGATGCGGCCGGTCGTCTGGTACTTGTCGGGCGGTCCCTCACCGAAGTAGACGGTAGTGATCTCGTCGGACCCCATCGACTTCATGACCCTCTCGAACTGGCTGGTGGCGTGCGCGTCCAGGTAAGCCAACCGGTTCGACGACCGGATCTCGGTGGTTTGGCGCGCCCAGAGGCTGGGCGGAAAGCCGGTCACACCGTCGGGTGTGCGCATGTCCGCCCCGGCGGTGAAGTCGCAGTGGCCATCCGATTTGAAGCAATCGAGCTGCGTGTGCGTCTCCAG
Organism: uncultured Actinomycetota bacterium; assembly: GCA_963703795.1. GTDB lineage: Bacteria > Actinomycetota > Actinomycetes > Mycobacteriales > Mycobacteriaceae > Mycobacterium. The sequence goes on along the minus strand of CAVPFT010000019.1, from coordinate 196,421 downwards.
CTGGTTCGGTCCATCCAGCGGGAACAAGGTGGTGGCGGTGTTGCTCGCCGCCGAACAGGTCGCAGCCGGCAGGAAAGTCAGCGTGCCTGCGACCACCGCGAACCCGGTCATCAGCCGCTTCATCATGCTCCCCTCGCTGACCCGACTACTCGTCGTAGGTGACTTCTACCGAATCAGATTGCGGGCGAGATTGACAGGCCAAAATCAGGCCGTCGTCGAGATCCTGCTGCTCCAGGACGTCGTTGACCTCCATGTTCACCTTGCCGCCGCGCAGGGTGCAGGCGCACGCGCCGCAGTGGCCCTCTCGGCAGGAGAACGGCGCGTCGAGACCCTTGGCGAGCAGCACGTCGAGCAGCTTGGCGTTACGCGGCCACGACACGGTGTGGGTTTCGCCGTCCAGCTGTACCACCGCAGTGGCCGGCGGCTGATCGCCTTCCTCGGTGTCGTCAATCTTCACCGCCGCAAACGGATCCGAGTCCAGCGACTTGAACACCTCGATATGCACCTGCGGCGCAGGCACTTTCAGCGATTCCAGCGCAGCACGCGCCGCGTCCATGAATGGCCCTGGCCCACAGATGAATACGGGACGATCGGTGTAGGGCGCGGCCAGCGTCGCCAGCGCGGTTGCGCTGGGCAGTCCCTGCAGCGATTCCAGCCAGTGCACCACCGTGAGCCGGTCGGGATACTTGGCGGACAACTCGCGCAGCGCGTCGGCGAAGATCACCGAGCGGTCGTCGCGGTTGGCGTAGAGCAGGGTCACCTGCCCGCTGCCTTCGGCCAGCGCCGACTTGCAGATCGACATGATCGGGGTGATCCCGCTGCCGGCGGCCATCAGCAGGAAATCGTCGTCGAGTGTGCGGGGCACGAAGTTGCCCGACGGGGCCAGCACGTGGATGCGCATCCCTTTGTGGGCGTGATCGCAGAGCCAGTTGGACGCGTAGCCGTCCGCGGTCCGTTTGACCGTGACGGTGAGCGCGTCGTCGGTGAACGGCGAGCTGCACAACGAGTAGCAGCGGGCCACCGAGCCGGTGCGCTCGCTGGGAATGCGCAGCGTCAGGAACTGGCCGGGCGCGTAGCTCAGCCGCCCCGGCGGGATGTCCGGATCCCCCTGCTCGTCGGGCACCGCGAAGACCAGCGACCGCGCCTCGTCGGTTTCGGCGACGACCTCGGCGATCTGCAGTTCAAGGACGTGGTCGCCGAGCGGCTCGTCGGGAATCGCTTCCGTCAAGACCCGTCCTTCCTTTAATGCATAACTAGAACATGTTACAGAAAACCGGATTCATATCGCTACCAGCCGCAGGAACACCCTGCTCGACACGAATCGGAACGTGTTCTAGTCTTTCCTGTAAGTCCGCCGTGTAAGTCTGGCCCGGGGAGGCAAACGTACGTGACGTCCATTCAACAGCGTGATGCGCAGTCGGTGTTGGCTGGGATCGATGATCTGCTTCCGCAGCTTCGGGAGCGCGCTCAGGCGACGGAGGATCTGCGCCGGCTGCCCGACGAGACCGTCCAACAGCTCGAGGACATCGGCTTCTTCACCCTGCTGCAGCCCGAGCAGTGGGGCGGCCTGCAGTGCGATCCCACGGTGTTCTACGAGGCGGCGCGGCGACTGGCGAGCGCGTGCGGCTCCACCGGCTGGGTGAGCTCGATCGTCGGCGTGCACAACTGGCACCTGGCCCTGTTCGACCAGCGCGCCCAGGAGGAGGTCTGGGGGGACGACCCGAAGACGCGGATCTCGTCGTCGTACGCCCCGATGGGCGCGGGCGTCGTGACCGACGACGGCTACCTGGTCAACGGTTCGTGGAACTGGTCGTCGGGCTGCGACCACGCCTCATGGACGTTCGTGGGCGGCCCGGTCATCAAGGACGGGCGGCCGGTGGACTTCGGCAGCTTCCTCATCCCGCGCACCGAATACGAGATCAACGACGTCTGGCATGTCGTCGGCTTGCGCGGCACGGGCAGCAACACGCTGGTGGTCAAGGACGTCTTCGTGCCCCGGCACCGGTTCCTGTCCTACAAGGCGATGAACGACGGCACCGCCGCCGGATACCAGACCAACACCGCCCCGGTCTACAAAATGCCCTGGGGCACAATGCATCCCACTACCATCTCGGCGCCGATCGTCGGCATGGCCTACGGTGCGTACGACTCGCACGTGGAGCACCAGGGCAAGCGGGTGCGCGCGGCGTTCGCCGGCGAGAAGGCCAAGGATGACCCGTTCGCCAAGGTCCGCATCGCCGAAGCGGCCAGCGACATCGACGCCGCCTGGCGCCAGCTGATCGGCAACGTCGGCGACGAATACGCGCTGTTGTCCGCAGGCAAGGATATCCCGTTCGAGCTGCGGGCCCGCGCACGTCGCGACCAGGTGCGTGCCACCGGCCGGTCCATCGCCGCGATCGACCGGCTGTTCGAGGCGTCCGGCGCCACCGCGCTGGCCAATGATCAGCCGGTGCAACGCTTCTGGCGCGATGCACACGCCGGGCGGGTGCACGCGGCCAACGACCCCGAGCGCGCCTACGTCATCTTCGGGAACAACGAGTTCGGGTTGCCGCCCGGCGACACCATGGTCTGACCCATGACGGCGACGGAGGAATTGACCTTCGAGTCCACGTCGCGCTTCGCGGAAGTGGACGTGGACGGGCCGCTCAAGCTGCACTACCACGAGGCGGGCTCGTCCTTTGCAGGCAACGATCAGACGGTGCTGCTGCTGCACGGCGGCGGTCCAGGCGCGTCGAGCTGGACGAACTTCTCGCGCAACATCGCGGTGCTGGCGCGGCATTTCCATGTGCTGGCCGTCGACCAGCCGGGGTACGGCCACTCCGACAAACGGGCGGAGCACGGTCAGTTCAACCATTACGCCGCCAGGGCGCTCAAGGGGCTCTTCGACCAACTGGGCCTGGGACGCGTTCCGCTGGTCGGTAATTCGTTGGGTGGGGGCACCGCGGTCCGGTTCGCTCTCGATTACCCCGACCGGGCCGGGCGCCTGGTGTTGATGGGTCCCGGCGGCCTGAGCGTCAACCTGTTCTCGCCCGACCCGACGGAGGGGGTGAAGCGGCTGTCGGCGTTCTCGATGGCGCCCACCCGCGAGAACCTCGAAGCCTTCCTGCGGGTGATGGTCTACGACAGGGACCTGATCACCCCCGAGTTGGTGGAGCAGCGTTTCGCACTGGCCAGCACGCCGGAATCGCTGACGGCGACCCGGGCGATGGGAATGTCGTTCGCGGGGACCGATTTCGAGCTCGGCATGATGTGGCGCGAGGTGTACAGGCTGCGCCAACCGGTGCTGCTGATCTGGGGCCGCGAGGACCGGGTCAACCCACTGGACGGCGCGCTGGTCGCGCTGAAGACCATTCCGCGTGCGCAGTTGCACGTCTTCGGGCAATGTGGGCATTGGGCGCAGGTGGAGAAGTTCGACGAGTTCAACAAGCTGACCGTTGATTTCCTGGGAGGCGCGTGATGAGCATCCGCTCTTTGGGCTATCTGCGCATCGAGGCCACCGACATGGCGGCCTGGCGCGAGTACGGACTGAAAGTGCTCGGCATGATCGAAGGCAAGGGCAGTACCGAGGGTGCGCTCTATTTGCGGATGGACGATTTCCCGGCGCGGCTGGTCATCGTGCCCGGCGAGCACGACCGGCTCGCGGAGGCCGGCTTTGAATGTGCGAATGCCGAAGGCCTGCAAGAGATCCGGAATCGTCTCGATGTGGAGGGCACACCGTACAAGGAGGCCACCGCGGCCGAACTGGCGGATCGCCGGGTGGACGAGATGATCCGGTTCTCCGACCCGTCGGGCAACTGCCTGGAGGTCTTCCACGGCGCCGCCCTGGAACACCGCCGCGTGGTCAGCCCGTACGGGCACAGGTTCGTCACCGGCGAGCAGGGACTGGGCCACGTCGTCTTGTCCACCCGCGACGACGCCGAGTCCTTGCACTTCTATCGGGATGTGCTGGGCTTCAGGCTGCGTGACTCGATGCGCCTGCCGCCGCAGGTGGTGGGGCGCCCCGCCGACGGAGCGCCGGCCTGGCTGCGTTTCTTCGGTTGCAACCCGCGCCACCACAGCCTGGCTTTCATGCCGGCGCCCACACCCAGCGGTATCGTGCACCTGATGGTGGAGGTCGAGCAGGCCGACGACGTGGGGCTGTGCCTCGACCGGGCGTTGCGCCGCAAGGTCCCGATGTCGGCCACGCTGGGCCGCCATGTCAACGACCTGATGCTGTCGTTCTACATGAAGACACCCGGCGGATTCGACATCGAATTCGGTTGTGAGGGTAGGAAAGTCGATGACCACGACTGGATCGCGCGGGAAAGCACCGCGGTGAGCCTGTGGGGCCACGACTTCACGGTCGGCTTCCGGGCCTAGTAGAGGCCAGCCATGTCGGCACCGATCGATCCACGGGCCTTCCGGCAGGTGCTGGGCCAGTTCTGCACCGGGATCACGATCATCACCACCGTGCACGACGAGGTGCCGATCGGCTTTGCCTGCCAGTCGTTCGCGGCACTGTCGCTCGAGCCGCCGTTGGTGCTGTTCTGTCCGACGAAGGTGTCGCGGTCCTGGAAAGCCATCCAGGCCAGCGGCCGGTTCTGCGTTAACGTGCTGACCGAAAAGCAGAAGGATGTGTCGGCCCGATTCGGATCGAAGGAGCCCGACAAGTTCGCCGGTATCGATTGGCATCCCTCAGAACTGGGTTCGCCGGTCATCGACGCGTCGCTGGCCCACATCGACTGCACGGTGGCGTCGGTGCACGACGGCGGCGATCACTTCGTGGTGTTCGGTGCGGTCCAATCGCTCTCGGAGGCCCCCAAGATCAAGCCGCGGCCGCTGCTGTTCTATCGCGGTGACTACACCGGCATCGAACCCGACAAGACCACGCCGGCCCAGTGGCGCGACGACCTGGAAGCGTTCCTCACCACGACCACCCAGGACACCTGGCTCTAGATCGCCACCCTCCTGCGAGCGTAACGCCACTGCGATATTCGCCTTTGATTTTCCGCAGTGACGCTACGCTCGCGAACCGCCGATGTTTGGTGGTCCCTGGATGTCGGGAATCCGTTCCTACATGCCCTCACCAGCCACACGAGCGTTGGTGGATTACCTCAACGCTCAAATCGACCGGATCGAGGACGGCGACACCGAACTGCGCAGTGGAGGGGACGGCGACCAGGACGCTATCCACGCCACCCGCGTAGCGGTCCGGCGATTGCGCAGCACCCTGCGCGTATTCGCAAAGTGGTTTGACGGGCCGAACATCGCCGGCCTGGACGGCGAACTCAAGTGGTTCGCCGGGCTGCTCGGCGAGGTTCGCGATTGCCAGGTTCAGCGGCACCGGTTCAATCACGCGCTGGACCGGATGCCGGACGAGCTGGTCCTGGGCCCCGTCCGGGCGCGGATCCGCAACGAGTTGCAAGAGATCGAGCGTCCCGCCCGCGCCTGCCTGAATGAGGCGATGGAATCCGCCCGGCACCAGGCGTTGATCGCGGTGCTGCGCGGTTGGCGCGACGAACCGCCCGTCGACCGGGACATCGCGACCAAGACACTGCTGAAGCGGGCCCGGCGGGCAGAGCGCAAGGCGGATCGGCGTTTGGCGGCGGCGCTTCGGTCCGGCGACGATGCGCTGCTGCATCGGGCGCGCAAAGCCGCCAAGCGTGCTCGGTACGCCGCCGAACTGTGCAAGCCCCTGGACAAGGAAGCCAAGCGAACGATTAAGCACTACAAGCAGATTCAAAGCCTGCTCGGTGACCACCAGGACACCGTCGTCGCCGCCCGGGCGCTTCGACAGATGGCGGTGGCAGCCGGAACGACGTTGGGGGAGAACGGCTTCAGCTACGGCATGTTGTACGCGCGCGAGCAGCAAATTGCGCGCCGATGCCGGGAAGACGTTTTGGCTCTCGTGTGAGCCCGATGGCCCGATGGCCCGTTGGGGGGACGGGCCATCGGGCCGCGTCGGCCGGCCGACTCAGCTGGATGGCGCGCGGTAGTTGCTGGCCTCGTGGTAGTTGCTGGACTCCTCGCCCCGCGCCTCGTCACGACTATCTGCGGGATCCTCGCGCGTTTCCTTCTTGACCGTCGGGTCGATTTTGTCCGCGCGTTTGAATTGTTCCTGCAGCTCCTCACGCGATGTCTCCGCTTCGCTCTGATGCGAGGCCGCCCGTTCCTGCAGCCTGGCGGCCTCGGCGGCCTTGGCTTCGGCCTCGGCCTGCGCGGCACGCGCCTTGGCCGCTGTCTCACTGGCAAGCGCTTGACGCCGCTCGACTCGGGCCGTATCCAGCTTGGCCTGTTCGCGGATCTCTTCGGCCTGCCGGTGGCGGCGCTGACGCGTTGCTCTGCTCACCGCGAAAATCAAGGCGGCAATCACCACGACCGCCACGACTGCGGCGATCACAATCCAGATAGTGCTGGTACTCATAGGGGACTCCGTCGTTTCGTATGTTGGTGCTGCGACCCGTCTGTAACGAATCCCCCTATTTGACAGATATCAAACAAGAGCAAGGGCTCTAATGCTCGTAGGGTCTCGGTAAACGTTCCGCCACCGACCGGTCCTTGGCCTCTCACCTTGAGGTGGGCTGAACCCAGTACTACTCCGGAATCAGCCACCGGATACCGTCTTCTGCGGACCGCTTTAGCGCGGTCGCAAGTTGTCGTCTTGGAACAGACCCGAGAGGTAGTCGACGATGTCGTCGCGTCCGCGCTTGAGGGTGCCGAAGGCATTGACCCAGTCGGCATCATCCGAGTAGACGCCGCGCAGCGGGTCGGCGTTGCGATCGTCGAACGACTTCAGCGATGTCAGCAGCGTCTTGCCGATCGCTTCCTGATCCGCAGGCGGCAACTCTGAGAAGCCGGTCATGCGAAATCACTCCGAGTTCTGATTCGATGCGGGCTAGCGCTCGCGATCCCCGCGCGTGTATCCGCCAGAATGGCCGCATGGCGCTGGATCTGAACGGATACTTCGACCGCATCGACTACCGCGGCCCCGCCGAACCGAACCTGTACGTGCTGCAGGATCTGGTGACCGCGCACACTCAAAACATTCCTTTCGAAAACCTCGACCCGCTGCTGGGAGTACCGGTCGACGACCTGAGCCCGGAGGCCCTTACCGACAAGCTGGTTCGCCGGCGCCGCGGCGGCTATTGCTACGAGCAGAACGGGCTGATGGGTTATGTGCTGGCAGAACTCGGTTTTCGGGTGCGGCGATTGGCCGGGCGAGTGGTCTGGATGGTCCCGCCGGATGCGCCGTTACCGGCGCAGACGCACACGGTGCTGGCGGTGACGTTCCCCGGCTCCCAAGGGTCGTATGTCGTCGACGTGGGTTTCGGTGGCCAGACGCCGACCTCCCCCATCCGCCTTGAAACGGGCAGCGTCCAGCAGACGACGCACGAGCCGTACCGACTGGAGGACCGCGGCGAAGGGCTGGTCATGCAGGCAATGATCCGCGGCGAGTGGACGCCGCTCTACGAGTTCAGCACGCGGACCCAGCCGGACATCGATCTGAGAGTGGGTAGCTGGTACGTCTCAACCAACCCCTCGTCGCACTTCGTGACCAACCTGATGGCCGCGCGGGTCGACGGTGACGCCCGATTGAACCTGGCCGACGGCAACCTGGCCATCCACCGTGTCGATGCGACCGAGAAAATTCGACTGGACGACGCGGCCGCGGTGATCGACACCCTTAGCGACCGGTTCGGCATCAACGTGGCCGATGCGGGCGAGCGGGGCACGCTCGAGGCGCGCATCGAGACGATTCTCGACGCTTAGCGGGCCGGCAGCCAGGGCCTGATCCGCCGGAGGGCCGCCTCGATGTCGCTCGTCGGCCCGGCGAACGACAGCCGGACGAACGAGTTCCCGCGCGCGGTGTCGAAGTCGATGCCGGGTGCGATGGCAACGCCGGTGTCCGCCAGCAGCTTTGAGCAGAAGCCGAGCGAATCGCTGGTGAAGTCCGAGACGTCGGCGTACACATAGAACGCGCCGTCGGTGGGCGCCAGCCGCTCGATGCCGATGCGGCGCAGCCCGTCGAGCAGCAACGAGCGGTTGACCGTGTAGTGCTGCAGGTTGCCGTCGGCTTCGGCGGTCGCCTCCGGGGTGAACGCCGACACCGCGGCGAACTGCGACAGCACCGGGGGGCAGATGGTGAAGTTGCCGGTCAGGCAATCCACGGCTCGGCGCAGCTCGGACGGCACCAGCAGCCATCCAAGCCGCCAGCCCGTCATCGCGTAATATTTGGAAAAGCTGTTGACCACCACCGCATTTCGCGATGTCTGCCAGGCGCAGCTGGTCTGCGGCGCCCCCTCGTAGACGAGTCCGTGGTAGACCTCGTCGCTGATCAGCCGCGCGCCCGAGGCGTCGCACCAAGACGCGATCGCGGCCAGCTCGGCCGGTTGTATCACCGTCCCGGTGGGATTGGCGGGGCTGGCGACGATCACGCCCTGCACCGGCGGGTCGAGTTCGGCGAGCATCCGCGCGGTGGGCTGAAAGCGGGTCTGGGGCCCGCACGCGATGTCGACGACCTCACATCCCAGCGCCGACAAGATGTTCCGATAGCACGGGTAGCCGGGGCTGGCCAGCGCCACCCGATCACCCACGTCGAAGCACGCCAGAAAGGCCAGCAAAAATCCGCCCGAGGAGCCGGTGGTGACAACCACCGCGTCTGACTCGACGTCGATACCGTGCTGACGCTGGTAATCCGCCGCGATCGCCGCCCGCAGTTCGGGAATGCCAAGTGCCACCGTGTAACCCAGCTGGTTGAGATGCAGGGCTGATGCCGCCGCCGCTCGCACCGGCTCGGGTGCGCCCGCGCTGGGCTGGCCCGCCGACAGGTTCACCAGATCACCGTGGCTGCGCTGACGCTCCGCGGCGGCCAGCCAGACATCCATCACATAGAACGGCGGGATGCCCGCGCGCAGTGCCACGGGGGCGTTCACGTTTGAATTACTTCTGATTCCAGTTGGCGCAACAGCTCTCGCGGGGAGCGGAGCAGTTGCGCACTGCCATGCGCGCGCTTGAAATACAGGTGCATGTCGTGTTCCCAGGTGATCGCGATGCCGCCGTGCAACTGAATGCCTTCGGCGGCCACCGCGCACAGCGCCTCGCTGGCGGCAAGGCGCGCCGTGGCGGCGTTGGTGGGTGTGGGGTCATCGCACGCGTCGGACACGACGGCCCGAGCCGCGGCAACCGCGACGTACAGATCGGCCATCCGATGCTTGAGGGCTTGAAAGCTGCCGATCGGCCGGCCGAATTGCACCCGGCTCTTGGTGTATTCGACGGTCAGTTCCAGGCAGCGTTCGGCGGCGCCGATCTGTTCGGCGGCCAGCAGGATGGCCGCGGTGTCGGCGATGCCCGGGTCGCCGCCGATCGCCTCCGACTCTTCGGCTTGCAGCCGGGCCAGCCGGCGGGTGGGGTCCATGGTGGCGACGGGCTGAGCGCTGAATCGGGTCCACCTGCTCACCTGGCTACCGTCGGCGGCGACGACGACATCGGCGATATCCCCGTTGACCACATAGTCGGCATCGAGCACCAGCGCGCCGATCGCGCTGCCTTCGGCGAGGCGTTCCAGTGTCCCGGCGTCCGGTTCGGGCGCGGCCAGCAGCGCCAGTTCCGCGAGCGTGGTACCCAGCAGCGGGGAAGGCGCCAAGGCGCGGCCCAGCTCTTGCAAAACGGTTGCGGCATCGGCCAATTCGCCGCCCGCGCCGCCGAACTTCTCGGGTATCACCAGCGCGGCGGCACCGACCTGTTCGCACAGGAGCTGCCACAGCGACTCGTCGTAGCCGCGGTCGGACTCCATCGCGGCACGCACCGCCGCCGGGTCCGCGTGCTTGGTCACCAGGGCGGCGACGGTGTCGGCCAGTAGCCGGCGTTCTTCGGTCATGAGCGCCGCTCCTCCTCATCGCTTCGCTCTGCATCGTCGCCGGCGCGGGTCATGGTCAAAGCGCCTCCAACACCCTGCGGCGATGCGCCTCGGGATCACCCCAGGCCGAGCGTAATGCCTGCACCCGCAGCAGCCACAGGGAAAGGTCGTGTTCCTGGGTGAACCCGATCGCGCCGTGGGTCTGTAACGCCGCGCGCGCCGCCAGCAGGCCCGCCTCGGACGCGGCCGCCTTGGCCGCGCTGACATCGCGGGACGCGAGCGTTAGCGCCGCGCCGTAGACCAGCGGGCGCGCCAGCTCGATCGCGATGTGCACGTCGGCGAGCTTGTGTTTGATCGCCTGATACGAGCCGATGGCCCGGCCGAATTGGCTCCGCTGCTTGGCGTAGTCGACGGCCGCGTCCCGCAGCGCCTCGGCGGCGCCGACCAACTGCGCGGCGGTGGCCAGCGCCCCGAACTCGTAGGCGCGGTTGACGTCCGCCTGCCAGGCTTCGCCACCGGCGGTCACGTCGTAGAGGCGCCGGCTGGGGTCGACGGACTCATGCTGTTCACCCGGCGCCGCTTCGGTGACGCCATCGTCGGTGGCCAGCAGCACCAGCCCGGCGCTTTCGGCGTCCACCGCGCGCGGCACCCGGGGCGGCAGCGCGACGGTCGCTATCAGCTCACCGGAAGCCAGGGCGGCGCAGCGATCGTCAGTGGCCAGCAAAACCGGTGCCACGGCGATGGATTCGGCCACCGGGCCCGGCACGCACCAGCGGCCGAGGCGTTCGAGCGCGACCACCAGGTCAACAGGGTGGGCGTCGATGCCGTCGAATTTCTCGGGCACCGCCAGCGCGGTGACGCCCAGGTTGGCCAGCTGCTCCCACACCTTGCGGCCGGGCCCCGATGTCGCCCGCGGACCACGCACGGACCGCGCCGGGCAAATCCGCTGAGCCCAGCGCCGCGTCGATGCTGGCCGCGAAGTCGCGCTGCTGCTCGTCAAGTGCGAATCTCACCGTGTCTTCTCCCTCGGCAGACCCAGCAACCGCTCCGAAATGATATTGCGCTGAATTTCGTTGGTACCGGCATAGATTGGGCCACCCAGCGCGAACAGCAGGCCGTCGGTCCAAGGGCCGGCGAGCTCCCCGTCGGCGCCGAGGAGGTCGAGCGCGGTCTGATGCAATGCCACGTCGAGGTCGGACCAGAACACCTTCGTCACCGACGATTCGGCACCCAGTTCGCCGCCGGCGGCCAGCCTGGTCACCGTGCCGAAGGTCTGCAGGCGGTAGGCCTGCGCGTTGATCCACGCGTCGGCGACCCGGTCGCCGAACGCCGCGGGGGAGCCGCGGTCCTTCCACAGCCGCACCAATCGCTCCGCCGCCGACAGGAAGCGGGCCGGGCTGCGCAACGACATGCCGCGCTCGTTGCTCGACGTGCTCATGGCCGCGCGCCAACCGTCGTTCGGGGTGCCGATGACGTCCTCGTCGGGCACGAAGACGTCATCGAGGAAGATCTCACCGAAGCCGGTATCGCCCCCGAGCTGGACGATCGGCCGCACGGTGACACCCTGGGCCTTCAGGTCGAACATGAGATAGGTCAGGCCGTTGTGTCGCTCGGCCGCGGGGTCGGACCGGAACAGCCCGAATCCCATCTCGGCGAACGGCGCCCGCGAGCTCCAGATCTTCTGTCCGTTCAGCAGCCAGCCACCGTCGGCCTTGGTGGCGGTAGACCGCAACGACGCCAGGTCGCTTCCGGACTCGGGCTCCGACCATGCCTGCGCCCAGATCTGTTCGCCGCTGGCCATTTTGGGCAGTATCCGGTCGAGCTGCTCGGAGGTGCCGTGCGCGAACAGCGTCGGGGCCAGCATCGAGGTGCCGTTGGCGCTGGCCCGGCCGGGTGCTCCGGCCCGGAAGTACTCCTCCTCGAACACCACCCAATGCAGCAGCGGCGCGTCGCGGCCGCCGTACTTCTTGGGCCAGGTGATCACCGACAGGCCCGCGTCGAACAGAACGCGGTCCCAATGCCGGTGCTGCGCGAAGCCTTCGGCGTTGTCGTAGGACTTCGTCGGGATCGACTCGGCGTTGGCCGCCAGGAATTCCCGCACCTCGGTTTGGAAGGCGATCGTCTCTTCGTCTAGTTCCAGATCCAATTCAGCCCAGCTCTCGCAGTTGTGGTTTGACCACCTTGCCGCCCGGATTGCGCGGCAACGCGTCGACGAATCGCACCGACCGCGGTGCCTTGAAGTTCGCCAAATGCTCACGGGTATAAGCGATCACCGATTGCTCGTCGAGCTTGGCGCCGGACCGGGCCACCACGAACGCCCGGCCCACCTCGCCCAGCCGCTCGTCGGGAACCCCGATCACCGCGGCGTCGGCCACCCCCGTCCATCCGGGCCAGCACCTGCTCGACCTCGGCGGGGTAGACGTTGAATCCGCCGCAGATGTACATGTCCTTGAGCCGGTCGGTGATGCGCAGGTTGCCGGCCTCGTCCACGACGCCGATGTCACCGGTGTGCAGCCAGCCGTCGGCGTCGATGGCGGCGGCGGTGGCCGTCCGGGTCATCGAGGTAGCCCAGCATGACGTTCGGCCCGCGCAGCAACACTTCGCCCGTTCTCCGGAACCTGCCCCGTCGATGCGCAATTCGAAGTCGGCGAACGGGCGCCCGCAGGTGGTGGCGACGGTGACCGCGTCGTCGTCGGCGCGGCACATGGTCCCCATGCCGTTGGCCTCGGTCAGGCCGTAGGCGGTCAGCACGATGTCGATGTCGAGTTCGGACTGCATGCGTTCCACCAGCACGACCGGCACGGTGGCCGCGCCGGTCACCGCGAACCGCAGCGAGCTCAGGTCGTAGTCGCCGCGCGCCGGGTGATCAAGCAGGGTCTGGTAGATGGTGGGCGGCCCGGGCAACACGGTGATGCGGTGTTGCTCGATCGCCTGCAGGGCGCGCAGCGGGTCGAAGGTCAGGTGGGGGATCAGCGTCGCGCCGGTCTGCAGGCAGGCCAGGATGCCGGCCTTGTAGCCGAAGTTGTGGAAGAACGGGTTGATGCACAGGTAGCGGTCGTCGCTGGTGATCTTGCCGTTGGCCGCCCACGACGCCGACGCCGACAGGGATTGCCGGTGCGCGCAGAGCACGCCTTTGCTGCGGCCGGTGGTGCCGGAGGTGAACAGGATGTCGCTGACGTCGTCGGGCGTGACGGCGGCGGCGCGGGCGATCACCACATCGGTATCGGTGCCGCGAGCGATGAACTCGTCCCACGTGCCGTCAGTCGTCGTCTGATCGGTATTCGCACGATGTGCCGCAGCGCGGGCAGCGCGGCGCGGTCCAGGTCGGCGACCCGATCGGCGCCGAGGAATTGGCCCATCGCGAACAACACCGGCGCATCGGTGCGGGCCAGGATGTCGCCGGCCTCCTCGGCGGTGTAGCGGGTGTTCAGCGGCACCATGGCGGCGCCGGCGTGGTGGATCGCCAGGCAGGCGACCACCCAGTGCCAGGTGTTCGGCGACCAGATGGCCACCCGGTCTCCGGCCCGCGACGCCGAGCGCGATGAGCGCGGCCGCCGCCCGGTGCACCTCGTCGCGCAGGGCGGCCGACGGTGAAAGATCGCTCGTCGGTGACCAACGCGTCATGGTCGGGAAGCTGGCAGCGCCAAACGATCCAGCGCCGCGGGCACGGTGCGGGGATCGGTGGTCATCGATGCTCCTCTAACAAAGCAAGTGCTTGGTAGGTTAGCCTACAGGGCATGCAGGACGTCGAGGAGTTCCGGGCGGAGGTCCGTCAGTGGCTCGCCGACAATCTGGTCGGCGAATTCGCAGCGCTCAAGGGGCTCGGCGGCCCCGGACGCGAGCACGAGGCATTCGAAGAGCGCCGGGCATGGAACCAGCACCTCGCAGCGGCGGGACTGACCTGTCTGGGGTGGCCGGTCGAACATGGTGGTCGCGGACTTTCGACGGCCCACCGGGTGGCCTTCTACGAGGAGTACGCCCGCGCCGACGCTCCGGACAAGGTCAACCACTTCGGCGAGGAGTTGCTCGGGCCCGACGTTGATCGCGTTCGGAACGCCCGGGCAGCAGCAGCGCTTCCTGCCGCGCATCCTCGATGTCACCGAGTTGTGGTGCCAGGGATATTCGGAGCCCGGCGCCGGCAGCGACCTGGCCAACGTCTCGACCACCGCCGAACTCGACGGCGACCAATGGGTGATCAACGGCCAGAAGGTGTGGACCTCGCTGGCGCACCTGTCGCAGTGGTGCTTTGTGGTCGCGCGCACCGAGAAAGGCTCCAAGCGGCACGCCGGGTTGTCGTATCTGCTTGTGCCGCTGGACCAACCGGGCGTGCAGGTCCGGCCTATCGTCCAGATCACCGGTACCGCCGAGTTCAACGAGGTGTTCTTCGACGACGCCCGCACCGACGCCGGCCTGGTTGTCGGCGCACCGGGCGACGGCTGGCGGGTCGCGATGGGAACGCTGACCTTCGAGCGCGGCGTCTCGACGCTGGGTCAGCAAATCGTCTATGCGCGTGAGCTTTCCAATCTGGCCGAGCTGGCGGAGCGCAACGGCGCCGCCGACGACCCGTTCATCCGGGAGCGGCTGACACGGGCGTGGACCGGCCTGCGCGCCATGCGCAGCTACGCGCTGGCCACCATGGACGTCGAGCAGCCCGGCCAGGACAACGTGTCGAAGTTGTTGTGGGCCAATTGGCATCGTGGTCTGGGCGAGCTGGCGATGGACGTGATCGGCAGGCCCGGGATGACGCTTGACCGACGGCGAACTCGACGAATGGCAGCGGCTGTTCCTGTTCACCCGCGCCGACACCATCTACGGCGGGTCCAACGAGATCCAGCGCAACATCATCGCCGAGCGCGTGCTCGGCCTGCCCCGGGAGGTTAAGGGATGACGCTGTCCGATGCGCCGAAAGAGGTTGCCGGACATGGGCTTCTGGACTGGCAAGGTGGTGGTCGTGACCGCGGCCGCGGGCACCGGCATCGGTGCCGCGACGGCGCGGCGGGCTCTGGCCGAGGGTGCCGACGTGGTGATCTCCGATCACCACGAACGTCGGCTGGGGGAGACCGCCGACGAGCTGTCCGCGCTCGGACTGGGCCGGGTGGAGAAGGTGGTGTGCGACGTGACGTCCACCGCTCAGGTCGACGCCCTGATCGATTCGGCCACCGCGCGCATGGGGCGCATCGACGTGCTGGTCAACAACGCCGGGCTGGGCGGCCAGACGCCGGTGGCCGACATGACCGACGACGAGTGGGACCGCGTCCTGGATGTGACGCTGACGTCGGTGTTCCGGGCCACCCGCGCGGCGCTGCGGCTACTTCCGCGAGGCGTCACACGGCGGGGTGATCGTCAACAACGCCAGTGTCCTGGGCTGGCGTGCGCAGCACTCGCAGTCGCACTACGCCGCGGCCAAGGCCGGAGTGATGGCGTTAACCCGTTGCAGCGCAATGGAAGCCGTCGACTACGGGGTCCGGATCAACGCGGTCTCGCCCAGCATCGCGCGGCACAAGTTTCTGGACAAGACGACGTCGGCCGAGCTGCTCGACCGGCTATCGGCCGACGAGGCGTTCGGCCGCGCCGCCGAGCCCTGGGAAGTGGCGGCCACCATCGCGTTTCTGGCCAGCGACTACTCGAGTTACCTCACCGGCGAGGTGATCTCGGTCTCCAGCCAGCACCCGTGAGCTGATCGATTACAGGCGGGCGAGGTTAAAGACGCCCGCGATACCGGTGCCCATGTTGCCGACGCCCGACACCCAACCGCTGAAAACGCCGCTCGGGCTGCCGAAGAGGGGGCCGGTGACGCCGGTGTTGAAGAAGCCCGAGACCTGGCCGTCAAAATTTGAACCGCCGGTGGCCGAGTTGAAGAAGCCCGAGATCCCCACGTTGTTGAAAGGGAGTGGACTACCGGTGGCCTTATTGAAGAAGCCCGAAATAGCTCTGCCGGTGTTTCCAAAGCCCGAGTCCCCGGTACCGGTGTTGTTGAAGCCCGAGTTCACCAGGCCGCTGTTGGTGGTGGAACCGAAGCCCGTGTTCACGTTGCCCGAATTCCAGAAACCCGTGTTTGTGGAGCCCGAATTCCCAAAGCCCGTATTGACGGTGCCCGAATTCCAGAAGCCCGTATTGACGTTGCCCGCGTTCCCGAAGCCGGTGTCCAAGCCACCAGAGTTCCCAAAGCCGGTATCCTCCAAGCCCGAGTTCCCGAAGCCCGTGTTTAGTTGGCCCGAGTTCCCGTAGCCGAAATTCCCGATGCCGGAGTTTCCGATGCCAATGTTGTTGATGGCGCCTGGAACTGCGCCGCCTGGAACCGCGGTATTGATGCCCGCGTTGAAGATGCCGATGTTGCCGGTGCCCGAGTTGAAGAGGCCGATGTTGTTGGTGCCGGAATTCCCGAAGCCGATGTTGCCGCTGCCCGAGTTCAACAGGCTGGCGACGTTGATGCCCACCTGATTGTTACCGGTGAGCCCGAACCCGATGTCGTTGTTGCCGGTATTCCCGAAGCCGAAGTTGTTGTTGCCGGTATTCCCGAAGCCGACGTTGTTGCTGCCGGTGTTGCCGCCACCCATGTTGTGGTTGCCCAGGTTTCCCAGACCGAAGTTGCTGTTGCCGCCGTTACCGATGCCGACGTTGTAACCCCCCGGATTGAAGCCGCCGGGGCCGAAGGCGGGGCTGCCGCTATTCCCGAAGCCGAAGTTGTTGTTGCCGAAGTTTCCGGCACCGACGTTTCCGCTGCGGAGGTTTCCGTTGCCGATGTTGGCGTTGCCGAAATTGCCGCCGCCCAGGTTGGAGTTACCGATGTTTCCGGGGCCGACGTTTCCGCTGCCGGTGTTCCCGCCGCCCACATTCAAGCTGCCCTTGTTACCCACACCCAAGTTCAGGCCCGGTGTGGTGTCGGGCGCCGCGGGAGTGGCCGCCGCAGCCGCGCTGGCCGCACTGGCCAGCTGACCCGGAACCCCGGGCAGGCCCTGCAACGCCTGCACCAGACCCTGAAACGAGGTCAACTGCCCGGCGGCCGCCGACACCCCACCGTGATAGCCGACCATCGCCGCCACGTCCGCGGCCCACATCGTCTCGTAGGTGCCCTCGAGTTCGGCGATCGCCGGCGCGTTGAGCCCAAACCAGTTCGACATCACCGCCTGCACAAACGAATTGCGGTTTGCCGCCACCGCCAGCGGATGAATGGTGGCCGACTGGGCCGCCTCAAACGCACTGACCACCGCGCGGGCCTGCCCCGCGGCTCCCTGCGCCTGGGCCGCCACGGTACTGAGCCACCCCGTATACGGGGCGGCCGCCGCAGTCATCGCCGCAGATGCCGCACCCTGCCACGCCTGACCCGCCAACCCCGAGGTGACCGCGTTAAACGAGGACGCCGCCGAACCCAACTCGGAGGCCAACCCGTCCCAGGCCGCCGCGGCCTGAAGCATCGGTGCCGCACCGGCGCCGGAAAACATCCGCAAGGAATTGATTTCGGGCGGCAACACCAAGAAACTCATGACCATCTACCCCCTTGTGAGCCACTGTCGGTAGTCGGGCTCGCCCCAACGTCAGGCAGGCTACAACGACGTGGGAAGGCACGCCCGGTTTTGGGGGAAGTCATTTCGCCGTCATATAAAGGAGCCGCCGCTAGCCGTGTCCGGGCAATCTCCAAAACCTCGGTGGCCGAGCAAGCGCTTGGTTGATACCCTGATCGGGTGGACCGAGTGGCCGGCCAAGCAAACAGTCGCCGAAACGAGTTGCTGCAACTCGCCGCGGCCATGTTCGCCGAGCGCGGACTGCGCGCCACCACCGTGCGCGACATCGCCGACGGCGCCGGCATCCTGTCCGGCAGTCTGTACCACCATTTCTCCTCCAAAGAGGAGATGGTCGACGAGGTGCTCCGCGGTTTCCTGGACTGGTTGTTCGCCCGCTACCGCGAGATCGTTGACAGCGAGCCCAATCCGCTGGAGCGGCTCAAGGGGCTGTTCATGGCGTCGTTCGAGGCGATCGAGGATCGGCATGCGCAGGTCGTCATCTATCAGGACGAAGCCAAACGGCTGTTGTCGCAGCCCCGCTTCGCCTACATCGAGGACATGAACCGCCAACAACGCAAGATGTGGGTCGAGGTGCTCAATCAGGGCGTCGACGAGGGTTACTTCCGGCCCGATCTCGACGTCGACCTGGTCTACCGGTTCATCCGCGACACCACCTGGGTGTCGGTGCGCTGGTATCAACCCGGCGGTCCGCTGACCGCGCAGCAGGTGGGTAAGCAATACCTCGCCATTGTGCTGGGCGGAATCACTAAAGAAGGAGTCTGAAAGATGCCCCGTGTCGTCGACGATGCAGAGCGAAGCGATGAGGAGGAGCGACACAATGCCTGAGGCGTACGTCATCGACGTTGTACGTACCGCGGTTGGCAAACGCAACGGCGCACTGGCCGGGATACATCCCGTCGACCTGGGCGCCCTGGCGTGGCGCGGACTGCTCGACCGGGCCGACGTTGACCCCGCCGCCGTTGACGACGTGATCGCCGGTTGCGTCGACGCCATCGGCGGGCAGGCGGGCAACATCGCGCGGCTCTCGTGGCTGGCCGCCGGTTACCCCGAAGAGGTTCCCGGCGTCACCGTCGATCGGCAGTGCGGCTCCAGCCAACAGGCGATTTCCTTTGGCGCGCAAGCGATCATGTCCGGCACGGCCGACCTCATCGTGGCCGGCGGCATGCAGAGCATGAGCCAGATCCCGATCTCGTCGGCGATGACGGTCGGCGAGGAGTTCGGGTTCACCTCGCCGACCAATGAGTCCAAGCAGTGGCTGCACCGGTACGGCGATCAGGAGATTTCGCAATTCCGGGGCTCGGAGCTGATCGCCGAGAAGTGGAACCTGTCGCGCGAGGAGATGGAGCAGTACTCGCTGACCAGCCACGAGCGCGCGTTCACCGCGATCCGGGGTGGCCATTTCGACAACGAAATCCTCACTGTCGAAACCGAATCCGGCCCGTTCCGGGTCGATGAGGGCCCGCGCGAGTCGTCGCTGGAGAAGATGGCCGGCCTCAAGCCGCTGGTCGACGGCGGGCGGCTGACGGCGGCGATGGCCAGTCAGATTTCCGACGGCGCCAGCGCGGTGCTGCTGGCTTCCGAGCAGGCCGTCAAAGACCACAAGCTGACCCCGCGGGCCCGCATCACTCACATCAGCGCGCGCGGCGCCGACCCGGTGTTCATGCTGACCGGGCCCATACCCGCAACCCGCTACGCGCTCGAAAAGACCGGGCTATCAATCGAAGACATCGACACCGTCGAGATCAACGAGGCGTTCGCGCCGGTCGTGCTGGCTTGGCTCAAGGAGATCAAGGCCGATCCCGAGAAGGTCAACCCCAACGGCGGCGCGATCGCCCTCGGTCACCCGCTGGGCGCCACCGGGGCCAAGCTGTTCGCCACCATGCTCAACGAGCTCGAGCGCATCGGCGGCCGCTATGGGTTGCAGACGATGTGCGAGGGCGGCGGCACGGCCAACGTCACGATCATCGAGCGGCTCTAATCCCTTCTGCGGGCCGAGCGTGAAATCCGCGACGCCTCAACGGCGTGTCGCGTCGTGGATTTCACGCTCGCCGCGTTGTCGGTGGGGTTGGCAGCATCGCGGCATGACCGAGCTATTTCTGGGCAGTGAGGCCCTGGCCGCCAAGGCCATGCCGGAGCGGGCGATGCGTTCGCTTTACGAGGCGATCTACCCGGGCGTCTACGCCCCCGGCGACATCGAACTGACCGCGCGCCAACGAGCGCAGGCGGCGTGGCTCTGGTCGCGACGCGCGGCCGTCATCGCCGGCAACTCGGCGGCGGCGCTGCTCGGAGCGAAGTGGGTGGGCCCGGCACTTGATGCCGACCTGATATACGACAATCGCCGCCCGCCGGCCGGCATCGCGGTCCACTCCGAAACCCTGCTTCCGGGCGAGGTGGTCGAAGTCGACGGCATGCCGGTAACCAGTCCGGCACGCACGGCTTTTGACCTTGGGCGGTGGACATCCTCGCGGCTGCATGCGGTCCAGCGACTCGATGCGCTGGCGAATGCGACCGACGTCAAGATCAACGACGTCGAGGCCGTAATGGCCGAACATCGCGGTGTGCGCGGTCTGGTTCGGCTTCGAGCGGTATTGCCGCTCGTCGACGGCGGTGCTGAATCTCCCCAGGAGACGCGGACCCGGCTGGTATTGATCGACGCGAGACTGCCTACGCCGCAAACGCAGATCAGGGTATGCGACGAATACGGCGACTTCGTCGCGCGCATCGACATGGGGTACGAGGATCTGCGTGTCGGCATTGAGTACGACGGACCGCAGCACTGGACGGACCCTGCGCAGCGCGACCGCGACATTGACCGCTACACCGCGTTGCTCGATCTCGGCTGGACGATCATCAGGGTGAGCGGCGAGCTGCTGCGCTATCGGCAAGCCACCTTCATTGCCCGGGTCGTCGCCGCGATGCATGCGGCGGGGTGGTGCCCCTAACCGCCGAGCGTGAACCGTGCGACGGCCAATCGGCGTGTCGCGTCGTGGATTTCACGCTCGGCGTTGTCGGCGTTGTCGGCCTCGCCGCCGAGCGCGTCAGGTGGCCAGTACCAGCGCGATCCCGCCGAGCGCCAATAGCCAACTCGCGAAGCTGCCCACCAGGAAGTACTCGGTCACCTCGTCGATGCCGACCTCACCGTTGCGGTTCTTCTGGGCGGTCAATTCCGGAAACCGGATGATGCCCTTGGCGGCCACGACGGCGCTCGCCGCAGCCACCTGTCCGCCGACGCCGAGGCTCAGGATCAGCAGGCGTTCCATCGGGCCCAGCAGTCGGCCGCCCTTGAGGCGGTCCGACGGCTGCGGCTCGCCGGCCGGACGTACCGCGCCCACCGAGCCGAGCACGAGGCGCACCAGCTGATTTCCGGTGGCGAACTGCACCAGCACCACACCGACGATCATCAGCAGCCGGCTGGGCGCGACGCCGTGCAACGGCAGCTGAACCCAGGCCGACCACCGCGCGACGATGCCGTGGACCGCCGAGGACCATCCGGACGACAGGGTCAGCAGCGCCAGCGCGGCGGCGAATACGGTCAACGGGGCCCCGTGTTGCCTGCCGCTGCGTTCGCTGCGCAGGCATAGCCACTGCCACAGGACCGCCGCGACGGCCGCCAGCACGAGCAGCGGGATGTCGCCGCGATGCCACAGCGCACACAGCGCCGCGCACGCCACGACTGCGAGCGGCCCGATTACCAGCGGCGGCCACGCCGCGCGCACCACCCGCCGACACAGGTCGGCGACTCCGAGCGCGATGAGCAGGACCGCGACGGCGCTCACGGCAGGCCCCGAAGGTATTGCGACGCAAGGACAATCAGATCCAAACCGTCACGGCCGGCCCGCTGGGACACCGCCGAGGGGCTGATGCCCTCCTCGGCGGCGAGCTGCTTTTTGGTCCGGCCCGTCATCAAGCCCCTCACAATCCGTAACGATCTTTCATCGAGCGATCCAAGCAGATGGTCCCGACACAACAGGGCCGCGTTGATCGCGGCGACGTCGTCACGGCTGTGCTCGGGCGCCCGGAACGTCGTGCGCACCAGCGCGAAGCCGGGCCGCCGCTGAGCCTCCGCCGTCTGCTGGATGGCGTCTCGCGCGGCCCACCAGCCGGGGCCGTCCTGGATTCCCGCGTCGGCGTCGAGGATGGTGACCGTGCCCCAGCCGATCCCGAACCGGATATCGATGTCGGGGGCGACGGCCAGCCGCAGCGACAGCGCGGCGCCGATCGCGGCGCCCACGCTCGGATAGCTGCCCTGAAACTCGTCGCCGACGGTGAACGCCGGCGGGTCGATGGCGCCGGCGGCGACCCGGCGCAGCTCGCCCGTGACGACCCGGTGCAGCTCCGGGCGGTCGGTGGCGCGTCGCGAACCGACGACGTCACCGATGAGCGTCGCCCGCGGTGAAGAGTCTAGCTTCATCGCTGCCATATGAAGATAATAGCTTAATTTGCTCAAGGTTAAGCTTCTAGCTTCACAACCGCCCGTCCCGAATGGCGCCGTGACCGCCGAGCGTGAACCACACGACGCTTGCCCGGCGTGTCGCGTCGTGGATTTCACGCTCGGCGCAGGGGGCTATCCCTGCACCAGCGCAGACGCCGCACGCAGATGGTCGATGGCGTCAGTGACGATGCTTTCGATCAGCTCGGCGCACGACGGCAGGTCGTCGAGGATGCCGGCGACCTGTCCCGATGCCAGGACCCCGGCCTGGGTATTGCCCTCGACAAGCCCGGCTTTCAACAGCATCGGGGTGTTCGCCGCCATCACCACCTGCGACCAGGTCAGCTCCTTGCCGTGGCGCATCGCCAGGCCGTCGCGGATCATCGACGACCAGGTCATCTGCGACATCCGCTTGAACTTGGCCGCATTCCGCACCGCGGCAACGAAACCCCGTGCCCGCGAGCCGCCTTCCAGCTTCTCGACCAGCCCGGTGCGCAGCACCCGGTGCGGCATCCCATCGACTCGCGTGGTGACCACCGTGCCGTCCAGCGCCGCCTCCAGGTAGCGCCGTTTGACCGCGTCGGGCACGGTCGAATCCGAGGTGAGCAGAAACCGGGTGCCCATGGCCACGCCGGCGGCGCCGTAGGACAACGCCGCCGCGAGGCCGCGACCATCGAAGAACCCGCCCGCCGCGATCACCGGGATCCCGGTGCCCTGCACGGCGTCCAGCACCGACGGCAGCAGCAGCGTCGTGGCGACGG
The DNA here is from genome assembly GCA_963703795.1 of uncultured Actinomycetota bacterium. GTDB lineage: Bacteria > Actinomycetota > Actinomycetes > Mycobacteriales > Mycobacteriaceae > Mycobacterium. Next base: position 173,873 of record CAVPFT010000019.1, on the reverse strand, counting down.
GTCCGGTGTGCCCGCCGCCCTCGCCGCCCTGCACGATCATCGCGTCGGCGCCCCAGCTTGCCACCTTGCGCGCGTGTTTGGCGGCGCCGATCGACGGGACAACCACGGCCCCAGCCTCTTTCAGCCGCGCGATCAGCTCCTGCTTGGGCGCCAGGGCGAACGACGCCACCTTCACGCCCTCACGAATCATCAGTTCGACGCGATCGCCGGCGTCGGCGGCGTCGGCGCGGATGTTCACGCCGAACGGCTTGTCGGTGGCGGCCTTGACCTTGCCGATGGCCGTCGCCAACTCGTCCAGCGTCATGGTCGCCGCCGCCAGGATGCCGAGCCCGCCCGCGTTGGCCGTGGCGGACACCAGCTGGGCGCCGGCCACCCAGCCCATCCCGGTTTGCACCACCGGGTGCTCGACGCCGACCAGCTCGGTCAGCGGCGTGCGCAACCTCATCAACGTATCTCCCTGTCGCGCAATGCCTTCGGGTCGATGACCTCGCGGATCAGGCGTAGCTCGTCGTCGGTCGGCGGCCTGGTTTCTTCGGCCGCATCGAGGCCGTGTACCCCGAACGAGGTGTTTTCGCGGACATCGTCGGGGGACACCCCGGGGTGCAGGGACACCGCGCGCATGGTCCGCTCCGGCCCGCCGAAGTCGAACACTCCGAGGTTGGACACCACCCGATACGGGTTGGCGAATCGAAACGCCGGGTTGCCCGCGTCGACCTTGTCCCAGCCGATGCCGCAGACCACGTCGACCGCCTCGCAGAACACCCGTTTCGAGTGGTTGCCGACCCAGTAGCTGGTTGCGTGGTTGATCGCGTTGCCGGGCGCGCCGCGGAGGCCGAACATCTGCCGCGTCGGGCGCTGCAGCGGCCCGAACGCCGAGATGTTCTGATTGCCAAAGCGGTCCACCTGATTGGCGCCCATCACCACGTGGCGTCGCCCCCAGGCCAGCGTCTCGAACACGCGGCCGAACGGCATCCATCCTTCGATGTTGTTTGGGGCGCCGGTCTCGCCCAGCGCCGGGGTGTCGGCCAGCAGCTGCGCCTCACCGTCGGTCAGCAGGATGTCGGGGGAGAACGTGAGACGCGCCAGCCGCGCCCCGACCGACGCCATGTTCGTCATCGGGCTGATCATGATTTCGCCAGCATCCCTGAACAACTCGGCGCAGGCGACCGCGCAGACCTCGGCTCGAGTGCTCGGAGTGCTCATTTCGCCTGCCTCCTCACCGAATGCGCGCACCGCCGCCTGATAGTCGGCCTCGCTGCCCGACAGATAGGTGTGCACGAACTTCTGCCAGCCCTCGTCCGTCGAGGCCGCCTCGGCGTAGTGGCGCTGGAATTTCTCGTCCCGGCCGTAATCCGGTGCCGCGGTGGTGAAGTGGGCGCCGCCGGGCGCCTCTACGACCGCGTCGACCATCATCCGGTTGACCAGCAGCGCCTGCGGCGGCACCGCTTTGACCAACTCCTGCGTCGAGACGAGCCGCTCCACCGACAGGTAACGCTGCTCGGCGGCCATCAAGAACAGGTCGTCGAAGTAGGGGTCGATGCCGGTGTAGGCCGCATTGCCTTGGCTGTCACCGAGATTGAGGTGCACGAAGGCGGCGTCCAGGCGCAAGGCCGGCATGGCGATCAGCGTCTCGTGGCCGCCGCCGGGCGCCGGATACGGGCTGGTCACCGTCCGCAGTTCGCCCTCCCAGAAGTCTGGGACCGAACTGCCCAGCCCGGCGCGGATCGGCAGGAACGGAAGGCGTTGCGCCGCGGCGTGCAGTCCGCAGCGCAGCATGCCCTCGTCCATCTCCCGGGCCTCGATGGCTCCGCCAGCGCGCGCCTTGGCAAACCACGGGTCGTAGAAGGGCGGCGAGTCCAGCGACACGAATCCGTAGTAGACGCGGCGCACCTTTCCGGCCGAGCACAGCAGCCCCAGGTCGGGGCCGCCGTAGGTGACCACCGTCAGGTCCGTGACGTCCGAGCGCACCATGGCACGCACGAAGGCCATGGGCTTGCGTCGCGAGCCCCAGCCGCCGATGCCGATCGTCATGCCGCTGCGCAACTGCGCGACGGCGTCGTCCACCGTCGTCCGCTTGTCGTCATTACGCGCCACTCCTCCACATCGCTTCGCTCTGCATCGTCGTCGGCGGCTATGGCTTCTTCACGAACGCGTCGCGGTGCTCGTCGGACACCCCGGCGAGGTTGAGCTCGAACGTAAAGCCTTGCTCCATACGGTAACTCGAGTTGACGCGTTGCACGTCGATGAGGTTGAGCGCCTCCTTGGCCGCACGGATGACGCGGGTGTCCTTGGCGGCGATGTCGCGGGCGACCCGCAAAGCGGCCTCGTCGAGTTCGGCCCGGGGCACCACCTCGTGCACCGAGCCGAAGTGGTGCAGGGTGGCCGCGTCCACTGTGGCCGCGGTGAAGAACAGCCGCCGCATCATGTGCTGAGGGACCAGCCGCGACAGGTGGGTCGCCGCGCCCAGCGCACCGCGTTCCACCTCTGGCAAGCCGAAGGTGGCGTCGTCGGAGGCCACGATGACGTCGGAATTGCCGACCAGCCCGATGCCGCCTCCCACGCAGAATCCGTTCACCGCCGCGATCACCGGAACCGCGCACTCGTAGACCGCGCGGAACGCGGCGAAGCAGCCGCGATTGGCGTCGATCAGCGCGGTATATCCCTGGGTGCGCTGCATCTCCTTGATATCCACACCGGCGTTGAAGCCGCGGCCCTCGGCCCGCAGGATCACCGCGTGGGTATCGGGATCGGTGCCGGCGGCCGTGATCGCGTCGGCGAGTTCGAACCAGCCCGCTGACGGGATGGCGTTGACGGGCGGGTAGTCGACGGTGACCGCGACTATGCCTTTTTCGCTGGTGGTGGTTGTGATCGGCAAGGTGGCACGTCCTTCCCAAAATCCGTGGCGGCTACCTAAGCAAGCACTTGCTTGGTACGCTAGCACAGTGACTCGCCCCGAAGGAGGCCCCCTTTCTGGAGAAGCCATCAATTTGGGACTGGCCGGGCGGGTGGTTTTGGTCACCGGCGGCGTTCGAGGGGTAGGTGCCGGTATCAGTTCGGTTTTCGCCGAGCAGGGCGCCACAGTCATCACCTGCGCACGACGGGCCGTCGAGGGATTGCCGTATGAGTTTCACTCCTGCGACGTCCGCGACGACGAAGCCGTCAAGGCGTTGATCGACGCGATCGTCGACAAACATGGCAGGCTCGACGTCGTCGTCAACAACGCCGGTGGCTCGCCCTATCGTACTGACCGCGGAGTCCAGCCCGAAGTTCAATCGCAAGATCATCGAACTCAATCTCGTTGGTGCGCTGTTGGTTTCGCAGTACTCCAACGACAAGATGCAAGGCCAGCCGGGCGGTGGGTCGATCGTCAACATCTGCAGCCTCAGCGGCCGGAGGCCGTCGCCCGGCACCGCTGCCTACGGGGCGGCCAAGGCCGGCCTGGAAAGCCTCACGCAGACGCTGGCGGTGGAGTGGGGGCCGAAGGTCCGGGTGAACGCCTGTGTGGTCGGCATGGTGGAGACCGAACAGTCGGAACTTTTCTACGGCGACGCCGAGTCGATCGCCGCGATTTCCAAGAACGTGCCACTGGGCCGGCTGGCCAAGCCCGAGGACGTCGGTTGGGCCACAGCCTTTTTGGCGTCCGACGCGGCGGCCTACATCAGCGGCGCCTCGTTGGAGGTGCACGGCGGTGGCGAGCCGCCGCACTATCTGGCCACAACGAACGCGAGTGCGATCAAGTAGAGGAAGACAGGGTATATGGGAGTGGACAGGGGCTTGCTTGAAGGCCGCGTCGTCATCGTCACCGGAGCGGGCGGCGGCATCGGTCGCGCGCATGCGCTCGCCTTCGCGGCCGAGGGCGCGCGGGTGGTGGTCAACGACATCGGGGTGGGCCTGGACGGTTCACCCGCGAGTGGCGGCAGCGCCGCGCAGACCGTGGCGGACGAGATCATTGCGGCCGGTGGGGAAGCCGTCGCCAACGGATCCAACATCGCCGACTGGGACCAAGCGGCCGGCCTGATCGCGACCGCCATCGAAACCTTCGGTGGCCTGGACGTTTTGGTCAACAACGCAGGCATTGTCCGCGACAGGATGATGGCCAACACCAGTGAAGAGGAGTTCGACGCCGTCGTCGCCGTGCACCTCAAGGGCCACTTCGCCACGATGCGGCACGCCGCGTCGTATTGGCGTGGACTGTCCAAGGAGGGCAAAGCCGTCGACGCACGGATCATCAACACCAGTTCCGGCGCGGGCCTGCAGGGCAGCGTCGGGCAGGGTAACTACAGCGCGGCCAAGGCGGGCATCGCGGCGCTGACGCTCGTCGGCGCGGCCGAAATGGGTCGTTACGGCGTGACGGTCAACGCGATCGCACCGTCGGCCCGCACGCGCATGACCGAAACCGTTTTCGCGGAGATGATGGCACGCAGGACCAGGATTTCGACGCGATGGCGCCCGAGAACGTCTCGCCGCTGGTGGTATGGCTGGGCAGCGCCGAATCCCGCGACGTCACCGGCAAGGTGTTCGAGGTCGAGGGCGGCAAGATCCGCGTCGCCGAGGGCTGGGCGCACGGCCCGCAGGTCGACAAGGGCGCGAGGTGGGATCCCGCCGAGTTGGGGCCCGTCGTCGCCGACCTGCTGGCCAAGGCGCGGCCGGCGGTTCCCGTCTACGGGGCGTAGAGCGGTTGGCACGTGCCGCGCGTGCACTCAGCGCGAGATTTCCGCCGCAGAATTTCCGCGCTGGTTACCCTTTCGGCGCGGGATCGCAGACGACGATCGGGATGGTCCGGTCGGTCCAGGACTGGTAGTCGTCGTAGGACGGGTACATGTCCACCAACTGCGGCCAGTAGCGGGCGCGTTCCTCGTCGGTGGCGTCCCGCGCGGTCAGATCGAGCACCTCTTTTTTGATCTGCACCGAAACCTTGGGGTTGGCCTTGAGGTTGAGGTACCACATCGGGTTCTTCGCGGCACCACCCTTCGAAGCCGCGACGATCACCCGGTCTCCGTCCGCAGAAAGTAAAGCGGGCTGACCCGCGGCTCGCCGGTCTTGCGGCCGGTGGTGGTCAGCAGGGCGACGGGAATCTTCTGGAACGTGCCACCCAGGCCCTCCCCGCCGTTGCGTTTGTACATGAACGTGTTGAGGCGCGACATCCACTTGATCAGGAAGTCGGTGTATCGCGCATTTACAAACCGTGGGGGTGATTTCGGCATGACAGTGATCCTAGAGCCGCTGCGGCTTTCGGCGCTAAATGCGCTCGATGATCGTGCCGGTGGACAGAGCGCCGCCTGCGCACATGGTGATCAGCGCGGTGCTCTGGTCGGAGCGCTCCAGCTCATGCAGCGCGGTGGTGATCAGCCGGCTGCCGGTGCAGCCCACCGGGTGGCCCAGCGCGATCGCACCGCCGTTGACGTTGACCCTGGCCATGTCGGGCTCGTGTACCCGCGCCCAGGACAACACCACCGACGCGAACGCCTCGTTGATCTCGGTGAGGTCGATGTCGCCCATCTTCATTCCGGCCTTCTCCAGCACCTTCGCCGTCGACTGCACCGGACCGTCCAGGTGGTAGTAGGGCTCGGCGCCGACGAGCGCCTGGCTGACGATCCGCGCCCGCGGGGTCAAGCCTTGCGCTTTGGCCACGGCCTCGTCCATCCACAACACGGCCGCCGCGCCGTCGGAGATCTGCGACGAGGTTCCCGCCGTGTGAATCCCGCCCTCGAGGACCGGCTTGAGCTGGCTCAATCCCTCCATCGTGGTATCGCGCAGGCCCTGGTCGCGGCCGACCATGTGGCGCTCGCTGGTGGGCTGCTTCTGCTCGTCGAGCACCGGCGCCTCGATCGGTGAGATCTCCCGGTCGAAGCGGCCCTCATCCCAGGCCCGCTTGGCGTGCTGCTGGGACGCCAATCCGAAGGCGTCGATGTCGTCGCGGGTGATGCCGCGGCGCTTGGCGATGCGCTCGGCGGCCTCGAACTGGTTGGGCAAATCGATGTCCCACGACTCGGCCCGCCAGTTGCGGTCCGGACCCGCGTTGGCGCCCAGGCCGACCCGGCTCATCGCCTCGATTCCGCACGCGATGCCGACGTCGATCGCCCCGGCCGCGATCAGCCCGGCGATCAGATGGTTGGCCTGCTGCCCGCTGCCGCACTGGCAGTCGACGGTGGTGGCGCCGACGTGTTCGGGCAGGCCCGCGGTCAGCCACGCCGTCCGGCTGATGTTGTTGGACTGCTCCGCGTACTGCGTCACGCAGCCGCCGATGAGTTGTTCGACGTCGCCGGCGTCGATGCCGGCCTTCTCTACCACTGCCTTCTGCACCGCGCCCAGCAGCTCGGTGGCGTGCAGTCCGGACAGCCATCCGCTGCGTTTGCCGATCGGGCTGCGGGTGGCTTCGACGATTACCGGGTTACCCATGGGGTCAGGCTAGAACACGTTTCATTACTATGACAAGCGACGATGCCGGATCGCCTTTTGTCTGCGGTGGAGGCATGTTTTACTGGCACTAGAACGCCACTAGGAGAGCTAGTAAGGAGAAGTAGCGTGCCCTGCCCCAATCTTCCATCCGGGTTCGATTTCACGGACCCGGACATCTATACCGAGCGGATTCCGGTCGAAGAGTTTGCCGAGGTGCGGGCGACCTCGCCGATCTGGTGGAACGAACAGGCCCCGGGCAGCGGCGGCGGGTTCCACGACGGCGGCTTCTGGGCGATCACCAAGCTCAACGACGTCAAGGAGATCTCGCGGCGCAGCGACATCTTCTCGAGCTATGAAAACGGCGTGATCCCGCGGTTCAACAACGATATCGCGCGCGAGGACATCGAGGTCCAGCGCTTCGTCATGCTCAACATGGACGCGCCGCACCACACCAGGCTGCGCAAGATCATCTCCCGCGGTTTCACGCCACGGGCCGTCGGACGCTTGGAGGACGAGCTTCGGGAGCGTGCGCAGAAGATCGCGCGGGACGCGGCGGCCGCGGGTTCGGGTGACTTCGTCGAGCAGGTCTCCTGCGAGCTGCCGCTGCAGGCCATCGCGGGCCTGCTGGGCGTGCCGCAGGAGGACCGCGGCAAGCTGTTCGAATGGTCGAACGAGATGACCGGCGCCGACGACCCGGAGTACGCCCACATCGATCCCAAGGCCACGTCAGTGGAGTTGATCATGTACGCGATGAAGATGGCCGAGGAGCGGGCCGAGAATCCGGGCGACGACATCGTGACCCAGCTGATCCAGGCCGACATCGACGGTGAAAAGCTGTCCGACGACGAATTCGGGTTCTTTGTGGTGATGCTCGCCGTCGCGGGCAACGAGACCACCCGTAACTCCATTACGCAGGGGATGATGGCGTTCGCCGACTTCCCCGACCAGTGGGAGCTCTACAAGAAGGAGCGCCCGGAGACCGCCGCCGACGAGATCGTCCGCTGGGCCACCCCGGTCACCAGCTTCCAGCGCACCGCCCTGGAGGACTACGAGTTGTCCGGCGTGCAGATCAAGAAGGGCCAACGGGTGATCATGTTCTACCGGTCGGCCAATTTCGATGAAGAGATGTTCGACGACCCGTTCACGTTCAACATCTTGCGGAACCCCAACCCGCACGTGGGTTTTGGCGGCACCGGCGCGCATTACTGCATCGGCGCCAACTTGGCCAGGATGACGATCAACCTGATCTTCAACGCCGTGGCCGACAACATGCCGGACCTGAAGCCGCTGTCGCAGCCGGAGCGGCTGCGGTCGGGCTGGCTCAACGGCATCAAGCACTGGCAGGTGGACTACACCGGTCATCCCCCGCAAGCGGGAGGTACCCCCAGCCCGGTGGCGCAGTGACGAATCTAAAGACGACGATGGACTTCGATCTCACCGCGACACAACAAGCTGTCGCCGATGTGGTCACGTCGGTGCTGGAGCGAGACAACTCTTGGGGCGCCCTGGTTGACGGTGGCGTTGCGGCGCTGCCGGTGCCGGAACGTCTCGGCGGCGACGGTGTCGGCCTCCCCGAGGTCGCGACGGTGCTCACCGAACTGGGTCGCCACGGCGCCATCACGCCGGCGCTGGCCACGCTGGGCTTCGGCGTCGTCCCGGTGCTCGACCTGGCGTCCGATGAGCAACAGGACCGTTACCTGGCCGGGGTCGCCAAAGGCGGCGTGCTGACCGCGGCGCTCAACGAGCCGGGCGCGGCGCTGCCCGACCGGCCCGCCACCACATTTGCGAACGGTCGGTTGTCGGGCACCAAAATCGGTGTCGCCCATGCCGGGCAAGCGGATTGGATGATCGTGACCACGGACAGCGCGGTCGTGGTGGTGTCGCCCAAGGCCGACGGCGTGCGGCTGGCGGCCACGCCGACGTCGAATGGTTCGGACGAGTACACGGTCACGTTCGGTGACGTGGCGGTTGGTGAATCCGACGTCTTGGCGGGTCCCGAGACCAACGCAGCGGCGCACCGCATCAACCAGCTGGCGCTGGCGGCCATCGGCGCCTACGCCGACGGGCTGGTGGCCGGGGCGCTGCGGCTGACCGCCGACTACGTGGCCAACCGGAAGCAGTTCGGCAAACCCTTGTCCACCTTTCAGACCGTGGCGGCGCAGCTGTCCGAGGTCTACATCGCCTCGCGCACCATCGATTTGGCGGCGAAGTCGGTGATATGGCGACTGTCCGAGGGCCGGGACGCGGACGACGACCTCGACGTGCTCGGGTACTGGCTCGCTTCGCAGGCGCCGCCGGTGATGCAGACGTGCCATCATCTGCACGGCGGAATGGGAATGGACATCACCTATCCCATGCACCGGTACTACTCCACGATCAAGGACCTGACCCGGCTGCTGGGTGGGCCTTCTTATCGTCTCGACCTGGTGGGAGCGCAATGTTCATCGAACTGACTCCGGAGCAGCGACAGCTGCAAGCCGAACTACGCCAATACTTTTCGAACCTCATCTCGGCCGACGAGATGAAGGCGATGGGGGAAGATCGCCACAACGCCGCCTACCGCGCGGTGATCCGGCGGATGGGCCGGGACGGCAAGCTGGGCGTCGGATGGCCAAAGGAGTTCGGCGGCCACGGCTTTGGTCCAATCGAACAGCAGATCTTCGTCAACGAGGCACACCGGGCTGACGTGCCGTTGCCGGCCGTGACACTGCAGACGGTGGGGCCCACCCTGCAGGTCTTTGGCAGCGATATGCAGAAGCAGAAGTTCCTGCCGGCGATCCTGGCCGGCGAGGTGCACTTCGCAATCGGCTACACCGAGCCCGAGGCCGGAACCGACCTGGCGTCGCTGCGGACTACGGCGGTGCGGCACGGCGACGAGTACATCGTCAACGGGCAGAAGATCTTCACCACCGGTGCGCACGACGCCGACTACATCTGGCTGGCGTGCCGAACCGACCCGGACGCCGTTAAGCACAAGGGCATTTCAATCCTGATCGTCGACACCAAGGACCCCGGCTACTCGTGGACGCCGATCATCCTGTCCGACGGCGCCCACCACACCAACGCGACGTACTTCAACGACGTGCGGGTTCCCGTCGACATGCTGGTCGGCGAGGAGAACGCCGGATGGCGGTTGATCACCACCCAGCTCAACAACGAGCGGGTGATGCTGGGCCCGGCGGGTCGGTTCGCCGCCATCTACGACCGATTGCACGACTGGGCGTCAAAACCGGGTGGTAATGGCGTCACGCCGATCGATCACTCCGACGTCAAGCGCGCCCTTGGTGAGATTCACGCGATGTGGCGGATCAACGAGCTGCTCAACTGGCAGGTGGCCGCCGCGGGTGAGGCCATCAATGTGGCCGATGCCGCATCGACGAAAGTCTTTGGCACCGAGCGTGTTCAGTACGTCGGTCGGCTTGCCGAGGAGATCGTCGGCAAGTACGGTAATCCCGCCGAGTCGGACACCGCGGAGCTGCTCATCTGGCTCGACTCCCAGACCAAGCGCAACCTGGTGATCACCTTCGGTGGGGGCGTGAACGAAGTCATGCGTGAGATGATCGCGGCCTCCGGCCTCAAAGTGCCCAGGGTGCCCAGGTGACCGAAATCCAAGAGGCCTTCACCGAGATCAGGGCGGCCGGTGGTCCCAAGCCGCGCGCTGCGCGGGACCCGGTGAACCAGGCGACGATCAACAACTGGGTCGAGGCCATCGGCGACCGCAACCCCATCTATGTGGATGAGGCGGCGGCCCGCGCCGCCGGGCACCCCGGAATCGTGGCCCCACCGGCCATGATTCAGGTGTGGACGATGTTCGGGCTGGGCGGAGAGCGCCCGAAGGACGATCCCATCGGCCCGATCATGAAGCTGCTCGATGATGCCGGCTACATCGGTGTGGTCGCCACCAACTGCGAGCAGACATACCACCGCTACCTGCAGCCCGGCGAGCAGGTCAGCATCACCTCCGAGATGGGTGACCTGGTCGGGCCCAAGCAGACCGCGCTGGGGGAGGGCTACTTCGTCAACCAGCACATCATCTGGCGGGTCGGTGATGAGGACGTCGCCGAAATGAATTGGCGTATCCTCAAATTCAATCCCCGCGAGTCGTCGGAGGCGTCGTCGGTGCCGGCCGACCTGGACCCAAACGCCATGATGCGCCCGTCGTCGTCGCGGGACACCGCGTTCTTCTGGGAGGGCGTCAAGGCGCACGAACTGCGGATTCAGCGCCGTCCGGACGGAAGCCTGCAGCACCCGCCGGTGCCGGCGGTGTGGCAGGACAAGACCGCGCCGATCGACTACGTGGTGGCCGCCGGCTCGGGCACGGTGTTCAGCTTCGTGGTGCACCACGCGCCGAAAGTGCCCGGCCGCACACTGCCTTTCGTCATCGCCTTGGTGGAGCTCGACGAGGGTGTGCGGATGCTGGGTGAGCTGCGCAACGTCGACCCCGCCACGGTGAAGATCGGGATGCCCGTGCGCGCCACCTATATCGACTTCCCGGCCGGTGATGCCGGACCGGAGTGGACCCTTTACGCCTGGGAGCCTGACGCATGAGCGCACCGGTAATCGAAGTGGGCACCGTGTTGCCCGAGCTGAAGCTGCACGGGGATCCCACGTTCATCATCTCGACGGCGCTGGCGACCCGGGACTTTCAGGACGTGCACCACGACCGGGATTTGGCGCAGGCCAAGGGGTCGAAGGACATCTTCGTCAACATCCTCACCGACACCGGTCTGGTGCAGCGGTACGTCACCGACTGGGCCGGGCCCTCGGCGCTGATCAAATCCATTGGCCTGCGGCTCGGGGTGCCTTGGTACGCCTACGACACGGTGACGTTCTCCGGTGAGGTGACCGCCGTCGAGGACGGCCTGATCACCGTAAAGGTGTTGGGCCGCAACAGCCTTGGGGATCACGTGATTGCGACGACCACGCTGACGATTGGAGATGCCTAGTGTTGTCCGGTAAGGCCGCGATCGTCGGCATCGGGGCCACCGACTTCTCGAAGGACTCCGGCAGAAGCGAGCTGCGGCTGGCGGCAGAGGCGGTGCTGGATGCGCTGGACGACGCCGGCCTGAGCCCGGCCGATGTCGACGGGCTGACCACCTTCACGATGGACAGCAACACCGAAGTCGCCGTCGCCCGCGCGGCCGGCATCGGCGAACTGAAGTTCTTCTCCAAGATCCACTATGGCGGCGGTGCCGCGTGCGCGACCGTTCAGCAGGCCGCGATGGCCGTCGCGACCGGGGTGGCCGAGGTCGTGGTGGCATACCGGGCCTTCAACGAGCGTTCCGGCATGCGGTTCGGTCAGGTTCAGACGCGGTTGGTGGGAGATGGTGGCGCCCAGGCCGATTCGACTACTGCCGACAACGCTTTCTCGTATCCGCACGGGCTTTCCACACCGGCCGCGCAGGTCGCCATGATCGCCCAGCGCTACATGCACCTGTCCGGCGCGACCAGCCGGGACTTCGGTGCGATTTCGGTGGCCGACCGCAAGCACGCCGCCAAGAACCCGAAGGCTTACTTTTACGAGAAGCCGATAACCATTGAGGACCATCAGAATTCGCGGTGGATCGCCGAGCCGCTGAGGCTGCTGGACTGCTGTCAGGAGACGGACGGCGCGGTCGCGATCGTGGTGACGACCGCGGAGCGCGCGCGGGACCTCAAACAGCGACCGGCGATCATCGAGGCGGCGTCGCAGGGCTCCAGCGCCGACCAGTACACGATGGTCAGTTACTACCGGCCGGAACTCGGTCTGCCCGAGATGGGCGTGGTGGGTCAACAGCTGTGGCAGCAGTCGGGCCTGAAGCCGGCCGACATCCAGACCGCGGTCTTGTACGACCACTTCACGCCGTTCACGCTGATCCAGTTGGAGGAGTTGGGATTCTGCGGCAAGGGCGAAGCCAAGGACTTCATCGCCGACGGCGCCATCGAGGTGGGCGGCCGGCTCCCCATCAACACGCACGGGGGCCAACTCGGTGAGGCCTACATCCACGGTATGAACGGCATTGCAGAGGGTGTGCGGCAATTGCGCGGCACCTCGGTGAACCCGGTGTCGGGCGTCGAGCACGTGCTCGTCACGGCCGGAACGGGCGTGCCGACATCGGGCCTGATCCTCGGCTAGTTTTTTGCTGCCGATTGTGCGGCTGGCCGCACAATCGTGTGCGAGTGTGCGGCCAGCCGCACGTTCGGCGAAGTGTGGATAGCTGAAGTGACGGTGGTGGCACTGCCTGCGACGCTGCCGTCGTGCGAGAGCCATTCATCGGCAGCGAGGCCGTCGCTGCAGGGGATTTGACCAAGACCCAACTGGCTACGCGCTTTCGCCGATTGTTCCCGGACGTCTACGTGGAGCGCGATGTCGACATCACTGCAGAACAACGCGCCAAAGCAGGGTGGCTCTGGACCGGACGCCGAGGTGTTATCGCAGGGTTCGCCGCGGCCGCTCTGCATGGCAGCAAATGGGTCGATGATGCACAGGTCGTGGGGTTGATTCACGACAATCCGCGCAGTCCATCTGGGATCCGGTCACACCGAGACCGTATCGAGGAGGACGAGATCAAGCTGGTGGCCGGTATGCGGGTCACCTCGCCGGTCAGGACGGCACTGGATTTCGGCTGTTGGTACCCGACGCTGACGGCTGTGGCGGGGATCGACGCCCTCGCGAGAGCAACGGAAATCAAAGCGGCTGATGTCGAGCTGCTGGCTCGGCGATACGCCGGACGCAGAGGCATCGTGCGGGCACGCCAAGCGGTAAACCTGTTCGACCCGGGTGCACAGTCACCCAAAGAATCCTGGTTGCGCATCGTCTTGATCCAGGCGGGCCTGCAGAGACCGCAGACACAGATTCCGGTGCGCAACGAACTCGGCCGTGCGATCGCATATCTGGACATGGGCTGGGAGGACGTCAAAGTCGCGGCCGAGTATGACGGCGAGCAACACCGCAACGATCGCCGGCAATACACCTGGGATGTCCGGCGATTGGAAATGCTCGAGGGACTCGGGTGGATCGTCATCCGGGTGGTGGCTGGGGATCGGCCCGCCGAGGTCGTTGGCCGCGTTCGTGCCGCATTGGCCCGGCGAGCGCGCGGCTAGCCGCACACTCGAGACCGAAAGTGCGGCTAGCCGCACGCTGGGTGTAAGGGGGAGGGGCGCGGCGGTGGACCGGCTACGTACGTGCGAGCACCGGAAAAATGGTCTCCATTCCGCGCCGGCCCTTGATCTCTACCTGCTCGGAGCGGCCCCAGACGTATTGCGCCTCGACGCCAGCATGCACGCCGGCGCTGACCATCACGTCCGGGCGCCCGGCCCGTCCGGCAATGCTGGCCAACCGGAACGCCACATTGGTCGCGTCGCCAATCACGGCCGTGACCGTTCTTGTCATTGCGGCGATCGCGGCCCGGCCCTGCACGACACCCCAGCCCATGCGGATCGGCGAGCCGTCCGGCGCACGCAGCGGGAGCGTGGGCGCGAGTTCCTCGACCCTCTGGTTCGCAGCGAGCGCGAAGTCGATCGCGAGCTCAGTAGCCTTTGGAATCGTCCGCACCTCCCAGACCGCATACAGGGCATCGCCGGCGTAATGGTTGAGCGTCCCGCGATGGTCGCGCAGGACGCGGCCGAGCTCGAGCCAAAGGTAGTTCAGGCTCCGGGCGATCACCTGGTTGTCCGTGACTTCGGAGATCGTCGAGTAGTTGGTGATGTCCCCGACCACCATCACCATGGTCTCCTCGACGATCCGAGTCAGGGTCGGGCTTGTGTTGGTCATTTGGGCAGCGTTGAACCGGTCCGATCGGAAGATAAGCACGATGTCGCCCATCGAGATCCGGTCGCCGGGCCTGATGGGGACCTGCATGGCGCGTTCGAGCGGCATGCCGTTGAGCAACGTCCCGTTGGTGCTGTAGTCGATGAGGAAGGCCCGGTCGGTGGCGACGTCCAAACGGATCTCGAGGTGGTTACGGGAGATGTTCGGATCGGGGATGACCAGTCGGCGCTGTTCGTCGATCCCCGAGCACTGGCGGCCGACGAATAGTTGATCGAAAATCGGCACGCTTTTCTCGCCACCATTCATGTGCACGACTAGATGGGCCGGAGGCTGGTCCCACCCATCGGCGCGCATGGCTTAACAACCTAGCCGCAGTCGAACGGTTGCATGCGGGCAAACTTTCGAATGCATAGATTCCCGCTTCGACGGGACCGACTCCACCCCAGGCCTCATCGCGAGCGAGACTTCTGGTTGTCTGCCCCGCCCGGCCTGACGAGCTTGTGCACACACGAAGCGTCTGCCATCTGAAGGTGCTGAGCTGTTAGCTGCAGAGGGTAATAGTACAGCGCTGACGGGCCGACGCTCAGCGCACGAGCGTCGGCTGTGCATCGAGCGCTGCCCGGGTGGCGATCCGCCCCGCCTCTAGCGCGGCATCAAAGTTATGGAATTCCAACGGACCGATCCCCGAGACGTCCGGCTCGATGATCGCCGCAATACGCGGGAGTTCGCGCAGGTTCCCGCTGGATGCCGCAAGTTCAGCGGTGCGAAGCAACGTCTCTTGCAGCGGTGGTAGCGCGACATCCGTGCCGGTCAAGAGCCGCCGGACGAATGCGGGAGGCTGAAGCTTTGCCGGCAGCGGACCGAAGCCCTTCGATGGCACGTACGTTCGACGTAGGTCGACGCAGATGACTTCGCCGTCCGGGTCGGCGCACATCACGTCGGCCGGGAGGTTGTTCAGCAGCCCACCGTCGACGAGGAGCTGCTCGCCACGTTGCACCGGCGGCAGGAGACCGGGGATCGAGATCGATGCGCGCACGGCGACCCACAGCAGCCCACGCCGATGGATGATTGAATCGCCGGTGATCAAGTCCGTAGAGACCGAGAAAAGCCCTCTTGGCAGATGCTCGATCAAGGTGGTGCTGCCAAAGAATCCTTCTATCAGACGATCGACCCGCCGACCTCGGGTAAGGGCTATCGCGGGGATCGTGTAGTCGCTGACCGGCTTGGTTTTTTCCATGTATTTGCGTGCCGCGGCGGTCGCATCGGAGGCGTCCAACCCCAGCGCGAATGTTGCCGCGGCGAGAGCACCGGCACTCGTTCCGCCGAATCGGTCGATGACGACGCCGGCCCGGGTGAGCTCTTCGTAGACGCCGTAATGCGCGAGCCCCCGCGCGCCCCCACCCCCCAGCACGAGACCCAGAGATCGGCCGGCGATCCTGCGGGCCAGCGCGCCGATACCGTCGTCGTTGGCGGGGTGATGCGAGATCGGCTGCAGCAGATCCCACCAGCTCGGATCCGGTTCCACCGTGGACGTGATCAGGTGGACCGGTCCCTGGGTAACGGGTGGATCGAACGCTTCGGGCGGATGGGCTTGATCCGCAAGGACCACGAGTCGGTCGCTTTGGGCGACGACATATCGTCGCCAGATGTCGCCCGAGCCGCGATCGGCCACCACCAAGACCCAATCGTTGCTTTGCTCCGCCCGATCAAGGGTCTCGCTGAACGCTTCGACGAACTCGCCGTAATGATTGGCTGCGGCCGTTGTGTCGACGGGCGGCGCGACCACGGCAGTTTGACCGTGAGAGCGGAGGCGAGTCGCGATCGCGTCAACGATCGGGGCCACAACGGCATCCCCGGTCGACAGCACGCCGATGACCCGTGGACTTCGAGCGATGTTCGCGGATCGTGACTCGCGAAGCATCTCCGCCATTGTTCGGGACATCGCGGATCGCAGTTGCGGAGCCTTCGCGAGCACCTCGGTGAACGTGTCAGCGGCGATCCTCCACACGACGCCGTCCCGAAGAGCTCGTATTCCGGCCGAGCGAGCGGCGCCGGTGATCACGCCCAGGTCTCCTATTGAGTCACCGGCTGCCATCTCACGAAGCACCTGTCCATCAAGACCGACGGCCGCGAATCTCCCCGAGGCAACGACATAGATGGCGTCCGGCGGATCTCCCATGTGAAAGAGCCACTCGTTGGCGGGTATGTGTCGGCGATCGACGGCGCTCGTGAGCTGGTCGAATTGTTCGTCATCGATCTCAGCGAATATCGGAACACTCCGCAGTGCGGCTCGCTCGTCGGCCGCGCGCGGTTCGGGTGGCCGCCCGTCAGCGCTCATGAGGTGCTGCTGTCGGTGTCGGGGGCCGCAACCAACACATCCGAAACGCGATCAGTGTCAGGCTGTTTGCTCCCGCGCAGCGTCGGCTCATCCGCAGATGTCGCAGCGGCCGGAAAGCATATTGCGCAGTTTACCGGTAGTCCGCCCGGCGCAAGGGCGCTATGTGGGCAACAGTTCGACGCCGCTGAGCACGACGGCGTTGTCGCGCGAAGGCGCGACCACGCTGGCCAGGAACCGGCCTTGAGAAGACGCCGAGTCCTTCCAGATGCCGACTTTGAGCGTTTCTCCGGGAAACGCCACCCCGGCGAAGCGCGCACCGTAGGCGGCGACCGCCCCGGCATCGCCGTCCAGCAGCGCGTCGACGATCGCCTTGCAGGTCATCCCGTAGGTGCACAGGCCGTGCAGGATGGGCTGGGGAAAGCCTGCGGCAGCGGCGAATTCGGGATCGGAGTGCAGCGGGTTGCGGTCGCCGCAGAGCCGGTACAGCAGCGCCTGCTGCGGCAGAATCGGCACCTCGACCTCCAGATCGGGCGCCCGGTCCGGCGCCGCGTCCGAGCTCGACGGCCCGCGCTCGCCGCCGAATCCGCCCTCACCGCGGGCGAAGATGGACCGCTTCTGCGTCCACAACAGCGTGCCGTCCGGCGCACTGACCTTCGTCTCGCTCCAGATCACCGCGGCCTTGCCCTTGTCCCAGATGTCGGTGAACCGAGTGACGGCCCGAGCGGACCCCGACGGCGGCAGCGGCCCGGGCACCTCGACCCGCTCGCTGGCGTGCAGCACCTTGCTCAGCTCGATGTCGATGCCGGGAAACTGCACGGTCGGCGGCTTGGTCATGTGGAAAGTCGCGGCCACGCTTCCGAAGGTCGGCAGCACCTGGGGCGTGTCGTCGATCAGGTAACGCAGCTCGCGGGGGTCCAGCGGATCGGCGCCGGCCCCCAGCCCAAGGTGGTAGAGCTGGATATCGCTGCTCACCCACGAGAATTCGATTGGTTCCAACTCGGCGTTGAGCGCGGCCTCTACATCGATCGGCATAGCTGCTACTTCCCGGTTCGATCCGCAATGTGCAACGCGGCCAGGTACCCGAACGTCATCGCCGGCCCGATGGTGCCGCCCGGACCGGGATAGGTGTGTCCCATCACCGGGGCACTGACGTTGCCCGCGGCGTAAAGGCCTTCGATGATCGTGCCGTCGTCGCGCAGCGCACGGCCGTGCACATCGGTGCGGATGCCGCCCTTGGTACCGAGGTCCCCGGGCACCATCTTGGCGGCGTAGTAGGGCGGTTGACTGACCTCGCCGAGGTTTGGGTTCGGCTTGTTGGTGGGGTCGCCGTAATAGCGGTCGTAGGCGCTTTCCCCGCGGTGGTAGTCCTCGTCAACGCCCGACCGCGCAAAGCTGTTGAAACGCTCTACGGCCGAGGTGAATTCAGCGACCGGAAGACCGGCCGCCTCGGCCAGCTCCGCGAGCGTGTCGGCCTGGATGATCACGCCCGAATCCAACCACTTGCGCGGAATGCGTTGCCCGGGTTGCAGTCCGGCGAAGATGTAGCGGTCCCGATACCGCTGGTCGAACACCAGCCAGGCGGGAATGTTCTCGCCCGGCCCGGGTCCCTGGCCGTATTCTCCGCCGTACATGTGGTGACATGCCTCGACGTAGGGCATCGATTCGTTCATGAACCGCTTGCCCGACATGTTGACGATGATCGACCCCGGTGAGTTGCGCTCGGACAATGCGAACCACGGCGCACCCACCAACGGAACCGTCGGGCCCCACCAGGAGTCCTCCATCAGATCCAGTGCGGCGCCAAGCTTTTCACCGGCAACGATGCCGTCGCCGGTGTTGGCCACCGCACCTACCGTCCACTCGGTGGTGATGGGCGCACGCTGGTATTTCACCCGCATCTGTTCGTTGTGCTCGAACCCGCCGCAGCCGAGGATCACGCCGCGTCGGGCCCGGATCAGTCGCGGCTCGGCCGATGCTTGTTCTGGTTCGGGGGCGTCGGCGTCGCGAACGTAGACACCGCGCACCACGCCGTCCTCGACGTAGAGGTCGGTGAGCGCGGTGTTGAGCAGCACCGGCACGCCCGCCCGCTGCAACCCGATCCGCAATGGCCCGATCAGCGCCCGTCCCATGCCGACCAGGTTCTTGCCGGTCGCTTTCGCCCATATCGTGCGGGCGCCGACCTTCAGGCTGCGCAGCACGCCCCGCGGGTGTCGCTTCAGCTGGTTGAGCCGGACGTAATCCTGTTGCATCACAACCACATTGAGCGGAACCTTGCCATATGCCGGCTCCAGCCCCGCCTCGTCGGCGCCGAGCATTCGGGCGTTGAACGGCTTGGGCTCGATCGACCGTCCGCCCGCGCGTCCGCCCGGCGCCTCGGGGTAGTAGTCGGAGTAGCGCGGCACCCAGCACATCTTCAACGGCGTGTGTTTCAGCACGAACGAGAGCATCTCGGGTCCGCGGTCGAGGTAGGCGTCGATGCGCTCGGGCTCCACGATGTCGCCGATGATGCCGTGCAGGTAGGCGCGGGCCTCCTCGGGGGTGTCCTTGACGCCGTCGCGCTTGAGCACCTCGTTGTTGGGAATCCAGACGCCGCCCCCCGAGCGTGCGGTGGAGCCGCCGAAGTGCGGGGCCTTCTCGATGACTACTGTCGATAGACCACGGTGCGCGGCGGCTAGGGCAGCCACCATGCCGGCTCCGCCGCTCCCGACCACGACGACGTCGTACTCCTGCGCTGTCATGTAGAACACGTTATAGAATTGCTCGGGTTGGGCGCTACCGGCCCGGTCAGAACGGACGAGGGGACTTCGGTAAATGCTCAGTGTTGAGATCCGCGATGAGCTGGCCGCGGACCTGGCGCAAGCCGAGCGCAGCCGCGAGCCGATCGCTCCGCTGACGTCTGCCTACCCGGATATCGACGTCGTCGACGCCTATGAGATCCAGCTGATCAACATCCGCCAGCGGGTGGCCGAGGGGGCCCGCGTGCTGGGGCACAAGGTGCGGCCTCGTCGTCGAAGGCGATGCAGCAGATGATGGGCGTCGACGAGCCCGACTATGGGCATCTGCTCGACGAGATGCAGGTGTTCGAAGACACCCCCGTCAAGGCCGGCCGCTACCTGTATCCGCGGGTCGAGGTCGAAGTGGGTTTCATCCTGGCCGCGGACCTGCCGGGAGCCGGCTGCACGGAGGACGATGTGCTGGCCGCCACCGAGCCCTGGCCCCGTCGATCGAGTTGATCGACACCAGGATCACCGACTGGAAGATCGCGTTGTGCGACACCATCGCCGACAACGCCTCCTCGGCGGGCTTCGTGCTGGGTGAGGCCCGGGTGTCACCGCGCGAACTCGACGTCAAGTCGATCGACGCGGTGCTCACCCGCAACGGTGAGCTGGTCGCCGAGGGCCGCAGCGACGCGGTGCTGGGCAACCCGGTCACCGCGGTGGCTTGGTTGGCCCGCAAGGTGGAAAGCTTTGGAGTACGGCTCCGCAAAGGTGACATCGTGTTGCCCGGATCGTGCACCCGCGCGATCGACGCCCGCGCCGGCGACAACTTTGTCGCCGACTTCGCGGGACTGGGTTCGGTTCGGTTGTCGTTCGAATAAAGAATCGGGAGCGTGACATGCCGTCTAAGGCGGATGTGGCCTTGAAAGTAGCAATTGTCGGGTCGGGAAACATCAGCACGGACCTGCTGTACAAACTCCTGCGATCGGACTGGCTGGAACCCCGGTGGATGGTCGGGATCGACCCGGAAAGCGAGGGCCTGGCCCGGGCGCGCAAGCTGGGTCTGGAGACCACCCACGAAGGGGTCGACTGGCTGCTGGCGCAGCCCGAGAAACCCGACCTGGTGTTCGAGGCGACCAGCGCCTACGTGCACAAGGATGCGGCGCCGAAGTACGCGGCCGCGGGGATCCGGGCCATCGACCTGACGCCGGCCGCGGTGGGCCCGGCGGTGATCCCGCCCGCGAACCTGCGCGAGCATCTGGACGCGCCGAACGTCAACATGATCACCTGCGGGGGGCAGGCGACGATTCCGATCGTCTACGCGGTCAGTCGCGCGCTCGTCGACAAAGGCGGAGTGCCCTACGCCGAGATCGTCGCGTCGGTGGCGTCGGCCTCGGCCGGCCCGGGCACCAGGGCCAACATCGACGAGTTCACCAAGACCACGTCCCGCGGCGTGGAGACCATCGGCGGCGCCAAGCGCGGTAAGGCGATCATCATTTTGAACCCGGCCGAGCCGCCAATGATCATGCGCGACACCATCTTCTGCGCCATCCCCGAGGACGCCGACCACGATGCCATCGCCAAGTCCATCCACGAAGTGGTGGCCGAGGTGCAGACCTACGTGCCCGGATACCGGTTGCTCAACGAGCCGCAGTTCGACGAGCCGTCGATGCACTCCGGCGGGCAGGCCGTGGTCACCACGTTTATCGAGGTCGAGGGTGCCGGGGATTACCTGCCGCCGTATGCGGGCAACCTGGACATCATGACCGCGGCGGCCACCAAGGTCGGCGAGGAGATCGCCAAAGAGACACTTGGCGATGAGCGCTCGCGCGAAGAGCACGAGCCAGTAGGAGGCGCGCGATGACCAGCCATATTCTGGAAGGCTTGTGGGACATCCGGATCACGGACACATCGCTACGTGACGGGTCACACCACAAACGCCACCAATTCACCAAAGACGAAGTCCACGCCATCGTGGCGGCCCTTGATGCCGCCGGGGTGCCGGTGATCGAGGTGACGCACGGCGACGGATTGGGCGGGTCGTCGTTCAACTACGGCTTTTCCAAGACCCCGGAGCAGGAGCTGATCAAGCTCGCGGCCCAGACGGCAAACGAGTCCAAGATCGCGTTCTTGATGCTGCCCGGGGTGGGCACCAAGGAGGACATCAAGGCGGCGCAGGACAACGGCGGCTCGATCTGCCGGATCGCCACCCACTGCACCGAGGCCGACGTATCGATCCAGCACTTCGGGCTGGCGCGTGAGCTGGGCCTGGAAACCGTCGGGTTCCTGATGATGTCCCACACCGATTCCGCCGGAGAAGCTGGCCGCGCAGGCCCGCATCATGGCCGACGCCGGTTGCCAGTGCGTGTACGTCGTCGATTCGGCCGGAGCGCTGGTCCTGGAGGGGGTGCGCGACCGGGTCGCGGCGCTGGTGGCCGAGCTCGGCGACGACGCGCAGGTGGGCTTTCACGGGCATGAAAACCTCGGGCTGGGGGTGGCGAACTCGGTGGAGGCCGTCCGGGCCGGGGCCAAGCAGATCGATGGTTCGTGTCGTCGCTTCGGGGCGGGCGCGGGTAACGCGCCCGTCGAGGCCCTGATCGGGGTGTTCGACAAGATCGGCGTGAAGACGGGTATCGACTTCTTCGACATCGCCGACGCCGCCGAGGACGTCGTGCGCCCGGCCATGCCGGCCGAATGCCTGCTCGACCGCAACGCGCTGATCATGGGATACTCCGGCGTCTACTCGAGCTTCCTCAAACACGCCGTCCGCCAGGCCGAACGCTACGGTGTGCCGGCATCGGCGCTGCTGTACCGCGCCGGTCAGCGCAAACTCATCGGTGGCCAGGAAGACCAGCTCATCGACATCGCGCTGGAGATCAAGCGCGAGCAAGACAGCGGTGCTGTCATCACGCATTAACGCACCGTTAATTGGCGCCTTTGGGTTAGCTACTTGAGTCTTTGAGTTCTGCGAAAACGGTGACTTTCCGTCGGATTTGACCTAATTTTGTAGTCATCGAGCGCAGTGGACGGGTGGGGTTTCGATGAGTTTCATGACTTTGCCGCCGGAGATCAATTCGTTGCGGATGTACTCCGGTGCCGGTTCGGGCCCGATGCTGCAGGCCGCGCAGGCCTGGGAAGGATTGTCGGCTGAGTTGGGGACCGCCGCGCAGTCGTTTTCGTCGGTGATTTCCGGGGTGGCGGGTCAGGCGTGGCAAGGTGCGGCGTCTCGGGCGATGACGCAGGCGGCCGCCCCGTACGTCGGCTGGCTGAGTGCCGCGGCGTCGCGCGCGTCCGGGGCCGCGGCGCAAGCCCAGGCGGTCGTCAGTGAGTTCGAGGCCGCGCTGTCGGCCACGATTCATCCGCTCGCGGTGCAGGCCAACCGTAATGGTCTGGTGCAATTGGTCATGTCGAACCTGTTCGGGCAAAACTGGCCGGCGATTGCGGAGACCGACTTCAACTATGCGGAGATGTGGGCCCAGGACGTCGCGGCGATGGTGGGCTATCACGGTGGGGCGTCGGCGGCGGCCTCGCAACTGCTGTCGGCAGCGGCCAATCTGCCATCCATTCCAAGCTTGCCGGGGATGCCGGCGAGTGGCGTTGGTGGCACCGGCAGCGGCGGTGGCGGCGTCGGAAGCGGAAGCGGAAGCGCGGGGGGCAATACCCAGGGCGTGTACATGGGCGGCGACGCCACTGGCGGCGCGTATGGAGGCGGCCCCGTCAGCAACGGGACCGCGGCCGTCGCTGCTTCGCCGGGCCTGGGCGGCGGAAATGTGGACAACGGCTATGTCGGTAGTGCCAATGCCGGTGATTCCCAGGCCGGACTAGCGGCCACCGGCACCGGCAACCTCGGCAATACAAACGTCGGTGGCGCAAACGTCGGCGGCCTGAGCCCGGGCCTTCTGGGAGTGGGGGTATGGCGGCGATGATGGCGTTCGGCGCGGCGGGGCAGACGGGATCGTCAACGCCCGCGTCGCCGACACCAATGTCGACAGCTGCGCCCCCGCCAACCCCAATACCGGCGGCCGAACCCGAGGAACAAGAAATCCCAACGGCGGCAACACCTCTCGTTACAACGCCCACTTCGGGTGTACCGGCAGCCGAAATCTCGGAAGCGAAGGTCAAGGCCGCCGAAGCCCGGGGCGAGGGGGAGAGGCTCGCGTTGGAAACACCGCCGACGGAGCCTGCGGCCCCGGGGACGGAAGCGTCGGAACCGGAGCGTCGGGCCAACTGAACCTGGCGCCACCGTGCGCTGGGACACCGCGCCGCTGCTGAGGCACTGGCGCTGACGGTCCGCAACCGGCATCCAGGCGCCAGAACGTGTTCTCATTCTGAGTCAACGGCGAACATTCCGTCGGCTTCGGATGCCGGATGGAATGCCCAGATTAACGGCGCTAATTGAAAGCGACTGTGGCTCGGGCCTTGATTTTCGGCCCAATTTGACTCATGTTTAGTAAACGGGCCAGACTTCGCTCCGGTCGCGGTTAATGGTTCGTTGTTGTCTCCGCAGTCAAGCCGGGAGAAGGACGGTTCTGATGAGCTTCATGACGCTGCCACCGGAGATCAATTCGTTGCGGATGTTTTCTGGCGCCGGCTCGGCGCCGATGCTGGAGGCCGCGGCTGCCTGGGACGGGTTGGCCTCCGAGCTGGGAAGCGCGGCATCCTCGTTTTCGTCGGTGACCTCGGGCTTGGCGGGTCAGGCGTGGCAGGGTCCGTCGGCGCAGGCGATGACGGCCGCGGCCGCGCCGTATACGGGCTGGCTCAGCCAGGCGGCCGCTCAGGCGTCCGGGGCGGCCTGGGCAGGCCCGGGCGGTGGCCAGTGCGTTCGAGGCGGCCCGCGCGGCCACGATCCATCCGCTGGCGGTGGTGGCCAACCGCAATTCGTTCGTCCAGGCGGTGAGGTCGAATTGGTTTGGGCTCAACGCGCCCGCGATCGCCGCATTTGAGGCCGATTACGAGGCGATGTGGGCCGCCGACGTGTCGGCGCTGGTGGGCTACCACGGTGGGGCGTCGGCGGCGGCCGCGGCGTTGACGCCGCAGGAGCAGTTGCTGCAGCTGCTGCAGGGCCTGCCCAACTTGGCATCGGCAACAACGGCGGCGGCAAGGAGGAGCCCCTGGCAACATCGGTGTCGGCAACCAGGGCGTCGGAAACAAGGGCATCCTCAACGTCGGCGGCGGCAACTTAGGCATCCAAAACATCGGCATGGGCAACTTCGGCAGCTTCAACATTGGCGGCGGAAACTCCGGCAACAACAACATTGGGTTCGGAAACACCAACACCAGCCCGCTCACGGCTTTAACCTGGGCTTCGGCAACTTGGGCAACAACAACACCGGCATGGGCAACTTCGGTGCCGGAAACACCGGCGGCGGCAACAACGGCACCGGCAACATGGGTTTCGGCAACACCGGCAACGACAACATGGGCTTCGGGCTCACCGGCAACAACTTGATCGGTTTTGGCAACACCTTCTTCAACCCGGCAACCGGCCAGATGACTTTCGGAGCGCCGAACTCGGGCAGCGGCAACGTCGGTTTCGGCAACTCGGGCACCAACAACATCGGCTTCTTCAACTCCGGTAGCGGCAACGTCGGCCTGCACCGGCAGCAATCCCATGGGCGGCATGAACAGCTTCGGCTACGGCAACGCGGGCGTCGGCAACTTCGGTATCGGGAACTCGGGAGGCGTGACCAGGGCCATCCCTGAGTTGCCGCCCTGCTCTCCGGCGTTCTCCCCGGGGGCGGGTTCCCGACCGGCGTCAACTTCGGCGTCGGCAATTCGGGCCTGCTAGACACCGGCGTCTTTAACTCCGGCGTGGTTGACACCGGCGTCGGGAACGCGGGCAACTTCAACAGCGGGAACTGGAACGCGGGCGCCATCAACACGGGTAACGGGAATTCGGGCCTCGCCAACACTGGCTTTTGGAGTTCGGGCGTCGCCAACACCGGCTTCGGGGGCATCGGCGACACCGGCCAACACATCTCGGGCTTCGGAAACGCGGCGACCCCCGGCACGCTGGGGCTTGGTTATATGTCGGGCTTCTTCAACACGGCTAGCGGCTTCACCGGTACCGGTCTTGCCCCCGTCCCCCCCTTCACTGACACGTTCAGCGGTGATGTTTCGGGCATCATGAACCATGTCAGCGGCGGCGGCGGCAACGTCCCGGGCACCCCTCCGGGCTTTGTTGTCGCCGGTATTAACGGCTTCACGTCGGGCTACTTCAACACCGGCTTCCCCGGCACAGCGCTCGGCGCCCTCGGCCCCCTGGTAGCCGGCCTTGACTCAGGGGTGAACAACTTCGGCACCTTCGTCCCGGGCCTTTTCAGCGCGATTCCGACTCTGCAGAACCTGCTCGGATAGATCCACGCGACGCGGGAGTTCCGGCCAGCCGTCGGCTCAGCGTTCGCCGCTGAGGACACAGCGCACGCAAAGCTATCGCGGGTACCTTCGACCGCATGACCGTGACATTGAGGACCGGCATGGTTGCCGGCGGCCTGCTCAGCGCCCTCGCCGCGGCGGTGATCGTGTTGCCGGTGGCCAGCGCGGATCCCCAGCAACAGTGCAATACCACCGTGGGCCAATCGGTGTCCCAAACCCTGCAGTCGTACCTGGACCGCCACCCCGACGTGAAGCAGGAGCTGAGCGCCAAGTCTCAGGCGGAGGGTGGTAGCAACAACGTGCTTGACTACCTCAACCGGCATCCCGACGTGCGCGAGCATCTGGTCGACCTGGCGAACAAGTGCACGTCCTAGTGAGCGGGCTTAGTCCTTCAAGTCTTTAAACGCCGTCGACGACACGCGGGAATGTTCGCCATTGACTAAAAAGTAGAACACGTTCTAGCGTCTAGGCGTGCTCTCTGATCCCGTCTCTGGACCCCTCACCGACGCCATCGCCGAGGCCGAGAAGCTGGTGGCCGCCGCACCGCACATCGAAACCGAAGCCGACCTGCTCGAAGGACTGCAGTACCTGGCCGGCTGCATCGCGGGCTGCCTGCACCTGGCCTTCGACTACGAGCGCGAACACCCGTTCCTGCAGTCGGGCACCGGGCCGTTCACCAAGATGGGCCTGGACAACCCCGACACCCTCTACTTCGGCACCCGGGTGCAGGCCGACCGCGACTACGTGGTCACCGGCACCCGGGGTACCACCACCGACCTGAGCTTCCAGCTGCTCGGCGGTGAATACACCGACGACAATGTGCCCGCCAGCCAGGCCGCGTTCGACGATCGCGAACTCGAGATCGCCGCGGACGGTAGCTTCGAGTGGCGCGTGCGGCCGACCAGCCCCGGCCAATTGGTGATTCGCGAGGTGTACGGCGACTGGTCGGCGCGGCGCGGCACGCTCACGATCTCCAGGCTGGACACCGCGGGCACCGCACCGCCGCCGTTGACCGGCCAGACGCTCGAAAAGCGGTACGCCACAGCGGGTAAGCAGCTGGTGAGCCGGGTGAAAACCTGGTTGCAGTTTCCGCAGTGGTTCTACCTCAACATCCCGGTCAACACCATGGTCGCGCCCCGGTTGACCCCCGGCGGCCTGGCGACCCAGTACTCGTCGGCCGGGCATTTCGATTTGCGGCCCGATCAGGCGCTGGTGATCACGATCCCGGTCTCCGACGCCCCCTATCTCGGCTTCCAGCTCGGCAGCATGTGGTACATCTCGCTGGACTACATCAACCACCAGACCTCGCTGAACAACACTCAGGCCCAAGCGGATCCGGACGGAAGGGTCCGCATCGTCGTCGCTGAGCAGAATCCGGGAGTAACCAACTGGGTCGAGGCACTCGGCCATCGGCGCGGCTTTTTGCAGTTCCGCTGGCAACGCGTGTCCCGGGAGCTGACCGAGGCCGACGGCCCATCGGTCGAACTCGTCGACTTCAACGCGGTGCCGGGAGCGCTGCCATATTTCGAGCACAACAAGATCTCCGATGACCAGTGGCGCGCGCGAATCGCGTTGCGCCAAAAACAAATTGCGGCCAGGATGCTGGGGTGACGATGTCAGGGATGCTCAACGAGAAAGTAGTGGTCATCAGTGGGGTCGGGCCGGGGCTCGGTACCACGCTGGCTCACCGGTGCGCGCGTGACGGCGCGGACCTGGTGCTGGCGGCCCGCACCCCGGAACGGTTGGATGCCGTCGCCAAGCAGGTCAACGACACGGGGCACAAGGCCTTGGCGGTGCGCGCCGACATCACCGACGACGAGGAGGTGGCCTACCTGGTGGAGACCGCCGTGGCCAGCTACGGCAGGGTCGACGTGCTGATCAACAACGCGTTCCGGGTGCCATCGATGAAACCGTTGGCGGGAACCAGCTTTCAGCACATCCGTGATGCCATCGAGCTCAGCGCGCTGGGGGCGTTGCGCCTCATCCAGGCCTTCACGCCGGCGCTGGAGGAGTCGGCCGGGTCCATCATCAACGTAAACTCCATGGTGCTCCGGCACTCGCAGGCGAAGTACGGCGCCTACAAGATGGCGAAGTCCGCTCTGCTCGCGATGTCACAGTCGCTGGCCACCGAACTCGGCGAGAAGGGCATTCGCGTCAATTCCGTTGCACCGGGTTATATCTGGGGCGACACGCTGCAGAGCTACTTCGAGCATCAGGCCGGCAAGTACGGCACCACGGTGGACCAGATCTACCAGGCCACCGCCGCGAACTCGGACCTGAAGCGGCTGCCCACCGAAGACGAGGTGGCCTCGGCCATTCTCTTCCTCGCCAGCGACCTGTCCAGCGGCATCACCGGACAGACTTTGGACGTCAATTGCGGGGAGTACCACACCTGATGGCCGACCGCACCGATGTCGGCACCGTCGACGAACTGCACGCATCGGCCACCAAGCTGACGGGGCTCGACGACTTCGGCGCCGACGACGACAACTACCGCGAGGCGCTGCAGGTGCTGCTGGACTCGTACCGGGGCGAAGCGGGCCTAACCGTGTTGGGCAGCAAGATGAACCGGTTCTTCCTGCGCGGCGCGCTGGTGGCCCGGCTGTTGTCCGAATCCGCTTGGAAGCAATACCCACAACACGCCGACGTCGCCATCGAACGGCCGATCTTCGTCACCGGCCTCGTGCGCACCGGCACCACCGCGCTGCACCGACTGCTCGGCGCCGACCCGACGCATCAGGGCCTGCATCTGTGGCTGGCCGAGTTGCCGCAGCCTCGTCCCCCTCGCGAAACCTGGGAATCGAACCCGCTTTACCGCCAGCTCGACGCTCAGTTCACCCAGCACCACGAGGAGAACCCCGGCTACACCGGCCTGCATTTCATGGCCGCATACGAGCTGGAGGAATGCTGGCAGCTGCTGCGCCAGTCGCTGCATTCGGTGTCCTACGAAACCCTGTCGCACCTACCCGGCTACTCAAAGTGGTTGTCGCAGCAGGACTGGACGCCGTCGTATCGCCGGCACCGTAAGAACCTTCAGCTGATCGGGCTCAACGACGCCGACAAGCGGTGGGTGCTGAAGAACCCGAGCCACCTCTTCGCATTGGACGCCTTGATGGCGACCTATCCCGACGCGCTGGTAATCCAGACGCACCGCCCGGTCGAGACGATCATGGCCTCGATGTGCTCGCTGGCCCAGCACACCGCGGAGGGGTGGTCGACGACCTTCACCGGCGCCCAAATCGGTGCTGACGCAATGGAAACCTGGTCGCGCGGGCTGGAGCGGTTCAACACCGCACGCGCCAAGTACGACTCGGCCCAGTTCTATGACGTCGACTATCGCGAGTTGATCGCGGACCCGATGGGCACGGTGGCGGACATCTATCGGCACTTCGGTCTGACACTGACCGACGAAGCGCGCGTTGCCATGGAGAAGAGCCACGCCGAAAGCCGGGCCGGCGAGCGGGCACCCAAACACACGTATTCGCTTGCCGACTACGGGCTCACCGTCGATGCGGTCAAGGAGCGGTTCGCGGGGCTGTGATCTCGGCGCGTGCGCCGCTACGGGCAGACTCCCTGGGTGGGGCTATCGACGCACTTTTGGACTGCGAGTGAGTGCGTGGTAGTCGGCCTCGCGGGGTCGCCGCATCCACCCGCTTCTTTTGTCGCGGTGATCGATCCCGCGAGGCTTCCCGGAGCGAACGTATAGACCAGGTCCGCTGCGGCTGTACTGCCGCCGGGGCACGCCCAGGCCTGGGGGTCCGTGCGGCTGATGGTCCACGAGCCGCCCGGGGGCTTGTTGATCGCTGCGCCCCACGTCTTGGGGGTCGAAACCCAGCCTTGGCAGTTGCCTACTGGATCGCATTGGGTGTTGATCATCAGAATCGTGCTCAGAGGATTAGCGCGTGAGCCATCGACGACGGCCTGGTAATGGCCGTTGACACTGTCGTCGGCCAAAGCCGGCCCCGCCATGCCGACCGCGCAGCCGCCAAGGGTGGCGAGGATCGCGGCTGGGAGTATCCGAACGATGTGCATCGTGATCCTTCCACAGTCAGTCGCTTTCAGAAACTGCCCCAAGGGCATGATTCAATCAGCGTCCGGGTGGTCCAGGTAGCCCTCCGCGGCGGCGTGCTCGATGCTATCGCTCAGCTTCGGGCAGGCGCGCGCACGTGCGGTATTCCCGCCGGACTCACGGACTTGCGCGAAATACGCGCACCGCTGCGTCGCCGCGGTGCTCCACTGCACCGCGGTGTGACCGGGCCCCAGCCTCTTGACGGTGACCGTGACATGGCAGAACCGGCAATCCACCGGCAGCAGCCCCGACGTCAGGTAGCGCTGACGATCGGCGCGGGTGGCCTCGGCGACCGCGGCGGCGCGTTGCGGGTCGTCGGCGAAATCTCTTGACTTCGACCACGAGTCGCCAGTGCGGCCAGTCCCGGCGGGCCGCTCGTCGTGGTCGTGACCGGCACCGTGCAGGAACAACATCGACCGGGCCAGCCGATCGACGTCTGGCACCGCAGGCCGATCATCGGACATGTGCGCTAGTGTTGCTCGGCGGGCACGTCGCCAGAAACCGGTTCGCCCGCAGCGGATTCGGGCCCCTTTGCCTTGAGGTTCTCTTCGACCTCGGCGTTCCAGTACTCGTTGGCGCGCGTGGTGTCCACCTCAATTTCGAAGCGCTCCACCATTTCCGGCTTGATGTCGGCGGCATCGACATAGAACTGCTGATACCAGCGGCGCAGCTGGTACACGGCGCCGTCCTCCTCGACCAGCAGTGGGTTGTCGATTCTGGTCTTGTGCTGCCAGATCTCGACGTCCTGCAGGAAGCCCTTGCTGACGCCTTCGGTGAAGACCTTGGACAGCTTGTCGGTCATCTTCTCGTCCATGCCCTTGGGCTTTTCGACGATGACGCCCCACTGCAGCATGAACGAGTTCTGCGTAACGGGGTAGTGGCAGTTGATCAGGATCGACTCGGCCTTATAGCCGCCGTAGCTGTTGTGCAGCCAGTTGATCATGAACGACGGCCCGAAGTAAGACGCCTCCGAATCCAGGTGCGCCTCGCCGTAAGACGTGCCGAGATCGTTCACGTCGGGCCGACCCACGTTGTGCAGGTACTGCGAAGCGACGTGGCCCTCGAAGACGTTCTTGAAGTACGTCGGCAACCCGAAATGGATGTAGAAGAAGTGCGCCATGTCGGTGACGTTGTCGATGATGTCGCGGCAATTGGATCCCTCGATGAGGATGCTGTTCCACCGCCAGTCGGTCCATTCGTCGCTGGCGGCTTCGGTGAGCTCGGGGATCCTGACCGCTGGGTCGGGAGGATTGCCTTCGTGGTCGTGCCAGACGAACAGCAGGCCGCCGCGGACGTCGGTCGTCCACGACCGGGTGCGCGCGGTTTTGGGCGTGCGCTTGGCGTACGGCACGAGCTTGCAGCGGCCGTCGCCGCCCCAGCGCCAATCGTGGAACGGGCAGGCGACCTCGTCGCCCTTGATGGTTCCCATCGACAGGTCGCCACCCATGTGCCGGCAGTAGCCGTCGAGCACCTTCAGGTCCCCCTGTGAGTCGGCGAAAACCACCAGCTTGGTGCCAAACGCCTCGATAGCGTGTGGCTTTCCGTCCAGGAAGTCGTTTGCGACGCCGAGGCAGTGCCAGCCGCGGGCGTACCTGGTCGGCAAGGTGCCGGAATCGATTTCCCGGATGCCGACCGCATTGGTGTCGGTACTCACCTGTCACCTCCAACTCGTCTCTAACTAGAACACGTTACAGTTTTTCGACTGGCCAGCGCAATGACGGCGGGTCTGGGCACTGGATATTGACGCTGGGGTATATCTAGACGATGCCGCTGTTTGCTTTCGAGGGTCGGTCACCTCGGGTCGATCCCACCGCGTTTGTGGCCCCGACCGCGACCCTGATCGGCGACGTCACCGTGGAGGCGGGGGCGTCCGTCTGGTTCAACGCCGTACTGCGCGGCGACTATGGGCCGATCATCGTGCGGGAAGGCGCCAATGTTCAGGACGGGTCGGTATTGCACGCGCCGCCGGGCATCCCGGTGGACATCGGTCCCGGCGCGACGGTTGCGCACATGTGCTGCATCCACGGGGTTCACGTCGGAGCCGAGGCCCTGATCGCCAACCATGCCACCGTTCTGGACGGCGCGGTGATCGGCGCGCGCAGCTTGGTCGCTGCCCATTCGCTGGTGACGGCCGGCACCCAGATTCCGGCCGGGGTACTGGCCGTCGGCGCGCCGGCTCAGATCAAGGGGCCGATCGCCGGAACGGGCGCGGAAATGTGGGTCAACCTCAACCCGCAGGCCTACCGCGACCTGGCGCAGCGGCACATCGCCGGACTGGAGCCCATTTAGACGCGCCCACGGTGAACTACGCGGCGCCGAATCGGCGTGTCGCGTCGCGGGTTTCACAGTCGGCCTTAGCTTGAGACGGCCTTAGCTTGAGACCTTTCGGGCGCTCGCCGCCGCGCGATCCATCTCCCAATACGCGCGCAGGGCAACCAGTTGGCCCTCGTCGTTGGCCTTGTAGGTGAACACGCCCTCCGCGGTGATCTGATAATCGCCGGTCGTGATGAGGATGTGCCCGACGTTGGCTTCCTCGTCGCCGCATTGGTAGGTATCGCGGAAGACGAATTCGATCCTGGTGGTCTTGGCGATGACCTTGTCCCAGAAGGCAGAGATCGCGTCCCGCCCGCGGTGCCCGTTGCCTTCGGGGTCGAACGCCGACGGCCCGATGGGGTCCTCGACGACGGCGTCGTCGGCGAACACCGCCAGCCACGCTTCCTTGTCCCTGGCCATGACCGCCTCGCGGGAGCGGCGGCCGGCCTCGTGAGCGGGGTGCTCGGTTATGGTCTGCTCGCTCATGCTTGGACCTTTTCGGAGGCCTTTTCTGGCTTGTCGGAGCTGACCACCCACATGGAGTAGTACTGCGAGCCGCCGCCGTAGGCATGGCCCAACGCCTTTCGCGCACCGGGGACCTGGTGATCCCCGCCCTTACCCATCACCTGGATCGCCGCCTCGGCAAAGCGAATCAGGCCCGAGGCGCCGATCGGGTTCGACGACAGCACGCCGCCCGACGGGTTCACCGGCAGCCGTCCACCGATCTTCGTTTCGCCGGATTCGGTCAGCTTCCAGCCTTCGCCCTCGGCGGCGAACCCCAGGCTCTCCAACCACATCGGCTCGAACCAGGAGAACGGCACGTAGATTTCGGCGACGTCGATCTCGTCGATCGGACTGGTGATGCCGGCCCCCTTCCACAGCGCCGCCGCCGCGTCGCGGCTGGCCTGGGGGCTGACCTGGTCGCGCCCGGAGAACTGTAGCGGTTCGGTGCGCAGCGCGGTGGCGTGGATCCAGGCGACCGGATTTCCTTGCGCCAGGTGGGCTTCGGCGCTCTCTTCGTTGCCGATCACCACGGCGGCGGCACCGTCGGAGGACGGACAGGTCTCGTCGTAGCGGATCGGGTCCCACAGCATCGGGGACTCCATCACCTTCTCGACGGTGATGTCGGGCTGGTGCAGATGCGCCAACGGGTTACGGGCCCCATTGAGCCGGTCCTTGACCGCGACCATGGCACCGATGTGGTTCGGCGCACCCGAGCGGCGGATGTACGACCGCACGTGCGGGGCGAAGTACCCGCCCGCGCCCGCACCGACGGGCTTGATAAAGGGGATCGGAATCGACAACGCCCACATGGCATTTGATTCCGACTGCTTCTCCCAGGCCATCGCCAGTACGCGCCGGTATTTGCCGGACTGCACCAGGCTGGCCGCCACCACGCCGGTGGAACCGCCGACCGAACCCGCCGTGTGGACCCGGATCAGCGGCTTGCCCGTGGCTCCCATCGCGTCGGCCATGAACAATTCCGGCATCATGACGCCCTCGAAGAAGTCGGGCGCCTTGCCGACCACGACGGCGTCGATGTCGTCGAACGTGGAACCGGAGTCGGCCAGCGCTCGGTCGATCGCCTCGCGCACCAGGCCGTTCATCGAAACGTCTTTGCGTTTGGCCACGTATTTCGTCTGCCCCGTGCCAAGTACCGCGGCCAGGTGTGCCCCTGCACCGGCCATCAGTTCTTTCCTTCCATGACCGCCACCAGGTTCTGCTGCAGGACGGGCCCGCTGGTGGCGTGCGCCAGCACCCGCTCGGCCGAACCGTTCCAGATATGTTGTGCCGCAAAGCCGATTCGCTCAAGACCCGCGACGAACATCGGGTTGGCCGCCAGCGCGCCACCCGAGGGATTAATCTTCGTCGACTCCGGTAGTCCGATGGCTTCGGCGAGGATCAGGTGTTGGTGGGTGAAAGGCGCATGGATTTCGGCGACGTCGATGCCGTCGGTTCTTCCGGCGGTCGCCGCCTTGGCCGACGCTGCGGTCGACACCGAGACGCTGAGGTCGCGTGCGCCCAGCGACGGAGTTCGATGCGGTGGTCGAAGCCGGTTATCCAGGCAGGTTTTTCGCGTAGTTCGCGGGCACGGTCGTCGGCGGCGAGCACGATCGCGGCGGCGCCGTCGGTGATCGGTGCGATGTCGTGGCGCCGCAGTGGGTCGTTGAAGAACGGGCGCGTCGAGCAGTTCGTCGATGCTCTTCGCCGGCTTTTCGGAGTCCACCCGTTCGGCGTGGCCGAACGAGTCGAGGGCAACCTGCGGCCATCTGCTCGGGCGTCCACTTGCCGGAGTCCAGGCCGATCCGGGCCTGCAGTCCGGCCATCGACACCGAATCCGGCCACAGCGGCGCGACGGTGTAGGGATCGGTTTGCCGGGACAGGATCTGGCGCAGAATTCCGGCCGAGGACTTGCCGAAGCCGTACACCAGCGCGGTGTCGATCTCGCCGGTCAGGATTTTGATGTAGGCCTCGTACAGCGCCCAGGCCGCGTCCATCTCGACGTGCGATTCGTTGATCGGCGGCACGGCCCCGATCGAGTCGATGGCCGAGATGAACGAAAATGCCCGCCCGGCAAGGTAATCAGACGATCCCGAACACCAGAAACCGATGTCGGCCTGGGTGATGTCGAGTTCCTCATAAAGCTGGGCGAAACACGGCATCAACATCTCGACGCCGTTGGTGGTGCCGTCGGTGCGGCGGACATGCGGGGCGTGGGCGAAGCCGACCACCGCAACGTTGCGAGCGCTCATTTGCAGGTAAGCCCTTTACAGGTGGTGCTTGAAGGTGTCGTAGTCGGCGTCCGGTTCCCCGGTGGGCCGGAAGTACTCGATGTTGTCGATGCCAAAGCCCCACTCGTCGCGGGGCTTCCACACCGCCTCGACCCGCATGCCCATCCGCACTTCGTGTGCGTCGACGTCGGCGACCAGGTGCAGGAACGGGATGTCGGCGCCGTCGAGCAGCACGTAGGCGGCCACGTAGGGCGGCTTGATGCGCTGGCCCTGGAACGGGATGTTGATGATCGCGAACGTCGTCACCGTGCCCTTGTCGGGCAGTTCGACGAACTCGGTGGTGGGCAGGCCGGTGGCCGGGTCGGCGCCGTGCGGCGGGAAGTAGACCTTTCCGTTTTCGCCGGTTCTGGCGCCCAGCAGTTTGCCCTCGGCGATGGCGCGCAGGTAGGCGCTCTCCTCGTGGGAGGCGGTGTGCTGAATCGTCAGCGAGACCGGCGTGACGATCATGCTGACCGGTTCCAGGTCGCCTGCGGACTGCTCCGGGACGGGTTCGGGTTCCCCGCCGAGCGCGAAGTAGGCCATGTCGGTGATGGCGCCGACGGTCTCGTCGGCCCAGTGCACGTGCACCCGGGTGCCGGTCCGGATCTTGCCCGGTTCACCGGCATCGACGGCGTGCATCAGTGAGGTGTCCGCGCCGTCGAGCTTGATCAGCGCCCAGGCGAACGGCCGGTCCAGCGGCTGGCCTTCCAGCGGATCGGCCTGCCAGGTCCAGGACACGACCGTGCCGACGGCCGACACCGGTACCATCTCGCCCAGCGGCTCATAGGTAACCGGGTCATATTCCGCCGGCGGCACATGCACCCGGCCGTCCGATCCGCGTACCCCCAGGATGTGACGCTCACGCAATGCGGTGAAGAACCTGCTTAGCGTGGGGCCCACCGAACGGGTGTAGTCGAAGGACAACGTCAGGGGCGCGGAAAGTGGTGGCTCGGGGTGATCGATCAGGGACGGGCTGCTCGAGCTGGCTGTCACGCCTTCGAGTAGAACAGGTTCTAAGAATGGTTTCAAATTTTGTTTGGATCGCGGTCAGGAGGCAGGGATGAAGCTCGGACTGCAACTCGGGTACTGGGGCGCTCAGCCACCGGAGAACGCCGGGGAGCTCGTCGCCGCGGCCGAGGACGCCGGATTCGATGCCGTGTTCACCGCCGAGGCGTGGGGGTCCGACGCCTACACGCCGCTGGCCTGGTGGGGATCGTCGACGCGGCGGGTGCGGCTGGGCACGTCTGTGGTCCAGCTGTCCGCGCGCACCCCGACGGCCTGCGCGATGGCCGCGCTGACGCTCGACCACCTGTCCGGGGGCCGGCACATCCTCGGGCTGGGCGTATCCGGCCCGCAGGTGGTCGAGGGCTGGTACGGCCAGGCGTTTCCCAAGCCGCTGGCCCGCACCCGGGAATACATCGACATCGTCCGGCAGGTGTGGGCCAGGGAGAAGCCGGTGACCAGCGACGGCCCCCACTATCCGCTGCCGTTGACGGGCGAGCGCACGACCGGGCTGGGCAAGCCGCTCAAGCCGATCACCCACCCGCTGCGCGCAGACATCCCGATCATGCTGGGCGCCGAAGGGCCGAAGAATGTCGCGCTGGCCGCCGAGATCTGCGACGGCTGGCTGCCGATCTTCTACACGCCGCGCATGGCCGACACGTACAACGAATGGCTCGACGAGGGGTTCGCCCGGCCGGGTGCGCGCCGCAGCCGTGAGGACTTCGAGATCTGTGCCACGGCCACCATCGTCCTCACCGACGACCGCAGCGCCGCCTTCGCGGCCATGAAGCCCCATCTTTCCCTGTACATGGGCGGCATGGGCGCCGAGGACACCAACTTCCACGCCGACGTCTACCGCCGGATGGGCTACTCCGAGGTCGTCGACGACGTGACGAAGCTCTTCCGCAGCAATCAGAAGGACAAGGCCGCCGAGATCATCCCGGATGAGCTTGTCGACGACGCCGCGATCGTCGGCGACGCGGACTACGTGCGTAAGCAGGTCAAGGTCTGGGAGGCCGCGGGGGTGACGATGATGGTCGTGAACGGCCGCAATGCCGAGCAGGTCCGCGAGCTCGCGACGCTGATCTAAGCGGAGCTTGCCGGACGAATAGAACACGTTCTAGATTGGCCCGATGACAGCCTCGCAGCACACCATTGCGGGCACGGTACTCACGATGCCGGTGCGGATCCGCAAGGCCACTCAGCACATGGCGATGTTCTCGGTCGATGCCGACGCCGCGCAGCGAATGATCGACTACAGCGGCCTGCAGGTCTGCCGTTACCTACCCGGGCGCGCAATCGTGGTCCTGATGCTGATGCACTACCTCGACGGCGACCTGGGCCAGTACCACGAATTCGGCACCAGTGTGATGGTCAACCCGCCCGGGTCAAACGCGAGTGGGCCACGCGCCCTGCGGTCGGCCGGCGCCTTCATCCACCACCTGCCCGTCGACCAGGCGTTCACGTTGGAGGCGGGAACCAAGATTTGGGGATACCCGAAAGTCATGGCGGACTTCACCATTCGCGAGGGCCGTCGGTTCGGCTTCGATTGCACCGTCGATGGGCACCTGGTGGTGGGCATGGAATTTCGCCGCGGCCTGCCGTTCCGGCTGACCCCGCGCCACCAAGCGCAGCGCAGCTACTCGCACCGCGACGGTGTTGCCTGCGAGACGGCCTTTGACTACACGCTCGACGGTGTGCGCACCCGATTCGGTGGGGTGCGCGTCCGGCTGGGCGATCACCCCTATGCGAAAGAGCTGGCGGCGCTGGGCCTTCCGAAGCGCGCGATGGTGTCCAGCTCCGCTGCCAACGTGCAAATGACATTCGGCGACGCTCAGGAGATCTCATGACCATGACCAGACCAGACCGATGTCGACCTGGCCGACGGCAACTTCTACGCGGACCGCCGAGAATCGCGCGACGCGTATCGGTGGATGCGCGCCAATCAGCCCGTGTTCCGGGATCGCAACGGCCTGGCAGGCGCGACCACCTATCAAGCCATCCTCGACGCAGAGCGCAATCCGGAGCTGTTCTCCAGCACGGGTGGCATCCGTCCGGACCAGCCGGGCATGCCGTACATGATCGACATGGACGATCCCGCACACCTGCTGCGGCGAAAGCTGGTCAACGCCGGCTTCACGCGCAAGCGGGTGAAGGAGAAGGAGCCGTCGATCGGGCGGCTGTGTGACACCCTGATCGACGCCGTTTGTGAGCGGGGCGAGTCCGATTTCGTCCGCGACATCGCCGCGCCGCTGCCCATGGCGGTTATCGGCGACATGCTGGGGGTTTTGCCCGAGGAGCGCGGCATGCTGCTGCGGTGGTCGGACGACCTGGTCTCCGGCCTGAGCTCGCACATCGACCCGGCGTCAATGGAATTCCAGACGGTGATGGATGCGTTCGCGGCCTACTCCGCGTTCACGATGGACTGATCACGAGGCGTCGTGCCGAGCCGACCGACGACCTGTTTTCCATCCTGGTCAACGCCGAGGTCGATGGGCAGCGGATGTCCGACGACGAAATCGTCATGGAGACATTGCTGATCCTCGTCGGGGGAGACGAGACCACGCGGCACACGTTGAGCGGCGGCACCGAGCAGCTGCTGCGCCACCGCGACCAGTGGGACGCGCTGCGGCGCGACCCTTCGCTGTTGCCGGGCGCGATCGAGGAAATGCTGCGCTGGACGTCGCCGGTGAAGAACATGTGCCGGATATTGACGGCGGACATCGAATTCCACGGCACTTCGCTGCGCGAAGGCGAGAAGATCATGCTGCTGTTCGAGTCGGCGAACTTCGACGAATCGGTGTTCGATCAGCCGGACAACTTCGATATCCGACGAGACCCTAACGGCCACATGGCATTCGGATTCGGCACACATTTCTGCCTGGGCAATCAGCTGGCCCGGCTGGAGTTGTCGATGATGACCGAGCGGGTGCTCAAGCGGCTACCGGATCTGCGGCTGGCCTCCGATGACGCGACGCTGCCGCTGCGGCCGGCGAACTTCGTCAGCGGCCTGGAGTCGATGCCGGTGGTGTTCACCCCGAGCGCGCCGCTGGGCTAGCGGTTCTGGAAGTTGGGCCTGCGCTTCTCGGCGAACGCCTTCGGGCCTTCCTTGGCGTCGTCGGAGAGGAACACCTTGATGCCGATCTGGGTGTCGATCTTGAACGCCTCGTTCTCGTTCAATCCCTCGGTTTCGCGGATTGCCCGCAGGATCGCCTGCACGGCGAGCGGGCCGTTGTTCTCGATGATCTCCGCGATCTCCAGCGCCTTGGTCAGCGCCTGTCCGTCGGGCACGAGATAGCCGATCAGGCCCATCTCCTTGGCCTCGGCGGCGGTGATGTGCCGGCCGGTCAGCAGCAGGTCGCACGCCACGGTGTAGGGGATCTGGCGCACCAGCCGCACCGCCGAACCGCCCATCGGGTACAGGCTCCACTTGGCCTCGGAGATGCCGAACTTGGCGCTCTCGCCGGCGACGCGGATGTCGGTGCCCTGCAGGATCTCGGTGCCACCGGCGATCGCGGGGCCCTCGACGGCGGCGATCAGCGGTTTGGTCAGCCGGCGACCCTTCAGCAGGGCGTCGATCCGCGACGGGTCGTAGCTACCGTCTTTGAACGACTCACCGGGCGGCTTCTTGGTTGCCGCCTTGAGATCCATACCCGCGCAGAAGTAGCCACCGGCCCCGGTCAGGATGCAGCACCGGATGTCGGGATCGTTGTCGACGCGATCCCAGGCCTGGACCATGATTTCCATCATTTCGGTGCTCAGCGCGTTGCGGGCGTGCGGTCGGTTCAACGTGACGATGAGGGTGTGACCGCGCTGCTCGACGAGCGCGTCAGGTCCCGATTCCTCGTTTGCTGGCGCTCCCGCAACATTCGGGGCCACGGCTACCGCCTTTCGGTCGACATTGGGCATCAGCTTGTCAAGAAATGTAACACGTTCTAGTTTGGTGGCCGTGGCCCTGAACATTGCCGATCTCGCCGAGCACGCCATCGACGCTGTGCCCGACCGTGTCGCCCTCATCTGCGGCGACGAGAAGTTGACCTACGCCCAGCTGGAGGAGAGGGCGAACCGTCTCGCGCATTACCTGATCGATCGGGGCGTGCAGAAGGACGACAAGGTCGGACTGTACTGCCGCAACCGCATCGAGATCGTCATCGCGATGCTGGGCATCATCAAGGCGGGCGCCATCCTGGTGAACGTCAACTTCCGCTACGTCGAGGGCGAACTTCGCTACCTGTTCGACAACTCCGACATGGTCGCGGTGGTGCACGAGCGCCAGTACTCCGACCGGGTCGCCAACGTGCTGCCGGACACCCCCAACGTCAAGACGGTGCTCGTCGTTGAGGACGGTAGCGACAACGACTTTCAGCGCTACGGCGGCGTCGAGTTCTACTCTGCGATCGCGCAGGGCTCACCCGAGCGCGACTTCGGCGAACGCAGCGCCGACGACATCTACCTGCTCTACACCGGTGGCACGACCGGATTCCCGAAGGGCGTGATGTGGCGCCACGAGGACATCTACCGCGTGTTGTTCGGCGGAACCGACTTCGCGACAGGAGAATTCGTCAAGGACGAGCACGACCTGGCTCGCGCCGCGGCGGCCAACCCGCCGATGATCCGCTATCCGATTCCGCCGATGATCCACGGCGCTACACAATCGGCCACCTGGATGTCGATCTTCGCGGGTCAAACCACCGTGCTGGCACCGGAATTCAACGCCGACGCGGTGTGGCGCACGATCCACGATCACAAGGTGAATCTGTTGTTCTTCACCGGTGATGCCATGGCGCGACCGTTGCTCGACGCGCTCACCAAGGACAACGACTACGACCTTTCATCGCTGTTCCTGCTCGCCAGCACCGCGGCGTTGTTCTCGCCGAGCATCAAGGAGAAGCTGCTCGAGCTGTTACCGAACCGGGTCATTACGGACTCAATCGGCTCGTCGGAGACCGGGTTTGGCGGCACCAGCATCGTCGCTGCGGGTGCGCCGCACAGCGGTGGCCCACGAGTGAGCATCGACCACCGCACCGTCGTCCTGGACGAGGACGGCAACGAGGTGCAGCCGGGCTCGGGGGTGCGCGGCTTGATCGCCAAAAAGGGCAACATCCCGGTCGGTTACTACAAGGACGAGAAAAAGACGGCCGAGACGTTCCGTGTGTTCAACGGTGTTCGCTACGCGATCCCCGGGGACTACGCGCTGGTCGA
This sequence comes from uncultured Actinomycetota bacterium, assembly GCA_963703795.1. Taxonomy (GTDB): domain Bacteria; phylum Actinomycetota; class Actinomycetes; order Mycobacteriales; family Mycobacteriaceae; genus Mycobacterium. Next base: position 132,937 of record CAVPFT010000019.1, on the reverse strand, counting down.
GGAGGACGGGGCGGTCACCATGCTGGGCCGCGGCTCGGTGTCGATCAACAGCGGCGGCGAGAAAATCTACCCCGAGGAAGTCGAGGCCGCATTGAAGGGCCATCCCGACGTCTTCGACGCATTGGTGGTCGGTGTGCCCGATCCCCGGTACGGACAACATGTCGCCGCCGTCGTGCAGGCCCGCCCGGGGTGCCGGCCGTCGCTGGGCGAGCTGGACAGTTTCGTGCGGGCTGAGATAGCGGGATACAAAGTGCCGCGCAGCCTTTGGTTGGTCGACGAGGTAAAGCGTTCGCCCGCAGGCAAACCCGACTATCGCTGGGCGAAGGAGCAGACCGAGGCGCGGCCCGCCGACGAGGTGCATGCGAGCCACGCGGCAACCGGTGCGTGATCGGGACGCGGTAACTCCCAACCCCTGCCGGAGAAACCATCAGCTAATTGACGCTATGTCTAATAGCGACCGTTGGTATGTGCTTTTCGCCATACCGGGAGCGAAGTTTGTGACCGCCCGGCAGCGCGCCGTAGCTTGACTGACCGCAGCGGCCCTACACGGCCGCACGGGATCGCCAAACCGGCGGCCGCCGCCGCCGTCTACAGTCGAAGCGCGATGACGATCGATGTCTGGATGCAGCACCCTACTCAACGGTTCCTGCGCAGCGACATGCTGGCCTCGCTGCGGCGCTGGACGGGCGGGTCGATCCCGGACACCGAGATTCCGATCGAGGCGACCATCGCGTCGATGGATGCCGCCGACGTCGACTTCGGCCTGCTCAGTGCGTGGCGTGGCCCGAATGGCCAGGACCTAGTCTCCAACGACGAGGTCGGGGGCTGGATTCACAGCCACCCCAACCGGTTTGCCGGCCTGGCCACGGTCGACCTGGACCGTCCGATGGTGGCGGTCCGCGAGTTGCGGCGCCGCGTCAAGGAGGGATTCGTGGGTCTGCGCGTGGTGCCCTGGCTGTGGAACGCGCCGCCCACCGACCGCCGCTACTATCCGTTGTTCGCCGAGTGCGTGGAGTCCGCGGTGCCGTTCTGCACCCAGGTCGGCCACACCGGCCCACTACGGCCATCGGAGACCGGACGCCCGATTCCCTACATCGACCAGGTGGCCCTCGACTTTCCTGAGCTGGTCGTTGTCTGCGGCCACGTCGGCTATCCGTGGACCGAGGAGATGGTCGCGGTCGCTCGCAAGCACGAGAACGTCTACATCGACACCTCGGCCTACACCATCAAACGACTCCCCGACGAGTTGGTCCGGTTCATGAAAACCGGTACCGGACAACGCAAGGTCCTGTTCGGCACAAACTATCCGATGATCGCCCACACCCACGCGCTGGCGGGCCTGGACGAACTCGGGCTCAGCGACCAGGCCCGCCGCGACTTTCTGAACGGCAATGCCGAACGCGTTTTCAAACTGGAGGCAGCTAGGTGAACGGTGCTCAGGCCCTGATCAACACCCTGGTCGACGGGGGAGTAGACGTGTGCTTCGCCAACCCCGGCACCTCGGAGATGCACTTCGTGGCCGCGTTGGACACGGTTCCCCGCATGCGGGGCGTGCTGGCCCTGTTCGAAGGTGTGGCCACCGGCGCGGCCGACGGCTACGCCCGCATTGCGGACCGGCCGGCCGGGGTGCTGCTCCACCTGGGCCCCGGACTGGGCAACGGCTTGGCCAACCTGCACAACGCCCGCCGCGCCCGGGTGCCAATGGTGGTTGTCGTCGGCGACCACGCCACCTATCACAAAAAATACGACGCCCCACTGGAATCCGACATCGATGCGCTGGCCGGTACCGTCTCGGGATGGGTGCGCCGGACGGGTGTCGTCGCCGACGTGGGAGCCGACGCCGCCGAGGCGATCGCCGCGAGCCGATCGGGCTCGCATATCTCGACGCTGATCCTGCCCGCCGACGTGTCCTGGTCCGACGGGGCCGAGCCCGCCAACGTGTCGCCGGTGCGGCCGGCGGGTGCCGACCCGGCGCTGGCGCCCGCGGTGCTTGAGGTGCTGCGCGCGGGGGAGCCCACGGTGCTCATGGTGGGTGGCGACGCCACCCGCGGGCCCGGGCTGGCGGCCGCCGCCCGGATCGCCGACGCGACGGGGGCCCGGTTGTTGTGCGAGACGTTCCCGACCCGGCTGGAGCGCGGTGCCGGCGTCCCGGCCGTCGAGCGGCTCGCGTACTTCGCCGAGGCGGCCACGGCCCAGCTGGACGGCGCCAAGCACCTGGTGCTGGTCGGCGCCAAGTCGCCGGTGTCGTTCTTCGCCTACCCTGGCATGCCCAGCGACCTGGTGCCGGCCGGCTGCGAGGTGCACCTGCTCGCCGAGCACAGCGGTGCGGCCGACGCGCTGGCGGCGCTGGCCGATCAGCTCGCGCCCGGGACCGTCGCCCCGGTGGCAGCGGCGTCGCGCCCGCCGTTGCCGACGGGTGCGCTGACGCCCGCGTCGGCCGCCGACGTGATCGGGGCACTGCTGCCGGAACGGGCGATCGTCGTCGACGAGTCGAACACGTCGGGCCTGGTGCTGATGCAGGCCACGGCCGGCGCACCGGCACATGACTGGCTGACCCTGACCGGCGGGGCGATCGGCTTCGGCATCCCCACCGCGGTGGGCGCTGCGGTGGCCGCCCCCGATCGTCCGGTGCTGTGCCTGGAATCCGACGGGTCGGCGATGTACACGATCTCGGGGTTGTGGACCCAGGCGCGGGAGAACCTCAATGTGACCACCGTGCTCTACGACAACAGCGCCTATGACATTTTGCGGATCGAGCTGCAGCGCGTGGGCGCCGGCTCGGCCCCGGGCCCCAAGGCGTTGGATCTGCTCGACTTGTCGCGTCCCACAATGGATTTCGTCAAGCTCGCCGAGGGGATGGGGGTTCCCGCGCGGCGAGTCGCCACCGCCGAGGAGTTCGCCGACGCCCTGCGCGCAGCCCTGGCCGAACCGGGACCGAACCTCATTGACGCCGTGGTGCCTTCGCTGATGGGGTAGCTCTCGCGGGCCGGCAGGTCAGGTATCGAAGGTTGTCGTCCCCAGACCGCTGGGGCTTTCCGAGATGTACACCGGCCCCAGCTCGAAGGGCACATTGCCGGTATTCATCACGCCACCTGTTGTAACCGTCAGGCCGTTCGTCGCGGTCGTCTGATACGTGTACAGCAGCTGATGGTTGCTGTCGTAAACCGAAATAACTGTTCCCGGTGGCACGGTTCCGGAGGTCTGACCGGTGTGGAGTACGGAAGACGGGATGGATCCAAAATTATCACCGGAATCGATGAACACGGTGGTCGCGGGTTGAGGCGTGGCGGTGCCGACCTGCACGTAAAGGTTGCTGATAGTTGGTGCTCCGGTAACCGAGACGTGGGGGGGCAAGGGGTTGGGACCGAACTCCAGCGCGTTCTGGGGTTGGTTAAAGAGCGCACCTTGATCGAGGGTGCCCGGCAGCGCCGGAATCACAGTGCTGGTCCCCGGGCCCCCGGCATTCGGCCCGACACCCAGAATTCCATCTATCGGAACGCCGCTCCAATAGCTTGCAAACGACGTCGCCGAGCTGGCACTGAGGACGTCGACGGCGGTCGGCGTGGTGACGACTCCGTTCCCGAATCCGACCGTCGTGTCATACGTCGTGTAGGTAAGGGGGCCCGAGGTCTTGCTCGGCCCGGAGTAAGTGACCGTACCCGTATTACCCGTGGGGGCGAGGGAGCCTCCCGTTCCGACGAATTGGGGCTCGATAACGAGACCAGAAGACCCAGTGTCAAGCAGCACGGGCACCATCGGTCCACCGTTTACCGAGACGAACACTATCGGGAACGGGCCCGACATCGTCAGCGGCACGGTTGCGTTTGTCAAGGTTGGGGTTCCGGGGCTGCCAGTGCTGCCGCTGGGTCCGGTGCCCGCCCCGCCAGGGCCGCCGGCGCCGTTGACGCCGGGCGTGCCGACCGAGCCCCCGCTGCCGCCACTGCCGCCGTTGCCGCCGTTACCACCGTTGGCGCCGTGGCCGCTGGCTCCGCCGCCACCGCCGGAGCCGGCGTCGCCGGCGCCGGCGCCCGTGCCGCCGGTTCCGCCCTGGCCGCCGAAGGTGTTTGCAGCAGCGATTTGGACGGCGCCGCCATTGCCGGCATTCCCGCCGTTGCCCCCTGGGCCGGCATCGCCGCCGTTGGCGTTAACAGCGCCGGTGCCGCCGTCGCCGCCAGCACCGCCGGCGCCGCCGTTGCCGCCGCTCCCGCCGACGCCGAGAGGGCCGACAGGCAGACCTGAATTCGGAGGCTGGAACTGGGCGCCGTTGCCCGGCGCGCCACCCGCCCCGGCCGTCCCACCGTTGCCACCGGCTCCGCCATTGCCTCCGGCGCCGCTGCTGCCGGCGCTGCCGTTGCCCCCAGTGCCGCCGGTGCCGCCATTACCGCCCGGACCACCGCTGCCGTTGGAGCCGAAATAGCCGTGCTCTGAGGTTGTTGGGTCTCTTTGGGCGGCCGCGCCGCCTTGACCGCCCTGGCCACCGGCGCCGCCATTACCGCCGGCGAAGCCGGGGTTGCCGCCGGCCGCGCCGTTGTCGCCGCCGCCGCCGGCCCCGCCGCTCCCGCCGGCGCCACCGTTGCCGCCGCTGCCGAATACCGTGGTGTTGGCTTCGGCGTCGCCTAGGGTGGTGCTGCCGCCGGGTTCCCCTCCGGTGCCGCCGTTGCCGCCGGCGCCGCCGATCCCTCCGATGCCGCCCGCGCTGCCGATGCCCGCGCCACCGTTGGTGCCTTGGCCGCCGGCGCCGCCCTGACCGCCGTTGCCGCCGCTGCCGCCGGTGGCCCCGTTGGCGCCGGGATTGCCGCCGGTACCGCCGGCACCGGCATTGCCGCCGGTGCCGCCGTTGCCTCCGTTGCCGCTGCCGACGGCCGCGCCGCCGGTGCCGCCGGTGCCGCCGTTGCCACCGTTGCCGGCAGCGCCGCCGACGCCCGAGCCGCCGCCGTTGCCGCCGTTGCCGCCGACACCGCCCGCGCCCCCTTGACCGCCGGTACCGGCGGTGCCCGCGCCGGCACCGGTGCCGGCCTGTCCGCCGGTCCCGCCGGCTCCGCCGTTGCCGGCCTGGCCACCGCTCCCACCACCCACACCGGAATTGGCGCTGTTGTCGGTGCCGGTGCCGCCGGTGCCGCCGGTGCCGCCGTTGCCGCCGGTGCCGCCGTGCCCGCTGGCGCCCTGCTGGCCCCCGGTGCCGGAGCCGGCCGCCCCGCCATCGCCGCCGGTGCCGCCGTTGCCGCCGACGGCACCCTGGGTGCCCTGCCCACCGTTGGCCCCGCCCGTATTGCCTTGCCCGCCTTGGCCGCCGGTGCCGCCCTGGCCGCCGGTGCCGCCGTTGCCGGCGGTACCCGCAGCCCCCTGGGTGGACCCCGCGCCCCCGGTGCCGGCGGCTCCGCCGGTGCCGCCGTTGCCCCCGATGCCGCCGCTGGTGCCGGCCAGGCCCTGGCCGCCGTTGCTGCCGGTGCCGCCTTGGCCGCCGGTGCCGCCGCCCCCGCCGGTGCCGCCCCGCCCGCCGACACCTCGTTGGCCGCCGCCGCCGGTGCCCGCATCACCGCCGATGCCGCCGGTGCCGCCGTTGCCGCCGAGCGCGCCCTGGTTGCCCGGCCCGCCGCCGCTCGCGCCGGCGCTGCCCGCCCCGCCTTGGCCGCCGGTGCCGCCCTGGCCGCCGGTGCCGCCGTTACCGGCGGTGCCCGCAGCGCCCTGGGTCAGGCCCGCACCCCCGGTGCCGGCGGCTCCGCCGGTTCCCCCGTTGCCGCCGATGCCGCCGCTGGTGCCGACCAGGCCCTGGCCGCCGTTGGTGCCGGTGCCGCCGTTACCGCCGGTGCCGCCGACCCCGCCGGTGCCGCCCCGCCCACCGACACCTCGTTGGCCGCCGCCGCCGGTGCCGGCATCACCGCCGGTGCCGCCGGTGCCGCCGTTGCCGCCGAGCGCGCCCTGGTTGCCCGGCCCGCCGCCGCTCGCGCCGGCGCTGCCTGCCCCGCCTTGGCCGCCGGTGCCGCCCTGGCCGCCGGTGCCGCCGTTACCGGCGGTGCCCGCAGCCCCCTGGGTCACGCCGGCACCGCCGGCGCCGGCCGCCCCGCCGCTGCCCCCGGTGCCGCCCTGACCGCCTGCCCCGCCGGCCGTATTCGGATTCGTGCTGTGGTCGGTGCCGGTGCCGCCGTTGCCGCCGGTGCCGCCGACCCCGCCGGTACCACCCTTGCCGCCCGCGCCCTGTTGACCGCCGGCGCCCGTGCCAGCCGCCCCACCACTGCCGCCGGTGCCGCCGTTGCCGCCGGCCGCACCCAGGTTGCCCTGCCCGCCGCCGGCCGCGCCGACGCTGCCCGCCCCGCCGTTCCCGCCGGTAGCCCCGTTACCGCCGAGCCCGCCGTTACCGGCGACGCCAACCGCGCCCTGAGTCGAACCCGCACCACCGACCCCGCCGTTGCCGCCGGCGCCCCCGGTACCGCCCTGACCGCCGGGCCCGCCGGCCGTATTCGGGTCGGCGCTGTGGTCGGTGCCGGTAGCGCCGTTGCCGCCGACCCCGCCGACCCCGCCGGTGCCGCCCCGACCGCCCACACCCTGGCTACCGCCGCTGCCGGTACCAGCCACCCCGCCGACCCCGCCGGTGCCGCCGGTGCCGCCGGCCGCGCCCTGGTTGCCCTGCCCGCCGCCGGGCATGCCCTGGCTGCCCGCCCCGCCGCCCCCGCCGGTACCGCCCTGCCCGCCGACCCCGCCACCACCGGCGGCGCCCACCGCGCCCTGGGTCAAGCCCGCCCCGCCGGCCCCGCCGTTGCCGCCGGTGCCCCCATTGCCCCCGATGCCGCCGGCCTCGCCGGCCACCCCCGCATTGGTGCTGTGGTCGGTGCCGGCGCCGCCCTGCCCACCGGTGCCGCCGACCCCGCCGGTGCCGCCCCGCCCGCCGACACCCTGGCTACCGCCGCCGCCGGGGCCCGCCGCCCCGCCGACCCCGCCGGTGCCGCCGTTGCCGCCCAGCGCGCCCGCCGTGCCCGACCCGCCGCCGGCCAGACCCTGGCTGCCCGGTCCGCCCCCACCGCCGGTGCCGCCCTGGCCGCCGACCCCGCCGGTACCGGCCGCACCCGCCGCCCCCTGGGTCAAGCCCGCCCCGCCGGCCCCGGCGGTCCCGCCGGTGCCGCCGTTGCCTCCGATGCCGCCGACCGCGCCGGCCACCCCCGCGTCGGTGCTGTGATCGGTCCCGGCGCCGCCCTGCCCGCCCGTGCCACCGGCCCCGCCGGTGCCGCCGGCCCCGCCGACGCCCTGTTCGCCGCCGCCGCCGGGACCGGGTGCCCCACCGACCCCGCCGGTGCCGCCGTTGCCACCGACGGAACCCGGGCCGCCCGGCCCGCCCTGCCCGGCCGGCCCGCCTCCCGTTGTGCCCTGACTACCTTGCGCGCCCTGGCCACCCGCACCGCCCTGCCCGCCGGCCCCGCCATTACCGGCGCTGCCCGCAGCGCCATGGGTCGTGCCCCCACCGCCGGGCCCGGCCACCCCGCCGGTGCCGCCGTTGCCGCCCACAAAGCCCGTGCCACCGGCCGCACCAGTACCGCCGACCCCGCCGGCGCCGCCGACACCGCCCGAACCGCCCTGACCACCAGACCCGCTGAACATCCCGCCGGTGCCGCCGGCCCCGCCGGTCCCGCCCGCCCCGCCTGTTTGGCCGGCGGCGTTCACGCCGGCGGCGCCTGCACCGCCTGCACCGCCGGTCCCGCCGGCGCCGCCGTTGCCGAACAACCCGGCGTCACCCCCTCGGCCGCCGAGTCCCCCTGGCATGCCGGGGGCGCCGGTCACTCCGGACCCGCCATTGCCGCCGTTGCCGAACAGCCACCCGCCCGGACCACCGGGCTGCCCCGTGCCTTGCGCGCCATTAGCGCCGTTGCCGATCAACGGGCGGCCCGTCAGGAGCTTCAGCGGTCCAGGCAAAAACGCCGCAGGGCTCGACAGGTCCTGCATCGCCGCCCGCAATGGCGAGGCGTTGGCCGCTTCAGCGGCCGTGTACGAGGTCACGCTGGTCAGCAGGGAGCGAGTGAACTGGTCGTGAAACGCCGCGGCCTGCGCGGCCAGCTTCTGATAGTCCTGAGCGTGTTGGGAAAACAGCGCCGCGATGGCCGTCGACACTTCGTCGGCCGCGGCGCTCGCCAACCCGGTGGTCGGGGCGGCCGCGGCGGCGTGGCCACTGGCCAGCGCCGCGCCGATGCTTTCGACGTCCGCAGCTACCGAGCCCACGACGTCCGGCGAAACGAGCACATACGTCATCGCGCACTCGCCCCCGTAGTTCAAGGCGCGCTGGCAAATGCCAGCGATTTCATCGGGCAACCAGGGGGAGCGTAGCGCGATGCGGGCCGCTAGTGAGCGTTTCCGCAGGATTGTCGCGCAAACTCCAAAATAGGTTCTTAGCAGGCAGATTGGACACTTGTGCAAGAATGGCCGCCGATGCCCACCCGCTGTTCGGCTCGGCGCGGGCCGCGCCAGCGACGGCCAACGCCAAGCGCGCGTCACCCAGGCCGGCGCGTGACTGGATTGCCCTACTCGATCCGCTCAATCTAGGCCCGGACGGCGCTGATCGACTCCGTCGTGCGGTCGGTGCGGGGCGAGCTCGGGAAGGTGGGCGAGGAGCCAGCCGGTCACTGCATTGAGTGCGTCCACACCGGTGTCGAATGCGCCGTCGGGCGCTTCGGCCGCCAACGCCACACCCACGTGCCCGGATTCGACGGCCACGATGCCGAACTGCCGGACCAGGTAATCACCGGCCACCCCCGGGCCCCAACCACCCTTGGCGGCAATGCCTTTCGCGGCAAGTCCCCAGCGCTGGCCGGCGGTGATGTGGTGCATTAGGTCGATGACGGCGGCGGCGCCAGGAAGGTACGGCAGCTGTGCTGCGAACCGGGCTTGCCCCTCCAAGGCCCAGTGCGTCTGGCCGAACGCGGTGAAACCGGTCCGGAGCCTTCGTGATTCGACAACGGTGACCGCATCACCGGATTCCCTGATGACGTCTTGCACCCGGCGGGCAGCGTCCGCGGGCTCGCCCAGCAGGGACCACAACCGCTCGGAAGCGGGGTTATCGGATTCGGTGATTGTTTTGACGGCTAAGCCCCGGGCGCGCGGCTGATCGCTGCGCAAGGCCGCAAGCGCCAGCGGCACCTTTATCGTCGACCAGGCGACACCGGACGACCAGTGGCCCAGCGAGAACACCCCGACTGGACCTGGTGCGGAGACCGCGATACCAACGTTTGCCGGCACCGTGGCGGCAAGCCGCTCGAAGTCGACCCGCAGCCCGGCTACCGGCGAATCGGCCACACCGGATCACCGCAATCGACTCCCTGCGCCGACAACTGCCGCTTGAGCACCTTGAAGGTCACCGTGCGCGGCAGCTCGGCGCTGATCCGGACGTACGACGGCCATTGTTTGGGCCCCAAATCGGGCTGCCCGGCCAGGAAGGCCCGAAACTTCACGGCATCGAACTCCGCGCCCGCTGCCATCACCAACGCGGCCATCACCTGGTCGCCGACGACGGGATCGGGCACCGGGTATACCGCCACTTCGGCGGCGTCGGGGTAGCGCAGCAGTACCCGCTCGATCGGGGCCGAGCCGAGATTTTCGCCGTCGACCCGCATCCAATCACCAAGTCGCCCAGCGAAATAGGCATATCCGGCCGCATCGCGATACGCGAGATCGCCGCTATGGTAGACGCCGCCGGCCATCCGCTCGGCCTCCGCGGCCTCGTCGTTGTAGTAACCCTCGAAACGGCCTGGCCCGGCGGTGTTCACCAGCTCACCGACCACCCCCACCGGGCACGGCTCACCGGTGTCGGGGTCCACGATCTGGATCCCCTCCGGCAGCGGCCCCAACGCACCCTCCGGGGTATCGGGGGTCCGGGCTATCGCCACCCCGCCCTCGGTCGAACCGAACCCGTCGTGGACGACGCACCCGAACCTGCGGCCGAACCGCTCGATGTCGGCCGGCACGCCCTCGTTTCCGTACACGGCCCGCAGCGGGTTGTCGGCATCGTCGGACCGCGCGGGCGTGGCAAGCACATACGACAACGGCTTGCCCACATAGTTGGCGTAGGTGGCGCCGTAGCGCCGGACGTCCTCCAGAAACCCCGAAGCGGAGAACTTGCGCCGCAACGCCATTGAACCCTGGCATGCCGCCGCCACCGCCCAACCGACCAACACCGCGTTGGAATGAAACAACGGCATCGCCACGTAGCAGACGTCGTCGCCGCCAAGGTCGAAGCGCTGCGTCATCGTCACGCCGGCGACCGCGACCTTGCCATGGCTGCACTTCACCGCCTTCGGCTCCCCACTGGTACCCGACGTGAAGATCAGCATGAACAGGTCCGCGGGCGATGCGGACCGATAACTCAGCTCGGCATCCCGGTGCGCGGCCACCTCGTCAGCCCAAGCGGCGGAATCGACGTTCAGATGCTCGATATCGCCCAGTGGCGCAGCAGATTTCGAGTCGGCCAGCACCAATTGGCAGTCGGCATGGGCAATGTCGCGGACCAGCGCTTCGCCGCGGCGAACCGGGTTGAGCCCCACCGGCACGATGCCGGACATTCCCGCCGCCACCAGCATCGCCGAGAAGAACGGGGTGTTCTCCAGCAGCACGCCGACGTGCGGTGGTTTGGTCGGGTCGAGGCGTTCACGCAGCGTCGCCGCGATCGCGGCACCCTGCCGGACGTGATCGCGCCAGCTGGTGAACGAGTCTTCGAAATAGACACCCCGGTCGTCGATCTCGGCCAGCGGCACCAGCAGATCGGTGACCGTGAGGTCGGTGGGGCTAAGGATCAATTGCCCGGCTCCTCCTCGGTCCGTTACGCGGACCGCATCGTCGCCGGGCTAAGGATCAATTGCCCGGCTCCTCCTCGGTCCGTTACGCGAACCGCATCGTCGCCGGGCTAAGCAGGGGTTTCTGCAAGTTCCCGGCCGATCCGGCGCAACTGCCCGGTGGCACCGCCCAGCGCGAACTCGATCTCCTTGGCGGCCAGGAAGTAACGGTGCACCGGGTGATCGGTGTCAACACCGACGCCACCGTGGATGTGGACGATGGTGTGCGCCACCCGATGCCCGGCATCGGCGGCCCAGAACGCCGCACTGGCCACATCGATCTCGGCGGGGAGATCCTCCGAAATCCGCCATGCCGCCTGGGTGAGCGCGAGCCGCAACCCCTTGACGTCAATGTAGCCGTCGGCCAGACGCTGTCCCACCGCCTGGAAGCTGCCGATCGGGCGGTCGAACTGCTCACGGGTGCGGGCGTATTCGGCCGTCATCTGCAACCCGCGCTCGAGCACGCCGAGCTGAAAAGCGGTGCGGCCCAATGTCGCAAGCGTCCCGAGCCAGACCGCGATGACGCCGTCGCCGACCTTTCGCCCACCGTCCACCGGGGTCCCGTCCAGCGCCAGATGCCCGACACTGCCCAGGCCGGTGGTCTTCAACGCCGCCACCGTGACGCCGGGATCGTCCACGGCAACCAGGAAAACCGCTGCGCCGGAATCAGTTTCGGCCGGAACCAGGAATGCGTCGGCGACGGGTAAGAAGCCGACCTGGGTGCGGGTCCCGGTCAGCCGGTAGCCGTCACCTGCCCGCGTGGCCTGCACCGGACCCTCACCCATCTCGCCGTCGAGGGCGACGGTGAGGATCTTCTCACCCCGGACCGCGGACTTGCCCCAGCTCTCCTGTAGTTCGTCGGAGCCGAACCGGGCCAACGCCCCGGCGGCCAGCACCACCGATTCCAGGTACGGCACCGCGGCCAGTTGGTGGCCCAGCGCTACCAACACGGCCACCTGCTCGAGGACGCCGAAGCCATCGCCGCCCAGCGACGCCGGTGCCGCGCTGGTCAAGATGTCGGAGTCGATCAGCTTGCGCCACAGCTCGCGGTCGAAGCGTTGATCGAGGCCGTCCAGCTCACGTTGGTGCTCCGGCGTGCACACCGCGTCGACGATGGTGTCGACCAAACCGCCGAGGTCTTGTGCGGCTTCCGTTGTCGTGAAATCCATGAATTCGTCCTTATTCGTCCCTATATGAACAGGAAGGTCAGCGGTTGGCCCGGGGCAATCCCAGCGCGACCATCCCGATGATGTCGCGCTGCACCTCGTTGGTGCCGCCGCCGAAGGTCAGGATCAGGCAGGCCCGGTGCATCCGCTCGACGCGCCCGCGCAGCAAAACCCCCGGCGAATCCTGGCGCACCGTCGCCGCGGTACCGAGCACCTCCATCAGCAGGCGGTAGGCCTCGGTTGCCAACTCGGTCCCGTACACCTTGGCCGCCGACGCGTCCGCCGGCCCCAGGGCTTCGCTTTCCGATGACGCCAGCTCCCAGTTGATGAGCTTGAGAACCTCGACCTTGGCGTGCACGCGGGCCAGGTTGATCTGCACCCACTCCGAGTCGATGAGCCGGGCCCCGCTCGAGTCCTTCGTGTTCTGCGCCCATTCGCGAACCTCGCGCAGGGCGAGGAAGATCGGCTGCGGCGACACCAGGGCGACGCGCTCGTGGTTGAGCTGGTTGGTGACCAGCTTCCACCCGCCGTTCTCTTCGCCGATCAGGTTGGTCACCGGGACTCGCACGTCGGAGTAATAGGTGGCGCTGGTGTCCACCCCGGCCATGGTGTGCACAGGTGTCCAGGAGAAGCCCTCCGCGGTGGTCGGCACGGCCAGCATCGAAATGCCGCGGTGCTTCTTGGCCTCCGGGTTGGTGCGCACGGCGAGCCATACCCAGTCCGCGTAGGCGATCAGGCTGGTCCACATCTTCTGGCCGTTGATCACGTAGTCGTCGCCGTCACGGACCGCGGTGGTGCGCAGGTTGGCCAGGTCGGTGCCGGCGCCGGGCTCGGAGTACCCGATCGAAAAATGCAGTTCGCCGGCCGCGATCTTGGGCAGGAAGTATTTCTTCTGCTCGTCGGTGCCGAAGGCCATGATCGTCGGCGCCACGCTGTTGATCGTCAGGAACGGCACCGGCACGCCGGCGATCGCGGCCTCGTCGGTGAAGATCAGGGAGTCCATGGGGGAGCGGTCCTGGCCGCCGTATTCCTTGGGCCAGCTCAGGGTGAGCCACCCGTCCTTGCCCATCTGCGCGACGGTGTCGCGATACGCGTTGCCCGTCCCGACCTCGCCCTGCGTCGAGCTGAGCGCCTCGCGCCGCTCCGGCGTCATGAGCGTGGTGAAATACGACCGCAGCTCGCGACGCAGCTCCTCCTGTTCAGGGGTGTAACTGATGCGCATTCCAAGCCGTCCTTTGATTGACGTCGCCACAAGCCGTAATCGACCAACGGCTACCCGTTCGCCTTCCCGGTTGTAACACGTTCTAGTCTGGGAATCCAGCGACCGTTTCCCCCGACGCCCGGGGGCCCTATGGTGGAGCTACCTACCGATGGGGCGTGTGCTCAGGTTGAAGGCCAGTTCGAGGAGGGTGCCGTGCGGGTGATCGTGGATCGTGACCGGTGCGAAGGCAACGCGGTGTGCTTGGGAATCGCACCTGACATCTTCGACCTGGACGACGAGGACTACGCCGTCGTCAAGACCGACCCGATTCCGCCCGATCGAGAGCAGCTCGCCGAACAGGCGATCGCCGAGTGCCCGCGTGCCGCGCTGTTGCGCGGCGACTAAACACAGACTAGAGGTATTCATAAATTGACTAGCAGCACAAACGCGACCGACTTATCCGGGAGGGTCGCGGTGGTGACGGGTGCGGCCGCGGGACTGGGACGGGCCGAGGCGCTCGGCTTGGCCGCGCTGGGCGCCACGGTCGTCGTCAACGACATCGCCGGCGCGTTGGACGCCTCGGACGTCATCGACGAGATCACCTCGGTTTGTTCGGACGCCGGCGCCAAGGCGGTCGCCGTGGCCGGGGACATCAGCCAACGCGCGACCGCCGACGAACTGGTTGCGACCGCCGACGGGCTGGGTGGCCTGGATATCGTCGTGAACAACGCCGGGATCACGCGCGACCGGATGTTGTTCAACATGTCGGACGAGGAATGGGACCTCGTCATCGCCGTGCACCTCCGCGGGCATTTCCTGCTGACCCGCAACGCGGCGACCTATTGGCGCGCGAAAGCCAAGGAGTCAGGGGATCGGTCTTCGGCCGTTTGGTCAACACCTCCTCGGAGGCGGGACTGGTGGGCCCGGTGGGGCAGGCCAACTACGGCGCGGCCAAGGCGGGCATCATCGCCTTGACCCTGACGGCGGCGCGGGCGTTGGGCCGCCACGGGGTGTGCGCCAACGCGATCTGCCCGCGGGCCCGCACCGCGATGACGGCCGACGTCTTCGGTGCGGCGCCCGAAGCGGGGGAGATCGACCCGCTCTCGCCCGAGCACGTGGTGAGTCTGGTCAAGTTCTTGTCATCGCCGGCCGCCGCAGAGGTCAACGGTCAGGTGTTCATCGTTTACGGCCCCCAGGTCACACTGGTTTCGGCGCCGACGGCGGAGCATAAATTCAGCGCCGACGGGGCGGCGTGGGAGCCCGCACAGCTCGGCAGTACGCTGCAGCAGTACTTTGCTGGGCGTGATCCGGAGCGGAACTTTTCCGCGGTCGGGCTGATGGAGTAATAGCCGGATAACGCGACTTCGCGGGGGGGAATCGTCCAGTAGAACATGTGTCAGATTAATAACGTGATAGTGCTGTTGACCTCGACAAATTAACGTTTCGGACAGAGAAATGCTGTTCGTTGACACTGTGAACTTGTTTCTGAGTTAATAATTCCGGCTCACACCGAGCCGCAAGCGACGGAAGACAACGCAAAGGCGACACACAGGCTTCGCCGCGGGCAGCAGAGGGGGGCGGCCAAGTTGATCGAACAACTCGCGGTTCCCGCCCGCGCCGTGGGCGGGTTCTTCGAAATGATGATCGACACCGCCCGCGCGGCCTTCCGGCGGCCGTTCCAATTCCGCGAGTTTCTGGATCAGACCTGGATGATCGCCCGCGTGTCGCTGGTCCCGACGCTCCTGGTGTCCATCCCGTTCACGGTCCTGGTGGCGTTCACCCTCAACATCCTGCTGCGCGAGATCGGCGCGGCCGACTTGTCCGGCGCCGGAACGGCATTCGGCACCATCACCCAGCTGGGCCCGGTGGTGACCGTGCTGGTCGTGGCCGGCGCGGGCGCCACCGCGATCTGCGCCGACCTGGGGGCCCGCACCATCCGTGAGGAAATCGACGCGATGCGGGTGCTCGGCATCGACCCGGTCCATCGGCTGGTGGTGCCCAGGGTGCTGGCGTCCACGGTGGTCGCGCTGCTGCTCAATGGCCTGGTGTGCGCCATCGGTCTGTCCGGCGGCTACGTGTTCTCCGTCTTCCTTCAGGGCGTCAACCCGGGCGCGTTCATCAACGGGTTGACCGTGCTCACCGGACTGCGCGAGTTGGTGCTCGCCGAGGTCAAGGCGCTGCTGTTCGGCGTGATGGCCGGGCTGGTCGGGTGTTACCGCGGCCTGACCGTCAGGGGTGGACCCAAGGGTGTCGGTAACGCCGTGAACGAAACCGTCGTCTACGCGTTCATCTGCCTGTTCGTCATCAACGTGGTGATGACCGCCATCGGCGTGCGGATCTCGGCGAAGTGACGAGGCGGGCGATCACGCGATGACCTACGACGTCCTTTACCGGATTCGCAACCTCGCGTCGCGGCTGCAGGCGCCGGTTGACGAGTTCGGCGAGCAGGCGCTCTTCTACGGCCAAACCATCCGCTACATCCCCAACGCGCTCACCCGATATCGCAAGGAAACGATTCGGTTGGTCGCCGAGATGACGCTGGGCGCAGGGGCGCTCATCATGATCGGCGGCACGGTCGGCGTCGCGGCGTTCCTGACGCTGGCTTCCGGTGGGGTCATCGCCGTGCAGGGTTACTCGTCGCTGGGCAACATCGGTATCGAGGCGCTGACCGGATTCCTGTCGGCGTTTCTCAACGTCCGCGTGGTCGCGCCGGTAATCGCCGGGATCGCGTTGGCCGCCACCATCGGTGCCGGCGCCACCGCCCAATTGGGTGCCATGCGGGTGGCCGAGGAGATCGACGCCGTGGAATCCATGGCGGTCCACTCGGTGTCCTACCTGGTGTCGACCCGGCTGATCGCCGGCCTCGTCGCGATCGTTCCGCTGTACTCGTTGTCGGTGCTGGCCGCGTTCTTCTCCGCTCGCTTCATCACGGTGTACGTCAACGGGCAGTCCAAGGGCCTGTACGACCACTACTTCAATACCTTCCTCATCCCGTCGGACCTGCTGTGGTCCTTCCTACAGGCGATCGTCATGTCGATCGCGGTGATGCTGGTCCATACCTATTACGGCTACAACGCCCACGGTGGGCCGGTCGGCGTCGGCATCGCGGTCGGTCAGGCCGTGCGGACCTCGCTGATCGTCGTGGTCGTCATTACCTTGTTCATCTCGCTGGCCGTGTACGGCGCGTCCGGCAACTTCAACCTTTCCGGGTAAGGGGGACCCGAACGAGACATGGCAGGCACCGGATCGCGACGCACAACCGTCCGGCTGGCAGCGACGCTGCTGGCCAGTTTGATTGTGGCCTTTACGGTGCTGACCTACCTTTCCTACACGGCGGCGTTCTCCTCGACCGACACGGTCACCGTGTCGGCGCCGCGCGCCGGCCTGGTGATGGACGAGGGCGCCAAGGTCAAGTACCGGGGCATCCAGATCGGCAAGGTCACCGACATCGACTACAGCGGCGATCAGGCGCGGCTCACGCTGGCCATCAACAGCGACGAGATGCGCTTCGTCCCCTCCAACGCGACGGTGCGCATCGCGGGCAACACCATCTTCGGCGCCAAGTCGGTGGAATTCATTCCGCCCCAGGCGCCTTCGCCGACATCGCTGCGCCCGGATGCGCATGTGGAGGCCTCGGCGGTGGCGCTGGAAGTCAATACCTTGTTCCAGTCGCTGATCGACCTGTTGCACAAGATCGACCCGGTCGAGTTGAACGGCACGCTGAGTGCGCTGGCCGAAGGCCTGCGTGGCCATGGCGACGATTTCGGCTCGCTGTTGTCGGGGCTCAATACGCTGACGCGACAGGCGAATCCGAAGCTGCCCGCTCTTCAGGAGGACTTCCGCAAGACCGGGGTCGTCACCAACACCTATGCCGACGCCGCCCCGGACCTGAACACGATCTTCGACAATTTGCCGACGATCAACAGGACGGTCGTAGACGAGCAGAAGAATCTCGACGACACCCTGTTGGCCACGATCGGCTTGTCCAACAACGCCTATGACACGTTGCAGCCGGCCGAGCAGGACTTCATCGACGCCATCAACAGGCTGCGCGCACCGATCAAGGTGGCCCACGACTATTCGCCGGAATTCGGCTGCCTCTTCGCCGGTATCGAGCGCGGCATCAAGGAGTTCGCGCCGTTGCTCGGTGTCCGCAAGGCGGGTCTGTTCACGTCGTCGAGCTTCATTCTGGGCTCGCCGTCGTACACGTTCCCGGAGTCGCTGCCGATCGTCAACGCCTCCGGCGGTCCGAACTGCCGCGGAGAGCCCGACATCCCGACCAAGCAGACCGGCGGGTCGTTCTTCCGTTCGCCGTTCCTGGTGACGGATAACGCGAACATCCCGTACGAGCCGCCCACCGAACTGCAGTTTGACGCGCCCTCTACGCTGCAGTTCCTGTTCCACGGCGCTTTCGCCGAACGGGACGACTTCTGATGGCGGCCACGGGAATGCCGTCGCACCGGTCGATGGTGATCAAGGTCAGCATCTTCGCGCTGGCCATGCTGCTGGTGGCCGCGGGCCTGGTCGTGGTCTTCGGCGACTTCCGTTTCGGCCCCGAAAGCACTTACCACGCAACCTTTTCCAATGTGTCGCGGTTGAAGTCCGGCCAGAAGGTTCGGATCGCCGGAGTGCCGGTCGGCGCGGTATCCGGCGTGAAACTCAACCGGGACAACACGATCGACGTGAAGTTCGGAATCGACCGGCGCTACACACTGTATTCGTCCACGCGCGCGGTGATCCGGTACGAAAACCTGGTCGGCGACCGCTATTTGGAGATCACCTCGGGTCCCGGGGAGCTGCGCAGGCTGCCGCCGGGCGGCACGATCGATTCCCAGCACACCCAGCCCGCGCTGGATCTCGATGCGCTGTTGGGCGGGCTGCGGCCAGTGCTCAAGGGCCTGGACGCCGACAAGGTCAACACGGTCAGCAGCGCGGTCATTCAGTTGTTGCAGGGCCAGGGTGGGGCGTTGGCGAACGTGCTGTCGGACACCAGCGCTTTCTCGTCGGCGCTGGGCCAACGCGACCAGCTCATCGGTGACGTGATCACCAACCTCAACACGGTGCTGGGAACCGTCGACCAGAAGAGCGCGCAGTTCTCGGCCAGCGTCGACCAACTGCAGCAATTGATCAGC
The DNA here is from genome assembly GCA_963703795.1 of uncultured Actinomycetota bacterium. GTDB lineage: Bacteria > Actinomycetota > Actinomycetes > Mycobacteriales > Mycobacteriaceae > Mycobacterium. The sequence continues at coordinate 114,630 of CAVPFT010000019.1, read as the reverse complement.
GGGCTGGCCAAGAACAAGGACTCGATCGCGGGGGCCATCCCGCCGCTGGCGTCGACGACGACGGATTTGACCGAGCTGCTGCAGAATTCACGCCGGCCGCTGCAGGGCATCCTGGAAAACACCCGGCCGCTCGCCACCGAGCTGGACAACCGCAAGGCCGAGGTGAACAACGACGTCGAGCAGCTGGGCGAGGATTACCTGCGACTGTCCGCGCTCGGCGCCTACGGGTCGTTCTTCAACATCTACTTCTGCTCCGTGACGATCAAGATCAACGGCCCGGCCGGTAGCGACATCCTGCTGCCGCTCGGCGGCTCGGTGGATCCCAGCAAGGGGAGGTGTTCCTTTGTCAAATAGTCCTCGGGGCGAACGCGACCCGCTGCGCACCGGCATCTTCGGCGTGGTGCTGGTGGTCTGTGTCGTGCTCATCGCATTCGGCTACGCGGGCTTGCCATTCTGGCCGCAGGGAAAAACCTACGACGCGTACTTCACCGACGCCGGCGGCATCACGCCGGGCAACGTCGTTTATGTGTCGGGCTTCAAGGTCGGCAAGGTGGCCTCCGTCGGTCTGGCCGGAGACAGCGCCAAGGTGACCTTCACCGTGGACCGGCACGTCGCCGTCGGCGACCAGTCGCTGGCAAGCATCCGCACCGACACCATCCTCGGCGAGCGCTCCATTTCGGTGACCCCGGCGGGCGGCGGCAAGGCGACCACCATTCCGCTGAGCCGCACGACCACCCCGTACACGCTGGCCGGCGCGCTCGAGGACCTGGGTCAAAACGCGAACGATCTCAACAAGCCGCAGTTCGAGCAGGCCCTGAACGTCCTCACCGACACGCTGCGCGACGCCACGCCGGAACTGCGCGGTGCTCTCGACGGCGTGACATCGCTGTCGCGCACCCTGAACCGGCGCGATGAGGCCCTGCAAAGCCTGCTTGCGCACGCGAAGTCGGTCACGTCCGTGTTGTCCCAGCGCGCCGGACAGGTCAACAAGCTGGTCGACGACGGCAACGAGTTGTTCGCCGCGCTCGATGAGCGACGCGCCGCGCTCGACGAGCTGATCTCGGGCATCAGCGGTCTGTCGGCGCAGATTTCTGGCTTCGTCGCCGACAACCGCAAGGAGTTCGGGCCGGCCTTGAGCAAGCTCAACCTGGTGCTGGACAACCTCAACGAGCGCCGCGATTACATCACCGAGGCGCTGAAACGGCTGCCCACCTACGCCACCGAGCTGGGCGAGGTGGTTGGTTCCGGCCCCGGGTTCAACGTCAACGTCTATGGCGTGATACCGGCGCCGCTGATCGCGACGATGTTCGACTTCTTCTACCAGCCGGGCAAGATGCCGGCCAGCCTCTCCGACTATCTGCGCGGGCTGATTCAGGAACGTTGGATCATCAGGCCGAAATCGCCATGATCAAAGGGTTCAAGACTAGAGGGGCCGGCAGCAGGGGGCTGCGCTACACCATCGTCATCGCGCTGGTCGCGGTGCTGGTGGCGGGCGTGTATGTCCTTTCTTCGCAAGGCAATAACCGAACCATCGTCGGCTACTTCGCGTCCGCCGTCGGCCTCTATCCCGGAGACCAGGTCCGCGTCCTGGGGGTGCCGGTCGGTTCGATCGACACAATCGAACCGCGGCCTTCCGACGTCAAGATCACCATGTCGGTGTCCAAGGACGTCAAGATTCCGAAGGATGCCAAGGCCGTCATCATCTCGCCGAACCTGGTGTCGGCGCGGTTCATTCAGGTCACCCCGGCCTACACCGGCGGGACGGCGCTGCCCGACGGGGGAAGCATCGACCTGGCCCGCACCGCGGTCCCGGTGGAGTGGGACGAGGTGAAAGAGGCGCTGACCCAACTGGCCGTCCAGCTGGGTCCGACGACGGGATCGATGCAGGGGCCGTTGGGCAGAGTGATCAACCAGGCCGCGGACACGCTCGACGGCAAGGGTGAATCGTTCCACAGCGCGCTGCGCGAGCTTTCGCAAGTCGCTGGGCGGCTGGGGGATTCGCGCAGCGACATCTTCGGCACCGTCAAGAATCTGCAGATACTGGTCAACGCGCTGTCGGCGAGCAACGAGCAGATCGTGCAGTTCGCCGGCAACGTCGCGTCGGTGTCCCAGGTGCTCGCCGACAGCTCGCGGCATCTCGACGACACCCTGGGCACGCTGAACAAGGCACTCTCGGATGTCCGCGGGTTCCTGCATGAAAACAACTCGACGATCATCGAAACGGTCAACCAGCTCAACGACTTTGCGCAGACGCTGAGTGACCAGAGCGACAACATCGAGCAGGTGCTGCACGTGGCGGGCCCCGGTATCGCCAACTTCTACAACATCTACGACCCGGCGCAGGGCACGTTGAACGGCCTGTTGTCGATACCCGAATTCGCCAACCCCGTGCAGTTCATCTGCGGCGGCTCCTTCGAGACCGCCGGTGGACCCAGAGCGCCCGACTACTTCAAACGCGCCGAGCTCTGCCGTGAGCGGCTGGGCCCGGTGCTGCGCCGGCTTACCGTGAACTACCCGCCGATCATGTTCCACCCGCTCAACATGATCACCGCGTACAAGGGTCAGATCATCTACGACACCCCGGAGACCCAGGCCAAGTCCGCCACTCCGATTCCGCAGCTGACCTGGATACCGGCCAAGGGTGCGCAAACGCCGCCCGCCGCGCAGAACCCCGCGGATCTGCAGGCCCTTCTCGTCCCGACGGCACCGCAGACCGGCCCCGCGCCAGGTCCCGGGCCGGGGAACGCATTCGGCCCGCTGCCCGGCCCCCCGCCGAGCCAGGCGCCCAACGCTCCGGCGGCCGACCTGGGGGGTGGCAGATGAACCGAATCTGGTTGCGCGGCGGCGCATTGGCGGTGGGCGGCGCGCTGCTCGCCGGTTGCCAATTCAACGGGCTGAACTCCCTGGCGATGCCCGGCACCGCCGGTCATGGCAGTGGCGCGTACACGGTCACAGTCGAAATGCCCGACGTTGCAACGCTGCCGCAAAACTCGCCCGTCATGGTCGACGATGTCACGGTAGGCAGCGTCTCCGGTGTTGCGGCCGAGCAGCGGTCCGACGGATCCTTCTATGCCGCAGTCGAGTTGGCGTTGGACAAGAATGTGGCGTTGCCGGCCAACGCGACCGCGACGGTCGCCCAGACGTCGCTGCTGGGTTCGATGCACATCGACCTGTCTCGCCCCAAGGACAAGCCGGCCACCGGCAGGCTGACCAACGGGTCGAGGATCCCGGAGGCGAGCACGGGCCGCTATCCCACCACCGAAGAGGTGCTCTCGGCCCTCGGTGTCGTGGTCAACAAGGGCAATCTCGGTGCGTTGGAAGAGATCACCGACGAGACCTACCAGGCCGTCGCCGGTCGGCAGGACCAGTTCGTCGACCTGGTGCCAAGGCTGGCGGAATTGACGGCGGGGCTCAACCGTCAGGTCAACGACATCATCGATGCGGTCGACGGATTGAACAGATTCTCAGCGATCCTGGCGCGCGACAAGGACAATCTGGGCCGGGCGCTGGACACGTTGCCCGAAGCGCTTCGCGTCCTCAACAAGAACCGGGACCACATCGTCGAGGCGTTCGCCGCGCTGAAGAAGCTGGCGACGGTCACCTCCCATGTGCTGGCGAAAACCAAGGTGGACTTCGCCGAAGACCTCAAGGGACTGTATTCGGTGGTCAAGGCCCTCAACGACAACCGGAGGAATTTCATCACCTCGCTGCAGCTGCTGCTGACGTTCCCATTCCCCAACTTCGGCATCAAGCAGGCCGTGCGTGGCGACTACCTCAACGTGTTCACCACCTTCGACCTCACCCTGCGGCGCCTCGGTGAGACATTCTTCACCACTGCGTATTTCGATCCGAACATGGCTCACATGAACGAGATCCTCAACCCGCCCGATTTCTTGACCGGCGAATTGGCCAACCTGTCCGGGCAGGCGGCCGACCCGTTCACGATTCCGCCCGGCACGGCGTCGGGGCAGACGGCGTCGGGGCAGTAGGGGCGGCGCGGATGATAGACAAACTCACCAAGATTCAGCTCGTCATCTTCGCGGTGATCACCACGATCACGCTGAGCGTGATGGCGATCTTCTACCTCCGGCTGCCCGCCACGTTCGGCATCGGAACCTACGGCGTGAGCGCCGATTTCGTCGCCGGCGGCGGGCTGTACAAGAACGCCAACGTCACCTACCGCGGTGTGGCCGTCGGCCGGGTCGAGTCGGTGGGACTGAACCCCAATGGGGTCACCGCCGGAATGCGGCTCAACAGCGGGACTCCCATCCCGTCGAACGTCACCGCCACCGTGAAGAGTGTGTCGGCCGTCGGTGAGCAATACATCGACCTGATGCCACCGGGCAATCCGGCATCGACCAAGCTGCACAACGGGTCTCGGATCGAGCGGCAGAACACCCGGATCGGCCAGGACATCGCGGACCTGTTGAAGCGGTCGGAAGCGCTGGTCAACAGCCTGGGCGACACCCGGTTGCGCGAGCTGCTGCACGAGACGTTCATCGCCGCCAACGGTTCGGGCCCGGAGCTGGCCCGGCTGATCGAGTCCGCCCGGCTGCTGGTGGACGAAGCCAACGCCAACTATCCGCAAGTCTCGGAGTTGATCGACCAGGCAGGTCCGTTCCTGCAAGCCCAGATTCGGGCCGGCGCCGACATCAAGTCGCTGTCCGACGGGCTGGCGCGGTTCACCTCCGAGGTGCGGCAGGCCGACCCGCAGCTCCGCTCGACGCTGGCCACCGCCCCGGGTGCGATCGACGAGGCCAGCACCGCGTTCTCCGGCATCCGCCCGTCGTTTCCGGCGCTGGCCGCCAGCCTGGCCAACCTGGGCCGGGTCGGCGTCATCTACCACAAGTCGATCGAGCAGCTGCTGGTGGTCCTACCCGCGTTGTTCGCCGCAATCACCACCGCCGCCGGCGGCGCCCCGCAGGACGAGGGCGCGAAGCTGGACTTCAAGCTCGACCTCAACGACCCGCCGCCGTGCGCCGTCGGCTTCCTGCCCCCGCCGCTGATGCGCACGCCGGCCGACGAGACGGTGCGCGAGCTCCCGAGAGACATGTACTGCAAGGTCGCCCAGAACGATCCCAGCACCGTGCGCGGCGCGCGCAACTATCCGTGCCAGGAGTTCCCGGGCAAACGGGCGCCTACGATTCAGCTGTGTCGTGACCCGAAGGGCTATGTGCCGGTTGGCCGCAACCCGTGGCGCGGTCCGCCGGTGCCCTACGACGCGCCCGTGACGAATGGGCTAAACGTACTGCCGCCCAACAAGTTTCCATACATACCGCCCGACGCCGAACCCGATCCCGGCACTCCCATCGTCGGGCCGCCGCCACCCGGTGTGGCGCCCGGGCCGGGCCCGATCCCGAACCACCAGCCGGCGTACGCTCCGCCGCCTCCTAACGACAATGGGCCGCCACCGCCGTTCACGTCGTGGCAGCCGCCGGGGGTCCCGCCGGTGCCGCCCCAGGTCCCGTATCCGAAGTGGCTGCCGGCGCCACCACCCCCGGAGGGCACCGGACCGGCGCCCGCGCCGGCGCCCGGCCCGCAGCCGCAGGCCAGCGGTCCGGCCTATGCCACCTATGACCAACGCACCGGAGCCTTCGTCGACCCGGCAGGCGGCACTGGTATTTTCGCGCCCGGCGATCAGAGCGCCAAGGGCGCATCCGGCGCCGAGAATTGGGTGGACCTCATGCTCGATCCAAGGCTTTTCTAAAGGACTTACCTTCTAAAGAGGACTTACCTTCTAAAGGATTTAGTAGTGACAGAAACGACACAACGCGCTCGTCGGCGCGCATCGCGCGCGGCGGGCCCCGCCAAGGGCGAGTCGACCGACGCCGCGACGGTGCGGGTTGACGTTCCGGACGCGCCGAAGCGGGCGACGCAGCGCAGCGTCAAACCGGTCAAGAGCCTGAAGCCGGTCAAGCCGCCGCCGCGACGGCAGTCAAATCGCGTCTTGGTCGGATGGATCTCGTTCGCCGCCGCGCTGTTGGTGATCGCGGCATTGGCGGGCGGCCTAGCCTTCATGCTCGTCCAACAGCGGCACGCGCAGGGCCAGCAAGCGCGAGATCAACGCTTCGTCGACACCGCCACGCAGACGGTGGTCAACATGTTCAGCTACAAGCAGGACAACATCGACGAGAGCGTGAACCGGTTCTACAACGGGACCAGCGGGCCGCTGCGCGGAATGCTCGGCGCCAACAACAACATCGAGAACCTCAAGGGCCTGTTCCGCTCCACCAACGCGTCCTCGGAAGCCGTCGTCAACGGTACTGCCCTAGAGGGCATCGACGCGGTGACCGACAACGCTTCGGTATTGGTATCGGTGCGGGTGACGGTCGCCGACGTCGACGGGACCAATAAGCCGTCCATGCCCTATCGCCTGCGCGTCATCGTGCACGAGGACGAGCAGGGGCGGATGACCGGCTACGACCTGAAGTATCCCGACGGGGGCAACTGATGCGGTGGCCCCGGTTTCTGAGGTGGCTGATCGCCGTCGCGGGCTACGCGGGGGTGGCGGTATTCGTTGGGTTGTCCGCGGCGAGTGGCTGGGTCTACTGGGACCGGGTGCAGACCCGCGGCGAGGCCGCGGCGCGGGCGGTGTTGCCCCAACTCGCCGCCAAGGAGATACCCGAGGTGTTCGCCTACGACTACCAGACCGTCGAACGCAGCCTCTCCGCCGCTTACCCGTTGCTGACGCCCGATTATCGCCAGGAGTTCCAGAAGAGCGCCAATGCGCAGATCATCCCGGAGGCGAAGAAGCGCGAGGTAGTGGTCCAGGCGAATGTCGTTGGCGTCGGGGTCATGTCGGCCAAGCGGGACTCCGCCTCGGTGATGGTCTACATGAACCGCACCGTGACCGACAAGTCACGGCAGCCGCTCTACGACGGCAGCCGGTTGCGCGTCGACTTCAAGAAGATCGGCAAGCAATGGCTGATCGCCTACATCACCCCGATCTAGTCGCAAGTCCGCGCGAGCCGCTCAGTAGCACATCGCAATGCCGTTGCAGTACAACGGATAACGTTGGATCGGGCTGGGCGGGGGCCCGGCCATCTGCAGCGAGAACGGTTCCTTCTTCATCTCCGACTGCATCCCACAGACGGGACCGTGGAGGCTGGTGTGGGTGCCGCTCATCGTTTCGTCGCTGAACGAGTAGGTTTCGGTGGACGGCGCGGTGCCGCCGCCCGGACATGACACGCCGTCCGTCTGGTCCACCTTGAAGGTCCAAAGCATGCTGGACATACGAGCCCGGCCGCTGAAGTTCTGCAGCTTGTCCGCGCGGCTGATCTGTTCGGGCGTCGAACTCACGACATTCAGGGCACAGTTCATCGCGAAAACGATTGGGTCGGAATAGTCGTTCATGTTTCGGGTTCCGGAGGGCTGATCGCACAGTGCCGTGATCGTCCAGGTAACCCCCGATACGCCGGCCTCGTTGAAGGTGTAGTTGCCGTCCGCCGGTGGCCCGACCGCGTGCGCCGGGTCACCCGATTCCAACGCGATTCCCAATGCAACGACGGAGCAGATGCCGGCGCCAGCGGCCAGCCCGCGACGGAGATTCATGGTGCCCTCCTTTACTCGGCCCTTATTCCGCACCGCGCGGATGCGATTCGGTGAGTGCGTCAAGAAAGGACCGCGCCCAGCGGTCCACATCGTGGGCGAGCACCTGCCGGCGCAGCGATCGCATCCTGCGCCGGCCCTCCTCGACCGGCTGGTTGAGCGCCGCCTCGATCGTGTCCTTGACCCCTTCGAGGTCGTGCGGGTTGACCAGATAGGCCTGCCGGAGTTCGGCTGCGGCGCCGGTGAATTCGCTGAGAACGAGCGCCCCGCCCAGATCGCTGCGGCAGGCGACGTACTCCTTGGCCACCAGGTTCATCCCGTCGCGCAGCGGGGTGACCAGCATGACGTCGCTGGTGACGAAGTATGCGATGAGCTCGTCACGGGGAACCGGACGATGCAAATAGTGCACCACCGGATGACCGACCTCCGCGTATTCGCCGTTGATGTGGCCGACCTCGCGTTCGATGTCGTTGCGCAGAATCTGGTAACTCTCCACGCGTTCGCGGCTCGGTGTCGCCAGCTGAACCAGCACGGTGTCGTCGCGCTTCGCCCGACCCTCGGCGAGCAGCTCGGAAAAGGCCTTCAGCCGAACGTCGATGCCCTTGGTGTAGTCGAGCCGGTCGACGCCGAGCAGGATCTTACGGGGGTTGCCCAGCTCGGCCCGGATCTCTCGGGCGCGGCGCCGCACCTCGCGGTTGCGGGCCGCGTGATCGAGCGCGGTGGAGTCGATTGAGATGGGGAAGGCACCCACCCGAACGGTGCGGGACCCGAGCTCTACCTCGCCGAAGCGCGCCCGCACCCCGACCGATCCCCGGGACGTGTTGACGCCGATCAACTGCCGGGACAGGTACAGGAAATTCTGGGCACCGCCGGACAGTTGGAACCCCACCAGATCGGCACCGAGCAGGCCCTCGATGATCTCGGTGCGCCACGGCAGCTGCATGAACAGCTCCACCGGCGGGAACGGAATATGCAAGAAGAAGCCGATGGTCAGGTCCGGCCTCAGCATCCGCAGCATCTTCGGCACCAGTTGCAGCTGGTAGTCCTGCACCCACACCGTCCCGCCGCGGGCGGCGGCGCCTGAGGCGGCCTCGGCGAAGCGGCGGTTGACTTCGACGTAGCGCTCCCACCATTCGCGGTGGTACGTCGGTTTGACGATCACGTCGTGATACAGCGGCCACAGCGTGGCGTTGGAGAAGCCCTCGTAGTACTGGGCGATGTCGTCGGCACTCAGCCGCACCGGATGAAGCTGCAAGTCGTCCTGGACGACAGGCTCGTAACTCAGGTCCGGCTCGTCGTCGTCGTCATCGGCCACGCCCGGCCAGCCGACCCACGACCCGCGCCGGCGACGCAACAGCGGTTCCAGGGCGGTGACCAATCCGCCGGGGCTGCGGTTCCAGGCTGTGGTGCCATCGGGAAGCCGCTCTAGATCGACCGGCAGCCGATTGGCAACCACCACGAAGTCGGAATTCCCGAAGTGCGCGCTTTCCGGGCTCTGACCTCCCCTGGGAGCCATTTATGTCTCGAGTTTCGCGGGTCCAATACCCAGCATGGACAAAAAGATGCGGCACTCGTCGGCGTCGGTCGCATACGCGGCGACGACCCGCCTGGCCTGGCTTGCGGTGCTGTCGGCCAGTGGCTCCACATCGCCGAGTTCGCCAGGATCTGATTTTGTAGGCATGGTCTAACTCTAGGCGACACGTCTGTTGGCCCGCAGGCGTCTTCCTTCGCTCTTCCTTGGCCCGGCGACGACGGGGCCGCCCGACGTTTAGCAAGTATCCGAGTTTGTTCACAAATTTCTCTAATACCGGTGTGGCTGGCACGGCAACGGGCAATGCGCCGGATTCGAATATGAAGCCAATTCCGACAGAACCCGGCGGCGTTTTGACATGCTCCCACTGGCGAAAGTTCGCGGTATCTAATCCATCGTGTGTTGAATAAGCGCAAGCCGGTCGGGGGAAGGAGGTCGACGGTAACACCGCGCCAGCGGCGACGACGGCTTCGACGGCGAAAACGCAGTCGGGTTGGCGTGCGGCTCGGGGAGCCATCTGTCGTTGACAGCAAAAGAATGCGACGTCACAAAAAAGGGATTACCCTAAGCCACGACACTCTCATTGGGTGCCCCTTGACGTCTGAGACTCCGGGAGAGGAACAATGGCTCTCACTCCGGCTGATGTCCACAATGTCGCGTTCTCGAGGCCGCGAATCGGCAAGCGCGGTTATAGCGAGCAAGAAGTCGATCTTTTCATCGACCTCGTTGAGCAAGAGCTGACCCGACACATCACGGAAGACAGTCAGCTTCGCAAGCGGAACGCGGCGGTGCAGAAGCGAGAAGCCGAGCTCGCCCAACGCGAGACCGAGCTTGCCGAACGAGAAGCCAGGCTCGTCGAGCGCGAAGCCGTGCTCCGTCGACAGGTGCGCAAGCATGAAGGCGAGCTGCGCCGGCAGAAAGCCCAGATCGCCGAAATGGAGGGCAAGCTGGCCCAGCGAGGATCACCGCTCCCGCAGCAGTTGGCCCAGCTCCGCTTCCGGGAAGCCCAGGTCACCCGGCGGGAAGCCGAGATCGTCGAGCGGCAAGTCCAGCTTCGCCGTCAGAACGGCAAAGTTCGTCCGCGGGCGGATCAACCCCAACTGACGACGGCGCAGCCTGCCGCGGTCAACGGGACGCCTCGGGCCGGGGAGATGCGTACGGTCGCCGCGGTTCACGGGGGCCATGACGTGGAGCGGATGGCGATTCGGGAGATCACCGACACGCTCGGCAATACGGTCACCGAGAGGGTCCACGAGCGGACGCGTAGAAGCCGGGTCGAGCACGGTGGCCAGGCCGTGGCCACCGAGCCGACCACCGAACTCGAGCAGCTGAGGGAAGAGAACGCGGCACTCGCTCACTCCCTGAGCCTGCTCAAAGCCGCCACCGCCCTCCTCGCGGCCGCGTTGGATCGGACATAACTCCGCTGTCAGCCGCTCCGCCCAGTGGGGGCCCGCTTACACTCTGGCCGTAATGTGTAAAGCTAAGCGGATCCGACGATCAACGAGGTGGGCGGAATGACACTCTCCGACCAAGCCGGTATGCAGGCGACCGATGCCAACGGCGACGGGCTGGTGGCCTACGAAACGCTCGACGAGGGCCGGATCGCCCGGATCTGGCTCAACCGGCCCGAGGCCCACAACGCGCAGAACCGGGGCCTGCTGGTTGCGCTCGACGAGGCGTTCCTGCGCGCCGAGGCCGACGACACCGTCCGCGTGGTGATCCTGGCGGCGCGCGGCAAGAACTTCTCCGCGGGTCACGACCTGGGCTCGGAGTTGGCGCTCGCGGAGCGGCAGCCCGGACCGGGTCAGCTCCCGAGCTTCCGGATAAACGGCGCGAACCGCGACCCGGTCGCGGAAAAGACATATCTGCAGGAGTGGCACTACTTCTTCCAGAACACCTGCCGCTGGCGGGATTTGCGCAAAATCACCATCGCTCAGGTACAGGGCAACGCGATCTCGGCGGGCCTGATGCTGATCTGGGCGTGCGATCTGATCGTCGCGGCCGACAACGCGAGGTTCAGCGACGTGGTCGCTGTGCGCATGGGTATGCCGGGCGTCGAATACTACGCCCACCCTTGGGAATTCGGTCCACGCAAGGCCAAGGAGCTGTTGCTGACCGGAGATGCGCTGGATGCGGACGAGGCCTATCGGCTTGGCATGGTGTCCAAGGTTTTTCCCGCCGACGAGCTGGCGGACAAGACGTGCGAGTTCGCGCGGCGCATCGCCGAGCGACCCACGATGGCGGCGATGCTGATCAAGGACTCGGTCAATGCCGCCTCCGACGCCATGGGATTCACCGAGGCGCTGCGGCACGCGTTCCACATTCACGAGCTCGGGCACGCGCACTGGGCGGCGCACAACGAGAACAGGTACCCGATCGGCCTGCCGCCCGACGTCGAGGACTGGCGTAACGCCAAGCCGGCCAAGCTGGCCCGCCGCGATACGCCCTAGCGCGGTTGCGCGCCGGTCGCGTCGGACCAATAGGCAACTCCCAAAAGCGATATCACCTGCGATATCACTCTTGAGGATCGAGTGGCGGTCCCCGCACAGTACTGATGTGTCCGCAGTGACGCCCGCATGGTTCGATGGCTCTCGTGCAGCTTTCTTTCGTAAACCGGACGTACCTCGTCACCGGTGGTGGCAGCGGGATCGGCAAGGGGGTCGCCGCCGGGCTGGTCGCGGCCGGGGCCTCCGTCATGATCGTCGGCCGCAACCCCGACCGGCTGGCGTCCGCCGTAAAAGACATCGAAGTCCTCAAGGCCGCCGGCTCGATTCGCTTTGAGCCCACCGACATCACCAGCGAAGAGGAGACCGCCCGCGCGGTGGACGCCACGACGGCTTGGCACGGCCGGCTCCATGGCGTGGTGCACTGCGCGGGCGGCTCGCTGACCGTTGGGCCGATCACTCACATCGACTCGGAGGCCTGGCGACGCACGGTCGACCTCAACGTCAACGGCACCATGTACGTGCTCAAGCACGCCGCGCGCGAATTGGTGCGTGGCGGCGGCGGCTCGTTCGTCGGAATCTCTTCGATCGCGGCCAGCAACACCCACCGCTGGTTCGGACCCTATGGGGTCACCAAGTCGGCAATCGACCACATGATGATGCTGGCCGCCGACGAACTCGGGCCGTCGTGGGTGCGGGTCAACAGCATCCGCCCCGGCCTGATCCGCACCGATCTCGTCGACGCGAGCGTTATCCAGTCGCCGGAGATCAGCGGCGACTACGCCTTGTGCACGCCGTTGCCCCGGGTGGGTGAGGTCGAGGACGTCGCCAACCTGGCCATCTTCTTGCTCAGCGACGCGGCCAGCTGGATCACCGGACAGTGCATCAACGTCGACGGCGGCCACATCTTGCGCCGCGGCCCGGACTACTCCGCAATGATGGAGCCGATGTTCGGCGCCGATGCGCTACGCGGAGTGGTGTGACCCCTGCGCGGTTTGGGCGCCGGCGTCTCGTTCGGCGAGCGTAACGAGCGCCGACCAGTCCAGGTGCCCGCCGCCGGTTGCCACCAGCGCGAGCAAGCGATCGCGCAGCACGCTGGCCACGGGCAGCGGCACCTGGAGCTGCTCCGCGGCGGCGAGGACCAGCCGTACGTCCTTGAGACCGAGGGTCGCCGGCATGCCGGCCGGCTCGAACTCCCGTCGCGCGATCAGCCCGCCGTAGATCTGATAGGCCGGGGCGGCGAACAACGTCGAGGTGAGAATGTCGATGTACTGCTGCCGGTCGACGCCGGCCTTGCCGACCAGTGCGACCGCCTCGCTGACGCTCTCGATCGCCGACGCGAGCAGGAAGTTGCCGCTCACCTTCACCAGGTTGGCGGCCTGCGGCCGGTCGGACACCACGAAGGTCCGCTGGCCGATCGCGTCGAAGAGCGAGGACAGTGGTTGCAGAACGTCTGGGGAGCCCGCCGCGATGACGAAAAGCTTTGCGGCCGAAGCCGCTTCGGGCCTGCCAAAGACCGGCGCAGCCGCATAAGACTGACCGGCATCGGCGTGCGCCGCCGCCAGGCGCTCCGACAACGCGACGCTGATGGTGCTCGACGAGACGTGGGTGGCGCCCGGTGCCAGCGACGCCACGATGCCGTCCCCGCCAAACGCCACCGCCTCGACGGCCCCGTCGTCGGACAGCATGGTGAACACCACCTCGGCATCGCTTGCTTCGGCGACGCTGCCCGCCGCGGTCGCGCCCTGCTGGACGAGGGCCTCCGCCTTGCCGGGCGAGCGGTTGTACACGGTGACGCGGTGACCCGCCTTCATCAGGTTGGCAGCCATGCCGCGGCCCATCTTGCCCAGGCCGATGAATCCGATGTCCATACATCCACCCTGCCTTACGCAGGCGGCTCCTTACGATGAGCAAATGAAGCGACTCGAGGGCAAGCGAATCCTGGTGACCGGCGCCGCGTCGGGGATCGGCCAGGCCACCGCGCTGCGGATGCTCGACGAGGGGGCCACCGTCGTTGCCTCCGACATCGCCGCCGACGGCCTGGGCGCCACCGCGGCCCGGGCGGACGAGGCCGCAACCGCTGACCGTCTCACCACCATGCCGATGGACGTAGGCGACGAGGATTCGGTGATCGACGGGGTGCGTCGGGCCGCCGAAACTCTGGGCGGCCTGGATTCGCTGGTCAACGCTGCCGGCATTTTGCGCGCCGCGCACACGCACGAGACCAGCCTCGAATTGTGGAACCGGATCGTCGGCGTCAACCTGACCGGAACCTTTCTGGTGGTCCGGGAGGCGCTTGCGCCGCTACTGGCGAATTCGCGCAGCGCGATCGTGAACTTCAGCTCCACGTCGGCGTCGTTCGCCCATCCCTATATGGCGGCCTACGCGGCGAGCAAGGGTGGAATCCAGGCCTTCACCCATTCTTTGGCACTCGAATACGCGCGCGAGGGCCTGCGCGCGGTTTGCGTGGCGCCGGGCAGCATCAAGTCTGGAATCACCGACGCCACCGGCGGATACATTCCGAAAGACGCTGACTGGTCTCTGTTTTCGAGGCTAATGCCGATCCTGCCCACCACGGTGGAATCCAGCGGCACCGGGATGGCCGATCCCGTCGTGGTGGCCGGCGTCATCGCCATGCTGGTATCCGACGACGGCGCGTTCATCACCGGCACCGAAATCCGCATCGACGGCGGAACGCACGCCTAGCCTGGCTAGTTGACGCAGGGCACCCCGCCGCCTCCGATCGGTTTTCCTTGATCGGGCGTCGGGTAGGTGGTGGTGGTGCCGTTGTAGTAATACGGGCTGGCTTTGCTGGACGTCGTGGTGGTGGTCGTCGTTTCGTCCGTCGTGCTCTCGTCGGGCGCCGGCATTGAGAAGTTGGAATCCACGGTCACGCGGATGTGTCCGGGCGCCACGCCGACGTCGGGATGGTTGGGGGGATCGAGGCCGAGCAGAGTCGCCACGTTGTGTGCGTCGGTTTCTGCGCCGGCGCCGTACTCGATCGTGGTGGCGGTTGGCTCGCCCGAATCGCGGTCGCGGACTTGACCCGCGGTGTACCCGTGCTTTTTCAGCGCGCGGGCAACCTGGTTCGCTAGCCCGCTCATGGCGCCGGAATTGATCACGTCGACGACGGTGGACGGATTGGGTTTGGCCGCCGTGGTGGCGGCCGTGGTGGTCGGCGCCGGTGCGCCGATCGCCGAAGCCACCTCGGCCTTGATCGCGGCCTGGTCGATGATGTTGACGTCCTGGCCGTCGATGTTGTCGTAGCGCACCACGGGCAGCGTCCGGAATTCGACGTTGCCGCTGGAGGCCAGCGAGCCCAGCCGTTGGATCATGTCCTGGTCCCAACCCGACGACAGCACGACATCCTTGCGCGCCACCGCCATCAGGCTCTCGAGCTTGTCCAGGTTGGTGAAGGTGCCCGAAGCCTGCAGTTCCTGCATCACCGACGAAATGAACGCCTGCTGCCGGTGGGTGCGGTCCAGGTCCCCGTTGTCCAGTTCGTGGCGCTGCCGGACGAACGCCAGCGCCTGGGCAGCGTCCAGTCGCTGGCGCCCGGCCGGAAAGTCGGCACCGGAAAACGAGTCTTCGACTGGGTGGTTCAGGCACACCTCCACGCCGCCAAGAGTTTGGGCCAAGTCGTAAAAACCGGCCAGGTTGATCTCGGCGAAGTAGTCGATCGGAACGCCGGTCAGGCTCCGCACCGCGCGCAGGGTTGCCGCGCGGCCGGCTTCGCGCCCCTTCGTCTCCAGTTCTTTCTGGCTGCTGGCGCCCTGGTTGGCGAGCTTGTTCGCGACGTATTGCTTGGTGAGCCCGTATGCCTCTTTGATCTTGATGTGGTTGTATCCGGGAACGCCGTTGAAGGGCACCCAGTCGTCGCGGGGGATCGAAAAGGCGACGACCTTCTGGTCGGCCCCTACGTGCACGAGTATCAGGGTGTTGGTGTTGTAGCCGCCGTCGTCGGAATCGCCTGCGTGCAAATGCTTCAGGATCGACCAGGGCAGGTCGTTGCCGTCCTGGTCTTTGCGCGAGTCCAGCCCGATCAGCAAGATGTTTATGTTGTCGCCGCTGGATCGCGGGTCGTCCGGCGACAGCGCCTGCGAGATGGTGATGCCGCCAAAGGCGCCGTGGGCCACGTAGTAGCCGGCTCCGGTCAGCAGCACCGCCGCCACCGACACCAGCGTCATCAAGCCGCGCGTCAGCCCCTTGCCAAGACGCGACTGTTGCCGAACGGCGCGATGGCGATGATGTGCACCGCCAGTTCGTGCCATGAAAAACCTCGTCCTCTTACCAGCGCACCAGCCGTTACCGCAATAGCGGTTTGCAGTGATGTCGCTTGCAGCATTCCGTCAATTATGCGGTAGCTTGCGGTGAAGCCTCCAATTATGCATGTCGATGTAAGCAGGCTCACCCACTCGAACGGGCCGGTCCGACGGCCTCGATTTTCCCGCCACCAGTATGTTTAGGCCAAAATGCGCCGAGCTCCTCCTTCGGGCGCCCCTAATCAGCAATACGGGTATTCAATGTGCCATCGGCCGTTCACGTAGTCGGCGCGGTACCGCGCGCCCAGTGCTGGATTGGCATCGTGGACGACACCGGTGCCCCCGGCAGATGGCGCGAAGCCGGGCGGATCCCAGGTAACGGACTGGGGATTCGGCGGCAGGAGTGGCGAGCAATTGGTTTGGTTCTGGACGTAGCCGTCGATGATCTTCTGCTCGGCGGTGGCTTGATCACCGCCATCGGGCGCCGGTTCCGCCGGGCACGGAGCGGTAGTGCCGCAAACATTTTGGCGCGCATCGGCGAGCGCGACTTTGGCCGGTGCGCCTAACGTCAGCAGCGTCGTCACAACCAATCCCGCGACGGCTGTGGCGCCGGCGTGTTTGCGCATCGCTACCTGACCTTCACGACGTCGTCGCCCGACGTGTAATAGAAACGAATATTTGTGCCCGTGAGGATTTCAGCGAGGTATACGCCGAGCGGTTCGACCTCGTAGTAGTAGTGAACGTTGCCCTGCTCGTCCAGCGTGGAAGTGCACGAGTAGCCCGGCGCACCGCACCTCTGCTTGACCGGTATCGCGAGGACGGCCAGCAGCAGCACGACGACAAGCACCACAACCGGGACTTTCCTCAACGCGTGCCTGGCTCGCACGGGATACACCCCAGGAGTGTAGGCGCCGCGATTGGGCTTCTCGGCGTGCGGCGCGCACGATTGGATGAAGGGACCTACACCCGGACGGATCTGGAGGTAGCTCGGCATGACCACCGCCGCATCGGGTTACGACGTAGTCGTGGTCGGCTTGGGCGGTATGGGCAGTGCCGTCGCCTATCAGCTGGCCGCCCGGGGACGCCGAGTGCTCGGCCTGGAGCGCCATGAGCCCGCTCACGACAAGGGTTCCAGCCACGGCGGGTCTCGGATCATCCGCCAGTCCTATTTCGAAGACCCCGGCTATGTGCCGCTGTTATTGCGTGCCTACGAGCTCTGGGAGAAGCTGGCTGTCGAGGCCCAACGCGACGTCTACCGAATCACCGGGGGCCTTTTCATCGGCCCGCCGGACTGTGTGACCGTGGCCGGTAGCCTGCGTGCGAGCCGCCGATGGGATCTACCGCACGAGGTGCTGGACGCCGCCGAGATCACGGCTCGGTTCCCGAACTTCACCCCACGCCCAGGAGATATCGCGCTCTACGAACCCAAATCCGGGTTCGCGCGCCCGGAGCTGACCGTGCGCGCGCATCTCGAGCTCGCCGAAAAGTCAGGAGCAACACTGCAATTCGGCGAGCCGGTGCTGAACTGGAAGCAGACCGCCGCCGGCATTCGCGTCACCACCGGCCGCGGGTCTTATGCGGCCGAGCAGTTGGTGGTCTGCCCGGGCCCGTGGGCCCCGCAGGTTTTGGATCAGTTCCCGATCGCGGTGGAACGAGCGGTGATGTATTGGCTGGATCCCATCGGCGGCGTCGCGACCTTTGAGGATCAACCCGTCTTCATCGAAGAGAATGCTTCGGGCACACAGCTATACGGGATTCCGGCGATCGACGGGCCGCGCGGCGGCGTGAAGGTCGCGTTCGCCCGTAAGGGAATCCCGTGCACGCCGGACACCATCGACAGGGTGGTGCACGCGCGGGAGATCAGCGAGCTGACCGCGCGGGCCACAGAGTTGTTGCCGACGCTGGCCGGCGGCTGCTTGCGCACGGCAACCTGCATGTACGCCAACACACCCGACCGGCACTTCGTCATCGCCCGGCACCCGCAATGCGCCGACATCACCGTGGCCTGCGGATTCTCCGGGCATGGCTTCAAATTCGTTCCGGTGATCGGTGAGATCCTTGCCGATCTGGTCATCGATCGCGCGACCCGCCACCCCATCTCGTTGTTCGACCCCCGGAGGTTCGCGATCGGATGACCACCGATCATGGTGTCCGCCTGCGCGACGGGCGGTCGTTGAGCTGCGTGCGACCCGCCGAATCTGCGCTCGTGGCTTCGCCGACGGCATTAGAGTCTTTCAGCCATGGCCACTGAAAACCAGGACGGCGCACGGTTGCCGCAGGCGCGCCTCGGGGTACTGGGGAACATCGGGCCCAACTGGTTCGCCTCGGTCATGGGTACCGGGATCGTCGCCACAGCCGGCGCGACACTGCCCGTCCACGTGTTGGGGCTGCGCGCATTTGCCGAAGTGGTGTGGGTGACCGCCGCCGTGCTGCTCGCGGTGCTGGTCGTCGTGATCGGCGGTCACTGGTTGCGCCACCCGAGCGTGGCGCGCGATCACGCCCGCAATCCGCAGATGGCCCACTTTTACGGGGCCGCGCCCATGGCACTACTGACGGTCGGCGCGGGTGCGGTGCTGGTCGGCAAGGACCTGGTCGGTGAGCGCGTCGCCGTCGACCTGGACTGGGTGCTGTGGACAGGGGGCACGCTCGGCGGCCTGTTCACCGCCGTCAGCATCCCCTACCTGATGTTCACCCAGCACGACGTCGAGCCGGACGCGGCGTTCGGTGGATGGTTGATGCCAGTGGTTCCGCCTATGGTGTCGGCCGCGACCGGCGCGCTGCTGCTTTCGCACATGGCGGCGGGCACCGGCCGTCCGACCATGCTGTACTGCTGCTACGCCATGTTCGGATTGTCGTTGGTGGCCTCGTTGAACATCATCGCGATGATTTGGAGCCGGCTGACCCTACACGGCACCTCCGGCACCGCGCGGGTGCCGACGCTGTGGATCGTGTTGGGTCCTCTCGGCCAATCCATCACGGCCGCAGGGCTTCTCGGCGCCAACGCGATACTGGCCGTCGACCAGGACGTGGCCGAGGAGATGAATGCATTCGCGATCCTGTATGGAGTTCCAGTGTGGGGTTTTGCGGTGTTGTGGATCGCGCTGGCCACCTCGCTCACGGTGCGCACGCTGCGCCGCGGGATGCCGTTCGCCCTGACGTGGTGGAGCCTTACCTTCCCGGTCGGCACCTTCGTCACCGGCACTGCGCAGCTCGCCGCGCACACGCATCTGCTTGCGTTCAAGGTGGCTGCGGCCGTCGCCTACGCCGGTCTGCTATTCACCTGGATTCTGGTGGCCATCCGCACCGGGCGGGGCAGCGTGCGCGGCCATCTCTTCAGGCTGCCGCCGAGCACCGCTCCGATCAGGGCCAGCAAGGACCCGGTGACCTGATCACTTGGGCCGACGATCGCAGTGGGTTTGGTGATCCACCGACGCCTCATCGCTCACGTCACATGCGATCGCGACGGCCTTGCTGGCTCACCACGCCAAACGACTCGCGCCCCGTTCGCGCCCGTCGGGGCCACAGGATTCTAAAACCGGCGGCCGGACTCATCCACGGGGAACACGCCACCTCCTTGACGACCAGAGGCGCGTTGTCGACGTTGGCCA
This sequence comes from uncultured Actinomycetota bacterium, assembly GCA_963703795.1. Taxonomy (GTDB): domain Bacteria; phylum Actinomycetota; class Actinomycetes; order Mycobacteriales; family Mycobacteriaceae; genus Mycobacterium. The sequence goes on along the minus strand of CAVPFT010000019.1, from coordinate 95,237 downwards.
GGGGGATTCGACGGAAGCTTTGATCGTCTGAAATACCGTGTGGCGCAACGGTCGTCGTAACCCATTGCCGAGGGCTGAACATCGCATCACAAAGGTCGGGCCGATGGCCGTACCTCGTGACGTGACAATCACCGGTTGTGTCGTGCCAGGATGTTCGCCATGACTGTGGTTTTCGTGCATGGCAATCCGGAGACCGACGCCATCTGGGGTCCGTTGGTCGATGCACTTGGGCGCAGCGACGTGGTGTGCCTGTCACCACCCGGATTCGGGGCTCCGCTGGCCGATGACTTCCCGGCGACCTACCTGGCTTACCGCGACTGGCTGGAACGCGAGTTGGCGCAAATCGACGAACCGATCGACCTCGTCGGGCACGACTGGGGTGGTGGCCACGTGGTGAACGCGGTGATGCATCGACCAGAACTCGTGCGCAGCTGGGTCAGCGACGTCGTCGGGTTGTTCGACCCGGACTACGTCTGGCATGACTTCGCGCAGGTGTGGCAGACACCGGGTGACGGCGAGGAGCTGGTGGACACGCTGCTGGGCGGCACTGATCAAGACCGTGCCGAGCGGATGGCCTCGCTCGGCATTCCCATGGACATCGCGACCTTGATGGCCCCGGCCCAGGGTCCCCAGATGGGTCGGGCGATCCTGTTGCTGTACCGCTCGGCGCGCCAACCGGCGATGGCCGAGGCCGGCCGCGTGCTGGAGAACGCCGCGGCCCGGCCGGGACTGTCACTGCTGGCCACCGACGACCCATATATCGGCGCCGCCGACAACCGGCGCCGAGCCGCCGACCGGGCCGGGGCCCGCACGGAGGTGCTCGACGGGCTGGGGCACTGGTGGATGGTGCAGGACCCCGCGCGCGGCGCCGAGGCCCTTGCCCGCTTCTGGGAAACGGTTGGCTAAGCCGACCCGACATTAACCTGGTGGCGTTCAACAACGGTCACTAGAATTGCGGGTGCGCCAGCAGTCTATGAGTGAAAATCCGTTACGGCGGGAGATGCAATGACCAGCGCAACCCACACCACCCACGTCGAACACGATCATGTGCACGGCGAAGGATGCGGCCATGTCGCCATTCCCCACGGGGACCACGTCGACTTCGCGCACGACGGCCACCTTCATCGACAGCACGGGGATCACTACGACGAATGCGAGCCGGCCGGCCACACGGTGCACGAGCAACACGAGCATGTCCACGGTGAAGGGTGCGGCCATGTCGCCGTCCCGCACGGGGACCATGTCGACTACGTGCACGACGGTTGCCGGCACGCGGCTCACGACAAACACTACGACGAACACTGACCCGCACGCGCTCGGCATCCCGGTGTCGTTGTGCCCGTTGATGATTCGGGCGTAGATGCGGGTTCGCGGCGTGGTCGCGCCCAAATGCCGAAAAGGGTGTCGCGCCCGCGGCGTTCCGGCGTGGCGCCGGCGCGCTGACATACTTGGACGGTGGCGACGCTGAGGACTAAGCGCAGGCTGCGGGTCGGGTCGATGGAAGTGCTGGTCGGCATCCTGCTGATCTGTGCTTTCTCGGCGACGATGCTGCGGAAGGCGGTCTTTGACAGCGCGGCGTTGTCGACGGCGGGCACCGTGTTCTGTGGGGTGTTCGTGCAGGCCCTTCCCTTCCTGGCGCTTGGCGTGGTGGTCAGCGGGTTGATCGCGGTGTTCGTTTCGCCCGAGCGGTTGGCGCGCTGGTTGCCGCGACGTCCGGCGGTGGCGGTGCTTGCCGCCGGTGTGGGCGGGGCGGCGCTGCCGGGCTGTGAATGCGGGTCGGTGCCGGTGGCGCGGCGACTGTTCGGAGATGGGGGCGCGACGGGGGCCGCGGCTTTGACCTTCATGCTGGCCGCGCCGGCGATCAACCCGGTGGTGCTGGTGGCCACGGCGGTCGCGTTCCCCGGTGCGCCCAAAATGGTTCTTGCCCGAATGGGGGCGTCGCTGTTGACGGCGGTGATCATGGGTTGGGCGTGGGCGCGGTGGGGCCGCCCGGAGTGGGTCACCCGGCGGCTGCCCCCCGCGGGCGTGCAAAGCGAGTCACGCTGGGTGGTGTTCGCCGAGGCGGCCCGGCACGACTTCCTTAACGCTGCGTCGTATTTGGTGATAGGTGCCGCAGCGGCCGCGATGCTTCACGTGGTGGTGCCCCAGTGGGTGTTCACGCACCTGGCGTCGGACCTGGTCCTCGGTGTGGCCCTGATGGCGGCCCTGGCGGTGGTGCTGGCGTTGTGTTCGGAGGCCGACGCGTTCGTGGCCGCCAGCATGACGATGGTGCCGCTGCTGCCCCGGCTGGTGTTTCTGGTCGTAGGCCCCGCCGTCGACGTGAAATTGTTCGCCATGCAGGCGGGCATGTTCGGCCGCGCCTTCGCGGCGCGCTTTGCTCCCTGCACGTTGCTGGTTGCAACGGCGAGCGCGTGTGCGATCGGGCTGCTAGTTCTCGGTGGTGCGTAAGTGAGCCGCGAAACCGAGAACGCCATTTTGCTGCTGGTCGGCATCAGCGTCGCCATGATCGCGGTATCGGGCGCGTTCACGCGATACGTCAAGCCCGGACTGCTGCCCTGGCTGATCGCCTCGGCGGTGCTGCTTATCGTGCTGGCGCTGGTGGCGATTGTCGGCGACATCCGCCGCGGTGGGCCCCGGACTCATGACGAGTCTGGTGATCACACCGAGGCGCACTCCCACAGAGCCGGCATAGTGTGGCTGCTGATCGTTCCCGTCCTGATCCTGATTTTCGTGACGCCACCGGCACTGCGGCCGTCAGCCGCCGCCCCCTCTGTGACGACGGTGTCCAATGATGTTGTTTTTAGAGAGGCATTTCCACCGCTGCCACCGGGCGAGGCCCCCGAATTGTCACTCCCCGAGGTGCTGATGCGCGAGTTTCACGACACCGCCGGCTCGTTGACGGATCGACCGATCACTGTGATCGGCTTCGTCCTCAACGAGAAGCAGGGCGTGGACCTTGGTCGCATCGTCATCATCTGTTGCGCGGCCGACGCCCAGCTGGCCCGCATCCATTTGGGGGGCACGGCCGTCGCCGAGGCCGCCGGTTTGCCGGACAACACGTGGCTTCGGGTCGTGGGCAAAGTTACGCCACCGCCACCGAATTCAGCGCGGATCCCGACACTGCAGGCGACCGCGGTCACCCGGATCGACGCGCCGGCCAACCCCTACGACTACCCGCATTAGAGCGCGTTGCCGTCCTCTTAATTGCTTCGGCTGTCGCTGCGAGTCCAACGCTGATGCCGGTCGAGATGCCTTGGCACTGGCGTGTTTTCCCATTGCCCGAGCTCCAGCCAATCGCGCAGGGCCGCTGCCCCGCGCTTGTCGGTGATGGGTCCGATCCAATGAGCCCGCCCGCAGGATATCCGGTCATCCGTGCAGGGCTGGACCACAGCCATGACACCGCATCCGGTCGGGCGAGACGCGCAGGTGAGTGGGCCGAGCATGCACTCGGCGGAGACGAGCATGGCGTGTGGACAGCGCCTGATCGTGGGACGAAGTTCGTCGATCACCGAGAGGTCTTGGCCGGCGGCGCAGGCCGAACAAACGATGACGGTGAACGGGCGGTCGGTACCGCGGCGTCGGGAACTCAACGTGCCGCGCTGCGGTAGGGCAGTAGCGCCATTTCGCGCGCGTTCTTGATCGCCACGGCGACCTGCCGCTGTTGTTGGACGGTGAGGCCGGTGACATTGCGCGAGCGGATTTTGCCGCGTTCCGAGATGAACACGCGCAGCGCGGCGGTGTCCTTGTAATCGACCGCGCCGAGCCCAAGGCTGGCGAGAAGGTTCTTCTTGGCAGACCTGGAGCCCGGTTCGGCGGTACGACGGGCCCTCGGAACGATCTTGGATTTCTTGGCCACGCTCAGCGCTCCTCTCGGAATTCGACGTGGCGGCGGACCACCGGGTCGTACTTGCGCAGCACCAGCCGGTCGGGGTCGTTGCGCCGGTTCTTGCGGGTCATGTAGGTGTAGCCGGTGCCGGCCGTGGAGCGCAGCTTGACGATGGGGCGGATCTCGTTGCGTGCCATCAGATCCGCTGCCCTTCGCGGCGCAGCCGTGCCACGACGGCTTCGATGCCGTCACGGTCGATGACCTTGATGCCCTTGGCGCTGACCCGCAGCCGAATCCGGCGGCCCTCCGACGGCAGGTAATACGTCTTGAGCTGGACGTTGGGTGACCAGCGGCGCGGAGTTCGCCGATGCGAATGCGACACCGCGTTACCGAAACCCGGTGCGCGGCCGGTGACTTGGCAATGGGCGGACACTATGCACCCTCCTCAACGCGTGCTTATTGAAAACCATTTTCGACAAGCCTCGCCGGAGACGGTACCGTACAGACAGCTCTAACGAAAATGATTCTCAATAAGGAGCGTGATGCGGACGCCCGTCATCCTGGTCGCCGGCCAGACCGACACCGACCCGGTCGTGGGGACACTGCTGCGCACCCCCGGAACACTGGTCGTCGAGCACCGTTTCGACGGGCACGTGGTCCGTCGCACCATGGTCACGCTTCAGCGTGGCGTGCTGACGACGGAGGAGGCTGGGCTCGAACTGGCGCACGGTTGCGTGTCGTGCACCATCCGCAAAGACCTGCTGGTGTTGTTGCGCCAGCTACACCGCCGCACTGACATCAACCGCGTCGTGGTGCACCTGGCGCCCTGGCTGGAGCCCGAACCGATTTGCGTGGCCATCAACTGCGTCCGAATCCGCGTGGCGCCGGGCTACGTCGACGGGCCCGCAGCCCTGGATGTGTCGATCGCCGCGGTAGTGACCTGTGTCGATGCATCGGTGTGGCTAGGCCAGGCGCTCGGTGACGCCGAACTCGATGACGGGCGTACCCAGGCACAGGTGGTGGTCGGGCAGGCCGAATTCGCCGACGTTGTGGTCCTCAACCGGCCTGACCCGTTCGTCGCTGCCGTGCTGCGCCGACTGTCGCCACGCTCGCGCGTTATCGCGGGCGCCGACGGTATCGAGCACGTCCTGGACAGCCTGTTCCGCGACGCACGGCGGGGCGAAAGCGACGATCCGCTTGGTCCGCTGCTGGCCGGACAGCCACCGCTGGACTCGCGGGGTCCGATCAACCTGGTCGAGTTCAATGCCCGCCGCCCCTTCCATCCCCAGCGCCTCCACGATTGCCTGGACCTGTTGCTAGAGGGCGTGATCCGAACCCGGGGACGGCTCTGGCTGGCCAGCCAACCCGAGCAGGCGATGTGGTTGGAATCGGCCGGCGGCGGATTGCGGGTCAGCTCGGCCGGCAAATGGCTGGCCGCCCTAACCGCCTCGGAGCGGGCCGGTATCGATGCCGAACGACGCGCCTTCGCCGAGCTGGCATGGGACGACCGATATGGCGATCGGCACACGGCAATGACCGTCCTGGTGTGCGGCGCGGACGCCACCGAAATCCTCGACGCCCTCCATGGTGCGCTGCTCACCGACAAGGAGTTTCGCCTTCCCCGGGACTGGATCCGCTACGCCGATCCGTTCGGCGACTGGCATCAAGACCCCTGTGCGGCGCCGGCACACGCCGCTGATGACACACCAGCCCATCACACCCAGGACGGAGACCGCCGATGAAACCCGGCATTCACCCCGATTACCACCCGGTCGTCTTCCAGGATGCGGCCACCGGTGCGATGTTCCTGACCCGATCGACCGTGCAGAGTTCGCGCACCATCGAGTGGGAGACGGCGCACGGGATCCGTACCTATCCGCTCGTCGTCGTCGACGTCACCTCCGATTCGCACCCGTTCTGGACCGGTGGCCGCCGTATCGTCGACGCGGCCGGACAGGTCGAGAAATTTCACCGCCGCTACGGGGACCGTCGACAATCCGCGCCGGAAGCCGGCGCCGCTGCCGCTGGGTGAATTGCTCGATCATGCGGCAAGGCCCTCGCCCAGCGGTGATGAAAACGGTTATCGTTATCCGCGTGAGTGTCTTGCGCTTCCGGTTGCACCGCGCCTCGGTGGCCGCCGTCGCACTGGCACTGGCTGTTACGGGCTGTTCGACGAGCCAGCCGAAAACCTCCCCACCGTCTGGGACCGCCACCACGCCGGGAGCGACCGGCACCACCGCCGCTGCGTCGTGCCCGACCGCCCCGGTCCCCGTCGTGGTCAGCGTCGATCAGTGGGGCGACATCGTCTCCGAGCTAGGCGGCGGTTGCGCGAACGTCAAGACGGTGCTGGCGAGCTCTTCGGTGGACCCACACGACTACGAGCCGTCACCGGCCGACGCGGCGTCCTTCACCGGCGCCAAATTGGTAGTGGTCAACGGCGCCGGTTACGACTCGTGGGCGTCCAAGCTTGCCGCCAGCTCCGCGGGCGGTGCCCAGGTGGTGAGCGCCGCCGCGGTCACCAAGACACCGGACGGCGCCAACCCACACCTCTGGTACCTGCCGTCGGTGGTGACCACGGTCGCCGACGCGGTGACCGCGGAGTTCAGCAAGCTGGATCCGCAGGCCGGCGACTACTTCACCCAGCGCCGATCAGCGTTCACCACCGCGATGGCCCCCTACACCGGCCTGATCGCCAAGATCAGGGCGGCCGCGGCGGGCAAGTCCTATGCCGCCACGGAAACGGTCTTCGACTACCAGGCGCAGGCACTGGGCCTGGTCGACAAAACGCCGGAAGGCTACCAGCGGGCCACCGCCAACGAGTCGGACCCGTCACCGGCGGACATCGACGCCTTCCGCACCACATTGGCCGGGCGGCATGTCGACGTCCTGATCTACAACACCCAGACCGAGGGTTCGATCCCGCAGCAGATCCGTTCGGCCGCCGAACAGGCGGGGGTGCCCGTCGTCAACGTGACCGAGACCGTGCCACCCGGCCAAACGTCATTCGAGGGCTGGCAATACGCCCAGCTCGTCACATTGGGTAAGGCACTCGGTGTCGCCGTCTGAGCTTGCCGTCACCCCCGCCGCGCTCGCGTTCACGGACGTCAGGGCGGAACGCGGCGGACGGCTCATCTGGTCCCACGCCACCTTCAGCGTGCCCGCCGGCGGCGTCGTCGCCGTCATCGGACCCAACGGGGCCGGCAAGACCACCCTGCTGCACATGGTCCTCGGCCTGATCCCGGCCGCCAGTGGCCGGCTCGTGGTATTCGGCCGCCGTCCCGGCCAGGCCAACGACAGCATCGGCTATGTCCCGCAACACTATTCCGAGGGCTCGGGAGAAGCCATCACCGCCGGCGATGTGGTGTTGCTCGGACTCACGGGATCCCGCTGGGCGTTCGGGCACACCACCGCTGCCCAACGCAGCCAAGTCGGCCAGGCACTGGCCGCCGTCGAAGCCACCGAGATCGCCGACCGGCGGCTGTCAACGCTTTCCGGTGGGCAACGCCAGCGCGTCGCGATCGCCTCCGCCCTGGTGGCGCATCCCCAGATGCTGATCCTCGACGAACCGCTGGCGTCATTGGATCTTCGGAGCCAGCGTGACATTGTCGCGTTGCTTGCCCGACTGCACGCCGAGCTGGGCGTGACCATCCTGGTGGTCTCTCACGACCTCAACCCGCTGCTGCCCGTCCTCGACAGCGCGATCTACCTGCTCGACGGGCACGCGCACTACGCACCCATCGGCGATGTCGTCGACGATGCGCTGCTGACCCATCTGTACGGCACCCCGATCCAAGTCGCGCACACCTTGGCCGGGGACCTGTATATGAGGAGCGCCTGGTGACCGCCCACCTTGCCCTGGCCTATCAAGCCCTGGCCTATCAAGCCCTGGCCTATCAACCCAATTGGTGGTCGATTCTGACCTCGTCGTTCATGAGCAACGCCCTGATCGGCGGCACCATCGTCGCGCTGGCCGCCGGGTTGATCGGCTACTTCGTCGTGGTGCGACACACCGCCTTTGCCGCTCATGCCTTGGCGCACATCGGATTTCCCGGTGCGACCGGCGCCGTCCTGCTGGGCGTGCCCGTAGCGGTCGGGCTGGGCGTGTTTTGCGTCGGCGGGGCCCTGGTGATTGGCGTGCTGGGCAAGCGCGCCGCCGAGCGCGAGGTGGTCACCGGCACGGTCCTGGCCATGGCGACGGCCCTGGGGTTGTTCTTCAACTCGCTGGCCACCAAGAGTTCGAGCACGGTAACCAACGTGTTGTTCGGCAACCTGCTGGCCATCTCCCATGGTCAACTGGTCAGCTTCGCGATTCTGCTCATGGTGCTGGGGCTCAGCGTCGGGATCATCTACCGGCCGCTGCTGTTCACTTCGGTCAACGCGCTGGTCGCCGAGGCCAAGGGCGTGCCCGTGCGCGCACTGTCCATGATCTTCATGGCGCTGCTTGGGCTCACGGTCACCATGGCCGTGCAAGCCGTCGGCACGCTGCTGTTGTTCGCGCTGGTGGTCACGCCGGCCGCAACCGCGATCATGCTGACCCCCCGCCCGGTCATGGCCATGGTCGCCTCGACGGCGATCAGCTTGACCGCGGTGTGGCTCGGATTGGGCGCGTCCGCCATGTTCAACCTGCCCCCGAGTTTCCCGATCGTCACCATCGCCTGCGTCGTCTGGGCAACCGTGTGGATGATCAATCGCGGTGGAAGGGTTGCCGCCCAACCGTCGCCTCCGGCCGGCCAGGCCCATGACGGCGCACGGCCCGCGCAGGGCGTTCCCACTCGGTCGTCGTCGTAGCTCTTGTCGCACAATTGCCCCGAGTCCCCGCGGGCTCCAATTTAGAGCGTCTTACGATCTGCTGATGACCCCCGAGTCCGTGGCACCCGAAACGTTCGTTTCTCAGGGGTCCGGTGGTGTCCGCATCGTCGCTGACCGCCTGGGCGACCCGCAGGCGCGTGCCGTGGTGTTTCTGCACGGCGGCGGGCAGACCCGCCGCTCATGGGGCCGGGCCGCCGCCGCCGTCGCCGAACGTGGGTGGCAGGCCGTCACTATCGACTTGCGCGGCCACGGCGAATCCGACTGGTCGAGCGAAGGCGACTATCGGGTCGTCACCTTCGCCGACGATGTCCACGAAGTGCTGCGGACCCTGCCGCCGAAACCGGTGCTGGTGGGCGCCTCCCTGGGCGGGTTCACTTCGATGCTGCTGGCCGGCGAACTCTCGCCGGGCATCGCCGGCGCAGTGGTTCTCGTCGACATCGTGCCGTATATGGAGCAGTCCGGGGCGAAACGGATACACGCGTTCATGGCCGACCGGGTGGAAGCGGGGTTCGGCTCGCTCGAAGAGGTCGCCGACGCGATCGCCGAGTACAACCCGCATCGACCCCGACCGACCGATCTCGATGGCCTGACCACCAACCTGCGCCGCCGCGGCGATCGTTGGTACTGGCACTGGGATCCGCAGTTCATCAGCGGCACCGCGCCGCTTCCCCCATTCGAGGTCACCGACCCCGATCGCATGGACGCGGCCGTCGACGCGATCCTGCGTGACGGCGTGCCAATGCTTCTGATTCGGGGCCGCATGAGCGACCTGGTCAGCCAGGAGCGCGCCGACGAATTCCTCGCGCGCTTCCCGCAAGTCGAGTTCGCCGATGTGCGCGGCGCAGGGCACATGGTTGCCGGCGATCGCAACGACATTTTCGCCGAAGCCGTCCTCGATTTCCTGGCCCGGCACGCCGACGCCGGCTGACGTGGTGATCGGCCTGTAGCCTTTTTCATTCCCCTTTTCATTCCCTGAAGCCGTTGTGCCCCAGTGGGTTTAAGCGCGGTAACGCTGTCGGTGATCGATGCCGGGCGGCACATAGCTCGCCGTGCACGGTCCCCTCTTGCCGTTGCACGGCGATATCAACCAATGGCAGTTGCCTTTCAGGCTCAAGCTGGCCATCTGGGGAGACACGGTGAAGCCGAAGTACTGCCCGACGTTGTTGGTCTTGGTCTCGGTCGGCCGTCCGTCGTTGAACGTTTGTTGCTCGACGCAGATGTCGCTCGTCGTCACCCCGACGCCATCCCAGAAGTCCCCGAGGTTCACATCCCCCGGGTACAACGTTTCCGTTGGCCCAAACGTGTAGAAACGGTGCACGGGCCGCTCCAGGCCGCCGATCGCCTGCCACCGTCGACCTTGGTTGCCCACGCACTTCAGGACCTCGGGCTCCGACATTGCAGATTGAGGGTTCGCGAATGTCTGGGAATCCGGCTCGGCCGCGTCGCATGGAGCGCCGGCTTGTGGCTGGGCGGGCGCATCGGCGGAGACCACTGGCGCCGACGCCACCGCCGTCGCCATCGCCACCGCCGTGACGATTGTCGCGGCAAAGGTGGACATCGCCAGGGCCGCACCACGCCCCATGGTTGCTAACGGTAAGCCCACTGCGCCCCGCGACGGGCCGCTTTTTGACAAAATCAGGCTTTGCGGACAGCCGGCGGGTTGGCTCGGCTTCCCGCGAATTTGCGATTTTGCCGTTACTCGCGCTTAGGATCTGCTCATGCCGCTGGCAATTGGCCAGGAGTTTGCGGGATACACCATCCTGCGGGTGCTCGGTGCCGGTGGGATGGGCACCGTCTATCTGGTTCAGCATCCGCGGCTGCCGCGCCAGGATGCGCTGAAGGTGCTATCGGGTGACCTCACCACCGATCCGCAGTATCGGGCCAGGTTTTTGCGCGAAGCCGACGTGGCGGCCAGTCTGTCGCATCCGAACATTCTCGGCATTCACGACCGGGGTGAATGCGGGGATCAGTTTTGGATTGCCATCGATTTCGTCCGGGGTACCGATGCGGCCAAGTTGTTGCACGAGCGCTATCCGCGGGGGATGCCGGCAGGTCTGGTGATGCAGATCATCGCCCCAGTGGCGTCGGCCCTGGACCACGCACATCAGCGCAGCCTGCTGCATCGTGACGTCAAACCGGCCAACATTTTGATCGCCGATCCCGGGTCGGAATCGCAGCGGGTGTTTTTGGCCGACTTCGGCATCGCGCGCAGGGTCGATGACACGAGTTTGACTGCGACGAACATTGCCGTCGGTACGGTTGCCTATGCTGCGCCCGAGCAGTTGATGGGTGAGTTGATCGACGGGCGCGCGGATCAGTATGCGTTGGCCTGCACCGCTTTTCATTTGCTTACGGGTGCTCAGCCCTACCAGGCGCCCTCGAGCATGGGCATCGTCACCCAACACGTGATGGCCCCGCTACCGTTGATCGGGGAGCGCCGCGCGGAACTGGCGTCGCTTCAGCCGGTGTTCGCCAAGGCGATGGCCAAAAAGCCGGCCGAGCGGTTCGCCCGCTGTCAGGATTTCGCGCGCGCGCTCCAACGCGCGCTCGATGCCGCCGCCACCCGGCGCGCACCGGAGCCCCCGCGCGCCGACCAGACCATGCTGGCACCCGACCTCGTCTATGGGCCAGGTTCCAAGCTCGCTGCGACACAAGCCGCTTCGGCGCCGCCCAAACCCGCGCCACGGCGACCCGCCGGCACAGGCAGCCAAAAAAAGGAATCGCAACCGAAGCCGAAAAGCCGGCGCCTCGTCTTCGCGGGAATCGGCGCCGTGGCCGCGGTAATTGGCATCGTCGCGGCAGTTGCTTTGACCGGGAACTCCACCCAATCGCCCGCCGGCCAGACGAAGTCGGCGCTCCCCAATACCGGACCCTTCACCGGCACCTTCACCAGCGAGGTCGGCCCGGTGGTCGACATACTGGGCAAGGAGGTGCCGGGTGCGGCGCCGCAGGCCAAAGAGACTTGGAATTTGCGGTCAATGTGCGGCCCCGACGGGTGCGTAGCCACCGCAAGCAAAGGGCCCGGGCCCTTTACCGGCCACCCGTCGAAGTTGGTATTCGACCGGATCGCGGGACGCTGGATAGCGGTAGCCCTGGGGACTCTGAAATGCCATGGGCGCGACACGGAAGAGTGGCAGTCCGTCTCGCTCCAACCAAATCCGGACGGCTCGATGTCCGGCGAATGGGTGTCGGATTACGGTGACTGCTACAGCAAGCGAAGTGTGACCTTCACCCGAACCGGCGACACCGACGTTGCCAACCTGCCCGACCCGGCCCGCGAGCCCGCTCGGGTGGCGTCTGCGGCACAGGGGCTATACGGCGTGTATCACTCGAAGGCCACGTTTGCCAACGGCGGTCCGCCGCAGGAGGTCGACTACCGCGGGCAAACGGTGTGCCTACGCAGCGGCGAACGTTGCCTAAGTCGTTTCGTAGCCACCGATTCCAGCGGTGGTCTGCTATTCACGTTCGCAAACGGAACCTGGACACGCAACGACGAGCGTGACGCCCCTTGTTCGGATGGGCGCACGAGTCACATGAAGATCACCGGTGAATTTCCCGCCCCGAACCCGCCCGAAGACCCAATAATGCAGCTCACCGGGCACGGCTACCTTGAGTCAACGGGTAGCGCGTGCAAGAGCAGTAATTACGAGCAGGTTCTCAACCGCACCGGAGACTGAACGGTGAGGACGGGTTGATCGTCCGGCGATTCACTGAGTCGCCAGCGACCCTTATGTGTCGGACATGCTTTCCGTCGAATATCCCGTCGAATACCCTTGCTCCGGAACACTTTTAAAGGCGATGGCCGCCGCGTTCGGTGCAGAGGGGGCCGACGCTCAGCTGCCGGCTCACCGCGTCCACGTGCTCTCGCCAGGCGACAGATCGTTCGCGCTGTTACCATGCTGCCCGACACAAGAAGAGAGGCGGCGTGACCATGCCGGGGTTGCGAGGGTTTGGGCTGGTTGGTGCCGTGGTCGTGGCAGCGGCGACGGCGTTGGCGAACCCGGTGCTGGCAGACCCGGGCGTGACGCCGGGCATAAAGCTCGATCATGAAAATAGCTCGTGCACGGCGGGTTTCGCGGCGCAGGGTGGCGACGGCAGCTACTACCTCATGACCAGCGGGCACTGCGATGCGCACGACGGTTCGGTGTGGACCTACGGGAAGAACGTCCCGCTCGGCAAGATCACCGCCAGCGAGCATGAGGGCGACGCGGGGGACGCCGCGATCATCCGCCTGGACCGGAAGGTCGGTGCGCCAAGAGGCGATATCGGCGGCAGGTATTTGGTCCGGGATGTGCTGAGCGCCCCCGAGATTGAGGTCGGCATGCCGTTCTGCAAGATAGGCGCGGTCACCGGTGAGACCTGTGGCGTCGTCAAAGGGATAGAGGGCGACGTGGTCGAGGCCGACGTGTTCAGCCTCAACGGCGACAGTGGCAGTCCGGGTTTCGTCAAGAACCCTGACGGCACCGTGAGCGCGGTCGGCCTCTTGACGTCTTCGCCGGACGGTGACGACAACACGACGTATTTCGCACTCGTGGACCCGTTCCTGGGCAGGTGGGGCTTGCACATTCTTCCCTAAGGGTGACTGCGCGGAAGTCCACGTTTTCGAACCCTGGAAAGGGGTATTCGGCGAAGCGGCGTCCGCGAGGGCCGGAAGCGGCGTCCGCGAGGGCCGTTCGCCTGCATTGGCGAGGCCAAACAAGAGGTAGCGACACCAGCGACACGAACACGAAGGAGAGCAGTGTGAAGCGTGGGATCGTGGTGGGCGTAGCGGGCGTGGCCTTAATGGTCGCGGCCGGCGCCGGCTGTTCAAGCAATAAATCCAACACGGGCGCCTCCGGCGCGGGGCCCTCGGCGACTGGCACGCAGGTCATCGTCGACGGTCAGAGCCAGAACGTCACCGGCCAGGTCACCTGCAACTCGGCCAACGGTGTCACCACCATCGGCATCGGAGACGCGACGGCCGGACTGGGCGCGGTCGTCAGCAATGACAATCCACCCATCGTCCATTCGGTCGGGCTGGGCAGCGTCAACGGCGTCGCCCTCGGTTTCTCCGACGCCGCTCCCAACCAGGCCAACAACGCGGGCGCAGCGGTCAACGGCAAGTCGTACGCGATCAAGGGCACCGCGTCGGGTACCGACATGAGCAACCCGAACCAGCCGCAACCGGTGACCAAGCCATTCGAGATGGACGTGACCTGCCCGTAGCGCGGGCGATCGATACCCGAAAGAGGACGCACCTATGTCTATGAAACGTATCGTCAGCGCGGCGGCCGTCGCGGCGGGCGTCGGCCTCTCAGCCGTGACGCTGAACCCGGGGTTCGCCAATTCCGCTCCGCTGGATCCCCCGCCGCCGTGTCCCAACTGCCACGGTGGCGGGGGTGGCGGCGGTGGCAATCCGGGCGGCCCCGGCGGGGCGCCGGGCGGCGGATCGCAGAACCCGCAAAACCCCCCGCAGACCCACGAGCCGCCAAGCACCCACAGCCAGCCGCCGGCCACGCAGAGCCAGCCGCCGGCCACGCACGGCACCGAGCCGCCGGCCACGCACAGCACCGAGCCGCCGGCCAACCAAAGCACCCAGCCGCCGGCCAACCAAAGCACCGAGCCTTCGCGGACACAGGGCAGCGAGCCGCCGAGATCAGAAACCACGCAGCCGGGCGGACAGAGCACGCCGCCGAGCGCACAAACCACCGAGCCTGCGCACGGCCCGAACAACTCGCCGTCCAACCCGGGGGGCCGCCCGGCACTTAATCCGCCGAGCACCCAGCCTCCGCACTCGGCCTACGTTCCGCGCCGAGACGTGGTCACTGCCAGCGCGGACATTGGTGGTCCCGGGGGCGTGAATGTCGAATTCAACATCGTGGGCCGCGGGGCGCCGCCTCCTCCTCCGCCGCGAGGGTTCGGCTGGAACGACGGTCCGGCTCCGCACCACCCGCCGCCAGGCTGGGTCGGGCCGCCGCCTCGTGGTGGATGGGACGGCCCGCCACCTCCCGGCGGCTGGAACCGCCCGTGGGCCGGGCCGCCGCGCGACGTGGACTACGGCCGGCGCGATTTCTCACCCTTCGCCTACAACACCTTCACCGTCTTTCCGGTCTTCAACTGGATGTACGGAGGTTGGGGTTACTGGTTCTTCGGCGTCTGGGTCCCGCTTTACTGACATCCGCCGCAGAGTCCATTGAGGGAAGCCGCCCCGGCATTCGTCGGGGCGGCTTTCAGCTGCCTACTGCAGCGCCGACGACCCTGATCAGCACGTCGGGGGCTAACCCCAGTTCACGTACCGTTCGACGGGATGTCTTGAGGTTTGGCAAATTTCGATATTGGGTTTTTGGCCGCACGCTTATATGAATTTGCCAGCGGGGTCTATGAGCTGGCCGCAAAGGACGGTAGGTTTGCCGATGTTACGGTGCCGCGACGAGCAGGCACCCGCGACACGAAGGAGTGCATGCGGTGAAGCGTGGGATCGTCGTCGGCGTGGCCGGCGTGGCAATCGTGGTCGCGGGGTGCGCTGGCTGTTCCAGCAATAAGTCGAATACGGGCGCCAGCTCGGGGCCCGCGGCGCCCGCCGGCCCCCAGGTGATCGTCGATGGCAAGACCCAGAATGTCAGCGGTCCGGTCACCTGCACCCCGGCCGGCAACAACACCAACATTGGCATCGGCGACGTGGCCAACGGCGTCGGCGCGGTGGTCAGCAACGACAACCCGCCCATTGTTCATTCAGTCGGACTGGGCACCGTCGACGGCGTCACGCTCGGTTTCTCCGACGCCGCACCAGGTCAGGGCGGCGAGGCCGGTGCCGCGGTCAGCGGGAAGTATTACCAGATCAAGGGCACCGCGACCGGTGCCAATACGGGCAACCCCCAGCAACCGCAGCCGGTAACCAAGAAGTTCGAGTTGGACGTGACCTGCCCTTAAAAAAGATTGAGCGCAGGCCGACCAGATTCCGTTCGGGCCGATGCCCGAGAGGGGACGCAGCTAATGTCTATGAAACGTGTCGCCGCAGCAGCCGCAGTTGCGGCGGGTCTCGGCGCCTCCGCAACGGTGTTCCATGCGGGGTTCGCCAACTCCGTCCCCTGCCCCGCCTGGCAACACGACAAGACTTGTGATCCACCCCCCGTTAACCAGGGACCTGGCTTTGGGGGCTGCTCGACCGTGCCTAACCCGGGACCAAGTGTTCCCGGCGCCACGACGCACGTGACAACCCTGCCGCCGCAGTTCACTACCACGCCCCACGTCACGACGGGGCCGGGGCCAACGCCGCACGTGACAACCACGACGCCGGGGAGTTCGCCGCACGAGACAACCACGACGCCGTGGAGTTCGCCGCACGAGACAACCACGACGCCGTGGAGTTCGCCGCACGAGACAACCACGACGCCGTGGAGTTCGCCGCACGAGACAACCACGACGCCGTGGAGTACGCCGCACGAGACAACCACGACGCCGTGGGGTTCGCCGCACGAGACAACCACGACCCCGTGGGGGGGTACAACGAATAAGCCGGGTGAGCAATCTCCCTACCAGACGCCGACGACTACCCGCCCAGTCCTCAACGCGCCGTGGAGTCAGCCGCCGCACCCGCCGTACATTCCGCCGCGCGGAGATATCCCACGCGGCACTGCGCAATACGGCGGCCCCACCGACCTGCCGGGTGGGTTCTACCTCCCCGGCCGTGGGGCGCCGCCGCCACCGCGGCAGCGCGGCTACGGTTGGAGTGACGGCCCGGCTCCCGGCCACCCGCCACCAAACTGGTACGGCCCGCCGCCTGCAGCTGGCTGGGATGGGGCGCCGCCTCCCGGCGGCTGGAACCGCCCGTGGGTGGGGCCGCCGCGCGAGGTTGACTACGGGCAGCGTTATTTCGCACCGTTCACCTACAACACCTTCACCGTCCTGCCGGTCTTCAACTGGCAGTACGGGGGTTGGGGTTACTGGTACTTCGGTGTGTGGGTCCCGCTCTACTGACACCGCACGGATACCGCCGCAGAACCCTTGGCGAAACCAGCGTTACTGCGGGTGGTTCGCCAGGTATTCCGCGACCGGGATCGGGGCCGCCGCGGCGTATCCGATGGGCAGTAACACGTCGCCGGCGGTCGTGTAGCAGTAGACGTCCCACCGGTAGTAGGTGGGAAACGCCGCGGGATCGGCCGCAAGCAGCGCGGCGTATTGGTCGACCGCCTGCACGTATTGGTGCGCGTGGTTGTATCCGTAGATGGCGTGATCACGATCGCCGGCGAAGCCGTTTGCAGCCAGGAAGCGGCCCGCCGCCATGATGCTGTCATGGGGCGAGTTGACATCGCCGCCCTGGCCGTAGCCGGCAAAGGTCGAGGGCAAGAACTGCATCGGGCCTTGCGCGCCGGCGGTGCTGACCCCGACGATGCTGCCGAACCGGGTCTCGATCAGGTTGATCGCGGCCAAGTAGTTCCAGCCGACGCCGGAGTCCGACTCCGCCGCGCGGTAGTAACCCAGCAGCTCATCGGCCGGCACCGGCGGCTCGATGCGCCATGCGGGCAGCGTGTCCCTCACTTGCGCCATCGCAGCGAGCTGCCGACGCGCATCGACGTTGCGGTCGTAGACATCGAACAAGGACGGCGGGATTCGCGGTCGTATGGTCGCGTCCCATTCGGGATGCCGGCCGATGGCGCGGTAGGCCGCCTGCTCGCGGTGCGCCGCCGCCTCCAGCGCTGGCTCCGCCGTCGCCGGGTCGCGGAGCGCATGCTCGTCGGCGATGAGGTCGTCGGCCAGCTGCGCGGGGTCGGCCGCCAGCCGAGGCTGCACTCCCTCGGGCACGGGCGCCATCGTCGCGGCCGGCACGACCCTGGTGACCGCCGTCGTTGCGGTCGGGGGGCCCGTCACCCGTGCAGTCGGCGGCGCTGGCTCCGTACAGCCGACGAGCGCGAACACGATCGCGCCGACGACGAGCGCCGCGCCGCGCCGTATCGCTCGAAGACTCACGGCTCCGAGTCTGTCGTATCGGACCGTATGACAGCAATGGGGCGGCTCCCCGTGTGAAGCCCTGTGAAAATTGGGCCGGCGAGCGCTCGCACAACGGGACGAGGACACTCAGGTGTGGCAATAAATCGGGAACAGGTGCCAACGACAACACGATCAGGCCGCGACCCACGTGCCTGGCTTCTGGCAGTGAGTGCCTTGGCGGCGATCAAGATATAGATAGATAGATAGCACCGGGGGTAGGGATGTCATTTGTACTCGTGGCGCCCGACGCGTTGGAGAGCGCCGCGGCGGATGCAGCGCGGATCGGTTCGGCAGTTAGTGCCGGCAATCTGGCCGCAGCCGTTCCGACGACTGAGGTCGCAGCAGCGGCCGCCGATGAGGTGTCGGCGGCCATTGCGGCGCTGTTTGGCGCGCACGCCCGGGAGTATCAGGCGGCGGCGGTGCAAGCGGCTACGTATCACGAGCGGTTCGTGAGCACCCTGAGCGCGGCGGCCGCATCGTATGCCGGCGCGGAGGCGACCATTGCCGCGTCGATGCGTGGGTTGCCGGGTCAGGCCGGCAGCAGTGCCGCCACCGAGAAGCCGATCGTCATCGACTTCGTGCGGCACGGGCAGTCGGTGGACAACGCGACGAACGTGATCGACACGGCGGTGCCCGGAACGGGGCTCACTCAGTTGGGCCAGCAGCAGGCGAATACCATCGCCAAAGTCCTTGCACCGCAAGGCCCTTTCGCCGGGATCTACACGTCGCAGTTGCTCAGGACGCAGCAGACCGCCGCGCCGTTGGCCGGCGTGCTGGGAATGAACGCCCAGGTATTGCCGGCGCTCGACGAGATCTATGCCGGCATATTCAATGGCTGGCCCGACGTCAGCGTCGGGGGCCTCCTATACCTGGTAGCTCCGGTCGCATGGACGCTCGGATTTCCCATCGTGCCGGTGCTGGCCCCTGGCGCCCTTCACATCAACGGCGTGGTTTTCGACGAGGGCTTCACCAACGCGCTTCAAACGATGTATGCCAATTCCGCGACGAGCCCGATCGTGGCCTCCAACGGCAAGATCACCGACGTTGCATTCTCAAGCGAATTTACGATCGAGGTCGGGACGCTGATGAACGTCAACAACCCCGATCCGTTACTCATGCTCACCCACCCGCTGTCCAACGGCGGCGTCGTCGTGGTGCAGGGCGACCCCCAGGACGGCTGGACGTTGGTCAGTTGGGACGGGACGCCGGTCCCGCCGGCGACGCTGCCGACCAAGTTATTCGTCGACGTGCGCAACGCGGTCACGGCGCCGCAATTCGCGGGCTGGGACGTTTGGGAGGCCCTCCACACCGGCGATCCGACGACGATCGGGACCGCGATCGTGGACGGCGTCGACCGGGTCGGCGCGGCGACGGTGCACTTCCCGCTCGCGGTGACCCGGGACTTGGTCGACGCCGTGCGCGGCACCAGCCTTGCCGGCCTATCGACCGAGCTGACTACCCTGCTCCCATGACCGCGGCCGTCAACAGCGCGGCGTGGAGGAGACCACGATGAGGACCGGCGCGACAATCGCCGCCTGCGGGCTGGCGGGCCTGACGCTGTTGGGCTCGGGCATCGCCCACGCCGACGCAAGCCAGGAGCAGGAGGCCTGCCAGCTGATGGACGATCCGGCGGGGCACGACTTGGGCTACGCGCCAGCCGAATACGCCTTCATGGTGTTACGCGAAAAGATGTCCGCTGAGGGCGCGAGGAATGTCATATCTCTGGCGGCCCAGGAGTACTGCCCCAATCACATAACCGACCTACCGGCCGGATGGCGGTAGCCGGCGTCGGATGCGAGCGCGCAACCAGCGGAGGGAGCGCTTAGCAGTGGGCGGCCCAGCACCGCTGGTTGGGGCAATAGACTGTATGGGCGCTTCTCACCATGTTTCCGACGTCGCCGAACGTGACGTTTCTCTGGTCCAGGGTGGCGTGGATGTTCTGGGCAATCTGGTCATACGTCCAACCCCAGCCGAGATCGTCGCAGATGAGACGCCCCATTGCGGTGAGGGCGGCCTCGTGGTCCGGCGGCCAACTGAAGCCTGCGGCCCGCAGTTGAGAGAGGTACGCGTCATCGGCGGGATCGGCAGTCGCAATCGCAGTGCTGGTAACCAGGGCGGCACCGGCCACAATGGGGATGGTCAGTTTGGCCAGCCAGCGAGGTGAGGGCATTTGATGCGCCTCCTTTTCTTATGGGCGTTGTTCTTATTGGCGTTGACGATGCCGTTGATGCGGCACGAATACGAACAATAGAGAGAGCTGGGGAAAATGCAGCTTATGGGAAGCTGAATAGTCGGCTTCTTCGGTGACCGTGCCTTGGCGGGTTATTCCGTGGAGCCCCCTGTTGAGGACCGACGTCGCCGACCGAATGACACCAGGTGTACGAGGGCGACGACGACGGCTCCGACGACCAATCCAATCACCGCTGACGCTCCGGTGTTGACCATCCAGGCCAGCAGCGCGCCAAAGGGCTTGACAGAGTGGCGGACCCGATCCTCGACATGGTGAACCAAGCCGTAGGGAGTGTGCCAACCGAGGTGGTCGCTGCCCACTAGCAGTATGTGGCCGCCCACCCAAAGCATCGCCACCGTCCCGACCGCTGAGAGCGTTGAAAGCAGCCTGGGCATCGCGGCGACCAGGCCACGGCCGACCTTTTGCCCTACCCGGGATGCGGTCTGGGTGAGGTACAGGCCGACGTCGTCCAACTTGACGATGACGGCGACGACGCCGTACACCGTGGCCGTGAGGAGCAAAGCGACGACGATGAGGATGATGAGCCGCGGCACGAACGCCTGGTCGGCCACCTCGTTGAGGGCAATCACCATGATCTCGGCGGACAAGATCAGGTCGGTCCGGATCGCCCCGGTCACCATGTCGTCCTCGGCGACCGGCGCGGCATGGGCATCATGACCGCGGATAATGCTCCACACCTTCTCGGCGCCTTCGTAGCACAAATACGTGGCGCCGAGCATCAGAACCGGCATCACCACTCGCGGCGCGAACTGACTGAGCAGCATTGCGGCGGGCAGGATCAACAGGAGCTTGTTTCGCAAAGATCCGATCGCGATGCGTTTGATGATCGGCAACTCGCGCTCGGCAGCGATCCCGTGGACGTATTGCGGTGTCACCGCGGTGTCGTCAATCACCACTCCGGCAGCCTTCGCGGTCGCGCGACCACTGGCGGCCGCCAGTCGCGCGAGAACCGCGACGTCGTCCAGAAGGCCGAAGAGACCCGCACTCATCGCGTTTCCGCCACTCGGCCGTCGGGCCGATCGTCGAGCCAAGGGGGAAGTCTCACCGGCTAATTGTGGGGTCGGGAGGGTCAGCTGGCCAGCCGGGCGTGCGAACTTGGCCGGTGTTCGCCGCGGTGGCAAAAGTTCTGCCTGGCCAGCGGGAACGCAACCGTGCGTGTTCGCCGGTGTTCGCCAGTGTTCGCCAGTGTTGGCACGGTGTCGACTGGGACTTGTGGCCTTGTCGTGACAGTCTCAAACTGGTTGATATGCGCGACCGCGAGACGATCGACTCAGAATTGCGGCGCATCGCCCTTGGACGCCGATCGATTCGCGAGCAGGGCCATCAGCCGTCGTCCCGAGAGGCCGACGTACTGCTCGACGAGCTCTTGGCCCACACCGCGGGGGCCTCTCCCACCAACGCGGCGAAAGCGTGTGAAACCAAGGTTGTCGCGGACGCCCGGTCGCGGGGCAACAAAACCGGCACTACGCCCCGCAGGCGTAAGGGTGTGCTGCGCCGCTGGGGCCTTTTCGCGGCGTTGCCGCTATCTCTGATAGCCGTCGCCGCCGCGGTGGTGGTGGTTATCTTCGCACCGCACCAACGGGATTCATCGGCGCAGCCGACGGAAACCCCGCCGTCGGCCGCGCCGCCCAAACCCGTTGTGCCAAAAGCACCCGCTCCGCGGATTGACATTGTCGACATGGCGTTTATCGCCACGTTGAAGCATGAAGGCGTACCGGTTCCCAGCCAGGAATACGTGATGACCCAAGGGCACGCAGTCTGCGACTTCCTGGCGCACCAACCCAATTTCGCGGATGCGGTCGGATTCGTGCAGCGATCGTCGATATGGGACGCCAATCAAAGCGCCGATGTCACCGCGGGTGCCATCGTCTCGTACTGCCCTCAGTCTCAACCCGCAACCCCGGACGAGATGCAGCCGGCCTACCAGAACACCCTGTCTGATCTGCAGGCCATCCAAGGAAAACTGCAAGGCATCCAAGGGGATCTGCACGATATCGAGGGAGATCTGGAAGGCATCCCAGGCCACCCGTAATTTGCAACTTGGACTACCTCCGCGGCTGCAACGGGATCAGGGCCCAAGGGGATGGGTTGAAGTCGCCGATATTCTGCGCGACCGTCAACTAATATGCCGACGCATACCAACACCGCGCATACGCGGCAGCCCAAGTTGGCACCGGCAAGGGCCCGGCCACAATGGTCTGCACGGCCAGGGTCTGCACGGCCAGAAGGAAGGCTCGGACAATGCCGCTTGTTGAGGGTGAAGTCTTTGCCGGATACACGATCGTGCGTTCGCTGGGCGCCGGCGGCATGGGCGAGGTGTACCTTGTCCAACACCCGCGGTTGCCGCGGCGTGAAGCTCTGAAGGTGCTGCCAGGGGAGCTAACGAGAGACCGCGAGTACCGGGAGCGGTTCGACCGCGAAGCCGCTATCGTCGCGGCCCTTTGGCACCCAAATATCGTGGCACTGCATGATCGCGGCGAGTTCGGCGGTCAACTGTGGATCTCGATGGATTTCGTCGACGGCACGGATGCCGCGCGCCTCCTGCGGGACCGGCCCAATGGCCTGCCGCCCGACGAAGTCGTACGGATTGTCACAGCGGTGGCTGACGCGCTGGATTATGCGCACGCTAATCACATGTCCCACCGGGACGTCAAGCCGGCCAATATCTTGATCGCACAATCGAATAGCGGAGCGAAGACCGGAGCGCGGGCGCTTCTGGCCGACTTCGGGATCGCCCGCCGCGAAGACGACCCAGGCAACCTGACCGCCACCGACATGACCGTGGGCACCGTTTTATATGCGGCGCCGGAACAGCTCTTGGGCGAGCCGCTTGACGGCCGAGCCGACCAATATGCGTTAGCGGCCACCGCTTTCCATTTGTTGAGCGGCTCACCTCCGTTTCAACATTCCAATCCCAACGTGGTGATCAGCTGTCACCTTTCCAAGCCGCCGCCGGCGATCAACGATCGCGTGCCGGAACTGGCTGCGCTCGGACCGGTGTTCGCCAAGGCACTCGCCAAACGGCGCGAAGAGCGCTTCGACAGCTGCCTTGATTTCGCTCACGCACTCGATCATGAACTCGAAGCCGTCGCTCGGGACTTTGGTGTGGGGCAGCCGACGGTGTCGGCGCCGGTGGCCCGGCGCCGGCATCGGCATCGGAAACGGAAAGTACGGTGGCCCATCGTCGTGCCCGCGATCCTGGCCGTGCTGATCATCGCCGTTGCGGCTGTCATGCTCACCGGTGTATTGCATCACCGGCAGTCTTCCGCGGCCGCGCCAATGGGAGCCGTCCCGTCGATCGCAGCGACGGTGCCCGCAGACATCAGGGCGAAAGGCCACCTAACGATCGCCGTATCTTTGCCCTTCACACCAAACGAATTCAAAAATGAGCAGGGTCAGATCGTCGGCTTCGATGTCGACCTAATGAGTGCGATAGCAAGGACTCTGGGGTTGGTCCCGGACTATCGCGAGATGCCCTTCGAAAGCATCCTTCCGGCGCTGCGGGAACACCAACTCAACCTCGGGATGTCGTCTATCACCGACACCAAGGCTCGCGAGTCGATGGTCGACTTCGTCACTTACTTCAATAAAGGCACGCTGTGGGCGCAGCGGCCCGGGCCGCCGATCGATCCCAACGCCGCCTGCGGCCGCAGAGTTTCAACGTTGGCGGGTTCCGTGCACGACACTTTTGAGATCCCGGCCAAGAGTGTTGTGTGTGCGGCCGCGGGCCTGCCGCCGATCGAGAAGGTGCTCTTTGACCGCGAAGATGATGTCACCGCGGCAGTGATCTCCGGGAAGGCCGATGCCATGTCGGCAGATTCCCCGATTACGTTGTTTGCGATCAAGCTGAGCGGCGGTGCACTCGTGGCCGCGGGTGACGTGTTCGACATCGAACCGTATGGCTGGGCGGTGCCCAAAGGTTCCGGACTGGCGGAATCGCTTCGGCAGGCGCTGGTACACCTGATGCAAACCGGCGAATACCGGACCATCGCCACCATGTGGGGAGTGGATAAGGGCATGATCGACACGCCGAAAATCAACGGCGCGATTAGATAGTCCTGCGGTCAGTGGGGGGCCCAATCGACCTAGCGTGGCCACGGCTTGGCAGCAGTTGCACCTACCCGTTTCGACGCGGTTGCGGTTGCGGTAGTCGGGCACAGGGCCATGTAATGCTCTACTCTTCGACAGCTTCCCCTGTCGCCTCAAAGACAACGCGACGCCCTATAGCCACGGCGTGGTCTGCGAAGCGTTCGTAAAATCGACCCAGGAGGGTGACATCGACTGCTGCTTCGACGCCGTGCTGCCACTCCGTATCCATCAAGACGCCGAATAGCTGTTGGTGAAGCTGGTCCATCGCGTCGTCTTCCCGGCTGATCTGAGCGGCTTGCTCCGGATCACGCGATAGCACGACCTCCTTGGCGCTGTTGCCCAGTTCTACCGCGATCCGTCCCATCTCGGCGAAGTAGCCATTGACTTCGTCGGGCAGGGCATGGTGGGGATGGCGGCGGCGAGCGATTTTGGCGACGTGCAGTGCCAGAGCGCCCATCCGTTCAGCGTCGGCCACGTTCTGGAAGGAACCGAAGACAAGGCGCAGGTCGCCCGCAACAGGTGCCTGCAATGCGAGCAATGCGAAGGCGGCTTCCTCTGCGCGGGTTTGCATGTGTGCAAGCTCGTCATGGTCGCTATAGACCTTTTCGGCCATGGGCAGATCCGCTTGTAACAGCGCCCGCGTCGCACGGTCCATCGCCAAGCCAGCGAGGCCGCACATGTTGCTGAGCAGTTCAGTCAGCGAACCGAGTTGTTCGTGGAACGCCGTGCGCATGCCATCACCCTAGAACCGCGTAGACCGAGCACACCCAGTGTTGATGAATTGGTCATGAATACGATCTTTCCGGATAATCGAGGAAGTTGCATTGGGCGGCCCAGGGCAGCCAGTGTTGATGCGCGACGATTCGGGTTAGGGGGTAACCATGGCACTATCCGGCTTGCTGACACGGATTGTGGCCTTCCTTCGAGCGGGCTACCCCGAGGGCGTTCCCACAAATGACTACATCCCCCTGTTGGCGCTTCTTCGCCGTCGCCTATCCGACGACGAGGTCATCGCCGTTGCCACTGAATTAATGTCCACCGGACAGCCGCCCGTCGAGGGCACTGACTTGCGGGTTGCGATCACCAAGCTGACCGACGACATGCCCTCGCCCGAAGACACCGAGCGTGTGAAACGTCGGCTCGTTGCGGCTGGCTGGCCGGTGACCGATCCTTTGGACTTCTTGGGGTAGCCGCTAGTGGTAGCGACGAACAAGGGTGATGATCCATCGACGGGCAACACCGCTGTTGCCGAGGTCATTCCTCTTACTCAACCTTGTGAGCGGGTCCAGGCCCAACTCTTCGCCAAAATACTGCGCCGCGAGATCGAGGCAATGAAGAGGAATCTCACCAAGGCAGAATCAGAGTGGCAGCGCCGTTGTGAATCAGAAGGTTACGTCGATCCACCGGAGCGTCTCGCAATAGTGCGCGAACGAATTACCGAAGCCAGAAGAATGCTCACCGCGCTGAATGCTCGGTTCCCTCGGGCCTGAGCATGGCCGTCAGTCTTGCATGTCGTCGGTATGCTCGTGGCTCAACGGGTAGGAGAGCATCACCTTTCGAATCCACAGGGGCGTGGTTGTGGATGCAGCTATCTACCAAAAGCCAATGGTGTCAAGGCCTTTCGGAGTACCGGTTGTTGGCGAAGACGCTTGACGGCGATGTTGGTTATGAGCATGCCCCGGCTCGAGAGCAGCATGCGCGACCGAGCAGCACCGTTGATCGAGGGAGTGCTCTACCGCGACACCAAGGTGCAACACCTGCTGGCTGAAGAACGCCGCGCAAGACGTTGCCCACCACGTACACCACAACACTGGGAAGAGAACTCCTCGACCGAAGCCTCGTTGGCGATCGTAGAGCGCTCGTCAACCATTCTAGCTAAACTAGGTATTCTGAGACTGTATTTGCTGTGCTCGTCCTACGGCAGAATCCCCGCGACGCGACATTGAGCCTGAACCGCTTCAGCGTGGGCGTTCTGTTGCCCGTAGACGGAGCGACACAAGTCACGCGCGTCCGTACCACATGCATGCTGGATTGCGCCGCCCGTCGAACTCGCGAACGTGACAGTCACGCAGCCATCACCCGATCGGCCGTAGGGGTCCGACGAGTGGTCGGTTATTACCCATGCCGTCGAGCCGGCAGCAATAACACCGACGAAAACGCCGATCGCTATTAGCATGACACGGCGTTCGCCAGGTGTGAGCGGCTCGGTCGGTGGGGTCTTGCCTCTGTTGACCGTCGGCGGCTCCTTCGTGCGGCGAACTCGACCGGTCTACTGTAACGGATTCCCTGGGCTCGCCGTAGGTTTCCTTTCGCTAAACCGTGCGATGAGCAGGTCGATCCGCTCGCGCTGAAGTGCTCGCGTATGGATGTTTGCTGCGCATATGAGAGCTGAGATGCAGCAACGCCGTTCCATCCTGACAGTCTCAGCGACATGTGGCGCTCGCTGTGCAAGGCGGCGAACGTTCCGGCCATTCGGCTACACGACGCGCGGCACACCTGCGGAAACCCCATGCACCTCGCAGGGTGTGCCGATTGTCGTCGTCTCAGGCGTTCACGATGCGCACTTACGTGCACAGCCAGAACGACTCGCTCAAGATCGCGGCGGCGATGTCATAGCCTCTGACCGTTCGCACAGGTCTCGTTGGTGCTCTCGGCCGGTCCGGTCGCCGGTTGGTCTTCGCCGGCCGAGGAGTTCTCGCACGGCGGTGCGGGGTCCGTAGGGGCGCAGCATTTGGCTGTCTGGGCGGGGTCGTACGTGCAGCGGCCACCAGAACCAGCGGCCTAGAAGGGTCGCGATCGATGGCGTCATGAACGACCGCACGATCAACGTGTCGAACAGCAACCCCAAGCCGATGGTAGTGCCGAGCTGACCAAGCATCACGAGGTCGCTGACGATGAAGGAGGACATGGTGGCGGCGAACACCAAGCCCGCCGCGGTGACGACGCCGCCGGTACCCGCCATCGCACGGATGTTGCCGGTCTTGAGTCCCGCATGCAGCTCCTCCTTGAATCGGGAGATCAGCAGCAGGTTGTAGTCGGCCCCCACCGCTAAGAGCAGCATGACGGCTAGTGGCACGATGACCCAAAACAGCTGGATGCCGAAGATGTACTGCCACACCAGTATTGACAATCCGAGCGACGCGCCCAGGGACAACGCGACGGTCCCAACGATGACCAGCGCGGCAACCAGGCTTCTGGTGATGAAGACCATGATCAGCAGAATGAGGCTCATCCCAGACAGCGCAGCGATCATCAGGTCATACGTCGCGCCCTCCTGAATGTCCTTGTAGGTCGCCGCGGTCCCGGCGATGTAGACTTTGGCGTCCGCCAACGGGGTGGCCTTGAGCGCATCGAATGCCGCGTTCCTGAGCGGGTCGATGTGCGAGATCCCCTCCGGCGTGGCGGGATTGCTCTCATGGGTGATGGTCATGCGGACGGCGTGGCCGTCCGGTGACATGAACAGTTTCAGGCCGCGCTTGAAGTCCGCGTTGTCGAAGGCCTCCGGGGGCAGGTAGAAGGAGTCGTCGTTCTTGGCGTCGTCGAACGCCTTGCCCAGCGCGGTCGCGGTCTTCAGCGCCTCCGCGGACTGCGCATCGGTGCCGGCCGTGGTGGCGTAATTCGAGCGGAGCAGGTCGCGGTTGGCTTCCTGAACGGCGAGCTGCGGTGGGATCAGGGCTGCCAGTTGCGGCTGCAGGGCGTTGAGTTTGTCCAAACTCGCCGTGATGGTCGCGAATTTCTCGGCGAGCTGATCGATGCGGTCAAGGGAGTCGAATACCGATCTGATCGCCGCACAGGATGGGATGTCGAAACAGTGCGGCTCCCAGTAGAAGTAGCTGCGCAGCGTCCGGAAGAAGTCGTCGAAGTTGGCGAGGTTGTCGCGGAGCTGGTTGATCGTGTCGACGGTGTCGTGGAACGCCTTGGTCTGCTCATCGGTCGCGGCGGCGCTGGCCTGCTGCAGCGCGAGCTGTTGTTGAAGGATGTCGATCGACTTGGAGGTCTCGTCGATCTGTTTCAGGATGTCCTGAGCCCTTGCCTGCTGGTAGCTGAGGTTCATGATCGTGTTGGCGCTGCCCGCGCTTATCTGAAACGGTATGGAGCTGTGGCTGATCGGCGTGCCCAGGGGCCGGGTGATCGACTGCACCAGGGCGATGCCGGGGGTATGCAGAACAGCCTTGGCCACCCGCTCGAGCAGGATCATGTCCGCGGGGTTGCGCATGTCGTGATCGGATTCGATCATCAGCAGCTCGGGGTTGAGCCGCGCCTCGGAGAAGTGGCGTTCGGCAGCGGCGTACCCGACGGCCGCAGGCGCCGTGGCGGGCACATACGGGCGAGCATCGAAATCGGTCTTGTACCCAGGGAGCGCGAGCAGGCCGATCAGGGCCAGCGCGATCGACACGACGAGAACGGGAACGGGCCACCGCACGATGACCGTGCCGATGCGCCGCCAGCCGCGGGTGCGCGTAGCGTGATTGGGCTCGAGCAGCCCAAAATGGCTGGCCATCACCAGCATCGCGGGACCCAGAGTGAGCGCGGCCGCCAGCGCCACCAGCACGCCGAGGGCGGCGGGCACGCCAAGGCTCTGGAAGTAGGGCAGCCGGGTGAAGCTCAGACAGGCCACCGCCCCGGCGATGGTCAGCCCCGAACCGACGATGACGTGGACGACCCCGCGGAACATGGTGTAGTACGCGGCTTCTCGATCCTCGCCGGCGGAGCGAGCTTCCTGATAGCGCCCGACGACGAATATCACGTAGTCGGCGCCCGCGGCGATCGCCAGCAGGGTCAGCAGGTTCGTCGTGTAGGTGGACAGGCTGATGACCCCGGAGTTGGCGAGGGCGGCGACGACCCCACGGGCCGCGGACAGTTCGACCATTACCGTCATCAACATCAGGATCATGGTGACGATCGAGCGGTAGACGACGAGCAACATCACCGCGATGACCCCGAAGGTGACCGCGGTGATCTCCACGTTCTCCGAACTGCCGACCTCGAAAGTGTCGGTGGTCAGCGGTGCCGCACCGGCGACGTAAGCCTTGACCCCGGGCGGTGGCGCAGTGGCGGCCACGATCGTGCGGATGGCGTCGACCGATTCGTTGGACGTTGACTCACCCTGATTGCCCCGCAGGTACAGCTGCACCAGAGCGGCCTTGCCGTCCTTGCTCTGCGAGCCTGCCGCGGTCAGCGGATCCCCCCAGAAGTCCTGGATGTGCTCGACGTGTGTGGTATCCGCAGACAGTTTCTTCACCAGGGTGGCGTAGAACTGGTGGGCCTCGGCGCCCAAGGGTTGGTCGCCTTCCAGCACGATCATCGCGTTGCTGTCGGAATCGAACTCGCCGAAGACCTTCCCGATGTGCTTCATCGCCTTCAATGACGATGAGTGCGGCGAGCTCTGTGCCACCGTGTGTCTCGCGCCGACGAGCTCCAATGTTGGGACGAGGACGTTCGTCAGGGCGGCGACGGCAACCCAGAGGATGGCGATGGGTACGGCGAATCGGCGGATGTTGCGCGCGACCCTCGAATGCTGGACCGGGTCCTCCACGCAGTGCTCGCTCACGCGGACTTGTCCAGGCAGGAGATGTAGCCGTTCACGTTGTTGGTGGACCTTTCGTCCTTGACGATGCCGTTGACGGTGATGCGGCAGGTAAGAGGGTCGGCATCCCCTTGCGCACGGAGGTCCGCGAACAGGGTGGGATCAGTGGTCGTCAGCAGATGCGACCACGGCAGCGTCGTATCGTCGACGCGCTGCGGTTGGGCGTGTTCGTCCAGGTAGTTGATCGTTGCCACCGCCCCGGGACTGCCGAAGACCTCCAACAGAACCTGCTTGGGGTTGTACTTGCTGTTCTCGATCGAGTCGGCGCGCGGCCACGACACCACGTCATTCGAGCCGAAGATGCCGTGCAGCCGGTCCACGCCGAAACCGGCGATCGCCACGACGAACGCGGCAACGATCACCATCCACCGTCGCCGAAGCAAGCCGCCACCCGAAACACTCATTTCCTTGACCTTTCAGGACGCGTCCGACACGGACGTTGGGTCTTCGGCGGCCGAATCGTCCAGCCAGGTAGGCGTTGCGCTGGACTACGACGGCGGACTGCACCGCGATTTCGTCGAGATAGCACTTTTTCTCCTCGCGGGGGTTCTCGAAAGTCACAGCCATGCAACCGTTTTCGCTTGTTCGATGAATTGGACGCGATCACCCATGCTGTCGAGGAACGGGACGGGCAGTGTTGCCGGCTTACTGGCGGGCCGGCGCGCGTCGGGGCCTGAGGTCCTCGATGCGGTCGAGGACCTCGTCGAGTGCCGTCGCGAGAGGAGCGGGGTCGCGGCGAACCTGCGCGAGCATGATGCCGCCTTCGACCGCGGCCAACAGCGCGGTCGCCAGGCGGTCGGGGTTGGCCTTGCGGCGCAGATCGCCCCGGCCCCACATGGCCTGTAGACCCTCGCGGATCGCCGCTTCCCACTGGTCGAATCCACCGGCGAGGTCAGCTCGACACTCCGGGAAGCGTTCGGCCAGTTCCCCGACCAGCGACCCGACCGGGCAGCCGCCTTCGCAGTTCTGCTGGCGATACGTGTCGACAATGAAGTCTCGCCAGGCTCGCAACCCCTCCATGCTGTCCAGCCCCCCGAGCGTTGCCAGCAGCGCGTGGATGCGGTGGGCGATGACGGCCCTGATCAGGGATTCCTTGTCCCCGAAGTAGTGATACACCTGCGAAGGACCAACGCCCGCGGCCTTCTGGACGTCGCCAAGACTCGTGCCGGCGACACCGTGGTCGTACATCAGTTGCGCTGCGGTCGCCACGATCCGATCCCGCGTGGCGCGCCCCTTGGGGGTGAGCCGTTGCGGCTCGGTGACCGATTCGTTCGCTGCCATCGCTTGGCCAGGTCTGGCGAGATCCGTCGCTGCGGGCCCGCTGACCTGATCCCCCTTCCGATTCGTCTGATCCTGTCCGGCATTCTCGTGCGTGGTGCTTGTGGCGCCGCGACCCGACAGGGACGTACCCGCCGTTCTGCGCGGACCTGCTCGCGGCAACCCGGAAGTCAGTGTAGCTTCAACGCGACACACTTTTGAATCGTACACTACATAAAACAATGACGCATCCCTGCCGCTGCTACGGCGTCGCTTCGCCGAGGTGCGTCTCGTTCTTGCGGATGATCCTCGAAACATGCTCCACTACAGCGTCGTAAACATACGCAACAGCCATCTATGCCCGACGACCTAGCAATTGACATCCGCAGACTTAAGCATGATTATGTAGCAGCTGCTACAAATTAGATGTACGCTGATGGGGCTTCCCGTACAGAAGTGACGAAGCCGGGTGACCAGGTCGCGCCGGCGCGAAAGTCTTTATCGAAAGGAAATGACAGCATGGCTGCGAGGTCGTTCAAGGCGGTTCTGATCACTGGTGCCAACGTTGGGCTCGGCAAGGAGGTCGCGCGCCAACTCGCTGTTGCCGGCGATTTCGACAGGATCTATCTGGCGTGTCGCAACACCGGCAGCGGGCGGTCTGCGGCCGCCGATCTGGAGCGCCTCACGGGCAGGTCCATCTTCACGGTAGTTCGAATGGACCTGACCGATTTGGACTCGGTGAGGTCAGCGCTGAGCACGTTGGATGGCGAACTGCATTCGGTCGTCATGAACGCCGGCGGCACCGGCGGCCCAACACCGTTGGCGCTCACCGCTGATGGCGTCACGCATGTCTTCGGTTCCAACGTACTGGGCCACGTTGTCCTGCTCGAGAATCTCCTCGCCGCTGGGGCATTGACCAACACCGCGGTCCTGGTGGGCAGCGAGGCCGCACGCGGTGTTCGCATGATGCGGATGCCGCGGCCCACGTTCGCGAGCCACTCGGTGGAGGAGTTCGCCAGCGTCATCGACGGTTCGTTCTTTAAGCAGCACAAATTCAACACGTTTCTCGCTTACGGACAGGTGAAATACCTTGGTGCGTTGTGGATGTCGGCTCTGGCGCGAAAGCATCCCGGCCTGCGGCTGCTCACTGTGAGCCCGGGCAACACCGCGGGAACGGAAGCATTGCGCGACATGGGCCCCGTCACTCGGGCCATGATGAATCACGTCATGTTGCCCTACGTCCTTCCCGCACTGGGGGTCGGACACCAGCTGGAGAAGGGCGCCCAGCGGCTGGTCGATGGAGTCACCGACGAACAGTTGCGCAGCGGGGTGTTCTACGCCAGCCGACCGGGCGCCGTCACCGGGCCCCTCGTGGATCAGTCGGTGATCGTCGCCGACTTCAAGGACCCGGCAATACAACAGCATGCCTACGAAGCCATTCATCGCTTCGTGAAGAAGCCACGCTCACACCAAGAACCGTCTTCTCGCGCGATCGGTGCGGATGGCGCGTCGTCTGGTCCCGCTGAAAGAGGGTTGTCATGACAAGCGCCGTTACTATCACCGTTCAACAGGCAGCATCGCTGTCCAGCGACGAGCAAGGCCTGGTGGTGCTGTCGACATTGCGGGCCAACGGCACCATCCAGTCCTCGCTGGTCAACGCCGGCGTCCTCGCCCATCCCGCCACCGGGGAGACCATCTTGGCCGTGGTCGCGGCAGGCCCCGTCAAGCTGGCGAACCTGCGGGCTCGACCCCAAGTCACCGCCACCTTCCGCAACGGTTGGCAATGGGCGGCGGTCGAAGGGCACGCCGAACTCGCCGGACCCGACGACCCCCAGCCCTGGCTGGACGCCGAAGGGCTGCGGCTTTTGCTCCGAGCGATATTCACCCAGCCGGCGGTGAACACGACGATTGGGACGAATACGACCGGGTGATGGCCGAGCAGCGCCGGGCAGCGGTGCTCATCCGCCCCGACCGGGTCTATAGCAACTGATGGTGGTGCGAGACAGGTGGCCACCAAAGTTATCGTCGGCACCCTGAAGTCGAATCAGAACCGGACGATAGTGCTGCCAAAGTTCGTCATCGAGGCACTGGCGTTGACGGCCAAGGGCAAAGGCCGCGACGATCTGCTCTGGCCGACGGCATCAGGCGGCTATATGGGGCCACCGGCGTCGAAGGAGTCTTGGCTGTCCGGTGCCGTTTCACGTTGTCGGAAGACTGATCCGACGTTCCCCAGAATGACGGCTCACGGGCTGCGGCACACTGCCGCCTCGCTGGCGATCAGTGCTGGGGCGAATCCCAAGGTGGTCCAGCGGATGTTGGGCCACGCGAGCGCCGCGATGACGCTCGACGTATACGCCGATTTGTTCGACTCAGACCTCGCATCGGTTGCGGAAAGTGTGGGCAAAATGTGGGCACGGCATGCAGAAGCGCACCCACGTTCGGTCCGAAAACAGCCTCTACCAGCACCGACAGGTACTGAAAGTGGGAGCCCCCTGTCAGGATTGAACTGACGACCGCTCGCTTACAAGGCGAGTGCTCTACCACTGAGCTAAGGAGGCCGGGTAAATCGGCTGCAAGCCTATCCGCTCATTCATCGCTTTCGATGATGCGTGTTGAGGGCACCGGCCGTGATGACGAGCGGCGCGGCATGCGACGGCCCGGGAACGGGAAGCGCTCGGCGATGTTGCTCAGCGGGTTGACCACCATGGTCAGCGCGATGACGGCGTCCTGCAGGGTGGAAATGGCGGGCTCCAGCGCTTCCATCCCGGGTGTCAATCGAGCCAGGGTGTCGGCGACGCCGGCGAGCTGGTCCAGCGGGCCATGCCTCGCGGTCAGCTTGTCGATCAACCCGCCCTCGGCAAGCAGCCGCTCGGCGAAACCGTCATCGGACAGCACCCGATCGATCAATCCGTCTTCGGCGAGCAGTTGATCGGCCAGTCCGCCGGGCTTCAGCGCGCGCTCCAGCCCGCCGCCCTGCGCGGTGAGCCGGTCGAGCAAACCGCCCTCCGACGTGAGCAGGTCGACCACCCCGCCCGGGCGCAGCAATCGATCCATCGGCCCGTCGGGCGCCACCGCGCGTCCCAACGGCGCGTCGTCGTCGAGCAGTCGTGCCAACCGGTTGGCGCGGATGATCGCGTCGTCAATCCCCAGCATGGACGTCATCGCGTTGGTCCCGGCGCCACCACCGGCGTCACCCAGCGCTCGCTTCGCCACCCCCACCGCCGCGGACGCGACGTTCAAGCTCGCGTCGGCGGCCGCAAGCCCGACTCGCGCGGGGGCGGTCGCAACAGACACGATGCCTTTGACGAAATTCATGTCCCCGAGTCTATGCACAAGGTCTGTGTACAACGCGTATGTACAACGCCTATGCACAACGCGCGCCTATGCACAGCTCGCTCCGCTAACCCCGCACCCGTTCCAAGCTCATGCGATGATTCCTGGCAGACTGCTAGCAGTATGTTGGCATCCACCTTTCAGGAAACACACAATGATTCTGAAGGGACCCTGAAGGTAGCGTTCAAGCAAAAGGACTGAAGTGACCTCATGACAGCGGCGACCCCCAGCAAAACGAAACCAGAAGCTCGCGTCCTCGTCGTCGACGACGAGTCGAACATCGTCGAACTGCTCTCCGTCAGCCTGAAGTTCCAGGGATTTGAGGTCTACACCGCAACCAACGGGGCCCAGGCACTGGATCGCGCCCGTGACGCCCGCCCCGATGCGGTGATCCTCGACGTGATGATGCCCGGGATGGACGGCTTCGGGGTGCTGCGGCGGCTGCGTGCCGACGGCATCGACGCCCCGGCCTTGTTCCTGACGGCCCGCGATTCCCTGCAGGACAAGATCGCGGGCCTGACCCTTGGCGGCGACGACTACGTGACGAAACCGTTCAGCCTGGAGGAGGTCGTCGCCCGGCTGCGGGTCATACTCCGACGCGCCGGCAAGGGCGGGGCCGAACCTCGCAGTGCTCGCCTGACGTTCGCCGACATCGAACTAGACGAGGAGACTCACGAAGTGTGGAAGGCCGGCCAACCGGTGTCGCTGTCGCCGACCGAATTCACGTTGCTCCGCTACTTCGTGATCAACGCGGGCACGGTGTTGAGCAAACCCAAAATCCTCGACCATGTCTGGCGTTACGACTTCGGCGGCGACGTCAACGTCGTCGAGTCCTACGTGTCGTACCTGCGTCGAAAGATCGACACGGGGGAGAAGCGGCTGCTGCACACCTTGCGCGGGGTGGGCTACGTGCTGCGGGAGCCGCGGTAGCGGACAGTACGACGATGGCCGATCAAGTTCGACGCGGATTGCCACTACGGGTGGGTTTGGTGGCCGCGACCCTGGCGCTTGTCGCCTGCGGTCTGGCGTTCTCGGGCATCGCCGTGACCTCCATCCTGCATCACGTTCTGATCGCCCGGATCGACCAGACCCTGCTCGAGGCCTCCAAAGGCTGGGCACAGGCCCCGCGGCGGAAGTCACCGACCCCATACGAACTCCCTGACTCCGGGCGGCCGCCGTCGAAGTTCTACGTGCGCGGCATCGGCACCGACGGCACACCATTTACCGCCATCAACGACCGCAACGCCGAACCGGCATTGCCGCGCAACAACGACGTGGGCCCCAATCCGACGACGCTGCCCTCGGTCAACGGCTCCGACATCCAGTGGCGAGCGGTGTCGGTGCGCGGACCGAACGGCATTACCACCGTCGCGATCGATCTGTCCGACGTCCAGCACACCGTCAGCTCCCTGGTCTTGTTGCAGGTGGGCATCGGGGTGGCGGTACTGGTCGTAGTCGGGATCGCCAGCTTCGTGGTGGTGAACCGCAGCCTGCGGCCGCTGGCCGAAGTCGAGCACACCGCCGCCGCGATCGCCGCGGGGCAGCTGGA
This sequence comes from uncultured Actinomycetota bacterium, assembly GCA_963703795.1. Taxonomy (GTDB): domain Bacteria; phylum Actinomycetota; class Actinomycetes; order Mycobacteriales; family Mycobacteriaceae; genus Mycobacterium. The sequence goes on along the minus strand of CAVPFT010000019.1, from coordinate 59,569 downwards.
TCGCCGGGTTCCGGAACGTGATCCCCGAACCGAGGTGGGCCAACTTTCGTTGGCGCTCAACGGAATGCTGACGCAGATCCAGGAAGCCGTGGCTTCCTCGGTGTCTTCGGCCGACACGGCTCGCAGTTCCGAGGAAAGGATGCGACGGTTCATCACCGACGCAAGCCACGAACTGCGTACTCCGCTGACGACCATCCGCGGCTTCGCGGAACTGTATCGCCAGGGCGCCGCCCGGGACGTGGCCATGCTGTTGTCGCGGATCGAAAGCGAAGCCAGCCGGATGGGCCTGCTGGTGGACGACCTGCTGCTGCTGGCCCGGCTCGACGTGCAACGACCGCTGGAACACCAGCGAGTGGACATGCTGGCGCTGGCCAGCGATGCCGTGCACGACGCGCGGGCGATCGACCCCCAGCGCACCGTCACCATGGAGGTCTTCGACGGTCCCGGCACCCCGGAGGTGGTCGGCGACGAACCACGCATTCGGCAGGTGCTGAGCAACCTCGTTGCCAATGCCCTACAGCACACCCCGGCGAGCGCCGAAGTCATCATTCGGGTCGGCACCAAAGGCGACGACACGGTGCTCGAAGTGGCCGACAAGGGTCCCGGTATGAATCCGCAGGATGCGTCGCGGGTGTTTGAGCGGTTCTATCGCACCGACGCGTCACGGGCGCGCGCCAGCGGCGGCACCGGACTGGGGCTATCCATCGTGGACTCGTTGGTGCGCGCGCACGGCGGCGTCGTCAATGTGAAAACCGCGCCCGGCGAGGGTTGCTGCTTCCGCGTCACCCTGCCCCGGGTGACCGACGTGCCGGCGCCCGTCTAAGGCTCGTTCACGCGCTCACGCCAGTTGCGCCAGCGCCGCCTTGATCTTGGCCTGCGCATCGTCGAGGGATTTCGGTGACGGGTTGCGGTCGACGTTGGCAAAGCCGAAGTCGCCCAGGCTGCGGGTGGGGAACACGTGGACGTGCAGATGGGGGACTTCCAGCCCGGCGATGATCACCCCGGCGCGCTCGGTTTTGAACGCCTTGCAGACGGCCTTGCCGATCAGCTGGCTCACCGACATGACGCGGGCGAACGCGGGACCGTCGACGTCCTGCCACTGATCGATCTCGGCACGCGGCACCACCAACGTGTGGCCCTGTGTCATCGGCTCAATCGTCAGGAACGCGACGACGTCGTCGTCCTCGTAGACGAAGCGGCCGGGTAGTTCGCGGTTGATGATTTTGGTGAAGATCGACGCCATGGGCCCAGCATATGTTGACCTGGCCAACTTCGGCACCGGCATCGCGTTCACGACGGTGGCGTTGTAACCGATCGGGCGCTGGCCATCACCGAAACAAAAGTGGCACAAGTGATTTCAGGGCGAAACGGGCGTCAACGCCAAGATTTCACTGCAGTAGCCGGGCACAGCGCAGCCACTTGCGTTTACGCGCGTCGCTGATGATGCCGCTGATGACCGGAAAGACGAACGTACGCCCGGTCGATGGCCCAGCCGTGACCGATCGCGATAAGCACCAGGCCGAGGATGAAAACGATATGACCCAGAAGCGGACGGTCCTCGCCTAGGCGCTTCCCCCACACCGAGCCGACAGCGCCAGCCGGACCTATCACGAACCACCAAGAGGGGCGTCGACTGAGGAAGCTCAACGAGCTGGTGTCGTCCGTCATTCTGTCGCCGCTCCTCTTGCCTGGCCCCGTTGTCCAGTTTAGAACCCGGGTTTCACTCTTCCTTGCCGAATTGCATCATTTCGAGGTTCCAGTACCCGCGCATGTTGGTGATCAGCCCCGCGTCGTTGACCTTGTAGGTGAACACCCCACGCACCGTGCTGGCGAACCCGCCCTCAAAACTGAAGTGCAGCAACAGGATATGAGCGATCTCGTCGGGCGAACTCGACGGGAACGTCTCCTCGCAGGTGATGGTCACCTGAGTGGGCGCGATATGGGTGTCGAAGAAGGCGCCGACGGCCTCCTTGCCTCGCAGCCCGGTGCCATCGGGATTCGTGACCGACTTGCCGATCGGGTCCTCGACGACGACGTCGTCGGCCATCAGCGCCAGCCAGCCCTCCCGGTCTTGGGCTTGTACGCACCGCCACGAGGATTGCGATGCGGTCAGTGCCGGGGAGACCTCAGGTTTCGCGGTTTGGGTCATGGTTTTCTCCTGTCTCTAGATTGCACACGCGACGCGTGCGCCCTCCTCGGTGGCTTTGCGGATCAGACCCAGGCCGGTGCAGTCGCCGGCGGCGTGCACCTCGGCGCCGGGCATCGCGGCGACCAGCGCGTCGAACAACGCGGTGTCGGGTTCCAGTGTCCCGGCAATGACGACGCTGTCGGCGGCCAGCTGGCGGGTGGTGCCACCGGCGGGCGTAAACACCACAGCCTGCGGGGTGATTCGTTCGACCGGTGCGCGTACGTGCACGGTGACGCCGAGCCGGTCGAGGCGATCCATGTGCTCCGTCTTGCGCTTGTTGCCCACTTCCGCGGCGATGTCCTTCCCGGCCTCCAGTATCGACACCAGCCGGCCTCGCGCCGCCAGGAATTCGGCAAGTTCGAGCGCTACCAGGTCGCCGCCGATGACGGCGACCCGCCGCCCGACCGGCATCCATGCCCGGGTGGCGAGTCGGAACGCTGCCGGGTGCACCAGGCGCTGCCGCCAGCCGCCGAGTAACTCGCGCAAACCGGGCCCCGTATGCACGTGCGGCAGGTCGGCGCCGGGAATGGCCGGCACGGCGACCTGGCCGCCGGTGGCCACCACGACCGCGTCTGGTGCGGCGCGGACGACGTCACCCGCCGAAACAGTCTGACCCAAGTGGACTTTCGCGGTGCTGAGCTTGATCTCGTCGCACAGATACCGCAGAAACGGCTGGTTTTCCGGGTGCAGAATCGACGCCCAGCGCAGCGCCCCGCCCAGCCGGCCACTGCGTTCGAAAAGCGTGACGCGATGGCCGCGTTCGGCGGCCACCCGAGCGGCCTCCAGTCCGGCCGGCCCGCCCCCGACCACCACCACGCGCTTGGCGCGGCCGGCGCGCGGGGCGGCCAGTTCGCGCTCCTTGCCGGTGCGGGGATTGATGGCGCAGTCCACGGAGAAGCGTTGTTCCATTGCGTCGATGCAGTTTTCGCAGGAGATGCATTTACGAACGCGGTTTGCCTGGCCGGACAGCAGTTTGTGCGGTAGGTCGGGGTCGGCCAGCAGCGGACGTCCCATTGCGATGAAATCGGCGCGCCCCTCGGCCAGGATCCGTTCGGCGCGAACCGGGTCGTGGATCCGGCCGACGGCGATTACCGGCACGTCGACCACCTGCTTGACCGCGGCCGCGGCGCCGACGTTGACCTCCTTGCCGTCGTCGGCACCGTTGACCATGCCGGTGACCAGCCGGTCGATCACGCCGCCGCTGACGTGGAACGCATCGACCCCGGCCGCAACGAGTTCGGGTGCCACCCGAGCCGTTTCGTGAATGGGTCGCCCGCCCGCGACGCGTTCGTAACCGGAGATGCGCAGCGTGATCGGCAGGTCGCCGCCGAGCTCGGAGCGAATCGCTGCCAGCGCCTCCAGCACCACCCGCACCCGACCGCGCGCCGAGTCGCCCCGGTAGTCGTCGGTGCGCCGATTACGTTGCGGGGCAAGGAAGGAGCCCAGCAACATGTAGCCATGCGCGGCGTGCAACTCGATGCCGTCGTATCCGGCCTCTGCGGCACGGCGCACCGCGGCCTTGAACAAGTCGAGCACCTCGCCCAGCTGCGGCTTGCTGATCTCGGCCGAGGGGCGCCCGGTGAGGTAGGAGGGAATCGCCGAGGGCCCCAACGACGTGATCCCGAAGATCTCCGGTCCCAGACCGTCGGGCCCGGCGTGCACGATCTGCGGCTGTATCTTGGCGCCGTGTTCGTGCACCACCTCCACCAGCGCCCGGTGCGCGTCGACCGCGTCATCGGTGGCCAGATGCAGCCCACCGGGGGTCTCGGGGTGATGATGGTCGACTCCGGTGGCGCCCAACGTGATCAGGCCAACGCCACCCTTGGCGCGGGCGGCGAAGTAATCGCGGGTGCGCTGTGACGGCAGCCCGTCCGGGGTGCCGTACATCGTCTCCATGGGAGACATGACCAGTCGGTTGCGGACCGTCATGGCGCCGATTCGTCCCGGCGAAAACAGATGCGGGAAGCTGGCCACTCGGGACCCCGATTCTCGGCGGCGCAGCGCCGCGTACCGGTCGGCCTACCGGTCGGCGTCCGTGTATCGGATGACCCCGCGAATGTTCTTGCCTTCCAGCATGTCCTGATAGCCGTCGTTGATCTGCTCCAGCCGGTACTGGCGGGTGATCATGTCGTCGAGGTTGAGCTTGCCGGCCTTGTACATCGACAGCAGCTGCGGGATGTCGTACTGCGGGTTGCCGCCGCCGAAGATGGTGCCCTGCAGGTTCTTCTGCATCAGGGTCAACATCGCCAGGTTCAGGGTCACGTTGGTGTCCAGCAGACTGCCGATCGCGGTCAGCACGCAGGTGCCGCCCTTTTGGGTGATGTTCAGGTAGCTGTCGACGTCGGCGCCCTTCAGTTCGCCCACCGTGACTATTACCTTGTGGGCCATCAGGCCGTAGGTGACCTCGGCCATGCCCATCAGCGCGGCGTTGATGTCGGGGTAGACGTGCGTGGCGCCGAACTTCAGGGCCTGGTCGCGCTTCCATTCCACCGGGTCGATCGCGAAGACGTAGCGGGCCCCGGCGGCGACGGCACCCTGCAGCGCGGCCATGCCGACCCCGCCGACGCCGACGATGGCGACGTCTTGGCCGGGCCGGATGTCGGCGGTGCGGACCGCCGAACCGTAGCCGGTGGTGACGCCGCAGCCCACCAGTGCGGCGACCTCGAAGGGCACCGACGGGTCGATCTTCACCACGGAGCTGCGGTGCACGACCATGTAGGGCGAGAACGTGCCCAGCAGCGTCATGGGGTAGACGTTTTGGCCGCGGGACTGGATGCGGAAGGTGCCGTCGGATACCGCCGCACCGCCCAGCAGCCCGGCCCCCAGATCACACAGGTTGCGCATGCCCGCCTGGCACGTCGGACACGTCCCGCAGGACGGGATGAACGACAACACCACGTGGTCGCCCGGGGCGATGTCCTCGACACCGGGTCCGACTTCGGTGACGACACCCGCACCTTCGTGCCCGCCGAGCACCGGGAAGCCCGCCATCGGGATGCCGCCGGTGACCAGGTGATGGTCGGAGTGGCACATGCCCGCCGCTTCCATCTGGATCTTGACCTCGTCCTTTTGCGGGTCGCCGATCTCGATCTCCTCGATGGACCACGGCTGGTTGAATTCCCAGATCAGTGCGCCTTTTGTCTTCACGTTGGACCTGACCCCATTTCGCCTTTGAATTGAGACTGCCCGACCCATCATGCCCGGCAGCGGTGGTGACGAGTGCCACAGGGCACCCCTGTCGCGCCAGCATAGCGCGTGCTACAAACCAAACGCTTGGTTGGTCCGGCTCACCAGATCGGGACGGGCGTTTTCCCCAGCGGGTAATAGCCGGGGAGCCGCTCGCCGGCGAGGCTGCGCTCGATCCGCTTCTGCATGCCCTTGGACAACTTGCCGGCCTTCATCAAATCCAGGTACAGCGCCTGAACGTGACCGAAGTCGAAGAAGTCTCGCTGCCACTCGATGAGCTTGTCGGCGTTGAGCCGAAACCAGCTGCCGCCGATCCCGTAGATCTCCTGCTGGCCGCCGTCGTCGTCGACGATGACCTGCTTCCAGAACCCGACGATCTCACCCTGGCGGTCGTCGATGATGACCTTCTGATACGGGTACTGCCAGTTTTCGAGACCTTCCATTTCCACGCCGAGCGCGATATCGCGGATCTCGTCGATCCCGACGCACATCACGTCTTCCTTGGGCCCGATGTTCCAGCCGTACGTGGCGTCGGGGGCGTAGAACTCCGCCAGCGGCTTCCAGTCGCCCGCCTGCTCGCAGTCCTTGTTCGCCTGGAGCCACGACTGCACCCATTCGTCGAGTTCTGCACGTGTGAATGACGCGTTGGATGACATGTCGTCAATCTTCTTTCTCTTGGATGAATAGTGCTCGGGTGGGGCACGATTCGACGGCCCGTTCAACCTCGTCGCGGGCGTCTTCTGGCGGCTCGGAATCGATGATCTCTACCTTGCCCCGATTGGGTACGCGGAAGTAGTCCGGTGCCTCCAGCTCGCACATGGCATGGCCCTGGCACAAATCCAGATCCGCCGCGATCCTGAACGAGCCCATCAGCCGTACTCCTTATGCGCCGGTTATGCGCCGCGTTTCCGGTAGTGGACCTTGGCCGGCCGGGCCAGCTGCACGACCATCTTGGAGTGGTCGTTGTGGTAGCTGTCCGCGGGCTGCGCCATCTCGAACTCATACTCGCGCAACAGGACCGAGAAGATCGCCTTGATCTGCATCTGGGCGAACGCGGCGCCGACGCAGCGGTGCCGGCCGGCGCCGAAGGGGATCCAGGTCCACCGGTTGACGATGTCCGCCTGTTCGGGCTTGTCGTAGCGGTCCGGGTTGAACGAGTTGGGTTCGGGAAAGTCCTCGGGGATTCGGTTCGAGATCGCCGGCGAGGCGGCGACGAAGTCGCCGTCGTGGATCGGGAAGCCCTCGACCTCGAACTCGCCCTTGGCGACCCGCATCAGGATGATCAGCGGGGGATGCAGTCGCAGCGTCTCCTTGAGAACGTTCTCCAGCTTCGGAATCTGGCGCAGTGCATGGAAACTCACCTCCTGGCCGTCGGCGTAGAGGTCATCGAGCTCCTTGCCTACCTGTGCGTAGACCTCGGGGTGGCGGATCATTTCGATCAGCGTCCATGACGAAGTACCCGAGCTGGTGTGGTGTCCGGCGAACATCAGCGAGATGAACATGCCGGTGACCTCGTCCGCAGAGAATCTGGGAACGCCCTCCTCGTCCCTGATCGACACCAGCACGTCGAGCATGTCGCGGTCGGCCTTCTCCGTCGGCGGATTGGCCAGCCGTTGATTCATGATTTCCTGCACCAGCGCAACGAGTTTCACGCGTGCCTCGTCGCGCCGCTTGAAGCTCTCGATCGGCAGGTACGGGTCGACGTAGCACAGCGGGTCGGTGCCGCGCTCCAGCTCGTGGTAGTACTCAGCGAAACGATGGTCGAGCTGATTGCGGAACTTCACCCCGATCAGGCACGCAGTCGAGGTGTAGATGGTCAACTCGGCGAAGAAGTCGAGCAGTTCGATCTCGCCTTCGTCGCCCCAGTTGGCGATCATTTTCCGGACTTCATTCTCGATGGTGGCCGCGTGGCCCTTCATGTGCTCGCCCCGTAGCGCGGTGTTGTGCAGCATCTCGGCGCGTCGCTCGGGGCTGGCATCGAACACCACCCCCTTGCCGAAGATCGGCGTCATGAAGGGGTAGGCCTCGGCCTGGTCGAGATCCTCATCGGTGGAACGGAAGAAGAACTCGTTCGCGCCGGCGCCGGACAGCAGGATGACGTGTTTGTCGACGAGCTGGAACCAGCCGACGTCACCACACTCGTCGCGGACCCGCTGCATCAGGCCGATGGGATCGGTCCGGAATTCCTCGAGATGTCCGTGCTCTTCCTCGCCGCCGGAGACGCGCGGCACGATCGCAGTAATCACTATTCACCCATCCCCTCTTCACCCATCCCCTCTTCACCCATCCCCTCTTCACCCATCCCCTCTTCACCCAGTGCGAGCTTTTGACGTTGCTTGTTGTCGGCCAACGGCGCCTCGGGCTGCAGTTCCATGTTGACCACGAAGCCGCCCCTGGGGGTCTCGGCGACGAACGCGATCGCGCGGGCGAGGTCGGAGGCCCGCAAGAAGTAGTCGTGCCGCGCCTGGCCCCACTTGGCCCAGTCCTGAAGCGCCGGGCCGATCGCATCGGCGGGCAAACTCCAGCCCATCGCGGTCTTGGTGGGGCCGGGGTGCACGATCGACGCTCGCACGCCGGTTCCCTCGAGCTCCATCTGCAGGTTGGTGACCATCGCCACCAGCCCGGCCTTGGCGGCACCGTAGGCGCCCATGTGCGGGCGCTGGCGCAGCGCGACATCGGAACCCACGAAGATGAGGTCACCCCGGCGACGCTCGACCATGCCCGGCAGTACCGCGGTGGTCAACCGGTTGGCGCCGATCAGATGGATCTGGATCTGCGATTCGAAGGTCTCGGAGTCGATTTCGTGCAGGCGCCCGAAGTAGGTGTCGCCCGCGCCGGTGACCATGACCTCGATGTCGCCGAGCCGATCGGTGGCCTGATGCACGAATCCTTTGACGGAGTCGGCATCGGTGACGTCGAGCGGCAGCGCGATCGCCTCACCGCCGTTGGCGCGGATCGACTCGACGATCTCCTGGCACTTCTCGACGCGCCGCGCGCCCAGCGCGACCGGAAAGCCGTGCGCGGCAAGCTCGACGGCGGTGGCCGCCCCGATCCCCGACGATGCGCCGGCAACGATTGCGGGCCGGCGGGCCGGATGCGGTTCGAAGCGAGGCATTCAGCACACCTCTATGCTGATCGGCAGGTGAGCGAATCCTCGGACATTGCTCGAGTGGACGCGGACGGCGTTGGCCTCGTCGACTTCATATCCGCGGATTCGCTTGAACAGTTCGGTGAGCGCCACCCGTGCTTCCATCCGGGCCAGGTGCGCGCCAAGGCAGAAATGCGCGCCGCTACCGAAACTCAGGAGCCTGGGCCCGATGTCGCGCCCGATCACGTAGTCATCGGGGGCATCGAACACCCGCTCGTCACGATGGGCCGACCCGGGCAGCAGCAGCAGCACGTCGCCCTCGGGGATCGGGGTGCCGTAGAAGGTCAGCTCCGTAGAGACGGTGCGGGCCAGGATCTGGCTGGACGTGTCATAGCGCAGAGTCTCCTCGACCCACAGCGGCACCAGAGCAGGATCGGCGTAGACCGGGGCGAGTTGGTCGGGATTCTTGTGACCCCAAAAGGCCGCATTGGCAAGTAGTTTGGTGGTGGTCTCGTTGCCTGCGATCACCATCAGGAACATGAATCCGAGGATTTCCTCGTCGGTGAGCCGGTCGCCGTCGATCTCGGCCTCCAACAGCGCCGAGGTGAGGTCGTCGGTCGGCTTCTTGCGGCGCTCGGCGATCATCTCCTGGTAGTAGACGATCAGGTTGATCGACGCCTCGATCGCCGAAGCCGGCACGTCGTTGACGCCGTCCTCGCGGTGCATCACGCCGTCGGCCATCGCCCGGATGCGGTCGCGATCGGCGAACGGCACGCCCATCAGCTCTGAGATCACGTCCATGGGCAGCTTGCCGGCGAATTCCGCGACGAAGTCGACGGTTGCACCCCCGTTTTGAGAGGCTGCCTTCTCCAGCGCGGCGTCGAGGTGCTGGACGGCGAGCTCGGTGACCCGCGGCTCGAGTTCCCGGATCCGGCGCGGGGTAAAGCCTTTCGACACCAGGGTGCGCAGCCGCAGATGGGCGGGATCGTCCATCGCCAAAAACGACATCGTCTTTGACGCGTGCGGCCCCCGCGACACCGGGTCCAGCGACACGCCGTCGCGGTTGGACAGCGAGGTGCTGTTGCGGAAGCCTTCCCACACGTCCTGGTGCCGCGACAACGCCCAGAACTTCAGTTCCTCGTTGCGGTACAGCGGGGCCTCGTCGCGCAGCCTCTTGTAATACGGGTACGGATCTTCGTGGAAGTCGTAGTCGTACGGGTCCAGGATCGGGTTTTCGGTCTGCACGGTCATCGGTTTTCTCCGGACGGGTTTTCTCCGGACGGGTTTTCTCCGGACGGCGTCGGCAGAATGAGGCCGACGGCATAACCGAGACGGTCGGCGATCTGGTGATAGGTGTAGGCGCCGCTGGCCGCATTGACCAGCGCGCCGAAGAACGTCATCTCGAGCGCGGACACGGTGCGCGCGTCGGCGTCCGGCCCGATCGCCGAGGCGATGCGCCGATGGATCTCGGCGCCGGTGCGGTCGCGCGCGGACCGCACCGCCGGGTCGGCGCCCCCCGACAGCAGCGCCGTCGTGCACGCCGCGGCGACCTCGGGTTCATCGGCGACCACCAGTGCCAGATGGCGCAACGCCTTGTCCACCCGGGTCTGCATGGGCTCGTTCACGTCGGTGAAGTACGGGACCTGCCGCACCAGGTCGAGGTAGACCTCGGCGATCAGATGGTTCTTCGACGAGAAGTAGGTGTACGCGGTCGCCGGGGCCACCTTGGCGCGGGCCGCCACGGCGCGCACCGTCAGGTCGGCGTACGACTTCTCACGCAGTGTTTCGATGCCGGCGGTGAGCACCTTGCGGAAGGTCTCCTCCTGGCGTCGGTTGCGCAGGGGTTCTCCGGTCTGGCGCTCGGCGTCGGATCCGACCGCAACCAGTGCATCGCTGGACACATGTCCAAGCTAGCGGACGCTGGCATGAGGAGGCAAGCCCGGTCGCAAATATAAAGCTCAATGAGGTGACAAACCGATCTTCTGGATCGGCTCTTGCAACTCAGACGGCCGGGCGGCTATCGTTCGATACGACAATATCGGACAAGTGTCCACTTGTTTGACGGGTCCACTTGTTTGGCAGGCGGGAGCAAAAGACATGGCCCAGGGAACTCTGTTGGCCGACGGCGTGAGCGAACTGTTCATCGACGGCAAGATGTCGCCCGGCCGTGCGGGGACGTTCCCGACCCTCAATCCGGCAACCGAGGAGGTGCTGGGAGTCGCCGCGGACGCCGACGCCGAAGACATGAGCCGCGCGATCGATGCGGCGCGGCGGGCTTTCGACGACACGGACTGGTCCCGTAACACCGAGTTGCGGGTGCGGTGCGTGCGGCAGCTGCGTGAGGCGATGCAGCAACATATCGAGGAGCTGCGCGACTTGACCATCGCCGAAGTCGGCGCGCCGCGGATGCTCACCGCGATCGCTCACCTCGAAGTCCCGGTCAACGACCTGGCGTTCGCCGCGGACACGGGCGAATCGTACGTATACAACCAGGATCTCGGCGAGGCGTCGCCGATGGGCATCCCGACCCGGCGCACCATCGCCCGTGAGGCCGTCGGTGTCGTCGGCGCCATCACCCCGTGGAATTTTCCCCACCAGATCAACCTCGCTAAGATCGGGCCGGCGCTGGCCGCGGGGAATACGGTCGTCTTGAAGCCCGCCCCCGACACACCGTGGTGCGCTGCCGTGCTTGGGGCACTCATCGCCGAACACACCGACTTTCCGCCCGGTGTGATAAACATCGTGACCTCCAGCGATCACGCCGTTGGCGCGTTGTTGGCCAAAGACCCTCGGGTGGACATGGTTTCGTTCACGGGGTCGACGGCCACCGGTCGCAGCGTAATGGCCGACGGCGCCGCGACCATCAAGAAGGTCTTCCTCGAGCTGGGTGGCAAGTCGGCGTTCATCGTGCTCGACGACGCCGACTTGGGCGGTGCGGTGGGTGTGGCGGGGTTCTCGGTGTGCATGCATGCGGGGCAGGGATGCGCAATCACCACGCGGCTGGTGGTGCCGCGGGCTCGGTATGACGAGGCCGTCTCCATCGCCGCCGCAACAATGGCCGGAATCAAGCCCGGCGACCCCATCGACCCCGGAACCGTTTGCGGGCCACTGATCTCGGCCCGACAGCGCGATCGGGTGCAGGGCTATCTTGACTCGGCGATCGCCGAGGGGGGGACGTTCGCGTGCGGAGGAGGCCGACCGGCCGACCGTGAAGTTGGTTTCTTCATCGAGCCCACCGTGATCGCGGGGCTGGGCAACGACGCTCGCTGCGCGCGCGAGGAGATCTTCGGCCCGGTCCTGACGGTGATTCCGCACGATGGCGACGACGACGCGGTGCGCATCGCCAACGATTCGCCATATGGCTTGTCGGGTACCGTGTTTGGCGCTGACTCAGATAGAGCGGCGAGGGTTGCCGCGCGGGTCCGGGCGGGCACGATCAATGTCAATGGGGGCGTCTGGTATTCGGCCGATGCGCCATTCGGTGGTTACAAGCAGTCCGGGAACGGTCGCGAGATGGGCCTTGCCGGTTTCGAGGAGTACTTGGAAACCAAAACTATCGCGACTGCGGCTAATGAGGCTAGCTAGAGGCTGACTAGAGGAGCTCGAAGCATGCGATTCGAAAACAAGGTTGCCATTGTCACCGGGTCCGGTGGCGGTATCGGTCAGGCGTACGCCGAGGCGCTGGCCCGCGAGGGTGCCGCGGTGGTGGTGGCCGATATCAATGCCGAGGCGGCCGAGGGCGTGGCAAAGCAGATCGTCGCCGACGGCGGCACGGCGCTGGCCGTTCCGGTCGATGTTTCCGACCCGGCGTCGGCCAAGGCGATGGCCGACCGCACCCTGGCCGAGTTCGGCGGAATCGACTACCTCGTCAACAACGCCGCGATCTTCGGGGGCATGAAGCTGGACTTCCTGCTGACCGTCGACCCCGAGTACTACAAGAAGTTCATGAGCGTGAACCTCGACGGCGCGCTGTGGTGCACCCGCGCGGTGTACAAGAAGATGGCCAAGCGCGGCGGCGGTGCGATCGTCAACCAGTCGTCCACCGCCGCGTGGCTGTACGCCAACTTCTACGGCCTGGCCAAGGTCGGTATCAACGGCCTGACCCAGCAGCTCTCCCGCGAACTTGGCGGTCAGAAAATCCGGATCAACGCGATCGCGCCCGGCCCCATCGACACCGAGGCCAACCGGACCACTACCCCCAAAGAGATAGTCGACGACATCGTCAAGGGGCTTCCCCTGTCGCGCATGGGAACTCCCGAGGATTTGGTCGGGATGTGCCTGTTCTTGCTCTCCGACGAGGCCGCCTGGATCACGGGGCAGATCTTCAACGTCGACGGCGGACAGGTAATTCGGTCATGAGCGAGAATCTGCGTCTCGGTTACATCGGACTGGGCAACATGGGCGCGCCGATGGCCACGAAGATGACCGAATGGCCGGGCGGGGTGACGGTTTACGACATCCGGACCGAGGCGATGACGCCGCTGGCCGAGAAGGGTGCCAGCCTGGCCGACAGCGTCGCCGACGTTGCCGCCGCCGACATCATTCATGTCACTGTTTTGGACGATGCGCAGGTGCGCGAGGTCGTTGGCGAGCTGGCGGCATACGCAAAGCCCGGAACGGTCATCGCGATCCACTCGACCATCAGCGACACCACCGCTGTCGAACTCGCCGGCGAACTCAAGCAGCAGGGCATCCATGTTGTCGACGCGCCGGTCAGCGGTGGCGCGGCTGCCGCTGCGAAGGGCGAGCTCGCGACGATGGTGGGCGCCGAGCGTGAGGTGTACGAGCGGATCAAACCCGCATTCAAACACTGGGCGTCGGTGGTCATCCACGCCGGCGCACCAGGGTCGGGCACGCGAATGAAGCTGGCCCGCAACATGTTGACGTTCACCTCCTACGTTGCGGCGTGTGAGGCCATGAAGCTCGCCGAGGCGGCCGGGCTCGACCTGCAGGCGCTGGGCCGCGTGGTGCGGCACACTGACCAACTCACGGGTGGCCCGGGAGCGATCATGGTGCGCGACGACATGAAAGACCTCGAGCCGGATCACTTCTTGTTCCAACCCTTCACACACACCCGAGGTCTGGGTGAGAAGGATCTCAGCCTGGCGCTAGCGTTGGGCGAGGCGGTGTCGGTCGACCTGCCGCTCGCCCAGATCGCCTACGAGCGGCTGGCCGCCGGCCTCGGCGTGCCGCACCCGCAGAAAGAGACGTAAATGGACGAATTACGCCGCAAGGGCCTCGAGAAGATGAACGAGGTCTACGGCTGGGAGATGCCCAACATCGAGGGCGACGCGTACTTCGACCTGACCGTCGATCATCTGTTCGGCAGCATCTGGACGCGACCGGGGTTGTCGATGCGCGACAAGCGCATCATGACGCTGACGGCGGTGACCGCAGTCGGAAATCGCGACCTGGCCGAGATCCAAATCAACGCCGCGCTGCTCAACGGGGAACTCAGCGAGACCGAACTGAAGGAGATGGCCGTCTTCCTTACCCACTACCTCGGGTTCCCGCTGGGCTCGGCGCTCAACGGCGCGGTCGACACCGTCGTGGCAAAGCGCAAGAAGGCCGCGGCGAAGGGCGCGGGAGAAGACAAGAAGGCCAACGTCGAAGGCGCGCTGAAGATGCACTCGGGTAAGTTCGCCGAGTAGGAGTTCTCTGAGTAGGATTTCTCTGGCGCGAGCCAGTCGGATCAGCGCTGTCGGATCCCTGTAATCCCTTGTGTCACTTTAGCTTCAATGGTCACTGAGGGGCCATTCTTGTCGGTGGTCCTTTCTAGAATTTCAGGCATGGGTTCAAGCACGCGTGAGGAGATCGTCGAGGTCCTCAACGCGCTCGATGACGACTTGGACCGCTTGTGCGAGTTGTCCTTTGACGTGTTCACCACCCCGGAACGGTTGCGGGCCCTGGAGCGCCTGGAACGTGCGGCACGCAGGCTGCGGACACCCCAGCACGCGCTGATCAACCAACTCGACGCGCAAGCCGGCGAAGAAGAACTCGGCGGCACGCTGCGCTCGGCGCTGGCCGACCGGCTGCGTATCACCAAGGCCGAAGCCGGCCGGCGGATCGACGAAGCGGCTGATCTCGGGGAACGCCGGGCGCTCACGGGTGAGTCGCTGGCGCCGCAGCTGACAGCCACCGCGGCCGCCCAACGCGCGGGGCTCGTCGGTGACGGGCATGTGAAGGTGATCCGCAGCTTCTTCGCGCACCTGCCCGCCGAGGTGGACGCTGTCCACCCGCGAAGCCGCCGAGGCCGATCTCGCCGACAAGGCCGGTGGCTATCGCCCCGACGAGTTGGCCAAATATGCCCAGCGGATCATGGACTGGCTCAACCCTGATGGGGAATTCAGCGACGAGCAACGGGCCCGCAAGCGCGGCATCACCCTGGGCAAGCAGGAATTCGACGGGATGTCGCCGATCAGCGGAACGGTTACCCCGGACCTACGGGCCGCCATTGAGGCCGTGCTGGCCAAGCTGGCCGCCCCGGGGGCTTGCAACCCCGACGACGAGGCACCGGTGGTCGACGAGGAGCCGTCGGACGATGCGGTGCGCCGTGACAGCCGCAGCCAGGCTCAGCGCAACCATGACGGTCTGCTGGCTGGACTGCGTGGCCTGTTGGCGTCGGGTGAGTTAGGCCGGCACAACGGGCTACCCGTATCGATCGTTGTGACCACCACCCTCAAAGAGCTGGAGGCGGCCGCCGGAAAAGGCCTCACCGGCGGCGGCACCCTCGTGCCCATGTCGGATGTGATCCGCTGGGCGAGCCATGCACATCACTACTTGGCCATTTTCGATCGGGGTAAGGCCCTAGCGTTGTATCACACGAAACGGTTGGCTTCCCCCGCGCAGCGAATTATGTTGTACGCCAGGGACCGTGGCTGCACGAAACCCGGGTGCGATGCCCCCGCTTACCACAGCCAGGTCCATCACGTCCGTGGCTGGAAGTCAACCCGCCGCAGCGACATCAATGACCTCGCTCTAGCGTGCGGACCGGACAACAGGCTAGTAGAAGAAGGCGGATTCACCACCCGCACCAACGCCCACGGCGAAACCGAATGGATACCGCCGGCGCACCTGGATCACGGCCAACCGAGAGTCAACAGCTTTCATCATCCGGAGAAACTGTTGGCACCCGACGACGACGAACCCGTTTGACGTCACGACAGCAAAGGCCCCGCTGACGTCGGCGGAGTTCGACAAGCGTCTCGGACGCCTCACCGTCGCCCAGCAAGAGGATCTCAAAAGCCTGCTCGAAAAATTCCTGACCGCATGCTGTAGGCGTTGGACGTGTTGCCCCGCTAGTCTGACGTGTCGTGCGCGTCCTGGTGATCGGATCCGGTGCCCGTGAACATGCGCTGCTGCTGGCGCTTCGTAGAGACCCCCAGGTCACGGCGCTGGCCATCGCTCCCGGTAACGCCGGCACTGCCCGGCTCGCCGAGCAGCACGACGTGGACATCACCTCCGGCGAGGACATCGTCGCCCTGGCGCGCGAGGTCCGCGCCGACATCGTGGTCATCGGTCCGGAGTTGCCGCTGGTGCTGGGGGTGGCCGACGCCGTGCGCGCCGCCGGCATCGTCTGCTTCGGGCCCAGCAAGGACGCCGCCCGCATCGAAGGCTCCAAGGCGTTCGCCAAGGAGGTAATGGCCGCGGCCGGCGTGCGCACCGCCACTAGCGAAATCGTGGACAGCCCTGCGCGTTTGGATGCCGCCCTGGACCGGTTCGGACCGCCGGCCGGTGACCCCGCCTGGGTGGTGAAGGACGATCGGCTGGCCGCCGGCAAGGGCGTGGTGGTGACTCCGGATCGAGATGCCGCGCGCGCCCACGCCGCCGGACTGCTCGAGGCGGGCCACCCGGTGCTGCTGGAGTCCTTTCTCGACGGCCCCGAGGTGTCGTTGTTCTGCGTCGTCGACGGGCGCACCGTGGTGCCGCTGTTGCCGGCGCAGGACTTCAAGCGCGTCGGCGAGGGCGACACCGGACCCAATACCGGCGGCATGGGCGCCTATGCGCCGTTGCCGTGGCTTCCCGACGACGGGTACCGCGATATCGTCAGCCAGATCGCCGAACCCGTTGCCGCCGAGCTTGTTCGGCGTGGAAGTCCGTTCTCCGGATTGCTGTACATCGGGCTCGCGATCACCAAGAATGGACCCGCGGTGGTCGAATTCAATTGCCGCTTCGGCGATCCGGAGACCCAGGCCGTGCTGGCTCTGCTGGGCTCACCGCTCGGGCAGCTGCTCTATGCCGCGGGCACCGGCGCGCTGGCCGACTTCGGCGAGCTGCGCTGGCGTGACGGCGCCGCGGTGACGGTGGTCCTGGCCGCCGAAAACTATCCCGGACGCCCCCGGGTGGGCGACGTCGTCGTCGGCTCCGAAGCCGAGGGTGTGCTGCACGCCGGGACGGCGCGGCGCGACGACGGCGCGATCGTCTCGTCGGGCGGTCGCGTGCTATCCGTGGTGGGCACCGGCGGCGACCTGTCCGCCGCTCGCAGCAACGCATACGACATTCTGAGTTCAATTCGATTGCCCGGCAGCCATTTCCGGGTCGATATCGCCCTGTCGGCGGCGGAGGGCAAGATCAGCGTCTAGAAGGCCACGGCTTAGCAACCAGGCTTAGCAACCATTTGACGGGCGCGGAGCGGCGGATCCGCCTTGCTCATGCGAGCGAGATTCGCCGTCTGCGCGCTAGATCTCTGATTCGCGCTCAGCGGCCCGCCGGCAGCGGTACGGTAACGGTCTGTACTACTCCGAAGAGCTTATGGTAGGCACCGTGACTCAGATTTCCGATCGCGCCGCGCAGCCTTCGCCGTGGTCGCCGCGGGAAACCGAGTTGCTTGCGGTGACGTTGCAGCTGCTGCAGCAACACGGGTATGACGGATTGACGGTGGACGCCGTGGCGGCCACCGCGCGCGCCAGTAAGGCCACGGTGTATCGGCGCTGGCCGTCTAAAGCCGAATTGGTGGTGGCCGCGTTCATCGAGGGCACCCGTCAGGTCGCGGTCGCACCCAATACGGGAACGCTGCGGGGCGATTTGCTGCGGTTGGGGCAACTGGTGTGCGAGCAGGCCCGCCAGCACGCCAGCACCATGCGCGCGGTGCTCGTCGAGGTGTCACGCAATGCCGCACTCAACGACGCGATGCAGCACCAGTTACTCGACCAGCGGAAAGCCCTGATCCAAGGCATCCTGCGGGAGGCCGTCGAGCGGGGTGAGATCGACGAGGCCGTCATCAGCGACGAACTCTGGGACGTGCTTCCCGGCTATCTCATCTTCCGGTCCATCGTGGCCACCCGGCCGCCCACCCGACGCACCGTGCAAGCCCTCGTCGACGACGTCATGATCCCCGCCCTTACCCGACCCGCCGGATAGGGCCAGTCGGCCAACGATTTACCGGTCAGTCGGTCACCGATTTACCGGCCGGACGGCGCAGGCCGCGCGACGGGATGTGTACGGCATCGTCTCTTGCCCTGCACGGTCCGGTACCGTACTGTCAGACCGTACTGTCAGACCGTACTGTCAGGACTGTCGATCCACGCTCGATGCGTCGAAGCCTCGCCCAGCGGTGGTGTGCCGGTTATCGAAAGGCCAACGGTGAACAAGATTTCATTCACCAGTGGGGTCAGGCGGTGGTGGATGGTGCTGGTCGTTGCCGTGGTGGTGGCTGTCGCGGGCTTCTGCGTCTATCGGCTTCATGGGATCTTCGGGTCTCACAACAACACGTCGGCCGGCGGCGGCATCTCGGATCAGACTGAGCCGTTCAATCCCAAGCACATCACCCTCGAGGTCTTTGGCGGCCCCGGGACGGTGGCAACCATCAACTATGTGGACATCAATGTTCAGCCGCAGCAAGTCTTGAACGCGGCCCTGCCGTGGTCGTTGACCATGGTGACGACGCAGCCCGGGGCCTTCAGCAACCTTGTGGCACAGGGCAACAGCGATTCCCTGGGCTGTCGCATCACTGTGGATGGCGAGGTCAAGGACGAAAGGATCGTCAACGAAGTGAACGCCTACACCTTCTGTCTGGTGAAGTCGGCATGAGCGACGATCACGTCCCGAGGCCCGGGTTGGCGGGCACTATTCGCCGGCTCGCGGTGCCGATCTTGCTGCTGTGGGTGGGTCTGGCGGCCATCTCGAATATTGCGGTGCCGAATTTGGAAGACGTGGCCAAAGCGCACAACGTATCGCTGAATTCACCTGATGCGCCGTCGTTTCAGGCGATCAAACATATGGGCAAGGTGTTCCACGAGTTCGACTCCGACAGTGCGGCCATGGTCGTCCTGGAGGGTGATAAGCCGCTGGGCGACGACGCCCACCGGTTTTACGACGCCTTGGTCCGCAAGCTCGAGCAAGACACCAAGCATGTGGAGCACGTCCAGGATTTCTGGGGGGACCCGTTGACGGCGGCGGGCTCGCAAAGCAAGGACGGCAAGGCCGCCTACGTTCAGGTGTATCTGGCCGGTAATCAGGGCGATGCGCTGGCCAACGAGTCCGTCGACACCATCCGCGACCTGGTGTCTCATACGCCGGCACCGCCCGGGGTCAAGGCGTATGTGACCGGCGCGGCGCCGCTGGTCGCGGACCAGTTCGAGGTGGGCAGCAAAGGTGTCTTAAAGACCACCCTGATCACCATCGCAGTGATCTTGGTGATGTTGTTTTCGGTCTACCGTTCGGTGGTCAGCTCAGTCGTCGTGCTGTTCACGGTCATCATTGAAATGGCCGCGGCCAGGGGGATTGTCGCCTTTCTGGGAAGCGTCGGATTGATCGGCTTGTCGACGTATGCGACGAATCTGCTCACGCTGCTGGTCATCGCCGCCGGCACGGACTACGCGATATTCTTTCTCGGCCGCTATCACGAGGCGCGCCACGCCGGCGAGGATCGGGAAACCGCCTTCTACACGATGTATCGCGGGACCGCCCACGTGGTCTTGGGCTCGGGCCTGACCGTGGCCGGCGCGGTCTTCTGTTTGCGCTTTACCCGGCTGAATTACTTTCAAAGTCTGGGCATTCCGGCCGCACTGGGCATCCTCGTCGCCCTGGCGGCCGCCCTCACGTTAGCCCCGGCCGTGATTACCGTGGGCAGTCTTTTCGGGCTCTTCGACCCCAAGCGCAAGATGGCGACTCGGGGATGGCGGCGCATCGGCACCGCCATTGTCCGCTGGCCGGGGCCCATCCTGGTGGTGACTATCGGCATTGCGCTCATAGGTTTGCTTGCCCTGCCGGCGTACAAGACGAGCTACGACGCCCGCTCCTACATGCCGGCCAGTGCCCCGGCCAATGTCGGGTATGCGGCCGCGGAGCGCCATTTTTCTCAGGCCCGGCTGAATCCCGAACTACTGATGATCGAAACCGATCACGATATGCGTAACCCGGCCGACATGATCAACCTGGAAAGGGTGGCAAAAGCCATCGCCCACCTGCCCGGCATCGCCCAGGTCCAGTCCATGACCAGGCCGTTGGGAACGCCGATCGAGCACACCTCCTTGGCCTTTCAGATCAGCGCGGGCAGCATCGGCAACATCGAAAACCTGCAATACCAGAAAGACCGCGCGGATGACATACGGAAGCAGGCCGACACGCTGCGGGACACGATCAACATTTTGAATCGGCAGTACGCCCTGCAGAAAGACCTCGCCGCCTCGACGCACGACGAGACCCAGAGTTTTCACGACACGATCGCCGTGATCAATGACCTTCGGGACAAGATCGCGGATTTCGACGACTTCTTCAGGCCGATTCGCAGTTATTTCTACTGGGAAAAGCATTGTTATGACATTCCCGCCTGCTTTGCGCTCAGATCCGTCTTCGATGCCATCGACGGTATCGATGAGCTGAGCGCACAGTTTGAAAGGCTCACCGCCAGTCTGGACAAACTGGACGCGGGACAGCAGAAACTGGTGACGCTGTTGCCGCCCCAGATCGCCGACCAGGAGAAGAATCTGGGACTGACGCTGTCCAACTACGCCACGAACTTCGGGATCAACTCCCAGACGCGAGCTAACACCGACACCGCGACCGCCCTGGGACAGGCCTATGACGCCGCCAAAAACGATGATTCCTTCTACTTACCCCCGGAGGCTTTCGACAACCCCGAGCTCAAGAGGGGTTTAAAACAATTCCTCTCGCCGGACGGCAAGGCGGCACGCATGATCATCACCCATGAAGGTGATCCGGCGACCCCCGAGGGCATCTCGCATATCGGCCCGATCAGGGACGCGGCCAAGCAGGCCGTGAAGAACACCCCCTTGGGGGACTCCAACATCTATCTCGCCGGCACCGCGGCAACCTACAAGGACATAGCTGACGGCGCCAAGTACGATCTCATGATCGCCGGAGTAGCCGCGCTGAGCCTGATTTTGATCATCATGTTAATCATCACCCGAAGCCTTGTCGCCGCGGTCGTGATTGTGGGTACGGTGGCGCTTTCGCTGGGCGCCTCTTTTGGGCTTTCCGTGCTGGTCTGGCAGGATATTTTCGGCATCAAGTTATACTGGATTTGCCTTGCGCTATCCGTCATCATCCTTTTGGCGGTGGGATCCGACTACAATTTGCTGCTGATCTCCCGGTTCAGGGAGGAAATTCAGGCCGGTTTAAATACCGGCATTATCCGTGCGATGGCCGGCACCGGGGCGGTAGTGACCTCCGCCGGCCTGGTGTTCGCCTTCACCATGTCTTCCTTCGTCTTCGCCGCTTTGTTGGTGCTGGGTCAGATCGGGACCACCATCGGCTTGGGACTGCTGTTCGACACGCTGATCGTGCGATCCTTCATGACGCCGTCCGTTGCCGCGCTGCTCGGGCGGTGGTTCTGGTGGCCGCAACGCGTACGCCCCCGCCCGGCCAGCACCATGCTTCGCCCGTACGGGCCGCGTTCCGCGGTTCGTCAACTGCTGCTATGGGAGGACGGAGACCCTGCGGTGGCTTCCGAATCCCCATCACGCCCAAGCCAACTCCGCGGGTGAGAGGCGACACACACGGGTCTTGTCCCGCGGTCCCAACAAAGGGAGTGAACGAAGTTGAGCCTATTTGGCTACCTGGCGATACTCGCGGGCGTGGCCGAATTAGTGTTGGCCGTTTTTTTCTTTACCTTCGTAAAACGGCTCATGGGGCGCGAGCCTACTCCGTTAAGCGAAGAAATCGGGGGCTTCAGAAACGTCCTACGTAAATTGCGCAAGGGTGAACCGATGTCGGAGGACGAGCTAGATTTCGCGAGGCAAATTATTGCCGATCGCGGATCCTTAATGGCCTACTCCATCCCCGCGGCAATTTTCACCCTCGGATGCTTCTATGTGTTCGGGAACCTTGAACTGCATGGACCCAAATCTCTGCGGCCCTATATCGGACTGTTCCCCATGTTGGGTTCCATCAACGTAACCGTTCAGCTACGCAGGATCGCGGCCTTGAAAAAGCGCTTGCGGTCTAGGACGCCTTAAAACCCCCTAAAAGCACGCCGCCTGGCCGTCGCGTCGGGGATCGCTCACCGCCAAATACCCGTCGTCGAGGCGCCAGATCGCTTGGCAGCTGCCGAAAGCCATGTAGTCATCCACGGTGACAAGGTCGTGTCCGCGCCGGCGGAGTTCGTCGAGCGTCGATTGCGGGAACCCGTCCTCGCAGCTGACCTGCATACCCTGCACCCACCGGAACCGTGGGCCGTCACAGGCCGCCTGCGGATTCTGGCCGTGGTCGGCGATGCGCACCATCACCTGCACATGGCCCTGCGGCTGCATGGCGCCGCCCATCACCCCGAAGCTCATCACCGGGGCGCCGTCCTTGGTGACAAAGCCCGGGATGATCGTATGGTAGGGACGCTTGTTGGGCCCGACCCGGTTCGGATGTCCTTGGGCGGCAGCGAAATCCGCGCCCCGATTTTGCAGCGAAATTCCGGTGCCCGGCACCACCACGCCGGAGCCGAACCCCACGAAGTTGGACTGGATCATCGACACCATCACCCCGGCGGCGTCGGCGGCGGTCAAATAGACGGTGCCCCCGTTCGGTGTGCCCGCGGACGCCGGCCTTGCCCGTTTCCGATCGATCAATGCCGCGCGCCGCTGCAGGTACTCCTTGTCCAACAGGCGTTCGGGGGCCAGCGTCATGTGGTCGGCGTCGGCGACATAAGCGTGGGCATCGGCGAACGCCAGCTTCACGGCCTCGATCTGCAGGTGCACGCTGTCGGCGGAATCGGCTGGAAATGAGGACATCTCGAAGTACCCGAGGATTCCCAGGGCGATGAGCGCCACGATCCCCTGGCCGTTGGGCGGTATCTCGTGCACCGTGTATCCACGGTAGGAAGCGTCGATCGTGCCGACCCAGTCGGCGCGGTGAGCGGCAAGGTCGGCGGCACGCATGGCCCCGCCGTTGGCCAACGCGTGCGCCTCGAGTTTGGCGGCCAGCTCCCCGCGGTAGAACGCCTCGCCGCCGGTTGCGGCGATCCGCTCGAGCGTGGTCGCGTGGTCGGGAAACCTAAACAGCTCACCGGCTTTCGGGGCCCGCCCGCCGGGCATGAACGCCTCCGCGAAACCGGGCTGGTTCTTGAACAGCGGCACCTGCGCCGCCCATTGCTCCGCGATGGTCGGCGAGACCAGAAAGCCGTTGCGGCCGTACGAGATCGCGGGCTCGAAAAGCTTCTCGAACGGAAGTTTGCCGAACTTGGCGTGCAGCTCGGCCCACGCGGATACGGCCCCGGGCACGGTCACCGAATTCCAGCCGGTCGTGGGAATGGCGTTGCCGCCGTTCCCACTGCCACCGAAGTACTCTGGCGTCCAGGCCGCCGGCGAGCGCCCGGATGCGTTCAATCCGTGCAAACGCCGGCCATCCCAGACGATGGCGAAGGCGTCCGAGCCGATGCCGTTGGACACCGGTTCCACGATCGTGAGGGTGATGGCCGTGGCGAGGGCCGCATCCACCGCGCTGCCGCCGTCGGCGAGCATCCGCAGGCCCGCCTGGGCGGCGAGCGGCTGCGATGTGCACACCACGTTGGCGGCCAGGATGGGCGTTCGCGGCCAGGCGTAGGGGAAGTTCCAACCGAACGGTGTGGTCACCTCCGCGAGCGTAACGCTGCGGCGATTTTCGGCGCGACTTTTCGCCGTGGCGTTACATCCGCGGCCGGCCCCAAGCGTCCGCTCGTCAGCCTCAGCTCGTCAGCCTCAGCTCGTCAGAAGGGGCGCCATCCAGGTCAGCTCGGCCGGCAGTTGCGAGCTCCAGAATTCGCCGTTGTGCCCGCCGGGTGAAAAGCCTCCCGCTGGCGGGTTGGGTAGTTGCGCAATGAACTGCTTGGTCGCGCCATAGAACGGATCGCTGTCGCCGCAATCCACCCGGATCGGGATCGACGCGAGTGCCGGCATTCCGAACACCGAGTTCGCCGCGAAGTCGTCGGGCCCGTCGAACGCGCCGGGGGCGGCCGCGCCGGAGGACAGCCACAACGCCGGGCTCACCGCACAGATCGCCGCGGTGCGCGCGGGTCCCAGTCGGCCGCCGAGCAGCAATGCGCCGTAGGCGCCCATCGACCAGCCCAGGAAAGCCACCCGCGAGGTATCCAGACCCTGGCCGTCCAGCATCGGGATCAGCTCGCTCAGCACCATGGCCCCGGCGTCCTCACCGGAAGCCCTCTTGTGCCAATAGCCGCCGCCGCCGTCGACGGCGACCACGGCGAACGGCGGCAGCCCGGCGTTGACGGCCTGGGCCAGACCCTGCTCGACGCCGCCGGCCATCACGGTGGACGCGTCGCTGCCCTTACCGTGCAGCGCGATGACCGGTCGCAGCGCCTTCGTCTGCCCGGGCGGACGTGCGATCGCCCAGTTGGTCGACACGCCACCACGCGCCGCCGACACGAAAGAGCCGGTCACCATCGTGGGCTGAGCCGCCGCGGAAGGGGAGAGCGCCGGCTCGAGAGGCGCGCTGGGCCCAGGTGCCAACGGCGCCTCGGTCCCGGTCTTGGAAACGGGAGTGGCCACCGGCATGGAGTGGGACGTTCGGGGCTGGAACAGAAGGTCGAGGGCGTATGCGCCGGTCGCGCCGATGGCCGCGCCGGCACCAAGACCGAGCAGGGTGCGGCGGCTGAAATCGGGCATGCGGGCCATCATGCCACGGCCGTTTGGCCAAAATGGCAATGCAGTACCACTTTTCTGGCACCATGGCTAGTCGTGACTGCAGCAGTTACTCCCAAAGGAGAACGGCGACGGTACGCGCTCGTGAGCGCCGCCGCCGAGCTGCTTGCCGAAGGCGGGTTCGAGGCGGTGCGGCACCGTGCGGTCGCCCGACGCGCCGGCCTGCCGTTGGCGTCCACGACGTACTACTTCTCGTCCCTCGATGATTTGATCGCTCGCGCCGTCGAACACATCGGCATGATCGAGGTGGCGCAGCTGCGGGCCCGGGTTAACGACCTGTCCCGGCGGCGTCGCGGGCCCGAAACCACCGCCGAGGTGCTGGTTGATCTGCTGGTGGGCGACGTGTCCGGGCCGGGGCTCGCCGAGCAGCTGATATCGCGGTATGAGCGGCATATCGCCTGCACCCGCCTGCCCGCATTGCGCGAAACCATGCGCCGCAACCTGCGCCAGCGCGCCGAGGCCGTGGCCGAGGCCATCAAAAGTCGGGCCGCTCGGTGCACATCGAACTGGTGTGCACGTTGATCTGCGCGGTCGACGGTTCGGTGGTCGCCGCCCTGGTCGAGGGCCGAGATCCCAGCACCGTGGCGATGGCGACGGTGGTCGATCTCATCGACGTGCTGGCACCCATCGACGAGCGACCCGTTCGGATCTGACCCGGCTACGGGCCGGCCGGGTCGGGAGGCAGCGACGGCGTCACGATGTATCCGGTGGCGTATCCGGTGGCGAAGTCGCCGTAGATCGTGACGCCGGCCGGGCAGCGCTGGGCGTATAGCGCGACATACGCGCAGACCACGGCATCTACCGGATCTTCGGCGCGACGCAGGTCGCATTTGCGTTGCGCGGTGGCCACCTGACGGCGCAGTTGCGCCCAGTCGTCATGGCTCGCCACGCGCATCGGCACCGCAGCCTGCGCGAGCTTTTCGATCCCGTCCATCAGCAACAGCAGCTCCGACCTGAGCCGGGCGACGTCACGGCCGGGTTTGGCCTTGTACTTGAGGGTCCGCGTACTTGAGTGTCCGCGCCAGCCGAAACAGCACCACGGTCGACGGATGGGGGTAGACCTCGATGGCGCGCCTCGCGGCCGACGAGCGCGGGTCCATGTCGAGGCCCAGCGCCGTTGCCAGCCGCGCCCCGCGTGGCACGTCGGCGAATTCCGGCTTGGTGGTGTTGGCCGGGTGCGCGCCGGCTTCGAACCTGCGGAAGTCACGGTTGAGCGCGGCCTCGGCGGGACGCTGACCGGTCCGATTGGTCACCACCAGCGGTGCGTCGAAGGCGACCAGGCAATCGCCCTGGACATAGGGCGACAACGCCGCCAGCACGGCGTCGTCGTCACGGACCGCACCGAGGTGCGCCAGGTCGCCGTCGGCGTCGAGCACCGCGACACCGGTCGGATTGCGACCGGCCCAGGCCAGGTCAACACCGGCGAAGTACACGCGCATAGGGTATGGCGACGCTTCCGGTCACATCCACCACACTGGCCTCTGCCCGGATAGGTGCTCTTTGCGTCCACCTCACAGCGACAATTCGGCGCCGCTGGCGCGACGGTGCACATTGTCGCTACGAGGCGGACGCTTTGTGGGCCAGCCGGCGGGAGAGACGGATGTGGCAGCAGTGGCCCGAAGCCGTTCGGCGGACCGGGCCCGACCGTAAGCTGTGTGTTTGTGAGCATTCCGAACGTCCTGGCCGCCCGGTACGCCAGCGCGGAGATGGTCGCGATCTGGTCGCCGGAGGCCAAGGTCGTCGCGGAGCGGCGGCTGTGGCTGGCCGTGCTGCGGGCCCAGACGGAACTGGGTGCGGAAGGGGCCGTCGTTTCGCCCGAAGCCATCGCCGACTACGAGCGGGTGCTCGACGACGTGGATTTGGCGTCGATCGCGCACCGCGAACGGAGCTTGCGCCACGACGTCAAGGCCCGAATCGAGGAATTCAACGCGCTGGCCGGTCACGAGCACGTGCACAAAGGAATGACCAGCCGCGACCTGACCGAGAACGTGGAGCAGCTGCAGGTCCGGCGCTCGCTGGAATTGGTTTTCTCCCACGGGGTGGCGGTGGCGGCGCGGCTTGCCGAGCGGGCGGTGGCCTATCGCGATCTGGTGATGGCCGGGCGCAGCCACAACGTCGCCGCGCAGGCTACAACGTTGGGCAAGCGGTTCGCGTCGGCGGCGCAAGAAACACTGATCGCGTTGACGCGGCTGCGCGAGTTGATCGACCGCTACCCACTGCGCGGGATCAAAGGCCCGATGGGCACAGCGCAGGACATGCTCGACTTGCTGGGTGGCGACGAGGCAAAGCTGGCCCAATTGGAGCGCCGGATCGCTGAATTCTTAGGCTTCTCAACCGTTTTGACGAGCGTCGGGCAGGTGTATCCGCGTTCGCTGGATCACGATGTGCTCTCCGCGCTGGTGCAACTCGGCGCCGGACCATCGTCGATGGCCCACACCATCCGGCTGATGGCGGGCCATGAACTCGTCACCGAGGGGTTCGCGCCGGGACAGGTCGGCTCGTCGGCTATGCCGCACAAAATGAACACCCGCAGTTGTGAACGGGTCAACGGACTGCAGGTGGTGCTGCGCGGCTACGCGTCGATGGCCGCCGAACTGGCTGGCGCGCAGTGGAACGAGGGCGACGTGTTTTGTTCGGTGGTGCGCCGAGTCGCGTTGCCGGACAGCTTCTTTGCCATCGACGGGCAGATCGAGACATTTCTCACGGTGCTCGACGAGTTCGGCGCCTACCCGGCGGTGATCGGCCGCGAGCTGGATCGCTACCTGCCGTTCCTGGCCACCACCAAGGTGCTCATCTCCGCCGTGCGCGCCGGCATGGGTCGCGAGGCCGCGCACCACGTGATCCGAGAGCACGCGGTGGCGACGGCGCTGGCCATGCGGGAGCGCGGTGCCGAGCCCGACCTGCTGGACCGGTTGGCCGCCGATCCGCGACTGCCGCTTGACCGAGCGAGTCTGGACGCCGCACTGGCCGACAAGCAGGCGTTCATCGGCGCGGCCGGTGACCAGGTGGACCGGGTGGTCGCCATGGTGGACGGGCTGGTGAGCCGTTACCCGGACGCGGCCAAATACACCCCGGGTGCCATCCTGTGACCCTCGCCAGCGCGCTCTCGGGGATCGACTTCACCGATCTGGACAACTTCGCCAACGGATTTCCGCACGAGTTGTTCGCCGTCCATCGCCGGGAGGCGCCGGTCTACTGGCACCAACCGACCGAGCACACGCCCGACAATGAGGGCTTCTGGTCGGTGGCCACCCATGCCGAAACCCTTGAGGTGCTGCGTGATCCGCTGACCTTCTCGTCGGTCACCGGCGGGCGGCGACCGTTCGGCGGCACGCTGCTGCAGGATCTGGCGATCTCGGGCCAGGTGCTCAACATGATGGACGACCCGCGGCATTCGCGGATTCGGCGACTTGTCAGCTCCGGGCTGACGCCGCGGATGATCGGCCTCGTCGAGGACGATCTGCGGGCCCGGGCGCGCCGGCTGCTGGATGCGGTGGTGCCGGGCGAGCCGTTTGACTTCCTGGTTGACGTCGCCGCCGAACTGCCGATGCAGATGATTTGCATCCTGCTGGGAGTGCCGGAATCCGAACGACATTGGCTGTTCGAGGCCATCGAGCCGCAGTTCGACTTCGGCGGCTCGCGTAAGGCGTCCCTTTCGCAGCTGTCCGTCTCGGAACGGGACGCAGCGGCCGGCTCGCGGATGTACGCCTACGGCCAGGAGCTGATCGCGTCCAAGCGTGCCAAGCCGACCGACGACATGTTGTCGATCGTCGCGAATGCCCGGCTCGACGATCCCGACGACCCTGACCAAGGGGGCGCCGCGCCGGCCCTCTCCGATCTCGAGCTGTACCTGTTCTTCAGCCTGCTGTTCAGCGCCGGTGCGGAAACGACCCGCAATGCCGTCGCGGGCGGCCTGCTGGCGATTGCCGATCACCCTGAGCAATTGCGCGCGCTACGTGGGGATTTGGGCACGTTGCCGACGGCGGTCGAGGAGATGGTGCGATGGACGTCGCCGTCGCCGTCGAAGCGGCGCACCGCAACGCGCGACGTCACTCTTGGGGGACAGTCGATCGAGGCCGGACAGAAGGTACAGATCTGGGAGGGCTCGGCAAACCGTGACGCCGGCGTGTTCGACCGCGCCGACGAATTCGACATCGCCCGAAAACCTAATCCGCACTTGGGCTTCGGCCAGGGTGTGCACTATTGCCTGGGCGCCAATCTGGCCCGGCTGGAACTGCGCGTGCTGTTCGAGGAACTCCTGTCGCGGTTTTCCACCGTGCGGCTTGCGCGGCCCGTCGAATGGACTCGTAGTAACCGGCACACCGGCATCCGGCACCTGGTCGTGGAGCTACTCGAGGAACAGTGAGGATCCGGCTCGCCGATGTCGAGCCGTCACCCGATGTGTTTGCCGGGGTGATGGCGACCGGAATCTTGTCGATTGTCGCCCGTAGGCACGACTACGTCCGAATCAGTGAAACGATGGGGATTCTCGCATCACTGGGCCTCGTGATTCTGGTCGCCCTGGTGATCGTCGTGATCGTCACGCGCCGGCTGTCGTTGTGGGACCCGTTGTGGGACCCGTTGTCGGACCCGTTGTGGGAACCGTTGTGGGACCTGAAGGACCCGGACGTCACGCTGCGGCTGTTCACGTTTGTCGCCGCCTGCGCGGTGCTCGACACCCGCTTGTCGTCCAGCGTGTCGGTGCTGCGGGTCCTCGGGGCGGTTGCGCTGTCGTCCTGGCTCGTCCTGATCGTCCTCAGCGCGCGGAACATGTGGGCGCACCGCGGCACGACGCTGCGGGACCACGCCCACGGCGCGTGGGAACTGGCCAGCGTAGGAACGTCGGGTTTGGCGATCGTGATGGCTGCGCTGGCCCTGCACACAGGTCATCGCCGGTGGCTGGCAATCGCGGTGCCCCTTTGGGTGGTGGCGATCCTCATCTACGGCCTGATGACCTGGCTGATTCTGTGGCGCGCGGTCAATGAACGGCAGTATCGTGACGGGTTCGAGCCCGACAGCTGGATCTTGATGGGCGGCCTGGCCATTGCGACATTGGCCGGCGACCATATCCACGCCCAGGCTCCCGCCTGGCTGGCCGGGCCGGTGCTGGCGGTTACCGTCATGACGTGGGTGGCGGCCACCCTGTGGATACCGCCGCTGATCTACTTCGGGCTGCACCGGATCAGCCACCCGCCCGACTTGCTGCGGTTCGCCGGGGTGTGGTGGGCGCTGGTGTTCCCGCTGGGCATGTACTCCGCCGCCACGTACGCCATGGCGATCGAGATCGGGCAGCGATCGCTGCGCACCGTTTCGCTGGTCTTCTTCTGGGATGCGTTGGCGGCGTGGCTGATTGTGGTCGTCGCCGGGCTGCTGCGGTTGCGTCGCGTCCTGAGTCCGGTCAGCCCGCGCGAATCGTGATTCCGGCCGACCGTAGCTCAAGCGCCGCCAGCGCCCGCATGGTGACGGGATCCTCGCGGCGCCAGGCACCGACCGGATCCGCGCTGATCGCGGTCAGCTTGCGCGGCGGCCGGTTCGACAATGCCCGCAGCGCCAGCAGCTGTTCGCCGGCCGGGGTAGCGGCCAGGCCGGTGACCGTCCATTTGCGCCGGAAGAACCGAACGCGCAGGAACAGCCACGGCATGACCACGATGAGGATCGGCACCGCGACGACCGCCAGCGCCAGCAGCACCGCGAGCCAGCTCGCCGTCGTATCCAGATTGTGTCCGGCGCCTGCGATGTCGAGGGCCGCCTCGCTGGCCGAGGTAAGCGGCTTGCTGACCGCGTCGCCCACCACCGGAATGTGCTGCGCACCATGGCCCGCCGATGCCAGGCTGCCGGCGATCCCGTTCGCGCCCTTCTCGACTTGCCGGCCGGCTTCGGCGATTGTCGAGATGGCGTCGTACACGGCCATGCCGACGAGCAGCCAGATCGCCGTCCACACGAAGATGGCGAAATCGCTGAACAGTTGGGCCAGCAGCCGGACGGGTCTCGTGGAGTAGGGCACAATTCGCGATGCCAGCGACGTCATAGCCCCGATCCCAGCACATGGCCGGCCGTGCGGCGCCCGATAGGCTGACCCGATGCGCCCCGCACTGTCCGACTACCAGCATGTGGCCAGTGGCAAGGTCCGGGAAATCTACCGAGTCGACGACGAGCACCTGCTGCTGGTGGCGACCGACCGGATCTCCGCGTACGACTACGTCCTGGACAGCACGATTCCCGACAAGGGCCGCATTCTGACCGCGATGAGCGTGTTCTTCTTCGGCCTCGTCTCGGAGCTCGCCCAAGCGCCCAACCATCTGGCCGGGCCGCCCGATGACCGGCGTATCCCCGGCGAGGTGCTTGGCCGCGCGCTGGTGGTGCGGCAGCTGGAGATGCTTCCGGTGGAATGTGTGGCCCGCGGTTACCTGACCGGGTCGGGACTGCTGGATTACCAGGCGACCGGCAAGGTCTGCGGCATCGCGCTGCCGCCCGGCCTGGTGGAGGCCAGCAAGTTCGCCACACCGCTGTTCACCCCGGCGACCAAAGCGGCGCTGGGGGACCACGATGAGAACATCTCGTTCGCCCGGGTGATCGAGATGGTCGGTGCGGTGCCCGCCAACCAGCTGCGCGACCGCACGCTGCAGATCTATGTCCAGGCCGCCGATCACGCCCTGACGAAGGGAATCATCATCGCCGACACCAAGTTCGAATTCGGCACGGACCGCGACGGCAACCTGGTGCTGGCCGACGAGATCTTCACGCCGGATTCCTCGCGCTACTGGCCGGCCGAGGATTACCGGGCCGGCGTGGTCCAGACCAGCTTCGACAAGCAATTCGTCCGCAACTGGCTCACCAGCCCCGAGTCCGGCTGGGACCGCCACGGCTCGCAACCTCCACCACCGCTTCCGGACAACATCGTCGAGGCGACCCGCGACCGTTATATCGATGCCTACGAACGCATCTCCGGCTTGAATTTCGGGGACTGGATCGGCCCGGCACATGACTGATGCCTCCCTTGAGACACCGGTGCCGCCCGTCGCAAAGCGGGTCGAGACCCGGCGCGAATACCACGGGGACGTCTTCGTCGACCCCTACGAATGGCTGCGCGATAAGGCCGATCCCGAAGTCATCGCCTACCTGGAGGCCGAAAACGACTACGTCGATCGGACGACCGCCAACCTCGAACCGTTGCGGCAGCGTATTTTCGATGAGATCAAGTCGCGGACCAAGGAGACCGATCTGTCGGTGCCGACCCGGCAGGGCGACTGGTGGTACTACGCCCGTACTTTCGAGGGCAAGCAGTATCGTGTCCAGTGCCGTTGCCCGGTAACCGATCCCGGTGACTGGAATCCGCCGACGCTGGACGAAGACACCGAAATCCCCGGCGAGCAAGTATTGCTCGACTCGAACGTCGAAGCCGAAGGCCACGAATTCTTCGCATTGGGCGCGGCGATGGTCAGCCTGGACGGGAACCTGCTGGCCTACTCAGTCGATATCATCGGCGACGAGCGTTATACGCTGCGGTTCAAGGACTTACGCACCGACGAGCAGTACGTCGACGAGATCGCAGACATCGCGGCCGGCGTGACCTGGGCGGCCGACAACCGCACCGTGTACTACCTCACCCTGGATGACGCCCACCGTCCGGACAAGGTGTGGCGGTATCGGCTCGGTTCCGGCGAGCCGTCAGAGCTGGTGTATCACGAAGCCGACGAACGGTTCTGGCTCGGGGTGGGGCTCACCCGCAGCGAGAAGTATGTCTTCATTGCCGCGGGTTCGTCCATCACCTCGGAGATCCGTTACGCCGACTCGGCGGATCCGGACGCACAGTTCACCGTGGTGCTTGCCCCGGCGAGAAGGCATCGAGTATTCGGTAGAGCACGCGGTGGTCGGCGGACAGGATCGATTCTTGATCCTGCACAACGACGGTGCGGTGAACTTCACGCTCACCGAGGCCCCCGTCAGTGATCCGACGCAGCAACGCACCCTGATCGATCACCGCGACGATGTCCGGCTCGACGCAGTGGATGCCTTTGCCGGCCACCTGGTGGTCAGCTACCGGCGCGAGGCGCTACCCCGGATCCAGTTGTGGCCCATCGATTCCGACGGCGGCTACGGTGAGCCCGAAGAGGTTTCGTTCGACTCCGAGCTGATGTCGTGCGGCCTGGGTGGCAACCCGGCCTGGGATTCGCCCAAACTGCGGATCAGAGCCGGATCCCTGGTCACTCCGGCACAGGTTTACGACATCGACTTGCCACCGGGGAGCGCACATTGCTACGCGAGCAGCCCGTCCTCGGGGATTATCGGCCCGCCGACTACGTTGAACGGCGCGACTGGGCGCTCGCGGACGACGGCGCCCGGATCCCGGTGTCGATCGTGCACCGCGCCGGATATCGAGTTGCCGGCGCCGGCGCTGCTTTACGGCTATGGCGCCTACGAGATTTGCACCGACCCAAGCTTTTCCATCGCGCGGCTGTCGCTGCTGGATCGCGGCATGGCGTTCGTCATCGCCCATGTCCGCGGCGGCGGCGAGATGGGCCGGCTGTGGTACGAGCACGGCAAGCTGTTGGAGAAGAAGAACACTTTCACCGACTTTGTCACGGTGGCAAGGCATTTGGTGGACTCCGGCCTGACCCGTCCGCAGCAGCTGGTGGCGCTCGGTGGCAGTGCGGGCGGTCTGCTGGTGGGTGCGGTGGCCAATTTGGCACCGGATCTTTTCGCCGGAATCCTCGCGCAGGTCCCGTTCGTCGACCCACTCACCACCATCCTCGATCCCTCGCTGCCGCTGACCGTCACCGAATGGGACGAATGGGGAAACCCGTTGAGCGACGGCGATGTTTACTCGTACATGAAGTCGTATTCGCCCTATGAGAACGTTGAGGCCAAACGGTACCCGGCCATCCTGGCGATGACGTCGCTCAACGACACCAGGGTCTACTACGTGGAGCCGGCCAAGTGGGTTGCCGCGCTGCGGCACGCCAACGCCGACGGCAGTCCGATTCTGTTGAAGACCCAGATGAACGCGGGACATGGTGGCGTCAGCGGTCGGTACAAGGCGTGGCAGGAAACGGCCTTCCAGTACTCGTGGCTGCTAGCCGCTGCCGACGGCGACCGCTACGGCGGCGGCCAGAAAGACGACCTCCATGGCGGTCCGCACGGGTAGCCGCGTCGTCATCGACTTCGGCGGATTGGGCATCCGCGACGCGTAGACGTTGGCCGGGAACATGGCGAGCATCAGCACCAGCAGGCAGACGGCGGCCGCCACCCGGGTCGCGGGAACCAGCAGGCCCACGGCGCCGAGCAGTTCCAGTAGGCCGGTGATGGTCACCAGGTAGCCGGGCGCGGGCAGTCGGGGCGGCACGATCGCGATCAGGTCGCGGCGCAGCGCGGGCGCGAAGTGCGCAACCCCGGTCAGCACGAACATCGCCGCCAGGCCGACGGCGATTGCGGCGGTCCAGCTGTTGCCGTAGCCGCGGCCAACCCAGCCGAGCCAGCCGATGCTTCGGGCGGCGACGGTGCCCAACAGCAGGGCGATCAACGGAGCCATCTCGGTCCTCACAATCTTGGCACTGACAAGTTTCTGTGTCGCCTCAAGGTAGGCGAGGTATCTAGTCACTGTCAAGTTCGCTCGGTATGCTGCTCTGATGAATCGACCCACCTACCACCACGGCGACCTGCGCGCGGTGATCCTCGCCGAAGCCGCACGCCTGGTGGCCGAGCGTGGCCCGGACGGGGTCTCGTTGCGCGAGCTGGCCCGCGGCGCCGGTGTGTCACATGCCGCGCCCGCCCACCACTTCACCGATCGGCGCGGGTTGTTCACCGCGCTGGCCAGTCGGGGGTTTCGGCTGCTGGCCGAGGCGCTGGCCGATGCGCGGGACCATTTCGCCGACGCGGCTTTGGCCTATGTGCGGTTTGCCATCGACCACCCCGGCCACTATCGGGTGATGTTCGACAAGTCGTTGCTCGACACGACGGACACCGAACTCGCCGCCGCCGAGGCCGCCGCCGGCGCCGAACTATCCCGCGGGGTCGCGACGTTGCGGGATCCCAACGCGCGCGCCGATCCCGCGGGCGCCGAGCTGGCGGCATGGTCACTGGTACACGGGTTTTCGATGCTGTGGCTCAACGACGCCGTCAACGCCCAAGTAAGGCAGACGGATCCGATGGACACGGTGATGCGGATAGCGACGATGCTGTTCGAGGCCTGAGCCGAAATCTAGTCGTCCAGCCGAGCGGTGTCGCTCGCCGGCTGCTTTGGCAGAAACGCCGCTGGGATGAAGGTGGACGCCACCAGCACGACCGCGATCACGAATACCGCTGTGTAGGCGTGTGAAAGATCGTGCAGAACATTGCCCGGGAACCCGGGGGCAAGTGTCTGCCTGGGTATCGCGGACTGGTCTATCGGCACCCCATTGGTGGCGGCCTTCTGCTGCAGCAACGCGAGCTTGTTTGCGGCGGTGATGTTTTCGCTGCGATTGAACTGATTGGTCAGGATCATCGACATCAGCGCGGTTCCCATCGAGCCGCCCACCTGCTGGCAGACGCTGATCAGCGTTGTGCCCCGGGCGATCTCGTGCGGGGCCAGCGCCTGCACCGACGCCACGGACAGTGGCATCATCGTGCAACCCATGCCCAGGCCCATGATCGTCAGCCCGACCAAGAGGGTGGGGAGGTATTCGGCTTGCCTGGCCACACCGAAGGCGAAGGTACCCAGGCCGACGGTGATCAGCGCGATGCCGACGAGCACAATCTTGCCCGGTCCCTGCCTGTCCACGAACGGTCCGGCCAGCCGCATGGTCAGCATAGCGCCGAGTCCCTGGGGGATCATGTGCACGCCCGCCTGCATCGGAGTCTGATGCAGCACCTGCTGGAAGTAGCTCGGGAGCAGCAGGCCGGCGCCGAAAAAGGCGCCGGCGAATACCAGCATCGTCACATTGGCGCGGGTCAGCACGCGGTTGCCGAACAACCGCAGATCTATCAGCGGGTGCTCCGGACGGTGCCAGGCGTGCACGACGAAAGCGGCGATCAACGCCAGGCCGACGGCCGCCGGTATCAACACGTGGCGATCGGCAACGGTCCCGCGGGCCGGGATGGACGACACGGCGAACAGGAACGTCGCCAGGCCGGGCGAGAGCAGCAGCGCGCCGATGACGTCGAACGTCTCCGACCGCGCCGGGTGATCTCTGCCGAACACGACTGCCGCAAGGACGATCGTGACCAGCCCGATCGGCAGGTTGATCAGGAAGATCCAGCGCCAGCTGGCGGTGCCGATGAGCCAACCACCCAGGATCGGCCCACCGATCGGGGCGAGCAACATGGGGATGCTCAGGATTGACATCAGCCGTCCGAGCCGCCCCGGGCCCGCCTCGCGGGTCAGGATCATGAATGCCAACGGCAACAGCATGCCGCCACCGATGCCCTGCACAACACGAAACATGATGAGCTGCAGAATATTTGCCGCGAATGCGCACAGCAGCGAACCGAGGGCGAATGCCAGCACCGATCCCATGAAGAGCCGTTTGGTGCCGAACCGGTCGGCCGCCCAACCCGTGATCGGGATCACGGCCGCCAAGCGCGAGCGTGTAGCCCGTCATCGTCCAGCCGACGACGGCCTGGGTGGACCCGAACCCGACGATGAAGGTGCGCTGCGCGACGCTGACGACGGTGACATCCAGGATCACCATGATCGTGGCGAGGATGGTCACGCCGGAGATCTTCAGAAGTGAGGCGTCCAGCTTGTCGGGGTAGACGTGGGCGCCCGGCTGCTGAGCGGGAGCGGTGGGCGGCGCGGTGTCGGCCGCTGCTGAACGGGCCTCATTCATTGCGTTGCTTAGCATAGCGAACCGAT
This sequence comes from uncultured Actinomycetota bacterium, assembly GCA_963703795.1. Classification (GTDB taxonomy): domain Bacteria; phylum Actinomycetota; class Actinomycetes; order Mycobacteriales; family Mycobacteriaceae; genus Mycobacterium. The sequence continues at coordinate 23,189 of CAVPFT010000019.1, read as the reverse complement.
GATTCCCGCCGACCCCGGAGGCGTTTGCTGGCCGGCGCCGGATCCGGCCGGCGCCGAACCGCCGGCCGCTCTCCGCGTGGTCGCCCCGGCGCCCGGCAAACCGCGCTCTACCGCGCACCGAACACCCGCCGCCAGGGCTGCCTCGACGGCGTCCTGACCGGTGCCGATATACGCCTGCTGTCTGCGTGTCCTTCACCATCCCGACACCTGGCATCGGCACACTGCGGTTGTGTCTGGAAAATTGATCGTCTCGGTCTCGGGGATAGGCGGACGCACCCTGGCCGACGTCGAGGCGTTCTGCGCGCAGATGGATGCCCGCAATGTGCCGGTTTCGTTGCTGGTGGCTCCGCGCCTGTCCGGCGACTACCGACTCGACCGCGACCCGCACACCGTCGAGTGGCTGACCGCCCGGCGGGCCGGCGGCGACGGCATCGTGTTGCACGGCTTCGACGACCCGGCCACCAAGAAGCGCCGCGGCGAATTCGCGATCTTGCGCGCACACGAGGCCAACCTGCGACTGATGGGAGCGGACCGGGTGCTCGAGCATCTCGGGCTACGGACCCGGCTGTTCGCGGCCCCGGGCTGGGTGGTCTCCCCGGGCGTGGTTAAGGCATTGCCCCAGAATGGCTTTCGGTTACTCGCCGATCTGCATGGGATCACCGACCTGGTCCGCCACACCACGGTTCGCACCCGGGTACTGGGCATCGGAGAGGGCTTCCTGACCGAGCCGTGGTGGTGCCGCATGGTGGTGCTGTCCGCCGAGCGGATCGCCCGCCGTGGCGGCATAGTGCGGGTCGCGGTAGCGGCCCGGCAATTGCGCAAGCCCGGCCCGCTGCAGGCGATGCTGGACGCCGTCGACCTGGGTTTGATGCACGGTTGCACACCGACGGTGTACCGCTGGCGGTCCCATAAGGCGGTTCTCGACGCCGCCTGACGTCAAACCGTCCGCTTAGCCCACGGGTCGGGGGCACTACCCTGTTCGGACATGAGCGATTCTTCGGCCGCGGGATTCACCGCTGACGCGATCGTTGTCGGCGCGGGGCTGTCGGGTCTCGTGGCCGCGTGCGAATTGGTCGACCGCGGTCTGCGGGTGCTGATCCTCGACCAGGAGAACAGCGCCAACCTGGGCGGGCAGGCCTTCTGGTCGTTCGGCGGCCTGTTCTTCGTCGACAGCCCGGAGCAACGCCGGATGGGTATCCGCGACAGCCACGAACTCGCTCTGCAGGATTGGCTCGGTACGGCGGCCTTCGATCGCCCCGAGGACTACTGGCCGCGCCAATGGGCGCATGCCTACGTCGATTTCGCGGCCGGGGAGAAACGCAGTTGGCTGCGCGCTCGGGGACTCAAGGTTTTTCCGCTGGTGGGCTGGGCCGAGCGTGGCGGCTATGACGCACAGGGACACGGCAATTCGGTTCCCCGCTTCCACATCGCTTGGGGCACCGGGCCGGCCTTGGTCGAGATCTTCGCGCGTCAGCTGCGGGACCGCTCGGCGGTGCGCTTCGCGCACCGCCACCAGGTCGACGAGTTGATCGTCGAGGCCGACGCGGTGACCGGCGTCCGGGGCACCGTGCTGGAGCCCGCCGCCACGCCCCGAGGTGTGGCAACGTCGCGAAAAGCATTGGGGAAATTCGAGTTTCGCGCTTCCGCGGTGATAGTGACCAGCGGCGGCATTGGCGGCAATCCCGACCTGGTGCGAAAGAACTGGCCTAAGCGGATGGGCCGCGTCCCCGAGCAACTGCTCTGCGGTGTGCCCGCACACGTCGACGGCAGAATGATCACCATTTCCCAAAAGGCCGGTGCCCGGGTGATCAATCCCGACCGGATGTGGCATTACACCGAGGGCATCACGAACTACGACCCGATCTGGCCACTACACGGCATCCGCATCATTCCGGGCCCGTCGTCGCTGTGGCTGGATGCGGCCGGCAAGCGGTTGCCGGTCCCGTTGTATCCCGGGTTCGACACACTCGGCACGTTGGAGCACATCACCAAGTCGGGGTATGACTACACCTGGTTTGTCTTGAACGCAAGAATCATTGAGAAGGAATTCGCACTATCGGGTCAGGAACAGAACCCCGATCTTACCGGGCGGAGCGTGCGGGAGCTGCTGCGCTCCCGGGCGCGTTCCGGTCCACCCGGGCCCGTGCAGGCCTTCGTCGACCGGGGTGTCGACTTCGTCAGCGCGAACTCGTTGCGCGAGTTGGTGACCGCGATGAACGAGCTACCCGATGTGGATCCGCTGGACTACGCCACGGTGGAGGCCGAGGTCACCGCCCGCGACCGCGAGGTGGCCAACCGGTTCAGCAAGGACGGCCAGATCACCGCAATCCGCGCTGCCCGTGGTTATTTGGGCGACCGGTTTTTTCGTGTGGTGGCGCCACACCGGCTGACCGATCCGAAGGCCGGGCCGCTGATCGCGGTGAAGTTGCATATCCTCACCCGAAAAACGTTGGGCGGCATCGAGACCGACCTGAGCGCCCGGGTGCTGAAGGCCGACGGCAACCCGCTCACCGGGCTGTACGCGGCGGGCGAGGCGGCCGGATTCGGCGGGGGCGGTGTCCATGGTTACCGGGCATTGGAGGGCACATTCCTGGGCGGCTGCATATTCTCCGGCCGCGCCGCGGGGCGCGGCGCGGCCGACGACATCACCTAACTTCTTGTGCCGAGCAGACGCAGAATCGCACGATTCGAGCCGAAATCGTGCGATTCTGCGTCTGCTCGCGCCGAAGGGGCCGGGCGCTGAAGGGGCCCAGCGCTAAAGGGGCCCGGCGCTTAGAAGGTGACCGCGGTCTCTTCGGGCAGCACCTGGAAATCGGTGCTGGTCATCTCGGTGAGCCGACCGTAGTAGATGCCCCTGGCGTCCGGGGCGATGATCCCCTGGTGGATGGGCACCGCGCGCGCCGGTGCCACCGCGCGCAGGTAATCGACCGCCTCGGCAATCCGCATCCACGGGGCCGCGGCCGGTGCGGCCAAGACATCCACCGGCTCGTCGGGCACGAACAGTGCGTCGCCGGGATGCATCAACCTGGCGGGATGGCCGCCATGGCCCACCAGGTACGAAATGTTCTCTATCACAGGGATTTCCGGATGGATCACGGCGTGCCGACCGCCGACGGCCCGCACGGTCAGCTCCCCGATCGGCAGCTCGTCGCCGACGTGCACCGCCCGGCACGGCGCGCCCAACGCTGCGGTGGTCTGCGGGTCGGCGTAGAGCGCGGCATCGGGGTTGCCCTCGAGCAGCGCCGGCAGCCGCGCGACGTCGACGTGGTCAGGGTGCTGGTGCGTGATCAGGACTGCGGTCAGGCCGGTGATCCCTTCGAAGCCGTGCGCGAAGGTACCGGGATCAAAGAGCAAGCGGGTGTGGTCGAACTCGGCAAGTAGGCAGGAGTGGCCGAAATGCGTCAGTTGCATGACTACGATTGTGCCCTGACAGGGGTGATCCGGATGCGGGTGATCGTGGCGACGATGCTGGTTGTCGGCGGCCTCGCGGTGGCTCTCATCGTCGTGGAACCCGCCCACGCAGACCCAGAGACTTGCCCGGCGGTTTGCGACCAGATCCCCAACACCGCGTGGATCCAGCAGCACGCCGTGCCGTTGGACTCGGTGTACAACTGGCCCGCGCTGGCCGGTTCGGCAGCGCAGGTGACGGGTGCCGCCACCGGGCCGCGGTTCCGCTTCGAGGATCTGTGCGCCACACCGGCGGTGCCGCACGACGCCCGCCTCTCGGCGGTGGCTGCTCGCGTGACGCTGTCGCACCCGGACGGTCAGTGGCAGTTGCAGGCTCAGGTTCTGCACTGGCGCGGTGATACGGCACGGGGCGGCCCAACCGCGGCCGGCGTATTCAGCAGCGCCGTCGCCGCGCTGCGCGGCTGCCAGCGGGGTGCGCCGGCACAGTCGCCATCGATCACCAGCGACGAAACGAACCGGATGGCCGCCGTGATCAGCGGGCCCGTAGTCATGCACACCTACCTGGTCGCGCACGTGGCGAGCAGCACGATCAGCGAGCTCACGCTCTGGTCGTCGGGGCCGCCAGAGGTGCCCTGGCCGTCGATGGCCGACGACCCGGTGCTGAACTCCATGACCGCGCCACTGTGCGACGCCTACATCGCTTCGTGCCCGTGACCCGCGTGGGGCGGCCCGCGCCGGTAGAGTTGGCGCCGAGATTGAGCTGAGGAGGAGCGCCGGTGGCCCGGGTGGTCGTTCATGTGATGCCCAAAGCGGAGATCCTCGACCCGCAGGGTCAGGCGATCGTCGGCGCACTGGGCCGGCTCGGTCATCCCGGAATCTCAGATGTCCGGCAGGGCAAGCGGTTCGAGCTGGAGGTCGACGACACGGTCGACGATTCAACGCTCGCCGAGATAGCGGAATCGCTGTTGGCGAACACCGTGATCGAGGACTGGACGATAAGCCGGGAGGCGCGGTGACGGCGCGGATCGGCGTCATCACCTTCCCCGGGACGCTCGACGACGTGGACGCCGCCCGCGCGGCGCGGCGTGTCGGCGCAGAGGCGGTCGGTCTGTGGCACGCCGATGCCGACCTCAAGGCGGTCGATGCCGTGGTGGTGCCCGGCGGTTTTTCCTACGGCGACTACCTGCGGGCCGGCGCGATCGCAAGATTCGCCCCGGTGATGGCCGAAGTGGTCGGCGCAGCCGCGCGCGGCATGCCGGTATTGGGAATTTGCAACGGTTTTCAGGTCCTGTGCGAGGCCGGGCTGCTGCCCGGGGCCCTGACCCGCAACGCGGGTCTGCACTTCGTCTGCCGCGATGTGTGGTTGCGGGTGGCATCGACCTCGACGGCCTGGACGTCGCGCTTCGAGTCCGACGCGGACCTGCTGGTGCCGCTGAAGTCCGGCGAGGGCCGCTACGTGGCCCCCGCGAACGTGCTCGACGAGCTGGAGGGTGAGGGCCGGGTGGTGTTCCGCTACCACGACAACCCCAACGGCTCGCTACACGACATCGCCGGCATCAGCTCCGCGGGCGGCCGCGTCGTCGGGCTGATGCCGCATCCCGAGCACGCCATCGAAGCGCTGACGGGTCCCTCCGACGACGGGCTGGGCCTGTTCTATTCGGCGCTGGACGCCGTGCTGGCGGCTTGAGCGGAAACTCCCGCCGCACTGCGTAATTCGGCGAAGCTCGCGGTCAGTGCGTCGGTCGCTTCGTGCGGATCGTCGAACGTCTGGTCGTCGGTGAGTACCGCAATCCCGAGCCGGTCGACGTAGCTCCACACGGTGATGTTGACCGGCGCGCCCGGCGAGAGCACGCCGGTCGAATAGATTTCGCTGACCGCCGCGCCGCCGAAGTGGCCACGCTGACGCGGCCCGGCGACGCTGGACACCGCCACGTTCATCACCTTGTTCGGCGCCTCGCGGCTGCCCAGCCACCGGAACGCGGCCGGGGCAATCGCGGTCGGCAGATAGGCCATCATCCGGCCGTATAGCCGCGGGCCGAGGATTTCCTGGTCCTCCTTGGCGATTCGGGTCGCCAGCGCGACCAACCGCGCCCGCTCGATCGGGTCGGCGACGTGAACGGGGAGCGAAATGGACAGACCACCGATCTCGTTGCCGGTGATCCGGTCGGACTTGTCCGTGGCGGTCGGCACCGACGCGATGATCGGCCGGTCGGCCGCGCCGTCATAGGCCAACAACAGCTTCCGAAGTCCGCCGGCCGCCGTCGTCAGCACCACGTCATTGAATGTTATGCCCAACGCCTTCGCGGTCGCTTTGAGGTCGGCCAGCGGCAGCGTCGCGCTGGCGAACCGCCGCTGGGGTGACACGACGTGGTTGAGGAAGGTCGGCGGCGCGTCGAAGGCATCGGCCAGGTCCGGGTGCGCGCCGCGCTCCCTGGACCGGCGGCGGAGCCGCGTCAACCCCACGGCCGCATCCCGGATCAGCGCGGGCAGTCCGGCGACTTGCCGGGCGTGGTCGCGTGCCGCGGCGCGCAGCAGATCACCGGTCGTCGGCGTGACGCCGGCTTCGTCGTTGTCGCGCTCGTCGGTGATCGCGTCCTCGAGATCCATCGCGCGGGACAGCAGGTTGGCCGACGCGACGCCGTCCGCCAGCGCGTGGTGCACCTTGCCGATCATTGCGAATCGACCCCCGGACAGCCCCTCGGCGAAATGAAACTCCCACAGCGGGTGGCTGCGATCCAGCGGCGTGGAGGCCACCTCACCGATCACGCGGTCGAGCTCCCGGCGGCCGCCGGGAGCGGGCACCTGCACCCGTCGCACGTGGTAGTCCAGGTCGACCTCGCAGTCCTCTTGCCACATCGGGTGATGCAGTTGCCAGGGGATGTCGATGAGCTTGTAGCGCAACGGTTCCAGCAGATGCAGCCGCCGGCGCACGTGGCGGCGGAACGCGTCGAAGCCGAACTCGCCAGCGAAGTCGGACGGATCAATGACCGCGACCTTCAGCGTGTGCGTGTGCAGGTTGGGCGTCTCGCTGTAGAGCAGCATGGCATCCATGCCGTTCAGTCTCTTCACGCGACCTCAGCCCAGGATGGGCAACCGGCGCTGGCCGGCCAGTCGCTTCAGCGCGGTTTCCATCACCGCGCGCACGTGGGCGTCGACCTCATCGACGTCGGGGTCGTCCCCGAAGCGCGCGGTGACGTCGATCGGCTCGAGCACCTCGGTGACGACCTTGGCGGGCAGCGGCAGGTTGGGCGGGAAGATTACGCTCAGCCCGAAGGGGAATCCGAAGCTGACGGGCAGAATGTCGATCCGGGCCTTGGTGAGCCGTAACTTGCGGGCCACCCAGTTGCCCCGGGTCAGGAACAACTGCGTCTCCTGGCCGCCGATCGACACGGTGGGAACGATCGGCACCCCCGCTTCGATGGCGGTCTTGACGTAGCCGGTGCGGCCATTGAAGTCGATCGTGTTTTCGCTGAATGTGGGCCGGTAGCAATCATAATCGCCGCCCGGAAATACCAATACCACCGCGCCCGAATGCAATGCGGCGGCGGCGTTTTCGCGGCTCGCCTCGATGGCCCCAAGCCGGCGTAGCCAGCCCTCCAGCGGGCCGATGAAAACCCCGTAGTGGGCCAGGGTATAGAGCTGCCGACCGTAACCGAACTCGTCGTAGAAGGCCGGCGCGAAGAGCAGCACGTCCGGCGTCAACATGCCGCCGGAGTGATTGGACACGATCAAAGCCCCGCCGGCCGACGGGACGTTGTCCATGTTTCGCACCTCGGCGCGATGCCACCGCCTGATGAGCGGCCCGACGGTGTTGACGATCTGTTTGGTGAACTCCGGATCCCATTTGGCGGTTTCGGGATTTTTGGTCGCAGCGCCCTTCATGGTCCTCTCCGCCTGTCTTTGTGCCGTGTTTTGAAGACGTGATGAGGATTACCCTTCGGGCGCTCTACATCTGTAGAGAGCATGGTACTCTCGTTTTTAGAGAATGCCATATCCGCAAGCCGCGGACCGAACGCATCGAGGGAAGATGACCGAAAAGGTTCTAGTCACAGGGGGTTTTGGGCTAGTCGGATCGCAGACCGTGCGACGGCTGGCTGCCGATGGCCATCATGTGGTCGCCACCGACCTCGGCACCCCTAGCCAGCGCAAAGCGGCCGCATCCCTGCCCACCGGAGTCGAGGCGCGCTGGGCGGACCTGACTGACCCCGGTGAGGTCGACCGTCTCGTTGCCGAGACGGCAGCGACGGTGATCATTCACCTGGCCGCGGTCATCCCACCGGTGATCTACCGCCACCCCGGGCTGGCCCGCCGCGTCAACGTCGACGCGACGGCGGCGTTGCTGCGCGCGGCGCAGGCAAGCCCGCATCCGGTGCGCTTCATCCAGGCCTCGAGCAATGCCGTGCATGGTTCCCGCAACCCGCACCGGCACCATGAGTTGTTGCGGTCGGACACCCCGCCGAGGCCGACGGATCTTTACGGCGCGCACAAGGCCGAGGTCGAAGAGCTCGTCCGATCTTCGGGTCTCGAGTGGGTGATCTTGCGCCTGGCCGGCGTGATGAGCGTCGATCCGGGGGCCATGCCCTTCAGCGTCGACGCGCTGTTCTTCGAAAGCGCGCTGCCGACCGACGGTCGCATCCATACCATCGACGTCCGCGATGCCGCGCGCGCGTTTGCGGCGGCGACGACCGCCGATGTCGCCGGTGAAGTCCTGCTGATCGCCGGTGACGAGTCGCACCTGCTCCGGCAGGGAGACGTCGGAAAGGCGCTGGCGGCCGCCCGAGGCCTGGTCGACGTCCTACCCGGGGGCCGGCCGGGCGACCCCGACAGCGACGACGACTGGTTCGTGACCGACTGGATGGACACGGCCCGTGCTCAGCAGGCACTGCGATTCCAGCGCCATCCCTGGCCGGACATGCTGGCCGAGATGCACGCCATTGCCGGCTGGCGACGCTACCCGATGCGGTTGATCTCTCCGTTGGCCCGGCAGTTTCTCAAACGCCTTGCCGCTCATCGGAATTCGCCCGGTCATTACGCCGACCCGTGGCGTGCAATCCGGGCGAAGCTCGGCGAGCCGCGGCCCGACATCACGCGCCGCCGTGGCGAGTTAGCCGGCGTCGCGCAATAACGGCTGTGTCGTCGGCGGCAACTCGACAACCGGGTTCAACTGTGCAAACAGGTCGATCGCGTCCGCGACGGTGCGGTCGACAAAGGATGCGAATTCCTCGAACGAGACTCGATCGCGGATCCACTGCGACCTGCGCGCCACGACACCGATGCGTTGTGGGTCAGAGGAGGCGTGCACGATCGCGGTGACCTCGCGGTTCCGCTGATTCCAGGTGTCGGCGAAGTGCATCAGCCACGGGCGGTCGGTCGCCGGGAAGAAGCACGCGGGAGCGACGCGAATCATCAGCACGTCGCGCTGCGTGGGGGAGACCTCCAGGTGCACGTGCAGCCGACGCGGACGGGTCTTGACGACGTAGAAGTATTCGCCGTCGTGCGCGCCTTGGAAATACCGCTCGCAATAGCGGCTGCCGCGAGTGCAGAGATAGCGTTCGATGAGATCCGCGCAGCGCGCCTCGCCAGTCATGAGATAGATGCTGAGGCCCGCGGCTTTGCGGATCCTTGGAGGCGAGCCAGGCGGGGCCGAAGAAATTGTTGAGAATTCGCTGAGCGAGGACGATCAGGAGGGTTGACGGTGGGATTCACGGTGGAACGGTTCGACCATATCGTGCTGAATTGCAAGGACGTTGAAGCTACCGCGTCGTGGTATGAGCGGGTCCTCGGCATGAGGCGAGAGGCGTTCGGACCGTCCAACCGAATCGCCCTGCGCTTCGGGGACCAGAAAATCAACCTGCGACCCGTCGGCGCGCTGACCGGCGATCCCGACTGGGTCACCGGGTCCGTCGAGGCGGCCGGCTCCGAAGACTTGTGTTTCGTCACGCGCTGCAGCCCGGACGACGTTCGCGCCCACCTCGCCGGATGCGGTGTGGAGATCATCTCGGGGCCGGTGACCAAGGCCGGTGCCTTGGGGCCGATGACCTCGCACTACTGCCGTGACATCGATGGGAATCTCATCGAAATCGCGGTCTACTGAACCCCTGTCGCTCAGAGCGGATACAGCCCGGGCAGATTGACCACGATGGCTTCTTGGGTGCTGCGCGCGATCACGACTTCGGCGCGTGTGTTCGGGCCGGGATTTTCCTCCCGATGCGGCAAATACGGTGGGATGAAGACGTAGTCGCCGGGCGCGGCCGAGATGCGCACCTCCTGAACGCCGTCGTGGAACACGAACTCCGGGTTGCCGCTACGGACATAGATCGCCGTTTCCGATTCCCCGTGATGATGGTTGGACGAGACGGCTTGGGGCAGAGCGTGTGTCTCGCCCATCCACAGCTTCTCGGCACCGACCGAAGGGCCGGACAGCGCGGCGAAGCGCCGAAGTCCCTCCGATTGTGCGGTATCGGAGCTGAGGTCAGCGGCCCGGACGTGATGCACCCGGTTGCGCGTGGTCTGCGTTGCGTCCTCGTCGAAGTCGGGGTGGAATCCGTCGGAGGTTCCCATCAGTGCTCCTCTTGGTAAGTGAGTCAGCGCCGACCATCGATGAGGTGCTCGGCCAGCAGGCGCAGGTCGCTCACCACAAGGTCGGGTTGCGGCAGGCCGTCAACCGGCAGCGGCGGATTGCCGGGCCGGGTGATGAGCGCGGTGCTGAAGCCGACATTCTGGGCGCCAAGGGTATCCCATACGTGCGCGGCCACCATCATGCAATCGGCGGGGGGCACGCCGAGCTCGTCGCACACATATCGGTATACCGACGGCGAGGGTTTGAAGGCGCGGCAGGATTCGACGCTGAACTGTTGCTCGAACAACTCCGCGAGGCCGGCGTTCTCGAGCGGCGTCCGGGTTCCCGACCGGTGCGGTGAATTCGTCAGTGTGATCAGGCGAAAGCCGTTGTCGCGCAACACTGTGAGCGCATCGGCGGCGTCGCGGTGGGCCGGCATGGTGCTCATCTGCGCCTGCAGGCGACGTACGTCGTCGTCGGTGATGTCCACCCGGTAAATGTCGGCAAGCATGCGCAATACGCCCTGGCCGAGCGTAAAAAAGTCGACATAGCATTCCGCCAGGGTCGCGGTCATCGAGTACATGACGAGCTGGCCGAACCATTCGCGGAGCACCCGCTCGTCGCCGAAACGTTCCCCGAAAAGCGGTGCCAGAGCGTCGATATCGATGAGCGTTTCGTTCACATCGAAAACGAGCACGGCCGGTGTTTTCATTGAGCGCTTCCGGTGGGGGTCTTGCGGAGCACCTCATCGGTGTCGAGTCCTCGGTCGACGCCGTGGGGGAGGACGGTCTGTCCGGGCTCGAGGTGTAGCTGTTTGCCGTCGAGATACACGTCGATCTTGTCCGGTTCGAAGGACACCAGGTTGGTTACTCGCCCGACTTCGGGCCAGGCGTTGATGTAGGACCAGGCGGCGCGCTTGTGGCTACCGATCTTGTGGCTACCGATGTCGTAGTAGGAACATATCCCCTTGTACGGGCAAAAGGTCTGTAGCTCATCGAGTTTGAGGGTCGTTTCGTCGATATCCTCGCGTGCAACGTACCAGCGGGGTGCGAATCCCGACTCGTATAGTGCCAATGGGTGCTTCGTGTCGGCGATCACCCGCTCGCCGTCTCGGACGACGAGATGCCGTGAGGTAGAGCGGATGTCAATGCGGTGATACGCATCGGCGGCGTGCCCGACAATGCGTTCGTTTTCTTCGTAGAAGGCGTCCATTGCGCGCCAGGCGAATGCCAGCCGCCCGTCCAGAACGTTCGCGTGCGGCGGCAGCCCGGTGTGTTGCCAGGCGCTGTGGTTGGCCTCCCGGCCGGAGACCTCGACCGTGAACCATTGGGTGTCGCCCAGGTCTTGGTGCTGCGTCACTCGGTCCTCGGCGGTCAAGATCCCGGCTTCGATATCGCCGAGGGGGAAATAGGCGACCGGGTAGCGGCCCGGTTCGTGTAGCAGGATGACGTCCTCGCTGTCGGCGATCCACCGGTCCGCGAAGGACACCCTCATGCGTCGCCGCAACGGTTCGGCGAACAGCAGCCGCGGCGGCATCGGCTGTTCGGTGAGGAAGTGCCCCACTGACCCGGTCGCCAATGGTCCTTGTTGCCAAGCCAAACCCATCGTCATGTCCCTTCGAATTTGTGGCCGCGACCTAATCCATGACGACGACCATCTTTCCCCCGGCTTCTCCCGCCTCCATCACTGCGTGTGCCTCGCGAATCTGGTCGAACGAGAAAACGCGCGTCGGCTTCGCGTCGAGCTTGCCGTCGGCCACCTGCTGCGCGATGTCACTCAGTGGCACGTCCGACACCGGGAAGCCCGGATTGCCGAAGACGGGGCTCGCGAAGAACGTGAAGTTCACGCCGCTCGCCATACGCGCGAGCGGATTGAAGTCACCGATGGGTGCAAGTCCCCCCAGCCATCCGGCCAGGCAGGCGGACCCGCCGCGGCGCAGCATGTCGAGCGAGTCGAGGATGGTGCTGTTGCCAACGAAAATCGAGGACGGCATCGGGATGATCGCCCGCATGGTTTCCCCGCCGGGTCGTTCCCGTACCACGGCCGGCGCGGTGGGCAGTTGGGTTGAACTGATCGCGGACATTCGTGCCTCTCCCAAATCGTTAGTAGGCCTTCGTATATCGACATGCGAAGCGGAACCGCGGCGATAATGCCCCCGTTTGCCCGCTTCCGACTTAATGGGCCAGCTAACCCATTATTATGGGCCAACAGACCCAAACATGTCCAGGGTGCGGGCAGGGCTCGCAGGTCAGGATTTGGTGGTGCGCCGGGCCGACGGGGATCCGCGTTTACGGGGCGCGGGACGCGCCGCAAAGAATCGGACGTAGTCGACGGCCGCGTTGACTGCGACCAGCAGTGGTTGCGGATCACCGGTGGCGTAGGTGACCATCGCGCCGCCCTGGTGCGCGGTGACTAGGGATACGGCCAGGTGCCGTGGGTCGGCCTCGGGCCGCAGATCGCCGCGGCGCCGCATCGCCGTGAGGCCGGCCGCAAACAGCTCGATCCACTCGTCGTAGCCGGCCGAGAGATCGCCGTGGATCTGGTCGTCGGCCTCGATCAACTCACCGGCCAGGGAACCGTAGACGCAACCGCCCACGCGGTATACGGCGTCTATGTCGGACACGCACGCGTCGGCCCAGGCCTGCAGCGCATCGAGGCTGTCCAGGGCGTTCAACCGCGGTTGGGTGTGAAAGGCCTGTACCTCGTTGCGGCGCGCGGCGACGACGTGACGGGTCAGATCGCGCTTGTCGTGGAAGTAGTGCGAGATCTGCGATCCGCCGACCCCGGCGGTGCGCCGCACCTGGTCGATGCTGGTGTTCGCGACGCCGCGCTCGAACATAAGACGGGCGGCGACGTCAACGATGCGCGTACGGGTCGCCAGCCCCTTGCGGGTGAACCGCGACGTGGTGTGTTCAGACACGTTGCCACCTTTGGTGCAGCTGAGTCAGCCGGCTTTTCTTGTCGGTCGCCGGCCGCGTGAACGGCGCGGCGGGCGCGGCACCCGCTCGGCGGCATCGGTGGCGAACATGCGCAGATAGTTGACCGCGAAACGAAGCGCATCGGCGTGCGGCCATTCCGCCCGATAGGTGAAGGCCAACGTGCCACCTCCCTGGTGAGCGCTGACGATGACCTGCGCCAGCTGTCGCGGGTCGGCATCCGCGACCAGAGCGCCGCCGACTTTCATTCGCTGGATCGCCTCCGCGAGCAGCTCGACCCATTGCCGGTAGCCGGACGCCAGCGCTTCGCGGGTAGCGTCGTCGGACTTCGCCAGCTGCCCGGCGAGGGCATGGTAGGTGGGCGTGCCGAAGTATCCGATCCGCCTGAGGTAGCGCATGTTTAGGTCGATCCAGCGCTCGAAGTCGACGAATGAATCCAGGCCCCGAAGCTTGGGCTGGCGGTGAAAGCCCAGCACCACCCCGATTTGGTGCCCGATCACCGCGCGAATCAGCGCGCTTTTGTCCGTGAAATAGTGGGCAAGCTGCGAACCGCTGACCGACGCGGCTTTGCGCACGTTGTCCATGTTGAACGCCGCCAGGCCCTCGGTGACGATCAACGTCGCGGCCGCGTGCACGATCCGGTCGCGGGTGGCGCGCCCCTTGGGGGTCAACCGCTTTTCGTCTTGCGACTCCGGATGGGCCATCGAGTGAGGCTAACCCGCGGGCGCTCCCGATTATGGGATATCCAGCCCATTGGCAGATACGGGCCGGGGTGTGCCGCCCCGGGCCCAAATCAGGCGGGCACGTGAACCCTGGCGAGGAACCCGCGGATCAGCCCGGTGACCTCGTCCAGTGCGGACTCCAACAGGAAGTGCCCGCCGTCGAGCAGATGGATCTCGGCCTCGGGTAGGTCGTCGGCGAACGCTTCGGCACCGGCCGGGCCGAAGATCTCGTCGCCGCGGCCCCACACCGCCAGCAGTGGCACCCGGCTGGCACGAAAGTACTCGTGCAGGCGCGGGTATAGCGGCGCGTTGGTGGCGTAGTCCCGCAGGAGTTTCAGCTGCACCAGATCGTTGCCGGGCCGGGAAATCAGTGCGTAGTCGTGATACCAGGACTCGGGGTCGACGAGCGTTTCGTCGGGCACCCCGGTGAGGTACTGCCATTGGGTGGCGTCCAGCGTGAGGAACTGCCGCACCGCGGCTTCGGTGTCGGGCGTCCGCTCACTTTGATAGGCCTGCACGACCTTCCAGAAGCTTTCGACGAACCCGGCGTCGTAACCGTTGCCATTTTGGGTGATGATCGCCGTGATTGCGGACGGATCGCGAAGCGCCAGCCGCCAGCCGATGGGGGCGCCGTAGTCCTGTACATACATGGCGTACCGATCGATGCCGAGTGTGCGCAGCAGGCTCGCGGTGAGGTCGGTCAGGGCATCGAACGTGTAGTCGAACTCCTCGACGGGCGGTGCGTCGGAGAGCCCGAATCCCAGGTGATCCGGTGCGATCACGTGGTAACGGTCGGCGAGCGCCGGAACCAGATCGCGGAACATGTACGAGCTGGTGGGAAACCCGTGCAAGAGCACCAGCGCGGGCGAATCCGGATTGCCCGCTGCACGGTAGAACAGCCGATGACCGTCGACGGTCGCGTATCGATGATGAACAGCCGGCATGACGTCCCTCCTGCGCCTCCGAAACCCACCGCGCTGCGATTCTGGGTTGTATGACCCAGTATGCACCAAGACGTGCGGCGCGCAAGTGTTGCCCTGTACACGCGGTTGGCATATTCTGGGCCAACCATCCCAATTTGGGCCTGAGCTGTGCGATGGCCGCGCGCGGGGGGCCGCTGCCGGCCTATCAGACCAGAGGAGCAATCGCACGACGGGTAACACGTTGGGGACAAGCCGGATCTAGGTAAAGGTCTATGGCAACGTCTAGGTCTACATACGCCGAGGAGACACAGTGGGCAGGCTTGTTTCGGTCAATGTGGGCATGCCGAAGAACGTGCAGTGGCGGGGCAAGACCATCTACACCGGGATATGGAAGACCCCCGTCGAGGGGCCGGTCATGGCGCGCCGCCCGAACCTCGACGGTGATGGGCAGGGAGATCTCGCCGGCCACGGCGGTGAACAACGCGCCGTCATGGTGTACCAGACGGAGTCGTACGAATTCTGGAAGACCTACCTGGGCCGCGACGACCTCGAACCCGGCCACTTCGGCGAAAACTTCACCGTCAGTGGGCTGGTCGATGACCAAGTCTGCATCGGCGACCGTTACCGCATCGGTAACGCCGAATTCGAAGTCACCCAGCCAAGGGTCACCTGCTTTCGGGTTGGTGTGCGGCTGAACGAACCGGACATGCCCAATTTGCTTGTCTCCCAGCATCGCCCGGGCTTCTACCTCCGCGTCATCACCGAAGGGCGGGTGCGTGCGGGCGACGACATTGTTCGCACCCGCCGTGGCCGCCACGAACTCAGCGTCGCCGACGTCGACGCGCTGTTGTATCTGCCGAACCGCAACACCGAACAACTCCGCAAGATCGTCGACGTCCCGGCGCTGAGTCCCGGCTGGCAGCAGTCGTTCCGCGACATGCTGAGGGAGCACGAGACCCCTGCTGCGCCGCCGGTCGGAATCGAGCCGGGGTGGAACGGGTTTCGCCCGTTGCGGGTCAGCGCTGTGCGCCGGGAAAGCCCACAGGTGCTGTCAATACGGTTGGAGGCCGATGACCGTCGCCCGCTGCCGCCGGCGCTTCCCGGTCAGTACCTGACGGTGAGGATCCCGGGTGCGGGCGAGCCGGCGCCGCTGCGCAGTTACTCGCTATCGGGTGACCCGTCCGCGGGGGATTACCGCATCAGCGTCAAGCGTGAAGACCATGGTCTGGTGAGCCAATGGCTGCACGACCACATCGCGCCGGGATCTGTCGTCGAGGCCGCCGCCCCGCGCGGCGACTTCTACCTCACCGATGGCAGCGGCCCGGTCGTCCTGCTCTCGGCGGGAATCGGCATCACTCCCGTTTTGGCGATGTTGTATGCGCTGGCGGCCGGCCGCAGCGGTCGCCACATCTGGTGGCTGCACACGACCCGCAATCGCGAAACCCACGCCTTTGCAGCCGAAGTCGCAACCCTGCTCGAATCGTTGCCCCGTGCCCGGGAGCTGGTTTCCTATACACAGACGCAGGGACGCCTGAGCCGGTCGGCGATCGCGGCGCTGAACCTACCGCCAGATGCCGCCGTATACCTGTGCGGTCCAACGCAATTCATGACCGATATGCGCGACGCCCTCACCGCCGCGGGCCTCGGCGCGACGCGGATCCATACCGAGTTGTTCGGGGCCCTCCCGGCGATCAACCCGGGCATCGTCGACGGTGCCGCGCGCAAGCGGCCACATCCGCCGGCGGGAACGCCCGGAACCGGGCCGTCGATCACGTTCGCCCGCAGCGGGCTCACGGTCAACTGGTCCGCCGATTACGGCAATATCCTCGACCTGGCCGAGGCCTGCGATGTCCCAACCCGCTTCTCGTGCCGAAGCGGGGTATGTCATGTGTGTGAGACCGGAGTCGTTGCCGGAACGGCGACATACGTCGAATCGCCGTTGGAAAAGCCCGACGAGGCAACGGTGCTCATCTGCTCGGCCGCTCCGGAAACCGACTTGGTGCTGGACCTCTGACTGCTACGGGCCGAGCGCGACCGACGCCTCGGCGGTGTAGCACAGGAATGTCAGTGTCTCCTGCAGATAAAGCTGCACGGTGTCGGCGTCGTGGCTGCTGTAACCGATCGCGACATCGGTGCCCAGCTGCAGATCGAAGTCGCCGCCACGGGTGGTCAGCACGAAGGCGCCATCGATTGCCGGCGCCCAGATGATGTCGCCGTCAACCAGTCGGTTCAGGTGCTCCCGGATCGGATATCCGTGTTCGGTGGTCTCACTGACTTTGGTGTGGACGTCGGCGGACAGCAGCACCGAATACGGGCCGTCGACACCGGCCAGCCGCAGTTCGGTCAATGCCTGCGAGATGGCATCGGGCATGTCGCGAGGATCCTCGGGCAACGTCAGCGGATTGTTCGAGCTGGCGGTGCGGATGCCCTCGATCGACGCGCCCGGGTAGCCCTCGAAGATGGCGCGGTCTTCGACGAACGCCAGCTTCTTGGCCGCGGCTTTGACCGGATCCCAGTCGGAGTCCTGCGCACCGCGCTCGACGTTGTCGATTTCATAGCGTGACAGGGCAAACGGAACTCTAAGTCGGACAAGGGGTTTGCTCGCCCGTAGGTGAGCGACCACGCCGTCGGTCGGTGCCTGCACGTCGGTCAGCCGACCGGTGCTGACCGCCGCGGTGACCGGGCCCCCGGGCTCGCTGACGTCGACCACGCGGCGCCCGGCGATATGGCGTTTGAACGTACGAGTGGCCTCCAGTTCGATTTCGGCCCAAGCGGCTTCGGTTACCGGTGCCAGGTCGCGGTAGAGGTTGTTCATCAAGGGGTTCCTTTCAGGCTGCCGATCGAAAGTGAGCCTTGGTAAGAGGCGAGGTCAGAAGCGCCAGAGGCGGGCGCGGCCGGCCGCGCCGGCACCAGCGGTCCGGGTAGGGGCGGTGGATCGTCCAGGAAGTCGACGGTGGGCGAGAAGAACAGCCCGCCGGTTTCCGCGGTCGAAAAGTCCAGGATGCGGTCGGTGTTGCCGGGCGGATCGCCCAAGAACATGTTCTGCAGCATTCGTTCGGTGACCTGCGGCGTGCGCGAATACCCAATGAAGTACGTGCCGTACTCGCCCTTGCCGACCTCGCCGAACGGCATGTTGTGCCGCACGATCTTCAGCTCGGTGCCGTCGTCGTCGGTGATGACGTTGAGCGCGATGTGTGAGTCGGCCGGTTTTACATCGAGTTCGATGTCGTCCAGCTTGGTCCGGCCGACCACGCCTTCCTGCTCGGTGACCGAAAGCGACTCCCATGACGACATGTCGTGGACGTACTTTTGCACATGGACGTAGCACGAGCCCTCGAATTCGGGGTCCTCGTCATCAATGGTGGTGGCGCTGAACGCGATTGGGCCGTCGGGATTTTCGGTGCCGTCGACAAAGCCAAGCAGGTCGCGGTTGTCGAAGAACCGGAAGCCGTGGACCTCGTCGACCACCGTGACGGCACCCGCCATCGACTTGAGGATCCGGCCGGCCAACTCGAAACAGACATCCATTGTCTCGGCACGGATGTGGAACAGTAGATCGCCGGCGGTGGCCGGGGCGCTGTGGCGGGGTCCGGTCAGCTCGATGAACGGATGCAGCTCGGCGGGCCGCGGCCCCCCGAACAAGCGGTCCCAGGCGTCGGAGCCGATCGAGGCGATCGCGGACAAGCGCTTCGTCGGGTCGCGAAAGCCGATCGCACGCACCAGCCCCGACAGTTCCGGCAACGCGTCGTGCACGGTCTCTTCGCCGCCTTCGTTGATGGTGACGACGAGGAAGATCGCCGCGGGCGTCAAGGCTGCGAGAACGGGTTGCGGCTGAACCGGAGACACTCTGCAGACCTTAGCGTGGCGACGCTGAGCGCCGGAACCGGCACGAGGAAGGAGCCGCGCATTCAGGCCCAGCGTGGCGACCCCAAACTTCCGAGAGCGCCGGAACCGGCGCGAGGAAGGAGCCGCGCAATCAGGCCCAGCGTGAACGCCGCCACCCGGGACAGCCATGATGTTCTGCATGTCGGCGTGCGCCGCGGGCCTCTGCGAATTCATCGACGCGTCCCCGTCACCCCTTCATGTCTGCGCCACGGTGGCCGCTCGGCTGGTCGATGCAGGGTATGCCGAACTCAGCGAAACGGATCGGTGGCCGGACGAACCGGGCCGGTACTTCACCGTGCGGGCCGGCTCACTGGTGGCCTGGAACTCGGACGGGCCCGACGGTCCGTTCCGGATCGTCGGCGCACACACCGACAGCCCCAACCTTCGGGTCAAGCAGCATCCGGACCGGCTGGTTGCCGGTTGGCGGGTGGTGGCGCTGGAGCCGTACGGGGGAGCGTGGCTCAACTCCTGGCTGGACCGAGACCTGGGTATCAGTGGGCGGCTGTCGGTGCGGGACGGCGCCGGGATCAGCCACCGGTTGGTCCGGATAGACGATCCGATCCTGCGGGTGCCTCAGCTGGCGATCCACCTGGCCGAGGACCGCAGGTCGGTGACGTTGGACCCGCAGCGACACGTCAACGCGGTTTGGGGGGTTGGGGGACAACGGGGTTCGTTCGTGGACTACATCGCCGAGCGGGCCGGCGTGGCGGCGCGCGACGTGCTGGGCGCCGACTTGATGACGCACGATCTGACCCCGTCGACGGTGATCGGAGCTGACGCGGACCTGCTGAGCGCGCCTCGGCTGGACAACCAGGCCAGCTGCTATGCGGGTATGGAGGCATTGTTGGCCTTGGAACCGGCCTCGGCGCCGCGAGGCTTCCGGCCGGTGTTGGTGCTCTTCGACCACGAGGAGGTCGGTTCGTCCTCCGACCACGGAGCGCAGTCCAACCTGCTGGGCACCGTGCTGGAACGGATCGTGCTGGCCGCCGGGGGCAACAGGGAAGACTTCCTGCGCCGGCTGCCGGCGTCGTTGCTGGCCTCGGCCGACATGGCCCATGCCACCCACCCCAACTACCCGGAGCGGCACGAGCCCAGTCACCCGATCGAGGTCAACGCCGGGCCGGTGCTCAAGGTGCATCCGAATCTGCGATATGCCACCGATGGACGCACCGCGGCGGCGTTCGAGCTGGCCTGCCGGCAGGCGGGGGTCGCGTTGCAGCGGTACGAGCACCGCGCCGACCTGCCGTGTGGGTCGACGATCGGCCCGCTGGCCTCGGCCCGGACCGGCATCCCCACCGTCGATATCGGTGCCGCACAGCTTGCGATGCATTCCGCGCGGGAGTTGATGGGCGCCCACGATGTGGCCGCTTATTCGGTCGCCCTGCAGGCGTTCCTGTCGCCGCGCTGACCGGCCCGCGTTAACTTCGCCGCAGGACGAGGAACGCCCGGGTCGCGGCGTATGACATTCGTCACGGCCGCGGCGCCGGAGCGGCCTTGAGGCGGTCATGATTCCTCCCTGGTCAGGGGCTTCGACCGAACGCGTGAGGGGACTCGTCTGTGTTTAAAGGCATGGCGGCTCGGGTCATCTACTATCAGTACCGCCACCG
The DNA here is from genome assembly GCA_963703795.1 of uncultured Actinomycetota bacterium. Lineage (GTDB taxonomy): Bacteria > Actinomycetota > Actinomycetes > Mycobacteriales > Mycobacteriaceae > Mycobacterium. The sequence continues at coordinate 3,149 of CAVPFT010000019.1, read as the reverse complement.
CCGTCGACCCATACCCGACGACCCTCGCAACGGTCTCAATCAAGATCTGTGTCGACCGTGTGCGCTAATTTCAGCCAAATCGAGTGGAAACATGGCCAATGCGGTAGCATCCGGCCGACGGCCATTCAGGGATCCACAAGATCAATTCTTATGGGGGAATCGTGAGTACTAATCCGTTCGACGACGACAATGGCAGCTTCTTCGTCTTGGTCAACGACGAGGAGCAACACAGCCTGTGGCCGACCTTCGCCGAAATTCCAGCCGGCTGGCAGGTGGTTTATGGCGAAGCGGACCGCGCTGCGTGTCTGGAATACATCGAACAGAATTGGCCCGATATACGGCCGAAGAGTCTGCGCCAAAGGTTGGCAGAGGGCCAGGGGGCCTGATCGGCTAACCGGCTCGACTTGGGGGTTGGATGGAGTTCGGCGACCGCGCATTACCGGTGACGCGTGGACAGCTCGATATTTGGCTTGCGCAGGAAACGGGCCACTCGGGAGCGGAGTGGCAGCTCGGCCTATTCGTGAAAATCGAGGGCTTCGTAGAGCGTGATGCCCTGGAGTGGGCGATCGGCCAAGTGGTGCGCGAGGCCAAACCGGTCAGGGCCGCCTTTTCCGAGTCGGATGGCCAGGTACTCCAAAGCGCGATGACTACCCAGATGTGGAGCTGACCTTTTTTGACCTGGGCGGCTCGCGCCATCCCGTGCGGGAAGCGCGTGAGATAGCGTCATCTATTCAACGCACGTCTATGCCGTTCACTGGCTAGCTGTTTCAAATTCTGTTATTCCAAACACGGGCAGATGAATTCTATTTATTTGCGTGCTGCCACCATATAGTCATAGACGGATTCGGCCTTGCGCTGGTTTGCCAGAGAATTGCGTCAGTGTACTCAGCAATCGTTTCTGGCGCACCGATCACGCCTTCGATCTTCGGCTCGTTGCAGGATTTACTTGACTGCGAATCACAATACGAAGCGTCCAAAGATTATCTCGAAGATCAGGCCTATTGGACGGCAAATCTTCCAGCGATAAGCGAACCGCGTTATCGGTTGCCCGAAGCCTCGGGCGAGGCCGATCATGGGACGGCCACCCGCCCACGGGCGGTGAAAACGTCCGCCGCGGCGCCCGGGCGGCAGCGCCACTCCTGGGCGGCGCCACCCCTAGACTGTCTGCGTGTTGCGTCCTGCAAGTTGGACTGGACTAGCGGGTGGGAGTCCGTCCCGGTAAGCACCGGAGCGCCGGGTAGCAGGCCCCGGTTCGTCGTCGAGAGGCGGCGGGCTAAGCGGGGCGTCGAGAGCCTCTTCGGAGGGAGCAAGTGCGCGGGCCGTAGCGTTAAGCGAACTCTGCAGCCTCGTCACAGATACAACGGAGGAGCCGAGCCGCTCATGTCACGGCGAAGGCCATGTCCGGCGAGCCTTGGTCCGGGGTCAGCTTGTCGGGTCCTTCCGGGGTACGGGAGGCGGCACGTGCACACAGTCTGGTTCGGAACAGGAGAGACCCGTCTGCCTGGCCTGCGTCGGGCAAAGACCAGGGGTATAAGCCGATGGTGAAAGCTCTTGGAGGGCAGCGGGAGTCCGATGGGGTCGTAGTACCGCTGATCGGCGTGCAACATAACGCGCCGGGAGGAAAGGGCCCCAACTTTGATCACGCGCACGAAGCGGGTAAGCGTGAGGGCATGACCGAGTTATCTCGGTCCAACCACCCCGGCAAGGCATCGCTTGCCGTAGCTGACGAAGGGCCGTTGGTGGTCTCGCCGGTGAAAGTGCAACAACTGCAACGTGCGCTATGGGCTGCGGCCAAGCAGTCTTCGGGTCGGCGTTTCCACGCCCTGTATGACCGTATCTGCAGGGGTGACGTCTTGTGGGAGGCGTGGGAACGGGTGTGCAAGAACAAGGGCGCGGCCGGGGTGGATCGTGTCACTTTGGTCGCGGTGGAGGACTACGGCGTGGACCGCATGTTGCGTGAGTTGCGTCGGGACCTTCGCGAGGGTGTGTACCGTCCGGCGCCGGCGCGCCGGGTGGAGATCCCCAACCACGAGGTGGTAAGCGGCCGTTGGGGATTCGACGGTGCGAGACCGGGTGGCCCAGGCGGCGGCCAAGATTGTGCTGGAACCGATTTTCGAGGCTGACTTTATGTCGTGCTCGTATGGGTTTCGGCCGAAGCGGTCGGCGACGATGGCGATGGAACGCTTGCGGACCGGGTTCATCGAGGGCTACCAGTTCGTGGTCGAGTTCGATATCGCCAATTTCTTCGGCGAGATCGACCACGAGCGTTTGCTTGCGCAGGTAGGTAGGCGGGTTTCGGATCGGCGGGTGCTCAAACTGCTGCGTTTGTGGCTGCAAGCAGGAGTCTTGGTCGATGGGGTGGTGCAGCGGACGGTCGCGGGCACTCCACAGGGCGGGGTGATCTCGCCACTGTTGGCCAACATCTTCCTGCATGTGCTCGACATCGAGCTCTCCCGCCGCAAGGTGGGTGAGTTGGTGCGCTACGCCGATGATGGTGTGGTGTTGTGCCGCAGTGCGGTCCAAGCCGAGCGTGCCCTGGCGGCGGTGGGAGAAATCCTGACCGGGTTGGGGTTGCGGCTGCATCCGGGCAAGACGAAGGTGGTCGATCTGCGGAACGGTCGTGAGGGCCTGGACTTTCTGGGTTGTCATTTCCGGGCCCGCATGTCGGGGCGGTTGTGGGAGCAGAAGCGGATTGTCCGTTACTACCTGCACCGTTGGCCCAGCCAAACGGCCATGAAGCGGTTGCGGGCCAAGGTTCGTGACCGTACTGGCCGCAATCGGGTCGGGATCGATATCCGGGACGTGATCGCGGACTTGAACCCGATCTTGCGTGGTTGGGGTAATTACTTTCGCACCGGCAATGCTGCCAACAAGTTCCGCCAGGCCGACTGGTACGTGGTGCATCGGCTGTTCCGCTTGATGGTTAAGAAGCGGGGCCGCAACCTGCGTGCCGGACAAGCTGATCAGTGGACTGAGGAGTGGTTCAACGGGCACGGCCTGCACCGACTTCGTGGCACCATCCGCTACCCGAAGGCTGCGTAACCATGTCAAGAAGATCATCGGTAAGCCGTGTGCGGGAGAACCGCACGCACGGATTGAAAGGGGGACGGGGAAACGGACCTGCACTGCGGGCACCGCGCCCCTGACTA